>CAXXTV010000011.1:0-987363 GCA_963674815.2 Desulfocapsaceae bacterium
AGATTCAGGGACCTTGAGGTTGATGGCCCGCATTGCATCCCTGAATTCATCCCTGCCTTCGGCTTTACGGATTACCTCGATGTCTGCCGCCAGCATTTCTACCTTGTACTTGTCCAGTATGCCGAGTTCAGCAAGCTTGATAGCGGTATTGAGGGCAGTCTGCCCGCCGAGGGTGGGAAGCAGCGCATCGGGTCGTTCCTGTTCAATGACCCGGGCGACCATGTCCGCTGTGATCGGCTCGATGTAGGTCGCATCGGCGAGCCCCGGGTCGGTCATGATCGTTGCCGGATTGGAGTTGATGAGGACAACCTCGTACCCTTCTTCCTTGAGCGCCTTGACGGCCTGGGCTCCGGAATAGTCAAACTCGCAGGCCTGACTGATGATAATGGGGCCGGATCCGATGATGAGAATTTTATGAATATCGTCTCTTCTGGGCATGATGTCTCTGGGTTATGCGTTGAATCGTGAAAGATACTGATTTCTGCAGCGCTCCTCTGGCAGGCTGTTCTTATCCCCGCTGCTCTCTGACCATATCGATAAAGCGATCAAAAAGATAGACCGCATCATGGGGGCCGGGCGCATGCTCGGGGTGATACTGCACTGAAAATGCCGGGAACGATTTGTGTCTCATCCCCTCGCAGCTGTTGTCATTGAGGTTGACATGAGTCAGCTCGACGCAGTTCCTGTCCAGGCTGTCCATATCGACACAGAAACCATGGTTCTGCGAGGTAATTGCAACTCTGCCGGTAAGTAAATCCTTAACCGGCTGATTTCCACCACGGTGACCGAATTTCAGTTTATAGGTCCTGCCCCCGTAGGCAAGTCCGAGAATCTGGTGGCCGAGGCAGATGCCGAAAACAGGTTTTTTGCCGAGCAGCTTCCTGATGGTGCTGACAACCCCTCCCACGCCTTCGGGGTCGCCGGGTCCGTTGGAGAGGAAGATACCATCGGGGTTCATGGCAAGGACAGTTTCGGCATCGGTGGTTGCGGGGACGACCTGAACCCTGCAGCCTTTTTCGGTCATTATTCTCATCTGGTTGTATTTGATGCCGAAGTCAAAGGCAACAATTCTCAGGTCAGCGCTGCTGCCGGCTGCTGTGGAAAAGTCAGTTCCCGGTACTGGTCCGTTGTCCGACCATCCATAGGGCTCCGGGCAGCTTACCAGTTTCACCATGTCCCGGCCGACCAGGCCGGCCCATTGACCGGCACGCGCGACCAGCGAATCGGGATCGAGATCTGTGGTTGAGACGATACCTTTCATTGCCCCGGCTTTTCTGATGTGACGCACCAGTGCCCGGGTGTCGAATCCTTCAACACCGAGAACCGCATGGTCACCTAAAAAATCGGCCAGACTCTGGCGGGATCGGTGATTCGAGGGAATCGCGTTGTATTCCTTGACCAGGAAAGCTTTTGGGTGTATTGCGGCAGATTCCATATCGTCGGGGTTAATTCCATAGTTCCCGATGAGAGGATAGGTCATTGTCACAATCTGGCCGGTGTAGGAGGGGTCGGTGAGTATTTCCTGATAGCCGCTCATTGACGTGTTGAAAACGATTTCACCCACAGCTTCTCCCGGCCCGGTAAAAGAACGCCCTGCAAAGACGGTTCCGTCCTCAAGGGCAATGAGTGCTTTCATGTGAATGTCCTTCTGTCCGGGCGGTCTGCTGACCGCATTATTCTTGAAGCAGTTGATTGACGGCAGACCGGCAGCCGGTCGCTGCATTTTCCCGTGCCGTCATACCCTGATTATGCTTGTCTCTCGTCTACAGTTCAGGTGGAAAGCATCCGTTCTTGCTGTCAAGACAAAACCTTAATACTTAACTCGGAATATCGGTTTTCGTCAACCGTAAACGGGAATCGCAGCCAATGAGGTTGAGTTTGGCCTCCGGTCGTGGTAAAGCCCTCTGATAAAAGCTGATAAGATTAATCACCTGGTTTGAGAGATGTTTATGATAGAATCGTGGCTGGAGGTAAAAAATCTTAAAACGCCGACACTTTGCATCGACCATTTTTCCATTGAGAAGCATCAGACCTGGTGCATACTGGGATCCAACAACTCCGGTGCCGACAAGCTGATATCCCTGTTCTCGAGAGACAAACGCTCTGAATTCGACAATCGGGTCCGGGTCGCCGATGATTTTCGTGTTGTCAGTTTCAGCAGCCAGCAGGAGCTGTATGAACAGGAAGTTCGAAATGATGATACCGACTATGCTCAGAAGATTGATCCGGGAACCCGGGCAAATGCATTTATCGGGACAGCCGAAAATGGTGCTGAGCTCGTGCGCCTGTTTCGACTTGATCATGTCCTTGACAGCGGCTACCGCCAACTCAGCTCAGGCGAGAGCAGAAAACTGCTGATCCTGGAGGCCATTACCCATGGCAGCAGGCATCTGCTGATAGAGAACCCCTATGACGGGCTCGATGTTGATTCGTGCAGGGAATTCGACAGGATTGTCCAGGGGCTGCAGAAACGGGGCTTCGAGCTGGTCATATTTCTGACCAGCAGGCACGATATCCCCGGCTGGTGCAGCCATATAGCCTACATGGAAGCGGGAACGATAACGCTTCAGGGTACACGGCCGGAAGTGCTCAGCACGATCAACCAGGATAAAACCATAAAGCAGTGGCGTTCAGCAGATGGAAGGCTGGATCCCGCGGAACGTCACGACAAAGAACTGGTCCGGCTGGTCAAGGGCACGGTCGGTTACGGCGAGCGGACGATTTTTTCTTCGTTTGACCTGCTCGTGCGGCAGGGGGATCACACGCTCATCACCGGGGCCAATGGGGCCGGGAAGTCCACACTGCTGTCCGTCATCACCGGTGACCATCCGGACTGTTATACCAATGAACTCTACCTCTTCGGCAAGCGGAGAGGGAGCGGTGAGTCCATCTGGGAACTGAAAAAAGAGATGGGTATCGTCAGTCCGGCATTACACCGGAGCCACCATGTTCCCGGCAGCACCCTGCAGATCGTTATTTCAGGGTTTTTTGACTCTATCGGTCTATACAGTAAATTCTCGGCCGGACAGAAAAGGCATGCGCAGGAATGGCTTGCCGATATCGGTCTCGAGGACTGTGCGACCGTGCCGTTTCGGCGCCTGAGTTTTGCCCAGCAGCGCCTCGCTCTGATTGCCAGGGCATTGATCAAATTGCCGAAACTGCTTATTCTGGATGAGCCGACCCAGGGGCTTGACGATCAGAACAGAGAGAGTCTGCTGAATTTTCTGGAGATGGTGGCAGAGAAACAGATCTCGACAATACTCTATGTCAGCCATCGCCGGGATGAGTACCGGTCTTTTTTCACCCAGCAGATCGAGATGGGCAGCTGACGGCTCCAGGATTTCGGACACATTGAAGGGATCTGGGCAACGCCTCAGATTTCATAACAAAAAACAAGGGGGATGCTGTGATGTTCAGCAACGCAGGTGCGGGCAAAAGAAAAGAACTGGCAGAGGGCATCAGGTTAACCACGACCGTTCATGGCGACAAAACCCTGATGGGGCGGTTCGAGATAACCAGGGGCGCTCAGATTCCTGCACACTCGCACCCTCACGAACAGACGGGAATAATGATCTCCGGAAAACTCAGATTTGTGGTCGACGGTGAAACCAGGGATGTCGAGGCCGGTGACAGCTGGTGCCTGAAGGGCGGGGTGGAGCACAGTGCAGAAGCCCTGGAAGATTCGGTCGTGATCGAGGTTTTCTCGCCGCTGCGCGAAGATTATCTCTGATGAAATCAGACAGAGTTATTCACGTCGTCGGTTGCCACGCCGAGGGTGAGGTCGGTGATGTTATTGTCGGCGGTGTTGCGCCGCCGCCCGGCGATACAGTCTGGGAACAATCCCGCTGGATCGCCAGGGACGGGAAGCTGAGAAATTTTCTGCTCAATGAGCCGCGGGGTGGTGTTTTCCGTCACTTCAACCTGCTTGTTCCGGCAAAAAATCCAAAAGCCCGGATGGGCTGGATTATCATGGAGCCGGAAGACACCCCGCCGATGTCGGGTTCCAACTCAATCTGCGTCGCCACCGTGCTGCTTGAAACGGGAATAGTCCCGATGGAGGAACCCGAGACCCGGCTGGTCCTGGAGCCGCCCGGCGGGCTCATAGAGGTGGTTGCCCGCTGCGAGAACGGCAAGGTAACGCGGGTAAGCGTTAAAAATGTCGCTTCCTTTGTCGATCTGCGTGATGCGGTGATCGAAGTTGCCGGGATCGGGACATTGCGGGTCGACACCGCCTATGGGGGCGACAGTTTTGTGATTGCTGACGCGGCAGACCTTGGCTTCAGCATAGCTCCCGATGAAGCCCGTGAGCTTGCCGCTGCAGGCATAAAGATCACGAATGCCGCCAATGAACAGCTGGGGTTTTGCCATCCGGAAAATCCGGAATGGAACCATATCTCTTTCTGCCAGATAGCCGCACCGCTTGTCAAGGAGAACGATACGTGGCTTGGGCGCAACGCAGTTACGATCCAGCCGGGAAAACTGGATAGGTGCCCGACGGGAACCGGCTGCTCTGCACGGATGGCGCTGCTTCATGAGCAGGGGAAAATGAAGGTGGGTGATCGCTATATTGGCGAGTCAGTTATCGGCTCACGCTTTCACTGTGCCATTGATTCAACGACACGCGTGGGAGAGAAAAACGCTGTCTTTCCTTTGATCTCAGGCCAGGCCTGGATAACCGGGACACATCAGTACCTGCTGGATCCGACCGACCCCTGGCCGCAGGGTTATAAAGTCTCTGACACCTGGCCGAAGACAGGGATTTAGATCATGGGCAATCCTGCAGCTGTCTACAGGATTGCCCGGACGACGAAACTGTCAGGCGGTGAAGGAATCGGTGAAAAGCTGTTCGATGGCGTTCCTGCCGGCATCACTGAGATATCTGGTGCCGGAGCCGACAAAGGTGTCATACTTGATGGTCGGCGAGTCCTCCTGCCAGCCGTTCTTCCAGGTGTGCCATTTTTCAGAGCTCTGGTCGAATACATGAAGGGGCCGATTGAACATTTTGGCGAGTTCAACTGCCCATCCGGTACCGCCTTTTACCGAACCGTCTTCCTGAATCGTGCCGATGACAAACACCTGATGGCCGCTGTTTATCATGTGAAAGATTGTCTGCAGGACCTTTCTGATCTTTTCTGTTTCATAATAGGTACGGTTCATCATGCGGGAAGCCAGCTCCATGCTGATATCGCCGCGCTCGAGTTCTTCCTGGGAGAGAACAGTACTGTTTTTGTCCCGGAAAAGCTTATGGCCTTTGAAGGTGTAGATCACCTCTCCAACCCCAAATTTTTCTGCAGCCTCTCCAAAAGCGGTTTCAGCGCCTTTGAGGCCGCCACTGTAAAGTGTACAAATTTTCGGGTTCATTCAATTCCTCACTGATTTTAAGGGTAGGGGATATCCAGACCCATGTTATAATACAGGTGAGAAGAAAGGCAACAACAGCCGCTTATTTTCTCCTCAATTTTTCGTTTTTTTTACCGCTTTCAGGAAAACCCTCCAGGGGGCGGGGTAGCCTTCAATGGTCCGGTCGGGGCTTTGGGGATCGAGAAAATCACTGAAGGATTCAAAGACCATCCAGTCTGTTTTCCGCTGCTCCCGGCTGCTCATCGGGTGGCAGCAGAAGATTTCGACCTCTTCAAAGCCGGCTCGTATCAGCCAGTTTTTCAGACAGACACCGGTAGGGACGAAATAGGTGCCGGGAACTTTTGCGTATGTCTTCTCGGGAAACAACGCTACTGGGTCATCGCCCGGCAGCGCCTGCGACTCGAGGATGAGCGTTCCGCCCGGATTCAGGCTGCCCAGTATGTCTTTCAGCACGTCAACCGGTGACGGTCGGTGATAGATCACGCCCATCAGAAAGATGAGGTCAAAGGTTTCCGGGAAGAGATTGATGTGCTCGACACCGAGCAGATCCGCATCGAGGTTCTCAAACCCCGCCATTCCGTTTAACGCCTGGAAGCAGTAATAGGGCTGAACGGCGGGTTCAAAGCCGAGGACAAAGCGCGGACGTGACGGAATCATCCGAAACATGTAGTAGCCGTTGCTGCAGCCGATGTCGGCAACTATCTTGCCGCTCAGGTCGGGCAGAAACGGTTGAAGCCGCCGCCATTTTCGCTCACTGCGCCATTCGGCATCTATCTCGACGCCATAGACTGAGAAGGGACCCTTGCGCCATGGCATGAAGGCGCGCAGCTGTTCATGGATGTATTGCTGATCGCTTGCAGACACCTGGTCCCTGCTGCCGATCATGATCGTGTCACCACTGCAGTCTACCGCCCCGTTGGTGAATTGCCGGAGTTTTTCACAGGGACGACGATAGCGCAGAAATCCTTTTTTCTGCTGGTTTATCCAGCGTTGCCGATCCCGGTGAACCGCTTCTATCCTATCGAGAAAAATGTGGGAAGGGAGGTGGTCGGTGTAGTTCATCAAACGGACAATCTGTCAAGCCGGCTTGATGGCCACAAAAGAGGAAAAGTTGAACCATTGAAAAAAGCTGGACACCGTTTCAAAGCCTGCATTGGCAAGAAGTGCACGGTTCTCTTCAACACTGAAGGGCACCAGGACATTCTCCAGGGCCTCGCGCTTGCGGGCTATTTCCAGTTCGGAGTAGCCCCGCTCGAGTTTGAAGCGGTGATACATGTCAATGAACCGGCGATTGAGCCGTTTATCTTCACAGATGGTTTTTTCGCTGAGAACAAGCAGACCGCCCGGTTTCAGGTTTTCATAGAGATGTTTTACCAGTGGCGGTCTCTGCAGCGGCCTGATGAACTGCAGGGTATAGTTGAGGATAAAGGCTCCGGTCTCAGGCAGATCAAGCCGGGAGATGTCCTGGTGGCGATAGCTGATCGACTTGTCCTGAGAATAGAGCTCGGCTTTCAGGCGTGCCTTGTCGATCATTGCCTGCGAGTTGTCAATACCGATGAAGCGGTAGCGGCCGTCCCTGAGAAGCCGCGCAAACTCAAGCAATGCTGTCCCCGTTGAGCAACCAAGATCGCAGATGGTGTCGCCGTGGGTCAGGTGCTGCGCCAAGAGCTGGGCGGTGGCCTTTATGACTTCCTGGTAAAAGGGGATGGAGCGGTCGAGCATATCATCGAACACCTCGACGACCCGTTCATTGAAGGCAAAGTCCTCAGGGGCGGAGTTAACACGGTAGAGCCGGTCAGTGCGGGGGGACATGGTGATGCTATTTTTGGTACCAGGTCCCGTCAGGTTTCTCAAACCACCATCCTGAACCGCCGATATCGGCAATCTGTTTGGCGCGCCGCTGGCCGACAAGAGCCGCAGATGCACCCTGCTTCGCGGCGATGGCGCCGTAGACTGCCTCACGGTCCTTGTTCTCCGCTGCAACGACGTCCTGCTGTGCTTTCTCGCCGGTTCGAAATTCGAGAAAACCATCCTTGTTCTCGCCTATCAGCCCCTTGTCCTTCAGGGCGTTGATTGCAGGCAGCCGGGCGACCATCCTGTCTTTGATCGACTCTGCTGCGCCGCTGACGGCGCCTAGGAATATCACGGCGATAATAAGGCAGCCGGCAAGTCTCATCCTGTTGAGGTTAATCATGGTGTCCCTCCGGTATCGTCTATTTTTTTGAGTTCTTGGTTTCAATGGCCTGATCGATGTCGGAAAAGAAATCATCCAGGGCACGATCGACCTTGACGTTGACATCGATGGTGATGTGGATCGGCTTGATCTCGACCGGCTTGACATCGACCTCGTGCCTGGTGCATCCGCTCTGAATGCAGAGTACCAGAGCAGCGGGAAGAATGAAAAGTGAACGTATCCAATGTGTCATGCTACATATTCTCCTTTATGGATTGAATGTTCTGACCGATCTGGAACAGCTCTGCAAGCGGCAGCCGAAAATTGACATCGAGCTGAATTGGATATTGCAGGCCTTCCCCCTTGTCCGTTTTGATTATCACACCTTTTTTCAGACCGTAGGGGAGCGGCGTCCGTGGTTTCCCGTTCAGTTCCATGGTCAGCTGTAACTCATCGCCGGAGCTGTTGAACGAGAGTTTCGTCCATTGATAAGCGAAATCCTCCATGGCTTTCATGGAGTAATCAAGGTACCCGCCCACATCGGCGGAACCAACACCCTGACGCAACAAGTCGGTGTTTGAAAAACGTATTATACCACCGGTTCCCGGAGTAGAAAACAGAAATCCTTCATCGAAGCTGAGTCCCTCCCTGGAGAACGCGATCGGCAGTTTTCCGTTTAGTGATCCCTGGCCCTGGGCCTGGTCAAGCCCGAACTGGTTGAGCAGGTCAGAAAAATTAATTCTGCTGCAGTAGAGGGCAGTGTTTATTTCCGGATTGCTTCTCGACAGTCTCAGGCTCGTTGACTCCAGTTTTCCCTGGCACCATTTGATACTGCTTTTTTCGATAAAGACGGTTTCCAGATCTTCAACCCTGAAATTGACGTCTGCATCCGAGAACTGCAGGTTGCCAAGCACGAGCTCACCAGCTGAACAGTGCTGGCTCGGCAGTGAAAAAGGGGCGGGCAGGCTGGGAAACGTTACACCGCATGACAGCGCCTTGATTGCTATGTTTTTTTCAGGAACCCCAAGCGTGTCAAGGTCAACGTGCAGCTGGGTACTGCCTGAAATCTGCCCGTTCCTGTAGAGAAGACTGCCGCTGGCGGCGAGAAAGCCATCAAAATCGAGACCCTCAAAAGAAAGAAGTGCAGGTGGAACCGAGCTTGCGCTCAGGGCTGTTTTCTCCAGTTTCCAGTCGAGATGAGCCTGGAGCGGTTCCTCTTCGAGGGCCCCTTTCAGCAGCAGGTGCATATTGTCCGAAAACAGGCTTTTCAGATCTCCTGAGAGCAGCAGCGTCCCCTGCTGCTGAGCGAGCTCGGCCGTCACCTCGAAAAGCGGAGAATCCCTGAAGGTGACCGAGCCAACCGTCACTCTGCCGCTGCGCTGCCTGTGTTGCGGTGAAAAGGGAAAATGGTAGGGCAGATCGAGTTTGATATCTGCAAATTTCACCTCCGAGGAGGGGACGTTCAGGCCAGCAATGGAGCCGGTAACATGAACAGCGGTCAGTTTGCCAGATTGCTCCAGTTGCGCCGCCAGAGAAATTTCCGAGATATCCAGCTTTGTCTGTTTGCTGGTTATTGAAAACGGCCTGCCTCCAAATTGAACAGAGGCGGCAAGTCCCTTGCCCGTGCCGGTAATGGAACCGTCCAGATCAAAGTCCGGCAGGTTCATGGTAAACTCACCCAGGGTGAGCGTCTGGGGCGTTTGTGAACGATAGTTGCTACTGAGATGGGCCTGCCAGTCAAGGGAACTGGTCGCAAGTTCGAACTCATAGCGAATTGGAACAGCGAGCGGACGTGACTGTTGACCGGTGGGAAGTGTTATCCGGTTTTGGATCATGCCTTCTATCTGCAGCTGGCTGCCGGTAAAGGATCCGCTTCCGCTTATCTCAGCGACGAGTGGAACGGGGGTAGTAATGGAGAGACTGCCGATCTGATAGTCAAGATGATCAGGAGACCCAGACAGGGTGAACGAGACGCTCGAGTCTGTTCCGCCGCCACGGATCGCTGTTTCTTCGTGCGTTAGCTGAAAGTTTCTGACCGTGACCGCTGCTTCCAGGTTTTTCAGGCGCAGGCTTTCTGTGTCAAGCTTTGCGGTGATGTTTGCGAGCAGCGCGCCGGAAAGGAGGTGTTGGCGGCTGACAAAGCGCTCGGGCAGCTGAGTGAGTTTGGTCTGCAGATTTGCAGAAAGCGTGTGTCCGCCAGTTCCGGAGACAAACGAGAAGTTCCCTTCTGCAGCCACTGCGTCAAAAAGAAGAAACGAGCCGTCAGCGGAGGAGAGCGCAAATCCTGCGGTGGTTTTGTCGGCGAAGCGAAGACGCAGCACAGATGACAGGCTAAACCTGATGTCTGACTGCTCCTTTTCATGGATGATCAGCGAACACTGCCGGAGGATCACGGTCTCAACCGCTGCCGGGAACAATCGCGGCGCAGGCTGGGGTGGAACGGCACCCCGGCGATTAACGGGGTCAGCGGAAAAACCGGCCAGGCTAAATCCGCGTTTGTCTTTATTCAGGTGAATGATGGCATTATCGATGGTCAGCGATGAAAGCCGCTTGTTGTACAGAGATGCGGGTGTGTACCTCAGCTCAAAGCGGGGAACGGAAGCCGCGGGCGTTTCTCCGTCATGCATGCTGAGCGTTCCACTGACGGAAAACGGGGTGATTCGGGAGACGGAGGCATATTTGTCAATAATGGGGATTTTCTCAAGCAGATCGGGAAGGATGTAGGTATCGACGAGAAACGGTGCCATGAGAAAGGTTAAGCCGAGAGCTGCCGCGAGGAGGAAAATGGCGAGGACTGCGTGACGGATAACTTTTTTCATAGCGATCGGCGAGCGGCAACAGAGAGTATTGTCTGGGCTGTCATAACATGCGTAGGGTAAATGAAAGCGGGAAAAAATAGTAGGAAAAACTCGTAAATGATGATTTCATAGCAGCAATGAGTTCCGTCAGGTGCAACCGGGAGAAAATTGGCTTGCCATGACAGTGATATATAGTATAAACCAGGCTCCTGACTAACATGGACCGGAACGCTTCCCGGTCCTCGCAGCAAAAAGGTGCGACATGAACAAGAAACAGTGGGCAAATGGCCTGATCAGCGTGATAGTGTTAATGGTTTTTGTTTATGGGTTGAGCCGTGTAGCAGGGGCACCGGATATCGTTTCTCTTTTCAGCCCGGAGGTGGAAATAAGCAGCGTGGCTGCCGCGCTTGCAGACAAGGTGACCCTGGACGGCTTTAGGCTGGACATCAACCAGGTTACAAAGGAGGTAGAAGCTGCTTTCAGGATCACTAACAACTCGCAGACCAGCATCTCCGATATGCTGATTGTCTGTGACTTTTACGACGATGACGGGCGGAGCTGGGGTAAAGGGCGCTGGGAAATGTATGCCTCCTTGCCGGCCAACCACACACAAACCTACGTCCTGACCGACAGGCGTTATATTTCGTATCACGTAAGAGCGGAGCAGAGCAGATGCAGGATAGTTCATTTCAAGCGCTCAGGAAAGGCGGAAGAAAGAGATGCCGGGGGCCATTGATTCCAGCACTATTCAAATTTCGAATAACAATTCATTCAGCAGATAGAACAACGTTATGTCGAACGAAATAGATTTTGATGAAATTTTAAGCAAATACCGTTCAGACCCGTATGATTACGTGGACATCACCGCGACCCATACCGGCTTGATCACGTTTCAGGTGGAAAGAGGTGTCGAGGTCGATGCTCCCGGCGGTGAATGGAACCATATTCCGGGGACTCCTCTCTATAAGATTACCCGGGAGCGGAATCCAAAAATGGTGGGGGCTCCGATCAACGGGATTGTCTCGGAGCTTCGCGGAGAACTGGAGGGACAGTTTGTGGAGGCGGGCGAGAAGCTGATGACGATTCGTCACCCCATGAAGAAAAAGGAAATTATTGAAAATATCCTCAAAGAGGTGCTGTACCTGTTCCCGGCCCCGGAAAGAGCCAAATATTTTTTCTCGCTGGATATCCAGTCCAGAATTGATAAGAAAAGTGCCCGTGAGGTGACCATCAAGCCTGGTGAGGAGGTGTTCACCATGTCGCTGATGAAGCGGGACACGCCGGTATACTACACAGGTGTCGTAGGTGTTATCCACTCTGTCTATTTCAAACCGGGCATTTCCCTGGAGCAGGGTGAGCCCCTCATCGGCGTCTGTGCCGTTGACAAGCTGCCGCTGATTCAGAAAGTGATAACCCGGGTGAAAGCAGAGTGGGATAACATGTGAGTACCCCACCGCTCAGAGGCGACCGCCTCCGCCGTTACATCCGTGAGGTAGAGCTGCCGGAACGATCCAGACACGTGGTGCGAAGCAGGGCTGAAACGATATTGCGGAAAGGCGCATTTGTCGGATCGGTCATTGAGCATCGTCCGTTCATGGGACGGACCATGGAGCATGCCAGAACCCGCATCGAACAGATTGAAAGAGATCAGAAATCAGTGTCCAGCGGGACCCTGTTTCTGGCTGACCAGCTCCACAACCCAAAGGGGCGGTTTACCCGGCAGTGGCATGCGCCGTTGGGTGGTTTGTGGGGATCAATGATCTATGTTTCCACTCTGCTGGCTGATTCGCGCCTGCTCTTGCCGCTTGCTGTCGGCATATCCTGTTGTGAATCCCTGCACCGGATCGGTGTGGACGGTGCTGAACTGCGCTGGATAAACGATGTCCTGGTCGAAGGCAAAAAAAATCGCCGGTATCCTGATGGAGGGGTTTTATGGAACCTTCTCAAAGGAAGAGTACACCCTGATCGGCTTCGGCATAAACATCAATAACAACGAGTTCCCGGCAGCGCTGAGCGGGTCGGCAGTTTCAGCAGGGATTTACCTGGGACAACCTGCTGACCTGGAAGTTTTTACCTGCTGTTTCCTGGCGAAACTTTCCTGGAATCTCGGCCTGCTGCACCATGAAGAAGATTGTTTTCTCAGTGACGGGGAATGGTCCAACCGGCGGCCATACCATCCGCTGGTTGAGCGCTGGTGCCAATTAAGCAACACCATCGACCGTCGGGTTCTCTTTGGTTTTGATGTCGTGAAGAGCCCGCAATATCAGGCTACAGTCACCGGCATCAGTGCCACCGGAGGTCTCCAGCTGAGACTTGATGACGGTACTGAAACCGTTGAGCACAGTGGGGAAATCCGCTACCTGGACTGAGGTGAAGGGTTGGTCGAGCTGTCCCAAAAAAAACGCCAGGAAATAATCTCGCGCTGGAACAGGTGCCGTCCATAGCGGTAGGCGTTGTCTAGCAGATCATCGAGAATGGTGCCGGAGAGTTTCAAGCGCTGCAGTTTCGTGATGGATTGATTCTGGATTGCGCTGATGACCCGGATCGTTCCGGGTGACAGCCGCCGCCCGCTGAATGTCCCTGCAGCCATGCACCGGGGGCAGATCAGTCCCCCTGCCTGGTTGCTGAATACTGCAGGATTTTTGTTCTGATACCTCAGGCCGCAGCTCTGACAGCAGGAAAAATCCGGCCGGTAACCGATCGAATCAAAAAATTTTATCAGAAAGATTGCTGTGGTCGAGGAGCAGCTCTCACCTCTGTCGAGCGAATGAAGCGCCCATAAAAGCAGGGCAAACAGATCGTTTTCGGGCGATTGTTCACTGGTTGCCAGCAGGGTAAATTCCCTGATGACGCTTGCCGCCTGGTAACGCGAAACAGAGGACCGCAGGGTCATGAAACTGTTGAGGAGCACTCCGTCGGTAATCAGCCCCAGGCCCGCCTGAGCAGATTTTGAACAGGTAACTGACAGAAAAGAAAAAAGTTCGAGCTTGTTGACAAAGCGTTTCTTGCTCCGGTGGGCTCCTTTGGCAATGGCCGTCAGCTTACCGATATCCTTGCAGAAAAGAGTTATTATTTTGTCTGACTCGCCATGGTCCCGACTGTCCAGAACAACTGCCGGCAGGTCAGTGCGGATGGTGGGCATGAGTGAAAAATGTATTATTCGGGTATGGAGATCGTAATCGTTTCACCGGAAGCTGCGGGAAGGGGCAGCGATTCTCCGTTCAGGTAGAGCTCGACTTTTGTTTGCGGCGGGAGTTCGAGGACGATCGTCTCCTCAGCCTGCCATGTTTTTATCGTGTTGGCCGCTATGGACAGATTCTCGGTTTCACCCCCGTCAATGGTTATACGTATCTCAGTGCTGGAAGGAAACTCTGCGGCCAGCTGGTATCGGCTGTTTTCCACGACCGTTACACCGCTTTGAGGGACCGGCGATAAATCACGGGTTTCAACCTCGGGAATAACAGCCGTCTGCAGTTCTTCCGTCACAGGAGGCTGTTCTCCACTTGACTGAACCTCGACAAGAGGTTCTTCCTGGAAGTTCCTGAGCCACTGACTGATATGGGTTGCAGGATTGTAGCCGATATACCAGAATATGCCTGACACCAGAAGCAGCAGGACCAGGAGCGCTGAACCGATAATCGATCCGGGTGTCAGGGACGGACGCCCGGCCATTGTTCCTATATTTTTGTGTTGCTGCCAGCTTGGGGGCGGGAGCTTTCCGGACGGTTTTACCGTGTTGCTTTCACTGCGCTCCTCGTAGTAGCGGCGAACAACTTCACTCTTGTCGAGATCGAGCATTCCGGCATAGAGGCTGTAAAAACCGCGGGCAAATGCAGGCGAGGGCAGGCGATCATATTCATCCAGCTCCATGGCGCGGATCGTTTTTGCCGGGATTCTCGTCTCTTCAGCCACATCTTGTATATCGAGGGACCGCTCAAGTCGCAGTCTTCTGAAAAGGGCTCCGAGCGTCTCAAATTCCTTGGGAGCTTTGTCGTTTTCCATGATATGGTCCCTGTTTGTCACTTCTGTTTTATGATTTGTTCAGCGCAGCCCAGATAGTTCATCAACATCTTTATGAATACCGGCTGTCTTTTTGAATTTAGCGAGGACTAGAGTAATTTCTTTATATAGGATTTCTCTTTAATTCCTTCAATCCAGTTGACAAACGCCTCCTGCATTGCCTTGTTGAACAGTTCTTCCCGAATGTCTTCTTTTACGCTCTCATACGGAGCCTGCATGACAATGCCGCCTTCCCTGTTGGAGAGGAGTTTGAAAAACTGGAACCCGACCGGAGACTCGACAATGGGGCTTATTTCACCGGGTTCCAGCTTCAATACCGCCTGCTGCATGTAGGAGGCCATATCATTTTCATTGAAAACACCAATATCACCGCCGTCGGCGGCGGAGGGCAGGTCAGAAAAGGAACGGGCGAGTTCCTTGAAATCCCGTCCGCTGAGGGCCAGTTTGTGAACTCGCTCAGCTTTTTGCCGAGCCTCCATTTTTTTCTGCTGAAGGGCGAGCGGATCAGCGTCGTCGGGGTCCTTATCCCAGCCGATGCCGATCTGGAGCAGATAATACCCACCTTCCTCTACCCGACGTGTATAGGTGCTGTCATAATAGTCGAGGATCATCTCTTCGGTGATGACGATTTTTGACCTGACATCAAGGGTCAGGATTTTGTTCTGATAGATCTGGCTTTTTATGTTGCTCAGGTAGGTTTCCCGGTCAATGCCCTTATTTTCAAGTTCGGCAAAAAATGCTTCCCGGGACAGGTTGCTGTTTTTAATAATATTCTCGACTGCCGCCTCTGTCTCTTCGTCGGTGACCACAATTCCCTGCCTGGCAGCCTCCTGCGAGATCAGGAGTTTGTCAATCAGACCATCCAGGATATCCTGGTAGGCCTGCTCAAGGGCTTGTTCACGGTCTTCCGCCGGGACCTCGGTGAGGATTATCCTGATGAATGATTCTCCTTCCTCATCGAGTTCGGAAAGCGTGATAACATCCTCGTTAACCTCGGCTACGACACGGTCAATCAGTTCTGCACGGGCAACGCCGAAAGCAATTATGAGCATTGCCACCAGGGTGCAGGCTATCAATCTGCGGCAGCTGAGTGGATACTTGGAAAAGTACGATTTGATCATCTGATATTCCTGAAATAATAGTAATGCAGATACAATTGATCTGTCAGATCTTCCCGGTGCCGGCACTGCTGAGTCGATGAACCCAGCCCCATACTGGGAATTATATACCCTGTTTGTGAAGAAATTTCACCTAAACCTCATCTTCTCAGCTGTTGACAACTGCACAATATGGAATATTCTGTGTTGAGCAGACAGGTTCGCACACAAAGATATATATGAGTCATAAGGAAATAGCTATGGGTAAACGAGTATACACGTTTGTTTCTGCTGTCATTGTTGTCTTGACAGCACTCCTTTTTTCCGTAAATCCGCTCTATTCGGCGACAAAGATGCCAAGTTTTTCGCTCGAGAGTGTGATAACCGGCATGGAGGTAAGCAGTGACACCTTTGCGGGTAAATCGCTGCTCATCACCTTTTTCGCAACCTGGTGTCCGCCTTGTATTCAGGAAATCCCCAATCTTATTGACGTGCAGAATACGTTCGGAGAGGAAAATTTCTCGGTTGTAGCCCTGTCTGTGGATCAGGAAGGGGCCAAGGTTGTCAGACGAATCGTTGAGAAAAAAAATATCAACTACCCGGTGATGATGGCGGATAACAGTGTTACCCGGGATTTTGGCGGAGTCTACGGTATTCCCATGTCCTTTTTGGTAAACAGCCGAGGAAATGTTGTCAAGAAATATACGGGATATATTCCCCATTCGGTTCTGGTAAATGATATTAAACAAGTTCTTCAGTGAACGGAACTTGACAAAAATTCATAAAAAAGATATGTTAGATTCCGCTTAAATAGCTATGGCTGTGACTTCTCGTCAGCATTCATGACAGAGAGGAAGAGGCTGTGGTAAACGTCGGAATTACGTTCCGGAAAACTTGTAATCTGTAAAATGGGAGATCAACCATGAAGAAAATCGTAGCTGGCTTATGTGCGTTGTTTTTTGTTATAAGTGTAGCCGGTGTCTCTGTTGCCGCAAGAATTAAATGCACCGTCGATGGGGTAGAAGGAGACAAGGTTACTCTGACCTGTGAGGATGCTGACAAGCTGAAAGAGGGTGACAAGCTCAAGATCAGTACTCCAAAAGGCGGGGCTGCTGTTGAAGGTTGCTGATTGACAGTAAAAACCGTTTTTCTGTAGTTTGCGAGGTCGGTTGACAGAAAGCCGCGTCAACCGACCTTTTTTATTTTCATGCTTGAGCAGCGCCTGAGAACACGAAAAATCATATCAGCCGGACACAATTTTTAATTAATTATCTGGTATCTGGAGAGAGTCATTGGAGTTTCTTAAAGCGGTCTTGCTGGGGTTCGTCCAGGGAGCAACAGAATTTCTGCCCGTCTCAAGCTCGGGCCACCTGGTGCTTGGTTCCCATATTCTCGGTTTCAAGGAACAGGGAATTGTCTTTGACGTGATGCTGCACCTGGGGACCCTGCTGTCGGTGATTATCGTCTTTCGCAAAGATTTGCTGACAATGGCTGCTGCTCCTTTTCGTTTGCTCAACGGAGAACGCGATGAGCAGGTGCGCAAGGCATTCTTCTGGGATATTTACGTGATTGTTGCAACGATACCGGCAGTTGTTGTCGGGCTCGGTTTCAAAGATTACATCGAGCAGACCTTTACCTCGATAACAACGGTCTGCGTGATGCTGGTAATCACCGGCACTATGA
Source organism: Desulfocapsaceae bacterium (assembly GCA_963674815.2). Lineage (GTDB taxonomy): Bacteria > Desulfobacterota > Desulfobulbia > Desulfobulbales > Desulfocapsaceae > MADRE3. Next base: position 17,133 of record CAXXTV010000011.1, read on the forward strand.
TGATATTGAGTAAATACCTGCCCGATCGCGGGTGCAGGGTGACAGTCGGCCGCTCCCTGCTGATCGGCTGCGCACAGGCGGCTGCCATTTTTCCCGGGCTGTCCCGTTCCGGATCCACCATCTTCACGGGAATGCTGCTGGGTGTCAACCGGGAGACGGCCGCCCGTTTTTCATTTATCATGTCGCTCCCGGCGATTCTCGGTGCTGCAGTCCTGAACCTCAAGGAGGTTGTCATGTCTCCTCCGCAGGGCTCAACGCTGGTAAACCTCATTGCGGGCACCTCCATGGCGGCGGCGACCGGCTATTTCGCGATTATTCTTCTTCTTGATATCATCAAGAAAAACAGGCTGCCCTGGTTTGGCTATTATTGCCTGGCTATTGCCTTTGTCGGGCTGGCAGTTATTTTTATATGATGAACTGCCGTGGGCTCAACAATCTGCATTCCCGCTCAGCTGAGAGGCAGGGGTCAGTCTGCAGGTACCTGACGGGAAAACCACACTATGGACATTCGAACTCTGCCCGATGAAGAGCGGGCGCTCTACAACACGCTCAAAGAGAAATATTCGCTTCATTTCAAATCGCTGCGCGTTGGTGACGGCACCATTCACCTGCTCAAGCCTTCGGAGATTGAGGAGTTTTTGCAGGGCAGGGATTCATGTACCGATGCCCGTGCATTTCCCTTCTGGGCAAAACTCTGGGAGGCTTCAGTGGTGCTTGCCCACCTCCTCGCTGCGACACCAGAAAGACGGGGGAGACGGCTGCTTGAACTGGGTGCGGGACTGGGGCTGTCAGGCCTTGCCGCTGCGCTTGCCGGCTACGATGCGGTGCTGGCTGACAAGGAGCAGGTGATCCTGGATTTTCAGCGGGTAAGCGCGGCGGCAAGCGGCTGCCGGGGTGCTCGGCACATCCTGTTTGACCCGTTTCAGCCGCCCGAAATCGGTACGTTTGATGTTATCGGGGGAGCAGAAATTCTTTCCAGTGAAGAATTTCTTGATCCCTTGCTCGATATATGCAAAAACTACCTGGCGGAAGGCGGCACAGTTTACCTTGCTCACGACGTCAGGAGAAAATGTCTGCCGATCTTTCTGAGAAAAGCTGAAGGTGAATTTTCTATCGGCAGCCAGAAAAGATCGCTGCAAAGCAATGGTGCAACGGTTGATATTCTCGTTAATCGACTGCAGCGAAAATAAGAGTGAAGGACGACACTACGGTTAACAAAGAAAGAGCGGACGGCCGCCATGGTTTTTTACCCGATAAATTTAAATATAGCAAACCGCCTCTGCCTTGTTGTCGGCGGGGGCGCTGTTGCCGTCAGGAAAATAGAGCCGCTGCTGCTCAGCAGGGCACGGATTCGGGTTGTCAGTCCCGAGGCCTGCGGGAAAATCTCGGATCTCGCCGGAATCGGCACAATAGAATGGCTCAGGCGTGAATATCGGGACGGCGACCTTGACGGTGTCTTTCTGGTTTTTGCCGCAACCAGCCAACCGGCGGTTCAGCAGCAGATAGCCGAACAGGCGAAGAAGTCCGGGGTACTCCTGAACAGTGCCGACAGCCCGGATCACTGCGATTTCCAGGTTCCCGCGAAAATTCGGCGCGGAGACCTGCTCATTGCTGTTTCAACCGGCGGGGCAAGCCCCGCGCTGTCCGCCCAGATCAAGCATCGTCTTTACCTCGAGTTTGGCCCGGAGTACGGAGATCTCGTCGACCTGCTCGCACGTATAAGACGTCAGGTCGTCGATCGTTCCGGTCAGTCAGAGACAAACAAAGAGCTGTTTGGAAAACTGCTCGAACAGCCGCTGGCAGAGATGATACGGGCAGGGCAGTGGGAGGAAATCCGTTCCAGGCTGGAAGCCATCCTGCCTGAAAACATTGACTGTGAACGACTGATAGCCGGCCTGCAGGCGAGGGTGGTGAAATGTCAGTCCCAGAGCACAGCAGGCAGGGTGTCAGCGCATGATCAGTGAAATCAGTTTTCTGCTCTTTCAGGCGACCATCGGGATAACCTTTTTATCGGCTGCGGGCTACCTGGTCTTTTTTATAACCCAGAATGAAAAAGTCCGGAAGCTTGCACGATATATTCTCCTCGTCTCCTGGGGCTTCCAGACGCTTTATATCGTTTCGAGATATTATCTGGCAGGCCATACCCCGGTGACCACTCACCATGAGGCGATTTTCTTCTTTGCCTGGGCAACCACCGCTGCATATCTTTCCTTTCGCTGGCGCTACAGCGTTAAAAATTTCGGTACCTTCGTGTCACTGCTCATTTTTATCCTGCTCGTTGTTGCCGCCTCGGCACCCAAGGAGCTGATACCACTTGAGCCTGCGCTGCAGAGCCTCTGGCTTCCGTTTCATGCCGGGTTATCACTTGTCGCCTATGGCTTCCTGGCCCTGGCGTTTTGCGGTGGGCTGATGTATCTGCTCCAGGAACGGGAATTGAAAAGTAAAAGACTGGGGTATTTTTTCACCCGCCTGCCTTCGCTGCAATCGCTTGATCAGCTCAATTCTCACTGTCTTGCGGTTGGTTTTGCTATCCTCTGTCTGGGAATGGTCAGCGGCTCCCTCTGGTCCAAACAGGCCTGGGGGACCTACTGGCGCTGGAACCCGAAAGGCGTCTGCACCCTGATTATCTGGCTCATCTATCTCGTGCAGATTCACCAGCGTTTTACCGTCGGCTGGCGGGGACGGCGGGCGGCCGTGATGGTAGTCATCGGTTTTGTCATGGTACTTGTCACCTTGTGGCTGGTCATCACGTGATTGCAGGAGACCGTTGATATGACCACTAAACGCCTATCGCTGCTCGGTGTAAACCACAAGACAACACCGCTGGCTGTCCGGGAGAAGCTGGCCCTGGCCGGAGGCTACGAGGAGCCCCTGCTGGAGCTGAAGAAGGTACCCGGCTGCTCGGAGCATTTTCTCCTGTCAACCTGCAACCGGGTCGAGCTTCTTTTTGTCTCGGAGCCATCACTGAGCCTGGATGACAAGATGATGCAGTTTCTTTTCGGTGAGTCGGTGACTGCAGATCAGCGAAGCCATTATTCATATCTCTATCACGATGCGGAGGCGGTGCGACATCTTTTTAAGGTCGCGGCTTCTCTTGATTCACTCGTCGTCGGCGAGGCGCAGATACTCGGCCAGATAAAAGAGGCCTATCGATATGCTTCACGGCACGGCTGTACCGGAACGCTGCTCAATAAACTGATGCACAAATCTTTCTCCGTGGCCAAGCGGGTGCGCAGTGAAACCGGGATCGGCTCATCGGCCGTGTCAATCAGTTATGCTGCGGTGCAGCTGGCAAAAAAGATTTTCGGTCGGCTTGACGATAAAAAAGTCCTGCTGATCGGGGCGGGTGAAATGGCTGAACTTGCTGCCGAACACCTTGTCGGCCAGGGGGTCTGCGGGGTTGTTGTCGCCAATCGCACGCTTGCCAGGGCCGTAGACCTGGCCAAACGTTTTAACGGTACGTCCTGTTCTCTCGAGGAGCTGTCAGCGCAGCTTGAGAGTGTCGATATTATCATTTCATCTACCGGCGCAGCCGGTTTGATCATCGCAAGTGAGGATGTCAAACCATTGATGCGTACCAGGAGAAGCCGGCCGCTCTTTTTCATAGATATCGCCGTGCCGCGGGATCTTGACCCCGCGCTCAACGATATTGACGGTGTCTTTCTCTACGACATCGATGATCTTGGCCAGATGGTGGAAATGAACAGGGCCGAGCGGGACCGGGAAGCGGTCAAAGCCCAGCGGATAGTCGATGAAGAGACGCTGAAATTCAGCCGCTGGCAGGAGAGCATGATGGTAACGCCGACGATTACCGCAATGCGTCGTAAAGCCGATGATATCTGCAGACAGGAAGTTGCAAAAACCCTGTCCAAACTTGAGCTTGATGAAGATGACCGTAAAAAGGTCGAAAAACTGGCCCAGGCAATTTCTGCAAAATTATTGCACGATCCGCTCGTCTACCTGAAAAGCGACTCCTGCCGCGGTGGGCACGATGCCAAAGTGGACACCATCAGAACCATTTTTGGTCTTGAAGATGAGCATCAGCAGCACTGAATTTGAGACTGTTCTGGAAAATGAATGGTACGCTGTCCGTCACTCGGGTGAGATTCCTGAAATTGCCCTCTGCTCATCGTTGTATTACCTTGTTGAGGACCGCACTGGCCCCTGCAGAGAACTGACTGCTGCCCAGAGTCTCAAGCTTGTTGAAGCAGCCGAGCTGCGTTACAGGGAAATAGTGCTTCGTGACCTGCAGCACGCAAATCGCGGAAAACGGACCTATCGGGGAGTAAAACGCTCGATTGCCAACTGGTATCGCTACGAGAAATTCTGCAGCCGGCAGAACGTCGATGCAACCTCGTTCAGGCACGAGGTTGCCGCCGCCCTGCTGGCCTTTCTCGCTCAGGAAACGGTCGCTGTTGAGCGGGGCCGCCGCCCGGCCTCGATTAACTGCTCATTTGACGAGCTGCGAACCTTTGCTGCACGGCTCGGCCTGGCCTGCTCGATGCTGCCCGAGGGTATAGCACATAGCTGCCTGAGGCCGGAGTGAGGTTTTTTTCAGCGATGTCTTTTCCGGGGACTGGAAACCGGGTATCTGGTTCTGTTTTCAGCGAGTTTAGAAAGTGCTGCATCAATTGGATCGATATCAAACTTGGAGGCGAACATGCAGAGATAGATCATGATGTCGCCGATCTCTTCGCGGATATGTACCATCGTCTGCGGGTCAGGCTCAAACGATTGATCTGTATCCATCCATTGAAAAATCTCAAGCAGTTCCGAGCACTCGACTGAAAGGGCCATTACCAGATTTTTTGGGGTGTGGAATGGCTCCCAGTTCCGCTCCTCGGCAAAGAGTGCAAGCGCCTGCTGTAATTTTTTTACTCTCTCTGTCTTTGTCATGGTATTTGTCCACCGCTTTTGGTATGACTTCTGTCGTAACACCGCTGTCACGGCGTCGAAAGCTGGACTCAGTTAATTTTTTATCTATACAATTTCATGAAAAATATCAAATATCTTTGTTTACTCGTCGTTCTTCCATTGACCCTGCTGCTGGCGCTTGAAAACGGGTATGCCGACAGCGCTCAGGATATCGACCAGAAGCGCAACAAGCTGATCGGTTATATGCTCAGCAAGCAGCTGCCCTCCCTTCATTTCAGCGACAAGCAGGTAGACGATGAACTGGCACTGGCCGCTTTTGATCTCTACCTGAAGCAGCTTGATTTCCAGAAGCGTTTCCTGCTCAGCTCCGATGTCGAGCAGCTGCGGTCTTTTGCCTCGGTTATCGATGACAATCTCGCCCGTGGCACGATCCTGCTTCCTGCCACCGGCTATGACATTCTCAACGAACGCATCGGCCAGGTTGAGGCTATTGTCTCCCAGCTGCAGAAGGAGAAGATGGACCCGGACAAGCAGGAGACGATGGAGACTGATCCGGAAAAACTTGACTATGTTGCCGATCTCGAGGGGCTGAAAAAAAGATGGCGCCAGATTATCCGGGCGCAGATCATCAATCGTTATCTGGATCTTGAGGAAGAGTATCGCAAAGACGACAAGAACATTGACCAGACGCAGCTCTGGGAAGAAGCGAGCAGCAGGGTGGCAAAGCGGTTCAACGATTTTTTCATCCGGCTGAACCAGGAAACGCTCCAGGATCACTACGATCGTTTTTTCAATGCGGTTGCCCGGGCCTTTGACCCTCATACCAGCTATATGGCGCCATCCCGGAAAGAAGATTTCGATATCCAGATGAGGGGCAGCCTTGAAGGTATTGGAGCCCTGCTCAGGGAGGAGGACGGCTATATCAAGGTCGTGCGGATCATCCCGGGGAGTGCTTCAGCCCGGCAGGGCCGGCTTGAGGCGGAAGATATTATTCTGGCCGTCGGAGAGAAGAACGAGGAGCCGGTTGAAGTTACCGATATGCGCCTTCGCGATGCGGTGCGGCTGATCAGGGGACCGAAGGGTACGGAGGTCCTGATTACGGTAAGAAAATCAAATGGAACCAAGGATATCATCCCGATTGTCAGGGATGTCGTGCAGATAGAGGAGGCATTTGTAAAGCACACGATTCTTGAGGCCGACGGCAAGCGGTTCGGTTATATCCTGATTCCCAGTTTTTATCGGGATTTCGAGAAAAGCCGCACTGCGGCAGGCGGAAGAAACTCCACTGATGATGCCAGGGCGGCGATAATTGCCCTCAAGGAGCAGGGTATTGAGGGCATCATTCTGGATTTGAGAAACAACGGCGGCGGTTCACTGGTTGATGCCGTTGATATTGCCGGACTGTTTATCGACAGCGGACCGATTGTACAGGTCAAGAACAGTTACGGGCTCAAGCGGATTCTCGATGATGACGATCCGGCACTGGTGTATGGAGGTCCACTCGTTGTACTGGTAAATCAATTTTCCGCCTCCGCCTCTGAAATCGTCGCTGCAGCACTGCAGGATTATCGGCGGGCCGTCATTGTCGGAGGAAAACATACCCATGGCAAGGGAACCGTCCAGACGATCATCGACCTGAACGAAAATATCCCGCTGCTTCACCTGAAGCGATACGATGATCTTGGAGCTCTCAAGGCGACAATCCAGAAATTTTATCGTATCAATGGCGGTTCAACCCAATACAGGGGGGTCGTTCCGGATATTGTCCTGCCGAGTCTTTTTTCCCACCTCGAATCGGGTGAGCAATATCTTGATTACTCGCTTCCCTGGGACCAGGACGCGCCGGCAGATTATCAGCCATATGCTGACAAGATTGCCGATCTTGAAACGATCATCGAGCGCAGCCGCCGGCGGGTTGCCCAGTCTGAAGGTCTTCGCCTGATAAGCGAAGAGGCCGCCCGTTCTGCGGAGATGAGTAAGCAGACGCTGATCACACTTAGCCTGGATTCCGTCAGAGCCAAACGGGCAGAGGAGCGTGCGGCCCGAGAAAAAGTGGGCGCTCAATTCAATTCTCTTGAAACCGCCCAGGACAGCGATTCTCAGGATATTGGCCTGGATCCGCTCGATAATCAGGCCGCCGATCGCGGTGACTGGCTTGAGGCACTGAAAAAGGATCCCTATGTCAGTGAATCGGAAAATATTATCAACGATCTTGCTACTGCCGTCAGGCGGTAGTTCGTGAAAATCATGGTAAGCCAAACCTCGTCGTGCGCATCATCTCATTAAATTAGTCTTGAAAAAGAGACGTAAAGATGCTAGAAATCTTTCTCTGTGAATGGTCATTCATTCATTATCCTTTTGAAATTAAAAAAGGCTATAAATAACAGAAAGATACAGGGGAAGGCTGGAATCCATGGAGCTTGGTGAAGCGCTTCATAACAACAGGTATAAGATTGTAGACCGCTGGGTGGACTATACGCTCTCGACCTACAAGTCATCGAGCTTTTTCAAGAAGGAAAAGGATGCCTTTGCCAACCCGATTGGCGGTATTGTCCGTACGGTATTAAAACAACTTTTCTCCCTTCTCCTGCAGGGCGGAGATGCTCACGTTTACAACGAGCCCCTATCCCGGATGATGCATCTTCGCTCAGTTCAGGATTTTTCACCCTCACAGGCGGTTGCGCCATTGAACGCCGTCAAGCACATCACCAGAGAAATACTTTCTTCCGACAAGGAAACCAAACACCTCGTCGGCGAGCTGTATGATTTTGAATTTGCGGTTGATCTCGCCATGCTTGCCGCTTTTGATTTGTACATGGGATGCCGGGAGAAAATTTACAAAGTCCGCATCAACGAGATAAAATCCGGCAATCATGTCCTGACGGACAGCACCTGTCCATCCAGGGCGCTGGGCAATAAACGTCCGGATTGAAAAATAGTAGAGTTATAATAACTGGTTGCCGTTCAGGGCAGATTCGGTTTTCTGTGCTGTGGCGGCAATCAAAATACTGTTCACTTTGAAGCGAGGTTAGAAATGAAGTATGCCTTTTCATTCCTGGCAGTCATTGCCCTGGTGCTGATTGCCTGGCTCGGATCACAGATACCGGGCATGCAATACTTTTTCGGTGTTGCAGTCCCCTATCTGGCCCTCTTGGTCTTCCTGGGTGGCTTTGTCTACAGGGTCGTTCACTGGGCTAAATCACCGGTACCCTTCTCAATTCAGACCACGTGCGGGCAAGGAAAATCGCTGGACTTTATCAAGCGCAACAAGCTTGAATGCCCGGAGACCACCTCTGAGGTCGTTGCCAGAATGGCTCTTGAAATTTTGACCTTCAGGTCACTGTTCAGGAACACTAAATCGGAAATTTACGACGGGCCGAAGATCACCTATGAATCTTCGAAGTGGCTCTGGCTGTTCGCCTTGATCTTTCATTATTCCTTTCTGGTCATCGTCATCCGGCACATGCGTCTGTTTCTTAATCCCGTGCCGGAATTTATCGCCTGGCTTGACTGGGCGGACTCGATGTTCGAGATCGGCACCCCGGCAATGTACATGACCGATGCGGGCCTTCTGCTTGGCGTTATCTATCTGTTCAGCCGGCGCATTTCTAATCGCCACGTGCGCTATATCTCCCTGGTGAACGATTTTTTCCCGCTGGTTCTTATCTTCGGTATCGGCGTGACGGGTGTCCTGATGAGGCAATTTCTGAGAAGCGGTATCGATATTGCCGCCATCAAAGAACTTGCCGTCGGGCTGGTCACCTTCCAGCCGGTAATCAGTGCCGATATCGGCTCAATTTTTTACATCCACCTGTTCCTGGTATGTACGCTGCTGATCTATTTTCCGTTCAGTAAACTGATGCACCTGGGCGGTGTCTTCATGAGCCCGACCAGGAATATGAAAAACAACACCCGTGCTGTTCGGCACATCAACCCCTGGAACCCGGATATCAAGGTCCATGCTTACGCGTCCTATGAGGATGATTTCCGTGAGTTCATGGTAGAAGCAGGTATCCCGGTAGAAAAAGAGTTGCCTCCGAAACAGGATGAGGAATAACTGTATTGACAAATTATAGCTTATAAGGATTAAAAACGATGGCAGTTGCAAAATTAGAACAACTATCCAAAAGCGTCGTGCAGGGACCATCCTTGGCAACAGGAGCAGTGCCCACCAGGGACTGGATGGACATCCCGGTTGTTTTCAAGCCGGGTAATTATGCCTTTCCTGCAAAAAAAGACAAAGTAGAATATCTCAACAGCCAGAAGGGACTGCACTTTCCCAACGCCCGTGACTGGTCACCGGAAGATGACGACTGGAAACTTCCTGAAAACTGGAAAGAGATCATCATCAACGGGCTCAAAGAACGGCTCGACAAGTTCCGTTCCCTGAAGATTTTCATGGATTGCTGCGTCCGCTGCGGCGCCTGTGCCGACAAGTGTCATTTCTTTCTCGGTACCGGTGATCCGAAGAATATGCCGGTGCTCAGGGCGGAACTGCTGCGCTCCGTCTACCGCAATGATTTTACCCTGGCCGGCAAGATGCTCGGCAAGATGGCCGGAGCCCGCGAGGTAACAGTTGGAGTCCTGAAGGAATGGTTCATGTACTCCTACCAGTGCACGGAATGCCGCCGCTGTTCCGTATTCTGCCCCTACGGCATCGATACGGCTGAAGTGACGATGATGATACGTGAGCTCCTGCATCTCGTCGGGGTCGGTATCAACTGGATACTCGAACCGGTTTCCAACTCGAATAAAACCGGTAACCACATGGGGCTGCAGCCCCACACCTTCAAGGACAATGTAGATTTTCTTGCCGATGACGTGGAAAACCTGACCGGTGTCAAGGTTAACCCGACCTTCAACCGCAAGGGAGCCGAAATACTCTTTATCACCCCTTCAGCAGACGTCTTTGCAGAACCGGGGCTCTACACCGCAATGGGCTACCTGATCCTTTTTGAAGCCATCGGCCTGGACTACACCTGGTCTACCTATGCCTCCGAGGGCGGCAACTTTGGCCTCTTTACCAACAACGAGGCGATGAAGAAGCTCAATGCCAAGATGTATGCTGAAGCCGAGCGCCTCGGGGTCAAATATATCCTGGGCGGGGAGTGCGGCCACATGTGGCGTGTGCTGCACCAGTATATGGATACCATGAACGGCCCGGCAGATTTTCTCGAAGTTCCGGTTTCTCCAATTACCGGCACCCGTTTTGACAATACCGCCTCCACCAAGATGGTCCATATTAGTGAATTTACCGCTGACCTGATCAGACACAACAAGCTGAAATTTGACAAGAGCCGCAACAGTCATATCAAGGCGACCTTTCATGATTCCTGCAATCCAGCCCGGGCCATGGGGCTCATGGATGAGCCGCGCTATATTCTTGACCATGTTGTCGACTGGGTCGAGATGCCCGAGAATACCATCCGCGAGCAGACTTTCTGCTGTGGCTCGGGGACTGGTCTCAACACGGATGAGATCATGGAACTGAGAATGCGATCCGGTCTGCCGAGGGCCAATGCGGTCAAGTATGTCGAGGAAAAACATGGAGTGAACATGCTTTCCTGTGTGTGTGCCATTGATCGGGCTACGCTGACCTCGCTGATGGACTACTGGAATCCCAATGTGGGTGTCTGCGGCATTACCGAGCTTGTCGGTAATGCGCTTGTTCTTGAGGGCGAGACCAGGGGAGAGCTTGATGAAGGCCTCCGCACCATGGTTTTCTAAATCCCGACCAGAAGAGAGGAGTAAACGAAAATGTATAACAAAGGAACCATAATTGCGGGACTGGCCTTATTTGTCCTGTTTGTAACGTTTCCCATCTGGTTTAACGGTTTGGATGCCGGCCCGCTGCCAAAACCCGAACTGCCGCCCGGTGGAGAAAAACAATGCGTTGCACCTGCAGCAGAAATGCGCGATAAACACATGCAGCTGCTCAACGAGTGGCGCGATGACGTGCTGAGAAATTCGGATAGGGTGAGTGTAACCGTTGACGGGAAAGAATACAGAAAAGGATTGCAGATGGCCTGCATGCAGTGCCACTCAAATAAAGAGAAGTTCTGTGATTCCTGCCACGAGTATGCGGCGGTACAACCCACCTGCTGGGACTGCCACCTGACGCCGACTGAGGCAAAGAAGGAGACGCTGTAATGGATAACAAAAGAAGAAAATTCCTGAAGATGGCCGGTGCCTCAGTTATTGCCGGTATCGGCGCCCCCGTGATCGTCAAGCTGAACTCAAGCACGGCTGTTGCTTCAGCCAGCGGTGAAAATGCTGCTCCGGCAGCTGCTCACGGAGCATCCGGCGGCCACGGGACAGCGGATACCTCCAGGGTCCGTCTCGGCATGGTCATCGACATGCGCAAGTTTTATGAAAATGAGGAGATGCTGGACGCGGCAATAGCAGCTTGCCATACGGTGCACAACGTTCCCCTGATCCCGAACCGGAAAAGCGAGATCAAGTGGATATGGAAAACCGGATATGGAAATGCCTTTCCCGAGCATTCTCATGCCCGTCGTTCCAAGACAATCGAAAACAACAGTTTTCCGGTATTGTGCAACCACTGCGACAACCCCTCCTGCGTCAAGGTCTGTCCGACCAAGGCAACGTTCGTCAACCCAACCAACGGCATCGTGGCCATGGATTTTCACCGCTGCATCGGCTGCCGTTTCTGCATGGCGGCCTGCCCTTTTGGTGCCCGGAGCTTCAACTGGCAGGATCCCCGTCCGTTTATCAAAAGCTATAATGCGGAGTTCCCGACGAGGATGCGCGGTGTTGTTGAAAAGTGTAATTTCTGCGGCGAGCGTCTGGCTCTCGGGCTGGAGCCTGCATGTGTTGAAGCCTGTGAAGGAACGGGGGCAATGGTCTTTGGTGATCTCAATGATCCTAACTCAGAGATCAGCAAGGTGCTTGAAAAGGAGTACACCATTCAGCGTAAACCATCTGCCGGCACCGTGCCGTCAGTCTTTTACATAGTGTGAGGTCGTCATGATAGAAAAAACACTTAAAGGAAAACCAGCCTACTGGATCTGGCTCGCCGTACTCGGCTCCCTCATTGCCGTTGGATCTGCCTGCTATCTCAGGCAGTATGCGTTCGGTCTGGGACTTACCGGCATGAGCCGGGATGTATCCTGGGGCCTTTATATCTCCCAGTTTACCTTTCTGGTTGGTGTTGCAGCTGGTGGGCTGATGCTCGTTCTGCCCTACTACATCCATAATTACAAGGTCTTTGGTCGAATTACCATCCTCGGTGAGTTCCTGGCGATATCGGCACTCGTCATGTGCCTGATGTTCATCATGGCGGATCTTGGCCAGCCGCTCCGCGGACTCAACGTTATCTTCTTTCCGACGCCTCAGTCCATGCTTTTCTGGGATATGTGCGTGCTCTGGGGATATCTGCTTTTGAACCTTCTGTGCGGCTGGGTTATCCTCACCGCAGAGCGCAAGCAGGTTCCTCCGCCGAAGTGGATCTATTTCTTTGTGTACCTCTCACTTCCGTTCGCGGTCTCGATTCACACCGTAACCGCTATGCTCTACTGCGGCCTGCCGGGACGGCATTTCTGGCTCTCTGCAATCATCGCCCCGCGTTTTCTGGCCTCAGCATTTGCCGCAGGACCGGCCCTGATCCTGATCGCCTGCATTATCATGAAAAAGTTCGCCAATTTTGATGCCGGCAAGGAAGCGGTGCAGAAACTGACCACGATCATTATGTATGCGGTCATCATCAATACCTTTTTCTTCCTGCTCGAGTTCTTCGTCGGTTACTACTCAGAGGTGCCGGGGCATATCCACAGCCTCGAATACCTGTTCTTCGGCCTTGAGCACGACGGTCACGTCTACAACAACCTGGTACCGTTCATGTGGACATCGGTGCTCTTCAACTTCACCGGCCTGGGAATTCTGGCCTACATGAAGATTGCCAAGGTTTTTGATTACCGGCTGGTCGGAACGGCATCGGTGCTGATTTTCCTGGCGCTCTGGGCAGACAAGGGGCTTGGTTTTGTCTTCGGCGGATTTGTTCCCAACCCGCTTGAGGAAGTAACCGAATATATCCCGACAATGAATGAACTGGGGATTACCATCGGTATCTGGGCAACGGGATTCTTCCTGCTGACCCTGCTCTACAAGATAGCACTTGGAGTCGAGCACGAAGTCGAACAATAGAACGCCCCGCACTGTTTGAGCACGCAAAAAGCCCCCGGACTTCTTGAAGACCGGGGGTTTTTTTGCGTGATGGCGGCCGTCCAGACTGGCGTGTCAGCGAAAAACGGTGAGATACCACAGGAAAAACTGCTGAATCTGGCCATAAAAAAAGAGGTAAACAAGTCCGCTGATTGCCAGGAAGGGGCCGAACGGTATCCGTGTTGCCCCGCCTTTCTTTTGCGAACGCATGGCAACCAGGCCCCCGACCAGTCCGGTCAGTGAACTGGCAAAAATGATAAAAAAAAGTGACTGCCAGCCAAGGAAGGCGCCGAGCATGGCGAGCAGTTTAATATCGCCTCCGCCAAGGCCCTCCTGTTTGCGAATAAGGTAGTAACTCATAGAGATGGTATAGAATACGCCACCTCCGACAAGCAGCCCGAGGAGCGAGTCCTGCCAGCTGACAAGAGGAGACAGGAACGAAAAGCCAAATCCTGCAACGATACCGGGCAGGCTGATGATATCAGGTATTATCTGGTGCTGTATGTCAATCCATATTATAGTGATGAGCGCCGCCGAGAAGATAAAGTAGCCCAGAGCCGCGTACGAGAAGCCGAATGCAGCCGTGCATGCGGCAGCCATGATTCCGGTGAGAAATTCAACCGTCGGGTACTGGAACGAGATAGACACCCGGCAGTGACCGCACTTTCCCCGCAGTAGAAGATAACTGATCAGCGGAATGTTCTCATACCAGTGCAGGTCAGCTTTACAGACGGGACAATGGGATGCCGGAAAGACAATGGAACTGCCCGGCCGGGGGAGTCGGAGAATAACAACATTAAGAAAACTGCCGATCAGGGTACCGAAAATAAAAGTTGTGACGAGAACAAAAGGATCGTTTAGCATCGACTCTCACCGTTTCTGAGGTGATCTTGTGTATCGAAAAAAGGTTAATAAATATAAACATATCAAATTATTATGTCTCAATACCAGGAAAAAGCAACAATTACCAAATTTGAGCAGCTGTCTTATGATAATATTCGTCTGACACTGCACGCTCCATTGATTGCTGAATCGGCAAAACCGGGACAGTTTGTGATGATTCAGACCGGCGCAGGAAAGGATCCGCTGCTGCGGCGACCGTTCTCTCTGCACCAGACAAGCAGCAACGGTCAGATCCAGATTTATTTCAAGAATGTCGGTCGTGGGACCAACATCCTTGCGCACAGCAGGGTCGATGAAATACTCGATGTGTTCGGCCCGCTCGGGCGGGGGTTCAAGATTCACCGGGATCAGCCGGCGTGTCTGGTCGGCGGGGGACTGGGGATAGCGCCGCTGCTTTTTCTCGCCAAACGTCTCTGCCGGAGCAGCAGGGACAACAGCAGGGACCTGATCATTCTCGGGGGCAGGACGAAGGATGAGGTCGAACCGCTGGTTGACGATTTCCAGCAATTCAGTATGCCCGTGCACTGCACGACCGATGACGGATCTTACGGTACGAAAGGCTTTGTTACTGACCTGCTCAAATCCGAGAGCGTGGTCGCAAACAGCCAGGTATATGCCTGTGGACCGGAACCGATGCTCGCCCGGACCCTCCAGATCTGCAGGAAAAAAAACGCCGGCTGCCAGGTATCGGTGGAGACGGTCATGGCCTGCGGTATGGGCGCCTGTCTGGGCTGCACTGTCCCGGCAAAAAATGGGGACTATGCGCATGTCTGTATAGACGGCCCGGTTTTTAATGCGGAGGACCTTGTATGGAGTTTGTAAAAGATAAAGACCCGTACCCGGACCTGCGCGTTAATATCGGCTCGCTTGAACTGCGGAATCCGGTGATGACGGCTTCGGGAACATTTGGCTACGCCCGGGAATTCGAGACGCTGGTCAACCTGCACCGGCTCGGAGCGGTGGTGGTGAAAGGTATCTCGCTTTCCCCGAGAGCCGGTAACCCCCCGCCCCGGATCGTCGAGACGGCATGCGGAATGCTGAACGCAATCGGTCTGCAGAATGTCGGCGTCAGACGGTTCATTGAAGAGAAGATGACCTATCTTCGCGGTATCAATGTACCGGTGATCGTCAATATTCTCGGGGACAGTATTGAAGAATACCGTGAAATTACACGAAGGCTTGCCGATACCGAAGGCATAGCCGCGCTGGAAGTCAATATCTCCTGTCCCAATGTCAAGAAGGGAGGGGTTGCGTTCGGCAACGATCCCCGGATGGCGGCAGCCGTGACGACTGCCGTAAAGGAAGCGTCCGCAGTTCCTGTCATGGTAAAACTATCACCGAATGTGTCCGATGTCACAGAGGTTGCCCGTGCCGTTGAAGATGGCGGCGCCGATTCGGTTTCACTGATAAACACCCTGATCGGTATGGCAATTGATCTGGAGAAGAGAAAACCGGTTCTGGCCAACGTCATCGGCGGTCTTTCAGGACCTGCCGTGAAACCGGTAGCCTTGAGGATGGTCTACCAGGTGGCACAGGCCGTTACCATTCCGGTGATTGGTATTGGCGGTATCGACTGCACCGAGGATGCGCTGGTATTCATGCTGGCTGGCGCTTCGGCAATTCAGGTGGGAACTGCCAATTTTATCAATCCGCGGGTGAGTGAAGACATTGTCGAGGGGATGGGCGCCTGGGTCAAGAAAAACAGGCTGGATTCGATCAGGGATCTGATCGGGGCGCTGGAAACCTAACCGATTGGCTCTGTCGGCAGGGAAACGGCTATGTGGTCATCATTGTTGAAAAACGGACGGATGTATTTCAAGCTTTTCACCCACCGGGATACGCCCTGGCATGTCAAGGCGATCCTGCTGCTGGCCTTGTTTTACCTGGTGCTGCCGACCGACCTGATACCTGACTGGCTGCTCGGACTGGGCATCGTGGATGATCTGGCTGTTGTTTCAATACTTGTCGGGGCGGCGTTGAAACTCATCAATAAACACCTGGAGAAGATGAACTCAGATGATAGAAATTAAACCGACAGGGAAGCTAGACTGCACGCTCAGTGTACCGGGTTCAAAAAGTCTGACCCAGCGTGCCCTGATCGCTGCATCACTTGCAGACGGCGAGAGCGTACTGCGGGGGCCGCTGGTCAGCGAGGATACCGACTATTCTTCCCGCGCCCTGATACAGATGGGCGCGGCGATAGAAAAAAAGCAGGATTGCTGGCTGGTCAGCGGCACCGGTGGGAACATAACCACGCCCCAGGATGATATATTCCTCGGCAACAACGGCACGGCTACCCGGTTTCTCACTTCAGTGGCTGCTCTCGGAGAAGGCGAGTTCATCATCGCTGGCGACGAGCGCATGCAGCAGCGCCCCATCGGCCCGCTGATCAGTGCACTCCAGGGCTGGGGTGTTGATATTGTCTCGATTCACGAAACAGGCTGTCCGCCGCTCAGTATCAGGGCAGCCGGCCTTGCCGGCGGCCGCACTGTCCTGCCTGAAGGAAAATCCAGCCAGTACCTCTCATCCCTGCTGCTGGTCGCCCCGTTTGCCAGAGCCCCTGCCACTCTCGAGGTGTCCGGTGAAGTGCTCTCCAAGCCCTACGTCGCCATGACGCTCCAGGTCATGGCTGATTTTGGTATTGGTGTTGAGGCGGCCAACGATTTCTCATCTTTTGCAATCCCCAGGGGAAAATACCGCCCGCTTGACTACCGGATCGAAGGCGATGCCTCGAATGCCTCATATTTCTGGGCCGCGGCAGCTGTCGCCGGAGGCCGGGTCACGGTTGACAACGTTCCAGTCCCATCGCTTCAGGGTGATACGATGCTCGTTCCGCTGCTTGCCAGGATGGGCTGTGAAATCAGGCAGAGCGGAGCCGGGATAATGGTCAGCTCAACGGGAGAGCTGGAGGGAATCAGCGTTGATATGGGGGATATGCCCGATGTCGTTCCGACCCTTGCCGTGGTGGCTGCATTCGCCGAAGGTGTGACCGAAATCACCAATATCGGCCATCTCAGGATAAAGGAGTGTGATCGACTACACGCAGTGGTTACCGAACTTGCCAGGATGGGCTGCAGCGTCGAGGAGTTTGCCGACCGGATGACGATCCATGGAGCTGGAGGACGGAACCTGCACGGAGCCGATATAGAGACCTACAACGATCACCGGATGGCGATGAGCATGGCTGTCGCCGGGCTGAGAGTCCCCGGGGTGAAAATTTGCGGAGAGGGCTGTGTTGCCAAGTCTTTCCCTGATTTCTGGAAACGGTTTGCCGCGCTGCAGGTGGGGTAATTACTGGGTGTGAAAGTTCGTGGTGGGTACCATTCCATGTTCAACCATACCGATATTGAGGCAGTCGATGTGGTGATGACCGCGAACAAAGACACGCTCGCCTTCCTCGATCTTCAGCATCCGGGCGGCGTTGCCATCCTTGATGCAGATTTCCAGCTCGTCGCTGCTGTTGATGACAGCCGCCGGTAAATGGCCGTCAATGTCACTGTAGCTGCCGTCTGAAATCGTCAGTGCGTATGACTTTGTTATCAGGAAAGGCTGATCCACGAAACTCAGCTCCTCCAGGTGTCTCTTGGTGATGTTGGTCCTGATATTGCCGAAACCGTCAATGCTGAGCACTTCTCCGGCAATGCCGTTTGACTGAAATACCGGCTCCCTGATGCCGATGGTCGTGCAGGAGTCCAGGGGCACACGCTTACCCACCTGGGCAATGCAGAGCCCAGAGGCGAGCCATGCCGCCACCGGTGCCATGATATCGCGGCCGTGAAAGGTTTTACTGACTGAGGCACGGAACAGCTTTCTGTTTTCCACCGAGTATATGTCAAGACATTCCCTGTTGACCAGCAGCGGCGTGAATATACCATTGTCCGGCCCGACAAAGATGTGGCCGTCCCCTTTGATGGCAAGGATACGGCGGTTGCTGCCGACACCCGGATCGACAATTGCAAGATGGACCGTACCGACGGGAAAATAGCTGTAGTTATCGATGATTACCCTGGCTGCGGCACCGATATCCTGGGGAGGGATATTATGCGTGAGGTCGACAATCGGTATCTTTTTATTCAGGGAGAGTATGACACCCTTCATGACGCCGACGTACTCGTCCTGGTAGCCGAAATCGGTGGTCAGGGTGATGGGTGAGGCAAGCAGTTTCATACGCAGCAGGGTATAAAAAAATCAACATGAGTAAGTACTTAAAGTAAGCTTATCTTATTTTAACGGGCAGTTCAAAATTGTTTTTTGATTAAAAAGTAAAACTGACCGTTTTCCTTCATGTGATTTGCTGCTGTTTCCGCATAATGACCGGCACCCCAGAAAAGATCGATCCGCCCGGCACCTTTTATTGCGGAACCGCTGTCCTGGGGCAGGACAAAGCGTGAGAATTGCTGCCACCGGGCGATTGAACCGTCGGGGTTTAGCAGCGGTCGGTGTGAGACAAGATAGCCGATAACAGCGGACGGAAAGACGGAATGATCAATCGCCACGGATCTTCCCGGTGTCAGGATGGTTCCAAGAGATCCCCGGGGACCGTCATCGCCGCCCCATTTGAAAAAGATATATCGCGGGTTGTTGTGGAGCATCCGTTCCATCTCCTCAGGATGCTCATCAAAGTAATGCCTGATGCTGGGGATCGAAACATCTCTCACCGGCATGATGTTTTCTTCGACAAACAGTCTGCCAAGGCTGGAGTAGGTGAGCCCGTTTGAACCGGCAAAATGGACAGCACGGGAGGTCCCGTCGGTCAGCCGGATGCGGCCCGAACCCTGAACATGGAGCAGGTAGGCGTCGAGTGGGTCACGCAGGTAGACGAGCTCGTTTCCACTGATGCGCTTGTCCTGTTCTATTTCTTTGCGTGACCAGAAGGGCAGAAATGAACCGTCCGGGGCGGCCCTGCCGACCGAGTCTGTTCCCGTGTCCTGGTTTTTCCTGGTGACAAGGGTTTCGGGAACCTGGTAGAGCGGATGAACAAACGGCTCCTCTTTTGTCAGGCTCCCGTCAAAGAGGGGCTCGTAATATCCGGTCAGAAGAATTGATTTTTGTTTGCCGCCCCGTCTCCCTTCCGCCTGGTAGACATCGAAATGTTCTTTTATGATCTCATCCAGTTCGAATGGTGACGGATTCGTGCTGGCAATATCACGGAATGTCTGCATCGAGGCAACAAGATCAGCGTAGATGAAACTCTTTTTGCCAATGGTAATGGTCCTGTCGGCCGGGAATTTACTGAGATACTCGAGCTGGCGATTGATCGCCGTTACCAGGGACTGTTTGTCGGAGTCATCGATAAACAGCGGATAATAGTGTTCAGGCAGTTCAACGTAGTTCCGCGGCGGGGCGCAGCTGCTGAGACAAAAAAAAACGACGGTGAAAAGAAAAATGATGGAAAACAGCGGTGTCTTTGAGCGAAACGGAGCCTTCACCTGTTGCTTCCGTTTACTTCATTTTGATTGCTTCAGCCAGTTCTGTCACCGCCATGGCGTATCTGTTGGAGTGATTCCATTCAGTGATTGCCTGGAAATTGGGGTACCCCGCAATATATCGGTAGCCACCGCCCTCGGAAGGAGCCCGCTCAAGCCCGACGATAGTCAGCTTGCGGTTATCCGGGGGAACCGGCAGATCAACTCCCTGGGCGTTGCTTACGACTTGATATTCAAGCCGTCCTTTCCGCCCTTTCAGGTTGGCACTGATCAGCTCCTGCCCTTTCAGCTCTGAACCGATATCCACGTAGATGGTGCCATTGAGTGTCCAGTGAAACCTGCGAAGGTAATTGGCAATCGATGCCAGGATATCTTCGGTGGAATTGAAAACATCCCTGAGCTGGTCATCGTCAAAACTGACGGCATATTCCCTGAAACTTGAAGGAATGAACTGGGTTTGACCGAAAGCACCGGCATACGACCCTTTTACCGACAGCGGCTCGATATTGTTTTCCCGGCAGAGCAGCAGGAAATGCACGAGTTGTTTTCTGAAAAAGCTTGAACGCCTCGGGTAGGCATCGAAGAGGGTGTTCAGGGTTTCAAAAACGGGAAAACTGCCGCTGTGGGTTCCGAAACGGGATTCGATTCCCCAAATAGCAATGACGACTTCCCGGTCGACCCCGAACCTGGCTTCGATTCTTGAGAGAAGCGCTTCATGATCTACCAGTTTCTTTCTGCCTTTGGCAATGGTGGTAGGGGTGATGAAAAGGGGTCTGTACTGGTAATAGGGTTTCGCCTCCCATTGACGATCCATCAGTTCCAGAACACGTTTGTTGATCGCCACCCCTTTGAACAGGGCGGCGAGTTCATCCTGGCTGAACTGGTGCTCATCCTGCAGCTCCTTGAAGAGGGCATGATAACGTTCACTTGCCAGATCAATAGCCTGGCCGTCTTCAACCAGGTCAGCAGCCAGCGGTTTTGCCGTCGAGCTCTGGGCGGGCATTACTGCAAGAAGGGCAAAAAGTGCAAGCGTCAGCGTGAGCGCTCCAGCAGATCTCAGGCGAGCGTAGCGGTCGGACAGAAGACGCGAGAGGGAAAAGAGCCACTTGTAGTTCAAAGAGGGGGTGTCAGGATTCATAATCAGGAGTAGGTCTGGTCAAACTTTGTCAGAAAATCATCGAGGAGAGCAGGCGGCAGTGCGTTGATTCCTGCTGCTGAAGCACGACCACCTCCGCTGGGAAAGGATCGACAGAGTACATCTGCACCCTGCTTATCCGACAATGGAGCCCGGACGCTGATTCGCAGGGTTTCATCACGGTTCTCGGTGATCAAAGCGTGCGCTCCTCCGGGGTTTTCGCGTGCCTTGAGATTTGCAAACACACCGGATACCCTCCTCGCCCAGGGGCTGCCTGGAAAACGGAAAACACGGTTTCGGCCGTATTTTTTATACTCCGGTTGAGAAAGAGCCAGGCTCATGTCACTCTCAAAACCGACTTTCAGTGTCTTAAGCGTTTTTGATCTCTCGAAGAAATCGAAGGGGCTCCGGTATTCGCGAATTGCCCGGTAGAGATCTTCAGGTGGGAAAAAAAGGTCCTTCACCTGGGCACCATAGCTGTTGTAGTTGATCAGCTCTCCGGTTTCCTGCAGGCGGTCAAGATCGATGCTGCTCAGTCCCATTCCGGCGCCGATGGCGTTGGCGATTTTGTCCAGGTTATCGCCGAAAGCTCCGCAGAGTGACCAGAGACGGAATTTTCCATCGAGCAGCGCGTCTACAATCAGTGCCGAGCAGACATCCGGGTCCGGGTTGACATGGTGACGAAGGCCGGCTGACTGAGGAATATCTCCTGGAAAATGATGATCGATGTAGATAATCTCGTTTCCTCCTGAAAGCAACCGTTCAAGGCTGTTCATGTTGGTGTGCATCGAGACATCAAAGACGGCAATACTGCTGTTCTTCACCTCTTCTATGCGGCTGAGCAGGTTTATGTCCCGTTTGACTCCGGTGATTAACTCGGCTTCAGGGGCAGGGTCGGCCAGGCGGAGCTGGTGCAGTGCACAAATACCGTCGGCATCTCCGTTAAAAACATCGTACTGCTTGAGAGCTCCCTGTTTTCTTGAAAGAACCATAAGGGGTGTGAATGTCTCGTCTATAAATCAGCAGCGCAGCGCAGGGCTCCAGCCCTTAGAAGCCAAGCCCAAGCGGACTGCCGATATTGGCAAGATTAAAAATAACCAGAAAACTGGTGTCAGCCGGGGTGTATTCCGTCGCAAACTCAACCGACCAGCAGGGCGCCATGTAGGTTAGCGACGCGTTCAGCTGGTTGGTTTCATCCTCGGAGATCGAGTGCTCTATCCTGAAGTCCGCGCGCCAGCTTGCCAGCAGAGAAGCTTTGACAAAAGCGTTAATCTGTTCCGTGTCGTCGGTCTCATCCAGCACATACTCAACACCGAACCGATCACCCCGGCCGCTGAAATAGGTCGCTTCGAGATTGTGGCTGGTAAAGCCGTCGTCATAGACGTCGATCTCGGTTTTGTAGGTGATATCCGTCGATGACAGCGGATACCAGCCAAGTTTTATGGTGACTTCAGAAAACGGCTCGTCGGAATCCTCGTCGAGGAAGCTGTAACTCTGACTTATTTTGAAATAACCGTATTCCCTGTCCAGGTTGTTGTCTTTCTGCAGGTCAAAGAAATTGTCGATCCCGTAGGTAATTGCGTTCTGCTGCTCTATACGGTCAGCGCTGTTGAAATAGGGGAGATCACTCTGGTCTTCATCGGGCAGGAAATCGTATTCAACATAGGGTCTTACCTGGTGATAAAAACTTTCGGCGCCATCTCCGGAGAGCGGGAAATTCCGTACCAGGGTTGTACCGACTTCTCCATGAATATCATAGAGGAATCTATTCTGGCTTGAATCCTGGTCCCACTCGGTGTCCCCAAAGGTCTGTACCGAGTAGTACGTATCCCGCAGCCCGACTTCAGCCCTTGACTCCAGGTATTGTCCGAGCGGTACCGGCGCACTGAAGCGGGGATAGAGGTCAAGGCGATGGCCGCCGGTGCCTTCTTCCCGCCAGAAGTATACGTAGGTCGCATCCCAGTCCAGCGTCACGTTGCCGAACCCTCCAAAAGGAATGGCACCGTTGAAATCGACGGCAGGCAGGTTCCAGAGCGGTGAATCTCCGATATCGTCACTGACATCGTTTATTGCCAGCAGTTCTGCATTCAGTGACATCGGGCCCCATGACTTCAAAACTGCCAGGGTGTTCGAGCGCTGGTCATCTGTCTTGTTTTCAAGACTCCGGCCGAAAGAATCGAGGAAGCGTTCATTGCTGGTACTAAAACCGGTCATTCCGGTGTTGAATTCAGTCAGGTAGTCCTGGTCGGAGACGATGTCCAGGTCCAGCCGGGTGGTCCAACCGGCAATGTCCTGGTCGGCTTTCGCCCTGAACCAGTAGCGGTCCTTGTTCGTATGGGTGAAACCGGTATCTGCGTAATAGTCCGTCTCCGAGGGATCGGTCAGGTCGTCACTCAGGTAGTTTGCCATCGCCAGCCCTTTGTCTTCGGCGGATTTGACATAACGAAATTCAAGGCCGGGCATATAGCCCCGGTTCAGCATGTATTGAGTGTAGATCGTCATGTCGGTCGAGTTAGAAATATTCCAGAAAAACGGGAGGTTAAAGGTAAATCCGTTGTTTCCGCTTGAGCCGATTTCCGGAAAGATAAAGCCGGTCTGCCGCTTGTTCTTGACCGGCAGCATCAGCCATGGTGAATAGAATATGGGCGTATTTTTAACTTTAAATTTTGCATTTCTCAGCGTAGCGTATCCGTCCTGCTCGATCACTGCATCGCTTGCCGCAAAGCTCCATGGGGGCGTCTCCCCATCTTTTACCTTACAGGTAATGACCCAGCCGTTTTCTATGTGGTAGGTTTTGTATCCGGTTTTTTCGATAACCTCCCCTTCAAGGTGCAGATCATAATCGTCCCGGAGTATGGTTGCGTTCTTGAACGTGCCGGTCTCCTGCTCCAGATTAACAACGGCCTGTTCGGCCAGCAGCTGCTCGTCAGCGGTCGTCACCGAGACATTTCCCCGGGCCTTGATAGTACTCAGGGCGATATCGTATGTCACCCAGTCAGCCTTGATGGTAACCAGTGTCTCGTAGACATCCTCAACCGCTTCAGGAACATCTTCCGGAGTGACCTCAGCGGATTCCGGGGTCTCACCGAGCAGATCCGACCAGCTGGAAGCCGTTTCTTCAACAGCAGCAGGTTTGGGAGGCAGTTTGCGGCGCTTGATCAGGACGATATTGCCTTCTGCAACAATGCTCATGGGTTTATCGTAGCGGGTTATCTTGTCTGCAGTGATATCCCACTCCTCGGTTGATACGGAATCTTCGGCAACGGCGGTTCCGGAGGAGAGAACGAAGAGAAAAACAAGAGCGGGCAGCAGGAAAGAGCGAAGAACAGAAATGTGTGGCAAACGCTTTGTCACAGGACACTCCTTTAAGTGAAAAAACATGAGTAAAACTCCGGTTGAACGCAGAACGCACAGTAATTTTCCGGGAACTGCCAACCATGGTAAAAGCATCTTACAGATGCCGAAATGTACGTGTCGCCACGTCTGGTGTCAAGCCTAAAGTAACAGTTTGACCTTGCTAATAAAGGGTATTTGTTTTATTTTCCAGGCAGTTTACTCTGTATATTCGATTATGGCAGCTTTTTAGCGGCATAATCAGCAAAAATATAAAGTGAACCATTTGATACACTGCTGCCGGTATGTGGTTTCTTGAATATGACGTGAACATATATTCAGGGACAGACACAGAAAAAGCGTATGAAGGTATCAGCACGCCGTTGACGGAAAAGACAGATTTTTTTTCGTGAGGTGGTGCAAACGAGACAGAAGCCTGTTTCCCCCGTTGTAATTACAGGATATGACAAGCACCGGAAAAAGCAGGAGGGTTAATCCTTCCTGACATCAGGAACGGGTGCAGTACGGGTGAAGCAAGCTGACTAACAGCGCGGCGCCGTTTACCGGAAGCCGCTGAAAATTTCTGATTCAGGGAGTGTGAGTGCATATCTGCAGCACTTTTTGGATCAGTGCAGGAGCGGATGACATGCATGAATTGCAGTCATCTGACGAAAAGGAACGCTATGTCAGATTCAGAGAAGGACCCTAAAAAACCGACCGAAACCCCACCCAGAAAAAAAATTAAAGCCTCAACCGGTGCCTGGTGGAAAAGTACGGTCGAAACCGTTGAAGAAACAGCGGTCGACGCAAAAGAGAACAGCACTGCCAAAGTCCCCGTAGACAGGAAACCTGCTTCCCCCCGAAAAAAGAAACACTCGCCCACACCTGGAAAAAAAGCTGCCGGTGTGAGTGCGGAGCAGAAGTCGGAGCGTCCCAAAGAGCCGGCTGGCGGGCAGCCTGCAGCCCAGCAGGAGGTGGCGGACAAAGACCTGCAGGAGGCTGCAGCCGGGGAACAGCCAGCCCAGGAGAAGCCGAAACGGACCCGGCAGCCGCGCGGGCGACGGGGCGGGAGAAGAAAAACACCCGCGCAGAAAACTGCCGAAACGACTGCTCAAAAGCCGCCAACCGACCAGCTGGGCAGTAAAGATGGTGCGGCAAAACCGCAAGAAACAGATAAGCAGCCTGAGCAGGGCAGGGCCGCCAGAGGCAAAAAAAGCGGCGATGAAACAGGCGCAGAGGGTGGAGCGCAGCCGGTTGTCAAGCTGCTTATCAACGCCGAAGAGCCCGAGGAGTGCCGCCTGGCACTTTTGGAAGATGGTCGTCTTGAATCAATTCACGTTACCACCGTGGGCCGCATTCAGACCAAAAACAATATCTATAAAGCCCGGGTTGTGGCGATCGAGGCAAATCTGCAGGCAGCCTTCATCGATTACGGCACAGACAAAAATGGTTTCCTGCCGTTCAGTGAGATTCATCCCGAATATTACAGACAGAATCTAAAACCGGAAGTAAAAAAACTGGTTGATGCCCAGCAGTGGAAAAAGCTGAGTATCGCTGATGTGATGGAGCGAGGCCAGGAACTTCTGGTCCAGGTGGTCAAGGAGGAGATCGGCACGAAAGGGGCGAACATGACAACCTATCTTTCGCTTCCCGGCCGCTGTGTCGTCCTGATGCCCGGCTCCGATTCAGAAGGCATCTCGCGCAGGATTTCAGGCGAGGAGCGCAGAAGTCAGCTCCGCGATGTCATGAATTCACTGAGCATTCCCGAGGGTATTGGCTGGATTGTCCGGACTGCAAGTGTCGATATTACCAAAACCGCGCTTTCAAAAGATGTACGGTTTTTGCTTAAACTCTGGAAGGAGATCAAGGAAAAGGGCCAGCACCTGAGCGGCGTCGGGCTGCTCTACCAGGATTACAACTGTGTGATGCGTTTTCTCAGGGAGTTTTTTGACCCCTGTATTCAGGAAATTCTTGTAGACGATGAGGATGCCCTGGAAAAAGTGCGGGATTTTATCGAAATGCTGCCGGCAAAGCAGCGAATGGTCAAGGTTAAGCTGCATCGGGGTGCGAGGCCTATCTTCAACCAGTACAGTGTAGAGGACCAGATCGAGTCCATCTATCAGCCGCGGGTCAGCCTTCCCTCGGGAGGCTCCATCGTGATTGATCCGACCGAGGCGCTGGTGGCAATTGATGTCAACTCCGGTTCAACTTCAAAAGGCAAGAATTTTGAAGAATCAATTTTCCAGGCCAATATGGAAGCTGCAACCGAACTCGCGAGACAGCTCAGGCTCCGCGACCTTGGCGGCCTGATCGTTGTCGATTTTATCGACATGCGCAGCAACAAAAATATACGTGAAGTGGAAAAGCAGGTAAAGACAGCCATGAAGCGTGACAAGGCCAAAGTCGATATCAGCCGTATTTCCCGCTTTGGCCTCATGCAAATTTCCAGGCAGAAGATGGGTTCACCCATTGAGTCCGGGAACTACAAAATCTGTGAGCACTGCCGGGGAAAAGGGACCGTCAGATCAGTGGAAACCCAGGCACTCTTTTATTTCAGAAGAATCCATACCGGCGCAAGCCGCAGGCAGGTTACCCAGATCACCTGTCGTTTTCCAATTGATGTGGCCGAATACCTGCTGAATAACAAGCGTCACGAGATTATCGAACTGGAGGAGAAATACCAGACAAGAGTGATCGTAAGTGCTGACCCACGGCTCAAACCGGCAGAACACGAGATAACGTTTCACAAGGCCGAGAAAGAGGAAAACCAGAAAAAACAGGCTTGAGTTAAT
This sequence comes from Desulfocapsaceae bacterium, assembly GCA_963674815.2. GTDB lineage: Bacteria > Desulfobacterota > Desulfobulbia > Desulfobulbales > Desulfocapsaceae > MADRE3. The sequence goes on from CAXXTV010000011.1 coordinate 43,778, forward strand.
CCAGAAACTGGAGTATAAAGACCCCTCCATGCACCAGTAGCTCAGCTGGATAGAGCAACGGACTACGAATCCGTAGGTCGGGAGTTCGAATCTCTCCTGGTGTACCAGTAAAAACAACGGGTTAGGTCATTTTGACTTAACCCGTTTTTTGTCTGGGCTAACGCAGGGCTAACCATCGTGAGGCATTTTGTGACAGCTACTGACCGTAAATGTCTATAGCTTTTCAATCCAGCAAAAATCTTCGTGTCGTTTATTTTACCAGCTCTTGAATTTCTTTCATTAACGCTGACGGGATATTGAGTCCATGTTTTGCCGATTCTTTTCGGTTCTGTAAACGTTTTTGTCCTGGAAACCTTGCGCCCTCTATTGAGTTATAAATATTTGCCAACTCTTTTATCCTCTCCCCAAATCCTCCTCCTGACAAGTCGTCGGCGTGCAACGCAATGATTACCTGACTCAGGTTTGGAGGAGGGCCATCCCCGTCAAAAAGAGAACTTGCCCTATAGCCAAGGGCTGTGCCGGCAAGACAGCCGGACATTATCTCAACCATCAGGGCAAGTGCCGCTCCCTTCGCTCCACCAACCGGAATGACCGAACCCAGTAGAGCAGTCTCGGCATCGGTTGTCGGTGTGCCATCAGGTCCAAGTGCCCACCCCTCGGGAATAGGCTGTTTTGCTTGTTTCGCGGCCATGATTTTGCCTCGAGCTACGGAAGACAGTGCGAAATCAATGACAATTGGCTCATCATCAAGCGGAGCGGCAAACGCTATGGGATTCGTTCCAATGGCCTTCTCTTTTGCGCCATACGGCGCCATTGAGGCAGGCGTATTGCCATAGACGAAAGCGACAAATCCCTTTCGAGCCAAATCCTCACATGGGTGGCCAGCTACTCCGAAGTGGTTGGAGTGATAGATGGCTGCCGCAGCTATCCCAAACTTTTGGGCCAGGTCAGAGATTTCAGGCAACGCCATTTCAATTGCGGGATAGGCAAATCCATATCCTGCATCTATACGCAGTAAACCGGGTTTTATTCTTTCAAGAACCGGTGATGCTCGTCCATTCACTTTACCAGAAGCAACTTGAGCAGCATAAGATGGTACACGAGAGAGGCCATGACCTTTCTGACCGTCTATCTCAGCTCTCACCAAAGCCTGAGCAGTGATTTCTGCGTTTCTCTGAAGAGCCCCTGAACGTATAAGTGCGCTTGTGGTGACTCCTAATGCCTCAGTAATGCTGACGTTCACAGCTTCCATATTCTCGCCATTCCCTCTTTTAAAAGATAGTTGCACCCCGATCATTTGGCGGTTTCATTTGAGCGTTATTTCCACTTAAAAGAGTGTGAGTTTCGGTTTAATCATCGCGACCAGGAACTCTATTTATTACTCTTGAAAATGTTGAGAGAAAACCCGCTCAACGAGTCTGGCCCCTTAATATATTAAACTTCAATAGTGAGCGCTGCAGCGGATACCTTTATACCGGATCAACTCAGGGCCTGCTGAAGATCCGCGATCAGATCGGCAGGCTCCTCCAGCCCGACTGACAGTCTTAGCAGACTGTTACAGATCCCCAAGCGTTGTCGCTGGGCAGCGGGGATGTCACCATGCGTCTGTATCGCGGGCAGGGTCATCAGGGTTTCGACCCCGCCAAGACTTTCAGCAAATGAAATCAGCTGCAGCCTCTCCAGTACCTTTTCTGCCAGTTGGGGACTTTCGAGGCGAAAGGAGAGCATGCCGCCAAAGCCGGCAGTCTGTTCTTTGGATAAATCATGTCCCGGATGATCGACCAATCCTGGATAGTACACCTTTTCCACCTGAGGCTGTCGCTGCAACCAATGTGCAACTTCAAGGGCGCTCGCCGAGTGGCGCGCCATCCGGAGTGGCAGGGTCTTTAAACTGCGGATCAAGAGCCAGCAATCCTGAGGTGGCAGGATTGCCCCGGTTGAATTCTGCAGGAAATGCAGTTGTTTTCCCAATTCAGCATCTTTGGCAACCAGTACGCCGGCGCAGAGATCAGAGTGACCTCCAAGATACTTGGTTGCAGAATGAATGACCACATCTGCACCTAATTCCAGAGGCCGCTGTAACACAGGAGTGAGGAAGGTGTTATCGACCACAAGCAGTCGGCCTTTTGTTTTGCATAATTCTGCAAGCGCCCGTATATCCGCAATACCAAGCAAGGGATTTCCAGGAGTTTCCACCAGTAACGCTTTGGTTTGTGGTTGTATCGCCGCGGCAACTGCGTCTGCGGAGGTTGTGTCAACATATGAGGCGCTGACCCCGAATTTGCTGAAAACCTGTTCAAGCAATCGGTAGGTGCCCCCGTAAAGATCTTCGGATGCCACCAGGTGATCACCGCTGGAGAAGTGGAGCAGCAAAGTAGTCAATGCAGCCATCCCGGAAGAGAAAACAAATCCCCGGGCACCTCCCTCGAGATCAGCTAGAGCATCTTCCAGGACCTCGCGGGTTGGGTTGCCGCTGCGGGTATAGTCGTAACCGGTACTTTGCCCGACTCCCGGATGCCGATAGGTTGCACTTGGGTAGATGGGAAAACTGATGCCCCCGGTATGATCGTCATGACCGACCCCGATTTGAACACTTCGGGTAGTCTGGTGATTAAAGACCCGCTTCATTATGTCAGCCTTTTCGTGATTGTTGTTGGTTTAAAACGTACATTCAAAAACTGCTGATAGTGCAAAGCATAAGACTGGCGCCGCAATAATCTACCCGCACAGTTAAACGGGGCAAATTATTTATCACTCAAGGCTCAGGCAGCCCGTTCATACTGCGGATGAAAATGAAACGAATTAGTCGGTCTTGAAAAACATTTATATATATGAATTTGTTATACAATATGTTGTATGCATGTCGCCATAAATTGCAAAAATACTGCAATAAACCCAACATTTTCTGGTGATTTGAGTGCGACCTGCCAGTAAGGAAAATGACAACCGAATAGAGATGTTCCGGGAGCGATCGGATAATAATCTAAACCGCCATTAAGATCTGTGCCGCACAGGGCGCTGTAACGGATAACGTGCCTGGATTTTATGAAAAATCTGCCACGGGGATTTACCACTTCGGCTAGGACTATACAACATCTTATGCCGATAGTGTTCTACAAATCGATAGACTTTTTGTAAAGAATGGTGTTGATGTCAAACCAAAGGTGTACCATCTTCAATAACCTAAAAATAAATATAATGTTTTCTTACCCTCAGTGCCGAAGCCACTGAACCAGAATCTACTCGGAAGTGGATCGAGCGGCTACCTACCGCCTCTTTAAACCTTGTCGTTTTTCTTAACCGGCCTCATCTGTTTGATTTTGTTTCCTTTCCTTGAAAATCTGCTTTGAAAACGAGTGCTCTTCCAAGCGATAGCTGTGTCCCTTGATTGATCGTTTTACTGTGGAGCAGCAACCGGTCCAGAATCGCCGTGGCAATGACAGTTGTCAAAGAACTCCCAATCCCCGAAGCTTTTGTTCGAGGTGATGATCGTTAAGCTCCGCTCATACCGCTGTGAGACGAACTGGAAGAAGAGGTAGGCTTTCTCCGTGTTCACCGGCAAATAGCCCACGTCTTCAACGACCATCAGGCTTGAACTGAGGTGCGCTTTCTGTCTGGTCGCACCTACCTTGAGTTTTTTGATCAGCCTGTCCATGGTCGAAGAATAAACTTTGAAGCCATGATGACATGTAAGCCGCTCGCTGCTTTGAAGTCATACTCGATACTTTAGTTTACAATGCAACTTCCGGTTTTAGGATCGCAACCAGTCCCGTAAATAACAAGGCAGTTACGAAAAGCTGAATTGCCGGTGCCGGTACTGTTGCAGGTGCCTTCAAAATCTTCGTTAATGCAGTACTTCTGACTGGGTATGCAGGCGTAGCATTCTCCTGAATTTGGGTTGCACCCATACCCAGGTATATCAGTGCAATTTTCTATGAATATATATTCGTTTCCAGAACCATCGCACTCTACACCTATTGTAGAATCAAGGCAAAACCTCTGCCCTGGTGAGCAACCGAAGTGGGCAGGTACTCCTGAAGCAATTCGTAGGGCAATAATAGCCTCCTCAAGGCCAACAACACCATCTGCGTTCATATCCCCAACTTGTCCTGCATGGGCAAGACCAGCCATAACAAAAAAATAACTATCGTTTTTCATTATCCTCCCTCCCAAGTTTATTGCCTAAGCCATTGTAATTATATCAGAATAAAAAATATAGGTTAAGGAGTTGGATAGGCAACAAGAGGCAGCAAACTGAGGACATAAAAGTGGTCTGATCAGGTTTGCCCATTATGATTTGATCTTGGCTCTATATTCTATAGGTATGTAAAAATTTCGGCGTATGGGCGAAATCTCAGCTCATTGTTGTAAGGTCTTGGCCTTGAAAACCTCAATAATTTTTGCTACTCCGGAGCTAACTTGACTGGGAGAAAGTGAAAGGGTAAGGGTGAATTTAGAAAAACAATATTGCTTTATCGAAACATACGAGCAATGCTATGAATGAAATACGTGAAATGTCCGGAGAGACAGCGGACCCTTACGCACAGATGACAGATACCGAACCAGGTCTTCCCGTCTATCCAAACTGCTCAAGATTTCAGAAGCATGGATTACTGGTATCTTCCTGGTTATGAACCCGATGACTTTATTGAGAGAGTTGTCTGAGGAGTTTATTTCTTTGGGCAGCGATACTCTTTCTTCTTTGTTTTACAAACCTGGCTCACTCAAATGAACATTAATCTGCAAAATCATCTCAGATATTCCCGATTCGAGTGGTAGTGGATTACTGTTTTTTTGAGGAGGCTCTAACGAATACTTTCAATATGACACCCCCAAAAAAACAAGTTTCTCAAACAGATAAAGGTACCCATCACCACCTTTTGGGAAAAGATGACAAAAGGGTCAGGGAAAAGGCGAAGACAGAGCGTGGGGTGGAACGGCAACATGAAGATGACGATTATGTTCCGGTCATTATCAAGCGCACCGATGAATCGATACGGCATCCAGATGACGCACTTGAAGGGGCCACAGGTGAAGGTCTCGAACAGCTAGAAAGACCTCTTCTTTCCCTTGTCTTGTCCTCGGTTGGTGCAGGGTTAATTCTAGGTTTTACTGCTATGGCGGTTGCAGTAATGGCGACGCTATCATCTTCCCTTGAACCGCCTCTGCTTCAGCGTCTATTGATGGCGATTGTCTATCCACTCGGATTCATTATCTGTATCATGAGCGGAACCCAACTGTTTACAGAACATACAGCGACTGCCGTATATCCCGTTCTTGCCGGAAAAGCGAGTGTGAAACAGCTACTTCGTTTGTGGCTGGTTGTCATTGTGGGCAATGAAATAGGTGCTCTTTGCAGTGCAACACTGCTGGTGCTGGCCGATGACGTCATTATGGCACGGGATGGCTATATCCTGATAGGGCATCATCTGGTCGACCACACTATTTTCAGCCTGCTTATCAGTTCTCTGATGGCCGGCTGGTTGATGGCACTTGGAGGTTGGCTCATAATGGTGACCTCTTCCGCCCTGAGCCAGATGGCCAGCATATTTATCGTGACCTTCCTCATCGGTCTCGGTGGACTCCATCACTCCATAGCCGGCTCTGTTGAGATGTTTGTCGCCCTGTTTATCAGCGATCAGTTCACCCTCCAGCAGGGTCTTCGTTTTATCGGTCTGGCCATTCTCGGCAACCTTATTGGCGGCAGTATCTTTGTTGCCGGATTTAACTACAGCCATATTCGAAAAACTCAACAGATATAGATGATGGACTCGATTGCACGTTTCACGAGGGTCCTTTGTTCCAGGAATGATCAATCCCCTGATCCATAACTACTTTTGTTTGCCTTTCGTGTTCTAATATTTAGTGTATTAACTCCATAACGGCTGACAATGCCATATCAACCTCATGGGTTGTGTGATACTGGGTTTGGATCCATTGTCTCCGCAGGTAACACCTTTTTTGCTTTCCCTCTCCCGCTGTTCTTCATGGAGTGTGAGTTCTTGCTGTCCATCAACAAGAGACGGAAGCCTGGGAAGACACCAAGAGTGGTATTGATCTCGATGAGGGAGCCATGAGTGCTGCTGTTAAATCTGCAACTGCACGTTTTTTTAAATATTTGCAGGTTGTTGAGGATAAGATAGCAATGACCTCGAGCCATATCCTTTCAACTGGTCCGAGGTGCTGCTACGACGAAGACTGAGACCGTATTGACTGTAAAGGGTTGGGGCAGGATGGAAAAAATATTCAAACAGCAAGAAAACTGTTGGCAGGTCAAAACTGCGAAACGGGCTTCATTTCTCATTGACGGTGAAGCCTATTTTCGGGCTTTACATGAAGCAATGCAGCAGGCCAGCCAGTCTGTCATCATTGTCGGCTGGGATCTGCACAGTGGATTGCGCCTGATACGTAATGGCGAAAGCAGCGAGTATCCACCGACACTTGGAAAGTTTCTTGATTGCCTGGTGCGAAAAAGAAAGGAGCTCAATATCTATCTGTTGAGCTGGGATTTCGCGATGGTTTATGCCATGGAGCGCGAGTTCTTTCCGCGAATTAAATTAGAATGGCGCACACATAAAAATATCCATTTTTGTCTTGATGGTGAACATCCTATAGGTGCTTCTCAGCATCAGAAAATAATCGTTATCGATGATGCAATTGCCTTTTCCGGCGGCCTCGATGTGAGCAAGTGGCGCTGGGACACCCCAGATCACCTGCCCGATGATGAACGGCGTGTCGATCCTGACGGCAAGAAGTATCCGCCCTTTCATGATGTGCAGCTGGTGGTTGATGGAGAGGCAGCTGCGGCTCTTGGGCAGCTGGTTCGACAGCGTTGGCATAGAGCGTGTGGAGAGTTGCCGCTGGAAGTGGATCAAGAAAAGGTATCCGATCCCTGGCCTGCCAGTGTGACCCCTGATTTTACAAAAATATCTCTGGCGATAAGCCGCACCCTGCCGCAGTATAAGGAACATGCTGAGATACGCGAGGTTGAAAAACTGTATCTGGACAGCATAGCAGCGGCGCGTGACTCTATTTACATTGAGAACCAGTACCTGAGTTCCTATCGAATAGGAGAGGCGATTACAAAACGCCTGAGCGAAGAAAAAGGCCCTGAGGTCGTCATCGTTCTGCCCTTGAAGACGGGTGGCTGGCTCGAGCAGCATACCATGGATTTGCTGCGTGGCCGGATATTACGGACCCTGCGGGAGGCCGATGTTCACGATCGGCTGCGTGTCTACTATCCGCAATTGGCGGTGAATCCTGAAGTCATGCTCATGGTCCACGCAAAGGTAATGGTGATTGATGACTGTTTCGTGCGCGTGGGTTCGTCAAATCTCAGCAACAGATCTCTTGGCCTTGACTCAGAGTGTGATCTTTCCATTGCCGGTGAACAGGGGAGTGAAACGGCTAAGACTATCATGTCTTTTCGCAATCGTTTGCTGGCAGAGCATCTTGGCGTTTCAGAAAACGATGTGGCCCAAGCGGTTGCTGAGCGTCATTCGCTGATAGGGGCAATCGAGTCCTTGAGCGAAGGAGATCGTACCCTGATACCGTTGGACGGAGAAATAGAGGAAAAAATAGATCAGTGGGTGCCGGATTCGGATTTTCTCGACCCGGAAAAACCGATCGAACCTGAAGAGCTGCTGGATTACTTTATTCGCCCGGAAAGCCAACGTCCTGCCTACCGCCATTTCCTTAAAATTTTCGTGATGATAACTGTGGTTTTGACACTTGCGGCAATCTGGCGCTGGACTCCTCTTGCAGAATATCTCAATATTAAAACAGTGGCGGAGTCTGCTCAGTGGCTCAAGGCTCATCCGCTCAGCCCCTTGTTGGTGCCATTGACCTATATTGCTTTGGGCCTGGTTTCTTTTCCGGTCACCTTGCTCATCATGGCAACAATCATTGTCTACGGTCCCTGGTGGGGTGGGTGGTATGCGCTGCTTGGTACGACACTCAGTGCCATTGTGATGTTCCTGCTCGGGCATGTGCTGGGAAAAAATATCGTCAGCAGGTTTTCAGGTAGCCTTATCAATCGATTAAACCAGCGGCTTTCGGAATCAGGACTCGTGGCGATTCTTGTTTTTCGTGTTGTCCCGGTGGCACCTTTCTCTCTCATAAACCTCGTTGCAGGGGTATCGGCAATTTCTCTGCGGGATTTCTTTCTGGGCACTCTGATAGGCATAATCCCCGGAATTACGGCGATAGCCCTTATTGCCGACCGGCTTCTTGAATCTCTGCGTCAACCGGACATCTCAACCTTTACTGCTCTGGTTGCGGTGATTGTTGTCTCTGGCGTTGCTCTGTTTGGTTTTCGCAAATTGATGAGGCAGCGATACTCACAAAGCAAACAGCAGAGCGATTCCTGATGTACGTTCGAATTGCCACGTATAATATCCACCGTTGTGTCGGTCTGGATGGAATCCAGCATCCCAAACGGATCGCTGCTGTTCTCAATGAATTAAATGCCGATATAGTCGCCCTTCAGGAGGTCACTTCTCACCCGGAAATGTTGTCCGATGATCCGCTAGCTAATTTGGCCAAGGCAGCTGAAATGCAGCCAATTGAAGGGTTCACGCTTTCTTCGGCCGGGGCACGCTATGGCAATGCTCTGCTCTCTAAATTGCCGGTGTCAGCAGTAAACCGTATAGATATCAGCGTGAAAAAAAGAGAACCCCGCGGTGTGATTGAGATGACTCTCAACCATAACTGTCAGAAAGTTGCTTTGTGGGCGACGCACCTGGGTCTTGGTATGCATGAACGGCACCAGCAAGTAAATACATTGTTGGAAGTAATTGATTCAGCGGATGCTGATGTGAGCATTCTTCTTGGAGACTTTAATGAATGGTTTCCCTGGGGCCGTCCCTTGCGTGCGTTAAACGGATGGTTTACAAAGGCACAATCCCCTGCAACATTCCCATCTCGAAGCCCCTTCCTCAAGCTGGACCGAATCTGGGTTCGGCCTCTGGATAGACTAGCAACAGTGCGAGCACACTCCACAAAGTTAAGCCGTGTTGCTTCAGACCACTTGCCGCTGGTGGCAGATGTAGCTCTTTGATACACGAAAGTATCAGACACTTCTCTTTTCCACTCAGGTGATCCAAGTAGGCTTCAACAGGGCAGTGAAACTTTTTTTCTTTCTCTTGATCATAAGGTAGCGTGTAAACAGGTGCATAGGCAGCCCCTGGTTTTAGTGGACATACAACAATTGAAGGTATTCCTGACCACGTCACTCTCGTGGTGCTCAAGTCAGCTTTTCAGATGGCGCAGCTGTGAAGGGTTGGGGTGGTCTTTGCTGCCAAGATCTTTGTAGGAGGAGTTAGATCAAGACCAGAAGACGGGAACAAATTTTAGATACACAAAGATCCAAAATTTTTGACATTCCCAGTGGCTAGGTAGACTGTAAGTCAGACATCACCTGAATTCTCAGGATGGGGGCATTGCTGCCAGAATCAGGTCAACCAACCGTCTCATTTGTGGTCGACCAACTGGCCGAACAAACGGTTTCAATTCTTCTATAACTTTATCTGATAAGCAATCCATGGACGGTGTGCCTGAGAAAACTCTGCTGACAATGACAATTTTTAGATCAGGTATGATTACGACAAACTGGCCCCTGGAGCCATGTGCATAATATGCTCCGCTGGAATGAATCCACCACATGAGTCCATAGCCTATGTCGTCATAGGCTTTTGAATAGGGAAAAGTACTCGCATGTATCCAGTCTTCTGGAATTACCTGTTGCTTTTCCCATTTTCCCAACTGTAGAAATAATTGGCCGAATCGTGCCAGATCACGGGCAGATATCCAGAAAGGGAACGCGGGATATAACGAAACCCTTTCCCACTTGTAATGAACATCCTCGACTCTGAAATCCTGCATCCCGATGGGATCGGCAATCCATTCCTTAAAGGCTTCTCCGATGGGGAGTATCAGTTTTGAGCTCAAAAATGGTACCAAGCACATTGAAATCCCAGTTGTTGTAGTACCAGTGTTCTCCCGGACGAAAAACGTCTCTTGAGGGTCGTCCTCTTTTCATGTGTTCGCTTTCCGAGGAAGCTTCGTGGTATATACCTGAACGGGACTGCAAAAGATCAAGTATTGTTGCCTGTTTCTCTTGTTTACTCAATGTTGGAGGTCGGTCATCAATGCCTAGCTCGGCAATCGTTGTCTTTAAATCAATCAGTCCCTTTTCAACGGCAATCCCATATAACGCATTCAACAAACTTTTTCTGACTGAATGACTCCACATGCGTATATTGGTCTTTCCCCATTCAAGAACAAGTTTTCCATCATGCATTACGATGACAGCGGACGAACCAATCTCTTGGGCATACAACATGGCACTTGACAATGTATCTTTAGACCAACCTTCCGACACAGGGAATGAATATCGAAGTGAGGCGAAATCCTCCTTGATGAGTCCGCTGTGATCGTATTCCTGAGCAAAAATATCCTGAGGTAGGGTTTGATGAAGCACAACAATGAAGAGTAAAGAGACGCAAGCTTTAAACAAGACGCCCTTATGACCTCCAACAGTGGAGGTTATACTTTTCATCACGGTTGCTTTCTGAAAACAGGCACAATTAGCGAGATTCATTTCCGATGTCTCCATTGTCACCAAAAAATCCGGCAAAGAAATAGGCAATACAGAAATAAGAAAGAGATGCCGAAATAATAAAGTATTCAATGCTCGCACTGATCTCTCCATCCCGCCAATTAAATTGACTGTCTGAGAAGAAATGTACAACCAGCATTGAGAAGGTGACAGCAAGGATCATATATCCGATTGCTCCAACAAGGAAAACACGGGTTTTGGTGGCCCATATTTTGGCGGTGAGCAAGGAAAACAATAGACAACAGCAGAGAAGCAGAACACTGCCTAACCAGGGGCTCAGTACAGCAATTAATTGACTTTCTTTCAATAAATTGAACGAGAAGTAAAATTGGAGCAGAACAGACAGTGCCAGCATCTTGGGAAGAATATTGATTAGAGACCCTATCATCCCTGCCCAACCTGCAATGCCAAAGAAAATCCCGTTACCTGACGTCGAAGATTTTAATTTGTAGAAAAACAAAAACTGGGCAATACCGGCCAAAATATTCAGGCTGACAATAACAAATGAAACGGCTGGATTGGCGAAAAACGCCATGCCATACTGTATCAATAAACTTGACTATGAATATGTAACTTAATCCAATGAAAGCGAGTCTTGCAGAAGATGAAAGAGTAAGACCGGACACCATCACTTATCCCCAGAATAAGTGTATCGTTCACCATGGTCATGCTTCCCTAATTCTGAACTTCATTCATGATGAATAGCGCATCGTCAAGCTCGATTCGATTATTCTCGAGTGCCGCCTCGTTCAGAAACCGTTCCCAAGTTGTCAACCCCGGAGATGACCTTTAGTACAAGAATTGCGTCTGCAAGTGTCACCCCGTCGACACCGTTTATATCACCGGGTATCACACTACGGTAAAATTCGTCGGCCCCAATATCCACCGTCGTGTTGACGATCCGGTCGTCGCCCTCGAAATCATGAGCAATTTCTGCAACCCAGGTGTTGTCCCCGTTGTCCTCTAGCATGGTGACGCAGGGCCCAGGTGATAATCTCCTGCCGCTGCATCGATGAACTGAGGGTCAGCATGGATGTTTCCGGACATGATCGCGTAGGGGCTGGTCGCACCGGTAATATACAGGCCGTTTTCCAAAACGTCGGCGTAATCATTGTGATAGAGGTTGATGGTGGAGTTCACCCCGTTGTCGTCGTGATCTGCATCGATTGCCAGATCATGGCCCGTATCGATGTCAGAATGATTTCCCCCAGATAATGTTGTTTCTGAGGGCCAGGCTCGAATCATCACCATAGGCGTCGAAATAGAGGCCGCCGCCGGATCGGGTGGAACTGTTGCCAGTTATGGTGTTGTTGGTGAGGATATAGGTGAGGGGGTTGATGCTGGAGCCATAAAGGTAAATGCCGCCTTCCCTTTCCATAAATAATTAAGAACCTGGGGGAGGGTCAGGATAAAAACGCGAAAGAAAGCACGCTGTTGTTGGTGATAAGATTGTTGAACAGATTCGCAGTATCTCCAAGTTCCAGGTATAATCCCGCCGCCTTCGTACTTAGTGGTGTTGCCGCTGATAAGGTTGTTGGAGATATCGACGGTATTTGCATAGATAAACAAGCCGCCGCCGCCCGTAATCCGAATCTTCATTGCTGTTTCCAGTAACTTGATTGTCGGAAAAAATCGGTGTGCCCGTTGTACGTGTCGATATAAACTCCGCCAGCCCTGACCGTAGCCACCGGCGATTATGTTATTCTGAAATACATTGTTGGAGACAGCTGCCGATTCAGATGCATCGATATATAATCCCCCCGCCAGCCATAGTCTGCTTCATACAGAACCGAGTTTCCCGAAAAGATGCTGTTGGTCACCTCAACAGTGGTATAGGTTTCGACAAAGGCGCCGGCGCCGTCCCCGGAACCGGAATCGCTGATGCTGTTGCCGGTGAAACTGGCAATTGTCAACCGTCACGGCTTCACCTGCACTTATGTATAAACGCACCGTTGTCGTCGTAATTGGTGTTGTCGTTGAAGACGGTGTTGAGAACTGAAATTTGTCCCCAGGAACTGAGATAGGCCACTTGCATATTCTGTGTTGTTCCGCAGGAACGAACATCCGTCTATGACCATATCCGCCTGGTAAGGATACAAATAGAGCGCATAGTCGCCGCCGTTCACGCCCTGAAAGGTGAGGTTGCTTATGTTGTAGGAAACCCCGTCGTCGGGTTCGGGATAGTGATAGTAGGCTATTTCAAGAAGTGTCGTACTGCTCCCCCCTCCGTCAAGCGTCGATCCGCCTGGTACGTCGCTGGTAATCGTCAAATTGAATTTTTCCGCAGCAATGGGGTCGTACGTCAATGTCGAGGTCACGTTAATGACAGCCACCTTGATCGTGATCGTGTCCTCTTGTTCGTTTGCCTGTGCAGTGGTGAGTGCGGCCTGGAGCTGCGATTCGTCATAAACATCATGATCAGCAGCGAACCCTGCCGATGGAACAATAACTAAGGAAAGAAAAGAAAGAAAAACTAAAGCCGCCCGATAGTATCCGGATCCTGGTATACTCATTGTTCACCCCCGTGGATATAGTTCACCCAGCAGTCCTGCTCTCTTAGGCACAATTATTTCATAACTGAAGGACAAGTTGCAACGCTTGTGCAAAATAAATCCTATAGAGTGATAGGAAATGTGGTTGGAAGTAATTAGAAATTGCTTTGTTGGTTCTCCCTAACTTTTTCTCATTTTTATAGTTTCCCGGCGTTTACCTTGGCACAATCCTGTCCCAGACACTGCGTATTTTGCATCGATTTGTCATGACGGGTGTTCAGTTTTTTCCCGCGTTGTGGGGATCATCTCATTGTTTTTATAAATTGGCTGTTTTATGGCGAACACGTCCACCCGCGGTTTTTTTTCATCGCGGGCAAACAGACCATCTCTGAGTCCGGTGAGGTTGGGTTAGCGACAATCCAGGAGGATAATGTCCGGGGTGGCCTGTTGCTCTCATGGGATAGAAAGTTGCAGGCTGCAGGACTGTCCGTCCCATGATTGTCAAGGCAGCAACCACATTACATATCAAGCGCCTGGGGCGCCGACACGTTTAATAACTGCCTACAGACCAGTTTGCCATTCGGAGTATGTGAATTGACTCGACCACACCCGTTTGTCCATCAATTCTTTAGGTCGTACGGCCTCTGGCTTATTGTTGCCGCAGTTAACGTACCTGTCTGCCGGTCGAAGTCAAACCCCCTGTTTCGTATTTGCCGTAGTATTGTTTGTGCCAACGACTCTCAGGTGAGCACGAATCTGGTCATTTCCTCCATGATTAATTAAAGGGGTCGTCATCATTGAGAGTCCAGCGTGACCGTGTTTGTATCCGGTGGAAGGTCCCTTATCTTGATAAAAACATTCTTACACTGGCCATCGGTGGACGGCTCGGTCTTGAGCTGAAGCGTCGTGCCGGCGGGATAACTTACCGGAAGCGTCCAGGACAGGCTCAGCGAATTGTCAGCATCGTTCCAGGAGCCGGTCAGATCGGGAAACTTCAAAATATAAACCGGCAAACGTCTCCGTTGTGCCGTCGGCATTGTCGCGATTATGATTGGTCCTCACACTGGAGTAGCTGATAAATACTTTGTCTTCATTGGTTGCAAATGTATTGAGAGAGACATCGATATTTTCTGCTGTGTTGCCGGCAGTTACGGTCACAGTTTCCGTATTACGGTAATAAACCCAAGAAGGATAGCCGTCGTACCACTCCTTATTTTGTGGACATTGAGGTACATGCAGCTATTTCTTCTTTGTTCTGGAAGTGGATCCTGAAATAGCCACTAACCATGAGCCGAGAAAAAACATACCTAGTGGTTCAGGGCAAAGAGGATGTTGCTGAAATAATGAAAAATATGGATATCGTCATCAGACTCAGTAGTATTCTGTGCATAGTGTCCTCCTGCTTCGATACATGAAACGACCTGATTTCAGAGAGGAGTCGAAAACGCTCACCTCTTCGGGCAGCGTGCATACCTCAGAAGAGCTCCCTTTTTTATGAGAGATAGAGCGAAAAAGCATGCCAGGGACAACATTATGGTGAGCGGAAAGCAAGATGTGAGTAACTATCCGTTTTATATGGGATAGTATGATTGCTGATTTGCGGCGGGAAGGTGGTGACCGTTTGGTTTCATCACGGTACTGCCAACAATCTAGACGTTATTGTGGGGGGTGCACAAAAAGTGGACACTGGTGGATGCCAACTTGGCGGATACATCTCTGGGTTATTTGATCAGTTTGTTTCATGTCAATGAGGAGGGCACGGGGTGGTGGGGGATTGTTGCCGGACACTTATGCGGATATAGCTTCATAAAAAGAGTGTTTCATTTATTACCCTTGACAGGAAACTTGTTCTTGCGTTAGCAGTATCACTGCGGTCATTACATTATGGTTTATATCGCTGTAACCTGATTCTTAACATTCACTACGACGTATGGGAGGCCATGGGTGCAGTATCGAAAAATGGGTAGAACCCGGGCTTAAAGTGTCTTCATTCTGTTTAGGAACGATGACCTTCGGCCGGCCGGTGGAAGAGAAAGAGGCTATTACAATCATCCATGCAGCAATCGATGCGGGAGTGAATTTTATCGACACTGCAGACATGTACGCCAACGGGATAACAGAGGAGATTGTTGCCAAGGCCATTGAGGGGAAAAGGGATTCGCTCGTTCTTGCCTCGAAAGGGGGGGCATATTCGAAAACTGGATGAGAAGTTCGGGGAGCCCCTGGACTGCGGTCCTGTGGATTTGGCCCGCCCTAATCCATTCCATTCATGGCCTGCAGGTCCCGGTGTCGGTCACAATGATATGGGGCTTTCCCGAAAAACATATCATGCAGGCAGTCGAAGGGAGCCTGCGGCGCCTGAAAACCGATTATCTCGACCTCTATTATGCGCACATGCCGGATTATGCAACACCCTCTCGATGAAACGGTTCGGGCCATGGATGATCTGGTCCGTCAAGGGAAGGTGCGCTATCTGGGGTGCTCCAATTTTCGCGCATTTCAGCTTTCCAAGGCGCTGTGGATCAGTGACAAGCTCAACCTGGCGCGCTGGGATTGTATTCAACCCCCGTACAAACCTTCTTGCCAGAGATGTCGAGTATGAACTTTTGCCGTTGTGTGCCGACGAGGGGGTCGGCGTGTGTGTCTTCAGCCCGATGGCGGCAGGTTTTCTTTCCGGCAAGTATAAAAAAGATGCCAAGCCGGTGGAGGGTGCCCGGTTCAGCCTAACCCACCTGGGTTTTCGCTACAACCAGGGCTACTGGGATGATGCCAACCTTCGCGGCGGTTGAAAGATTAGCAGAGATTTCCGCAGAGATCGGTATACGCCTGCCCGAACTTGCACTCTCGTGGGTACTGAGCAATAAAACCATTACCTCTATCGTCTGCGGCGCGACGACTGTCGAGCACCTGAAGCAGAATATTCAGAGCCGTTGACATTACCTTGTCTCAAGATGTACTTGATGCCTGTGACGCAGTCTGGCACAGCCTTAGACCGCCGCGCTTATTTTACGGCAGATAGAGGAGATCTTGAGGGCAGGTTATCGGTTAGGTCTTGGTTCTAAAGTTTTCCGAACCTCGCTGCCGCACGCCCTCAGTCATTGTTTCCCTTCTTTGCGACCAAGGGGTGCAGCCCCCCCTTGCGCAGAGACAGGGTCTGCATGGCCTGCTCCCACTCGCCAGACTTGAGTCGGTTTTCCGCAACTATCTCGAAAAACTCACCCTTGTCCAGGGCAAGGTCCTGCTCCTGGGATGGTTTTTACGCAACAGCTTCACGGCCTGGTTAGCCTCATCCATTCCCGAAGCGGTCAGCCAGGTGATGAGATGGCGATCACCGTCCCTGCAGAATTTGTAAAGCAGATACCGCTTGCCCATATAGATACGCTCTCGTCGTTTCCTCGTGACATCAATTTTCTTTTTTGGGTGCTACGGTCATTTTATACAAAAGACCCAAAAAAAAATTGGCTCCCATAGGTAGGCCATACACTAGACAAAAAAATTGTAGCCGTTATCTCAGTCTCGTGCAATATTTTTCCTAACATAATTTTTACGTCACATAGTCACTACCAGCAAATGGTGCTGATGGCATGCAAACGGGTTCATCGAGTATATTGCAGGATAGGTTTGACCATGACTGTCTTGTGGAGGTGAAAGGTCTCGGTTTCATTGATTCTTTGCAGCGTATTCCGGGATCGAAAACATGCCGGGCAGGTATTGGCAGATATGCTGCATGAATGGCAGGATGGTGAAGCGATGGTCCTTGCTGTCCCTTTCTTCTGATTGCTGATCATCAATCGAGCAGAGATTATTGAACGTAAGGTGTCAATTGAATGCTCATTAGGGAGCTTAAATTCTTAACTGATGGCATGCTTTCTGCAAGTCAATACCTGAGCAAAAGGGCTTACCGTGAATACTGCAAAACCGGTGCAGGAGTACGAGAACTGCACGTTTGCACGAAAAGGAAATGTTTGCCAGTGAAGAGATCGCCAGGGTGAAGAAGACAACAGGCTATGGCAACTAAACGAGCCGTTATCAGGGCCGATAGTGGCAGGTCTTTACCGGACACTTAACAGCCAGGAAGTGAAATGTAATGAAAACGAACAAGTAGTTGTTGTCGGAAAAAAAGCGGATATTGAAAAGATTTTTGCTCAATACGAAATGTGAAAAAACGGGGGATTTTGGGATGCTGCCGGCACATGTCTTTTAACTCCTTTTTGCCATTCTCTTCAGGCCCTGGTCATCGTCATGCTTGAAAAAAAAATCAGAGAGCTGTCCAACAAGACGTCACGCCGCATAGCCCTGCCGACAATTTGTACCATTCTTCTTTTTGTTACCGCTATCTTCTTTGTGCTCCTGCCGCAGCTGGAGGAAAGCTTTCAAGAACGAAAGAAGGAGATGATTCGGGAATTGACGGAAACGACCTGGAGCCTGATTGGAACCTACCATGAACGGGAACTCTCCGGTGAGTTGTCCAGGGAAGAGGCCCAGAAACGGCGGTCCTGCGTATTCGCAGCCTTCGCTATGGACCGGAGAAAAAAGATTACTTCTGGATCAACGACATGGTTCCGCGGGTGATCATGCACCCGTACCGCAGAGATCTGGAGGGCAAGGATCTTTCCGACTTCCAGGATACAAACGGCAACCACCTTTTTGATGAATTCGTCAAGACGGTACGGCAGCAGGGAGCAGGGTATGTCAATTACCAGTGGCAGTGGAAGGACGACCCTGAAAAGATATCTCCGAAGATGTCTTATATCAAGGGATTTGAACCATGGGGCTGGATTATCGGTACCGGTTTGTATATCGAGGATGTCCGTGCAGAGATTGCCGCAATTCGTACAAAACTCATCGCCATTTCGCTGGGTATTTTACTGATCGTTTCGCTGCTGTCCGTTTATTCCATCCGCCAGACGATGTTAGCTGATCGGGAGCGATTAGGTATCTTTATGGAGCGGGAAACCCCTGATGAAGTCCCTGGAGGAGAGCAAGGATCGCTATCGCAACCTGATTGAGACCACCAGCGACTGGATATGGGAATCCGACGAGAACGGCAGGTATACCTATTCAAGTTCCAGGGTAAAAGACCTGCTTGGCTATCTGCCCGAAGAAATAATCAACAAAACCCTGATGGATATCGTCTCCCCTCAGCAGGCAAAAACCTCGAAGACGACATATAAAAACATGATCGCCGCCCAAAAACCCATTTACGGGCTGGAGAACACCTGCCTGGGGAAGACCGGCGGGATAGTGGTACTTGAAAATAATGCGGTGCCGATTTTCAACGATGAGGGCACCTTTCTCGGTTACCGCGGTATTGCCCGGGATATCACTGAACGCAAGGTTGCCATGGAGGAGCTGAAGAAAAGCCGGGACGATCTGCATGCAAGTCTGGAGGAAACGGTCTCGTCGCTCGCCTCCACCGCCGAAAAACGGGACCCTTACACCGCCGGTCATCAACTGCGGGTTGACCTCCTGGCCTGCGCCATCGGCAGGGAGCTTGGACTCTCCACCCAGCAGCTCGAGGGGCTCCATATTGCGGCCCTGCTGCATGATATCGGCAAGATTACTCTGCCGTTCGACTATCTTGCCAAGCCAACCAAGTTGAGTAAAGAGGAAACGGCTGTTATCAGATGTCACACCGAAGTGGGCTATGAAATATTAAAAAAAATTCACTTCCCGTGGCCGGTAGCTGAGATCGTCTACCAGCACCATGAACACCTGGATGGCTCGGGCTACCCCAGAGGCTTGACCGACAAAGATATCCTGCTTGAAGCAAAGATTCTTACCGTGGCTGACGTCGTGGAGGCCATGTCATCCCACCGTCCGTATCGTCCAGCGCTCGGCATAGCCTCGGCCCTTGACGAAATCCGTTCAGGCAGAAGCACCCGCTATCATGCCCCGAGTGTTGATGCCTGTATTCATCTGATAACCGAGAAAAAAGTAGACATTTGTGCTACAGACATCTGCCCGGTTTTTCTCTAACCCGTTTCCTCTGGGTGTGTTGAGAGTCTGCAGGCTGCAGGTAAGGAGATCGTACGCTGCTGCTTCACGGGATTGTTTTGCAGCCCCAGTGCTGTATTGCCGCGTGAGGCTGTACCATCACGGCCGCCAGCAAATAAGGTTCATCTCGGCCGGAACATTTGCTTCATGATGATAGCCGATGATTCGCTGGCTGAAGTCGGCGGCGGGACGTCCAGAGGTCACCTTGCTGTAATAATGGTAGCCGTTGGTGACTGCCGGGAATAGCCGCGCGACGTTCCATAACCTGTTTTACCGGCTCGCATTCATCAGCCGGATCAGCATACAGCTGCACCTGGACAAAATCAGGTGATATGGTGCCGAGATACACCTGAACGTCAAAGGACCAGCCATCCTCTTCGTGGCCGATTTCAAGGTTTCCCCAATGAATCCCCTGCCAGTTTTGTCGCAGGGTCAAGGCCCAGCGTTGCAGTTCCGTAGCCGTTCGACCGCCATCTGCAATTCGTCTCTTGAAGGAGGCGGCAGCGGGTATGTACATGTTTTCCAGGTATTCTTTCAGCATGCGGTTGGTGCTGAAATGGGGGGCCAGACGCATCATGCTGGCACGCATCCGGCGGATCCAGGCGCGCGGCATTCCCGCGGCATCGCGGTCGTAAAACGCCGGGATGACCTCTTCTTCCAGCACGCGGTAGAGCTCTTCGGCTTCAACTTCGTCCCAGCCTGGTTCCAGATGTTCCTTCCCATTTCCGATAGACCAGCCAACTTCAGCGTCATAGGCCTCTGCCCACCAGCCATCCAGTTCGGAAATATTGAGCCCGCCGTTGACGAGCACCTTCATGCCGCTGGTGCCGCAGGCCTCCCAGGGTCTTCGCGGGGTATTGATCCAGACATCGACCCCCTGAACCATCTCCTGTGCCAGGGTAATATCATAATCTTCCAGGAAAACGACGCGGGATCGCACCTCGGGTCTCTTGACGAATTGTGACCATTGTTGAATGAACTGTTTGCCTTGTTCGTCATGCGGATGGGCTTTGCCGGCAACAATCAGCTGAGCGGGCTGGTGCACGCTGGTGAGGATACGTATCAGACGATTCGGGTCGTGGAGCAGCAGGTTGGGGCGTTTGTATTCAGCAAAGCGACGGGCAAAACCGAGGATAAGGATATTGGGATCGAGGATCTGATTTGCCCGCCTGATGGTTTCCGGAGATTCGCCGCGTTGACCGAGCTGCCGGGCGAGCCGCTGCCTGGCGTAATTGACCAGTTCCGCCCGCTCCTTGCCGACAAAGGTCCACAGGGACTCGTCATTCAGGTTGTTGAGGATCGCCTTTGCCAGGCCCTCAGCATCATCGCGCCAGCGTTCCTTGCCTGCAGCCTGTGTCCAGGTTGCATCTGCCCAGGGAGAATCCCAGGAAGGAACATGTACGCCGTTGGTGATATGTATAACCGGCACTTCTTTCTCCGGCCAGCGCGGATACAGGGCTTGAAAGATACGGCGGCTGACCTCGCCGTGCAGCCTGCTGACCCCGTTGGTCCTTGCGCAGGTCCGGAGAGCCAGGTAGGCCATGTTAAAAGGCTCACGCTGGTTTTCGGGGTGCAGCTTGCCGAGAGCGCTCAGAGCTGCAGGACTGATGCCCAGGCGCTCTGCATAGCGACTGCCGTATTTCATGAGTAGGGGGTGGGGGAAGGTATCAAAGCCTGCAGCAACGGGTGTATGCGTGGTGAAAATGTTTCCGCCGCGAGTCGCCCAGAGCGCTTCTTCGAAGTCAACACTGTTCTGCTCCATAAATTGCCGGGCACGATCCAGGGTGACGAAGGCCGCATGACCTTCGTTGATATGACAGACATCGATTTCGGCATGCAATGTTTCAAGAAGCCGCCAGCCGCCGATCCCGAGCGCAATTTCCTGGGCCAGGCGAAGCTCGCTTCCTCCACCGTACAGCTTACTGGTGATTCCCCGGTCACTCGGACTGTTCAGGGGATCATTGCTGTCCAGCAGATAAAGGGGAATCCTGCCGACGATCGCCTTCCAGACCCGAAAACGTACCGGACGTCCGGGGAAATTGAGTGTTATCTGCAGCCAGGAGCCGGTGTCTGAAATCATTGGCTGGATGGGCAGATTGACTGGATCATTGAAGGTATAAACAGCCTGCTGACGGCCTTCATCATCCAGCATCTGCCGAAAATATCCTTCCTGGTAGAGCAGGCCGACGCCGATTACCGGTACTCCCAGGTCACTGGACGCCTTGAGGTAGTCGCCGGCGAGAATGCCGAGACCTCCGGCATAGAGGGGCAGCGACTCTCCCAGGCCAAACTCCATGCTGAGATAGGCGGTGCCCCTCAGCCCTTCAGCCGGGTACCTGGTATTATACCAGCTGTTCTGGAGATAGTAATTGTCACGGTCGGCAGCAAGGTGCTCCAGCTGCTCCCTGAAATGAACATCTTCCGCCAGCTCTTCCAGCCGCTTCCGGGGAAGATTCTGCAATATAACGTAAGGATTTTCCGTCTGCTTCCAGGTCTGTGGTCAACCGCCTCCCACAAGGCATCGCCGGCATGGCTCCAGGTCCAGCGCAGATCCGTCGCCAGGTCTGCTAAAAGTTCCAGTCCGGAGGCAGTTCCCTAACCGTATGAACGTGCTTAATCATGATCGCTGGACTCCTTTTCCATTTCAGCTATCCTGGCGGTTATTTTCATGACTGAGTCGGGAATAAGAGAAATGGAATCGATCCCCTCCCTCACCAGAAATTCGGCGAACTCAGGGTAGTCGCTGGGGGCCTGGCCACAAATACCACTGTGGCGCTGGTTTCGCTTTGCTCCCTGAATAGCCATGGAAATTATTTTCATGACTCCCGGGTCCCGTTCATCAAAGTCATGGGCCAACAGCGTTGAATCACGATCAACACCAAGGGTTAACTGGGTCAGGTCGTTGGAGCCGATGGAAAAACCGTCAAACAGTTTGCTGAAGTCATCGATCAGCAGAACATTATTGGGAATTTCGCACATGACATAAACCTCGAGGCCGTTTTCTTCTCGTTTCAGGCCATGTTTCGCCATCTCGTCCAGGACTCTTTTGCCTTCATCAACCCTTCTGCAGAAGGGGATCATGATGATGAGATTGGTGAGCCCCATCTCCTCGCGAACACGTTTCATTGCCAGGCACTCAAGGGCGAAACCTTCACGGTATTTGTCGTCGCAGTAGCGGGAGGCACCGCGAAATCCTATCATCGGATTTTCTTCCTCCGGCTCGAAATGCTGACCCCCCAGGAGGCTTGCATATTCATTCGTTTTAAAGTCGCTCATCCGCACAATAACCGGTTTTGGATAAAAGGCGGCGGCAATGGTCCCAACGCCTTCGGCGAGTTTCTCGATGAAATAGTCTCTCTTGTTCTGGTAACCAAACGTCAGCGCCTCAATCTTTTCTTTGACACTCTCATCAGTTATCCTTTCAGGGTGGACAAGGGCCATGGGATGGATTTTGATGAAACTGTTGATAATAAATTCCATGCGGGCCAGGCCGACACCGTCATTGGGAATCTTTGACAGGGAAAAGGCCATTTCCGGATTGGCGAGATTGATCATGATTTTTGTTTTCGGCCGCTCCGAATCCTGAGGGTTTACGATATCGACATGAAAGGGGAGCAATCCATCGTATACGGTACCCTCGTCCCCCTCGGCACAGCTTACCGTCACCTCCTGGCCGGTCTTGATTTTTTCGGTGGCGTCCTCGGAGCCGACCACGGCGGGTATGCCAAGTTCGCGGCTGACGATCGCGGCATGACAGGTTCTCCCGCCCTTGTTGGTAACGATCGCGGCGGCGGTTTTCATCACAGGTTCCCAGTCAGGCATGGTCGTGCTGCTGACAAGCACCTCCCCCGGTTGAAACGAGGAGAGGTGAGCCACATCCTCAATCTTGCGGGCTTTACCGCTTGCAATTTTTTTCACCAATACTCCTGCCCCGTGACAGCACCGGGCCTTTCCCATCAAGGTGATAGATTTCAAAGGAATCCATGGTTTTTTGAGATTCAACGGTTTCGGGCCTGGCCTGAATGATGAACAGATCTCCGCTCTCACCGCTTTTGGCCCATTCTATGTCCATGGGCCGACTCCGACCGGCTTTCATTGAGTAGTGATCTTCAATCGCTATCGCCTGGTAAGCGAGGCTCAGGACCTCATCATCGCTCAGGCAGAACCGCCTCCTTTCCAGCTCGGGCACCTCTATGTTTTCAGTCAGACTTTTTGAACCGGAACGCCCATAGATCATCCTGATTTTCTTTTCGCCGAGATTTCTTCTGATGATTGCCCGGTGGCCTTTTTTAAGGACGGTTTAAACACATAAAATTCATCGGGATTTACCGCTCCCTGGACAATATTTTCACCCAGGCCGTAGCAGGCGGTGATAAAAACCACGTCGCGAAATCCTGTCTCGGTATCCAGGGTGAACATTACTCCGCTTGTCGCCAGATCGGAGCGCACCATTTTCATAATTCCTAGGGACAGCGCTACCTTAAAATGATCAAACCCGTTGTCTATGCGATAGGAGATGGCGCGGTCGGTAAAAAGCGATGCAAAACACTTGCTGCAGGCCTCTTTCAAGCCGGCGTAACCGCTGACGTTGAGATATGTTTCCTGCTGGCCGGCAAAAGAGGCGGTGGGAAGATCTTCTGCGGTCGCTGAACTGCGGACGGCAACGTGGGTATTTTTTCCATACTCCTCGCAGAGCCTGTCATAGGCCTCCTTTATTTCGTCCCAAAAATCTTCGGGAATACCGGCAGCGACAATAAGCTCACGAGCTTTTCTGCCTCGAACGGCAAGATCTTCCACACGCGTCTTGTCCAGGCCGGCCATGGCCTGTTTCAGCTTATCGAGTATCGCCGCAGAATTGACGACATGCCAGTAGGCGGCAGCCGTGGTTGCAAAACCATTCGGGGTTTTTACTCCTTGAGGTGTAAGCTCACGGTATATTTCGCCAAGAGAAGCGTTTTTACCGCCGACCAGCGGAACATCTTCAAGAGTGATTTCTTCAAACCAGCGAATATATTCGGCGTCTTGTTTCATAGTTGTTCTCCTTGCGATGGTTTACCTTTTTAGATCACCTTTCATTACCGCGTGGATTTTTGCTTAAAGCACTCGGCTGATTATCCGGTGAATGCCTCTGCCGCCAGCGGACCCATTTGTATCCTTCAGTTGCCAGAAAAACGGGGAGTGCAACCACAAAAAGCAAACCCCAGTCGGCCCAGCCCAGGGGAACCGTGTGCAAGGCCTGCTGCAGGCAGGGCAGATAGATTGCACATGCCTGCAGCCCGAGAGAAAACAGCCAGGCAAGGACAATCCAGGGATTGGAGAAGAAACCGATTGCCAAGAGAGGGGCGCGCAGGGCACGAAAATTGAACACATTGATCTTCTCCAGCACGATAATGCCGGTAAAGGCAGCAGTCTGCGCCAGCATTTCAACACCCTCGCCACCTCTTTCTAGATAGTGGTGAAACAGCCACAAGGTGGCCAGCCCGATGTATCCCCCCAGGAGCAGAATCATCAGGATGCCCTTGCCATTGAGGATAGGTTCCCCGACCGGTCGAGGCGGGCGCCGCATGATTCCCTTTTCGACCGGCTCCAGTCCAAGAGCGACGGCAGTCATGCCGTCGGTGACCAGGTTCATCCAGAGAATCTGAACGGGCAGCAGAATAAGCGGCCCGCCGAGCACCAGGTTTATAAAGATTGCAACCACTTCTCCCATATTCGAAGAAAGCAAATAGCGGACAAATTTCTGAATGTTATCGTACTGTCGCCGCCCTTCCTCGACTGCGCTGATAATTGTGGAAAAATTATCATCCGTCAGGATCATGTCGGCAGCACCCTTGGCCACATCTGTCCCGCGTTCACCCATGGCGATGCCGATATCTGCCTGTTTTAGCGCCGGGGCATCATTGACTCCGTCGCCGGTCATTCCCACGATCTCACCCATGTCCTGGAGCGCTTTGACGATACGCAGCTTATCTTCCGGGGTGGTGCGTGCAAACAAAACATCTTGTTGGAGGGTTTTGCGCAGAGTGTCATCATCCATAACTTCCAGTTCGCGACCCAATACGGCTCTTTGTGTCGGCCACCCAATGGCGCGGGCGATGGCCAGGGCTGTAGCCGGAGCGTCGCCGGTAACCATCAAGCCACGGATGCCGGCGCTATGGCATAAACGAATAGCCTCGGGGACTTCAAGATGTGGAGGATCAATGATGCCGGCAATTCCGATAAGGGTAAGGTTCTGCTCTATCCGTTCTTCATCCAGTGCGCTATCCAGGGGCAGGGTGCGGCGGGCGAGAGCGAGGGTTCGCAAACCCCGTTCAGCCAGGGCCAGATAGGCGCATTCGGCAGCCTGACGATCTGCTTTGGTCAACGCACGTGGTTCACCGGAGTCAAAGACGTGCGAGCACCGTTCAAGAATAACTTCCGGAGCGCCCTTGACATGGGCAGTGAGCGTTGTCTGAAGATGTTCGATTACCGTCATGCGCTTGCGGCGGGAATTAAAAGAGAATTCACTGGCCGTGTGCGTTGGTTTTGCCGGATGGAGACCAGCCTTGCAGGCTGCGGTTACCAGGGCTGCCTCGGTCGGTTCGCCAACCGCCTGCCAGTCCTGTCCGTCCTTGACAAGACTGGCATGGTTGCACTTCATTCCGGTTTCCAGCAGTATCTGCAGATCTTTATTGCGGAGGGGATCAATCTTCTCTCCCCTTCTTTTAAAGCTGCCTTCCGGGTTGTAGCCGATACCGCTGACCTCTATCTCTCCGGAGAAAAGCCAGACCTGTTGTACGGTCATCTGGTTCTGGGTCAACGTTCCGGTCTTGTCGGTGCAGAGGACGGTTGCTGCCCCGAGTGTTTCACCGGCCTGGAGACGCCGCAGCAGGGCCCGGCGCCGGACCATGGAACGGACCCCCAGAGCCAGGGTGATGGTCACTACCGCCGGAAGCCCTTCCGGCACAACCGCTACGGCGAGCGAAATACCGGTCATAAACATTTCTAACAGTGGTTTGCCAAGCAGCCAGCCGGTGAGCGCCACAATTACCGAGATGGCAATGGCGATAATACCCAGCTTCCGGCCCAGTATTGCCAGCTTGTGCTGTAATGGGGTAACCTCTTTTCCGATGGTCTGGGTCAGCCGGGCAATCCGTCCGAATTCGGTATCCATACCGGTGGCGGTTACCACCCCGAGAGCACTGCCATTGGTTGCCGCCGTTCCCATCCAGCACATGCAGGAGCGCTCGGCCAGTGGGGCTTCAGTTTCAACCGGGTTGATATCTTTGTTCACAGATTCCGACTCACCGGTCAGCGATGATTCATCCATTCTGAGGTTGACTGACTCAACCAGGCGCAGGTCTGCCGGTACGCGGTCACCGGTGGCCAGCAGGACGATGTCCCCAACTACGAGTTCCCTGGCATCAATGGTTTGCTCCCGGCCCTCCCTGATTACCTTGCATTGAGGTTCAAGCATCTTTCGCAGTGCCTCGATCGCCCGCTCCGCCTTCCATTCCTGGATGAAACCAAGGACTCCATTGAGCACGACGATAACAAGGATGGTGACAGCATCGCTAACTTCACCAAGGGCGATAGAGATGGCGGCGGCAACAAGCAGAATCGCGATAAGCACATCGAAAAATTGGCGGCCAAAGACTATGTACCAGGGAACTTTACCGGTAACCACCAAGGTGTTAGGTCCATGCTCCTGCAGGCGGCGGGAGGCTTCCTCGCTGGACAAACCCCGGCTCCGATGCGTGTTTAAGCTGGCGGTTACCGCTTCAACTGCACGGACATGCCACATTTTATTCGTTCCACTCTCGCCGGATGGTTTCATTGGTTGTTTCACGCTTGAAAATCTTTTTTGAGCGGCACCATGAGCAAGACACCGGCCGGTTTCACAGAGGTGCCAGCAGCATCTCCGGCGGGTTAACCCTCAAGCCTTCCTCCATGAGTTTCCTACTAGAGTGGAGCAGTAACCGTGCCAGAATCTAATCCACTTTGGAGAAGGTTATTCTTCATCCCGCCATGGCGGGGCTTTGTGAAATCTCACCTTTTTTAAAATAGTTATTTGAGAATTATCCATGTTGAATTTGCAAATTTTTGCAGATTACCCCCGGCTGCAAATGTTTGTATTTTCCGTTCTGGTATCAGTGCTGTTGAGCGCTGTTGCAAGAAGAGCAACAGAAATGGTCGGGAGTCTTTGCGGAATTGAGAAGCGGAGAACGTTTTCCAGGTGGCATACATCGTGCAATCTGTAGATATTATAAGAGAATAGGTCTGAAGGTTTGTACCGGAATCGGTCTTACTCTCTCACCGGGTGGTTTGGATGATTGTGATCAATGTGCCCTCATGACTGGATTACCGGCAGTGAAGCGGGGCCCAAAAGTTGTTTGCGGTCGGCAATCTCGGCAGGCACTGACGGCTGCACGGTCGGAGTTGTCCTTAATTGTAACCATATAGTTTAGGAGGAAACCATGATAACGCCACAACATTGCCCTGGTTTTGAACAATTTAGAGAACTCGATTCATTTACCTGCACGTGTCCGGAATGCGGCGAGGAAATCGAAATATTTTCTGATGAGTTCAATAAAGCGCATGACTGCCCCAAGTGTGGAAAATCTGTTGATTTTACGCAGTGCACGCTTTCCGGCAGGGGGAGGAAAAACACACCTCGATAAAAGCTGCCAATCGTGAGCTTTCGAGGCATCATTCATTTAAAATCAGCAGTTGGCAGGGGGCCAAACGGCATGGTATTTCTATGTCGGGTCGGAACGTTATGCATAAAAGCTGCATCCCGGATCACTTATTTTACCTGTTCTCTATTTCACCCAAATTTCTCTTGCTATAATTTCAGCGGCTTTAATAAGTGGATAGCCTGCAGGAGATGCCGTCAGTAATGGATGTGTACCAATTTGGGAGGTCAAAATCGAATTAATGGTCATTCTATTCTCAATGATACATCCTATAAGATTGATCAGTTCACCAATACTTGGGCCACCGATAACCTCCCCACCGATAATCACCCCGCCGTCTCGTCCGGCAACTAATTTTACAATCTGCTTGTGCGTGTTTGCCAGTGTCCCGGGATGCTTGTCTATGCCCTCAAAAGTTCCGGTAACGATATCGAATCCTTCATGTACAGCTTGCATTTCTGATAATCCTGCTGCACCAAAGCCGATACCTTCAATCGCCGTTGAAAAAATAGCCAGGGTCCCGTTGAATGTTTTTAAAGTTGACAATCTGTATAAATTCATTCCGGCTATTCGTGCCTCTGCGCATGCAGTCGAGGCAAGCATCACTCCCGTTGGTTTTCTCGTGAAAAAATCTCTTTTTTCAGCGCAATCTCCGACAGCAAAGATATCCGGATTCTCTGTACGCATATACTCATCAACAACAATGAATCCGCGCTCAGAAATTTTTACCCCTGTTTGTTCGGCGATATTTGTGTTGGGCTGGTATCCAACGGATAAAATAACAGCATCAGCTGCCAGTTCCGTGCCGTCATTCAAGAGAACCCCTCGAGCTCTGTCGTTTCCGATGATTTCCTTGACCCCGGTTCCGGTATTTATTTTGACACCACTGGTCTGAAGAACTTCTTCGGCTTTATCTGAGAGTTCTTTATCAAAGGCGAGGCTCATAATGTTTGGTAACATCTCGATAACCGTGACACTCTTATTCCGTTTATTAAGTTCGCTCGACACCTCGATTCCTATAAAACCTCCTCCAACGGTAACAATGTTTTTGTGCCCATTGAGTTTTTCCAGCATGTGATCAAGATATTCCTTATCTTTCGGGATAGTAAATACGTTGTCGAGATCCCGGCCTTTAAGCCATCGGGGTATAACCGGGATAGATCCAAGAGCAAAAACCAACTTTTCAAAGCCGATTTCGGTGCCGTCAGCCAACACACACACCTTGTCTTCCTGGTTGACGGAGAGTACTTCCCCAACTCTTATGGGAACATCAACATTTGAGAGCAGGGCATCAGGAAGCAGGTTCTGATTACTGTTTGCCAGGGAACCAAACATGTATGGGATTCCACACGGAACAAGAGCCTGCCTTTCCTTGCGGATGAGAAGAAACGTCTTATCCGGATAATGTGATTTTCCAGTCGTTGCCGCAACAAGACCGGCAGCTCCGCCGCCTACGATTAAAACATCAGTATATTCCATTGTATTCTCTCCTGCTGTTTGCTTGACAGGCCTCCGTCTGCAGGCTATGCCTGCTTGTTTTTACAATACTTTGACTGGATCAGTTTGAGCAGCATTGCCTCTATCTCATCGCCGGAAAACGGTTTGGTGAGCAAATAGTCGATATCCTTGTTTTGGATGTTCTCAGAATGTGTCCTGTTTCCATATGGGGATATGAGAATCTTGATGGCCTTATTCCTTCTGCTGTTTAGGATTTTGAAAAAAACCAAACCGTTCATATCCGGTAATAACTCTTCACAAAGAATTATGTCGTACGGGTCTTTCTGGATAGCGAGGAGTGCTTGCGAAGCATTTTCAAATGTTTGAAGGTGGCAATTACGAGCCCTGAAAAACAATGATAAAGACTTTCTGATCCCTTCATCACCATCCACAAGGAGCATTCTCTGATTTGTTAGCATGTGAGGTGCTTCATTTTTATAAGGAAGAAGGTCCCATTCCTTTCGAAATTATTTTCTCAGTAACGAAAGAAGCAGAAACTATGCCAATCCTTGTTTCTCATGTTACGTGTTACTTTCTCAGCTTTTTCTGGGTTTCGTGCGTTGCATGGTTTTGTTCGACTACAGTCACCTACAAAAAATTTCATTCTTGATTTACAATTTTTTGCAGATTACCTGGGGGAGGTGTAATGTGGGGGTGTCGTGTAACAAAACTAAAATTGTGCTGGCTTGAAGAGCCAGGGTCTCACGTTGAACATGTGGGAAGAGTATTTCTGAGGATGAAAAAATGATTAC
The DNA here is from genome assembly GCA_963674815.2 of Desulfocapsaceae bacterium. GTDB lineage: Bacteria > Desulfobacterota > Desulfobulbia > Desulfobulbales > Desulfocapsaceae > MADRE3. Next base: position 73,809 of record CAXXTV010000011.1, read on the forward strand.
CCAAATCCTGCAAGGAATTTTAATCCCAACGTTTGCAATAGACAACGACCATGTCATTACACACTGGAATAGTGCCTGTGAGCAGCTGACGGGGCTTGCTGCAAATGAAATGATTGGCACAAGAAAACAGTGGCTTGCCTTCTATAAAAAAGAGAAACCGGTAATGGCTGATCTTATCGTTGGAGGGGCATCCCGGGACGTGTTTGTCAGTCATTTTGGTGATGACGTTCAAACGTCCACTACCGTGGCAGGAGCCTATCAAACTGAAGGTTTTTTCCCGGATCTGGGGGAAGAGGGGAAATGGTTATTTTTTACTGCCTCTCCTTTAACGGATGAACAAGGGGAAATCATAGGTGCAATTGAAACACTGCAGGATGTCTCTGCCGGAAAGCAGACAGAAAAAGCCTTGATACTAGTGCGGGAAGAATTGGAGAGACGTGTTCAGGAGCGTACCGCTGATCTTACAAAAACAAATGAGGATTTAAAACAAGAGATCGTCAACCGCAGGCGAGTTGAAGATGAGCTGCAACTCAGCGAAAGTAAATTCCGCACCGTAGCAAATTTCACGTATGACTGGGAATATTGGATATCCCCGGAGGGACATTTTAATTATATTACTCCTTCCTGTGAGCGGGTCACCGGTTATGGACCGGAAGATTTCAACAGGAATGCAGACTTGCTCGTCTCTATAGCTCACCCTGACGAGCAGACGATGCTACTCCAACATCTTGATCAAGAAGTGATGAATCAAGAGGTCTATCACATGGATTTTAGAATCTTCACGCGCACTGGTGAAGAACGTTGGATATCCCATTTCTGCCAACCCGTATTTGATGACGGCGGCAATCATCTTGGCCGGCGGGTAAGTAATCGGGACATCACAAAACGTAAACAGATGGAAGCAATCCTGCAAAAGGAACGTGAAACGCTTGAGATGCGTGTGAAGGAACGAACCGAGCAGCTTTCAGCAGCCTACGACAGTCTCCAGGGGGAAGTGGAGGAACGCATAGCAGCATATGAAATCCTGAAAGAGAGTGAGGAAGAGCTGAGAAAGCGTAAAGAATTCATCGAAATCATTTTGGATAAATTGCCGATAGGGCTGGCAGTCAACACGATCTCTGATGGTGTGATTCATTACATGAATTCAAAGTTCTCTGAGATATATGGTTGGCCAAAAGAGATCCTCCACAGTTTTGATGCGTTATTTGAGCATGTCTACCCCGATCCGGAATATAGAACGGTCATAAAAAACAAGGTGATTGAAGATATTGCCAGTCGTGATCCGGCAAAAATGATATGGGAAAATTTACTTCCCACCACCCGGAGCAGAGAACAGCGGGTTGTCAATGCCATAAATATTCCGCTCTTCGAACAAGACCTGATGATTTCAACAGTCCAGGATGTCACCGAAAAACACAGAGCTGATGAGGCCTTACTGTTTACCCGTTTTTCTATTGACCACGCAAATGATATGATCTACTGGGTCGATTCCGGCGGCAGAATTGTCGATGTTAATGAAACGACCTGCCGTAAATTGCGCTGTTCAAGGGAGGAACTCCTGTTGATGACGGTCATGGATATAGATCCCAGCGTGACGCCTGAAAAATTTCAGGAAGACTGGGAGAACATCAAGAAGCATGAAGTCTGGAGAGTGGAAAGCAGCCACTATTGCAAGGACGGGGAGGCTATTCCTGTAGAAATAGACATTAACCAGATCGAATTCAGCGGCAGGAAATACAATTGCGTGTTCGCCCGTGATATTACCGAGCGCAGGGAACTGGAACGCCTTGTGGCGATCCAGGACAAGATGGGCTCACTTGGTCGCGTGGCTGCCGGTATTGCCCATGAAATTAGAAATCCTTTATCGACGATTAACGTCTACCTGAGCACTTTGAAGCGGCTTCTTGAAAGCGCTGAATTCGATTCCATAGATTTGACGAACATCAAGGAATCCATTGAAGAAATGGATTGTGCATCCCATAAAATTGAAACGGTTGTTAAGCGGGTCATGGATTTCTCGAAGCCGAGTCCCCATAAAATGCAATTAATGAACGTTAACCAATGTGTCAGAAATGCCGTTGACCTTTCGGCGGTTACTTTAAGAAAGAGCGGGGTTTTACTGGAGTTGAAACTGAATGAGAATCTGCCTGAGTGTTATATGGATAGTTTGCTGATCGAACAGGTGATGCTTAACCTGATCACCAATGCCATAGAAGAGCTGACGGAGAGTGAAGGGGACAAGCGACTGCTGGTGGAAACAGCGGAAAGGGTTCTGGGGGAAGGCGAGACGTCCATTGTTATCACAGTAGCCGATTCCGGGTCAGGAGTGGTTCCAGAGCTGCGTGACAAGATCTTTGATCCATTTTTCACAACCAAACATTATGGTTCAGGTATCGGACTCAGTATCTGCCACAGAATTATCAGTGACCACCAGGGCAGTTTTCACGTTTCAACCAGCAAATGGGGAGGCGCGCTCTTCGCGGCGGAATTTCCTGTTAAAAAAGAGGCGGTAAACTGATGCTGACCTTTTCCATCTATATAGTCGATGATGAGCAGTCGTTAGCCAGGGGAATTGCCCTGAGTTTATCAAAGGACTATCGGACCATGTCATTTACGACTGCTGAAACGGCCCTTCAATCGATGACGAAGAATACTCCGGACCTTGTCCTGCTTGATATCGGGCTGCCGGGAATGAATGGTGTTGAAGCCCTACGTAAGATAAAAAAGGATTATCCTGATATTGTGGTCATAATGATAACTGCCTTTGAGGATATCAAAACAGTTATTTCGGCGATGCGGCTGGGAGCTTATGATTATATTGTTAAACCCATCCAGATGGACAGCCTGGAGATAACGGTAAAGAACGCACTGGAAAGCATCAGGCTGAGAAAAGAGGTTCATGCCTTACAGGAACAATATCTCACGGAGAACCTGCCTTTTTTTGTTGGTGAAAGCAAGGTTATCCAGGAGGTGATGCAGTATATTGAAAACGTCGCGAAGAGCCCAGATACCCCGATTCTTGTTCTCGGCGAATCAGGTACAGGCAAAGAACTCATTGCCAGCGCTATCCATTTCAGAAGTCCAAATTTCAAGGGGCAGTTAATCCCGGTCAACTGTGCCGCCATTCCCAAAGACCTTCTCGAGAGCGAGCTGTTCGGCTACGAGAGAGGTGCTTTTAGCGGGGCAAAATCGACTGGTAAAAAAGGCCTTATCGAACAGGCAGCAGGGGGTACCCTTTTTCTTGATGAGATTGGTGACCTGGATATTGATGCCCAGGCGAAACTTTTGCGATTTCTCGAATCAGGTGAGTTTTATAAAGTTGGTGGAACCAAAACAGTACACGTCCAGACAAGAGTCGTATCGGCAACGAACAAGGATCTCGTAAAAATGATAGATGACGGTTTGTTTCGGGAAGATCTCTATTTCCGGATCGGGGTCGTCAAACTTGAAGTTCCTTCTCTGCATGATCGCCCTGAAGATATACTGCCTATAGCCAAACATTTTCTGATGGAATTCAGCAACAAATTTGGTAAATCGTTTAGCGGCCTGACCTCAGAAGCAGAGCGAGCTTTGCTGCGCTTTCAATGGCGTGGAAATGTTCGTGAATTAAGAAATATCATAGAAAGAGCAGCACTAATTGGCAAAGGGCCGGAACTCACCCTGCAGGATCTTGGGATACAGGAGGCTGTCCGTGCCGATGAACAAAAACATCTGCCTGACGAATTAACTCCTGCACTTTCTCAAACAGGAACTGATTTGCCTTCCTTTTTGGAATCGATAGAAAGACACTATATTGAAGAAGCCTTGAGGATCACAAAAAACAATGAGACCAAGGCTGCTGAGCTTCTCCACTTTAAGTATTCTACGTTTCGTTACCGCCGAAGGATACTCAATATACCGTGAGATGTGAAATAAGTCCCTGGCTGTCATTGTGCCTCCGTCGTGCGAAAACCGCATGTGTCTGCAATTTTTTGTAGACCATCGCCTCGTTTACGTTTTCACTCTGATTTTTTTTATAACATACAGGAATCAATACGCTTTCTGATTTCGCGTAACTGGCATATTTTCTGCATAAACAGAGAAAAACGGCTTAGACGTTCATTGCATCCTTGAACCTGAGGTATGTGATTACACAGCAACCATTTTTCCACGTAAATATTACGTGAGGAGGACTCCAAAATGAAAAATATACTTCTCGCAACAGACCTCTCGCCTGATTCCATACGTGCTTTTGAACGGGCAATAAAACTCGCGTCAACCTTGAAGAGCAAACTTCATATCCTGCATGTCTGTCCTCTGTATTCGTTTACCGGAAATAAAAAGCAGCGAATTTCCCTGAGGCAGGATGCTGAGGATATGATCCATAACTTCCTTGGTACCCTCAAAGGAATAAAAAACATAAAAACTGCCATTACCGTAAGAGAGGGTGGAGAAACCTTTGCCGAAATCATCAAGCGTGCAGAGAAAGTGAGAGCCGGGCTGATTGTCATGGGCATGCATGGCAAGGCGAATGTACTGGATATGTTTGTCGGTACAACAATTGAAAGGGTTATCCGTAAAGGAATGAGACCTGTCCTGATGGTCAGAGATAAGCCGGTGAATGATTACAGAAATGTATTGATCGGCACGGATTTTTCTTATGGATCAAAGCAAGCCCTCCATGTTGCCGCCGCAATGGCCCCAGAGAGTGTTTTCCATCTCGTTCACTCCTACCTTGTTTTTCACGATTATGGTGGTGAAGACATGATCATCTATACGAAAGAGTATAGTGAGAGGTATGTTGCCGACAGGCTGGAGGATTTTGTCAAAGAGAATAAAAAGGTGCTGAAAAAGTACAACGTTAAGCCGCAAAATTTCCAATATAAAAACGTGATAGGAGAACCCTCCGCCACCCTGATCCGTGAAGCCGAAGAGCTGAAATCAGACCTCATTGCCATTGGCACGCACAGCAATACCAGCCTGATGCCCTATAAGCTCGGTGGCACTGCAAAAGACATTCTCACCACCCCACCCTGTGATGTCCTGGTGGTAAAGGGTTTGTGAGCAGCAAGCAGAGCAGAGCGCCTGAGAAAATATCTGGTGAGCTGAGCTGAGAACTCCTGGGCCATTTGTGAGAACATAAAACATGACTGGATCGCTCATCACATAACAGTCTCTTTTGGGGATGAGCCTGGTTACTATCAAAAGCTGCAATTCTTATCTGCAATTTTTTGTAGATCAAGCGTTTCATCTATCACAACATGTTCCTTTATTTCTGTAAGTTATAGAAACAAGTCTGTTATTGGGGAAGTCTTCTCCGTTGGCATACTCCCTGCAACAATCCTTGCAGAAAACAGTGTTATCCGTTTGGTCATGTACTGTACCCACGGAAGTTGAGAAGGATAGAACTATTTTGACAGATTATGTGCAGGGTTCGTCGTTTTAAAATGGAGAAAGCTTGTGAATACTCAAGGGAGGATGACATGAGACTATGTGTAACATCAGCAGGCAGAGATATTGAGGCAAGAATTGACACCAGGTTTGGAAGAACCCCCTATTTTTTGATTGTTGATACTGAAACCAGTACCGCAGAGGCCGTCGTAAATAGTGCTGCAGATCAGAGGCAAGGGGCAGGGACCGCTGCTGTCCAGATTGTTATAGATAAAGGTGTCGACGGTATACTCACCGGCGCTGTCGGCCCAAATGTCATTACTGCATTGCGCGGATCCGGGATAAAGCTGTTTGAGGGAGCGTCTTCTGAAGATACGGTGAAAGAGGCTCTGGTCAAGTTCAATAGAGGTGCGTTTATCGAAGCTTCTGCTTCACCAGAAACTGCTCCCCGCAAGCAGCAAGGCGGCGGACAAGGGCTCGAACAGGGGATAGGAAGAGGCGGCGGACAAGGGCTCGGACAGGGGATAGGAAGAGGCGGCGGACAAGGGCTCGGACAGGGGATAGGGAGAGGCGGCGGACAAGGGCTCGGACAGGGGATAGGGAGAAGCAGCGGACAAAGGCGTGGTATGGGAGGAGGGAGAGGGCGGCGCAGGCAAGGGTAGGGGCTGGACGATATGTCAACGATTAAATGCAATATTAAAGATCTGTCTCTTGCCGACAAAGGGTCCTCCCGTATTAACTGGGCCCTTGAAGAGATGCCGCTGCTGCGCCACCTTATGGAGCGTTTTGCTCAGGAAAGGCCACTGGAAGGGATCCGTATCAGCGGTTGCCTGCATATTACCACCGAGACAGCTAATCTAGCCCGGGTCCTGGTCTCAGGAGGTGCCGATCTGGTTCTCTGTGCCAGCAATCCACTCAGTACTCAGGACGATGTAGCCGCCGCTTTAGTTGATCATTTCCGGATCCCTGTATTTGCCATCAAGGGGGAAAACAATCAGAGCTATTATCAGCATATTACCGCGGCTCTTGACCATTTGCCGCAGCTGACAATGGACGATGGTGCCGACCTGGTCAGTGAAATGCATAAAAACCGCCCCGAGCTGCTTGATGGCACACTGGGTGGAACTGAGGAGACAACCACCGGGGTCATCCGCTTACGGGCAATGGCGCATGATGGTGCACTGAAATTTCCCATTATTGCCGTCAATGATGCCATGACCAAGCATCTTTTCGATAACAGATACGGTACGGGCCAAAGTACGATTGATGGAATTGTCCGGGCCACTAATATCTTGCTGGCCGGCAAGGTCTTTACGGTAGCAGGGTATGGTTGGTGTGGTCGAGGTATTGCCATGCGCGCCAAGGGGCATGGTGCAAATGTTATCATTACCGAAATCGATCCGCTCCGGGCATTGGAGGCTGTTATGGATGGATTTCGTGTCATGCCGATGCTGGAGGCTGCTATCGTTTCTGATTTCATCGTCACCGCCACAGGAGATAAAAATGTTGTCGACAGGCCGCATTTTGAGGTGATGAAGGATGGCTGCATCCTAGCGAATTCGGGTCATTTCAATGTCGAGATTAATATCTCTGAGCTTGAAAATATGGCACTTGAAAAACATCAGCCCCGACAGGATGTGGAAGAATACCTTTTCCCAACGGGGGGCCGGAAAATCCGCCTGCTTGCCGGCGGGCGCCTGGTGAATTTAGCAGCTGCCGAGGGTCATCCCGCCGCAGTTATGGACATGAGTTTTGCCAATCAGGCACTCTGTGCCGTCTTTGTCTGCAACAATAAAACGTTGCTGACCAATAAGGTACACCATGTTCCTCTCGACATTGACCAGGAAATTGCCCGGATGAAACTAAGTGCGATGAAGATACGTATCGATACCCTGACAGACGCACAGCAGGATTATTTATCTTCATGGCAGGAAGGCACGTGACGACTCATGGGCGCGTCGCCTGAAAATATTGGTACGGAATTTTTTGGGGCAGCGCGATTTGATGAATTAAGGGGGATATGATGGATGAAAAGCAGATTCGAGAAGCCCTGAAGGGTGTGATCCACCCTAAATTAAAAAAGAGTCTGGTCGATATTGGCATGATTCGCAATATTCTCATCAAGGATGAGATGGTTATGCTGACCCTGGCTTTGAAAAGTGATCGATCTCCTCTGAAAAAGAGATTTGTAGATGAAATTGAAAAAGCGGTGGGCACATTGCCCGGGGTATCCTCAGTCCAGGTGGAAGTCATATCTCTCAGCGAGGAAGAGTTTGAGCAATTATTTCCAAAAGTCCCGCTAAAAGGCATTGAGCACGTCAAGCATTTTCTGGCGGTTGCCAGCGGGAAGGGCGGTGTCGGCAAGACGACGATTGCCGTCAATGTGGCTTTGGCCCTTGTGCAGCAGGGTTTCAAGGTTGGCCTTTTGGATGCAGATGTCTATGGGCCCAGTGTTCCCGTGATGCTGGATCTTGAAGATACATTAGATCAGGAAGACGGAATGATTATTCCCAAGGAAAAGTACGGATTGCAGATTATGTCCATGGGAATGACCGCTGGGAAAGGCGAGGCTTTCATCTGGCGTGGGCCACTTGTTTCAAAGATGATTCATCAGCTGCTGGATAAGGTGAACTGGGGCGATCTCGATTATCTGGTTATAGACCTTCCTCCTGGAACCGGCGATCCATCAATCACAATTGCTCAAGCGATTCCCTATTGTTCGATTTTAATGATAACAACGCCGCAGGAAGTGGCCCTGGCAGACGTACGCCGGTCTATCGCACTCTTTAACAAAATCGGCCAACCTATTGTCGGCCTGGTCGAAAACATGTCCTATTTTCTCTGCAGTCATTCGACAAAACCAATTGATATTTTTGGCAGCGGAGGAGGTGAGAAGCTCAGCCATGAGACTGGCATTCCATTGCTTGGAGCCATTCCGCTTGATCTTGAGCTCAGGCAGGGTGGGGATAATGGGGTTCCCTTGATGGTATCTTCTTTAAATTCAACAGCGGGTTTGATTTTTCAGACAATTGCCCGAAAAATATCGGACCGAACGAAAAATTTCGGAAGTATTACTGGATGGCAGGCAAGAGTCAGGAGTGACTGAGAGACATGTTCAGGGTGACCTTGGTATCCAGGTTTTTCGGTAGAGCAGCATCGTACTCACATTTGTTTCCAGTGTATATAGTGTACGGATTTTGTCAGAGGGGTTGGGCTGTTTTTGTTTGAAAACAAGCCACCAGATTAGATGGAAAGCCAGGAACAGCCCATGGATACCAAGGGAGAAAAACAATTTTATCGCCTCGTTTTAGACAGTATCCCTGTGGCCATGGTGACCATGACTTATGATTTCAAAATTACTTCCCTGAATAAACGAGCTGAGGAATTGACCGGGTACTCTTCAGACGAGGCATTAGGACAGCCCTGCCATGAAATATTGAACAGCAGTCGATGCAGAGATGATTGCCCACTCCGTACAGTCCAGGAATTTAGAGGGTCTCCATCAGGGCTCGAGGCGGAAATTATTAATCGTCACGAGGAACACATTCCAGTACGAATTGGTGCAGCTTCCATTCTTAACAAGGACGGTAACTTTATTGGTTATATCGAAGTTATCGAAGATATTTCCAGGCAGAAAAGGATAGAACGGGAAAGGAGTAATTTTATCAATATGATTGCCCACGATATGAAATCGCCATTGCTGGGCATCAGTGGTTTGATCAAGCGATTGAGGAAAGTAAAATTATGTCAGACGAATGAAAAATTGCAGGAATATCTCAGAATCATGGCCGATGCTGAGGAGCGACTGGAATCAATAGTCAGGGAGTTCCTGGAGCATTCCCGTCTTGAGAGTGATCAATTTACATTGGAGAAGGACAAAATTGATCTTAACACCGTTCTCGAACAGACAATTGCAATTCACGGAGTCAGTGCTGAAGATCACAATATTACCCTGACATATAAATGTAGACATCTGACATCGGTTCAAGCAGATAAAAAACGGCTTCAGCGAGCGTTCAGCAACATAATTGATAACGCCATAAAGTATTCGCCACAACAATCTGAAGTCACCATCAGCACAGAAGAAACGGACCAGGAAATAGTCATTTGTTTCCAGGATCAGGGCAGGGGGCTCAAGCCTGAGGAAATTCCGTATATTTTCGATGCCTTCTATCGGTCAGAATCGGAACAGGGAACTAGTGGTCACGGCCTTGGGTTGTCAGCGGCGAGCACCATCATTCGTCAGCATGGAGGTAAGATATCAGTCAGGAGTGTCCCGGGGCAAGGTTCTGTCTTTACCGTATCGCTGCCAAAAAATCAGAGTCCTGGGTGAAAGAGAACCTGCCGGATAAACCTTGGTGTTTTCATGATCATCGTCTTGCAGCAGACAGCAGCCCACGCCATAGTGATAACCTGCTTCGTCTTTATGATGATGGTGATCATCGAATACCTCAATGTTATTTCTCGGGGAGTCTGGCAAAAAACCCTGCGAGGCAGCCGTTGGCGGCAATATCTGCTTGCCTCGATTTTGGGTGCGACCCCGGGATGTTTGGGGGCATTTACCGTCGTTTCTCTCTATTCACACAGGGAAGTATCTCTGGGTGCGCTTGTGGTCGCTATGATTGCTACCAGCGGTGACGAATCATTTATCATGCTGTCCATGATCCCGGAACAGGCACTGTTTGTTTTCCTGATTCTATTTCTTGTTGGTCTTGCTGCCGGGTTCTTCACTGACGTTTTCTGGGCGGATAGTAGCTCTGATCAGCTTGTCTGTCATACTGATTTTGATATCCACGAGGAAGAGATCTGTCATTGTTTTCCTTGGGGCAGCCTCAGAGAGCAATGGCTGCAAAGCTATAAGCTCAGGGGAGTGCTGGCTGGCATGTTGGTCTTCTTTTTCTTTGTTGTTGGAACCGGATTGCTTGGCCCAGAGACCTGGAACTGGTTGAGGGTAACGTTGATCATACTCTCCTTCGTTGCATTCTTCATTGTCACAACAACTCCTGGTCATTTTCTTGAGGAACATTTGTGGAACCATGTGATCAGGAATCATGTACCAAAAATATTTTTCTGGACCTTTGCTGCACTATTGCTGATGCATGTATTGATGGGTCAGCTTCACCTTGAGTCGTGGATACATGAGAATCAGTTCATTATATTGATAATTGCTTGCCTTGTTGGTCTAATCCCTGAATCAGGTCCCCATCTTCTGTTTCTTACTCTTTATGCTGAAAATGTTATTCCTTTCAGCACATTCCTGGCCAGTTGCATTGTACAGGACGGTCATGGCATGTTACCCCTGCTTGCCGAATCTCGACTAGATTTCTTAAAAGTAAAAGGGATCAACTTGGTTGCAGGTTTTTCTGCGGGGTGTCTTGGCTCTTTGTCTGGGTGGTGAAGCTATTGTCACATTGCCGGGGCAGGACACGTCACAAAAGACTAATCATACCCAGACGAAGAAGAAGTATATGAAAAATGTGTTGATTTATGCAGCAGCCTGGCTGGGCATGGTAATTTTCGCGATCGTCAATGGAGTATTACGTGAAAATGTCTATGGACTGTTCATGAGTGAGTTATCAGCTCATCAGCTGTCCACCCTATTCGCGCTTATTATTTTAGGAGCATATATGTGGTTTCTCGGTGGAATTTTCCCGATTCAATCATCACAACAAGCTTTTCTGGTTGGAGCCATGTGGCTGGTCATGACCGTTTTATTTGAATTCATTTTTGGTCACTATGCCGTAGGTCATTCTTGGGGCAGACTATTTCATGACTACAATCTTTTAAAAGGCCGAATCTGGCTTCTGGTTCTTCTCTGGACGGCTGTCGCCCCTTACGCTGTTTACCGGATGCGGTTAACTTGAGGTGTTCTCGACGTTTTGGAAAAATGAAGATGGCAGCTTTGACTCTCGTGAGCTCTGATTTTCAAAAATACAGGCTCTTAATTAGTGGTCTTGCATGGCACGCTAATTGCTTAATGTTGAATAGAAAGCGAGATTATTTCTCAACAAAAAGAAACAAAGGCTCGCATCAGTCTGGTGTAAAAAAAATGCTGATATTCTTACAAACATACTCGTGAAAGAGGTTTACCATGAAAGATATCAAGAGAGTAATGGTTTGTGTAGATTTGTCCGACTATTCAATAGAGACCATTGAATCTGCACTTACCGTTGCAAAATGGCCAGGAGTAGACTTTTTGCTCCTCAATGTCATAGATAACAGATATGTCGACTCTGTAGTGACGGCAAGCGCTGGTTTACCTGATGCAGTTGATGTCGAGAGCTATATAAAGCAAGCACAGGTGAAACGACAGCAGGATATACAGAAAATGCTCGATACGCATTTTCCCTCAGACAGGGAGAAGATGAAAATCCTGTTCCGTGCAGGCTCCCCCGATGCAGAAATTCTCAACGCGATCGAAGAGGAAAACATTGATCTTGTGGTTATAGCCAGTAAAGGCAAAAGCAATCTTATCGGCACACTTCATGGATCCAATGCGGAAAAGATCTTCAGGCATTCAGCTGTTCCAGTTCTAATTGTTCGAAACCGCAAACGATTTAACCTGAATCGTTCTAGAAGGGGTGATAAACGGGAGGAGCAAAAATGAAAGCAATAGACCTGATTGTCGTCGGGATTGATTTTTCTGACTATTCCCCAGAGATTCTCAAATATGCATCAAGTGTAGCAGAACTGCATTCAGCAGAAATTGTTGCAGTCAATGTAATTAACAAACGTCAAATTGAGAGTTTAGAAGAGGCGTTTAGCGATGAGCGTCCACACACCTTTTCATTGCAAAAATTTCTCAGCGACGAAACAGGGAAGCGGACACGAGATTTGGATGACTTGCTTAAGCAATGGGTCTCAAAAAAAGTCTCAGCTCGGGCAATTATACGACCTGGAATCCCATTTGAAGAAATTCTCAAGGTTGTGGATGAAGAGGATGCCGATCTTCTTGTCATAAATTCAAGGGGCAGATCGACTTTCCGGGACTATATCTATGGCACGACTGCAGAAAAAATCTTCAGGCATACTCCGGTAACCTTACTGAGTTTAAATTTAAGCATAGTGCAATAAAACCATGGGAGAGGCAGTTGCCAAGAGCAGTCTGTCCCATGCACAGGGGGAGGGAATAAAAAAACGCATAGATAAGAAAAAGATCCGGGAAAGTGAACGGCCAAGTTGACCCGTTCAAGAAAAGTGATGTTATCCGAACCATACGCACATTTTATCTCGATAAGAAATGATAAATGAGAAAACAACTTCCACCAGGTTATTTCATCGAGGCGTTGATTCTTATAATACTCGTGCATTTCTTCCTGCCGCTAGGCCACCCGGTATACGGGCTTTGGCGATGTGTCGGTTTCCTTCCGTTATCTTTAGGTGTTTTCCTCAATATCGCCGCTGATAAAAAAATCAAACAATATGAAACGACAGTTAAACCGTATGAAGAGTCGCGAGCCTTGGTTACTGATGGTGTTTTCGGTGTAAGCCGAAATCCGATGTACCTTGGCATGGTCTTGATTCTCGGAGGTGTCGCATTGCTCGCTGGTTCTGCAACACCTTGGATTATAGTTGGTGGGTTCAGCGTCCTCATGGACAAGCTCTTTATTGGTCCCGAAGAGAGCATGCTTGAGCAGAAGTTTGGCGAACAGTTCAGGCAATACTGTCACCTGGTTCGACGCTGGCTATGAAAGAGCATCTGGGCCGGCCTGCTTTTCGGCTTCACTCGTGCTAGAACTGTCGAGTCCGCCGGTTGCAGAACTTCCAGCCGAAAATGCCTTGACGCGGGCGGTGTTTTTCAGGCCGGGATGAGTTAGAGTCCAGACGTTTTTGTGGGAAGAGTCAGGCAGTATTGTGACGCCGCTGACGAAACACCCTTCTCAGGAGTTATCTGCCAATGGTTTGATTGTAAATGCTTTCAGTGGAATCTCGCTTCTCCATTGCGGCAACCTGTTGCGCGGGCCATCGATGTTTATGAGAGGCGGTTGTCGTTCTGCAAGTCTGTTGAGTTTGGCCCAAAGCGTTGTGTCTCCCCAATACTGGGGTGGTGTGTCAGCCTTTACCACAGAGGCAAAAATTTCACCGGGCGATTCACAGCCATCACGTATTGCTCTGAGAGCAAGGCTCTCGAGTCGCCCAAGCCCTGTTTCCGGGTCAGGAAATTCCTGTAACCACCGTGCCAAAGCCGCTGGTATCCATTCCAGGGGACAATCCGTTAGTTGAGACAGCTCAACCAGTAGCGCTACGCTCTGCTCCGCGAATGCTTTGTCTACCATTGCAGCGAATTGAAATTGCTGAACCGAAACTGGTCGGCGGTTTTCATAGAGTGAGGCCAACTGCTCTGGGCTTAATTGTCCAAGTCCATGAAACGGTGTGACACCGGGATACTCAGAAACACAAAGCAGTTCTGCGCGGGTCAAATTCTTTTCACCCATGCAGGCAAGGATGTGGGCGAGCATCGACTGATCGAAAAGACAGGCATCGAACCACAGGACAACATTATCATATGTTCCGGCACGTTCCAGTGTGCGGTATTGCTGCCGCAGGGTTTCAAGGATATATTCACGATGCAGTCCGCCATCCGTCTCCTGCTCTATAAAGATCGCCCGGTCGTGGAGTGTTTTTTCATCCGGCCAGCCGGAATTTCGTGGGCCATCATAGAGAATATCATGCCAGACGAACACCTCTCCCGGTAACCCTGAATCTTTCAGCATTCCTCCTGCAATATCGCCGCTGGTAATGTGTAATGTTTTCATGGTTTTCTCCTGGAAGGCCCCTTGGCTTTTATCCCAGTTGACATGTTATACTTTCATTTGCTCGTAGCCAATCAGGGTATAATGGTCCCTCCATTCATAGTCACAGGTGATACACCGCTTGGGAATTTTAATCGATCCACCGCTGATTGTCGCGTTACCGTTCCTTGTAATGTTTTTCGAGAGACAGTACGGACAATAGTCTCCTTGATTGCTGATGTAAGCCTGGTCTCTGATAATTTCCGCCATAGCGTTCTCCAAAAACACGTACATGGGAGGTAAAACCTTCTCATGAGTGATGATAAAGCACGTGGACCTGCAGCATTCGTCTACCTTACCATAAAACGGGACAGCTTGTTGAGCATTAGGTGATCAGGAGCTCCGCGTATTAGCGTAAACTCCCAAAGAGTTCGGAGCAGCGAAAAAAAGGGGATGGACAGCTTCGTATTGAACCAAAGACCGTGATGTCTGCTGTGATGCCCAACGATGTCGACACCTGAGCCGGCAGCTGGTTTCATTTCGAATACGAAAACAAGAAGGGAGCCAAACTTGTTACTTGTAAAGAGACTCTTTCAGCCGATGGAGGTGATGGAAATGATGTGAGAGGAATTCAAATCCGAATTCATAGTAGAACAAACCCGGATCAGAGTCTTGATCAATCTTGTCGTCACTGCAACGTGTCATTTTTCCACTCAGCCCAGTCACAGCCATATTTCCCTCTGGCACAAAGAGTTCAATATTTTCCAACATGCAGATAATGCAATTTACATTCGACAAGCTGCCACACCTGACGCCACATTCGCTGATGTCAATGACTTTGGCCGGCCCTATCAGATTATCATTATCTGAGAATAATAAGCCGGTTTCCACCGGATATCTCTCAAACCGTCTTCTATTGTTTATTCTATATTCCATTGAAATACCTCCTGCAACAACGACAACACGGACACTACTCAATGTACAGATTTTGACTCATCAAGTGAAGAATTCCCCTACGGACACCTTGCTTTATCCGGTGTGCTTCTGAAATGGTTTTATCTTGCTGAAGGAGCACCTCCAGCAGAGGCACAACAACCCTGCGAGCAGGGTGAGAGGATGAAGAAAGACCGATATTTCCACCAGTTTCATGACGAGCCTCCCAGCCATGGGCGTTAAGGCTGTGGTGGATTAGCAAGATTTGCGTGAAAAGGCAGTACCCTTTCAATAATAATATACTACATGGTGGTTATTCGTCAATCTATGCACAGCTGATAAAAAGTCATTCATTAAGAGCCTCTTGCAAAATTAACCAAGAGTTTTTTTGTCGATTAACATATTGAAATAATTGAGCTTCACGGCATATTATGGTATTATTTTTGTACCACCAAAAAGAAAATCATAAGGGATGCCAATGAAGCTCAAAGACAAGATATCATGGTTAATGGGGCGTGTCCAAAAAAGTTTGTTCCCACATCTGGACGAATGTTTAAATACGCCAATGACCGAGCAGGAACAACGCCTGGTTGCAATCCTTGAGATTGTCCAGGTTGAAAAATATGTCTTCAACTCAGCAACGAGGCACTGGCGGGGTCGTAAGCCCCTTGACCGACAGGCAATGGCTCGAGCATTTGTGGCAAAGACGTTGTATCGTCTTCCAACAACTATTGATCTCATCCGAGCACTGAAGGCAACCAAGAATCTGAGGCGCATCTGTGGTTTTATAACCGCAGCTGAAATTCCTTCTGAATCGACATTTTCACGAGCATTCAGCGAATTTGCCGCCGGTGAACTTTGTAAACGGGCGCATGACTCCCTGGTGAAGGAGTTTTTGTCAGATGAGATAATCGGACATATAAGTCGGGATTCCACAGCCATCGTCGGCAGGGAAAAACCCGTCAAAAAGGTGAAAGAAGCAAAGAAGCCTCGCAAACGAGGACGTCCTGCCAAAGGCGAAAAACGTGAATCGATTGTCCCGAAACGACTTGTTCGTCAGGTTGATTTATCTGCAGAGGAAGCAATACGGGAACTGCCGACTTGTTGTGACCGGGGCACAAAGAAAAATGCCAAGGGATACAAAACATCCTGGAATGGTTATAAGCTGCATCTGGACATAAACGACGCAGGGTTGCCAATCAGTGCAGTTGTTACCTCTGCCTCATTGCATGACAGCCAGGTTGCTATTCCGTTGATAAAATTAACCAGCAGCAAGGTCGCCTATCTCTATGACCTGATGGATGCCGCCTACGATGCCGGCAAGATTAACGAAACAAGCAGGCAGCTTGGGCATGTCCCGATCATTGACAGGAATGCCCGCGGCAAAGAAGTCATGCCAATGGCGCCCCATGAAGTGGAACGGTACAAAGAGCGTTCATCGGCGGAACGGGCAAACAGCCGATTGAAAGAAGACTTTGGAGCCAACAACGTAATGGTAAGAGGATACAGCAAGGTCAGTCAGCATTTGATGTTGGGAGTGATTGTTTTATTTGCAGATCAACTCATGCGGTTGCTCGGATAAATTTTCAAAGAACAAAACCAAGGTTACGACAAGAGACGTGCGTCTATGTGTCTATAACTATTAGATACAAATCAAAAAAATGAACATTGAGAGGGTGCGCTGGTGCAACTCAACCAAATTGGTCTGTCACAGCAACTTCTTTTGATCATTTTGCAAGAGGCTCATTAAGTTAACCTGTTTTATTTTCGACAACCCACATTGGAGTTGAAGTCAAAGTTATCAAATTGGAAATATCTCATCAAAACCAGTATATGGTCTTAATGCTTCTGGGATAATGACACTGCCGTCGCTTGTCTGATGTTGCTCCAGCATCGCGGGTAGAACTCTTGAAGTAGCAAGACCTGAAGCATTCAGGGTATGAACGAATATGTTTTTGCCAGCATTATTTTTAAATTTCATGTTTCCGCGGCGAGCCTGATAATCTCCTGCATTTGATGCTGAAGTTACCTCCTTGTAAACATTCATACTTGGGATCCAGACCTCAACATCGTATGTTTTCCGCATAGCCGCAGAACAATCTTCTGCCGCCAGTTGAGCAACCTGATAGTGTAATCCCAGATTCTGAACCAGCTTTTCTGCTTTGCCAAGCATTTCAAGGAGCGCTTCTCCTGACGTTTCTGGTTTTGTGTACTGAAAGAGTTCGACCTTGTTGAATTGATGGCCACGAATCATACCTCTTTCGTCAGATCTGTATGACCCTGCCTCCCTGCGATAGCAGGGAGTATATGCAAAATACTTTGCGGGCAGCATAGTCTCCTTCAGCAGCTCGTCCCTATGGTAATTGACCAGAGCCGTTTCAGCTGTTGGCAGTAGAAAATGGTTTGTTTCGTCAGAAGATTTGCCTAGAGAGAAAACATCATCTTTAAATTTTGGAAACTGACCGGCCACAAAACCTGACTCAGCATTTAGAATATGGGGCGGCAGGAGGAATGTGTAACCATCCCGCAGATGCTCCTGAATAAAATAGTTCAGTAATGCCCACTCAAGAACAGCACCTTTGTCTTTGTATACCCACATGCCTCGTCCACCGATCTTCGCTCCACGCTGATAATCGATAAGTCCAAGCGATTCAGACAAATCCATATGATCTTTTGGGGCATAATCAAACTCGGGTTTCGTCGACCATGTTTTAACAACTGTATTGTTTTCTTTCCCTCCGCTTGCCACATCATCATCAGGCAAGTTTGGAAGTTGTGAGACAAAAGCAAAGATATCGTTATCGAGTCTTTTAATCTGAGGATCGCAGCTTGATATTTTCTCTTTTAACGCTGTCAGGTCTTCTAAATGATCATCAAGATTTTGCCAAACTGACCCCCTTTTTCCGATTTCTTTTTGTAACTTATTTCTTTCTGCTTTCAGTCTTTCACTGGTCTGCAGCAATTCGCGTTTTACATTTACCCAGTTAATCACTTCTTCCAAGTCAACATGGCAATTTTTTTTCCCAAGAGCCGCTTCCACATACTCTTTTTTTTCAACTAGCAGGCGTATATCAATCATTTGTTTATCGATTCTGTTAATGTTTTCGAAATCTATTTAACTGCAGACTAAACTACAACTTGAATTCCTTAAGCTTTCTATAAAGGGTTGGCAGGCTGATTCCAAGTTTGTTGGCAACAAGCTTCTTACCATCCACGCTGTTTTCGAACTCCTTCAACGTCTCTTTAACAAGGAGGGATTCATATTCTCTCACCTTTTCGGTTAGCGGTTTCTCTTGCCTTTTAGGCATACTCTTTTGCAAAATAGTTGTTGGTACAGAAGCGATACTGATGACATCAGCTGCCTCAATGTTCACAGCATACTCAACTGCATTTTGCAATTCCCGAACATTTCCCGGCCAGTGATAGGTTTTGAAAATGTCTATTACATCATCTGAAAACCCCGTCAGGTCTCGTCCCATTTTTCCATTATATTGAGCCAGAAAATGGTCGAGCAGCACCAATATGTCCTCTTTTCGTTCCCTCAGCGGCGGGACAAAAATTGGGACCACGTTTAGCCGGTAAAAGAGGTCCTCACGAAAACTTCCCTCCTTGACCAGTACATCAAGCTTCCTGTGAGTGGCTGCAATAATGCGAACGTCCACTTTTGAGGTTTTCAGAGACCCTACCCGTTCAATCACCCCCTCTTGAAGTACCCTGATGATTTTAACCTGCATATGAAGTGGCATATCACCAATTTCGTCTAGGAATAATGTTCCTCCACTGGCCATTTCAAATTTTCCAGGTTTTCCACCTTTTCTTGCTCCCGTAAATGCTCCATCTTCATAACCAAACAATTCACTTTCTAGGAGTGTTTCTGGTATCGCGGCACAATTAAGGGCGATAAAAGGTCGATTCTGTCTTGGGCTGTTGGTGTGAATGGCCCGAGCAAATAGCTCTTTCCCCGTTCCGCTCTCTCCCTTGTCTTAATTACCAGATAATGAGCACCTGAGAGACAGAAAAAGGGGTAACACTTTCGTAGTGAGGATTCCGTAGGAATCCTCACTGCAGGGAGTGTTACAGATGGCATCGACAAAAAAGAAAAGACGCAAAAAGATCAACTATCATGGTCCGTATTCGTTCGAGTTTCGACTTCGAGTGGTGCGGATGTATCTCGAAGAACGATATCCCCTTTCGCTGATCTGCAATGAGACCGGGGTCAGTGACTCCTCGGTCCAGACCTGGGTAAAACGATACCAGGAACAAGGTGAGGACGGGTTGCGGAGAAAAATCTACCCGCCAAAACCAAAAACAAAAATCAACGAGGCGGTCGAAGAGAAGATCGTCGATCTCAAGAAACAACATCCGACCTATGGCCCCCGAAGAATCTCCGATATCCTGAAACGATTCTTTTTCATCAGGACAAGCCCGACGACGATCCATAAAACCCTTGCCGATAAAGACCTCATCGAGAAACGTCAGGTAAAGCCGAAGCGTAATGCTGCCAAGCCCAGATTTTTCGAGAGATCGAAACCGAACCAGCTGTGGCAATCGGATATCTGTACGTTTCGCCTGGCCGGCAAGAACGCCTATCTGATCGGCTTCATTGACGATTATTCCAGATACATCACCGGCCTTGGCTTTTACCGGAGCCAGACGGCGGCGAACGTGTTGGAGATCTACCGGCGGGCAGTAGGAGAATACGGCGTCCCCAAGGAGATGCTGACGGATAATGGTCGTCAATATGTCAACTGGCGGGGCACCACCACCTTCCAGCGCGAGCTGCAGAAAGACCGGGTCAAACATATCAGGAGCAGACCCCACCACCCGATGACGCTCGGTAAAATCGAGCGGTTCTGGAAGACGATCCTCACGGAGTTTCTGCTCAGGTCCCAGTTCGACAGCTACGAGGATGCGCAGCAGCGAATCACGTTCTGGATCAACTATTATAATCACCGTCGCCCACATCAGGGGATCAAGGGGCTCTGTCCTGCAGACCGCTACTTCGAGATCCAGAGCGAACTCAGAAAGACACTGGCCAAAGGAGTTGAGGAGAACGCCCTGGAACTTGCCCTGCGCGGCCGGCCGAGAGACCCGTTTTACATGGTAGGGCGGATGAACGGCCAGAATGTGGTGATCAGGGCGGAGAAAGGCAAACTGCGGATGCTGGTGGATGGAGAGGACATGCACCGGGATAACGGAAAAGAACTGATTTATCAGCTTGATACCAGGGAGAAAAGTCATGACCACGAAAAAGAAAACAAGGGTCCGCAGGACGTTCAGTGTGGAGGAAAAACTCAAGGCGATACTGCTGGTGTGGACGGATCGGAAGAGCGGCGCTCAGATCTGCAAGGAGATGGATCTGAACTGGACACTGCTGGATCGCTGGCAGAATCAGGCGATGGAGGGTATGCTGTCAGCACTGGAGCCGAAGAGAAAAGAAGAAGCTGTCCATTTGAACAGCCGACTGGAGAAGCTGCTGGAGAAGAAACTCTCAGCCCGGAACACTGGCTTCAAAAAGCTGGAAGGCCGCTTGGCATCACTGCAACAGAAACAGCAGCGGATCTCGGACTAGAAGACGAATACGTATTCTATGAAGAAAAAGAAGCACCAGCCGCGGGTGACGGCGAGAAGACGGGCGGAGATCATCATGAAGGTCCGTTCCGGCTTCATCACCGCCAGCGAAGGAGCAGCCCTGTTGGGGGTGTCGAGGAAGACGTACTACAAATGGGAGAACCGGGCGCTCGAGGCGCTTATGGCGGAGTTGGAAGAGAAACCTCCCGGTCGCCCCGAGACCCCGGAACACGAGGCTAAGGTAAAAAAGATGCAGCATCAGATCGAGAAGCTGAAGAGAGACAGGGAGCTTCTTGAAAAACAACTGGCGCTCAAGGATCTGGTGCACCAGATCAACCTCGATGAGGCGCTGCAGCGCGGTGCACCTGCGGCCAAAAGGAGCAGTAAAAAAAAACGCTGAAGAACAAGAGGATCGTGAAACTGGTTACAAACACAGAGCAGCTCAAAATGGAACATGACGTGAGGTATCCGCTGATCCTGGGCCCACTGAACGTCTGTTCCTCTACGTACCGCCGCTGGCGTGCGCGTATTGACAGGGCTCAGGATCCGGTACAAAAGCGCGGTCCCAAACCCCTGAAGCCGCTTGACTTTCAGGAACTCCATGAGGAGTTGTCGTCTCTTGTTCATGGCAAAAAGAGAAGCAGAGGGGTGGGCAGGGTCCGGGCTTGCCTAAAAGACTCAATCTCTCGGCGGGAGCTGTCTGAGATGATCGCTCTGAATCGAGACCGTCATCTCCGGGAAGAACGAGCCGCACAGTACAGGCTGCGCTGGCATGTACCGGGGACAGTCTGGAGTATGGATATCTTTGAAATCGCACTGCCATTGTTACCCCGGAAACACTTTGTTCTTTCAGTGACGGATCTTGCTTCCGGCTATAAACTGCCGCCGATGCTAACCGAAAAAGAGCCACTCGGTGTTGAGGTGTCAACTCATCTTCAGCGACTGTTTGAGCAGTTTGGTCGTCCGCTGTTTCTCAAACGTGACAACGGTGGCAATCTCAATCACCGCTCCGTCAACCATCTGCTTTCACGCTATCATGTGCTGCCGCTCAACAGCCCGTGCTATTACGCGCCCTACAACGGAGCCATCGAACATGCACAGGGTGAGATAAAATGGCAACTGAAGAAGGTGTGTGGCGATATGGCCTCCGTCGGGGAGTTCGCCCGCAGCGTTGCCCTCGTCGTTCACGATCTCAACCACATCACCAGAAGAGGGCTCGGCGGAGACACTTCGTGTCAGCGGTTTTTTGCCGATCCCAAAATCAAATACCACAAGAGAAAAAGAGAGGAGGTGTTTGTATGGATATCTGAACGTGCACTTGCTATTGTGAATGAAGCAGCAGAAAAAATTACACCGGCTGCTGCCTGGCGGATCGCCTGCCGGATGTGGCTGGTAAAAAATGGTCTGCTGTCAATCTCAAAATCGGAGAAAGTGTTACCCTATTTTTCTGAGAAAACTGCTCATAATTAGGTGTGTCGCACAGCAATCGGCCTAGTCCATGGCTGACTGAACGTCCACTCATGCTCTGCTGCAGAGCCTGAAATTGGAGCTGAAAAGATGAGAATGGATGCAACCATAAATGACATCAAGATGTTAATTGTTTTAGGTTGTTTCATTAGTGCCTCCTTGAGTTTGAACTATCGAACAAAAATTGACATATCGACAAGCCAGGTTCCCTGAATGTAAACACGAGCGGTATTTGTCAAGATGCCACCATTAAAACGCTAAAAGACCGATTACTTTATTTTATTTGGATACCTTTTTTTTTGCAGAGCCGGTTTACTCCTTGAGCATGATGTCGTGCTTGGATAGTAACATCTATGTATTACCACCTGTTGTCTGTAAGGACGGTTAGTATGGGTAATCAAAATTAGTGCCAATTTGAAAAATGATTGTGTCATTAGGCCGAAGCATTGGTAGTTTCGAATAATAATATCTTGATATTAACGAGTTGTGGCGATGTTCGATGAATAGTTACATCTTGTACCACAAAGCATGACTTTATCAATACTGATAAAGTCATGCTTTGACAGTTCTCGGCAAGTTCAATTTCAGATAAAAATATCCAGCATTTATCATCAACGATAAACCATAACACAGTATTTCTCATTAATGACAATAGGTCGGTTTCTTAATTTTCTGATCTGCCGCTTTTCTCGGGTATAATTGATCGTATTTGTCATTGTTAATAATTTTGAAATGTTACCCTCAGGGGGGTGAACTGGTCAGGCCAAATTTCGGAACATTACTATGCACGGTCTTTGTCTATGTGCCACCATCAAACGCTAAATGCCTGACAACTAAAACTCAGTGGGCTGTCTTTTTTCGCAGAGTAAGTGTGCTCCCTGGATTTGATATTTTTTCCAGATATTTTCAGGTACCATATTGCCGCCTGTCGCCCATACCAGATGGGTGGCGTGTTTTGGATCGGCGGAAATACCCAACTTATTCCATGACTCGACGATTCGTGGTATGCCGGAAAACCCGACCACAGCGGATGGTTCCAATCTGATATTTTCACTCTCGGCCAATAGCGCCAGCAAGCAGTACATTTCACTGTCTTCGACAGTAAAAACCCCGGATAATATGTGCTTCATGATCTGGCTAACCAGCCCGGAGGGTCTGCTTACCGCGAGTCCATCAGCAATCGTCTTGTTCTCGATTCCAAGATCTTGAGCAGAAATGGAGTCATGAAGCCCTGTAGACAAACCTACCATCATTGCCGGTGATTGGGTTGGCTCGGCAAAAAAACAGTGGACATTGTCGCCAAAAGCAAATTTTAAGCCAAATGTTACACCTCCAGGTCCTCCCCCAACACCACAAGGAAGATAGACACATAAAGGATGGGAGTCATCAACACAGACAGATTGTTGTAAAAGTTGTGTTTTCAGCCTTTCAGCAGCAACTGAATAACCTAAGAAAAGATCTTTGGAGCTTTCGTCATCAACAAAATGACATAGAGGATCAGTCTTTGCTTGTTCTCTTCCTTCGGCAACAGCTAAACTGTAATCGGCTTCATGTTCTACAACGGTGACCCCCTTGGCGCGCAACATTTCTTTCTTCCACTGTTTTGCGTCAACTGACATGTGGACCGTGGATCGAAACCCTAATTTGGCACTTATAATGCCAATGCTTAGCCCCAGGTTTCCTGTAGAACCAACAATAACTAAAAATTGATTAAATAATTTTCGAAATTTAGCTGAATCCAGCAATGAGTAGTCATCGGTGATATCAAGCAGGCCATGGTCTATTGCTGTTGTTTCTGCAAACTTGAGGACCTCGTAAATACCGCCCCTTGCTTTGATAGAGCCGGATATCGGCAGATGACTATCCAGCTTGACCAACAATGCTCCTGGGATATCAAGTTGATAAAGCTCCTCCATCCTTTCGTGCATTACCGAAGTTCTTGCCAGAGGTGACTCGATCTGGCCTCGATCAGGCGCAGTTTCTGGAAAGACCTTTTCAATGTATGGGCGGAAACGTTCTAATCTGTCAGATGCATCCTGAATATCGTTGTAATTGAATTTAAGCCTGGATTGAACATGGTTAAAGGATTTTATTTCCTGGTTCAGCCAGAGTGAGGGTTTCGTGGCCATGATATCAACCAGCAAAGGATATTCTGTAATTAATTTTTCAATCATCGTGTCACGAGATGTCCTGTCGTTGATACTGCTTGAGACAATGAACTTTTTCATCAAAGCGTTTGTAAAAAATCGTTAGACAGTTTACGTTTACTGATCTATTCGAATGTTCGAAATTTATATTCACTGAGAATATTTCTCTTCTGACGTTTAATTGTAAGGCTTTTTAACATCCCTGTTTGGCAGACACAAACGATTAATTTTCAACGATACATTAGTTTGGGTAATCCATGGATCCAAATTCACTGCGGCAAGTTCTTCCATTGATGCCAATTTTTGTCAGTGCCAGCCGCCACCTGAGCTTTACCAAGGCCGCTGAAGAACTCTTTATTTCCCAGGGTGCAGTCAGCCAAAACATCCGCAAACTTGAAGCTCAGCTGGGATTTGCGCTTTTCCAAAGATTCACGAGACGTATTGCCCTCACCGAAGAGGGCGAGATACTGTATGGCACTCTGCAGAAATCTCTGGTTGAAATAACTGATCAGGTGAGAAACATTAAAAGTCAGGAATTGGACGGTAGTTTAAATATTTCGAGCACTCCGTCATTAGCAAGTAAATGGCTGGCTCCCAGACTAAAAAATTTTTCAGAACGCTATCCAGGCATCTCCATTCATGTGAGAGGGCGGAATGACCTTGTAGATTTTGAGACTGAAAATGTAGATATTGCCCTTTATTACGGTGTCGGTATCCACCCTGATTTGAGTGTAACTTTCCTGATGAACGAGCAGCTTTCCCCTGTCTGCTCAAAGGAATATGCTGACAAGTTTTCTCTTTGGGAGAACCCTGAATTTTTAAAACACTGCCTTCTCATACATGACAGTCAGCCCTGGCCTAATGCTCAATACTATTCCGAGTGGAAATTCTGGTTGGATAACATGAAATTGCAGGACGTTATATTTAAATCGGGTTATAGCTTCGAGCTTAGTGAAACAGCTGTAACCGCAGCATCTCAAGGGCTTGGTGTTGCCATTGGCAGGAACCGACTGACCCAGTCAGATATCGATTCAGGTCATCTCGTTGCACCCATTGGTGAGGGCGTTCCCTCAGAGCAGGCATACTACGTTGTAACAATGCATGAAAAGGTGTCTACACCCCGGGTTGCCGCTTTTCGAAACTGGTTGCTTGAAGAAGCACGTTTATGAAGGGTGTCTTGTTTCTGTTTAAAATCCCGACAAAAGGTATCACACTGGGAACAGTGAGCTATACCCCAATTTCTGAAAATTGATGCCAAGGTAGCAGAAATATCTTGTCATACGGTAAATAACCATGTGATTCTTATGACACGTAGTACGTAAATAAAACTTTTATATTTGAATTAAAGTCTTGAAAAAAACCTTGCTGATGAATGCGACTGATAAAGGCATTGAGCTGATCGTAGGTTTCGACATTCCCGCAGAGATCGGAATGGCAGAGGAAGATATTTCAACGCCTGCTCTGCTCATTGATCTGGATGCTTTTGAAAAAAATGTCAAATTAATTCGTGATTTCATCAAGGCTAAAGGGATACGCCACCGCGCTCATGCGAAGACTCATAAGTCTTTCGACATAGCTCTCTATCAGATAGAGCAGGGTGGTGCCTGCGGTATCTGCTGCCAGAAGGTGTCCGAAGCTGAAGCTCTTGTTGCTGCTGGCATCAGAGATGTTCTGGTTTCGAACCAGGTTGTCGGTTATCGCCAAGTTGATCGCCTCGCTGCTATGGCCAAACATAGCAGAGTGATAGTTTGTGTGGATGATCTGGGAAATATTGATGCTTTGTCAGCCGCTGCGGTTAGACATGGAGTCTCGATCGAATGCCTTGTTGAAATAGATTGTGGTGCTGGTCGCTGTGGTGTCGCCTGGGGTGAACCTGTTGTTCAACTCGCTTGTCAAATTGCCGCAGCAGAAGGGTTGTCTTTTGCAGGTTTGCAGGCTTACCAGGGTGCTGCACAACATATACATGATTTTACTTTACGACAGAATGCAATTGATGCGGCGATAAAGCAAGTGGCCGATTCTGTCAAAATGCTGGAAGCCGTGGGTCTTGAATGTTCAATTATCGGTGGTGCCGGTACTGGGACATACTATTTTGAGGGGTCGAGTAACGTCTATAACGAGATACAGTGTGGATCGTATATCTTTATGGATGCTGACTATCAACGAGTACTTGATGCTGAAGGCAACGGTATTTCAGAGTTTAAAAATAGTCTGTTTATCTATACTTCAGTCATGTCGCATACGAAAAGTGATATTGCAGTTTGTGATGCCGGTCTCAAGACACTGAGTGTCGATAGCGGTTTGCCCAAGATATATGGGCGCGATGATTTAGAATATATCAATTGTTCAGATGAGCATGGTGTCATCACCGACCCAAAAGGTGTTTTAAAACTCAATGACAAACTTAAACTTATACCTGGTCATTGTGATCCCACCTGTAATCTTTTTGACTGGTATGTCGGGATACGCAATGGCAAGGTCGAATGCCTATGGCCAGTAACCGCACGTGGAAAGTGTTTATAATCGTGCCGGAAATTAATCCATAAAATATCAATCGAAAGAAAAGTCGAAAAGTTCCCCAAATATATAGTTCTGTCGATGTTTGAGACTGCGACATCACCCCTTACGAAGTGAGTATAAAGCGGGGTTTATGGTTTCTGTCCTGGTGTGGCATGGCTGGCCTGGGGGGCCGCGATAAGCCCGCCCAGGTCAGAGGCGCTAAGGATTTTCAAGGTTCGGGTTTCCACCTCCAATCCTCATAGTAATCCCAACTCACCATTGAATTGAGTTGTTTCAGTTCGGTGTCTTTTTCATGGATGACGCATTTCATCACGTCCCCACCCGAAACCAGACCGATGGTATTGCCGTCTTGTTCGATAAGCAGATGCCTGATCCGGAGCCCCAGGAATTTATCCATGAGATTAAAGACCGTATCGGTGTGAGGCGCAAACACCAGAAGGGAGGTCATGTAGTCTTCGATCAATCCGTTTTTAAGATCAAAACCCTCTTTGATGACATCCTGCATCAGATCTCTTTCCGTCCATATACCGACGATTTTTTCGTCTTTTGTGACAAGAATGGCACCCACTTTTTTCTCATTCATTTTTTCAAGTGTGGCAAAAAGAGTTGTACCGACGGGAACCGACACGATTTTTCGCCCCTTGTCTGCAACCATGTTTTTGGCTGTTTCCATAGTGTTCTCCATTCCATTAATTTTGACCCGGCATGGGGATGCGTTTTCCCCAGCTTGTTGCGGTGCAGCCTTCAATACGCGGAGGTGAAAATTCATCGCTTTGTCAGACTAACCTGACATTTGTACAAATCTCCTTCTCCTTGATCGTGTTCTGTAAAACTATTTACTTTTTGCCGGTTTTTCCAGAAAAATTAACACAATTGCACGCTCCCTCTGTAAAACAGAGACCATATGCCACTCCAATCTTACTATAACCGAATTTGAAGGGAACTGCCCTGCATGGCTCACGGAGAGTCAAAGGAACGCCATGAGGGCCGCCCTGTCGCCGTTACTGAGGCGGCAACCCCACCCCGTTAATGTTATTTTCTTGACATTTATTACAATGTGCTGAAACAGTTTGCATTATGATTCCGCTCAACACTCCTCCACCGTACCCAACCTCGGACAACCCTTCATGATATGCTGCCGGCAGACGACTTTCGGACTTCCAAACACAGCAGGGGGCTCTGAACTGCGGAGAGACCGGTGAGCCGTCAACCTGCCCCCGTCGGTCGACCGACGCGTGTCTGGCGATGGTTTCGTGATGATTTCCTGGGCATCGTCCGGGAAATGCGCTGGAGCTATGTCCCACCCCTGATGGTTTACCTGGCAGCCGGGATTTCGGGCTTCACCGGGATCATCGAGAGCTTCTACGTCAAGGAAGAACTGGGCCTCACGGCCGAATTTCTCGCCGGGTTGGGGTTCTGGGCCGGGTTGCCGTGGGCCCTTAAAATGCCGCTCGGGCATCTGGTCGATCTCTTCTGGCGACAAAAAGCCCTGTTCGTTTATCTCGGTGCCGCATTCATGGCGGTGAGCCTGCTTATCATGATAGGGCTCACCGGCCACCCGGACACCATGACCAGATATCTTGATGCGGGATTGTGGTATATCATCGCCAGCCTCCTCTCGCCGATCGGTTTCGTGCTGCAGGACGTGGTGGCGGATGCAATGACGGTCGAAGCAGTACCGACGTATGATGAAGACGGCCGGGAAATGGCGGACGAAAAAATCAAGCGCATGCACATTACCATGCAGACGCTCGGCCGAATCGCCATTATAGGGGGAAGTGCCCTGGTAGCAGGCCTTGGAGGCTGGCTGGCAATGACCTTGTCCTACAAGATCATGTATCAGTACGCCCTGATTATTCCCGTCATCTCGATTCTCGGTGTCTCTCTCGGCTCATTATCCCGCCGCATGCGCTTGCGCCGCCTCAAGCGGTTGGGCGTTGGCTCGCCGGACATACAGGGTTCGCCAGAAGAACTCGCCCCGAACTGGTACATTCTTGGGGGCAGCGGTGCCTTCGTCGTGCTGAGTCTGCTGCTTGGTATCTCCGATCTGGCTGTCAAGAAAGAGGCCATTTTCCTCGGCTCCCTCGGGGTGATCGGCTACCTGATGCACATCATACTCAAGGATCTTGACCGGCAGAAGCGCCTGGAGATTGTCGGCATCGCCATCATCGTCTTTGTTTTCAGGGCAATGCCAGGATCAGGCGCAGGAGCCAGCTGGTGGCAGATCGACGTGCTCGGCTTTGACGAGTCTTTTTTGGGCACGCTTCGGCAAATTTCCGCGCTGCTGGCCATCGTCGGCCTGTTTGCCCTGCGAGGCTGGATGAGCAAGCACCCGATTCCGTATCTCATTGTCTTCCTGTCGGTTTACAACACCATAATGATGCTTCCCTTCATCGGCATGTACTACGGTATTCATGAGTGGACGGCCGAACATCTCGGCTTCGGCGCCAGGAGTATTGCAATCATCGACACCATGGCCGACTCGCCGCTGGGGCAGGTTGCAATGGTGCCGATGCTCGCCTGGATTGCCCGGGAGGCGCCCGCCAGGCAGAAAGCGACCTACTTCGCGGTCATGGCTGCGTTTACAAATCTTGCCCTGTCAGCGGCTCAACTCGGAACCTCTTACGTAAATAAGCTGTTCCTGATTGAACGGGGTGACTACAGCCAGCTCGGCGGTCTGTTAATCACCGTCGCAGTGCTCGGGCTGGTGCTGCCGATTGCCACAGTGCTGATCGTCAACGCGAGGAAGGGAATTGCGGGGCCGGCTTGACCTATGGCGACGAATAAAAGACTGCTTGTCGTGGGTGGAACCGGCAGAGACGTGGGGAAAACCGAGTTTGTCTGTCGACTGATAGAGAGGATAGCACGGGTACGGCCAATATATGCCCTCAAGGTGTCGGTCGTTTATCCGGACGAAGAACTGTTCCACGGCAGCCACAGCGGAGTGATTGAGCAGGGCCGGCTGTTTGAGGAACAATCAGCAGCGAAATCGAAAGACACCTCCAGAATGCTGCTGGCTGGTGCCAGAAAAGCGTTTTATCTGAGAAGCGACGGTGACGGCATTCTGGACGGATACAAGGCCTTTCAAAAGAGAATCCCCGACGGGGCACCCGTGATTTGCGAGTCCAATAGTCTCGGGCAAATCATTGGGCCGGCGCTCTCGATTGTCATAAAATCATCACATGCACCAATTAAACCAAGAGCATACGCATTGCTGGAAAGCGCCGATCTGGTGGTGGTTTCAGATGGTACATCCGGTTTCCCAGAGGTGGCTGCAGTCGAGTACCTGGAAGGAATCGGCTGGAGGTTAAAAAAATCGGGGAATCACTGATGATATCGGCCAGGAGAGCCCCTGAAACCTCATCCACACTCTGCGGGCAGACGGGCAGACAGTGACAGCATTTCTTTGCACGACACCTGGACGGTGTTTATCAACGTCAAACAAACAGGACTATTTTTCTGCCCAGCATCAGGATCGCCGCTATCAGGATGGAGCCAAGAATCCGCTGCATGGTGCGGACCTGAAAACGACCCGCCCCCATCAGGCTTCCCGCCATCCCGCCCAGAACGGCCCCGAGCACGAGCGGCAGATAAGGGACAAGGTCGATCTCGTTGAACTGCAGGCGGGCAATCAGCCCGGAAGCAGAATTGACCCAGATAAAGAAGGCGCCGCAGGCGGCTGCCTCCTTCGCCGTTCCGAGGCCGAGAAGGATGACCAGCGGAACCAGATAGACGCCGCCGCCGATACCGGTAATACCGGCCAGCAGCCCAAGTAGTGCACCTCCCCCCAGGGCAAGCAGAATTTTTTCACGCTTCTCCAGCTTGAGCGGTGTGCTGGCAGCAGGAAAATAGATCCGCGCCGCGGCCACGGACAGTGAGACCATCAGCAGGATAGAGAATAGCGTTTTCTGCAGATGCAGCGTACCCCCCAGATAGGCCATCGGGACCGAGGCAATAACAAATGGTGCGATGAGCCTCAATCGAGCATGGCCATGAAGGAGAAACACGATGCTGCCAACTGTTGTTACCAGGATATTCAGGGTCAGCGACACCAGCGGAATCGTCACCGTGCCCGCCCCGAATATGGCCAGCAGCGCGGTATATGACGATCCCCCCCCAAGTCCGACCGAAGCGTAAAAAAAGGCAATGACCGCAAAGATAGCGGCAAGCACGGTAATAGGAATAAGGAGATCTGTCATATCGGTTTCCCTGCTCTCTTAGCTGCCGCCGGAGTTCACCGTCGAGCCTACCCCGCAGCGATGGTTCAGGCGGAGGCAAACCGCTGCTGCTGTCAGCCGGCACAATCCAGGAGACAGGGGTTTCAAGAGAAAGCGCTTTCTTTTTGCAGAATGAAACACACAATCCGCAACCGCTGCAAAGGGTATTGTCAAACGTGAGCTCTTTGTGTCCGGCGATTCGGACCACCCTGATTGCACCCGTCGGGCAGATACCCGTGCACAAAGGACACAGATTGCAGGCGCCGCTGACATCCAGATGGTGATCAAGCAGAGCGGATAAGGATTCTCTCTGTTGCGGCTCAAGGCGCTCAAGCAGCTTTTTTTTCAGACGAACCCGTACTGGTATTCTCCTGCTTGTTCTCTCTGTCTGGGGCGGACTGTCAAAAGAGAAGCTGAACGGCGAGCCGATCGTGGTCAACAGGTTATCTTTCAGGCTGGTGAGGAATAAACGCCTGACCGACGGCTCAAGAAGGGGCTTGAGTTCTTTTTTCTCTGTGACGACGATACATTTTCTCTTGAACAGGGAACCTGTTTTTTCTTTCAGCCATGCCAGCCTGTGCAGGAATCGACTCACCCCGCGGCTGTTTTCGCAGTCGTTGCAGGATGAGACATTGAACGCGGTGACGGTGACAGCCCTGCCGGTCGGCTCAAGTACAAGTGCCAGCAGGTGCTCAACGGTGATGCCGCCAAGGCATGGGACACATCGCTCTTCCTGATGGAGCCGACCCTGTCTCGGACACGATATGACGGTGAGTTCGGCTGTTGCTTTCAAAAAACTCGGTGAGCCGGCATCAAACCCTGAAAACGCAAAGGCATCATTGGGGCAGGCTGTTGTACAGAGCATGCAGCCGGTGCAGGCACCCGGCTCAAAGTCAATAGTACGGCCCCTGAGTGTTATTGCACCTGCCGTACAACTGTCGACACAGCTGCGACAAGCAAAGCTGTTGAGGCGTTTTCTCAGGCACCGGTCCCGGGTGAAAACAGCGGTCTGCTCATTGGCGCCTGCAGCGAGTTTTTCAATCAGGCTTGGCGGGGGCATGGAGCGCACCTCTGTTATCCTATCCGGGGTTTGCCGAACGTGTCTCATAGCATTGCCCGCAGGCTGCTATGAACAGGGCCAGACAATCTGCCAGTGACAGGTAGAAAGGGCTTTTCGTTCCCGTTCGTATCGTCTCGCACAGGCTCGGCAGCCATGATAAATATGATTGAAAAAAAGCTTTTTGCCAACCGAGGAACTTCTCGGCATCGGCAGCCTTTCCTGCTGCTCTGGACGCGGCCTCCCTGATGCAGAGATAGGACATGAACTCAAGCTCAATTGCGACATGGTCGGGTGGCTCTTTCTCGTCGACAGACAGTCCCGCCTCCTGGTAGATTTTCAGGACACCAATGGTCGTGTCGCCCATGACCTGCCGGTTCTTTTCAAGATAGACCGACCCATAGGGTGCTGCGATCAGATTGAAAGGTCCGAGAAAAAGTTCTGCATGATCTACGCTCAGCTGCTCCTGCGGTGTGTCTGCCAGGGCACGTTCCATGTTCGAGGCAGCTTTTGCGGCCCCGGGCGCCCAGCCGTCGAGCAGATCCTGCAGGCTCCTGCAGAGCCGCTCTTTGACGAACAGGTCTTTTTCTGGCTCATAGAAACAGGCAGACAGTAATTTAAAACAATTACCGCGAGTTAATGCGTCATTTTGAGAAACCATAGGGTAATTGACCAGATGCCAAAGCCGGGACCCGCGGGCACCATCCCTCACGGGCCTCAGCTTGTTTTGGTTTGTCTTATCGGGCTGAATAATCCCTGATATAGTATACATTCGGCTTGGTACCCTCGTCGGGCAGCAGCACGAAGTTCGTGTGCTTTTCCAGCAGTTTTGCCGCCTCGCTGCTGCTGTCCCCGATGTCTCCGACGACCCTGGCCCCGGAGGGACAGGCCTCGACGCAGGCCGGCAGCTCGTCGTTTTTGAGACGGTGGTCACAGAGAATGCACTTCTCGACGATGTTGTCCCGGCGCACACTTTCGTAGTCAGGGTGGGAGTACTTGGTCTGGTGCGGCGGGCTGGTACCCGTTAGCGAGGCCAGTTCCGCGCCGGACGTAGTTCCGTTGGGGACCAGCTCGGTCTTGTCGGTGAAGAACAGCTGGGTTGGCTCACCTTCCTCGTTGTAGCTGATAACGCTGTATTCGCCGTGGGCGCCATCCCTTTTGACCTCGTCCATACTGTAGGGACACGCTTCCTGGCAGGCCCGGCAGCCGATGCAGCGTTCGTCATTGTGCATCGTGATGCCATCCTCGGTCTTGAACATCGCCTTCGGTTCAACCGGGCAGGCTTCGACACAGGGCGCTGCACTGCAGTGATTGCAGAGAACGGGAAGTGTACGGAATTTGGTATTGGGAAATGTACCGCTGGTCTCGTGAATGAAGTCGGCCCAATTATACGTCTGGCCGTTGCGTCTCAGTGCCGTGTTATTCTCGGTCTTACAGGCAAGAGCACAGGCACCGCAGCCAACACATTTTCTCAAATCTATTATCATTGCATATTGCGTCATTTTCTTTTCCTCCTCTTACCTATATCTTCTCGATACGGACGGCTGCATGTCCGCCATTCCTGGCGTTTGATCCGGAAAGTCGTTCAAGCTCCCAGGGGATGATGGTGTTGTTGTTCACTCCCCGAGTGGCGCTCTTGGCAAAATCAGCCGTGGCCGTCCGACCGTAGGCCCAGTGTCCCTGGCCGTAGGATTTGCTCACCGTGCCGGGCCGCACGCCTTCCCACACCCTGGCGACGCATTCCCCGGAAGCAGCCATCGAGGTTACCTTCACCTTGTCACCGTCCTTGATGCCGATTCTCTGCGCATCAGCAGGGTTGATTCTCAGGGTATCCTGCCCCCCGACATCACCTGGGTCGACATGCTTGAATTCGTAATACCAGGGAGAATTCTGGCTTCTTCCTTCCCGGTTAAGCCGGGACTTGTAGTCGATAAAGTCAAACGGATACTCGTCCTTGCTCCCGTGACGCAGCGGTGGCTCATGGTGGGGGACGAAGGCCATTTCCCCGCGGGCAGTGTAATTGCATTTCTCCAGGACAGTGTCAATATCTACCTTATGCTTCTCGGCATGGTCGCCGAGCACCTTTTTCAACGTCTCGCTGTAGAATTCGAATTTCTTGGTCTCTGTACCAAAATTTCCGCCCCAGTGCTTTTTGTACTCGTATGGTTCGGAATTCCACATGCCTCGTTCAAGCATTTCCTGCCAGCCGTTGATCTTGTCGCCGTGGGTATCTTTTTTGCCGTCCCAGAGCGGCTTGGTATAGTATTTCAGCGCATAAACCGACAGTTCTTTGGAATTGTTTGCTTTCGCGCCGGTCTCGGGATCTGCATACATCTCAGTCAGGCAGTCATAGAGATTGCTGAAACCGCGCTCCTTGAGCTTCTCGGCTATCAGGAACGGGAACTCGGTTTCATCCTGGATGACATCCCAGAGCGGCTCAATAACGGGTTGCAGCAGGGTACAGGTCGAGTAACGGTTTGCCTTGGTTTTCACATATCCATAGCGCTCATACATGTTTACCGTGCAGGGCAGAATAATGTCGGCGAACATCGTGAACTCGGAGGCGTTCGTGGTCAGGTGCACGGTAAAAGGTACCGAGGCCAGAGCTTTCTCCCAGAGTTCCGTGCCGTTGCAGGAAAAGACAAAGTTGTTCATGTATCCGACGAGGACCTTGATGTCGTAGGGATCCTTGTTGAGGATTCCGTTTGCCGCATTATTGGTCGAAACACCACCGCCTGATTTTTTATTGAGTGCGGGCAGCTCGAGCCTGCCCCGCTGGTCAATCTTTTCTTTTTTGGAATGTTTCTGGGCGAGATCATCCTGGTACTTCTTCAGCATATCGCCATCCATGCTGTTGACCGGGATCTTGGCTGTCTGCAGTGTTCCTCCCTCGTTATCAATTCCCCCAACCAACCCGCCAAGGGCGTGTACCGCCATGGCCGAGTAGGCCCCCCGGGCCTGCATCGCCGCTCCCGGGCCCATCCAGACTGCCACGTTCGGCGCTGCTGCAGCCATGCCGGTAGCGACGCGCTCGATCTGGTCGGCAGCCACACCGCTCAACTCGGCGGCTTTCGCCGCTGTCATGTCTTTGACGGCGAGGTTCCACCACTTGACGATACCGTGGGTCTCCTTCTCGACAAACTCGGCCTCATCGACCATCGCGCCGGGTTTGAACCGGTTTTCACCATCCTTGAAGTCCCCGACGAAATCCTTGTACCACAGTCCCTGCGTGAGGATCACATGGGCAATGCCGAGGGCGAGTGCGCCGTCTGTCCCCGGCATCAACGGCAACCACTCATTGGCTTTGGCCGCACTGGT
Organism: Desulfocapsaceae bacterium; assembly: GCA_963674815.2. Taxonomy (GTDB): domain Bacteria; phylum Desulfobacterota; class Desulfobulbia; order Desulfobulbales; family Desulfocapsaceae; genus MADRE3. The sequence goes on from CAXXTV010000011.1 coordinate 109,141, forward strand.
GGTCAGGCGGGGGTCTACTGCCGCCACGGTGGCACGGTCCAGGGCATCACCGAGCCGCCGAATAGTGGCCGGGACCATACGGTTGCTGGCTACCGGGTCACAGCCCCAGATCAGGATGTATTTAGAGTTACTGATATCGTAGTCACGATAGTCCCAGTAGCCCTCGGTGTAATACGAGCCGAATTTCTCGGCTTCGGCACAGGTCGAGCTGTGTGAAATATTGTTGGGGGAACCAAAAACCTTTGTGGTGACGTCATAGATAAGATCTCGCATGTAGGTATAACGACCGCGCATCAGGCAGTATTTTTCAGGCTCCTCGTTTTTGCGAAGCTCCATCATCTTGTCGGCAACAGTGTTTAACGCTTCATCCCAGCTGATCGGCACGAATTTCGGGTCTTCCCCCTTACCTTTTTTCGGGTTGGTCCGTTTCATCGGCACCTTGATCCGGTCAGGGTCGTAAACCTGCTGGAGAGAGAGGTGTCCCCGCGGACAGACCTTGCCGTCATTCTGTTTTGAATAGCGGTTGCCTCTCACCTTGACCGCCCTGCCATCCTGGATGAAGACCTCCGCGGGGCACCAGGTTGTGCACCCCTGGCAGGTGGTCGCTTTCCATTCTCCCGGCATTACCCCAATCTTTGCTCCTTCATGACTCGCAGCCAGGGCATTCAAGCTTTCCTCGCTTTTAAAGCCACTCAGCGCGGCTGTCGCACCAGCAGCAGCGGTAAGTTTTAGAAAGTTCCTCCTTTTGATCTTCATAGCTTCCTCCATGTATCCTGTTTTTCATTAGCCTGGTTACTGATACACGCATCGTGTATCAGGAGCTGATAGCATTATCCGTGCCATGCCTGCAGAGGGCTTATGGAGAGAGTCTGTGTTACGCTAACGTAACACAGGCACGTTAGGGGAGATGGTAAGGGTAATAAATGCAAATAGTTAGATCCTAATATCTGCGCAAAGGGGAACGGCGGGGCGGATGAAATCAGCTATCTGTCCATTTATCTTTTAGAAACATATAGTTACGACCTTTCATTCTCAAACAGGTGTTACTTTGTAGTAACATGGTGCACCATCGGGCAGGTGTATCCGATGGCTCAGATGTCCAGTTGATGAAGGTTGATTTTCTCCCAGAGCGTTTTCCTGCTGATTCCCAGAATTTCAGAAGCTTTTGACCGGTTTCCCCTGGTAAGATTCAGGATACGTCTGATGTGCTCCCGCTCGGCTTCGGCGGTTATCTCCTGAAGGGGTGAGAGCACGGTTTTGTCCTAGCGTAATTTCGAGATATGGACCGGCAGGTCAGCAGGCTGGACAACCCCGCTGTCTGTAAGGGCAACACATCGTTCGATCACGTTCAGCAGCTCACGCACGTTGCCGGGAAAGGCATAATTCATCAGCACATCGACTGCTTCGGGCGAAAACGAGACAGCCGCACCCATCTGGTCATTGAATTTTCTGCTGAACACATCCACCAGAAGCGGTATATCCTCTTTTCTGCTGCGCAGGGGAGGGAGTTCAACCGGGATGACATTTAACCGGTAATAGAGGTCCTCCCGGAATGTGCCGCTCTGAACCTCTTTTTCAAGGTTTTTGTGGGTTGCCGTGATTATCCTGACGTCTGCGGTAATCGACGCGGTGCCGCCGAGCCGGTCGAAGGTTCTCTCTTCCAGAACGCGCAATAGCTTGGTCTGGGTCAGGGCGGGCAGGTCACCAATTTCGTCGAGGAAAATTGAGCCGCCCTCCGCCATTTCGAACCTGCCTGGCTTTCTGCAGTCTGCACCGGTAAACGCTCCCTTTTCGTAGCCGAACAGCTCGCTTTCAATCAAGTCATCCGGCAGCGCCGCGCAGTTGATCCGGATGATCGGTTTATCTTTTCTCTCACTCTGAAAATGGATGGTTGAAGCCACGAGTTCCTTGCCAGTGCCTGATTCACCGAGAATGAGCACCGTTGATTCGGTTCTCCTGATTTTTTCAAGCAGGCTAAAAACCGTCTGCATCGATTTGCTTTTGCCGATGATTTGAGGCGCTCCGTAATAGGTGCTCAGCTCCTTTCTCATCTGGATGTTTTCTTCCGTGATCTTGTGCACATTCAGAGCCCGCGCCACGGTTATCAGCATCTCGTCGAGATCAAAGGGTTTGGTGATGTAGTCAAATGCGCCAATTCGCATCGCCTCAACCGCATCCTTTATCTTCCCGTAGGCCGTCATCATGATTACCGGAGTCGTCGGCGACTCGCTCTGGCTTTTTCTGAGTATTTCTATGCCACCCGCACCGGGGAGACGGATATCGGTAATGACCAGTGAAAATTGCCCATCTTCAAGGGCCAGGATGGCGTCATTACCATCTTCGACTGACAGCACGGTATGCCCCTCTGCCTTGAGGGCGTCAACCAGCGACACCCTGACAATTTTCTCGTCTTCGACGACGAGAATGGATTCATTCATAACACCTCCGGGAAAATGATCGTCACTTTCGTGCCACTGCCCACCTGGCTTGATATAAAGATTTCACCCTTGTATTTTTTAACCAGTTCATAACTCATCCACATCCCGAGCCCTGTTCCTTCCCCTGCCTTTTTGGTGGTATAGAACATGTCAAACACGTCGTTAATCTTGTCCTCAGGAATACCGATCCCGCTATCCTCTATTATGATCACTGCCTGAAATTCGGAGCGATGGACTTTGATCCGGAGGCGGCCGCCCGACTCCATCGCTTGAATAGCGTTGATGGTTATGTTCAGGAAGACTTCTTCAAGATCATGCGGAGCAACCGGCAGAACAAGGTCCTCTTCCACCTCCTGCTGGTAATCGATCCCCTGTTTCTTGAGCCGATAGTCCAGGTAGCTGAGCACGCTTGAAAGCACAGACAGCAACCGGGTCCGCTTCTCCTCCCCCTCCCGGCGTCCGGCGGTCCACAATAGCTGCCCGATCGTCTGTTTGATGCTTTCCAGCCCCTCCTCGATGAGATCTAGATACTTTGCCCGAAATTCCCCCTCATCACCCCGTTTACGCAGCAGGCCGACACAGTTGAACAATCCGCCCAGGGGATTGTTGATCCGGTGAGCGATACTTGAGGATAAAACGCCCAGGGTTGCGAGTTTTTCTGACTGCAGCAGCTTCTCGTGGGTACGCTTCATTTCCTCGTTCGCTTTTGTGATGCGTCCGACCATTTCGTTGAAACTTCGGGTGAGCAGGGCCAGCTCATCCTTGCCTTTCACTGGTATGGACTTTTCAATCATTTCGACCTCGACTTCACCCATGGCCTGGGACAGGTCAATGATCGGCTTGATAAAGCGCCTGCTCAACAGGTAAATAAGAAGGAACAGCACAGACAAAGCCAGAATTGAATACGTAATGGTCTGTGAGATCATCGCCCTGATTTCTTCTTCCACGTCGGCAAGGGAAAGCGAGAAGAGCAATACTCCCCAATGCTTTCCTTCAATCGACAGCGGCGCAGCAAATTCCAGTGCAGCGCCTTTCTCCCCGCTGGTCAGAGATCTCACCATAACCTGATCCGCTTCTCTGGCCTGCTTGATCAGGGGATCTTCGTAGGTCTTGCCATACTCAAGAAAATCACTGTGAGAGATGACGCGAAAGCTGGTGTCGAGCACCGCAACATAATTCAGGTCGAGCTCGCGGTGCTGGCTCAGGTCTCTCATGTAATTATCGATAAGCGCCCCTTCCTCGACCAGCCCCAGTTTTTCATAGATCAACTGGTTTATGATCAGGGTGCTCACGGTCTCGGCAAGCATCCGCCTCTGGCGCTCCGAGGCGCCATAAAGAGCCGAGCGCGTCTTGACCGCCGTGAGGATGCTGATCGCCACCGTTATTGCAAATACAGACAGGAAGGTTACGAGAATAAATTTTTTCTGCAGAGAAATTCCCATGAAACTCCTCGGTTAGAATGTCACCCTGGGATGACAACCCTTGCCACACCCCGTGGGAACCGCGTTTATCATCTGCCGAATGCTTACATAATCGGTATCCGACGCCGGTACGAATCCGCCTTGAAGGTCCGGGTCAAGTTTGGCGAGTACTTTTTTTCCTGCGTCATCTTCGGCCATGGCAAGCAGCGCTTTTTGAACCTTCTGTACCATGTGGTAAGGGGTATGGGGCGACACCACTACCGGGCCGGTGGGAATGGGGTCGGATGTGGCGATGATTTTTAACCCGTACGGACTGTATCGTTCAGCTGTTGAAAGACGCATGGATCCGGCATCGAACTCATTGCTGAGGACCTTCTTGGCTACCGTATCGTGGTAGTTGAAATGGTGGTACAATTCCAGGTTGTCAAGGTGGATTCCCGCCCAGGCAAGTATATACCTGGGTATCAGATTGCCTGAGGTGGACCAGAGGGCTGAAAAAGCAAATTTCTTGTCCACCAGCTGCGATATTTCTTCGATGGATCCGTCCATACCGGTAACGATCACACTTCTGTAAAACGCTTCGCCACGGGCGTTCCTGCTCTTGACTATCGGCGATGCATCAAAGCGTTTGTAAGCATCCAGATAGGTCAGCGGTCCGAGCAGGGCAAAAGACATGTTTCCCTGGCCCAGTCTGTTGACAACATCCGGGTAGCTCTTTTCGAGGTTGAGTTCAATTTGCAGCCCGGTCACAGCGGAAAGGTAATCAATCAGCGGCTGGTAACGCTCGTAGGCGATGATGGGATTGTCCCTCGGCAGCACCCCGAACAGCACCGTCTCATTTTCGGGCCTGGAGTTCTCCCGCACATCCTGGCCCACTGCGGCAAGAGCGGTTTTATTATTTGCAATAAAAGCCCGCATCGCCCTGATTCCATCGTAGTTGCTGTCGGCGACCTCGATAAAACGTTCGATTCTCATTGCCGCAAGAATTGCTTTGCCTTCCGGATTCTTGTGCATGTCCAGAAAGATAGAGAGCAGGGTGCGCTTCAGGTACGGCGAGGTGTCAGGGTGTACGACGACAGGTGGAATGCCAAAGGCCGGGGAACGATGGATGATTCGGGTCTGTTTGGCATATGGTGATTGCGTGTTCACCATGTAGTCGTAGACGATTGAATCAACTGCTGCCCCGTCGGCCCGTTTCTTGGCCACGATCTCAACGGATTTATTGTGGCTGTAGCTGTACTGGAAGGAGGCAAAAAAACGCTCGGGCGATTCGTCGCGCTTGGCCAGAACATAGGTCGGGTAAAGCTTTCCGCTGTTGGACTTTGGATCAACAAAGACGAAGGATTTTCCCCTGAGCTGCTCCAGGTCGGTGATCGTGCTGTTTTTGTGAACGATGATGTTGGAATGATAGGTAACCACGCCGCCTACCTGCGGGGCGACCAATAATTCAGCGCCAAATTTCTGGTTGTCGAGAACATAGGGTGAAGAACAGATGAAGGCGAGATCGACCTCCTGGTTTTCCAGCATAACATCAATCTCGTCATAGGTGGTTCGGTGCACCATTTCTGCGGGGGCACCGAGCTTCCTGCCGAGGTATTCAACCACCTGCTGGTAATATTTAACGGCGCTGACCGGTGTGATCATGCTCGCCACGCCAACCTTTACGGTCGGCTGGGCCCATGCGCCTGCAGACGCAAAAAATATCCCGAAAAGCAAAATCACCAGGTGCATATTTTGACGTTTCATAAGGCTCCTTCAATTGCAGCTGCTTGGAGGACCTTCTATTCACTGCAATTATCAGTCCACCTCCCTCACCCCCCAATATACACAAGAAGTGACGGACAACCTAGTATGATGTTTCGAAAACGTAACACTTTCCTCACCCTTCCCTGCGCTGCACGCCAACATAATTGGGCCATTCGGGGGGTGTTCAGGGGTCAAGCCTGACCCCTCGTTGACCCCTCCTTTTAGTAATCGTATGCATAGTTTTGTAATCTGGTGTATGATATCGATAACATAATGTGTAATCAGGTGAAATTTTAGTTCTCTGTTAATTTAAAGAAGCGATCCTTTTGCATGAGTGTGTCCTGTTTTGATAGTGAAAAAGCGTAACCCTACCATGGTTGATGTAGCTCGCCGGGCAGAAGTGTCTGCGATGACTGTTTCAAGAGCCTTGAACGGCAGTAGGTCGGTTTCTGCCGCGACCCGCGAGAAAATTATGAGTGCCGTAGAAGAACTGGGATATGTCCTCGATCTTTCTGCCGGTGCCCTGTCGTCCAAGAAGACAGGGTTCATTTCCGTTCTCATCCCATCTTTCAACAATTCAAATTTCTCTGAAACGGTACAGGGTATTTCGGAGGCGCTCGCTTCTGAAGGGAAGCAGATCCTCGTGGGGTATACAGGGTACGACCAGCAGAGAGAGGAGCGACTTATCGAGGCCATGCTGCAGCGTCGACCCGAGGGAATCATACTGACCGGTGGCGAACACACGGCTCGTGCACGCCATATTCTGCAAAAGACATCGGTGCCTGTCATTGAGATGTGGGATATGCCCGCCCAGCCTATTCATCATTCCGTCGGGTTCTCACACGCTGCCATGATCGAGGACCTGGTTGCCCGACTGGTGTTTCGGGGTTACCGTAGAATCGCATTTATCGGTGGAGATGAGAGTGGAGATTTCAGGGGCATTGATCGGCGTCGGGGATATGAACGGGCGATCGAGACCCTTGGCTTGCCGAGAGCCCATGCTGTCCCCCTGGGAGTGCCGCCCATTTCAATCAAACATGGGGGACCGGCAGTTATTCGTTTGATAGAGGAATGGCCCGAGGTGGAGGCGGTCATCTGTGTTTCCGACCTCTGCGCCATAGGGGTGATTATGGAATGCCACCGCCAGGAATGGCATGTCCCCTCTCGACTGGCAGTTGCGGGTTTCGGGGATTTCGAGTTTTCCCGTTATTGTTTTCCGAGCCTGACGACGGTATCAGTCAACTGCACCGAAATAGGACTCCAGACAGGGAAGCTGATGCTCAGGGCGACGGGAGGGAGCGCTGTGATAGACCCTTCCTGCTTCGAGCGACTGGTTATCCCCCACTCGATTATCGAGCGTGAGAGCACCTGATACGGGCAAGGGGACAATTTCAGCTGAAGGTTAACTGTACCTTCATGGATGTGGTCCTGTTGTTGGCAGTTTCAAACGCCTGGTTTACCTCAGAAACAGGGTAAACATCAGTAAGCAGCCTCTTGAGCGGCAGCCGGCCGGAATCTATCAGGGCAACTGCCCAGGCAAATTCTTCATGAAAACGGAACGTGCCGCAAAATTCGATCTCCTTGGCGACGACCAGGTTCTGAGGAATTGTCACCATCCCACCAAGACCCAGCTGAACAAAGCGTCCCTGCGGCCGGATGAGCTCCAGTGCCGAGACGAGAGCCTGCTCGTTGCCGGACGCCTCAATCACAACATCAAAGAAGCCTTTGTCCTCAGCATATTCCTCCAGCTCCCGGGCCTGCTTGGAAATGTTGACAGTCCTGTCCGCTCCTACTTCGGCGGCACATCTCAGCGGTTCATCCAGCACATCGGTTACCACCACCATGAGGGCTCCATGCATTTTAGCCACGGCGACGACGAGGGCGCCAATCGGACCGGAACCGGTCACCAGAACCCTCTTGCCCATCATGTTCCCTGCGCGTTTGACGGCGTGGAGGGCAACGGCCAGAGGTTCGGTAAAGGCAGCCTCGCTGGGAGTAGTTCCCGGTTTAAGGGTATGGCACTGCTCAGCTCCGGCTGCCAACTGCTGTCGAAACGCTCCCTGCACATGGGGAAAGCGCATGGCACTGCCGTAATAGCGCATGTCCAGGCATTGATTGTACATTGCCTCTTTGCAGAACCTGCATGATCCGCAGGGGTGACTGGGATTGACTGCGACAAGATCGCCAATCTTGAAGTCGTCCACATTTGAGCCCAGCCCAGCTATCCGGCCGGAGACCTCATGTCCAAGTATCATCGGTTCCTTGATACGGACGGTACCGAATCCGCCATGGTTGTAGTAATGAAGATCAGAGCCGCAGATTCCTCCCGCCTCAATGTTGATCAGCACCTCGTCCGGACCGGCAACAGGCGGCTCCTGGTCTTCGAGCCTGATGTCTCCGGGGCCATGGCATACGACCGATTTCATTTGTAACTCCTCTAGATTACAGGGGTAAGAAGCTCCCGACCGCCAAAATATGCTTCCATATTTTCTCGAACCAGACGTCCCATGTCTTTGCGTGTATCAACAGTGCCGCTGGCCTGGTGAGGTTGCAGCATAACGTTGTCAAGCGCCAGAAAACGGGGATTTAAATTCGGTTCACCTTCAAAAACGTCAAGTGCGGCATAGCCAAGCTTCCTGCTCTCCAGAGCCGTGAGGAGTGCTTCTTCGTCAATGTTTGAAGCCCTCGAAACATTGACGAGCATGCCGTCTGGACCCAGTGCCTCGATAACCGCCTTGTTGACGATATGGTGTGTGGCGGCTCCACCGGTTACCGTAACAAACAGATAATCTGAATGTTCGGCAAGTGCCCGTGGATCCTTGATATAGTTCCACTCAGCGGCAAATTCTTTTGCTTCAAGGTCCGAATAGGCAATATCCATCTCGAAGGCGGCGCAGCGTTTGGCGATCTCGTAACCGATTCTTCCAAGGCCGAGAATTCCGACTTTCTTCCCGAAAACCCGGGTCTTAAGAGGGTACATTCCTTTCTGTGCCCAGTCACCGGACCGGACCCAATTTTCAGCACCGATGATCCCGCGTGAAGCTGCAAGCAGCATGGCGATGCCAAAATCTGCAACGTCTTTGGTCAGGACATCAGGCGTATTGGTTACGCGAATGTTGCGCTCCCGGGCAGCCTCAAGATCAACCGCATCATAGCCAACTCCATAAACCGAGATGATTTCCAGGTTCGGCAGGGCCTCGATAAGCTTTCTGCTCAGCCCGAGATCTCCACGGGTTGCCACCCCGCGGATGGTGTCGGCGCATGCGGCGATGAATGCATCCTTGTCTTCTGCTGCATAGTACGGGTGAAGAATGAAGTTCTTTTCCAATGCTTCGATATCCCACTCGGGATACGAGCCGATCTGTAAGATGTTCACTTTATCCATGAGTCTCTCCTTTCGGATTACAAAATAACTTGACAGTGGTGTACCTTTGCACGTAATGTTATCGATAACACGCAAGAAGTGCAAGCGAAAAATCACACTAATGTTAGTAACAAGTAATATGTCCGGAGTTGTAGCACATAATGTGTCCGGTTTCTATAAAAGCCAAGGAGGTGGCTTTTATGAGACGGACCGAAGTGCTACAGGAGTACCGGAAGATGAGATTTGAACAAGTATATACCGGATGGAAATCAAGAGAACTAACCCAGGAGCAGGCGGCACGTATCCTTGGGATAAGCGATCGGACATTCCGTCGATTAATTCCCCGCTACCAGGAGGGTGGTATTGCAGGGCTATTGGACAAGAGACTGAATCAGGCATCTCACCGGCGTGCTCCGCTGGATGAAGTATTGTCGGTCTGTGAGTTGTACAAAGAGCGCTACAGCGACTTTAATGTAAAGCATTTTTACAAGTGGTATATCCGTCATCATGAAGGCCAACGCAGTTATACCTGGGTCAAGAATACGTTGCAGAGTAAGGGGCTGGTAAGAAAAGCAAGAAAACGCGGTCAGCACCGAAAACGTCGAGCCAGGGCACCGTATTCAGGGATGATGCTGCACCAGGATGGTTCAACCCATGAGTGGGTGCCAGGTAAGAAGTGGGATTTGATCGTAACCATGGATGATGCGACTAATGAGCATTATTCGATGTTCTTTGTCAACGAGGAAGGAACCTTCAGCAGTTTTCGAGGAGTTCGTGATGTGATTGAATCTAAGGGGGTCTTTTCCTCGTTGTACACGGATCGGGGTAGTCATTACTGGTATACGCCCGAAGCTGGTGGCAAGGTTGATAAAACAAATCCAACGCAATTTGGCAAAGCTCTGCAGCGGCTCGGTATAGAAATGATAGCAGCCTATTCCCCGGAAGCACGTGGTAGAAGTGAACGGGCATTTGGCACTCATCAGGATCGCCTGGTCAAGGAGCTGGCTCTGGCCGGCATCACTGAGATGGAAGCAGCCAATCGGTATCTTGCGGATGAGTATCTTCCTGCCTTCAATGAAGAATTTTCATCGCCGCCTCCCGGCGGGAAGAGCGTGTTTGTCCCGTGGTGCGGAAATGATCTGGACGATATCTTGTGTGAACAACATGAGCGCATCGTGAACAATGATAACTGTATCAGTTATAAAGCCTTGATACTGCAGATCCCCGAGGATGGCTACCGTTACCATTATGTGAAGACGAAAGTGCGTGTATTGCGTCATATTGATGGCACGCTGTCACTGTTGCATGGTCCTCGAAAACTTGCCAGTTATGATGCCGAAGGAGTGTTGTTGGTGGAGGCACAGAAGAAAGTAGCGTAGGGGGTGCAGCGCTCTCAGACCTGGCTTTCGCTACGCTTCAGCCAGGTCTGAGAGAGCAAGGAAAAAGTGGACAACTCATTTGCTACAAAACCGGACAAAACTATTTGTTGCTAACAGCGAAAAATCACACTAACATACCACAATAAGGACATATCGATGAATAGCTTAGATTTATTTAATTTAGCCGGACGCCGGGCACTCATAACCGGCTCCAGCCAGGGTATCGGTTTCGAACTGGCCCGCGGGCTCGCCGGCGCCGGGGCCGAGGTCATTCTCAATGGGCTCGACAAAGATCGGCTGTCAAGCGCAGCCGGAACGCTTCAAGCAGAGGGTGCGTTAATTCACGAACTGAGATTTGATGTCACAGAGCCGGAGGCGGTCAGAGATGCCATTGACGGTTTCGAGGCTCAGACGGGTTCCATCGATATACTGGTCAATAATGCCGGCATGCAGTTTCGCACTCCCCTGGAGGATTTCCCGGTTGAGCGCTTTGACCAGATGATGCGTTTGAACTGCAATAGCGCGTTTTATGTCGGACAGGCTGTTGCCCGGCACATGATCAGGCGTCAGGCCGGAAAAATTGTAAACATCTGCTCGGTACAAACCGCGCTGGCTCGTCCTTCCATTGCACCCTATACGGCCTCAAAGGGGGCCCTCGCCAATCTTACCAAGGGGATGGCAACAGACTGGGCCCAATATGGTATTCAAGTGAATGCTCTGGCACCGGGTTATTTTAAAACCAAATTAACTTCGGCGCTGGTTGCCGACGAGGAATTCACCGCCTGGCTCAGCGCCAGAACCCCGGCCAGGCGCTGGGGAGACGTAGGAGAACTCGTTGGAGCCTGCATCTTCCTGAGCTCTGATGCCTCAAGCTTTGTCAACGGGCACATTCTCTATGTCGATGGCGGAATGACAGTATCAGTTTAACCGTGGGGCCATCGTGCTTGTGACGAGGTGCCAGCTGCGGCGGCAAAACGGCTGATGCCGTCGGCTGCGACCCGGCCTATTTTTTATTCCGGAGCAATGGTCACAAGTAATCACCGTGAAATTTGATCCTTAGATGGGGGCGGCTCTCCAGTGATGACACACTCCGGCAGACCGAGGCGGGCGAAAGCAGGTAGACTGTCTTGAGACAGGACCGTTCAGGCAGCAAAAGACACCAATAGAAGAGAGGAACAGATGAAACAGGATTCAGTGAAAAAAGTTTGCGTTGTCGGTGTCGGTATCATGGGCACAGCAATATCCAGCCGACTTCTGGAATGCGGACAGGATGTCACGGTCTTTGACCTTGATCACGAAAAGGTGCAGGCACTGGTCAGCCGCGGCGCAACCGCAGCAGGCAGCCCCCGGGAGGCAGCAATTCATGCCGAATTTGTAATCCTTTCATTGAATAATGCGGCCATCGTAAATAGAGCCGTCTTTGGCAAAAACGGTGTCGCTGAAGCGGCTTCTGCGGACAAGGTATTGATTGACATGTCCTCTATTGATCCGGAATCGACCCGGGAATGTGCTGCCCGTTTACGGGACGAATATCAGATGCCCTGGCTCGACTGCCCTCTCTCAGGAGGTGCTCCGGGGGCTCTGGGAGGGCGGCTTGCCGTTATGGCCGGAGGAGAGAAGGGCGATTTTGAACATGCAAAAGAGATCATGGGGCATCTCTGTGCCAACTTTACCCTGATGGGGCCATCGGGCGCCGGACAGACCACAAAACTTGTCAACCAGGTCCTCTGTGCTGTTGGTTTTCAGGCAATAGCGGAAGCCACCCAGCTCGCTCTTCAGGGCGGTGTGGACGTGGACTGTATTCCCCGAGCACTGGCTGGAGGTCGCGCCGATTCCGCCCTGCTGCAGGAGTTCATGGCAAAGATGGGGCGTCACGACTATTCGCCAACGGGAAGTCTTGAAAATATGCTCAAAGATCTTGAAGCAGTGCAGAGTTTTGCGAGTAAAAACCGTGTCGCCATGCCGGTGACCTCCTTGACCACCGAAATCCATCGTCTTTTCGTTGGGGCAGGAAAAGGCGGAGACGATAACGCGGCCCTGATGAAACTGTTTAACGGACCGCGCGACGAAGCCTGAGTCGCCAGCACTGAGAAGGGGTCAGGCTTGACAATTGGGCATTCTCAAGTTTAAGAATGCCCAATTGTCAAGCCTGACCCCGCTTTTTAACCAGCCTCCTGCTGTGCTCGATCCTTTCAGCCAGTTTCTGCTGATTTTCTGCTCTTTTTTCCAGCCGGCTTGCCGCTTGGCTCAATCCAGAAAGATCACGATTTAATCTTCTGCTCAAATCCATTAAGCTCAGGTTTGCGGCTTCTCTTACTAAAAGAGCAACCACTGCCCGTGGTTCTGATACTCTTCGCTGTTTGCTCAGCCGCGCTAAGTCGCTGTGTTGTATCCCATAGTAATTACATACTGTATCAATGATGTGAGTAAGCGATAGCCTGTTTGTCATTTCCTGAGATACTTTGAAATGAGCTTCTTCGGCAAAACTGTCTGATCCGAGAATTTCTCCCTCAGCATTCCCCCGATGAAAGGTTATTTCATCCGCTTCGCCTTTTCCTGCGAGGATAAAACTGCGGTAATAATCAATGGCCTGTTCTTTCTTCTGGTCAAATTGAGAAAGAACCCAATCGGTGGTCAACCATGGGACGAGGGCAGTGGACAGATAACCATTGTGACTGCACCAGGGGTATTGATCCGGAGTGCTGACGATTCCTGAACGAACCGGGTTGTTATGAATATACCTGACAAGCTCAAGCAGATAGCTGTCGGCATCAATGAGGATCGCCTTGTATCTTCCCTGAAAAAGATGACCCACCCGATTTTTGCGTCTATTGAAATAACGCGTGTATCGAAAAGAGAGGTTTTGAATGATACGGGACAAAGGAATTTCAGCGACTTGAACTGCTAAATGGACGTGGTTCGTCATTAAACAGTAGGCATGAATGCGATGGCGATATCGTTCAGTACCCTCCTGCAGAAGATGGAGAAACCGGTTTCGATCCTGCTTCTTGGAGAATATATTCTGGCCAGCGTTACCGCGCAAAATGACGTGATAACATGCGCCTGGATAGTGGATTCTTGGTTTTCGGGCCATGATTGATCCCTATTTGAAAAATGACCAATTGTCAAGCCTGACCCCGAATCTAGACAAATTATTTTCATAAATGGTACGAAATGATCTATAATACATTCATCCCAATTATAACCATTAGAGATAATTATGAAATTACTTGTCCGGACCCATTATAGCAGCTCACTGCGCCACACAACCGTACTTCTTCTGACACTCCTTCTTTTTCATCAGCCTGCTGTTGGCATGGACCGGGAGTGGCTCTATACCGTTGAGGATGGTGACAATCTCTGGACCCTGAGCAAAGAGCACCTGAAGTCAATGCGTTATTGGAAAAAGCTGGTTGTGTTGAACAACATCGAGGAACCCTACAGGCTTCAGCCCGGCACTGCTCTGCGCATACCTGTGGAGTGGCTGAAATCGGGATCTTCAGTGGCAACGATTGTAGAACTGACAGGGGAGGCTACAATTGCTGGTCACACGTCTGACCAGTTGGTTCCCGCCCAAAAAGGCATGCTGCTCTGGGAAGGCGATACAATAAAAACAGTGAGTGGCAGCAATGCAACGCTTCAGTTTACGGATGGCTCCAGGATACTGGTCCAGGCGGAATCTGAACTGAAGGTAGAAAAGCTGGTAGGATATGGTTCAACAGGTATGGCAGATACAAAGGTGCGCCTGAAGTCCGGGCGCACCCACAACAAGGTAATTCCCAAGACTAAACAGGGATCGCGTTTTGAAATTTCCACCCCTTCGGCTATTGCCGCTGTACGAGGTACAGAGTACCGTATCAGTGCAGAAGAAAATGGAGAATCGCGGACAGAAGTCCTTACCGGCGCTGTCGGAGTTGACAGTTCGGGCAGTTCCCAGGTGGTACCAGAGGGCTTTGGTACCGTGTCCTACCGCGACAGAAAACCACTCGAGCCGGTCAGGTTGCTCCCGCCTCCTGATCTTTCCGGAGCTCCTAAAACTATCTACCGAGTACCGTTTTCCCTGGATTTGTTGCCACTTGAAGGGGCCAGCCAATTTCGCTTGCAGATCGCACCAGATGATACCTTCATCACCCTGCTTTTTGATTCAACGTTCCCAACCAGTAATATCTGGGTGCCAGATCTTCCCGACAATACTTATTTTCTGCGGGTTAGCGGTATTGACGACAACGGCCTGGAGGGTCTCTACTCATTTCATCCTCTTTCCATTGAGGCCCGCCCGCTTCCCCCGTTACAGATCCAGCCACCTGCAAAAGCGGTGCTTGACCAGCCAAGGGTAACATTTCAGTGGTCGAAACCACAGGATGTAACACATTACCGGTTTCAGTTATCCGGCAGCAGTCAGTTTGAACAGCCCCTAATCGCAGACGAAACTGATCTTGATACAACCATTGTCACTCCTGATCATGAGCTCAAACCCGGAGTTTATCACTGGAGAGTGGCAAGTGTTTCATCGGAAGGCAAAGTCGGTCCATTCAGCGATCCACAGGAATTCAGGCGAACGCCGGCTCAACCAGATATGTCTGGAGCAGAAATGGATACGGGTGAACTGGTATTTCGCTGGCAGCAGGGGGAACCGGAACAGACGTTTAGATTCCAGATGTCGCGTGATTTGAATTTTTCAGAATTACTCATCGATGAAGAACTGACCGATTCGTTTTACAGCCTGAAACAATTTGATTATGGCTCATACTATATACGGATCGCAATCACTGGCGCCGATGGATACAGAGGACCGTTCGGACCATACCAGACCGTCGAGATTCCACCCCCACCCCCACACCCTCTGTCTTTTATCATTCCGGCAATCATTACTCTGATAGTGATTCTATGAGAAAAGTCCGCTCCGGCAATGCGTGGCTTGGTTCCCTGTTCCCCGCCGTCGGTCTCCTTATATTGGGGCTTCTGCTTTCCTACAACCAGGGTCTGGAACGCTTTGACAGGTTTCTTTATGACTCGCTCTCCCGCCATATAACTCGGCCACCTGCCGATAACATCGTCATCATAGCCATTGATGAAGAAAGCCTGGCCAAATACGGTCAATGGCCATGGCCACGACACATCCATGGAGATTTAATAGACAAGCTTTCGGTTGGCGGGGCAAAGGTGATCGGTTTTGATATTATCATTTCTGAAACGGGCAGAGAGGGCAGTCAGGACGACACGCTCTTCTCCGAGGCTGTAGCACGCAGCGGGCGTGTAATTATGCCGGTGTTCGCTGAGTGGAACCCGGGCCGCAACCGGTTACAGGTAAGAAAGCCCATTCCCGCGGTTTCAGCTGCTGCTGCTGGGCTTGGTCACGTAGATTTCGAACTGGACTCGGATGGGATAATGCGTCGAGCCTTCCTGAATGCAGGTCTTGGTTTTCCAGAGTGGAATGCGTTCTCCCTCGAGATGCTGCTGTTCGCAGGTTTCCCTGCGAGCAAACCGTTGCCGGGCAGAAGAAACACCAGCCTGGATTCAGCATCTCCCGGTAACTGGGTGCGTGACTACGAGATTTTGTTGCCGTTCACCGGTAAACCCGGACAGTTCAAACGTATCTCCTATGCCCAGTTCCTTGATCCTGATTTTGACCCGTATGTTGTCAGGGATAAATTCGTACTTGTCGGCACCACCGCGTCAGGACTCAGTGATGCTTTGCCAACTCCCGTTTCAGGGGAATCGCTTCCGATGTCGGGGGTCGAGATAAATGCCAATCTGCTCGACACTTTGGAAAACGGATTGGCGGTGTTGCCCATAAGTACTGCTGGCAGACTTTCGTTCACTGCGCTTCTGCTCATTTTCCCGCTTGTCGCCTTTGCGCTTTTCGCAAACAAAACGGTGCAGATAGTGGCAGGAAGCTTCCTGGTTTTCATTCCGCTGACAGCTGCTCTTCTCCTTGTGAAAATACACATCTGGTATCCGCCGGCAGCAGCCATGCTGATATTGTTGCTCAGTTATCCGGTCTGGGTGTGGAACAGGCTTGCCCAGCTCGTAAGAAAACTGTTTCAGGAGCGGGATCATGCCGATATAACCCTCAAGTCAATCGGTGACGGTGTCATCACCACCGATGCTTCCTGCCGGGTCAAGTATATGAACCCCGCAGCAGAAAGATTAACAGGATATTCAAGGCGTGAAGCAGAAGGGTGCAGGCTCGAAACGATACTGCGGGTTGCAGAGAAAGAAGAGGAAGGGGAACCGTTTGCCTTTGTCCGGCAATGCATAGAGACAGCTGATATAGTGCAGCAGCAGGAAGAAGCCGTGTTCCATGACAAATCTGGCCGAAAACATATTGCCTGCGTGACCGCAGGCCCGCTCAAGGATCATGCTGGCAAGGCGATGGGCGCAGTCCTGGGCATCAGCGATGTTACCGAAAAGAACTACGCTCTGGAGAAACTCACTTATCAGGCAACGCACGATTTTATCACCAACCTGCCAAACCGATCACTGCTCTTTGATCGGTTGAGCCAGGCCATTTTACGCACTCGGCGTTCAGATAAGTCTGTGGCCATTCTTTTTCTGGATCTTGATAATTTCAAGAAAGTAAATGACCAGTTGGGGCACTCCGGTGGAGATCGCTTACTGCAGATGGTTGGAGTACGACTCAAAAAGGCCTGCAGGAGCGGAGATACCGTCGCCCGATTGGGAGGTGATGAGTTTGTCGTACTGCTGGAAGAGGTAACGGATCTGCGTATTGCAGCGACCCTGGCGGAAAAGTTTATTCATATTCTTCAGCCTCCTTTCATGTTGGACGATCACGAGTTGTTTCTCACAGCAAGCATAGGAATAAGTGTTTTTCCGAAGGATGGAACCGATGTTGATATGCTGATGAAAAATGCCGACATCGCAATGTACGAGGTAAAGAAAAGCGGCCGCAACAATTACCTGTTTTTTTCCGACAGGATGAACGAACTTATCCAAAAGAGGTTGAGACTCGAGGCAGAACTCCGGAATGCCCTGAATCGTGCCGAACTCAGGCTCTATTACCAGCCCCAGATACGCCTCAGTGATAACAGGGTAATCGGTGTTGAGGCCCTGCTGCGTTGGGTGAAAGATGACGGCAGGATCATCCCGCCAACGCTATTTATCCCTGTAGCTGAAGAAAGTGGCCTCATCCTCCCCTTGAGTGAATGGGTGTTGCAAACTGCCTGCGGACAGGCAAAAATCTGGCAGGAACAAATCAACGAATCACTTCGCATGTCGATAAATATCTCCCCAAGGCACTTCAGGGAGGGCAACCTTCCCGGGCAGTTAATCAAGGTGATCCGGGATACCGGAATCAATCCGGAAAACATCGACCTCGAGATAACCGAGGGCCTGATCATGCAGGATATCGATCGCTCAGTAACCATTATGCGTGATTTCAAATTGCTGGGCGGCACGGTCTCAATTGACGATTTTGGAACAGGTTATTCTTCACTCTCGTACCTGAAACAGTTTCCGCTGGATAAACTCAAAATTGACAAATCATTTATCGATGATATTGATCGGAACAGAAAAGATGAAGGCCTGGCCAAGACGATAATAACAATGGGACACGGACTGGGGCTGACCGTCGCTGCAGAAGGGGTCGAAACACGAAGCCAACTGGAAAAGCTGAGACAGCTTGGTTGTGATGTTGTTCAGGGCTTCTATTATTCCCAGCCACTGCCCCCGGAGGCATTAACCTCGCTTCTGGCAAAGTCACAATTTATCAATAAATAGGAGAGGGAAACAGGGGTCAGGCTTGACAATTGGGTATTTGAAAATAAATACCCAATTGTCAAGCCTGACCCCTGTTTCTTGACCCCTGTTTCTGTCCGCGAAATTAGGGGGTTGCTGGTGCTTCAGACGCGGTCTTCTCCCAGGTATTCCCAGGCCAGGTGAAGAGCGACATTATAATCGGTCTGGATGCCGTCAGGGGTGAGGATCTCGCCATACCCCATATCCACCATCTGCTTGCGGATTCCGATGCCTTCATTAACGACGACGATGGTCTTGATCTTCTCGTTTCTGAGCCTGTCTATCATTTCGCTCAAGGCAAAATAACCCGACAGATCCATAAAAGGGACATCAAGGCAGTTTATGATCACGACTTTCGTGCCGATAAGTTTACTTACCTGCTCCTGCATTTTTGCTGTTGTGCCAAAGAAAAATGCTCCCCTTACGGATAGTGTCCGTATCCCGAAATCAGTCTCCTCTTCAAGGGTTTTCTCCAGATCTCTGTGCCATTCGTGAGGGGGAAGGCCTTGCACATTAATCTTTGCCTGGCTGGCTATCCGGTAGGTAATCATCAGTGAGGCCAGCGTCACTCCAACGCCAACCGCAACGATCAGATCAACAAAAACGGTAATGAAAAAGACGCTCATCATGACCAGAAGATCTTGACGCGGTATGCGTTTGACCAGCCTGAGCAGCCGGTAATCGAGGATATCTATACCGACCTTCATGAGGATGCCGGCGAGCACCGGTAAGGGGATAAGCGCTGCATAACGCCCCAGGCCAAGGAGAATCGCCAGGAGGAAAAAGGAGTGCGTCATACCTGATATCCGGGTTGTTCCCCCAGCCTTGATATTGACAACCGTGCGCATCGTCGCTCCTGCGCCAGGCAATCCACCGATCAGCGCAGACGCCATATTACCGATTCCCTGCCCAACGAGTTCCCGGTTTGAGTCATGCTGAGACTTGGTCATTGAGTCAGCAACAACGGAGGTGAGCAGGGAGTCAATCATCCCCAGAACTGCAAGAGCCAGCGCCATTGGTACTATTTGGGGAAGCAGTGTCCAGGAAAACAGCGGGATTGTTATTTCGGGTAAACCGGACGGTATCTCACCAATAGTTGCAACGGGGAACTGGAAAATAATGGAAATCAGACTGCCGCCCAAAAGGGCAAGCAGGGGAGACGGGACGAATTTCCCGATTTTAGGCGGCGTAAAGAAGACAATAGCCATTGCTGTCAGGGCGAGAACGAGGCTGTAGAAATTCGTGTTCAACAGCGAGCGGGGAAGGGTCACGACGGCCTCAAGCGGGGAACTCACCCCGGCTGCGCCAAGCATCGGGTGGAGTTGGATAAGGATGATAATCACGCCGATACCACTCATGAAGCCTGATATGACGGGGTAGGGGATATACCTGACAAATACCCCGACCTTCAGAAATCCAAAAACAATCTGGAACATGCCGGCAAGGAAAACGAGGCCGAGAACGGCTCCCGTATCTGCAGGGAAGGTTACGACAGCTGCCGCAAATATCACCGTCATCGGTCCGGTCGGGCCTGAAACCTGGGTGGAAGTACCGCCCAGCAGCGCCGCGAAAAAACCCACTGCAATGGCCCCGTACAAGCCGGCAACCGCGCCAAAACCGCTGGCGACGCCAAAAGCCAGAGCCAAAGGGAGCGCCACAATTCCCGCGGTCAGGCCGCCAAAAAAATCGCCCCTGAAATTATTCAAGGAGTAGGTGTTTCTCATCCCCGCTACCATCTAATGGGTTCGTTGTGTAATCAAATTCAGACTCAGAAAACGTGATCGACGAAACCAGTGTTTAATGCTGTTCCACCGTTTTTGCAACGTCAATCATCACCTTCGCCCAAAATTCTGCTGAGTTTGCTCCGGCCGGACCAGTCAAGAGCCCTGCCTGAAAGACATGACGATTTCGGGGACAGGCACCATTGCCAGGGCTTTTGAATAATCAGCTTTTTGATTTTGTAATCAGGGGATTGATATCGGGATGATTCCTGATCAACTTCAGGAAGAGCTCGGTGCGCATATC
The DNA here is from genome assembly GCA_963674815.2 of Desulfocapsaceae bacterium. Classification (GTDB taxonomy): domain Bacteria; phylum Desulfobacterota; class Desulfobulbia; order Desulfobulbales; family Desulfocapsaceae; genus MADRE3. Next base: position 129,272 of record CAXXTV010000011.1, read on the forward strand.
CAGACGACTTCTCAATATGTGCAGCAGCCGGTGCATAAATCTATACCCCATACTGTGATCCTGCTCTATCATTTCAAACAGGGTTCTGGCCCTGATTCTCAATACCTCACAAGGCTCACCGCAGATGGTATCCAGCGTGAATTTCTCATCTCCCAGCATTGCCGACCAGCCGAAGGAGTATCCCGGTTTTACTGTACCCATCGAGATGGTGACTTTATCAGAAATCCGCTGTTCAAGCAGTATCTTGCCGCGTTTGAGCATATAAAACATGTCAGCCGGATCGCCACTGTGGAAAATGATCTCCCCGTCGCCAAAGCGAAACAGTTCTATTTCCGGCAGGAGCCTCTGGATCATCTCTTCTGTGAGATAACTGAGGATTACGATATTCTCTACATCGGCACGTGATACCATCTGTCTCTCTCCACACCTCGGTTAATGGAAAAGGTACAATCCACACAACAGCAACCCCACTCCCGCCAGACTGATGCCAATAGGCACTGCGCCTTCCTTGAGCAGCGTGCTGATGCGGCTGCTTATCTGGGTCTTCCTGTCTTCCGATAAACGCATGAGTGTCCAGAGCGGGAGCATCAGGATCAGCAGCAGACGGGCGGCACCATTCTCCGCCCATGTTGCCAGCTTGCCGGTAAATTCCTGGATAAAAACACGTTCACATACACGGTTTACTCTATTCAGAATTGTGTCGGACGAGCTGTACAGCCGACGTGAAAGTGACCGGTAAAACCAGTCAGTATCCAGATTGATTGCCCGCATTTCAGCTGGATAGTACCCGGAAAGAATCAGCAGGCAGAAGGCCAGTGCCCCAAACATGAGAAGTTGAAGCTGACCCACGACATGGGCTCCAGTATAGGGGACGTATTCTACCGGGTACGGCAGGATAGCGTAGAGGGGATACGGGTAAACGCCGAGAAGTACACAGACGAATGCCCCAAGTCCCATGGCGATCAGCATATTAAGCGGTGGTTCTTTTACACGTATTCCTGAATCGTGTCCGAAAAACATGAAAAAGGGAACCTTGATGCCGGCATGATGGAATACCCCGGCAGAGGCAAACTGCAGTACCAGCCAGACGATGATGAGTTTGTCGTAGGCGGCGGCGCTGATGATCATCGATTTGCTCACAAAACCACTGAACAGCGGAAAAGCGGATATGGAGGCTGCTCCGACGAGGCAAAAAAGGCAGGTCAGGGGCATTGTCTTGTAGAGCCCGCCAAGATCAGTACAGCGGATTTTCCCGGTAACCTGCAGGACTGAGCCAGCCGCCATGAATAAAAGCGCTTTGTAGAGGATATGGCAAAAGGCATGAGAGACGGTGCCGTTGATGGCAAGGGCTGTCCCTATCCCGATACCGCACATCATAAAACCCACCTGGTTGATCAGACTGTAGGCCAGTACCCGGCGGATATCGTTCTCCAGCACGGCATAAAATATCGGTATCGTCGTCATGCCGGCTCCCAGCCAGATAAGGAGCTCTGTTCCAGGAAACATCCTGGCCATCAGATAAACAGCACTTTTGGTGGTAAAGGCGCTCAGGAAAACGGCACCGGCAACGGTTGCCTCCGGGTAGGCGTCGCTGAGCCAGGGATGAAGCGGCGGGATGGCCGCATTAACGGCAATGCCGAGAAATATGAGATATGAATCAAGGCCAGAAAGCTGCATCAGTCCCAATGATGTCGATCCGGTGCGTTGCACGTAGAAAAGTATTCCGGCAAGCAGGCACAATCCGCCAAAGATGTGGACCAGTATATAGCGCATTGCCGCCGCCTGGGAGGCTCGGGTCCGCCTGGCGAGAATCAGGAAGGTGGAGGCAACAGCCATGATCTCCCAGAAGATATAAAGAGAAAAGACATCCCCTGCAAAGCAGACTCCCAGGGCGCCGCCGGCATAGACGTAGGCGGCGCAAAACTGGAGATCATCGTCGATGTTAAGCGCAAAAATAATGCCAAGAAATGTTACGATGCAGAAGATGTAGCCAAAGACCCGGCTTAACGCATCAACCTTGCTGAGAAACAGGTCGTAGCCCAGTGCCTGAAAGCCCCAGTGGCTGCCGTCAGGTGTACAGGCAATAGAAACCAGGGCCAGAACCGGCAGCGCCAGCATGAACCCTGGTTTCATTTTTCCGCCCAGAAAAGGAATGAACAGGGCTCCGACAATAAAAAGCAAGGCCGGCGGAAATCCGTTTATCAGCAGTGCGAGGTCCATGCTCATTTCCCCTGACGCTTAGCCATAATAATTTTCATCGCGTCTCACCCAGAGGCGCAGCAGTTTTGCAATGAATATCAGTACGACACATGAAACGAACCCATAGGCGGCAAAGAAGCCCGGCACGTCTTCCCAGCCAAAAGCACCATGTTTGTGGATAAAGGGGTCGATCAGCAGCAGCGCGACAAGAGACAGGTAGAAGAGGTACAGAAAACGATTGACATTCTTTGGCTTGTCAAACACAGTCAGTTCTTTTTTCATTTCGCATTCTCCTTTTGGCCTGTGCCGGCATCCTCAGAAAAAAAACCGGATAAAAACGCTGGCCAGGTAAACAACCCCGACGGCCAGAGTGATGTAAAAGGCCGTACGATAGCCGGGCAACGGTTTGTGACTGAGTATCATTTTTTCCTTATTTTCCTGCATTCCCGCTTATCCTCCCATGATTCCCTGGACCGCAAGACGGGCCAGTCTCAAGAACGGCTGGGGATAAAAAAAGAAGACAATGGACAAGCCCGCCGACAGCAATAGGGGCAGGAGGCACCAGAGCGGTGGTTCAGCCCTTGGCCCCTCGAACATCCCTTCTTCCGGTTGGTGAAAAAACGAACGGTAGACGATCGGTAAAAAGTAGGCGGCATTCAGCAGTGAACTGACCAGGAGCACCGCCAGCATGGTGTACTGACCTGCTTCCACCGTTCCTATGGCCAAATGCCATTTGCTGATAAAACCACCGCAGGGGGGCAGGCCGATAACACTCAGGGCCCCGATAAAAAATGCGGACATGGTCAGTGGCATTTGTCTGCCGATCCCCACCATCTGGGTGATATTCTTGACACCCGTTGCCACGAAAATGGCGCCGGCGCAGAAAAACAGCGTGATCTTGCCGAAGGCGTGCATGGCGATATGCAGCAGTCCGCCCGTCATAGCGCTTTTGGACAGCAGTGCCATACCCAGGACAATATAGGAGAGCTGACCGATCGTGGAAAAGGCGAGCCTGCGTTTCAAGTCGTCCTGGGTGAGCGCGATGAATGAAGACACCAGGATTGTTACGGCGGCAATGACGCAGAGCATTGTCGAAAGCTCCAGCGCGGACAAGAGCTCAGTGCCGAAAATTCCGGTTATCATCCTGGCAATACAGAAGACGCCAACCTTTACGACAGCTACCGCATGCAGCAGGGCGCTTACCGGGGTCGGCGCCACCATCGCTGCAGGGAGCCAGGCATGAAACGGCATGATGGCGGCCTTGGCAAAGCCAAAAACAAAGAGAAGCAGAAGCACCGTGACGACCTGCGGATCGATTTTGTCCAAGATGATCCCCTGGGAGGCAAAGTCCAGTGTCCCTGTTTTGACCGCGATGAAAATCATTGCCGGCAGCACCATGCCAATGGAGGTTCCCAGAATGAAAAAGAGGTATTTCCTGCCCGAACTGCGGGCTTGTCTGTCCTGGTGATGGGTTACGAGGGGGTAGGTGGAGAGCGAGAGCATTTCATAGAAAAGATAGAGCGTCAGAAGGTTTGCCGAGAATGCGACACCGATTGTTGCCGACAAAGACAGTGCGAAAAAACAAAAATAACGGGTTTGCGAATGTTCCTGCAGTCCGCGCATATACCCGAGGGAATAGACGGAGGTGATAATCCAGAGAAACGAAGATACCAGGGCAAAGAGCATCCCCATCGCGTCAACACGCAATTGCAGTGCGAAGCCAGGCAGTACCCGGGCGATGGTGTATTCAGCCTGCGCCCCGGAGAGTATCAGCGGCAGCAGTGAAACCACCATGGCAAACTTGATAACCGCTGCAGCAAAGGTCCAGGCTTCACGCAGATTCACCGTCCGCCTCGACAGGATAATACACGGTACGGCAAGAAGTGAAGCCAAAACGGCGAGCAGCGGCTTTATTGAGACAATCGTCTGAGCTGTCATAGTTTACATGTCACGATCTGATTACGGTGCACCTGCAAAGCTGTCGAACTCGTCAACAGCGGACCTTCAACATCGCCAGAGTACAGAGACTGTGGCGGCTCAGCCGAGGGTCACCGGGATTGCCTGCGTAATGACCCTTGTTACAATCTCTCCTGAGAAGATACCCAGAGCGATCAGAAGTAGTGCGGTTATCACCAGGGGCACAAGCAGATCAACCGGTGCCTCTGCTCTTCTGCCGGAATAACGAAAAAAGCTGTCAGGGTTGTATTGATGGTATCTCTTTGGCTGCTCAAAAGGCAGGAAGTAGCCAATTTCAAATAATCGAAAAAACAAAACGGTATTGACCAGGCTGCTGAAGATCAACGCCGCGACAAAAGGATACTGGCCGGCAGCGATCCCGCCTGCAATCAGGTACCATTTCGAAAAAAAACCGCAGGTGGGAGGTACGCCGATAAGGGACAGCCCTCCGACCACCATCGCTGCCATGGTAACGGGCATTTTTCGAAAAACACCTTTCATGACTGAAAGTCGGTCATCTTCCAGCTTATGGACGATCGCCCCGGCTGCCATGAAGACACACAGCGTCATGACCGCATCGTTTATGATATGTAAAACGGCACCGCTCATTCCAGCCCTGTTGCCGAGCCAGAAACCGCCTACCATATAGCCGACTTCTGCCACGACGATAAAGGCGAGCATCTTCTTCAAGCGCTTTTGTGAAAGGGCCAGAAGTGAGCCAAAAAAAATCGCCGCAACGGCAAGCCAGATGATCGGCTGGCGGACAGCTATGCTGTTGAAGGCAAAATCGAAAGAGAAAATGGTCAGCGTTATCCGGAACAGCGCATATATCATTACCTTGGTCGTCAGCGGAGCAACGAGGCTGCTCACCACAGATGGCGAGTAGGTATAGGCGTTGGGCAGCCAGGCGTGCAGGGGGAGCAGGGCCATCTTCACAAAGAGACCGCTGAGGCACAGGACAAAGGCCAGCAAAACAACGTTAGACGGCACAAGAGTGGGCAGAATTCGGGCGATATCGGTCATGTTGAGGGATCCGGTCATCAGGTAGAGGCAGCCAATTCCCAGGAGGTACAGGCTGGCACCGATCGTCCCCATGAACAGGTAATGAAGGCCGGACAGAGCCGCGCGCCCCGACCCCATGCCAATGAGCGCATAACCGGTCAAAGAAGCAATCTCAAGCAGGACGTAGAGGTTGAAGGCATCTCCGGTAATGAGCATGCCAAGGAGACCGGTGGTAAAGAGCAGATACAGACCGTAAAAGGCGCCGACTTTATCCCGGAATTCTTTTTCCGCAACACTCCTGGAGCCAGCCAGGTTCAACAGGGACACCAGGGAGACGACGACAAGAATCAGGCCGTTGAGGTGATCTATCCGGTAAACGATGCCAATAGGAGGGGGCCAGCCCCCCAGGCGGTACTCGATTACCCCGCGGGACAAAACGTCGAGAAACAGGCCCACAGAAGCCGCCAGGGAAACAGTCCCGGCAAGAAGTGAAATCGGGTAGCAGAGCCTTTTATCAAACCACCACAGGGCAGTTATGATAAGGGCCCCAAAGAGCGGCACAGTCACAATAATCGCGGGATAATGTGCTGCCATATCCTCTGCCTTTAAGGGTTGAGCCTTCCTGCCGAGCTACCGGTGTGGCGGGCGTTTGTCGGGCAAGAGCCAAAAGTCTGTTTTTACCCCGGTTCCGATTCCATTAATTTTCCCTGGATCTCGTCTTCCTCGAGTGTTCCGTAGCGAGCATAAATTTTCATGCTCAGAGCCAGCGCCACACCAAGGGTGGCTACTGAGACGACAATGGCGGTCAGCATGAGCACATGTGGAAGGGGATTAATATAATCCGCGGCCTGAACTGTATGGTTCACACCGTCATGACCGTGAGTAATGATGGGTATTGTTGCACCTTTCTTGGAACCGATAGAGACATAAAACAAAATGATCGCGGTCTGGAAAATGTTCATTCCGATAATTTTTTTGACGATGTTCCGCTTGGCAATCATGGCATAGAACCCGATGAGAAGCAGGACAATCACCGCCCAGAAGTTATATTTTGCTATGATTAAGCTGACAATTCCATCCATGCTATAATCCTTCGTCCTGTCTGCCGGCTGAAGAAAGGATATAATAAACCCATACCATTACCGCCGTTACGGCGATAGCTACCCCGATCTCGACGATGAGGATGCCGTGCGATCGTGCGGTAACCGGGTCAACACCAAGAAACGAACTCAATGCCCGGTAATCAAGAAATCCGGCCCCCATCACTATACAGAGCATCCCGGTACCGGCGTAGATCATGACCCCCAGTGAACTGAGCAGTGTCGTTATTTTCTCGCTCATTCTTCTCAGTGCCTGTCTGAGGTTGTTGGAAATAGCAAAAAGGATGATTGCCGCGCCGAAAATAACACCCCCCTGGAACCCTCCACCCGGACTGTGATGGCCGTGGGCAATCACGTAGAGTGCGAACAACTGGATAAAAGGCACAACCAGGCGGCAGGTCATCCTGATGATGACGTCATAGGGCACCCAGACACTGTCAATCCTCTCAAACTCTCCCGTACTCTCTGGAAGTCGGCCTCCCTTTTCGATTCGAAAGGTAATTCCGGTCGACAGGTGACGATAAAACCGGGCGGCCGGCGCCTGTCGCTCGCCAACCCGCAAGAGAAAAAAACAGGCGAGGCCGGCAGAGAAAATCACCGCGGTCTCAAAGAGGGTGTCATAACTTCGATAATCCGCCAGAACAGCAGTGACGATATTGGGAACCGAGGTGTCTTGCATCGTGTGTTCGATGTAGTAGGATGACACGTGCTGGCTGGCCGGCGACGCACTGTCTCCCCAGTCGGGAAAATCGAAGGAGATGTAAAAAAGAAGTCCCCCGAAGCAGAAAGCGGTAATAAGCCCCAGTACTTTCAATCTTTTGTCCTCCGTGATGTCCGGAAAACCGCCGCGACAAAGAACACCGTACTCACTCCGGCGCCGACTGAAGCTTCTGTAAAAGCGACATCGACGGCCCCCATGATGGACCAGAGCAGGCACATCATGAAACTGTAGGCTCCAAACATGATCGCAGCGCCCAACAGGTCCCTGATAGAGATGGCGGCGATACCGCAGATAAGCACGATGGTCAGGATAATGATATCGAGTGACCAGATCATCTGTTCTCTTCCTGTTCTGACGCGGTCCATGGCAGCAGACCCGCCCGGACCCCTGCATCCAGGATGGCATGGGTTGCGGTAGGGCTGGTGATGAAGACAAAGACGACGATCAGCATGATTTTTAAGGCGGTGAAAGTGGCGGCAAGAGAAAAATCCTGAAGCGTATAAAGCGCCATGCCCGCCATGCTCATCAGGAGTCCCATGGTATCAAGCTTGCCTGCGGGATGAAGCCTGGAATAAAAATCGGGAAACCTCAAAATGCCAATTGATCCACCGGTAAAGAAAAAAAGTCCCAGCACGATAAAAATAACGGCCAGTGTTGTCATGGTTTTATACCTTTCAGTACGGTTTCACAGGCGCTCTGTCGTCAGTGACTCTCGTCATACAGCCCCTTTCTTTTCTGGAAGTACCTGGAAGCCGCCAGGACTGCGATAAAATTCAGGCAGGCATAGGCCAGGGCGATGTCGACAAACATCTCAACACGCTGGTAGATGATGCCGATCAGTATCAAAAGAGCGGTGGTCTTGCTGCCGATTGCATTGACGCCAATCATGCGGTCGAGAACAGTGGGGCCAAACACAGCCCTGTAGAGTGAGAGCAGCATGATCAAACAGAGATAGACGGCTGCATACAGGAAAAATGATTCCATTATTCTCCCATCAGCCGGGCAACCCGCTCTTCCATCTCACCCGGAAGAGCCGTTCCGGACTGTTCATCGATCACGTGGACGGTATAGTCACCGTTTATCGACACATAAACAGTTATCGTGCCGGGAGTCAGCGTGATTGAATTGGCAAAAATAAACAGGGACATCGGCTTTTTTAATCTGCTCTTGAAGCGCATGATTCTCGGATCGATTAACTCGATCATGCGCGGGTGAAATACCAGGTACATGACATGCAGGTTGGCGAGGAAAACCTGGTATAAGAGCCAGGGAATATAGGCGATAAAGCCAAGCCATTGGCGAGGCAGTTGAGCAAGTCCTCTTCGTGATATGAGAATTGTGTCAGAGAGAAATGCCACGATCCCGCAGGCGATCACTCCCAGACCGATATGGAAGAGGTCAAATCGTCCTGACAGCACGATCCAGGTGGCAAAGCAGATCAAAAAAGTTAAGCTGAAGGGGACAACCTTCTTTGTTCTGCGGGACAGAGCAGAAATACCCGCTTTTTTTCTCGATGCGGCATCTCTTGATGACAGGTTATCAGCGCTCACTATCCACGGCCTCCAATTTGGCAGTCTTTTCTGACCGCTTTCATTGCCCGATGCAAGCAGACCTGCTCCTCATACTGCACATGTCCATGCGCCGGCAGCTGAGTTGATATACCTGTCATTCTAATAAAATATTTCGTAAAAGCTAGCGTTAACTGTCCCTCCAGTCTCACCCCTATTCTCAACCAGGACGCGTCTTTATGGGGAAATGAAATCGTTGCTTCAGTGGTGTTAATGAGTTAGGTTTGTCTGATGACGGATGTTTCATCGACCTTGCGGTGAATGGGTTGCGTGCGTCTGTCGGTAAGCTCCTCTCACATGATGGAGGTAATTATGTCTGTGATAACCATAGCCAGGCAGTTCGGAGCCGGTGGAAAGACACTTGGAACGCTTGTTGCGGAAAAGCTCGATTACGCCGTTATCGATGAACAGATCGTTGAAATGGTTGCTCAGGAGGCTGATGTTTCTTCTGAATGGGTGGACGCTGTTGCCGAGCAGACAGGCCGTGAGGGTATGGTAACGCGCCTGGTGCGCAGGTTTGGACCGTTTAGCAGAGGGTATGTCGAAACTGCCATGGAAGAAAGACCTGGATATATGAACGGCGATCTTTATATTTCACTACTGCACAAAATTATTCCCAGCATTGCCGACCAGGACAATGTCGTGATCATTGGCCGGGGCGGACAGTATATTCTGGCAGGTCGTCCGGACACCTTCCATTTTCTGATGATTGCAAATATTGAGAACCGTATACATTTCATGATGGAACAGTACGACATTGACAGGAAAGAGGCGGAGTTCGTCGTCGAGAAAAAGAACAGGGAACGGGTCAACCTCTATCGTAACTTCGGCAGGGCTGATTACGAGAGCCCCGAGCTTTATCACCTGGTATTCAACATGAATTTACTGAAGATGAAACATGCTGTCCAGGCGGTCTGCCAACTCGTTGCCGGGCAGACTGCCTGATAGTGGTCCGTTTCCCAGCCCGCTGCCAACCGCTTCTAACTTTCGACAAGTCCCGTCAGTATCGTCACGCCGCCTGTGGCGAAATTTGACAAATCGGAGACGGTGGCGTTGCCTTCTGGAGAGTTAAACGTGTCATTGAGCTGCTCTTCATCAGCGAAATAAAGTTCCGCCATTCGATAATAGGTCGGAATAACGCCGTCTGAACCCGGAACGAAGCGGGTGAGTTCAAGTCGTTCAACACCTTTCATTTTAGCGGCAAGAGGGAGATGGGTCTCCTTGTAATATTTTTCAAAAGTTTCTGGATCGTTCGGCTGGCCATAGAGAACGGTGACTTTAATCATCGGTACCTCCTTCTTTTCAGAAACCGGTTTCGCCTTGGACAGTCAGTATATTCAATCTTGACATCGCAATACCGTTTGGCAAGTGTCTGTCACGAAAATATACCAGCTTCAATACAATAAAGAAATTGAGAAAATGACGAACATTCAATGCTCGTTTTATTCCACTACACCGCTGTCAACTTGACTGGCAACCAGATAACGGCTACAGATAAGCTATTATCAACAGTGGAGCGTATAGAGTAGAATGCAGCTTTGTTTTGCCTGCCATGGGGACAGAGTTCGAGTAGTCTCGACACTGTCAGACTTTGTAATTGCGGTTATACAGGGTTCAAACAGGAACCGGCAAACTGAGATACTGGAGGAGCTATGGACAATGTCAAAGGCTTGTTTTTTGATGTCGGAGGGACGGTGTTCGATTGGAAGAATACGGCCCGGCAGAGGATTCAGAAACTGGCCGATGCCAGGGGCAGCACCATCGACAGCGAGACCTTCGCCATCGACTGGCGCGATGAAATGTTCAGGATTCACACCCAGGTGAGGCATGGCAACCTGCCGTGGATCAATTCCAATCAGATGCAGCTGCAGGCTCTGGAGAATCTCTCGGCGACCTACCCCATGTTGGCCGATATTGATCGCCTGTCGCTGGTAAAAGCAACATGGCACAACATGAACGCCTTTGCCGGTGCAGCTGATGCGATCAATCGGCTGCGCACCAGATATATGGTCGTCGTGCTGACGATCCTGAGCTGGGAAGCCATCGTGAAAAGTTCAAAAGCAGCCGGCGTGCAATGGGACGGCATCCTCTCCTGCGAATTTCTAGGCTATTACAAACCTTCCTTACAGGCCTATCTGAAAGCCACCCGCCTGCTGGGGCTGCAGCCGGAAGAAGCGATGATGGTCGCGACCCATGAAGGTGATCTGGCAGCGGCACAGACCACCGGCATGCATACCGCTCATGTGCGCGTTCCGGAGGAAGACAACGTCGGAGAAGGCTTCGCGGTCCCCAGCGAGACTAATTTTGACATTGTGGCCGGCGATTTTGACGAGTTGTGTGAAAAATTAAAGGTGTGAAGCGCCATCCTTTCTGGTTAGCGGAGATACCGGAGCTGGAGCTTGAACGGGGCGGCTGTGACACTGGTCGGCTAGACTACCGTTCCTGCTCTCTCGCATGCTGTCTCAGAAATGTATCAAGGCGGTTTGCAAAGGATTGCCGATGGCGCGGCGTCAGTGCTGAGGGCCCGCCTGTTTCTATGCCGCTATCCCGGAGATTTTCCATGAAATCTCTGCTGGCGAGCTGCTCTTTGATATTTTCAGTCGAATAAAAAGTGCCTCGGGGGTTTAACGCATGTCCTCCATTTTCAATCACCCTCGCGGCCAGAGGAATGTCTCCGGTTATGACGAGGTCACCGGCAGTCAGGTCAGCAACAATTCTACTGTCTGCGACATCAGGGCCGGATGAAACCTGGATGAAATCTATCTGGGCAGAGGGCGGCACTTTCAGGGGGCGGTTGGCAACAAGAGTCAATTGCACGCAGGTACGTTCCGCTGCCTTGTAGAGGATATCCTTAATGACAGCAGGACAGGCGTCTGCATCTACCCATATTTTCATCTTTGTCTCATGTCTCCTGGAGTATATCAGTCATGACCCTGGCCTGCGTGACCAAATCGGAAAATCCCTGACAACTGTTTGACATGAAACTATGTTCATGATCGGTTCAGGATTTTTCGTTCCATATCCTCGGCGTCCTTTTTCCCTGACAATGATCAGGACGAGGTGAGGAACGGTGCGATATAAACATGGCTTTGCTGAGCGTTTCGCACGGGAGAACCGGCATGTCCGCGCACCTGTTCAGGTCATTCGACTGAAGACAAATCGTGCTTACATATTTACCATAGATTACCTTCAACATTCATTGTGAATTTGTCCAGGCCAGCATCCATATCACAATGACCGCACCACATGGCCACCGCATCAAAAAGAGGTGAACTGCCGGCGCATTGGGAGTTTTAATGGGTGTCCCTGAGCAATGCGCCTTTAAATCACAGGTCGGACCGAACGTTCAGGACTCGCCTCGTTACTTGTCTGGAAGGGGAAAGGTTTACTATGGCAAAGGCAACAGATTTGTCCATTACCAAACGCTCACTCTTCTCCTGGGTCCTCAAAGGGAAGGTATCACTCCAGCTAACGCTCCTTGTCATCATCCTGGTGATTGTCTTTTTGCGGGTCCTCCCCCTTGAAATTCAGAAACGGATTGTCAATGACGTGATTTCGTCCAAGGATACGTCCCTTCTCCTGGTTTATTGTCTGATATACTTTTTTGCTGTATCCCTGGCAAGCGGATTGAAATTTGTCATCAACTGGCTGCAGACCCTGATCGGTCAGCGGGCGATGACCGAGATTCGCCAGCAGGTGTACAGCCACATTCTCCGGCTGCCACTTTCATTTTTCCGCAAGACCCAGGCCGGGACGGTAAGTTCATCACTCGTTGTGGAACTTGCGCCAACGGCAGATTTCATCGGTATGGCAATAGCGGTACCGGTAAGCAATATTCTAACCCTTCTTGCTTTTGCGGCATACCTGGTGTGGCTCAGCCCTTTGCTGGGCATTATCACCCTGTCGATATATCCGATTGCCCTTTTTGTTATTCCCCGACTGCAGCGGGGAGCCAACGAGGCAAACAAAAAGCGCCTTGAAGGGACCCAGAAGGTTACCAACCAGGTTACCGAATCGATTTCCGGGATCCATGAGGTTCACGGCCATGGCTCCTTCTGGCTGGAAGAACAAAAATTTAACACACTCGCTAAACAGTTACTCAAAATCCGCATCATCTGGATGCTCTATCGCTATGGGGTCAAGGTAATAAACAATCTTTTTATCGGACTTGGCCCCGTGCTCGTATTTGTCCTTGGAGGATATTTGGTGATCAAGGGAGAAATAGCGCTCGGCGTCATTGTCGCGTTTCTTTCTGCCCAGGAAAAACTCTACGATCCCTGGAAAGAACTCATCGAGTTTTATCAGATCTACCAGGATGCTTCAGTGCGGTATAAAAAAGTCATGCAGACGTTTGCTGAAGAGACTGAATTCGCGCTGGAGCAGGTTGGGCCTGCAGTTGGCGAAATCGCCGGTCGGCTGGAGGTTAAAAGTTTGGACTTTGCCACCGAATCAGGAATAAAATTACTCGACAATGTCAACCTGACGGTAGAAGCTGGTGAGCACCTGGCATTGGTTGGTTTTTCGGGTTCCGGCAAGTCGACACTGGCACAATGCATAGGCCAATTGGTCAGCTATACAAGAGGGGACGTACTCCTTGATGGCTTGCCCGTATCTGCTCTCTCGAAGGAAGAAATCGTCAGAAATGTCGGTTTTATCGCTCAGGATTCATTTATTAATTCCGGCACGGTTGACGACAACCTGCTCTATGCCGTTCGGGCAATGAACAGTTACAACCCAAACGGCAGGCCGATAAACGAACCAACTCTGGATGACAAGATCACCGTCCTCCAGCAGACGGGTCTGTTTATAGATATCCTCCGTTTCGGCTTGAACACCATTCTTGACAGAGATCAACAGAACAATCTCAAGGAAAAGATATTGAGGATGCGGCAGAATTTCCAGAAGAATTTCGGCCAGGAATTTGCGGGGCATGTTGAATTCTACCATGATGACAAATACCTGTATCATTCAAGTATAGCGGAGAATATTATCTTTGGAACCCCATTGCGAAAAGACTATGATCTCGGGAAGCTTGGAGATAACAGAGCGTTTCAGGGCTTTCTTGACGCCTGTAATTTACGACAACCGCTTCTGGAAACAGGGGTCGAACTGATTCGACAGACCGTTGATATCATGGGGGATGTGCCGAAAGAGGAATTCTTCTTTGCCCGGACGCCTGTCAGGCTCGAAGAGTACGACCGCTGTATTACGCTCACGGAAAAACTCCGGGCGCTGTCAATATCCCGACTTGATGATGATGAAAACGCCCTGATCATCGATACGGCGCTCCGGTTCATTCCAGCTCTTCATAAGATCATCGTCCTGCAGCCTCTTTTAGAGAAGCTCGTATTAAACGGCAGGAATGAATTTCGCGGGTGGTCTCGCAAGCATGTTCCGGATGGCGTCTCTTTCTATTCTCACACCGACTATTTAGGCTCGCAATCGATCCTGAATAATATATTCTTCGGCAACCTGGTCTCCAATACGCCTGCGGTGGAAGATCGACTCAACCAATATATTGTCTTCCTGCTGGTAGAAGAGGATCTGCTGGAGATTGTCTCGGCGATCGGCATGGATTTTGATGTGGGCAGCAAGGGTGACAAGTTGTCTGGCGGCCAGCGGCAGAAACTTGCCATCGCCCGTGTTCTCCTGAAGCACCCGAGGGTATTGATCATGGACGAGGCTACTTCAGCCCTTGATAATAAATCCCAGGGTAGAATTCAAAAACTGCTGGAGCCGATGCGAGGCAAATATACCGTGATTTCAGTTATTCACCGCTTAGATATGCTGCCCTCATATGACAAGGTTGCCGTCATGAAGGCCGGTAAAATTGTCGAGCTGGGCAAGCCCGGGGAATTGCGTTCCAATAAAGGGGTATTGTATGAGCTTATCCACGGAAAAACCAAGTGAGTACGGTTTGAACAGGTCTGGCTTTCACCAGGATCTGGAGCATCTCAGGCAGATACCAATGCTGAGTGGTCTTGAATATGGCTGTTTGAAACTGCTCGCCATGCTCTGCCGTACTATCGATTTTCGCACCGATGAGCAACTGATCGTTGCGGGGGAAGATAATGATTGTGCCTATTTTATCGTCTCCGGGCGCCTGGTGGCGAGCTATACAGAAGATGAAACGGAGCATGCTGTTCGAGAATTTAATTCGGGACACTTTATCTGTGGTGCCGCCCTTCTCGGGAGTGAACCTGCACTGTTCGGACTTCAGGCAGCGGAAGACACCAAGGTCATGTGTCTGCACCGCGAGGAGTTTCAGAAAGCCATGCAAAAGTTCCCAAACGGCATTTCTCAGATAGCGGCCAGTCTCGTTTCTGATCTGGTCAGGTGGGACCGCAGCATGCTGGCGATGCAACGAAAAACCGGAGAGCCTGATTACAGCAGCGTCGGGGTTTCTTTATTGTAGAATGGTGACGATGACAAAAAATAAAAACTACAAATCAGACGACAGGAACCTTGACTGGAACCGGACTATGGAATTCAAAATTGCCAACTCTTCCAGAGGCTTGGGAAAGCTCAGGGAATTTCTGGAGCGTGCCACCTATTCCTGGAACCTGCCGGCAAAAACGCTGCTCGAGCTCAATCTGGTCCTCGAGGAACTCTGTGCAAACCACGTTGAACATTCAGGAGCGCCGGAGGCCGGTTACATTGAGATCGCCCTGGCTCTCGATGATGAAAAATGCCTCACGGTAACCCTTAAAGACAGCGGGCCGCCGTTCAATCCGGTCGAAGTCCCTCCCCCGGACATTACTCTGCCGATCGAGCAAAGGAGTGCAGGTGGCCTGGGCCTGCATTTTGTGAGGCATTATACTGATAGTTTGACCTATTCACGAGATAACAACAAAAATGTTGTCACCATGACAAAGAGAATAAAAGGCAAATAAGGAGGTGGCTATGGACATTTCGGTTATCAAGAAAGAGAGCTCCAATGTGGTCACCATAACCGGAAGACTCGACTCTATAACATCATCCGTGTTGGAAGAGCGGGTGAGTCAATATACGACTTCTCCGGAAGGTGATATCATAATGGATTTTTCTGGACTTGAATACATATCGAGTGCAGGTTTACGGGTACTGTTGAATATCTCAAAGGTTATGCAAAAGCACGCCTGTAACTTTTCGATCTGCAATGCCCAGGACCATGTAAGGGAGGTATTTGAAATTTCAGGTTTTGATATGATCATACCCATGTATAACTCTATCGAAGAGTGCTGCTCTCGTGGGAAATGATCCTGCTGGAAAAGATGTTACCGGAAGGTCGCCGCCAATATGGTGAAGTCGTCTTTGAGGCCATCCCTGATCTTTATGCTTTGAACAGATAAGTGGGGCCACTTATCTCCTGTATTTTACGTTAACCCTGGGAAAACCGATGAGCAAATTACCCACTGTAATGAAGGGCGTTCAGCTGACTGCCCATGGCGGCCTGGATAAATTAGTGTTTCGTGACGATATTCCTGCTCCCGTTCCTGGACCACGCGATGTATTGATTAAGGTTGGTGCTGCCGGCGTGAACAACACTGATCTTAATACTCGTATCGGGTGGTATTCGAAATCGAACAACAGTAGTGATGCAAGCTGGTCGGGCAGTCCTCTTGTCTTTCCCAGGATACAAGGAGCAGATGTCTGCGGCAGGGTTGTTGCAGCTGGCGAAGAAGTGGACCAAAGTGTTATTGGTGCACGAGTGCTGGTTGAGCCATGCCTTTTCGAGGCAGGAGGGAAGGAGTTGGATCAGCCTTGGTATTTCGGTTCTGAATGTGATGGCGGTTTCGCAGAATACACAGTTGTTGCTGCCAGGCATGCTCACCGAATCGAGAGCAATCTCAGCGATATTGAACTGGCTTCTTTCCCTTGCTCTTACTCTACGGCCGAAAACCTTTTAACCCGCTCAAGTGTTAACGCCAATGATCGTTTGCTGATAACGGGTGCGTCCGGGGGCGTTGGTTCTGCTGCAATTCAGCTGGCCAGAGCAAGGGGGGCTCGTGTTCTTGCCGTTACTTCACCGGCAAAGTCAGACCAGATCATCAGTCTTGGCGCGGAACGCACCTTTGCGAGGGATGGGGATCTCTCGAGAGAACTTGGCAACAAAAGCGTTGATGTCGTTATTGACCTGGTCGCAGGCAAGCAGTGGCCTGCACTCCTGGATATTCTCAAGCCGTTTGGTCGGTATGCCACTTCAGGGGCGATAGCCGGACCTGTTGTTGAACTGGATGTGAGAACGCTCTATCTAAAAGATCTAACCCTCTTTGGCTGCACCGTCCTCAGCGCTGAAGTGTTTCCAAACCTCGTGAAGCGCATCGAAGCCGGAGAGGTTTCCGCGCTCGTTGCAAAAACCTTTGCACTTGCAGAAATTGCTGAAGCTCAGAAGCAGTTTGAAGCCAAGCAACACATTGGAAAGATAGTAATTGATATCTCGGGAGGGATAGCATAGCAAGGGGCTCCAAGGGACGATCCGCGTCGCCAGACATCCCTGGGCCCAGGCGCTGTACGGCCAAGTTGGGCCAAGGGGCGATGGTTGTGTTATCTCGGATCTGATGACAACCCATGAGGCCGAGGACTATCATTCGGCACAGATAGAGGTATGCTCCAATAGGAAAGCAGTTTTGAATCTAAACATTTTATGAATAATGGGAGCTGATCAAACCATTTGAAGCCAGACCACCGATGCCTTTCTTTAAAGAACAATCGCACCCAATGAGCATAACATTTCTCTCGTTCTTCCGTAATAATGTGGTCTGATAACAAGCACTTCGCAAAATGTGCATCATCAAACGTATTGGTATCATTAGTATTCTGAGACATAATTCCTCTTATCTGTAATTATCATGCCAGGCGTAAAACTTGTACATAGCGCTGTTTTACGACAATCCAGAACATCAAAGAGCGTTTGTTTTCACATAAGTTTCGCATTTCGAGAAGTGAACAGACAAGTTATACGCCTGACGTAGAACACGGGTATCTGCAGGAAAGACGCCAACCCGTAATACTCGCTAATAAAATTGCAAGTTTAGTGCTGGTTAGATAAGATACTGGTATCTTCTGACATATTTCTTGCCACAGGAGATTGGAGAAAGGGAAATTCTGAAATAAGTTTGGAAAAGTGTGAGGCAGGACGTTTGTGCCGGAGGCAGTTCTGTGTATATGCTCCGCTAAAAACGACTGTCGTATATTATACGTTATGCTTTCGAAATAAAGATGAACATCACTTTGGTTATTATCTTTTTCCTGGTTGGTTTTGTTGCGCTGATCATTCTTGGATTTAACTATGAAGAAACCGTTAAATCACCTGTGTGGAAAGGATTTTTATGTTCGTTGTTTCCAACGTTTTGGGGGCTCAACATTTTTCTTGAAGGTCCTGAAAGGTTTTGGGGATCAGTAATAGAAAGGGAGTCAGGGCTAATTATTGCAATTGCCGGTTTTACTCCATTAATTATTGCAATAGTATACAAAAAGAAACTAGTTGAAGAAAAACAAATGTATATTTGTGATCAGTGCTCTGTTGAATATCCTTCAAATCATGTCAGTATTGCTATATGCCCCGACTGTAATAGTGATTTACGAACAGAAACTAGAAAAAAATGCATAACCAAGCGTTCAAGCTGACAAATACCACTGAGCGGAATCCATACCATTTAATGCTCAACCGGAATCTGCAAGGGGTACTTTGCCGGATAATCCGTGTTGCGGTATTTGCCACTTAACTTCACGTTATCAGTTCCTAAAAACATCCATTGACATTGTTAACCTGCGTGTTAACATTTGTATATGAGAGAAATACTATTTTACGAAACAAAACCGGGGTATTCCCCAGTTATCGATTTTATTGAAAGTCTGCCTTCAAAAGAGGCACAGAAAACAGCTTGGGTTCTTCAGCTTGTTCAAGAATTACCGACTGTACCCCAAAAGTATTTCAAAAAACTCACAAGTACCGATGATCTATGGGAGGTAAGAGTTTCAAGTGGTGGTAATGCATATAGAATTATTGGTTTTTTTGAAAGAGATAATCTAATAATCCTTAACCATGCTTTTCAAAAGAAATCGCAAAAAACACCACAGCAAGTAATTAAGACTTCAGAAAAGCGAAAGAAAGAATATTTAAAGAGAGGAAATGTAAAATGAAAAATTTACAAACATATATTTCCGAGCGTAAAAACAGAGATCCTAAATTTGCTGAGAATTTCGACTCTGGCTACCAAGAATTCAAAATTGGTGTAATGCTCAAAATGGCAAGAGAGGAAGCAGGGCTCACTCAAGAGCAACTTGCCAAGAAGCTAAATACTAAAAAAACTGCTATTTCTAGAATTGAAAATCATGCAGAAGATATAAAGCTTTCAACATTGGATAAGTTCGCAAAAGCTTTGGGAAAACGCCTTACAATTGAAGTTGCATGATTAATAATTCTGATAACCAAGCGTTCGAGATCGCTCCGTTTCACTACGCTCGGACGCGCTGAGGCGCGCCGCTCAACTTAACGTTGTGCGTAAAAACAGAAAATCCCCCTATGATTAGGAGGACTTGAAAGAAAAAGAAAAGAGATAAATCAAACCAGAGAGACTTCTATTCGTCGGCCTAGTGCTTTGGCGAATTTCTCCAGGGTTGAAAGACGAATATCTGTGGCATGGTTTTCCATTCTGGAAATAACAGACTTTGTTGTTTTGAGTTTTTTAGCTATTTGTTCTTGAGTCATTCCAGCTTCTTTTCTAGCCTGTTTCAAAAGGACCCCAAGTTTAAATGTCTCAAAACGCTCATCATAGTCTTTCCAGAAATCTGGATCTTGCTGCTTTCGTTTATCAATATATTCTTTCAAGTCACTCATGGGCTCAACCTCCTTGAAAAATATTCTTTCTTTCTCTGCTCTGCTATTTTAAGCTCTTTTTTAGGCGTTTTTTGTGTTTTCTTGGTAAAGGCATGATTTAAAATGACTAATTCAGCACCTTCAAAAAAACCTAAAAACCTGAAAATGTTATTTCCAAGCTGAACCCTAACTTCCCATAGGTCGTCAGTTGACTCTAGCTTCTTGAAGAATTTTTTTGGTACTATTTCCAATGATTCAACTAATTGAAGAACAAAGAACACTTTCTCAACTTGCTTATTTGAAAGTGTATCTAAGTATTCTTCCACGGGGCATTTGCCACTTTCAGTTTTGTAGAAGTTGATTTTCCTCATCGACAAATGTTAGCACATATGCGAACAAAAAGCAATGCCTTGCTACTAACTAACTGAAAAATATATAAATTTAGCACAACAAAGCGTTCGAGCGGACCGGCTTGATAGCCGGCCGCTCAACTCCACGTTATCTATGAAAAAAAACAATGAACGAGGAAAAACGAGTTTGGTTTCCACTTTTAGCACTTTTTGAAATTGTTATTACCTCACCAACTAGGTAAAAAATTGATCTTTGGAAAAAATTTAATTCAATTAATTGTGGAGGAAAAACATGAACAAAAAATTACTGGCTACCACATTTGTCTTTCCTTTTTTACTGTCTTCTCTTGTTTTCACAATACTCCAACTACAGGAATACCCTCATCTCCATCCAAAGAGGTAGCAATTATTGGTGACTGTCTTTTTACCGAAAACACTTCTCCGGTACTAAGCGCAAAATCACACACTGGAGATGAAAAAATGGCTGGATTTACAGCCGCTGCTATATCATCTATTGTTGTTCCAGTTGTAACAACAATAGCACTTGATAGTATATCGAAATATATAAAATCGAGAGAAACTAATAAAAGCTCTACATCATCTGCTAGTACATATAGACAAAATATTTCACGACCAGATACCAAAAACCAATGTTTAATTTTTGCTAGGGGTAATTTTGGGAACATTATCGATACAAAATCAATAGAAAAATCTAATCCAAACTGGACAGTTGACAAAATCAACTCATTAAGAGATCAAGGTGTTAATTTAACTACCATCCCTGAAGTATACTTAGAACTTATGTTAGACGGCTTTCATCACACATTAGATCCTGAGTTGATAGTGGAAAAAGATAAAACAGAAAAGAAGTGCAGTTTAGATAAAGATATTTATGAAACAGCCGCAAAGGAAAACGGAGACAATATCCCTTATGTAGAGATGCTCAAAGATAAGAAAAATAAGTCATGCTCAGAATATGAACTAGCAAAATCTAACTGGAAAAAAGGTAGTTCTATCAACATATGTCCACGCCCGACTTATATAGACTATCTAATAGGGGGGGCTAAAACAAACCAAAATGGGGATAAAAAAATTAGTTTTACTGCATCTTTTTTTACTCCTGAGAAAGATAAAAAAGTACAGTTCTACTCTCATGCTTTTGACTTAGGCAATATGGCAGCAGGCGATGATCCTATGACAGTAAACGATGAAGCTTTATATATGTTCGATAGAGTAAAGATTAACAACACTTTTATTGCGTCACAGCAAATCCCTTGCTTTACAATCCAAAACGGCATCTCTGATGTTTTTGTTAATACTATTTTTTTAGAGGAAGAAAGAAAGTCTGATTTTAATTTAGCGATCGCTGATGCATTAGCCTCAGAGTCAACTAAAAAAGCTGTTGTCGGTATTATTCAAGAAGAAATTAAAGCAGATTCAATAAAAGAACTTGAGGAGGCAAAGGCTGTTCTCGATGAAAAAAAACTACGTAAGGAACTCGTCTGTAATAAAGAAGAATCTCTTGAGAAGTGCGCTGAAAGAATTAGAAATGATTTTTAAATAACCCTGAACTAGCCTGTTGACTATTAGAAATAATTAACTGGCAGCAGGCTGCCGCTCAACTTGTAAAAAAACATCATCCAGCAGCAGACAGATGGGGACCACTTCTCTTACCGAATAAGCAATATTGGTCTCAACTATGACTCTGGTTGGCTTTGTTATTCAATATCTATTTAGCAAGTACTTCCGTGTAAATACTCCCAATGAATTTTATCTTGTAATTGGTCCTATATTTATATGGTAGCTATTTGCAAGAACAACAAAAAAACATAATAAAATTAGAAGCTAACAAACCGTTTCACCACGCTCAACTGCGTTCCGCTGGACTCGCTGAGGCTCGCCGGTGAACTACACGTTGTGCCTTAAAAAGAAACAATCCCACTTGAAAAATGTACATCCCAGATATATACTAAAGGTATGGATAAGATATACAAGAAAATGCTAAGCCAATGTGAAGGCTTTGAGTGGAATGATGGAAATATAAATAAAAACTGGCTCAAATATAAAGTCAGCCCTGCTGAATGCGAGCAATTATTTTTTAATAGGCCATTAATAATTCAAGACGACATAAAACATTCAGAAGTAGAAAAAAGATTTTATGCTCTTGGCAGAACCGACTCAAAAAGAACCTTATTCATTGTCTTTACGGTTAGGAACAAGCGTATTCGTGTCATTTCAGCAAGAGACATGAGTCGAAAAGAAAGGGAGGGATACAGCAATGAGTAAAAGAATACCAAAATTTAAAAACGAAGAAGAAGAAAGAGAGTTTTGGGCAACTCATGACTCCACAGACTACATTAACTGGGATAAAGCTGAAAAAATAACATTTTCTAATCTTAAACCGTCAGTAAAAAAAATATCCCTACGTCTGCCCGAAACTATGATTGAAGAACTTAAAATTCTAGCAAACAAAAGAGATGTTCCATATCAATCTCTTTTGAAAATCTTTCTTGCTGAGCGTATAGAAAAAGAACTTAATGTACACTAACCAGGAAAACCATCAAAAATAAAATTTGCACAACCAAACGCTGCACCGGACGCGCGTGATCGCGAGCCGGTGAACTTCACGTTAAAACTTAAAACATATGAAAACCATCAATCGAACAGCCATTACTATTAAAGGAAAGGAACCGTACGTTAAGTGGGCCAATAGTTTTGATGATGGTGGTCCAAAAATTAATATTAAAGATTTACATTCAGTAACTTATCTTATTTCAGACGATTACGACGAATTTAATTATGAGAAATATTTGAAGAAAAATTTCAAAAGAATCTTTGAGTCAGAGTTAGAGGCTTGGATGGCAAACCCAAGGGTCTGGCCACAAAAACTAACATATAAAGACTTTAAAGAATGGTTTGATATTTAGGTCTCAGACATAATATTCGATCTTGGAAAAGGTCATGTAATTACAGAAGATTAAAAAAAATGCTTTAACCAGTTGTTTGAAGGGACGCGCGTGATCGCGCGCCCCTCAACGCCACGTTATGCCTAACAACATTTACGAAGTTGACATCTATAACGGGTACCGTTATAATATGGGCCATGATAATATCTTTTAAAAACAAAGGAACGGAAGATATTTTTGACGGAAATATTTCTAAATTAGCAAGAAAAACCTGCCCGCAATCTATTTGGCCAGTTGCAATTAGGAAACTCGACCAAATAAACAGAGTGCAGGATGTAACTGAGCTTCAAATTCCGCCAGGAAATCGTCTCGAACTATTAAAAGGAGATCGTGAAAATCAATTTAGTGTCCGAATAAACCAACAATACCGTATTTGTTTCATTTGGGAGGACGGTCATGCATATGAAGTCGAAATCACAGATTACCACTAGCAATATATCAAGGAGGCTTCCTGTTAATCGCCCTCCAACCCATCCAGGGGAAATGCTTCTGGAAGAATTCGTAAAACCCCTAAACATTACCCAAACTGAACTTGCACAAAAATTGGGTGTCTCATACCCCCGTTTAAACGAAATTATCAAAGGGCGTCGCTCAGTCACCCCGGATACAGCACTCAGGTTATCCCAAGTAGTAGGAATGTCCGCAGACTTCTGGCTCGGTCTTCAGCAAGACTGGGATCTCTGGCACGCAATGAAAAGCCCTAAAGCTCTTGAAATAAGAAAACTCCAACCCATTACAAGACCAATAGAAAAAATGGCATAACCAACCGTTGCACCGGCTCAGTGATCCTCGCCGGTGAACTTGAACGTTAAGCCCCCACAAGATCTCCTCCCTTGAAAAAATGGTACCAATGTAGTACTATAAATGTATGCCTAGAAAAATTCGACAATTAATAAAAGACCTTGAAAAAGCAGGATTTATTAATCGTGGTGGCAAGGGAAGCCACCGTAATTTTTTGCACGATAAAGGAGTTGCTGTCACCATTTCTGGAAAACTTGGCGATGATGCGAAGCCATACCAAGAAAAACTAGTCAGGCAAAAAATAGAGGATACGCAGAAATGAAAGAACGAGATCGTTATCTAAAAATTGTTGAGTGGTCTGAAGAAGACCAGTGCTATGTAGGTTCCGTGCCTGGATGGATTGGCGCGTGCTGCCATGGCGAAGAAGAAGAAAAAGTCTACAAAGAATTATGCAAAATCGTCGATGAGTGGATAGAAATATACCAAAAAGACGGTATGCCATTACCCGCCTCAACCGGTGGTAAAAAATATTCGGGCAAATTTCAACTTCGTACTGGAAGTGAACTTCACCATGCCCTTACTGTCAAGGCGCTTCAGGAAGGGGAAAGTCTGAATAATTTTTGTGTAAAGGTCCTTAAAAAATCAATAATAAAAACAGCAAAATTTGGTTAACAAGGCGTTCGAGCTGACAAATACCACTGCGCGCAATCCTTACCTTTGAAAGTTTATCGGTATCTTCAAGTGGTACTTTACCGGGACACTCTCATCGTGGTGTTTACCACTCAACTCAACGTTAGGGCACATAAACAAAAACAACAATGAATAATCATATCCCTGAGATTTTATACCACTACACATCACCAGATGGCGTACTCGGTATTGCACAATCGAAATCTATCTGGGCAACTAAAGAAAAAAGGGGGTCAGGCCTTACAATTCACATTGTGTAAAATGTAAGGCCTGACCCCGAGTTACTCTTATGTGTAGTAAGGAGGTAGAATGTTTAAACGGATAATTCTTCTTGTCATCTTGTTGACGCCGGTTGTGGTTTGGTCAGCGTATAAGCCAGTACGAGTTATCATACCGAGTTGGAATGGTGTTTCCTGTGTAACAGACGAAATCTGTGTTGAACTGCCGGAAAAAGTGATGGAAGCAAAGACTCTCTATGATTCTTCCATGGGGTTCGTTAGCGAAACTGTTGGTGAAATAAAAGATAATCCACGGGTTACTTTTTGTTCTTCGACCGCATGCTTCGGAAAATTCGGCTTCAGCGTTCCGGCCAAGGCAAAAACGGTTGGGTTATCAGGTATAGTCGTTGGCCCGTCTGGTTGGGAGCCAATTATTTTACGCCACGAAATGATCCACCACCTGCAAGCTGAGCATCTTGGTGTCATTGGGCAATGGCGCAGCCCGCCCTGGTTTAAAGAGGGAATGGCGTATTATCTAAGCAATGATTATCGACATCTAACTGAGCCATTCAAAAGCTACCGTGAACAATTTAGGCACTGGTACAGCCAATTTGGCAAAGAACAAGTGTGGGAGGCAGCAAAGGAATTATGAAAACACACATAACAAGGCGCTCGTTCGGACGCAAACTACGCTGCGCTTCGTTTGCGCCACACAGCTTCAACGTTATGCACAAACAATTGACTAAACCTCTCAAGGTAATTACAATGTAATTATAATACTTAGGGAGGTTATTATGAAAGCATCAATTATAAAAATCGGTAACTCTCACGGTGTAAGAATTCCTAAACCTATTCTTGATCAATGTGGTTTTGACCGTGAAGTTGAAATGGAAATACACAACCAAGAATTAATAATTAAAGCATCAAAGCATCCAAGAAAAAACTGGGCTAAATCCTTTCAAAAAATGGCCGAAGTTGGTGACGACAAACTTTTAGATTCTGTCGAAACTGAATGGGAGAATGAGGAGTGGGAATGGTAGCCAATAGATTTGAAGTATATTTGGTAAACCTTGACCCAACTATTGGTCATGAAATCAAGAAAACCAGGCCTTGCCTAATCATTTCACCTGATGAAATGAATCATCACATATCTACTGTTATTGTAGCCCCAATGACTACAAAAGGTAGGAAGTATCCAAGTAGAATCACTTGCTCATTTCAAGGAAAGAAGGGCCAGGTAATTTTAGATCAAATACGAACAGTAGATAAAAAAAGACTTGTAAAAAAACTTGGTTTTATAAGTAAAAATGCACAAGAGAAAACGCTTCAAACTCTACAAGAAATGTTTTCAAAATAAAAAGTTGCATAACCAACCGTTTCACCTCGTTCGCTTCATTCACTGGACGCGCTGATGCGCGCCGGTTAACTTAACGTTATGCTCCTAAAAATGAATATTCGTCCATTTGAAAATGAGGATTTAGATGCTACAGCGGAAGTACACCAAAAGACCTTTATTAGACAGGACATGTCATATGAATGGATTGAGTGTAATTCCAAAGCTTTTCCAAAATCTCAGATCTTCGTTGCAGAGAATAGAAGAAATGAAATTGTCGGTTATATTCATTGGTGTCAAAAAAGTGGGTTTCGTACTGAGGTCGTGCTTGAACTTGAGCAGTTGGCTGTACATCCCACCTATCAAAGGAAAGGAATAGGTACTCTATTAGTTACAGAGTCACTCCCACAAGTTCAAGAACAATTGAAAACAAGAAAAGCCATAATAAAACATATAGTTGTGACAACTCGTGCTGATAATTTTGCTCAAAAGCTGTATAAAAAGACTTTAAATGCAGAAGTAGAGGCCACGATTAGCAATTTATACTCTGCTGATGAAGTATTAATGATTTCCAGAAATATTAAAATTTAGCATAATCAAACGCTTAACAACGATCACGTCTTTCGCCCGGACGCGCTGAAACTCGCCGATGAACTAAATATTATGTGTAAAAAGGAAAAACAATCGTGCAGCTAATACGTTGTACTCAGAAACTACTGAAAGAAATAAAAATTAAGCCAACCACAAATGTAGAGCCTATAAGAAGTATTATGGGGAGTTGGCATGCTAATCTGTTAAGGATAGAAAGAAGAAAATGCGTTTTGATAACAAATGACTTTACCCTTTACACTCTTTTCATTCCCTGTCTAAGAAAACCCGATTTCCAGAATTTTCATCTAGTTTTTGGCCAGCACCTATTCAAAAATCTTCTGAATGAGGGCTTTGCTCAGTCGCAAATTGAAGCCGTCTTAAGCGAACATCAACAACTACTATACGACAAAACAAATAACCGTAGTGTCTTAGGTTCGATGAATGATCAAAAAATCCAGCTAGAATGGAGAATTCATCTTAACGGGGGATTAGAAGAGACCTCAACTTCTGATCTTAACAGAGAATTAAACAGAAATATCCTTAGCGCAATCGACATGAATTATCCTATTGAAATGCTGAAAAATAAACTGAAAACTATCACATAACCAAGCGCTCCACTAGACGCGCGTGATCGCCGCCTGTGAGCTTACCGTTAACCCCTTAAAAATAATCCTTGAAATGACCATTTTTGAGACCTATAATAAGTCTATATAAAAATCTCAAAAGTGAGGAATGTAAAATGGAATCTGTACTTGCAAGATGCTCAGCAAGCATATCGGAGTTAAAGAAAAATCCTTCATCTCTTATTGAGCAGTCAGAAGGTGAACCCATCGCCATACTAAATCATAACAAACCAACTGCATACTTGATCCCGGCTGAAACTTACGAACTCATGCTAGAGCAAATTGAAGATTATCAACTTGGGTTACTCGTTAAAGAGCGTCAACATGAAAAATCCTCAGCGGTAGAGATAAGCATCGATGAGCTATAAACTCAAGTTTTTACCTACTGCATTAAAAGAGTGGAAGAAACTTGATAACTCAGTTCAGTCGCAATTCAAGAAAAAACTAGCAGAGCGATTAGACCAACCGCATGTTCTTCCTTCAAAGCTATCTGGTTTTGAAAATCATTACAAAATCAAACTTCGAGCAAGTGGGTATCGACTTGTCTATGAAGTAATAGATAATGAGCTTTTTGTCTTAGTAATTGCCATAGGAAAAAGAGACAGAAATACGGTCTATAAAAAGGTCCTAAAAAGATAATTCGTTTAACCAGACGCTCCACACGAACTCGCTGAAGTTCGCCGGTGAGCTACACGTTATGCGTAAAAAGGAACAATGACGAATAATCCTTGGCTGAATATTCCAGCATCAGACTACGAAGGGCACATGGGTCTTTGATCCTGCTATAAAAGAGTGGACACTCAGTTAAGCCAATATTAAAGAAATTGGCAGGAGGAAAACTATGAGTGTTCAACGAAGAAAATATGATCCAGATTTCAAGCGTAACGCCGTGCGTCTCAGTAATGAACCAGGGCGAACAGTTTATGAGGTTGCCGACAACCTTGGTATTTCAAAAGATCTTCTCTATAAATGGCGGCGAGAGTTCCGCCTAAAAGAAGGATTGGCATTCCCGGGCCACGGCCGAGAAGCGCTAACCGAGCAGGGCAAAAGAATCAGGGAGTTGGAGAAGAAACTCAGAGATGCGGAAATGGAGCGCGATATCTTAAAAAAAGCCATGGCCATCTTCAGCAGGACACCGAGATGAAATACACTTTCATAGAGAAAAACCGCTCAACATTTCCGGTGAAGAAGATGTGCCAGACCTTAAGCGTTTCACAGAGTGGTTTCTATCGCTGGACCAAGGCTCCGCTATCTCCTCGAAAGGAAGAAAATGTCATAATCAAAAAACGTATCAAAGAGATTTTTATTGCTCACAGAGGAATGGTCGGCAGCCCGATTATTACGGCTGACCTTCAGGATGATCAGGGATTTTCAAAAGTAAGCAGGCCGCGGGTCGCTCGCCTTATGCGAGAAATGGGGCTGAGATGCAGGGCTACAAAGAAGTTTGTGGTGACTACTGATTCAAAGCACAATTACCCGGTTGCTCCGAATCTGTTAGATCGTAACTTCACCGTTTCTGCTCCAGATGTTGTCTGGGTAAGCGATATCACGTATTTGAAGATTGGAAAGAAGTGGCATTACCTAACTGTTTTTATAGATCTGTTTTCACGCATAGTTGTTGGATGGGATCTGAGTGATTCTCTGGAGAGGCACTCTGCTATCCGAGCTCTTAACAAAGCAATCATGAGACGTAGACCAGGCAAGGGTTTAATGGTCCACAGTGATCGAGGCATTCAGTATGCCAGTAATGGGTTCAGGAAGGTTCTTAAGAAACATGGTTTTGTGCAGAGTATGAGCCGGAAAGGAAACTGTTGGGATAATGCTGTGGCCGAATCATTTTTCCATTCGATCAAAACCCAGCTTATTCACCACGTTCGGTTTCAAAACAGGATGGAAACGGAACACGAGCTATTCAACTATATTGAAGTTTATTTTAACCGCCGAAGGAAGCATTCAACAAACAGTTACAAAACTCCCGCTCTTTTTGAACAGGAGTGGTGGGAAAAGATGAAATCGGCTTAACTGGGGCTCCACTTTATTGTTGCAAGATCACTTCCTGATGTTAATCAATTGTCTTTTTTAGGAGAGGTGCTTAAACAATCGCTGACTAAATTCGATTGTAGTTCTATTGCCTACCTTGGATGTGCGACGGGAAATGGGCTTGAATATATTAGAAACGAAAAAACGCACAGGGTGACTGCCATTGATATCAATCCGGAATACTTGGGAATTCTTCGAAATCGCTATCAAAGTAGGATTCCAAATCTGGAAACAATAGAAGTAGACCTCAATGGCTTTCAAAACCCTTCCCAACGGTACTCGCTAATTTTTGCAGGTTTGCTTTTTGAATATCTGCCCCCAGCCCCTCTGCTTAAGAAAATTTCAAACTGGCTTAAAAATGCAGGCATCATGGTGGTTGTTTTGCAGTTGCAGGACAAACATATGAAAAAAGTTTCAGAGACCCCCTATTCAAGCTCGAAGCAACTTGATCCGATCATGCATCTTGTTTCCGATCGGGATTTCAAATTGATGGCAGAGGAAAGTAGATTGAAGGAACTAGAGGGCGAAAAAGTTACACTGGAAAGTGGCAAGACATTCTATATCGGAGCATATGGAAAGAACGCATAACAAGGCGCTGCACCAGACGGCAATTACGCTGCGCTTCATTGCCGTCCGGTGCGCTTGGTCGTTATGTGAACAAGGAAGTTATTATATGGCAATAATAGTTGCTGGAAAACTATTTATAAAAGCAGGTTACAGAGACGAATTCATTAAAAAATCGTGTGATTCAATAATTCAGGCACGAAAGTTTGAGGTCTGCGAAGATTTCTCGGTTTCACCAGACCCTATTGATAAAAACAGAGTGAATATATTTGAAAAATGGAAGTCAAAGGAAACTCTAAATAAATTTAGAAAATCTGGCGAAGAAGAACATTTTTTCAACCTCATAGAGTTTTTTGATGTGGACGAATACGAAGTTAGTAAATAAAAATTTTCAAAGAATATGCAGACCATACTAAATGAGGCCTAGGCTTACAATGTATAATGTTTATCAACTATCATTAATTATTGAATAATGTGGCAAGAAAAGCCTGCTTTTAAAAGAGCAAAAAATAACACATAACAAGGCGTCTCACACCGTTTCGCTACGCTCCACTCGGACTCGCTGAAGCTCGCCGGTGAACTTACCGATATGCAAATACAAATCGCGGGAAAATGAATATAGATTCTATCAAAATCACATTTATGGAACTAAATGAGATTAAAGAATCAGCTAAAACACTCAGTATTGCAATGTTAAACAATTCTCTGCACATCGCTGTTCTTAAAGGAGATGGAGAAAAACAAAGATTAAAAATTGAAAACATGTTTGTCGACTTGTTTAACAATAATCCTGGAATCACTTATGTCGCGAAAGAAGGGCGAAAGATTGTTGGTGTAATGAGAATGAAATCATGCAGTGGCTCATCAATAAATAAGAATGAAACACACAACGGTGAAGAAAACGATACAGATAATCGCATTAAAATATGGCACCACGAGTGGGCCGCTAATGATCCTTCTGAACAACATTGGCACCTTGGGCCTATAGGAGTAATACCAATTCATCAAGATAAAGGCATCGGAAGTCTACTTATGACGATTTTTTGTAATGAAGTTGATAAATGTTCGGCAAAAGCATTTTTAGAAACCGATTTAGATAAAAATGTGTCTTTTTATGAGAACTTTGGGTTTAAAGTTGTAAACACCTCTAATATTTTTGGTATTGAAACCAGATATATGGAAAGAAAAATCGCAATAAAATAATGCATAACCAGTCGTTCGAGTTCGCTTCGTTTCACTACGCTTTGACTCGCTGAAGCTCGCCGTTCAACTTCACGTTATCTGAAGAAAAATTAATGATTCAACCTATCCAAATCTCAACTGAAAAGAACAATTTTGAAGATTATGATTTGGTGTGTTTCTGCTTCGAATACACGAAGAAAGACATTGAAGAAGATTTAAAAAATCATGGTTACTCCAAAATTCTCGAAAAGATCAAAACAGAAAAGAAGAATAAAGGCTGTAACAGCGAAGTAAAAAACCCAAAAGGTAAATGATGCATAGGTGATGTCCACCAGGTGGTGGAAGAAATTAAGAAGAAAACAAAAAAATAATTATAAAATAAAACAGATAACAAAACGTTTGAGTGCGCTCCGTTTCACTCCGCTCGGACGCGCTGAAGCGCGCTGCTCAACTCAACGTTATGTGAAAATAGGATTTAAAGAATGGCTGAATGGAAGTTACCTGAGGCATACGTTTTCGATGGGCGAACTATACGATATGGGGTAAATGGCAATGGTCCTCCGGTTGTCATGGTTCACGGTACACCCTGGTCCTCGTTCAACTTGCGACATCTTATTGAAGCGATATCCCAAAACTTTACTGTGTATTACTATGATCTTATCGGTTATGGGCAGTCGGATAAATCACATGGCAATGTTTCACTTGGTATTCAGAACCAGGTGTTAGATCAACTTCTGGATTACTGGGGGCTTGAGAATCCCGCCATTGTTGGGCATGACTTCGGAGGTACAACGGCTCTTCGGACGCACCTAATCAGTGGTCGCAACTTCGACCGGATCATACTTATTGATCCGGTGGCGGTTTCCCCTTGGGGCTCGCCATTCTTCCAGCACGTCAATACACACGAGGCTGCTTTTGCAGGTGTTCCGGATTACATTCATGAAGCTATTGTTCGCGCTTACGTCAATACAGCAGCCTTCAAACCCATGGATGACACGACGCTGAATATGATTGTCCGTCCGTGGATAGAGACAGACGGAAAAGCGGCTTTTTACCGGCAAATTGCACAGGCGAATTCAGGCTTCACGGATGAGGTGCAACCCTTGTACTCTAGGATTGCTAAACCAGTCTTGATCCTTTGGGGACGAGAGGATACATGGATACCGTTGGAACAAGGTAAGGTTTTGCACGACATGATTCCGAACTCATTATTTCATGTCATCCCAGATGCCGGACATTTAGTGATCGAAGAGCAACCCGATCTGCTAATTGAAAAGATTCGTCCTTTTCTACAGGATGAAAGCATCACATAACAAGGCTAATCAGCCGACGCAAAAAGCCGCGCGGCTGATTAGCGACGTTATGTTTTAAGAAAATATAGAATGAAAGTTACTAATATACATAAAAGAATTATCCAGCAGCCTAAAGAGAAACTTTCACAAATTCTTGATTCGTTATCTTCAAAAGAAGATCAACTTTGGCCAAACGATAAATGGCCACCAATGATTTTCAAAAATGGTCTTTCTGAGGGTGCAGTAGGTGGGCATGGTCCAATAAAATATTCAATCCAAAAATATCTCTCTGGAAATACAATTGAATTTAAGTTTATCAAACCAGATGGTTTTGAAGGGATTCACAAATTTGATATTACAGAAATAAATTCTAATCAAACAGAGATAAAGCATACAATAGAAATGTCATTGTACGGCAAAGGCACCATTACCTGGTACTTTGCTATCAAATGGCTTCATGATGCGTTACTGGAAGATTGCTTGGATAAAGTTGAAAATCACTTTTTACAAGAATCAATAAGAACTAAATGGAATTTCTGGGTTTTCATCTTGCGGAAGTTGCTGAAAAAGAGATAAAAATAAACATAACCAAACATTCAGCTGACAAAAAAGAGCTCGTTTAGCCGGTATAGCCATGTGCCGTAAATGCTAAAGTGAGTCTTTTTACCAAGGCTTTCCCGCTTTTTTGCAGCTGATTTCTATGTATGTACTATAAAAATAGATAATTACCTAATTTACATGGCAACAGAAACTGTAAGCAGAAATACTATTGGAATAATAGGTGTCTTTTTAGGGGTAATTTCTCTTGGAATGGCACTGTTCCACTTTTGGTATGGCCCTCTAGATAAACAGCCAACATTAGAAGACGCAGTGGCTGAAAAAGCATTGAGCATAAAAGAGAGAGTGATCTCAAAAATCAAAGGTGACAGAACACCTCAATATGCCCAAACCCAAAAGACTTACGACAAAGACCAAATTTTCGATTTTGCTACAGTAGGTCTCGCTTTCATAGCGATTGTCTTCGCTGTAATGTCATTTGTTAAAAGAGAAGAAAAAAGGGCATGTATTGCTGCTGCTCTCTTAGGTGTTGGTGCTATCACATTTAAATTCCTAACTCTCGCTCTCGGTGCTATAATTTTCGTTATTCTAGTAGCAGCAGTTTTAGGATCTCTAGGCTTAAGCTAATAATATTTAATACATAACCAGCCGTTTCACACCGTTCCACTGTGCTCCACTCGGACTCGCTGAAGCTCGCCGGTGAATTCAATGTTATACACTCAAAAGGTACAAGAGAACGATGGAGATGCCCGAGTGAAGAGCACACATAAAGAAGATCTCATTAGAGAGCATCGTCCAGAGATAGTGCGCAAGCGCTTATCTCTGGGCCCAAAGAGGCAACATATTTCTGATGCTGTATTGGGCGGGATCGATGGGTGTATAACAACATTTGCGGTAGTGTGTGGCTCTATTGGTGCCGGTTTTTCATCTTCTGTCGCAGTGATACTTGGTTTCGCGAATCTTTTTGCTGATGGTTTTAGCATGGCTGTAAGCAATTATGAATCCAGCAAAGCAGAACAAGAATTTATCGAGAGCATTAAAAAATCAGAAAAAAGGCACATTGATGAAATTCCTGAAGGTGAACGAGAAGAAATAAGGCAAATTTTTAAGGCCAAAGGTTTTAAC
The DNA here is from genome assembly GCA_963674815.2 of Desulfocapsaceae bacterium. Classification (GTDB taxonomy): domain Bacteria; phylum Desulfobacterota; class Desulfobulbia; order Desulfobulbales; family Desulfocapsaceae; genus MADRE3. The sequence goes on from CAXXTV010000011.1 coordinate 162,892, forward strand.
GAAGAGTTACTTGAAAAAATCGTAGACACGATAACCGCAGACAAAAAAATATGGCTAGAAGTAATGCTTGTGGAAGAACACGGCCTTAGCAAAACCACTCCTAAACCCTCGATATCTGCCGGGGTGACATTTTTGGCATTCATTTCAGTCGGCGCAATTCCGTTGATGCCGTATATCGTGTTGTCTTTGGAGATGAGTCAACAATTTGTAGTTAGTGCTTTTCTTGCTGGAACAATGTTCTTTTTGATCGGTATGTTTAAAAGTCTTGCACTCGCAAAACCTTTATTCCTATCTGGAGTACGTACACTCTTGACAGGGGGGGTCGCAGCAGCACTCGCCTATTTCACAGCCTATTTTTTACGAGAGGTTTTTAACATTGCCGTTGGTTAAACTCACATTCAAGAAACCACCCGATAATGTTCATGGAGCAGGACGCGGCAAAGCCGCGCCGCTGATGCGGGCGTTATACGACAAGAAAGAAGACAATCTCGATGAATCTCGAAGAAGAAGTTAATAGAGCAGAAGCGATGCTCAAAAATAAAGTGGTATCAATAATATTTCCTAATAGAAAACAAGATTTTGGTATCGAGTTCAAGGATGGAACCCGCTTATTCGTTGATAAAGTTCAAGAGGGACTTGAAATTTCAATTACATCTCAAGATGAAACAGAAAGAACAGATTAAAAACAATAAAAAAAATAAATAAAACGTATAACCCATCGTTTAAGCCGACAAATACCACTGGGCGGAATCCTTACCATTGAACGTTTACCGGAATCCTCAAGGGGTGCTTTGCCGGAAAGCTCGCATCGTGGTATTTGTCGCTTAACTTAACGAGGGCTTCACAAAAAATAGATCTAACTTGAATCAGATGAAGAAAAAAATTGGAATAGTTGGTGGGTTAAGCCCAGAATCAACAGTGAGTTATTATCTATATATCACACGCAATTACGCCGAACGATTTGGGAATTATGATTATCCAGAAATCATAATATATAGTGTAAACCTAGAAAATTACCACGAATGGCGGAGTATAGATAGATGGGACCTCATTATTGATGATCTTGCATCTTGTTTTCAAAAACTCAAGAACGCTGGTGCAGATTTCGGAATAATTGCAACTAACACTATGCACAAGGTGTTCGAACAAGTTGCTGATATTGTTGACCTACCTCTAATCAATATAATAGACGAAACAGCACTCAAAGCCAAGGAATTAGGGCTAAACACGCTTGGCCTCCTTGGCACCATATACACAATGAATGATGGTTTCTATCAAGAAAGATTATCGAAATTCCAGGTTAATGCCCTCGTTCCAAACTCTGAACAGCAAGAAGCGGTTCACAAAATAATCGTCGAAGAGTTAGTGAGAGGCCAATTTTTGGAAAAATCAAAAAATAGATATATTGAAATAATCCAAGATTTAGTTTCAAGAGGTGCTGAGGGTATTATTTTGGGGTGTACTGAAATACCATTGCTGGTTAAGAAAGAAGATTTGGAAATCCAACTTCTTGATACAGCAATAATTCATTCCGAAGCGGCACTTAAAGCTTCTGTAAGCTAATAATATTTAATACATAACCAGCCGTTTCACACCGTTCCACTGTGCTCCACTCGGACTCATCAGTTCCCCGATAAAATAGACACCAAAAACTAACTCGAATTAGCGGTGCTCTATGAAAAACAAATACAAACAACAAGCTAAAAAGACATGGTCTTATCCTGACAGCTTTAAGCTTAAAGCTGTCAAGTTGAGTCAACAAGATGGTATTCCCGTAAAAGATGTAGCGTAAGCGGTTATTAAACCACACTGAAGTTTTTCGGCAGGGTCAGCCGATCAGCAGTAAGCCGATGCGGTAAAAGTGTGAGGTAATCATTTTCAGATTGGGCAAAGGGGATATTCTCAAAGAGATAGCGGAGGTATTGATACACGTTAAGCCCACAGGCTTTCGCCGACTCAACCAGAGAATAAATGGCAGCACTGGCTGAAGCACCTTCGGGAGTTCCCGCAAAGAGCCAGTTTTTTCTGCCAACAACAAACGGGCGGATGCTGTTTTCGGCCAGATTGTTATCAGGTGTCACAACACCATTATCAACATACCTGACCAGTCGTTCCCATTGGGAAAGGGTATAAGAAACCGCCTTGCCAAGCAGACTTTTCGGGACAACCTGGAGCGATTTTTTACAGGAGGGAGCCCGACCTCTCCCGCCTCCGGGTAAATCCAGGTCTAAGCCAGGAAATTGTGGCACGGTACTTGGCGAGAAAGAGATCAAGCCAGATACGGAACTTTTCAAGAATCGGTTCAGCTTCATCCTTGCGGAGCCGAACGAGCTCTGTGGCTGTAAGGTTCCTGGCCTGACCCTTCTTCTCAAGATGATACAACTTTCTGATAAAACCAAGGGCAACATCCACACTGCCGCTCTTGCCGGCATTCTTCCCACGAGCTTTCTGAGCATCCATGAACTTGCGGCGAACATGAGCCCAGCATCCCAGGTGACTGATTCCCTTCATGGTGTCCAGAAAGTCATATCCCACATATCCATCGGTCTGCACGGCTCCCTGGTATTCACGCAGGAATGCAGATGCAACATCCCCGCTGCGAGTGGGATGATACTGATAGATAAGTGATGGCTTGCGCGGGGCTCCACCCCGGAAGATCCACATATAGGATTTTGTTGTTGGAGAGCGGCCAGGTTCGGCAAGTACCTGAACCGTCGTTTCATCAACATTAATCAGAGGACCTGATAAAATATCCTGCTGCAGCAATCAGAGGACCTGATAAAATATCCTGCTGCAGCAACCTCAGCAGCGGCTGGCATGCCTCGGCCGCCTTCATAGCCCAGTTGCACATCGTCGCCCGATTAAGTTCTACCCCCAACCGGGCAAACTGTTTCTCCTGACGGTAAAATGGCAGCGCATCTTCAAACTTGGCAGTCAGAAGATGGGCGAGCAACCCACCGCTGGCAATACCCTTGGGGATAATCTGCGGTGGAGCAGGTGCGATTCTGACTGTCGGCCCGTCGTCCTCGACACCTTCGCAGGACTTACAGCTGTACTGGGGCCTTATATGTTTGATAACACGGATAACGGCAGGAATGATATCCAGCTTCTCGGATACCTCCTCACCAATCCGGGATAACCGAGCTCCGCAACTGCACTGTTTTTGTTCGTCCGGTATATCGTGAACAACTTCTACCCGAGGCAGATTCTGAGGGAGCGGTTTTCTTCCCGGCTTTCTCTTGCGATGAGCAGGAACCTCGATCTGCTCTTGGGCTTCTGTTTCCGGATCAGGTTCAGGCATATCAAAGAGCAGCAGCTGAGGACTCCCCCCGAACAGCTTCTCACTTTTACGACCAAACAACTTATCGAACAGCTGACGAACCTGCTCACGGAGCAATTCGTTCTCCGCTTCGTACTGTTGCTGCTGTGACTCATATCGATTACGAAGCATTTTGTTTTCTGCCTCAAAATCCTGGCGTAATGATTCCGTCTCAGCAGCTATTCTCGTTATGATTTTCTTCAGCTCGACAGGGTCGTCTGGTAATGTTGAAGTGTCTGAAAACATGAAGAAAAGCTACCATGATATTCACCATTTTGCAACACTATTTTATGTAAAATCATATGCTTATGTTGATATTCAGGCAACCATTTTATAGCTTAATCGCTGATGAGCATGGCCCAGGTCAAGACCGCTGAGCAACCAGCTGAGAGCGATGTGATTTACCTCCATCACTTCCTGTTCTGATTCCGGCCAGCGGAATACATCTTCTTCCAGCCGCTTCATCCAGATACAGAATCCGTTCCCCGACCAATAGAGTATTTTGACAATATCCCGTTTCCGGTTGCAGAAGGCGAACATGCTGCCGGAGAACAGGTCCAGGTCGAACTGCTCTTCGACGAGCAGCGACAGCCCATTAATGGATTTGCGCATGTCTGTTGGACCAAGGGCGATGTAGACCCTGGTCCCTGGTTGAGCTGACATCATAATTGTTCGAGGGTGGTAATCAGCCTATTCAGGGCAGACGCCGAAAAGCCTTCTGCGATCTCGATTCCAAATCGCTTCTTCTGTAGATGTAGCGTCAAACCGGAATGATCGGATAGAATCGCATTATCGGGTAAGACCAGAGGGTAAAATTGAATTTTTTCTTCCGGCTGTTTGCCGAGCTTTCGCTTCCAGTAACCAAAGGTTGAAAGGGCAAGGTTGTTGGCCTGGCAATAGTGACGTTGGCTCAACCCAGTTTGATGACATTGGTCGATGTGATGTTGCCAGTATTTTGATTTTTGGTCGTGGGATTTCTTAAAATCAGCGTCCATAACATGCCTCCAATTTTCTTTTCGAAATACTGGAACATATTGTGGCTACCTTGAAAAGATGGGCTTCGTTAGACGCTTACGATGTAGCAGCTATGCTCGATGTTCATTCCGGCATGCTATCACGATGGCGAAAAGACTTTCGAGACGGGAAGCTCATCGATGATGGGCGAGTAAAAATTGCTGATATAGCAGAAGAAAAGAAAGAGTTTGATAGAATAGCTATCCTTGAAAAAGAAAACTATCGCCTCAAACAGGAGAATAAGCTGCTAAAAAAGTGGCAACGGATTCTCGGGGAACAGCATCAGAAAAATATCAATTTATCGCGAGAAACCGAGGATTAGGATTCAAGTCATTGTGCCAGGGATTGGGCAACAATAATGGATGTTTACTCTAGGAGGTTAATAGGCTGGCCTCTTCAAACCAACCGGACCTTTAGCCTTTCCTCGACAGCTTTACGGAATGCGTTAAAAACGAGGTCACCTGCACAGGGATTAATTTTTCATACAGATAGAGGGATCGAATTTAGAAAGCTGAAGTTTCAAGAGGCATGTAATCAAAATGGAATGAGACCAAGTGTTAACAGACCAGGCCGATGCAGAGATAATGCTCATGTGGAATCATTTTTTCATACGTTGAAAACTGAATTAATTCGTGGAAGACGATTCAAAAGTGGGTTAGATTTACGGTCTGCTCTCAATGGTTATATAAATCAGTTTTACAATCACAGGCGAATGCATTCAGGAATTGGGCTATCTCCTTCTGCTGTATTTGAAAGAACACAATAGATGTAGATCCGTGTCTATTTTATCGGGGGAGGATCACTCGCTCAAACTCACCGCTCACCTTCACGTTATCCCAAAAAGAAAATGATGAATAAAAAGGAACTCTTCAAAGGAATTCTCAACTCAGTACCTTATCCAATTGTATTTGTTGATCTAAATCATATTATTCGTTTCATGAATAATGCAGCCAAATACCATTATTACACAGAGCGAAGCCTGAAAACTTTGATTGGTCAAAGTATTTTTAAATGCCATAGGAAAGATAAATCAAAAGAAATAATTCGCAAAATTGTTGAGGGATTCAATACAGATGCAAAAGAGATATTTTTGCATGTAAACGACCGTAACTTAAGAGTTTATATAACCCCAGTTAAAAACAACAAGAACGAGCTAATCGGCTATTACGAAAGATTTGAAAATAACTGCCAAATTCTAAAATAAAAATTTGGATAACAAAACGCTCCAGGTGACCACAAAAAGCTGCGGCCACTGAGCTTACCTTATTTCTAATAATGATATCGAAGTTGAGCGATAAGAACAGAATCGTTCTCAATTTTATAAACTATACGATGTTCACTATTGATACGACGAGACCAAAAACCAGACAGTGCATGCTTGAGGGCTTCTGGTTTTCCGATACCTTCATATGGGACCCGTTGTATATCACGTATCAGGAGGTTACTACGTTTTAGAATTTTCTTATCGGTTTTTTGCCAGTATAAATAGTCATCCCAAGCGTTCTCAGAACATATGAGCTTCACTCGGCAAGCTCCTTCTCTGAACCTTTACCGGCTTTAAGCTCGGTTATTGAATCTAATAAACGACGAGTGTTTTTGGGGCTTCGTAAAAGATAAGCAGTTTCTTCCAGAGCCTGAAAATCCTCAAGTGACATCATTACAACTGGCTTTGATGATTTACATGTGATGACAACTGGACAGTGGTCATCACAGACTTTTTTCATTGTTTTTGCAAGGTTGCCTCTAGCAGAGGTATATGTAATAGTATCCATAGCAATAGCTCCAAAAGCATTAAAGAGTACATGACAAGGCGTTTGAGCTGAAAAATACCACTGCGCGCAATTTCCATCGCCGTAAATCTCCTGATAACGATTGCCCAATTGACCGGCGGCTTCATCTCCGGCAGTCTGGCACTCTATTCCGATGCCCTGCACATCTTGATATTCGGGAGATTGAAAAAACCATCCTCACCTGCCCTGAGATAAGAGGAGTGCAGCATATACATCTCTGGCAGATAGTTACCATGGGCACGTTTTTCCCTTATCAGGGCACCAATCCGTTTCTCCGTTATATTCCTGTTTTGTGATACAATCTCTGCAAGAATCGTCTTGATTCCGACGACTCCAATCGTGTGCTTGCCCACGTATTGGGATTATACAGGTAAGCAAATGTGTTTGTCCGTTTTGCTGAACGAGTGCGACTTTGTTGCAGATCGTGAGCTTGAAGGCTATGTTAATCTGACAATATGATTGAGCTACTCGAAACAGTAGGGCAGTGCCGGAACCTGTTTTAAGACTGGCCGGATTTCAATACCTTCGTGGGGGAACAGCCAATATGAAAATTACCGACGTTCGCACTATTCCCGTGGAAGTGGGGCTTCCTGAACCGCTCTATGACGCTAACTATACTATGGCAACCAAGCCTGCCCTGCTGGTTGAGGTTGAAACGGATCAGGGGATTGTCGGTTTGGGTGAAGCAGCTCATTTCGGCGGGCCCATGGCCTCCACAGCCCAGGTTATAGAAAATGAGTTGCGAGACTACCTGGTTGGCCAGGACGCTGGCAATATCGAGTACCTGTGGGAGATGATGCATCGACGAGCATACAAGCATGCTCGTGGTGGAATCGTTATTGCCGCAATCAGTGGTATCGATATTGCGCTCTGGGACCTGCGGGGTAAGCAGGCGGGCCTGCCGCTGTGGAAACTACTCGGCGGTTACCGCAGCCAGGTTCCTGCCTATGCAACCGGCGGTTTCTATTCGGAGAACAAGGGGGTCAAGGAACTTGTCGATGAAATGGAGGCTTATATTGCTCATGGTTTCAAGGCGGTAAAAATGAAGGTTGGACGCAACCCAGGCATTGAGCTCTCACCGCTCAGAGTGATGGACAATCGTGGACGGTGTGAAGTGAGCAAAGCCGAGGATCTTGAGCGGGTCGCCGCAGTACGCAAGGCCATCGGCTCGGATGTCTTGCTGATGGTTGATGCCAACGGTGCCTGGGATGTCGCTACGGCTGTAAAGATGGGCCGGGCGATGGAGCCTTACGACATCTACTGGTATGAAGAGCCGGTATGGCCTGACGACGTTTCGGGCAGCGTTGAGGTTGCTCAAAAAGTTGGGATCGCGATAGCCGGATATGAGACGTGCAGTTATGGGATTGTGGATTTTAACAATTATATCAAAGCGCGTGCTGTTCACTTCGTACAGCCCGATGTGGCCTGGGCTGGAGGCCTAACCGAATCACTGAAGATCGCTCATATGGCACAGGCGGCAAACTTGCCGATCGCCCCCCATATCCATGGTTCAGCTGTTGCCTTGGCCGCAGCCGTTCACCTGCTTGGAGCAGTCCGGAACGGTTCGATGGCGGAGATGGTTTTTCCCGCCCATGCCCTGATGACCGACCTGGTAAAAGAGCCGCTGGAGGTTAATCACGATGGTGTCATCGAACTCACGGAGAAACCGGGTTTGGGCATAGAACTTGATTTGGATGTGTTGGAGAAGGTGCGGGCTAAGTAAGCCAATCTGGTTTGGCGCTCACCGTTGAATTGAAAATGATTTGATCTGATGGCAGGGCTCTTATAACCTGCTTCCACAGTACAGTAACAAACTCTTTTTGTTCGGGTCTTATTTGAACCCTGGAGCTGCTTTTTTTTTCTCCTTCAGTGGTCCTCTGTGATTTTCACGATTACCAGGGTGATGTCATCCTTGTTTTCAACTCCTGCGGTGAAAGTGCGGTGCCCATGAAACACGTTCTCAAGAATTTCCCCAGCAGTCTTTTCTGAGTTTTCCCGGATGATTTTTTTCAGGCGATCTTTGCCGAACATTTCGCCTTTCTGATTGCACTCCTCCCAGATGCCGTCTGTTATCAAGGCGATTATCTGGCCAGGCTTCATGTCGGCCTGCCGCTGGGTAGTGTAGAGGAATTCTTTGTCGACCCCCAATGCCAGGCCGGGGCCTCTGAGTTCATCAAACTGGTCGGTCAGCGGATCATAAAGCAGAGCAGGGTCATGACCGGCACGCACCCATTCGATTCTGTTTCTGTCCCGCTCGACACTGAGATAAAACAGGGTCATGAATCTTCCGGATTTCCCGACATCTTCCGCCAGATGTCGGTTCAGGGTTGCGACAATATCGTGGCTGCTGCCCGAATGCTGCGCACGCATGCGAAGACATGCCCTGGCACTTGACATCAACAGCGCTGAGTCGACACCATGGCCTGATATATCTCCGACGACTATCGCAGCCCTTTCATTCTCATTTCCGGGGGCCAGCAGATAATCATAATAATCACCACCAACTTCATCGCAGGGCAGGCTCTGTCCTGCAATATCAAGCCCTCTCATCACTGGAGCTTTCTCGGGCAGCAGACCTTTCTGAACTTCTGCCGCCAGCTGAAGGGCTTTCTTCTGTGCGGTCATATCCGTTACGAATGCCATGTTGCCGATTATCTGATGACGATCAGAGCGCAAGGTGTTTGCATGGATCAAAACGGGAACCGTGCGCCCGTCACCTGCTGTCAAGTCACATTCGAACTCACGATAGTGCGGAGTAGTGGAACTATCCTTACCATCGGACCAGTATTGATGGTAGAGCTCCGGGCTTAAATTGAATGGTCGGCGGCCAACCAGGTCTGCCCGGGACTCCTTGACCATCCTGGCATACGCGGAATTGATGTCAGTAACCCTAAAGGACTCATCCATCAGGATAAAGCCTTCGCCGGCGGTTTCAACAATGCGCCGGTGTTTTTCCTCACTTTCGCGGAGTTTGATTTCAGCCGTCTTTTGTTCATGAATATCGATTACGATACCCTGGTGGTACCGTAAGCCAGTCTCCGGTTCCTCGTATACTGACGTGCGATCCTCCACCCAGCGCGCCTTTCCCTGGCTGGTCACAATGCGATAGGTCTGCGTGTACCTTTCAATACCCTGCTCGACGAAGGCCCGTATCTCGGCGAGGGTTCTCTCGGAATCCTCGGGGGAAACGATATCGCGGAACATGAGGCGGCCACTTAAAAAGTCTTCGGCCCGATAGCCAAAACGGGAAATGTTCGGAGAAACATAGGCCAGTGCGCGCTCTTCGGGGTTATCTGCTGCGAGTCGGCGGAACAGAACAGCTGGGCTGTTGTTAATAATCAGTTCGGCCAGCTGCAATGCCTGCAAACTGTCGCTTGAGCCGCTTTTAATTTCGAGTTGTCTTTTCAGTGAATCAATTTCAGTTCGCAGTGAGCTATTTTCTTGCTCCAACTCATGCGGGTCCATTTGCTGTTTCTCTTTTATCGATTGCACCACTATTTTTCCAGAACGGTCTGGCGGATCAAAGTCACAGAGTCTCCTGCAGACCTTTTAGAAGACTCTTTTTCCAACCGCTCGAGACGAAAGAGGCAAAGGTCCTGTTTTACTGCTCGTTGCTCAGGACAATTCGATACCTGGCTTGACCGCTGCGCAAGTGAGCAATTGCCTCGTTGACCTGGTCGAAGCGGAATGTCTCTATGATCGGTTTGATCTCGTGCCGGGCGGCAAATTCCAGCATCCGGCTTATATTGGCCGGGCTCCCGACGGGCGAAGAGGAGACCGAGCGCTGCCCCATCAGCATCGGGAAGAGCTGCAGGTCGAGCGGTTCAAGGGTGGCGCCAACAAGGTGGAGACGCCCCCGGGTCTTCAAGGTCTCTATATACTTATTCCAGTCCAGCTTGACGTTGACGGTGGACAGAACCAGGTCAAACTCGCCTGCAGCGGACTCCAATGCCTCAGGATCGCGGGAGTTAATGGTCCGGTCAGCGCCCATTTCCAGGGCCTCTTTTGTTTTTCCCTCACTTGACGTAAAGGCGGTCACCCGGCAACCCCAGGCCTTGAAAAACTGCAGTGCCATGTGGCCGAGTCCACCGATGCCGATCACGGCAACACTGTCCGTCGGCCTGATGCCGAACTGGATCAGCGGGTTAAAAACAGTGATGCCGCCGCAGAACAGTGGGCCGGCGCTCTGTAAATCAAGTCCTTTTGGCAACTTGACGACACTTGCTGCCTGGGCGTGAACCTTGTCGGCAAATCCGCCATGGTGATCGACAATGGTCGACTCTGCATTGGCGCACATGTTGTGGTCGCCCTCCAGGCAGTTCCTGCACGTCATACAGTAACCGGCATGCCAGCCGAGACCGACCGTGTCGCCCACGTCAAGACTGGTTACATGTTCGCCCCGGGAAGCGACTCTTCCGACAATTTCATGTCCGGGCACCAGCGGGTATTTCGCGATACCCCACTCGTTATCAATCATGCTCACGTCCGAGTGGCAAATCCCACAGAAATCCACATCTATTTCCACGTCGTTATGGCGCAGTTTGCCGGGATCATATTCAAATGGCCGAAGTTCTCCTCCGGCCTCAAATGCTGCATAAGCCTGTATCATATCGTTTCCTCTTTCTGTAGATGTAAATGGCAGGTAATTTTGAACGCATCAAAGGTAATGTATCCCACTTTGTGGGATGATCATACAGTGATAACTACGTTACCCTCACATGTCAAAGAAGCAGCATGATGTGAGATAGTAGCGAGCAGGATAAGAGACGGTATTCCTGATAGGTTACCTGTTCAGATGGGGGACAAAACGAATACTGTCCTTTGCATGGTGCTTTACTCCTGCAGAGTCTCGCCTGGCAGCTGAGCCATTGCATGGCAGGGCAGGATCTTCAAAAGATTCTCACCCTGCCAGCCAAGGTTGTGTTCTATACATTTTGTTGCGAATCAATAGGCTCCGCGGTCTCAAACGTGTAATTCAAGCCGTCCGTCACACCTTCGATTTCAACGTTATAGCTGTGTATCAGCCTGTTTCCAAGCATTCTTGCCAGTCTTCTGTAAAATCTCATCCCATTTACTGGATCTGCCTCGGCAACACCCTGAACAAACTCTTTGGCAAAGATCATAACCATGGTTTCCTTGACACATTCAGCTGAGGCTGAATACTTCGGCATACCGACAAGGCCTGACCAGCCAAAGGCCTCTCCAGCATGTTCAACAAGGTAGGTCGTCTTGTCCTCTTCACCTACGCTGAGTCGAACACTTCCCTTCATCAGGATAAAGAAGTAATCGGCAGGGTCCCCGGCGCTGAACAACTTATACCCTTCGGGGTAGGTCTTTTTCATTGCAGACTCAATAAATTCTTTAATGAATTGGTTGTCTAATCCCCAAAGTAATTCCGACTGTTTTATATACATGGTGTCCCTCCTGTATTTTGCCCGCCAGATACGTCAAGGAAGCCTTTCCAATAAAGGAATAGATGTATTTAAATAAAGATTTTAAATGCCCTGAACTGTCCAGCGGAGTTAGTGGCATCGTTATTGAGTAACCCTGACAAATTGTGAGCCAGGCTATCTGTGTTCAGTTTTCTGTCCGAATTTTATTGTAACAATTACACCTCCCAGTCAACAGGGATCACGGGCCTAAAAAAAGCCGGATTACCTTGTACAAGGCAACCCGGCTGTCTGTTCCGTTCAGATCCGTGGCTTTCCGGACCCACCATCTGGCAGGCTTGGCTTTATCCTGTATCAATATTGTTGTTATTTGTCATAAGGAAAACATATTAATTTTCGAGATAAAGTCAATTGCGCGCACTCTAGATGAATAACAGTACATTTGAGAAACGTTGCCGGAACCGCGGATATTCAGTGACAGCCCTTCATAGAGGCTTTGCAGCATCTGTACATCAGAATGAGCGGCGAAATGATGTCAGGCTGAGGATGCTTTCACTTGCTGATACATGAATTGCATAAACGCCTTCACGCGGGCAGTGTTTCTCAGGTCCGGATGGGTAAGAATCCAGACGTTTCTGTGACAATGCTCGGGCAGTTCCATGATTTCCACCATCTGCCCGTCAGATTGACCAACATAATGCGGAAGGGCGGCTATTCCCAGATCCTGTTGGGCAAACTTGAACAGCGCAGACAATTTGGCGCTTGCTGCCGTCACGCAGTGATTCGGAACGTGCTTTTTCAGCCACTGGCTTGCCGGCAGTCTGGCCAGAGATTCATTGGGCAAGAGGAAACGGTGAGCTGAAAAATCCTTAACTGTTTCAGGTAACCCGAACCGTTCTATATACGTTTTCGAAGCATACAGGCGGAAGTAGATCTTCGAGAGTTTTCTTCCCACCATATAGTCAGGCTGCATGTTGACGGCGGGTATCACGACGTCCGCCTCCCGTTTCGTGAGGTTGGTGAAACGGATCTGGATATCGACATCGACGCATATTTCAGGATAGTGTTCTTTGAAATCCCTGATGTACTGCGGCAGCCAGTAGTACCCGATGGTGTCAGTCGTGGAGATTTTCAGATTGCCGCTCAGGCGAATGTCTTTACCCAGCAGCTCACGCCGAATTGCAAATACCTGGTCTTCTATCTGCCGGGTCCTGCCCAGAACTTCCTCTCCCGCCTCGGTCAGGCTGTAACCTTGTCTGGAGCGTTCGAACAGGCGGACACCCAAACGATCTTCAAGGCTTTTGATGCGGCGAAATACCGTTGAATGGTTTACTCCCAGTGCACGGGCCGCACGGGTGATATTTCCTGAATCAGCGACCTTGAGAAAGTATTGAAACTGATTCCAATCCATTGTTGTTGCAAAATTGCAAATGAGGTTTGCATTATTGAGCTATTGATTTGCATATAATCAATACAAACAGTGAGAGTCAAGGACATTTCAGTTCACAGTATCAACACCCCTGAACCTGTTGTGCCCGATTGTCAACCAACAAGAATTCAAGAATAGCCGCAGACCAGACTGAGAAAAGCGCTATTTCAAAGCTAACCGGAGAGACAAACATGAAAACAAAACAGCTGTTGGCGATCACCGCCATCCTGACGATCTTTTGGGCAACGTCCGCTTTCAGTGCCGCCAGATCCTGGGAATTGGACAAGGCTCACTCCAATGTCTATTTCAGCGTCGATCACATCTTTTCCAAAGTGAGAGGGCATTTCAATGAATTCACAACCGATATTGCCTTTGATCCGGCAGATCTTGCCGGCAGCAGGTTCGTTTTTGAGATCCAGGTCGACTCCATCGACACCAATATCGGTAAGAGGGACAAGCATCTGCAGTCGGATGATTTCTTCGATGCAGGCAAATTCCCCACCATGACGTTCACGTCATCAGAAATATCGGATGAAGGGAACGGCATGTACAATGTACAAGGAAAGCTTACCATCAAAGGGAAAGATTATGATTTTACCCTCCCGCTGAAACTTGAAGGGGTGAAAGAGCATCCTGCCAAGAAAGGAACCGATGTGGCGGGATTCAACGGTGTAATTACCATCGACCGGCTTGCCCATGAGGTCGGCAATGGCAAGTTCTACGAGATGGGCATCGTCGGTAAGGATGTTGATGTCTTCGTGAGCCTCGAGCTGCTCGGCAATTGATGGACATACTCATCGGGATTGGCTGGCTTGATCACGGTCTGGCAGGCTGATTGAAACGAGCAGACCTTTGGATTGCCGGCACCATGTTCTGTTGTTTAAACGTGGCTGAATAACATCTGGCCGATGGGACAAAACGATGAAAATAGAATCAATTAATGCAGAACGTTTTCTCACCCGTATCAAAGAACTTGGCCAGATCGGCCGCGATGCGGGAGGCAATCTGGCACGTCTTGCCGGTTCGGATCATGACAGGCTTGGTCGCGACCGCCTGGTATCCTGGATAAAGGAAGCTGGTTTCGAAATCGCCGTTGATAGAATCGGAAATATCTACGCGATCTGGAGTACGGCAGGCAATAAAATAGAGCATCCCCTGATGATGGGGTCCCATATCGATACGGTGATCAACGCCGGCATCTACGATGGATCCTACGGCGTCCTGGCAGGCCTTGAGGTTATCGAGACCTTGAAGAGCCAAGGCTTTGAGCCGAAACAATCGATCGTGGTTGCAGCCTTTACTAATGAAGAGGGTGTGCGCTTTGCGCCGGACATGATGGGTTCCCTCGTTCTTGCAGGCGGGATCCCGATCGAGGATGCCCTCTCGGCTATCGGGACAGATGGAACCCGGCTCGGGGACGAGCTGGAGCGGATTGGCTACTCGGGGACGATGGAGCCTGGCTTCCTGTCCCCGAACGCTTACCTGGAATTGCACATCGAACAGGGACCTGTCCTGGACCGGGAGAATATTCCTGTCGGCGCGGTCGAAAACCTGCAGGGCATCTCCTGGCAGCGGATTACGGTCCAAGGAGTTGCAAACCACGCTGGCACCACACCGATGTCGCTGCGCCGTGACGCCGGCCATGCCGCCGCATGCGTGATCACGTTCCTCAGGGATTATGCAGGCAACTCAGATGCTCCGACAGTTGCGACTGTTGGCACAATTCGTTTTGAACCAAACGCGATCAATGTCATTCCTTCGTCTGCAGTTTTTACCGTCGATATACGCGACCCCGACGAGACCAGGCTGAAAGCTTGCGAAGAGGCGCTCGAACGCTATCTGGAGGAATTGGCCGCACATGAGGGTGTCACCATTACAACTCAACGACTCGCAAGATTTGAACCTGTCGTCTTTGATGAGCAAATTGTCGCATTGATCGAGGATGCTGCCGCCAAGCGCGGCCTGAAATCGCGCCGTATGACATCAGGAGCTGGGCACGATGCGCAGATGATCTCCCGCATTGCGCCTTCCGCAATGATCTTTGTTCCCAGCCGAGATGGCATCAGCCACAATCCGCAGGAGTTCACTCCCGATGAATATCTCGTTGCTGGCGCCAACATTTTACTCGACGTTGTCCAGAACCTGGCAAGCAGAGCCTGAAGATGAGCAATGCCAGACATACCTTAGCCGGTTGAATCTGTCTGACCGCCTTGAATCAGAGAACTTTTCTTGATTTGACGGTGAAAAAGAGATAGGATTGCTGGAATTTCTGGCTGTTGGAATAATTTTTCAAAGACGTCGGGGAGTCCCTGAAAAGCAACTACTTATTACCGATATCTGTACCTGGACCTCGCCTATTGGGATGACAACCAGATACTTTCTGCCGAGTGGGTGGGGGAGTTACAGCCGCCGCATGCCACTTTCGACCGCTTGAAACAGTACGGCTACCTCATGTGGGTACTGGGCGGTACTGACAATGTTCAGGGTCGTGATGTACGCATGTATTTTCCCTGACCCTGATCTCCTGGTAATCCCTGCTGCCGGAGCCAGCAATCCTGGGCGGGATACCTGCTTTGTAATGGATTGTCTCCTTGATTACCTGAGGAATTTCCTCTTCCCGGCCTTTACAGATCACGAGTAGATTAATTTAGTGGTGGTTTTCTGGAAAAAGGTCAGGTTTGAACTTGAATGAGGGATATATTCACGCCTGTCGGGCAATTTCAAAAACACTATCAGTAGGAGGACAAGATGTCTCAACACTATGCTTTCGTTGGGAGTTATACCGGATTTGAGCCAGGGCAGCTTGGTTGGGTTGGCTCAAAGCTAGCAGGAGAAGGGATTCTTTCCTTTTCGTTTAACAGTGAGGATGGCTTTCTTTCCCCAGTTGGCAAGATCACCAAACAGGATTCACCAACGTGGCTAGAAATTCACCCCAACAAGCGCTTTCTCGTTGCGACTCACGAGCTCTCTCACCATACGGGAGTGCCCGAAGGTACGGGTTTTGTGACTTCGTACAAGATTCTGCCCGATGGTGGGCTCGAGAAGATCAATACCCAGTCGACTGGCGGCCGAGGCAACACCTGTGCAACATTTGATCGCACAGGACGCTTTTTGCTCGTCACAAGGTATTGGGAGGGTGGCGTCACGGTGTTACCGTTTGCCCCCGCTACGGGAGAGATTGGCGAGCTTACAGCGAAGCCAGACCACCCTGGCGCGGGGCCGCACCCTTTGCGCCAGTCATCGTCTCATCCCCATGGTATCCACGGCGATCCCAAAACGGACATGGTGTATGCGATGGATCTAGGCACAGACAAGATGTACCAGTACATCCTCGATACAGCGACGGGAAAACTGACGCGGCATAGTG
Source organism: Desulfocapsaceae bacterium (assembly GCA_963674815.2). Lineage (GTDB taxonomy): Bacteria > Desulfobacterota > Desulfobulbia > Desulfobulbales > Desulfocapsaceae > MADRE3. The sequence continues at coordinate 179,201 of CAXXTV010000011.1, forward strand.
AAGTTGAGATGGCAGCAGGATCCGGCCCACGCGGCATCAACTTCCACCCGTCATTACGGATAGCCTACGTGAATGCCGAACTTAACGGCACCGTCACTGTATGCACCGTTGACGACGATAAAGGCTTAATACCGGTGCAAACATTGTTCTGTTATCCGGAAGGCTTCGTGGCGCTTGACCACCCGGAGAATCTTGGCAAAGCTGAATTCTGGGGCGCCGAAGGCTGTTTGTCTGCTGAAGCCTCATACTACTACTATATCTGCCGGGTTCACCAGAGCATTGCCGTATACACCGTGGAAGCTGACGGTAAGTTGACGTATTCAAGTCGGTGCGCGCTTGCGGCTAACTCAAACGCTCGGAACCTCACACTCGACCCGAGTGGAAAGTTTATTCTTGTGGCTAGCCAGGATGCGAATTGTGTTGAATGCTTCCGGATTGACCCGGGAACAGGTGCCCTCGAACTTGTGTGCACCCGGGATGCCCCCTGTGCTGCCGACGTCGCGATCATCTGATCTAAATCCCGATTTTCGGTTTGACGACAAATCGCTCAGCCAGCTTATACGGGTCCATGAGAATCCTGCGAGAGGGAAAATTTTGATACGGAACGCAATTTTTCGATTTCGATTGGTATTTTGAGTGCTTTCTCTGCATGCGCTTGAACAAGGCGTGCACATTCGAGTGCCGCTTTTGCCATGTGTTCATTCCTGCTGCATGCCAAGGTAGCTAGTGCTTTCTGTGTTCGGATCACAACTTCGATGGTCCCTGCACCATCACGGGCAATTGCATTGAATGCATCCTCAAACATATCACTCATAGAGATTTCCGGGACCGCAACACGATCGAAATCGATACATGGTTGTTCGCGCTCTGAGGTCTTTTCGGCAAATTCTGTGAAAAGCCGGACATAGATACCAGCGATTTCGATTGCGGTTCCGGGGTCATTGACCGCGGGGGAAAGGGCACGACTGGCGATCTCGGACAGAGTAATAAGACCGAATCGAGGGTCATCGTCGAATGTCCTGTTCTTGCCGATAATAAATGCTTTGACAATCGATGTTGCTTCGCTGGATTTCTCTGAGATCACGCGATCACCCTTTACGTAAGCCAGAGGCTGAGTTGGTGTCACAAAGGTTCCTGGAAGGGCCGCTACTTCAACGTACATCTTGGCGTTCTCGGCGATTGTCTGCAATTCTGCCATGTCGATCCGCTGAATATAGCCAATACTGGTTCCATATAATGGTAACCCATCTGTCAGTTTTTTCGCCTTGCTTCCTCCAAGAAAAGGATTTTCTCTTCGCCGGCACAGTGCTTTACTGACTGCTTTCTCAACCTTGCTGATTGTCGTTCCGAGCCGCCCTAATCGAGCGATGCCATCCACCCATCTTAGAAAGCTGAGAATTACTAATACAAACACCAATATGGTCGTGAGGAAAAGGATGAACCTACCTGTTTTTTCGTAATAGCCATTTATTAAAGCGACCTGGGCCACGATACTAAAAATAAATGCACCAATAAACGTGGACAATGCATTTTGAGAAAGATCGTCGGACACTACTAATATGAAGGCTCGCGGAGTCGCAGAGTTGCTTGCGGACTGATAAGCGGCAAGCATCGAGCCTACTGAGAATACCGCTATGACCAGCATGCTTGCAGATATGACTTCGAGTAACATCTCAATTGATTCCGATTTAACTTCCGGAATTTTCTGAAATATCGCCAACTCGTCAACTGACTGGGCCACCAACGCAACAGCGATGGACAAAAGGCTGACGACAAGCGGCTTGACCCACAGTCTCTCAGTCATGCGGCGTAGAAAAAATCTTATTTTATCTTTCATGTTTGACCCTTTTTCCCTCACTATATGCTATACGATGTGGTGGTCATTCGATCATTTGTCAATGGTAAAGCAATTAATCGAATAATCAAAGATAGTTGACGGGTAGCGCCAGAGGTACACGATGTTAGTCCGAGCCGCCCGGTAACAGCTGTCTGTATTGGCAACGGTAACTATTTAAGAAATGTTAAAATTCACATTATTCTTGTAAACTCGATATCAAACGATGCCCAGTAAAGAGGCCAAACAAGCCGAATTGCAAAAATGATTTAAGTTGCGGCTGGTCTGATAAATCGTATAGACTCAATGGCGTAGAAACTGTGTACAATGTGACTTCCGGTTGATACACAGTTTGAGTGCATCTGTTTTTCATGGGATTTATACTTTAGGCATCATCATTTTGAATGATACCGAGTTCCTGGAATAAAGTGTTTGCCGTGAAAGAATAAAAAAATGTCCCAAAACATCCCCGTTCGCGAACCATACCTAATACCCTTTCGTTCAATTACACCATTTTTACTGATCTCGTTTGGCTTGGCTTGGGGGCTTCTCGGGCTTTACATCTTTCTTCCAGAATCGATGGCTGCTGCGTTCGGACAACTCAGCGGCAATCATCCGCTATTCTTTCTGGCCGTGTATGCGCCCGCTATCGCAGCATTTACAGTCGTTGTCAGCTACCACGGTTTCACCGGCCTTCGACGCTTTCTTGGGCGGGCTTTACTCTGGCGCTGCAGTGTCGCCTGGTATGGCTTTCTGATTATTGGCCTACCGTTGATCTTCATCCTGGGTTCCTGGCTCAGAGGGAACCTTTTCACTGGACCCTTTCCGTTTCCATCCTTTCACTCTTTGGTCGCGGCGCTGGTGCTTGCCGCCATCAAAGGTCCGATGGAAGAATTTGGCTGGAGGGGGATCGCACTCCCTCTTCTTCAAAGAAAGTTTGCTCCGTTCTGGGCCGGACTCATTCTTGGTGCCATCTGGGGACTTTGGCATATGCCGGCCTTCCTGTTGAGCGGAACCCAGCAGAGCGAGTGGTCATTCACAGCATTTTTTGCTGGATGTCTGGCGATAAGCGTGATCGCAACGGCACTGTTCAATCAATCGAACGGCAGCATTTTGCTGTCAGCGTTCTTCCACTTCTCGCTCATGAACCCGATATTTCCTGATGCCCAGCCCTATGACACATACCTGTTGATTGTGGTTGCAGCCGTGATCGTCTGGCGGAAACGTGAAAGCATGTTGGCAAAGCAGGGTGCTGTATTAGAAGTGATTCCGCATTGAGTGGCTTTGGTTAAAGCGGGACCGCCTTATGAACCGAGCCATTGCTGTCAACATGACTGCCCGATATTTTTTTCGGTTGTCGTGATAAAATGTATTTTTAATAACTAGTACATTTTTATCTTGTTCTTAGACGACACAGACTGACGCACTCCTTTCTGTACCAATATGCTACTATGTGACATAATTTCCAATATAGTGGTGTAAATCCCAATTTTCAACATAATGCCTAACCATCCAAATCTTATATTAAAAACAGATTGACATAGCTTCATTCGTGTACTAATTATTCATAATCCGTTTATAGATGTTCAGATTTACAGATCCAGCGCTATCCCTTGGGTGCGAAGACGGATTGTCTGAGGCTGTAAATCCTATGGTTTTGGAACGCTTGTCTAATCTTAAGTTCATTGCATGGGCAATTGGACACAACAAAAACCATTTAAGGGAGGTTGAGTATGAAGAAAACAACGGCATTACTCTTAACCGTATTCTGTATTGTTCTGTTGGCGGGTATTTCAAATGCTGCCACGGCGGACAAGAAAATTGCCTTGTCCAACAACTACGCCGGTAACTCCTGGCGCCAGGCAATGCTGAAAAGTTGGGACAAGGTTACCAGCAAAGCGGTAGCAGACGGTATCGTTGCAGAAGCCCCCGCCTTTACAACTGCTGAGAACCAGGTTACTGAGCAGGCTTCACAGATACAAAATCTCATCTTACAGGGATACGATGCAATCGTCATAAACGCAGCCTCTCCGGATGCTTTAAACGGTGTCGTCAAGCAGGCGTGTGATGCGGGAATTACGGTTGTTTCTTTCGATGGAATCGTAACCGAGCCCTGTGCCTATCGAATTGCAGTCGATTTTAAAAAAATGGGGGAAATCCAGGTAGATTATCTGGCAGGACGTATCCCCGATGGAGGGAACCTGCTTGAAATCCGTGGTCTCGCCGGCGTATTCGTTGATGATGAAATCAGTGCCGGTATCCACAATGGTGTAGCAAATCACCCTCAGTTTAAAATTATCGGATCAGTTCATGGCAACTGGGCCCAGGATGTTACCCAGAAAGCAGTTGCCGGCATTCTGCCGTCTCTTGCTGAGGTCAAGGGGGTCGTAACCCAGGGCGGGGACGGATACGGTGCCGCACAGGCATTCAAAGCAGCCGGGCGTCCGACTCCCCTGATCATCATGGGTAACCGGCACGATGAGTTGACCTGGTGGAAAGAACAAAAAGATGCAAACGGCTATGAAACAATGTCTGTATCGATCGCTCCCGGTGTTTCTACGCTGGCTTTCTGGGTTGCCCAGATGATTCTGGATGGACAGACCATACCCCACGATTTAACGGTTCCGTTTCTCCAGATAGATCAGGACAATCTTGAAGATAATCTCAACAACACCGAAAAAGGCGGCGTCGCGAATGTGGAATATTCACTGGAAGATGCCAAAAATGTAGTTGCCGGCAAGTAAATTCCATTAGAAGCACCACAGGCTGGACCTATGTCAACAGAACGAAAACAAATCGTACGACTTGAAGCTGTCCATAAAAGCTTCGGTGCTGTAAAAGCACTCGTAAACGTAGATTTGAAAGTTGATGCAGGTGAATGTCTCGGTCTGGTGGGACACAATGGTGCCGGCAAGTCGACATTGATGAATGTGCTTGCCGGCACCACGCCTCTGGACCAGGGAATCATTTCCTTTCAAGGGCAGGACCTTGCCGCCAATTACGATGTAAGAAAAGCCCACAGCAATGGCATTCGCTGCGTTTTTCAGGAATTATCACTCTGCCCGAACCTTACCGTTGCGGAAAACGTTCGTGTTGTTCATACCTCTTTAAAAGGTTTTGGCTGGAAAAAGCGCTCTCGCGCCCTCATCAAAGACAAACTTGATGAAATATTTCCCGATCACGGAATCTCCACTGATGATGTGATCCGTGACCTGTCCATCGGCAAACGCCAGATGGTGGAGATCGCGCGGGCATTCACCGTTACCGACGATCCGCTGCATCTGGTAATTCTTGACGAACCGACATCGGCCCTTGATTCAAGCACCGCCCAACAGTTGCTGGATTATGTAAGAAAATCAGTACGCAGCGATCTGGGCTGTATCCTGATTTCACACCTGCTCGGTGAAATCCTGAACCACGCTGATCGTATCCTGGTCATGAAAGATGGAAAAGTGGTTGCAGAAAGACCCGCCGTCGAATTCACCCGTGATCTGCTCGTTGCAGACATGGGAAGCCACATTGAAGCTCAGAGCTCACTGCCTTCGAAGCGATCCAGGGGCGTTCGTGATACTGCTGAACTGATGGTACGGGCCGGAAACAAACAGCAGCAAGGAGACATTGAACTGCGTGCCCATAGAGGAGAAATCGTTGGACTGGCAGGACTTGCGGGCAATGGACAGGCAAAGATGCTGTTACAGATCTATGATACAGCAATGAAGGGAACCCGCAGGGGACCTATAGACGTAAAGGGGCCGGTTGCCCTCGTTGCCGGAGACCGTCAGACAGATGGTATATTCCATCTCTGGTCCATAGGCAGAAATATCTGTGTTCGTTCGTTCAGAAACATGGTCAGAAACTTCCTCATAGACCCGTCTCTCGAGCAGGGTATGTCGGAGCTCTGGAAAAAGAAAATCAATATCAAAACCCCGGATATGAATAACAACATTTTATCGCTGTCCGGAGGCAACCAGCAAAAAGCACTCTTTGCCCGTGCCCTTGGCTCAGATGCCGAGATTGTCCTTATGGACGATCCGACCCGTGGCGTTGATATCGGTACTAAATATGAAGTATACGAACTCATAAAAACTGAGTCTGACAAGGGTCGGACATTTTTGTGGTACACAACTGAAATGGATGAACTTCACAATTGCGACTATATCTATATCTTCAGAAAAGGCAGCATAGTTGCCGAAGTTACCTCAAGTGAATTGACGGAAGAGAGTGTGCTTCAGGCCTCGTTCGAGCAGGGAGCATAGCCATGTGGAGCTACCTGAGTTCGCCAAAATTTTTACGCAGCGCCTTGCCTGCCGCTTCTTTTCTGGTGCTCCTGGCTGCAATTTTTTATCTGCAGCCACGCACAATGAGCTACTTCGGGCTGAATCTGATGCTGCAATACGCCGTGCCGATAGCACTGGCGACCATCGCCCAGATGCATATCATAATGGTCAACGATCTCGATTTGTCGATCGGCCCATTCGTTGGCTTGACAGCATGCATCGGTGCGACCCTGCTTGCCGCCAACCCGGTATTCGGGATTCTCGCCCTCGCCGCATGTATCGCCGTCTATGCAGGGATGGGGGCTTTGATCTATTGGCGTAATCTGCCCTCGATCGTGGTGACCCTGGGCATGTCTTTCGTCTGGCTGGGCCTGGCGGTTATCATTTTGCCGACTCCCGGTGGCAAGGCTCCTGTCTTGATCAAGGCGATCATGGGATTCACCTTTCCATTCATTCCCTTGCCGATCATCCTTGCTACGGCCATCGCTCTGATCGTGCACAGCGGTCTGATGCACAGCAGTTATGGTGCCGTACTGAGGGGGACCGGCGGAAATCCCAAAGCTGTTGCCCGGGCCGGCTGGTCTATACTCAAGTCCAAAATGATGATGTATGGAACGGCTGGATTTTTTGGTGTGTTGGCCGGATTATCTTTGATCGGACTCACCTCTGCTGCCGATGCTCACATTGCCGATCGCTACACGCTCTATTCTATTGCCGGAGTTATCCTTGGCGGCGGCGAGTTCGTCGGCGGGCGTGTTTCCGCCATTGGTGCTGTCCTGGGTGCCCTGACCCTGACTTTGACCGGATCTTTTCTGATTTTCATGAAGATATCACCAGACTGGCAGATTGGCGCACAAGGGGCGATCCTTATTATCGTTCTTGCTCTGAGAGCATTAATAAAACGAAAAGAGGCGTAGTCATGAGCGCGTCCACGCATGTATTCAAAAACGTATTCAAGAAACCCTGGATCTGGGCATATCTCGGCACCCTCATTGTCTGGCTCGTCACGATTACTTTCACCAAGGGCCAGGGTGCCGGCGATATCCTGACTGCGGCGCTGTCCTTTGCCACGTTCACCGTCATCGTCGGTATCGGCCAGATGCTTGTCATAACCACCGGCCCCGGAAATATCGACCTGTCTATTCCGGCCACGATTGCATTGTCCGGAGCCGTAACGATGAAAATCATGGACGGCTCCAATGAAATGCTGCTGGTTGGCATTGTCGTTGCCCTCGGATGTGGCCTGGCAGTCGGTATATTCAACTATCTATTAATCAGAATGCTTCGAATACCGCCGATCATTGCCACTTTGTCATCAAGTTTTTTGATATTGTCCACGGCAATCGCCTATGGGCGGGGGCTGAAAGTAAAACCGCCGCCCCTGCTTGCTGATTTCGCGACGATGCGGCTATTCGGCATTCCGGGACTTGCCATTTTGGTGATTGCCATGGCAGTTTTCTTTTCCATTATCCTTCACCGGACGCTGTACGGCAGGTCGATTCTGGCAATAGGCCAGAATATGCGGGCGGCATGGCTTGCCGGCATAAAAGTGGAGCGAATCCGTTTTATCACATACGTCATCAGTGCGCTGCTGGCAAGTATCTGCGGTCTTGTTCTGGCCGGATTCTCCGGCGGTGCATCCCTGAACATGGGTGAGGAGTACCTCCTCGCCTCAATCGCTGTTGTCGTCATCGGCGGATCATCGATTGCCGGCGGAAATTCGAACGTCCCGGGAATATGGGGTGCGGCGCTTTTTCTGTTTCTCCTCGTGACCATGCTCAACACCCTGGGTATCACTGCTGGATTGCGTCTGATCCTGACCGGCCTGATTATCATTGCCGTCATCACAACCGCAGGCGGCGACAAAATTCAACATTAACAGGAGCTACACCATGGCACTCGTTGGTGATTCGTTTGAATATTATGATAATCGATTTTATGATCTAACCGTTCCCATCGCTGAGGTCGAGGAGCTCTATAACGAATGCCGCTGGGCTGAAGGGCCGGTATGGTTCAACGACCATTCCTCATTGATCTGGAGCGATATCCCCAATCGCCGGCTGCTGCGCTGGATAGAAGGCCACGGCGTTTCCGTTTTCAGAACAGAGACAAATTTTACCAACGGTAATACGAGGGACCGGCAAGGCAGACTTGTCAGTTGTGTGCATGGAGGACGGTGTGTAAATCGTACCGAGCCTGACGGTTCGATTACGATCATCGCAGACAGCTATAACGGCAAAAAGCTTAATTCACCCAACGATGTGGTGGTAAAATCGGACGGTACAATCTGGTTTACCGATCCCAACTATGGAATCATGTCTGACTACGAAGGTTTTAAAGCGGACATGGAGCAGGATACCTGCAATGTTTTTTGTCTCGATCCCGACTCGGGAGCGCTTGAGATCGTGGCCGATGACTTTGTCAAACCAAATGGTTTAGCTTTCTCCGCAGACGAAACGATTCTCTACATTGCCGACAGCGGCCGCAGTCACGACCCCGAGGGGCCTCACCACATCCGTGCGTTGGATGTGTCGGCGGCGAACACGCTGTCCAACTCACGAATTTTTTGTGAGGTGGATCCCGGCATCCCCGACGGTTTCCGTGTCGATATCGATGGTAATGTCTGGACGAGTTGTCAAAACGGGGTGGTCTGTTTCGACCGCAACGGCAAAGCCCTCGGCAAAATCAAGATTCCGCAGATGGTCTCGAACCTGACGTTCGGCGGACCCCGCAGGAACCGTTTGTTCATAACCGCGACAAAATCCTTGTATGCAGTGTATGTCGCCACTACCGGTGCTCAGGTGCCTTGAAGTCCAGCGTTTCATGTTTTCGTATTTTTGATCTATAGTTCAATTAATTTGACCTGTCAACAGTGTTACCGTCGCCTCGTGGGCTTGATGCATTTGTTTAACATGATTGACAATAAAAAGCCTGTTAGTATGTTGAAAATACTATTATATTAGCGTAATTTCGTTATTTCAGTTGAGGTGAGTAATTGATCATGTGAGCATTATGCTGAATATATAACAATAGGCATGAATGTACTAAATTTATATGATACGTTTTTGTGAGCTTGCATTTACTCAGCAACCCAATTATTATGTGGCAGAAATACATCGGTGATTTTCTCATGCATTTTCCTAATACAAGCTCCTCTTGATATGAAAAGGAACAGAGAATTACAGAGCACTCGACCAGCAGGACACAATCCTCAGAGAACAGACCCCCTCTATCAGAAAGTTGCTGATCACATCCGCAGGTGTATTATCCATGGTACTCTCGTCGAGCGGGCCATTCTCACGGAATCTGGCATAAGCAGGATATTGAATATAAGCCGTACACCTGCACGAAAGGCCCTCGCTCAGCTGGAGCAGGAAAAACTCATAAACAGAAGAAGTACACGCGGATATGTGGTTGGAAGCAGTTCAGAGGGCTCATTTCTGAAATTGATTCCTGAGATGGTTCAGCTATCCTCCGAAGACGATTTTCTCCACCCGGTTGAAGAGTGGCACGGTGTGTACGAAAGAATAGAGAGTGAGGTTGTCAGGCAGTCGATCCTCTCGAAGCGCAGCCTCAATGCTCACCTGATGGCACAATACTATGCCTGTAATCGCAGTACGATTCAGGAGGTTCTCTATAAATTGGAAGTCAGCGGATTGGTGCAGAGGCATTATCGTTCGAAATGGACCATCGTCCCTCTCGATGATAAACGGCTCAACGCCATCTTTGATGTGCGAAGCTGGCTCGAACCGAATTTGCTGGCCCAGGCGATACCGAATATTCCAAATGCCGTGCTGCACAAGGTGATTGACAGTCACAAAGATATACTGTCAAGATTCCCCGATACGACCGGGGCCGAACTTAATCAACTTGAACTTGATATGCACGATGTACTCTTGAAGTACGCAAATAACAGCGTTGCCATGGTTGCGCTGCAATCAGCCAAAGCAGGACTTATCTCGAGCAAACATATCGTTGCGTCAAAAGAGGTACCGCTGGTCAGCATGGACCCCTTTATTGAAGAACACATCGATATCCTCGAAGCAATAGATCGCCGGAACAAGGATGAGAGCAAACTGCGGCTTCAGGCTCATCTGATCAAATCACGGCAGAAGGTAATAGACCGTCTGGGGAAGTTCCGTAAAGTTGTTCAGGAAAATCCGGCTGATTTCATGAAACCGTGGGTGAAGTAAAAAGTTGCCAAATGTGAGGACTCACAGACATGCGGAGTCTGAGAGGCCATTATTTTTTCATCGCTACACATCCAGGAGAAGCATATGAAAGGTTTAGTTTATCATGGTGAAGAGGTCCTTAAATGGGAAGACGTTGAGAACGTATCACCGGGAGATCATGAAGTTAAAATTATGGTAAAGGCGGCAGGAATCTGCGGATCTGACGTGCATGGCTACCAGGGCATAACCGGTCGACGCATTCCGCCAATGATTATGGGGCATGAATTCTCAGGCGCTGTTTGCGAAGTCGGAAGCGGCGTTGATACCCTGAAGCCTGGCGACAGGGTGACGTCTTTTCCAATGGATTACTGCGGGGAGTGCGCGTCCTGCCAAAAAGGAGACGTGCAGTTCTGCCCGGACAAAAGACAGTTCGGCGTGCTGACGGTAAACGGCGCGTTTGCTGAATACATCTGCGTTCCTGCAAAGGTCTGCTATAAACTCAATGACAGCGTGTCGTTCAGTGCCGGCAGCACGATCGAACCCCTGGCCGTTGCCTATAGAGGGGTCGAACATGCTGGCGACATCGAAGGTAAAAACGTCCTTGTCGTTGGCTCTGGAACGATAGGGCTCATGCTGGTGGCATGTGCAAAATTAAAAAATCCGGCCAGGATTTTTGTCACGGACCTGAGCAATACCCGTCTCGATGTAGCCAAAAAAATGGGTGCCGATATCACCGTAAATCCTTCAGAATCTGACGTTAAGCAGATTGTTCTGGCGAACACTGATGGCCGAGGTGTCGATGTCTCGTTTGAAGCGGTTGGCATAACGCCAGCATGCGTGCAGTCCCTGGAAAACCTGAGAATCGGCGGCAGGTCGGTCTGGCTCGGCCAGGGTAAGAAAATTGTCGAAATCGGTATGCTCGACATTGTTACGAGAGAACTGAATATCAGCGGCAGTTTTACCTATGGACTAGATGCCTTCAAATCAGCGGTTGATATGCTGAATCGGGGAGACATCGATGTTGACCCGGTCATTAGCAGAGAAGTGCCCATGAGTCAGGGAGCGGAGTGGTTTGAGAAATTGAAGAAACCTGAAGAGCTGGTGAAAGTTATCCTCAGAGCCGAGGAGGTGTGATGAGGATAACTTGCTTCCTCGCCCTGATGGCAACAGATCACTAAGGAGCATGAATATGGACAGTTTTAAAGCGTACAGGGTTCATAACAGGGATGGAAAGATAGACGCACGTTTCGATGAAGTGAGTTTGGACCAGATCGGCAGCGGCAATGTTGTCATACGGGTCGTTTACTCAACCATCAATTACAAAGATGCGCTGGCTGCCACGGGTTCCGGGCGGATAATGAAGCGCTTTCCGCTTGTCGGGGGTATTGACCTGGCCGGCTATGTGCACTCCTCGGATGATCCTCGTTTCAAAGCTGGGGAATCGGTGCTCGTCGTGGGCTGCGGCCTGGGTGAGGAGCATGATGGCGGCTATTCCGAGTACGCTCAAGTCGAGGGTGACTGGATTGTTCCTCTCCCCAACGGCTTGAATCTGCGTGAGGCTATGGCCATCGGCACAGCCGGATTTACTGCTGCCATGGCAATTCAACGCATGGAAGATAACGGGCAGCATCCTGATCGTGGGCCGGTATTGGTCACCGGTGCTTCTGGCGGTGTCGGCAGTACGGCGATTTCCATGCTCTCTGGTCTGGGATACCAGGTGACAGCGCTCTCCAGGCCAGGGCAGGATGAGTACCTCAAATCGATAGGTGCCACAGAAGTGCTAGATAGAACCTCTCTTGAAATGGGAGAACGTCCCCTCGAAAGAGGACTCTGGGCTGGTGCCATCGATGCGGCGGGAGGGAAAACCCTGGGCTGGATTACGCGAACGATGCTCCCGCTTGGCAACATTGCCAGCATAGGGTTGGCTGGAGGCTATGAACTTGTTACCACCGTAATGCCTTTTATCCTCAGGGGAGTCAACCTGCTGGGAATCAATTCTACCTATTGCCCCGTTCCCCTCAGAGAGAAAGTCTGGGCGCGGCTGGCTGGAGACCTCAAACCCGCCGCACTTGATATCATTGCCAGGCGGACAGCGGAATTTGAGGAAATTCCCGATCTTTTCGATGACTATGTTCAAGGCAGGGTAACAGGACGCACCGTTGTAAAAATCAGCGACGAGTAGTATCAGTTGAAGTGGAACTGCAGCCCGGTTGCATGCAATTTCGTGACAAGCAGCGGGGTCAGGAATAACACGAGCATTCCAATTGCCAGGAGGTTCCCTTTGCGCAGGTCAAAATCGGCCGCAATTCTTCTCCAGGAGTAATGAAAGACGAATCGGCCAAAGGCGATGTCATAGGCGAGCATCAGCAGCAGCCATATGAGCCCGAGCAGCAGGCATTCGGCGTAGCTCCCGGGTTTAATCCAGGGAAAGGCAAACCAGCCGATAGCAAGGATAAGGAGGGAACCTGAAATCAAGGCGATTTGCCGCGCCCGGCGACTGGCCATTTTCCTGTTCAAATAGTGAACTCGAAAAATCCCGTTGACCGTTTCCCCGATGGCAATAATCACCCAGACCAGGATTGCTTTAAGGATCATCATTCTTTCAACGTCCTGCATCAATGGCATAAAGAGTCGGCGTGCAGCCAGATGACACATGCGGTGAGCCGCTTGTCATGCTCTTGCTCTTTCCGGCAGCCGGAGGGCTATTCACCCAGCCAGCGCAGCTCATAGAGATCGTTTCTCCGGCTTTCAGCATTGCGGACGCTGCCCTGGGAACGTAATTCTTTTATCAGATCGAGGTCCAGATCAGTTATAAGCGTTGTTTCAATTCCGGGAGTTGCTTCTGAAGCTATGGCATCGTGAGGAAAAGAGAAATCCGAAGGAGTGAAAATGGCAGCCTGCGAATACTGGATTCCCATGGTCTCCACTTTCGGTATGTTGCCCACACTTCCTGAAATCGCGACAAAACATTCATTCTCGATGGCCCGTGCCTGGGCGCAGCGCCGTACCCGCAGATAGCCGGTTTTTGTGTCAGTCCAGAACGGAACCAGGAGTATCTTCATCCCTTTCATCGCCTGCAGCCGCGCCAGTTCGGGAAATTCGACATCATAGCAGATCAAGACCCCGATTTTTCCGACATCGGTTTCAAATACCTTGAGATTCTGTCCCCCGGTGAACTTCCACAAGACATCTTCCTCGGGGGTGATGTGCAGCTTGGTCTGACTGTCCCAGGTTCCATCCCGGCGACAGAGGAAACTGACGTTGTACAACTTGCCGTCTTCACGAAGAGAAGGGAGGCTTCCTGTGACGATATTGATATTGTAGATCAACGCCATTTCAGTCATTGCCTGGCGCAGCTCTTCGGTATAGCCGGCGAGCATCCGCATGGCATCGGCGGGATTGTTGCCTTCATACGTGTGGATAAGCGGGGCGTTAAAGAGCTCGGGAAAGAGGACGATATCGGCCTTGTAGTTGCTGACCGTATCGACAAAGAACTCCACCTGCTGCATGAGATCATCGAAAGAGTTGAACCGCCTCATCTGCCACTGCACAACCCCAAGGCGGGCAATCGACTTCGTCCTGCCGATCAGTTTGGTTTTCTTCTGGTAATAGATGTTGATCCATTCCAGCAGTACGGCATTTCCCCGGGATTGGTGGTCTTTGGGCCAGTAGTCATCAATCAGGGTCCGAACGTGGTAGTCGTTTGACAGCTGGAAGGTGAGTACCGGATCAAATAACTCTCGGTTTTTGACCTTGAGAATATACTGCTGCGGGGTCATCTGGTCGGTATAGTTATGATAGCCCGAGATTCTCCCCCCCAGAAGAATACCTTTCAGGTTGAGATTTTCCGCCAGCTCTCTCCGGGTGTCATAGAGCCGCCGCCCAAGCCGCATCCCCTGGTAATCCGGGTCAACCGAAACCTCAATACCGTAGAGATAGTCCCCTTCCGGGTCATGAGACCTGAATGTTCCGTTGCCGACAATCTGATAGTAGGAATGCTGCTCGCCGTAGAGGCTGAAGTCGATAATCAACGAGAGCGCAACGGCGACGGCTTTTCCATTATCCTCGACGCAAACCTGGCCCTCGGGAAACAACGTGATCAACGTCTTGATCTGCTCTTCAGTCCAGGGGGAATCCACGCCTTTGTAGACCCGCTCTGCTATATCGCGTATGGCCTTGTAATCGTCTATACGCAGGTGTCTGATTTTTAGTTTGTGCTCTACTTCCTCAGTCATTATACCACCACAACGGTTCAATCGGGTAAGAAGAATGGTATTGTTAGTAACAAGTAATATGTCCGGAGTTGTAGCACATAATGTGTCCGGTTTCTATAAAAGCCAAGGAGGTGGCTTTTATGAGACGGACCGAAGTTCAATCGGGTAAGAAGAATGGTATTACATCGCAGTCCAAATTCGCGCAGATGCTGGCTGTGTTTATATATTTGAATCAGAAAATTACAAGGGAATTATTGGCAACAGCCAACAAATACAAAGAGGTGAGAGGGATCATCTGTGCTCTGAAGTGAGCCTCAATGTATCAACGCATTCACCCTGGCAGTTACTTTTCGCCCGAGCTGAGATGGAAACAAACAGATTTTTGTGTTACTTTCTCTTGACCGGTTTTTCCCGTTTAGTGTACTGTCTCAATGTCACTTGATGGGTTGCGTTGTAATTACAGGTTTGGAGGATCGATACACCAACAGAGAAAACCAATAAAACTTCAGGTGCCTTAGGTAAGGCTTAATTGGGAATTCCGTGAAAATCGGAAACGGAAAATCGGAAACGGTCCCGCCGCTGTAATCCTTTCTCTTACGAGAAACCCGTTAGATGTTTTATGCCACTGTGGATGTATTCCATGGGAAGGTAATCTAGACGGGGAGGAGAGTCAGAAGACCGATCTGGAGTTTTGACAGCACTATTTCGTGGGCTATTGTCTGCTGTCAGATCACGAGGTAACAGGGTATTCCCCGGATCATTCAATAAGAAATGGTCCGGGGAATTTTTTTTCGGGCCGAAACTCTCATTCAGTAAAAGGGGAAGGAGGATTATGAAAACTGTTGCTCGTGAATCGTATGAACACACGGTGATTCCAAAAGAAAAAAATCTGAAACGGGGATGTCGAATACTCCGTGACTGGTCTGCATCCATTGCGGCCTCCCTGATGATTGTCGGGGTGGTTGGTGGTCAGGACGTTTTTGCAGCCGACAGTGATGTGCCGCTGCTGGACGAAATAGTCGTTACCGCCTCGCGACAGGAGGAAAAGATTGGTTCGGTTCCCGCAAATGTTACGGTGATTACTGAGCGGCAGATCGCAGAATCACCAGCCGAGACAGTACCGGAGCTCTTGAGGACGACCCCGGGTATTGTTGTTAATGACATCACCGGAAATGGTCGCAATATTACCGTGGATCTGAGAGGCTTCGGTGAGACATCAGGCTTGAACACGCTGCTCCTTATCGATGGTAGAAGGGTGAATCAGGCTGATTTAAGCGGGGTAGACTGGACATTGATCCCCAAAGACAGAATCCAGCAGATCGAGATCGTTCATGGGGGACGGGGGGGCGTGCTGTACGGGGACAATGCCAGCGGCGGTGTTGTCAATATCATCACCAAGAAAGGCGAGGATTTCAGCGTGTCGGGTGGAGTGGTCGTCGGCAGCTACGAATCGCTCATGACTCATGCAGGTTTGAGTGGCTCAACAGACAAGCTCGGGTATTCACTTAATGGAAATTTCAGAACCACCGATGGATATCGGGATAACAGCGGCACTGACGCCCAGGATGTCGGGCTGAACCTGGAGTATTTTGCCACAGATCAGTTCAGTATTGCCTTGTCCGGCGGCTACCATCAGGATGATACGGAAGTTCCCGGATCACTCCTGCTCAGTGAGCTTGACAGCGGGGTCTCACGGACATCCACGAAGACACCTGACGACTATGCCGATACGGATGACACCTATCTGCAGGTGACTCCGCAGGTATACTTTTCAGATACCAGCTACTTCAAGTTTGATGCATCCGTCAGACAAAAAAATAATGATGCCTTCTTCTCGTTTATTGGCGGGTCATATAATGCCCAAACCTCCATTGACACGCTGGCAGTTTCTCCACAGCTGGTAATCAATGAGACTATCCATGGCCTTCAGTCCAAGATCATAGTTGGCCTGGATTACAGCCAAAACGAAGAAGACATCGAGAATGAGTCAGTGTTTTTCGGTTTTCCGACGACGGCCGCTTATGACCTCTCGAAGGAAAACATCGCAGGCTATGGTAATGCAGAAGTTGCAGTCACCGAGACGCTCGCCTTGTCGGCCGGCTTTCGTTTTGACCAGGCAGACTATGAGTCGTCCTCGGGGGGCGTCCAGGACAGTGTCGATCTGGATGAAACCGCCTATAACCTCGGGGCAACCTATCAGATACGCGACCTCGGCTCAGTATATATCAGTTATTCACGAAGTTTCAGGTATCCCGTGCTCGACGAGATGTATAGCTTTTTCACCAACGTCTTTGACAGCTCGCTTGTGCCGCAGACGACTGACGACATAGAGGTCGGAGCCCGGTTTCAGCTGGGCGACGGGTATAGTCTGGGTGTCAACTTTTTCAGGCTGGAGACCGATAATGAACTGTTTTTTAATCCGGTCAGTTTTGCAAATGAAAACTTTGACGAAGAGACGATACGACAGGGTGTAGAGCTTAAAGTTCGAAAAGACTTCTCCAGAGGATTGGTATACGGTAGCTATACACTTAGGGATACAGAAATAAACGGCGGAATATACGACGGCAATGAGCTTCCCAATGTTCCGAAACATCAATTCACCATCGGCGGTGAAGCACAGCTGGCCGAAAAAATCCGGATGAATATTGATGGTTCATACATCGGGGAGCGGCCCTACATTTCCGATTTTGCCAATGCTGTCGAGAATCAGGATAGCTATTTCTATGCCGCAGCCAAGCTCTCGTATTTATTTGAGAAGGGATCGGCCTATGTGACCGTGAGAAACCTGTTTGATGTTGAATACGCCGAATATGGAGGGCTCAACTTCGCCGGAGAGCCGGGAGTGCAGCCGTCACCGGGAATCAATTTTCTCGTTGGGGTAACCTTCCAACTCTAGGTGGATGAGCAGTGGATAGCACTCGGAGGATTAACGATACACAAAACAGTGACAGTGTGTTGTGGATCGTTGATTCTCTGAGCATTAACGTCGTTATGTGTAATGGAGATTGATGTGTTTGAACTATTTCAGAAGGGCGGCATCGTCATGTATCCACTGCTTGTCTGTTCTTTTTGTGTGCTGACGGTCATTATTGAAAGGGCTATTTTCTGGGTCGTCCTCAACAAAAGACACAATCGGCACTTGCTGGACGAGGTCCTGGAATTTTGCCGCAGGGGAGACTGGGACGGGGTAAGGGAAAAAGCCACAGGATCCAAAGATTACGTCATGCGCGTCCTGGTGAGCGGCATCCTGCACAGGCAATTCTCGATGACCAAGGCAATGGAAGTCGGCGCTATCCATGAGGTCGTCAGGATGAGGCGAGGCATGGGATTCCTCGATACAATGATAACTGTGGCCCCATTGCTCGGTATACTCGGTACGGTAATCGGTATCATTCTCTCTTTCGATATGCTGGCCCAGCAGGGAATCGAAAATCCTCAGGCGGTCACCGGAGGTATTGCCCAGGCCCTGATTACCACCGCGACCGGCCTTACTATCGCAATTTTAGCGGTGATTCCATTTAATTATTTCAATGCAAAGGTGGAGCAGGCAGTCCAGATAATTGAGCAGTACGCGACGAGTCTTGAAATTGTTTATGAAAAGCTGTCCCCGGACTCAGTACAAGGAAATAAACAGTGAAGCTCACAATCAGCCAACCGAGAAAAGCTCGGATAGAAATGCTGCCGTTAATCGATATTGTTTTTCTGCTCCTTGTTTTTTTTATTTATGCAATGTTGTCCATGGCTGTGCACAGGGCTTTACCGGTTGTGCTGCCGGCATCAGGCTCGGCAGAGATCGAACAGAGAGAACGATTGGCAATAACTGTTAGAGAAGATGGCAGCATTTTTCTCAACAAGCTCCCTGTCGCGCTGGGTGATTTACAGGAAGAGCTTGAAAGCAGGGCCAGGATGAAAAATCTTGAAGGCGTACAGGTGTTCGGAGACCGTCGTGTCGAGTATCAGCAGTTGTTCAATGTCCTCGATCGTATCAAGAGGGCAGGGATCTCAGAGATATCACTGCAGGCTCAAAAAGATGAATGAGATTCAGAGATTTGTCATCCCTGCATTCCTCGCGTTTCTCCTCCATGGCATCCTGGCAAATATCACGCTCCAGAAGCCGCCGCTCCTGATCCCGAAACAAAAAGGTATTCCAATTTCAGTACGCATCGATTCAGCGCCTGGGAATTTGTCATCAGATGTCTTGCCAGCTCCTGAAATAGAGGAGTTAACAACGGAACCAGTCCAGCCGGAAGCGATTGCAGAGCAGATCAAACCAGAACCGGTCCAGCCGGAAGCGATTGCAGAGCAGATCAAACCAGAACCGGTCCAGCCAGAGGCGATTGTGGAGCAGGTCAAACCAGAACCGCTTCAGCCAGAGGCGATTGTGGAGCAGATCAGACCTGCATCGATACCCGCTATCGAACCAGCCCAGAGGAAGAGAATCGTTACGCCGGCTGAAATCAGACAAAACCCCGTGACTCAAAAAACACCGGCAATAAACGTAAGGGAAGATGAGCCACTTTCTGAGACTAAAAGCGATGAACTGCAACTAACTGCGGGCAATCATACGGTCATGAATGACCTTGCGGCAGAACGACGGCCAGGCGATCAGAACGCAGCTGTCGTGCCAGATCAGAAGGCGATTCCAGCCTACAGGCACAATGAGCAGCCGCACTATCCCGTCATGGCAAAACGCAGAGGCTATCAGGGAGAAGTGGTGCTCCATGTCCTGGTAGACAGCCGAGGCAGTGTCTCCGAGATTGAAATAAAAGCAACCAGTGGGCACAGTATCCTGGACAGGGCAGCTCTGGCGGCGGTAAAGCGCTGGCGGTTTTTCCCTGCGATAGCAGGAGGGAAACCTGTGGCCATGTGGGTTGATGTACCCATAGACTTTCGTTTGGAGTAAAAAGGTAATGCACAACAATGTGCAGGTAATCATGAAGGCAAAAACACTCTGCCTGGTCTTGATGGTACATTCACTCCTCCTTGCAGCACTGGCTCCGGTGAATGCGAAGATGGTGATTGACCAGACCGGGGCAAAAATTGAGCTAGACGAGAACCCTGGACGGGTCATATCACTTGCGCCGAGCATAACAGAGATGGTTTTTTCATTGCAGGCAGAAGACAGGTTGGTCGGGGCGACGCGGTACAGTAATTATCCTGCGGCAGCAGAGCGTTTACCCCGGATAGGATCGTATGTTCAGCTCGACTTGGAAAAAATAGTCGCGGTCAAACCTGACCTGTGCCTGGCGATAAAGGATGGAAACCCGCGCCGCAGTGTCGAACTTTTACAATCATTACATATCCCTGTTTTCGCAATTGATCCCCGCAATATTGAACAGATTCTCGAGGCGTTTCTGCTGATAGGGGATGCACTCGGGGTTTCTCAAAGAGCAGAAAAACTGGTGGCAGAGCTGAAAGACAGGCTTGCCCTGGTTGAAAAGAGAGCGGCGACCGCCCGGCACAAGCCCGGAGTTTTCTTTCAGATTGCGGACACCCCGATCGTCTCGGCGGGCAAGGACAGCTATATAGACAAGGTAATCACGCTGGCCGGTGGCAGGAACCTTGCGGGTGAGATGCACGGCTATCCGAAATTCTCATGGGAAGACATTCTCACAATGCAACCGGAGGTCGTGTTGATCAGCTCAATGACTGGAGGAAAATCGCCTGACCTCCTCAAATCTTCCTGGCAGCAATGGACTGGTATCCCCGCGGTAAAGAACAGGAAGATTCATGTGGTTGATGCAGATTTGTTTAACCGGCCGACAGCCCGCCTCATTTCCGGTCTCGAGCTGCTTGTCGATATACTTCATCCGGAACTTTCAGGAGCCCCCGGTTTTGAATAAACTGATGCAGCGGGAGGCAGTCCCGACCATAAAGAGATTCTTCCTTGTCTGCTCAATTCTGGGTATGGTGTTGTTCATAAGTGTCCTCGTCGGGATTCTGAACGGGTCGTCCCCGATACCTCTCAGGGAGCTGCTTTTGTCTCTGGCGGGAGATAATGCTGACCCGACGGTGAACACGATACTCTGGAAAATCCGTCTGCCCCGTGTTTTGTTAGCCGCCCTCGCCGGAGCAGCACTTTCAGTGGGCGGCATGGTTTTTCAGGCTTTGTTGCGAAACCCCCTCGCTGAACCATACATACTGGGAATTTCCGGTGGTTCTGCCGTTGGGGCGATCAGCGGTATCCTGTTAGGTCTGTCATTCTTCCCGGGAGTAACATTTTTTTCGTTTCTTGGCTCGATGCTCGTTCTTGGTACGGTGCTGCTCCTGGCAGGCGACCAGGTCTCCACCCGGAAAGATTTTTTGCTTCTCGGCGGCGTCATGATGAATGTTTTTTGCGGAGCGCTTATCATGTTTTTGATTTCCGTGAGCCAGGGACCGGAGGTCAAGCAGATCATCTTCTGGTTGATGGGAGACCTGTCGATGGCCAGCAGCGGGAATTTGGCGCTCCTGCTGCTCTGTTTTCCATGTTTTGGCGTGATACTTGTTTTTTCCAGACCGCTCAATATCATCCTGACCGGCAGGGATTCGGCCACTGCAATGGGAATAAATGTTCGTTTGGTATCGACAACCCTGCTTGTCACCACCTCGGTGATGGTCAGCCTGGTCGTCTGTCAATCCGGCCTCATTGGCTTTGTCGGCCTCCTGATCCCTCATTTTTTCAGGATGGCTATCGGTGCTGACCATCGTCTTCTCGGGCCTTGCTGTATTCTTGGAGGGAGCAGTTTTCTGATCATTTGTGACCTTTTAGCAAGAAAATTGCCGGAACATGGCGAAATACCCGTTGGTATCGTCACAGCACTGATAGGTGCCCCATTATTCATATTTCTGCTCTGGAGATCGAGAAGATGACGGCTCTGAAAGTCGAGGGAGTATCACTGTCGTATGGTGGCAAAAGTGTTCTCGATCACATCTCGTTTTCTGTCGATGAAGGTGAATTTTTCATGATTCTCGGGCCTAATGGTGCAGGCAAATCATCATTGCTCAAGCTGATAACCGGGATCGAGAGGCTTCATGCTGGTGAGATAGAAATCTTTGGCAGGCCGAAAAAAGACTATTCAGCCAGAGAACTGGCAAAAGTCGTTTCCATTGTTTCTCAGCATGCCCCCGTCGATTTTCCCTTCTCGGTTGCCGAGACCGTTCTGATGGGAAGGGCGCCGCACCTCGGCTTGCTGCAGCATGAAAGCACCCATGACCTCGCGCTTGCAGAACAATCGATGTCTTTCACCGATGTCGGACAGTTCTCCGACCGGCGTCTGGATCAGCTCTCGGGGGGCGAGCGGCAGCGTGTAATGATCGCAAGAGCCATATGCCAGGAGCCGAAGATCATGCTCCTGGATGAGCCGACAACAGCACTCGATCCGGCTCATCAGCTGAAAATTATGGACCTGATGGAAAAGTTCAGACAGGACAAAAAAACGACTATCGTCATGGTGTCGCATGACCTGAACCTGGCTGCGATGTATGCCGATCGCCTGCTGCTGATGAGAGATGGGCAAACGGTTATAACCGGCACTCCGGCCCAGGTATTTACCCGGGAACATCTTGCGAAAAGTTATGATTGTGAGCTGTTAATTGACAAGAACCCCGTTGGTAAGGTTCCCCGGGTGATGCTTTGTCCCGAAAAGTTTAAAAATTATGAAAAATTAAACACTTATCATATTTGAAGTTCGAGCTGGAAAGTAGAGCGATCGTATGCCAGGGGAATTATCATGAAGACCAGGAACCTGGTCTCCGCTTATGCTGCTGATGCAGCTTGTGCTCTTCCTGCATAATCGGTTATAGGTAGAACGGATTTATGAGTTGTCATCAGCGAGGTGAGAATGATACACTCTAGACAAGAGAGCAGGTTCGGAGGTGGCGCCAGCCATCCTGGCGGCAGTTTGCCGCATGGTATTTGTAAGGTGTGAAAAAATAAAAGAGCAGCAGGTCATTAGCTTGATAGCTGATATAGCGCGCATTATCATTGGTTTTTTCTGGGCAGAAAGAGGAGTTTATGAGTAGTAAGAAAAAGGTTTTCATCGTTGATGATGACACCATTATACATGAGTCAATTGAAGCTGTTCTCTCAACAGAGGAGTTTGAGATAATCCATGCCTATGATGGCCAGGACATCTTGGAACGGATTACAAATAAACAGCCGGATATCATTATTCTGGATATCATGATGCCGCTCGGTGATGGACGAGACATATGCAGAGATATCAGAGCGCATCCGGCGATAAAGAACATCAAGATACTGATGCTGTCTGCCAAGAAAGAGCACCATGAAAGGATCCTGGGATTCGAACTTGGCGCCGATGACTATATCACAAAGCCTTTTAACCCTGTATTTATCGCCAACAAGATTAAAAGAATGTGCGGCATTGAGTTTAAACCTTCGCTGCCGGCGGACTGATGCGAGAACTGCTATCTGAAGCGACACTTGAAATGCACCCGAAAAGCTGTTGAGCAGAATGCCTGCCGCAGCAAACTTCTTGACTCGGCAGAGGTTTGATCCCCCTGAGATTGACCTTCCTTTCTCTGCTTTCTATTAATCCGACAGTCAGCCCAGCCTCTGCCGCCCCCTTGTCGTGGTCATATATACATGATGCTGCCGGAAATGAAGGAGAGAGCTCTCTATACACAGGG
This sequence comes from Desulfocapsaceae bacterium, assembly GCA_963674815.2. Taxonomy (GTDB): domain Bacteria; phylum Desulfobacterota; class Desulfobulbia; order Desulfobulbales; family Desulfocapsaceae; genus MADRE3. The sequence goes on from CAXXTV010000011.1 coordinate 202,329, forward strand.
AGAGATATTATATTTGCGGATAGACTGCCGTTTCTGGTAGACAAGGGGCTTCGCTGCTAAATCAATACCCGTTCCTCACCAGGAACACGTACTATGCATATACTTACAATCTTGGGAATCGCAGTGGCTCTGGCCATGGATGCCTTTGCCGTTGCCATCGCCACGGGCGTCTGCCTGAAGGAAGTCAGCCCCCGGCAGACCTTCCGGCTCTCCTGGCACTTTGGACTCTTTCAGGCGCTGATGCCGGTCATCGGCTGGTTAATCGGCGCCTCCATTGAAGGATATGTGGCCGCCTATGCCCATTGGGTTGCCTTCTTCCTGCTCTCTCTCATTGGTTTAAACATGCTGAGAGAGGCAATTCTTACCGACCATGACGAAGCCGTATGCGCGCCCAGGAAGGATGCCACGAAAGGCATGACCATGGTCATGCTTTCGGTTGCAACCAGCATTGACGCCCTGGCGGTTGGCCTCTCCATGTCAATGCTGCAAGTATCTATATTCTACCCGGCGGTCATAATCGGCATAGTCGCCGGTTTTTTCACCATTTTCGGCCTGCATTTGGGCAAGCGGGTCTCACGTGTTACCTGGCTTTCCACGTCGGCGGAAATAGTCGGCGGGCTCGTTCTTTTGCTTATTGGTTTAAATATTCTGCGGGAAAATGGGGTTTTCGGCGCGATATTGTAAGAGAGCCGGTGCGGAAAAGCATACAAAAGGATTGACAGTAGATTGCTCATCAAGACATCTAGTGATAGAGTGGGGTGCATTGCATGTCAAAGATCGAGACCATCTTCCGCACCTGGCAATTACCAGGCAACTTGCACGGAAAGATGAGCTTAGCGTCTGAGATTGATGTATTAGACACGAATAGCAAACGCCAAATGAGCTGCAAGCACCTATATGGAGGAAACAGTCAATGACCCGACGGAGTGAAAAAATCCTGGCCAGGCCAGAGTGGAGCATCAACAGGGCTTATTACAAGTGTATGGGATACTCCGATGAGAGCCTGGATAAACCCATAATCGGTATAGCAAATGCCTGGAGTACAACAGTGCCGGGCCACTATAATCTCCGTGATGTTTCAGCTGCCGTAAAATCCGGGATACTGAGCAATGGTGGCACTCCTGTTGAGTTTGGAGTCATTGGTGCCTGCGACGGCATCGCTGAAGGCCATGAAGGGATGCGCTATATCCTGCCAACGAGGGACGTGATTGCCCACAGTATTGAATTGATGGTCCAGGCACACCGCTATGACGGACTCGTTCTGCTCGGATCCTGCGACAAGATAGTTCCCGGCATGCTGATGGCCGCCGCCAGAATAGACATTCCCGCGATACTGGTGAACGGGGGACCGATGATGGGTGGCCCGGTCATTCATAACCGCAAATCAGATACAACCTCTATCATCGAGGGCCTGGGCAGACTCAAAAAAGGCGAGATTGAAGAGAGCGATCTCCAGGAGATGGAAAATGTCTGTGCTCCAACCTGTGGATCATGCTCTTTTCTGGGAACTGCTAACACCATGTGCTGTATCGCTGAAGCACTTGGCATGTCCCTGTCCGGAAGTGCGATGATTCCGGCAGTTCAGGCCAAGCGAATGCATGTCTCTGAGCAGAGCGGCAGGGCAATTGTCGATCTCGTCAGAAACGATACCACCGCCCGGAAAATAATCACTCAGGCTTCCCTGGAAAATGCGGTCAGGCTGACCTCGGCTATCGGGGGCTCCACCAATGCTGCACTCCATATTCCGGCAATCGCACGGGAGGCGGATATAGATTTCGATATAGATCTCTTCGATAAAATTGCCAGGTCGACACCGCTCATTGCCAAGATGAATCCTTCTGCCTCGGCCAACGTCATCGATTTTTATGAATCCGGCGGGGTTCCCGCCGTAATGAGCGAACTGAGAAGACTCCTCAACCTGGATACCCTGACTGTTTCAGGCACGACATTAAAGGAAAACCTGGTCGGCTGGAGCTCTCCGAACAATGAGGTCATCAGGACCTTTGACGCTCCATTCAGTACCAGCGGGGGACTGGCGGTACTCTACGGCAATCTGGCGCCTGAATCGGCGATTACAAAACCGGCCGCTATTGCTCCGGAAATGTGGACGTTTTCCGGACCGGCAAAGGTGTACGACAGCGAGCAGTCAGCCAATGAAGCGATTATGGCTGGCGAGGTGAGCGCTGGAGACGTTGTGGTCATTCGCTACGAAGGGCCAAAAGGCGGGCCCGGGATGCCTGAAATGTTCAAGGCCATGAAGCTGCTGCACGGACTCGGTCTTGCGAAGAAGGTGGCACTGGTTACCGACGGCCGGTTCTCGGGAACAAATAATGGTTGTTTTATCGGTCACATATCGCCCGAGGCCATGGAGGGTGGCCCGATAGCCTTTATTGAAAATGGGGACCTGATCCATATAGATATTCCCGGCAAGTCGCTTCAGGTGGACCTCTCAGGTGAAGAATTCGAGGCGAGAAAAGCTCTCTGGCAGTGCCCTCCACCCAGGGTCAGCGGTGGTTACCTGAGCCTTTATGCCAAGCTGGCTTCTTCGGCCGCAAAAGGCGCTGTACTTGAAATATAGCTAAAGAGAGTCCGGGGTCTGTTGAACAGAGCCTGAAAGCATAAGTGAAAGAAGACGTTCTGGAAAGAGTAACGCTTTACCATTTAATTGAATCACAAAATGAACAGGAGATTACGAAATGGCAACGAAGAAGCCCTCAATTTTTGACCTTTACCAGATGAAAGCCAGGGGTGAGAAAATCACCTGGCTGACCTCGTACGATTTTCCCACGGCACAATTTGCCCAGGAAGCCGGCATGGAGATGATCCTCGTCGGGGACAGTCTCGGGATGTGTGTCTATGGATACAATGGCACCGTTCCGGTCACCATGGACCAGTGCATAGCCCATACCGAGGCGGTTCGTCGCGGTGCCCCGAAATGTTTTATTGTCGGTGATATGCCGCTGGGATCGTATCAGGCCTCGGATGAGCAGGCGGTAAACAATGCGATCCGCTTTCTCAAGGAAGCCGATGTCGATGCAATCAAGCTCGAAGGCGGTGTCCGGGTGGCGAGCAGGATTCAGGCCATAACGGATGCAGGGATCAACGTTATCGGTCATATCGGCCTCACTCCCCAGTCCTCGGGTCAGCTTGGCGGCCACAAAGCCCAGGGCCGCACCGCCGAGACTGCCAAACTGGTTGTTGAAGACGCCGTTGCCGTGGAGGCAGCAGGGGCCAAGATGCTGCTGGTGGAGGGTGTCCCCCCCGAGGTTATGAAATATATCTGGGAGACGCTTGAAATCCCGGTGCTGTCAATTGGCGCCGGCCCCCACTGCGACGGCCAGCTGCTGATTGTCAGCGACCTGATCGGCCAGTTCCAGGCATTCACGCCGAAATTTGTCAAGAAATACTGCAATGTTGCAGAGGTCATAACCAACGCGATGAAAGAGTATGTCGCCGAGGTCAAGGACGGCGTGTTCCCCGATGAGGATCGTTACTGCTATCATATGGTTGAAGGCGAAGAAACGAAATTCCTCAAGCTGATGGCCAAATAATATTCTATTCAGAAAATGGGGGAATTCATATCATTACGACAATTGATTTGCAGGTGCTGTCTGACGGGCCTGTGTAAAGTCTAACCGTGATGACTGGATCTCTCGCAAACCGAAAAAAGGTTCGCCAGCCGGGGCAGGTATTCTTACTGTATGTGAACGCCAGAATCATGTCTGGCTTAAAAATGAGTTATTGATATGAATAGTTATTACAGTGGAGAAACAAATGAAAGCCATAGTTGCTAAAAGCGGGAGCGAAGCACAGGACGCGGGAGCCTTCTCTTTACAGGAGCAGCCAGTACCAGAACCGGGAGCGCAGGACCTCCTGGTCCGGGTCATTGCCATCGGCATGAATCCCGTTGATGCAAAGTTTCGCAAACGGATGGATAAAGATGGTGTGCTCGGCTGGGACGCCTGTGGAGTTGTCGAAAAAACCGGCGGAGGCGTGAGCGGATTCAAAGTGGGGGACAAGGTCTTTTATGCGGGTGATATAACCCGGCCGGGATGCAACAGCGAATATCATCTGGTGGATCAGCGGATCGCCGCGATAGCTCCCAACAAACTCTCACCTGAAGATAGTGCCGCGATGCCGCTGACGTCGATAACCGCCTGGGAGGGGCTGTTTGTCAGGCTGGGCTTTGTTCCGGAAGCACGGGCGAACGGTGGTAAATCAATTCTGGTAATCGGTGGTGCGGGAGGCGTCGGTTCGGTGGCAATACAACTTGCCCGCTGGGCAGGACTCAAGGTGCTGGCAACAGCATCACGGCCGGAAACGGTTGAGTGGTGCCGGAAATTGGGTGCTGATACCATCCTGAACCACAGGAATAATCTCTACGAAGAGCTGAAGGCAGCTGGATCAGATGCGGTCGATGCCATCTTCTGTACCACCCAGATGGAGAGGCACTGGAAGTCGATGGCTGAATGCATCCGCCCTCAAGGCCATGTCGTTTTTATCGATGACCCGGTGGGATCAGTTGACATCACCGCGTTTAAACTGAAAAGCGTCACCCTGTCCTGGGAGTTCATGTACACCAGATCAATGTTTGAAACGGCTGACATGCCCGAGCAGGGGAAACTGCTTGCGACTGTGGCCGGGCTGCTGGACGAGGGTATTCTGGTGACAACCCGACAGCAGACCTTTACCGGTCTGACGGTTGAGAATATCCAGGCAATGCACGTCAAACAGGAGAGTGGAACGATGATGGGTAAACAGGTTCTTGTTTTCTAGTCTTTCTAGGCCACCCCTGGCCTGAGCAGGATCATGGGTGGCTGTTATCGGGGTCCAAAACAGAAACAACCTATTCCTGCTGGAAAACAAAGAAACGATGACCGAATTAAACAGGAAATACCTCGTTACGGCTGAAGATGGAATCACGCGCTGCCGATGGGGCCATGAACCTCCTGATTACCGTACCTATCATGATGAAGAGTGGGGACGTCCGGTTGTTGATGACTTCAGGCTCTTTGAGAAGATTTGTCTAGAGGGTTTCCAGTCGGGGCTCTCCTGGTTGACCATTCTTCGCAAGCGTGAACATTTTCGCGAGGCGTTCGCCCGTTTCGACTTTAACAAAATTGCTCGATTCGATGATGAAGATGTTGCTGGCCTTCTCCAGAATACCGCTATCATCCGCCATCGCGGTAAAATTGAGGCGACCATTAACAATGCCCATCGGACGCTTGAGATCGTTGCAGAATTCGGTAGTCTTGCACGCTATATCTGGAGCTGGGAGCCTGAATCACGAGAACCGGGTATTGCTAAAAATGGCAACAATGCCCCGATTCCAAGTGTCACGAAGACATCTCAACTATTGAGCAAAGATCTGAAAAGACGTGGCTGGAATTTTGTTGGGCCAACGACTGCATATGCCTTCATGCAGGCGATGGGGCTGGTGAATGATCATATGGAGGGCTGTGCTCTCCGGGAAATCGTTGAACAAGCGCGAAGTGAATTTACCCGGCCTCGCTAGAGAGTCGAAAAGTATCTCCCTTGCATGGTCGATGATGAGTCCACCCCCAGAATGATAAATTTGCCTGAAGCAGGAACGGTGGCTGCTCTTATTGTGTAAGGTCGCGAAGAAGGCGGGCATGCGAAACCGACTCCCAGAGAAGAGGTTGCTGAAATTTCACGCCTTGTCGATGCATGATTTGATGGTATCATCATCGTTGCAGGATTAACGCTGACGCCCCCGTCCACTAGGCTGCTGTGCCCTGACGATATCTTACTGAGGCAAAAATGACATGTAGCATACCATAGTTGAGAGCCGCGCCTGTTTGACCCGCAGATCGATGAGAGGCCACCAGTAGTGTGAAGTCGTTGTGATGGTAAATGTTCAGATCTTCGATATGGCTATCATAACAGTGAGCTATTGAGAAGAAATCTCATTTCTGCTCGGGTAAATACAGACAGACCAATAATTAATACGCAGGGTAGTGGTCATTTGCCATATGGACAGACCTTAATGCAAATTCCGCAAATTGGGGCATCGATATCGGGAAGTTCTGCAAATTCCTTTGTGAGTTTCGATACGCACTTGTCAAAATACAAGGCCTCGTTTCTATTCCTATATCGATCTTCTGTTACTATTCCTTTTATAGCTCCAACCGGGCAGGCATCTTTGCATTCGGTACATGCGCCGCAACGATTTTTAACTGGTTTGTCAATTATCAATGGAGCATTTGTCAATATTGTGACCAGCCTGACTCGAGAACCAAACTGGGGGGTGATGAGAAGAAGGTTTTTCCCCTGCCAGCCAAGGCCAGCCATCCGGGCGACTGCTTTGTGACTGATAGCACCATACCAATTTTCGTGGTCAATGATCTGTGAGGCCGGGATGGGTAAATTTGAGAAACCGTTTTTATGCAGGTATCTTGATGTTTTATAGGCTATTTCATCCAGAACTCGATTGATGGTTTGATAAACGACACTATATATCGGTGTTGGTCTGTCAAGGATAGTATCAAACACTGATTTTGGAACCCTTACCCCCACAGATATAGCATGAGAGAATGAATCGAGAAGTTCCTTCGGGTCTGTGCGGAGTCCCCGCAGTGATTCGACATCGGTATTTCCAACTAGATCAGCCCCTATAGATTCTATGAAATCCTTCAGTTGCTCAGTATATCCCATTTCTTCAGTCTTCCCTGTAGTTTCCTTCTTGACATCCCTAAATATTCCGCTGTTCTCGTCTGGTTCCCGTTAAATTTCTGCAAAGCTCCAGTAACGATAGTGCGATTTAATTCCTCAAGATCCAATCCATTATCAGGCAGGTTTAGAACATCAGCCACTGCCTGGACGTTTTCTGTGTCAAAATTGGTGCGATACCTGCTGGCTGCCATCTCGTCGAGGAAATTCAGATCCGACAATTCTATATAGCCATCTGATTTCAGCAGCGATACTCGTTCCATTGCATTTTTAACCTGGCGTACATTGCCCGGCCATGAGTAGTGCTTGAGAAATCTTTCCGCTTCTTCGGAGAACGCTTCAAATGTTTTCCCCTGCCGTTTGTATGCCCGGCTCGCGAATCGGTTGGCAAAAGGCAGGATCGCATCGGAGCGAAGGCGCAGGGGCGGTATTTTGATGTTTCCGATGCTGATTCGATAATAGAGATCCAGCCTGAAAGTTTTTTCCTCGACCGCTTTTTGCAAATCGCGGTTGGTTGCGCACAGAAATCTAATATTAACAGGTACTTCCTTGATCCCTCCGAGTCTGTAGAACTTTTTATCTTCAAGGACCCTGAGTAATTTTACCTGAAGATTAAGCGGCATCTCTCCGATTTCATCAAGAAATACGGTACCTCCCTCAGCAGCCTCAAATTTTCCGATCCTGCCGGCTTTGGTCGCGCCGGTAAACGCTCCGGATTCATGACCGAACAGTTCAGACTCAATCAATGTTTCGCTCAATGCCCCACAATTTATTGCCACAAAGGGCGATTCATTGCTCTTGGGATTAAAATGGTGAATATAGCGGGCTATGAGCTCCTTACCGGTACCGCTTTCACCTTCGATGAGAACGGGGATGTTCTGGTCACTGCTGTATTTCCCAGCCTGGTTCAGCACCCGTCTCATGCCTTCCGAAAAAACACATAATTCGCCCAAGCCGATTTCGGAAAGGTACGCTTCTCTGAGCCGCTCCGCTTCACCCCTGCAGGAGTCAACGGCTTCATCAACCCTGTCCTTAAACTCGACCTTCAGCTTGTGGTAATTATTTCGAAGTATTGCATACTCTTCAGCGCGTTCTAGAGCAATGGCCAGTTCCTTAACGTTGATAGGCTTCTGGAGATAATCATACGCGCCGTACTGCAGCGCCTTTACAGCACTGTCCATATCGCCGTGTCCGGTAAAAACAATCACATCAACAGGAGAGCGCTCGACTATTTTGATGTGTTTCAAAAATTCAAGCCCTCCCATTACCGGCATACGAATATCGGTTATGATGATTTCGAACGAGTCAGAGTGGAAAAGCTTCAAACCTTCTTCTCCGTTCCCGGCACAGCTGACCGAATGGCCCAGCCGATTGAGAAAACCGGACAAGCTTTGGCGAATGTCCGGTTCGTCGTCAATTACCAGAATATTCATTGCTTATCTCCTGAAACGGAATGTTCACGATGAAAGTTGCACCCCCATACTCATTGTTGAAAGCAATAAGCTTTCCTTTCATACCTGCCAGAATAGTCTGGCAGATACTGAGGCCCAATCCAGTACCTTTTCCGACCTGCTTGGTGGTAAAAAACGGGTAGTAAATTTTCTCAAACAACACATGCGGGATACCCGTTGCGTTATCGGCAATTTTGAGAAAGACTGTATTGTCTTCAACCCCTGTTTCAACCCAGATCTGCCACTGACCGTGAGGACAGCCGTCAAAAGCCTGCCGGGCGTTGATTAAAAGGTTGGTAACGACCTGTTCAAGCTGGTTGACGGGAGCCATGATAGCCGGCAAATTATCCTCGAGTTTATTATGCACGGTAATATTGTGTGCCTCAAACTGTCTTCCTATCATCGAAAACACCGTTTCTACGGCTTTGTTGATCGATACATCGGTGAATTCTTCTAACTGATCTTCTCTGGAGAAATTCCTGATATTTTTGATAACCGTGGACATCCGCGAAACCTGCTTGGAGATCATCTCGATATTATCAACAATTTCATCCCGGTCCATCCCCCAGCCTTTCTCATTACAGTACAAGAATCCATCGGTTACCACGCGAATTGTGTTTAACGGCTGATTCAATTCATGGGCGATACCAGCAGCCATAATACCAAGCGATGTCAGGCGTTCTTCATGGATGAGCTTGAGTTCGTTCCGGCGTGCCCGACGATACAGCTCTTTCTGTTCCGTGATGTCATCGATGACGAAATGAATGACCTGCTGGTTGTCGTGTGATATAAGCTGTGCAAGCGCATTGAAGAATGCTTTTTTTCGTCCTTTTTCGGCCTGAAATTCAAATCTCACCAGCTTTTCTTCACCCTTAAAGAGTTTTGTCATGAAGTTTCGAATTGTCTCCTTACCCTTCAGTCTGATCCAAGCCTGGAGATCCGAAAGATCTATGTTGTCACTGGGTTTGCCGAGAAATTCTCCTGCTTGCTCATTCGCGTAGATGACCTCAACGTTGTTCACCAGCAGGATTCCCACACCTGCAAAATCCGCAATGCTTCGATACATCGATTCAGAGCGCTGCAGATTTTCGCGCATCTGTCGTTCCATGGTTACATCCCGAACGGCGTGGATCGCGCCCCAGAGACGATTATTGACATCGTAAAGCCGGTTGGTGTCGGTCCGAAGGTATGCGCCGCCACCCGATAGTGCGTTACAGAACGCAAGTGCTTTTACATGATCTCCTTCCTGGTCAAATTCAAAATAGGTTGACCGCCATTCAGCGTCTTGATTCATTATTAAGTTCGCCACCATGGGCCGGCGAACACCATAATAGGGGAGCGATGATTCATAATTCCCCTTGCCGATGATTTGAGCAGCCTCCCAGCCTGTCATCAATTCATTTGCCCTGTTCCAATAGACGATCTTATCGTCTGCTGTCATAATGAATGAAGGGTTCGGTATTGAATCGAACACATCTTCCAGCCGTTTTGTGGCGTCGATGGTGTTGACCCATAAATTGAAAAGATTGCCAGCTGCTGAAAGAAATTGAATGATGCCTTTATTATCCGGATGGGAATCGGCAACGATAAGGAGTCCATATGGTTGTTTTTTTATGGTCAGGGGAGCGATATATATGCTGTTTCCCGAGACCAGCCAAGAAAAGCGGTCTTCATTGAAACAGCCTGCAACAGTGGAGTTCAGCGTTTCCCAAGCGTGGGAATCCATTTTTTCGGGATTGAACGTTTCGGGAAAAAAAGATGTTTTATTATCTTTTCCATAGGCGGAACCGATCTGCGCCAGGTAATACGATTTATTGTCTGTGTAGTGACGTCTATACAAGGCGGTGCCGGAACCGTCAATTGACCTGCAGAGCAGTTGCAGGCTCTGTTGTACTTGTTGAGAATCGCCGGCCTCGGTCAGGAGGCACTGCGATATTTCCAACAAGGTGTTGACCCGCTGGTCACCGGGGGCAGCCGAGTTCCTATTTGTCATAATCCCAATCCATCAAGACTGTTTTTGGCAAGGGTACATATCTCTCATCCCTGACTTTTTCGCAAGGCCTGGCAGGATCGACCTGCATCCTGTCAAGTGCAAAACGTGTTCCCATGATGGAGTCCATTTTTGTCATCCTGTTGCATTGGAGCATTTCCTTGCTCTTGTCGTTTCTTGAACTCATTTTTCGCCTCGTTCAATGATCGCACCAAATGGTTCAACTGCACGAAACGGTGCACGCCTAATAGTACCATACAGGGCAGTGCTTTGGTCAATTCCTTGGAATATTTCGGGTGAAAAATGATTTCTCCCCGCCAGGGAAAGAAGAAAGACTATTTATATCAGTAATATATAGACTTCTTCAGGGAAATGGCTCTTAACGCGTGCCTGTTTTGTCTGCCTGGGTATGATGGGGAACAGGTGCGGGCCTCGCAACTGATCGTTAATATTATATTAAATTTTTTAAAGAAAAAAATGTTACCCACAGATGCATCTGGATTGTTTTTTGCTTCACTGAGTCAAATTCAGGAATATCTGGCTTCAGATCATCGTGGTAGACCACAGAGATTTATGGATACTTTCGGCTCATTGCCAACTGAGAAAATAAGATGGATTCAAGCCCGAATTTGAGAAAACCAGAAAAACCATTGAACACAACAAAGTAGACTGGATGCCGATGTTTGAGATGCTGAGCGAGTTCCCCACTTAGTTACAAATAGTTCAAATCAGAGTTAACCAGATACTCAACAGGAGGATAGAGAGAGAACATGATCATTATCGGGGAAAAAATTAATGGTTCTATCCCCTCAATGGGGAAAGCCATCCAAGATAAAAATGAAGCATATATCCTTGAGTGTGCAGAAAAACAGGCCGCAGCGGGCGCAAACTATATTGACGTTTGTGCATCGGTTCAAGAAGAAATCGAAGTAGAGACCTTGAAATGGTTAATCGATTTAGTACAGGGAATTACTGATGTGCCGATCTGTGTTGACAGTCCAAGTCCTCATTCCATCGTTGCAGCACTGCCGTTCTGTAAAAAGGTTGGTTTAGTTAATTCCGTCTCCTTTGAGGGCGAAAAGATAGATACCATATTTCCTGTCATTGCAGATACAAAATGGGGATGCATCGCTCTTCTGTGTGACGACAAGGGTATTCCGACTACCGTGGAAAGACGCCTTGAGGTCTTTGATAATATCATGCAGAAGGCTGAAGAATATAAAATTGATCCTTCCCGCCTCTACATTGATCCATTGGTGGAGACCTTATCAACCAACGGGTCTTCTTTAACCACCTTTGTCGAATGCACCAGGGAGATCAAAAAAAGATCCCCGTCCGTTCATGTGACAAGCGGATTGAGCAATATTTCCTTTGGTTTACCAGTCAGAAAACTGATCAATCAGGCATTTATGGTTTTAGCCCTTGGAGCCGGAATGGATAGTGCGATTATTGACCCGACTAACAGAGACCTGCTGGGTCTGGTTTATGCAACGAAGGCATTATTGGAGCAGGATGAATATTGCTTAGAATTTATTTCGGCTTTTAGAGCAGGATTAATCGGACCCAAGGCTAAATAAAAGATTCAATAAATTAACACAAACTGCCATAGGAGTACTGAAATTATGTCTAAAATTCAAGAAATTCAAAGCGCGGTTGAAACCGGAAAAAAGAAAATAGTCAAAGAACTTGTTGAAGAGGCATTAGCAGAAGGCTTGGACCCTGTTGATATCTTGAATCAGGGAATGATTGAAGCAATGGGCAACATCGGGGAAAAGTTCAAAACTGGTGAAGTTTTTGTCCCGGAAATGCTGGTCGCCGCCAGAGCAATGAAAGCAGGTGTAGAAATTCTTAAACCGCATTTGGCCAGTAAACAAGATACTTCAATTGGAAAATTCATCATTGGTACAGTGCAAGGTGACCTGCACGATATAGGCAAAAACCTCGTTGCCATGATGGCTGAAGGCTCTGGGTTTAAAGTAATTGACCTTGGTGTTGATGTTTCGCCAGAAAAAATTATTGAGACAATTAAAGAGAATCCCGATTGCCGCGTTGTTGGACTTTCTGCTCTATTGACTACCACGATGCCGAGCCTGGGTCGAGCGGTTACCGCGATCACCGAGGCCGGTTTAAAGAATCAGGTCAAAATTATGGTTGGCGGTGCGCCTATCACCCAAGAATTTGCAAATAGTATCGGAGCTGACGGTTATGCAGCTGATGCTGCATCAGCTGCCACACTTGCAAAGGAGATGATCGCTTCCTAAACAATAAGATATCGGAGGGTTATTTGATGAACAGTCGCGAACGGCTATTGTGTGCCTTGAATCATAAAGAACCGGATCGTATCCCGCTCGATCTCGGAGCTGGGTGTTCCTGTAAATTTACAGGTTATTTTTATGTTAAACTATTGGATTACTTTGGAATAAAAGAAGATCTTGTCTATAACCACATTCCGTATCAGCTTGTCTCCGCATCTGACAAAGTATTGGATCTCTTAAAATGTGACGTGCGCTCGGCAACCCTGCATCCGATTCCTCAGAGTGAAAGTCCTTATGCGAAAAAATGGGAAGATGAGGAAAGCTACTATTTCACGAACGGCTGGGGAGCGCAGTATAGAATGCCAAAAGAGCAAGGATTGTATTATGACCTTGTCGGCAGCGCCCTGCAAGATGCCGAGGATGAGGAAGACGATCAGACGTTCATCTGGCCAGTTCCTGAAAAATTCCCTTTAGCTGACAGAAAGCAATTAGAAGACTACCAGGCAGCTGGATTTGCCACCACTCTTTCCGAACAGTTCGGTAACGGCTTCCTCCAACAGGGTCCGCTGATGTGGGGCTTTGAAAACTGGTTTGCCATGCTGCTTACTGAGCCCGAACGATGCACTGCATTTATGGATAAACTGCTTGAAAAGAAAATTGAGTTTTATGAAAACATTTTTGAAACTTACGGAGGAGTCATTGATGTCTGCAGTGAAGCAGACGATTTTGGAGAACAGCGCGGGACATTCGTCTCTCCAAAACTCATCAGGGATATGATTTTACCCTATCATAAAAAACTCAATGACTTCATCAAGTCTAAGGGAGTACCCTTTATGACGCTTCATACGTGCGGTTCTGTTGAAGCAGCCATACCGGATATTATCGAAGCGGGTTTTGATTGCCTGAATCCCGTTCAGATTTCTGCAGCCAACATGAGTCCTGATCATTTAAAGAAAACGTACGGCAAAGATATCGTGTTCTGGGGTGGCGGAATCAACACGCAATCTACCCTTCCAAACGGAACACCTGAACAGGTCAGAGAGGAGACCAAGAGAAATATAGATAGTTTCGCTAAAGATGGTGGATTTGTATTCTCGACAGTACACAATGTTCAGGATGATGTCCCGATTGAGAATTTTATAGCCATGTGGGAGACCTTTCAGGACAACTGCAAATACTAACAAGTTCCTGGAATGTACTATTATTAGCCATTTCAAATAGCTAATATCAATCTAGTAAAAGGAGAAACGTTATGAAGAAAATCACAGGTTTAATGACGTGTGCGGCTTTTGTCCTATTCCTGGCCAGTGGTCTGCAAGTCGCTGCTGCAAAGGATTTCGAGTGGACAATGCAGGTGATTCACAGTCCAGCTCATGCGGATTTCATCCAAAATCAGGCAGTCGCTGAAAAAATTGAAAAAGCTACTGGTGGCAGATTGAAAATCAAGGTCGTTCCAAACGGGACGATTGTTTCCAGTCTTGAAGCGTTTCAGGCGGCAGGTGAGGGTGTTTTTGAGATGCACTCGAGTTGGCCGGTATATGCAAAAGGCGTTGAATATGCATTTTTGCCGCTTTCGACCGGGAATCTGCAGATGGATGCTCATGACCGATATGTCTGGATTTACGAGGCTGGTGGATGGGATATCATGCAGAAGGCTTTTGATAAACTGAACCTCAAGCTTATTGCTGTAGAAGTCTGGGGAACGGAAGTCCTGATGGCAAACAAGCCTTTTAAATCTATTGCTGAAATGAAAGGCACCAAAATGAGAACGTCTGATCCACGCCTGTTGTCCAAAAATGGCGTGGCCGGGATCACCTTACCGCTCGAGGAAGTATTTACGGGGCTGGCTTCGGGCACCGTCGATATGGCCGAGTTCGGGCATGTGAAGTACAACGAGGGACTCGGGCTAACTGACGTTGCCAAGTATGGCATTTGGCCGGACTTCTGGAATGTGCATTTCGTAACGACGGTAGTCGTCAACAAGGATGCGTGGAATTCTTTGCCTGAAGATGTGCAGATGATCGTTGAGATGGCTTTTAAAGCAGATGAGTTCAATCATTGGACCAGAAGCCAGTATACCAGCGCAGTCGCAATGAAAGAGCTGACTGAATCCGGCAAGATGGAATTCATTCGAATGGATGAAGAGCAGTTTATTCGTTGAGAAAACAGATGTATGAGATTGAACAGGAAGACATCAAGAAATTTAACGGGCTAACCGAAGAAGCGTACAACTCAATGTATGATTTTATGGCTATCTGGTACCCTTACAAAGCAAAAGCAGCCTGGTGGGGACAGAAATTAACTCCTGAGCAGCAAATGGGATTTGATCCTTCAGCGAAGTAAAAGTTGTCAGTCTAACGTGTAATTGAGTCGGGGCTATGGGAGACTTGGTAGATTTCTTGCTACATCTCCCTCGCCTCGACTTGATTGCTTACTGTCATGATGGAAGATCATAGGCAGTTGTTGAATAATTCCTGGGTTTGCACAATCCAACTGCTCCTTTGCAGGAGGTCATAAACACATCATGGTACGTAAACTATTTTCTGTGGTAGATGGACTCAGCGTCTTTACGGGCAAGCTGTTCAGTTTTCTCGTTCTTCCGGTCATGATACTTGAAGCTGTAGAAGTCGTACTTCGATATGTATTTGACTCACCTACGGATTGGAGCTGGGAACTGGCGGCCCACTTGTCGGGCATGATGTTCATCATGGGGGCTGCCTGGGTTTTACTGGACGATAAGCATGTAAGAACAGATATCATTTATGCAAAACTGGGCAAGAGAGCTCAGGCTTTGCTGGATGTGATCTTTTTTGCAATCATATTTTTCAGTTTCTGCGGTGTCCTGACGTATAAATCCTGGATCAAGGCCATTTATTCAACCCAGATATATGAGCGTACATTCAGCATGTGGGGACCGCCGCTGTTCCCCTTGAAAATCGTTATAGCAACAGGATTTACCATACTCTTGCTCCAGGGAATTGTGAAATGGAGTCGGTCATTTTATTATCTTTGTACAGGGCGTGAAATATGACACCGGTAGAAACACTATCCATAGTAGGAGTAATATTCCTTGTTGTTTTACTGTTAGGGCACCCACTCGCATTTACGCTCGGTGGCTTGTCAGTCTTGTTTGCCTCAACTCTCTGGGGTAACTCCTCTGCGCTGGATCTTTTCATGCGGACGGCAACCTCAATATGTACGAACATCGTCTATGTTTCGGTTCCGCTGTTTATTTTCATGGGAACGATACTGGAGCGCTCGGGTGCCGCCGAGGATTTATTTGAATCGATGTATGTTGTCCTCGGCAGGCTGAGAGGTGGTCTGGCAATAGCTACTGTCGTGATATGCACGCTGCTCGCAGCGGCAAGTGGCATTATCGGTGCATCACTGACACTGATGACCATGCTATCTTTACCGTCAATGATCAAGTATGGCTATGATCGTGATCTGGCGACCGGGACAATCATGGCCTCTGGTTGCCTGGGTACAATTATCCCTCCAAGTATCATCCTGGTCATTTATGGCGCCCAGGCACAGATATCGATCGGTAAACTCTTTGCTGGCGGAATTGGCCCTGGTTTCCTGCTTGCCGGGTTATACCTGGGATATATCATTATCCGGGTACTGATCAATCCTGATTCGGCGCCGGCCATTGATCCAAAAGAAGCGGCAAAATACAGCACCAATGAAAAGATCATTATGGTCATAAAATCGGTGCTTCCGACATTAGGTCTCATCTTCCTTGTACTCGGCTCTATTATTTTTGGCTGGGCAACACCGACCGAAGCAGCTGCCCTCGGATGCACCGGTGCGCTCGTGATAGCAATTTTTAACAGAAGGTTGACCTGGACAATGATCAAGGAATGCTGCTATCTGACCATGCGGACAAATGCAATGATCATGTGGATCATCCTTGGCGCTTCGATGTTCACCGCCGTTTTTCTGGGACTGGGCGGGGGAGATCTCATCAGTGAGCTGGTAAACAGCCTCCAGGTAAGCAGGTGGATGGTTCTCCTGTTTATTCTCTTTTTACTGTTGATTATGGGCATGTTTATTGACTGCTATGGCGTATTGTTGATTGGTATTCCAGTGTTCACCCCGATAGTCACACAGTTGGGATTTGATCCGATATGGTTTGCCATCATGTTTGCAGTCATGATTCAGGCGTCCTATCTGTCTCCGCCTTTTGCCTATGCTGCTTTTTATGTAAAAGGGGTGGCCAAGGAGTCAGGGATCGAGATACCGATTGGTCAACTCTATCTGGCAACTGGTACGTTTTTGCTGCTGCAGATGATCGCCCTGGTAATCTTGTGTTTTTTTCCTGGAATCATTACCTGGCTGCCGGAAAAAATATTCTAGAAGGTCCCTGGTACAATCGTGCACACAATGGTTGAGAAGAAAGCTGGAGAGATAACAGCGGTTATTGCCTGCGAGGTGATGCGGCCCGAACTTGAGTTTTTTTCTGGGAAACAATCCCTTCATCGTACGCCAAATAAGATAATATGATTTCATCTGCAGCACTTTCGGTCTTCCGTTTATCATGAGTAAAGTCTCGAAACAGGACGAGAAGACATATCAGGTTGTTTTCCAGCCGATGGGGAGACGGTGCAGGGTCCCGTATGGCAAAAAGATTATGGATGGAGCGGCGGAGCACTCCATTAACGTGCGTTCCGACTGCGGCGGTCAGGGACAGTGCGGCAAGTGTCTGGTCAAGGTTTTTCCCTCCGATCACACATCACCGCCAACCGATAATGAAATCAGGTTGTTGTCTCCGGAGTGCATTGAAAAAGGTGGTCGACTTGCCTGTGAAACCGAGATCCGCGGGGATATCTCAGTGTCCGTATCTGAATCGGTTCTCGACAGCAGGGAAGCATTTGGAAAAACACTTGCGGGAGCCGTCCTTACAGATACTAGCAAACATGCCCTCCCCCCTGAAGGCAGAGGCACATCGCTTGGCATAGCGATCGACCTCGGAACAACGACTCTTGCACTCTACCTCTGCGATCTTCGATCGGCAACGATACTGACTTCAATTTCTGAAGCAAACCCGCAACGACGCTACGGGGAAGATGTTGTCAGTCGCATCGCCTACACAAATGAACACTCGGATGGAGTTGAGACGTTAAATGGTCTCCTGCTGGAAGTTATCAATGCAATGATTGCTCAAAGTCTCGCAAATACAGGCCAAAACAAAAAAGATATAGATAGGATCACGGTGGTCGGCAATACAACCATGCAGCATCTGTTTACCGGTCATCACCCTGGAAGACTCGGCGTGGTGCCTTATATGCCGGAATCGTGCAGTGCTCAAAATTACCAGGCAGGTGAACTTTCCCTGTGCGTTAACCGGAATTGCCCTGTTTACATATTTCCAGTCGTTTCTGGATTCGTGGGAGGTGATACCGTCGGAGTCATGCTCTCTGAAAAACCATATCGGAAAGATGAGATTTTTCTGATTCTGGACATAGGCACCAACGGTGAAATTATTCTGGGCAACAGAGAATCAATCTGGGTTACCAGCTGTGCCACCGGCCCGGCACTGGAGGGTGCTCATATTGAATGCGGTATGCGGGCATCGTCCGGCGCGATAGAAAAAGTTTTTATTGATCCAGAGAGTTACCAATTACAATATGAGATGATCAACGGTGATCCAACAATGCATCCAAAAGGACTCTGCGGATCTGCCATCATCGACACTGTTGCTGAAATGCTAAAAGCAGGGTTGATTGTACCGAGTGGTCGTCTCTGCGAGGGGCTGCCGGGGATCCACGTGGATGAAAAGGGCATCGGCCGGAAATTCGTTATTGTTCCTGGCGAAAATGAGCAGGAGCGAGATCCGGTCGTCCTCACGTTAGCTGATATTCGGCAGGTGCAACTTGCCAAATCAGCATTGTCAACCGGTATTAAATTACTGATGAAAAATGCGGGCATCGATAGATTTGATCGGGTGATTCTAACCGGGGCCTTTGGTGCCCGCTTTAATTGGCGTAATGCTGTTACTATCGGTATGCTTCCAGAAATTGTCTGTCAGTCCGATGTATCTTTGGTTGAAAATGCCGCAGGACGAGGCGCAGTGATCGCTCTTTTTGACGAGAGCCTGAGAGCTGAGATTGAAACTGTTGCCCACAACGTTCATCTTCTTGAACTTGCAGACGACCCTGAATTTGCCATGGAATTTGCCTTTCAAACATCATTCCCTGAAGCTTCCGGCCTTAATAACTGAATTCAGCGGCTTATTTTTCGACAATCCCAACACTGGAAAAGGAATAGTAATACATTTTGCTCAACAATTTTTATCAGTGAGCTGTCAATTATAAACACAAATAGTGATTGAACATAAAATGACTAACGTTGAAATAACTGCCGGTATCTGCGGATTTGTCACTATAGTTCACGCTGAAGCTGAAGAGGAGAACAGCTATACCGCCACTTTCCGACTGGAAAGTGATTGTCCAAACTGGCAAAAAGTCGATGAGATTCTCGGTGGGGAAAAAATAAATGTAATGACCGAATTGTTTAAGGACAAAGAAACAAAAACGCTACATTCTCAAATCTTGGATGTAAGTCTCAAGACGATTCCCCATGTTTCCTGCCCAGTAATCTCTGGAATTCTTAAGGCCTTGGAAGTTAGCCTTGGCTTGGCTTTACCCAAGGACGCCGCTATACTATTCAAAGATTAATACTCTTGAGGAAATATTTTTTTATTTTATTCCTAACATATTGAATTATAAGTAAATATTTTAGTTTCTCTTTCTTGTTTGATGAAATGTTCGGCTAAACTGGTGATTCCTATTGGCGAACTAAGATGAAAAGAGCACAGTTCTAATAAGGCCGGTAATTTATGGGCGAGTTTAGCACGGTATATTTCATTGGGTGCGGAGTGTTAGGGCCGGATGTAAACCATGTTGCAGCGGAGCTGAACCTCGATTTAAAGAAAAAAATGCTTCCTGGGGGACTGCATAGAACCCCGGATCTGTTGCGGCAAAGGTTGCAGGAGAGCATCGATGAGGTTGCGAAGGATAGCACCTGCACCAGGATTATAGTGGGATATGGGTTATGCGGCAAAGGTACGGTGGGGATATCTGCTCCGCAAAATATTCCTCTTGTTTTTCCAAGGGTTCATGACTGTATAGCCCTCTTTTCTCGGCAGTGACCTGGCGTATCAGAAGGAGTTCCAAAAATTTCCAGGAACCTATTATATCTCCTCCGGCTGGTATCAAGAAAAACTAAAACCTGAAAACGCCAAGGATAAGGAAATATGGATTGGCACCGAAGGCCTGGGAAGCCAGGAGATTATCGAAAAGTATGGTGAGACCAGTGGTAAAGAGATTATCGACTTTTTCTCAACCTGGCAGGGCAACTACCAGAGGGCGGCCTTCATTGATACCGGTATCGGGACGGCGGATCTTTGTGCAAAGCATGCCAGGCAGATGGCTGAAGAGTATAACTGGCAGTATCACGCCATTAAAGGCAGTCTCTCTCTTGTGACCAGGTTACTTACAGCCACTGAATCAGACGCTCAGATCCTGTTAGTTCCACCGGGTCATATCACGATGTATTCGGCCATCGATAATGGCTTGGGAGAAGCGCCCTCCGTCGAGCAGGCCGGAAGTGGTCATTCAGGGGTAAAACATCTGGTATTCGGTGAGTCGGAATCGAAGACGGGCGAGGGTGAGGGCGGGGCAATCTACGGCCTGGGGATTGATGCAGGGGGGACCTACACCGATGCAGTGATCTATGATTTCAAACAAAAAAATGTCCAAAGCAAAAACAAGGCGCTGACCACAAAATGGGATTTCGCTATCGGCATAGCGAGTGCTCTTGATGGCTTGGACCAGACCATCCTTCATCAGGTGTCGCTGGTTTCCGTGTCGACGACCCTGGCCACCAATGCGATTGTCGAGGGAGAGGGCCAGAGAGTAGGTCTGTTGTTTATGCCTGGTCCTGGTGGAGCATCGAGTGCACCTGTTAGTAATAGCCCGGGAGCTTTGATCACCGGGCAGATGAATATTAGCGGCCAGGAAATACAACCTGTAAACCCTGAAGAGATTCGTACGGTGGCAAGGCGAATGGTAGTGCATGATGGGGTCACCGCCTTTGCGGTTTCAGGCTACGGCGGTATTATCAATCCCGCCCATGAGATGGAGGTTAAAAAAATCCTGGCAGAAGAATTTGATATGATTGTTTGTTGTGGTCATGAATTTTCAAATCTGCTCAATTTTGCAGTTCGGGCTCAGACCGTTGTTTTGAATGCGCGCATTATCCCCAGGATGATAAAATTTTTCAGGGAACTGGACCGTGTCCTTGAAGAGAAAAAACATTACCGCACCGGTCATGGTGGTGAAAGGTGATGGCACCCTTATGTCGTCGGCGATGGCGAAGGAACGTCCGGTGGAAACTATTCTTTCCGGCCCGGCAGCAAGCGTCGCCGGGGCTAAGCTTCTGACCGGTCTGGACAAGGCAACGGTGGTGGATATTGGCGGTACAACCACCGATACTGCCGATCTTGTCGAGGGTCTTGTCGAAGTCTGTGATAGCGGAGCCCGGGTAGGTGGCCTGGCTACCCATGTTAAAGCCCTCAATATGCGTACGGTGGGGCTTGGAGGTGATAGTCATATTCAGTGGGCAAAAGGGGTGTTGCATTTGGGGCCGCGCCGTGTGGCACCCATAGTCTGGGCTGATGCTAATTCGCGGCGTGGGGTGGATGAGGCGTTAACCTATATGGAGTCACGCCCTGTGGGACGCCAGAACGCAGGTTTTTCAGAGTCCGTGCTGATGGCAAGGGAGGGAAGGTTTCAGTTTGATCCTACTGAGGAGGAAATCACTCTTTATAATCTTCTGCTGGAAAGACCTCATTGCCCCAGCGAACTTGCCGCTCTTCTCAATATTCGCTCAGCTCGCTTACTCCCTACCCAGCGGCTTGAAGAAAGCGGCTTTGTGCAGAGGTGCGGCCTTACGCCGACCGATCTATTGCATATAAACGGGAGTTTTGTGAAGTGGAATCCGGCCGCGGCTCACCGACTGGTGGGAATCTTTGCAGCGCTCACCGGCAAGCAGCCAGGTCAGTTTATCGAATTGATCTTCAAACGCATTGAGAAGGAGCTTGCCTATGAGATATTTAAAAAAGCAATTGGCAGGAGATATCAATGTTGACGAGGAGCACCCGTCAACGCTCTCTCGCTATCTTATGGAACGTATTCTATCCGCTGACAATAGCAATTATTCTATAAAAGTTGAGTTGCAACAGCCTTTGGTGGGGTATCGGGGCGCCGGCTCATTTTTTTCTGCCCGGGGCGGGGGAAATATTAGGAGCTGAGGTAATCATCCCCGAGAACGCTGATGTGGCCAATGCCTTAGGCGGCAATATCCAGCCTATATTTTGATCAAGCAACAGCTCTCCATCCAGCCAGCACAGGCAGGCGGTTTTGTGCTGCAGGGCATTGCCGGCGGAAGACAATCCGATCATATTGATGAAGCTGAAACGTGGGCGGTAGACCATCTTGTACAAAAAGTTAGAAATAGTGGCGAGATTAGCGGGAACCAGTTGCAGTAAGGTGAAGGTGGAGATTGTCGACCGTATTGTCGATACTGCAGACGGAACGCCGCTTTTCTTGGAAAGAAATATCTATGCTTCTTTGAGTGGCAGGCCTGATTTGTTGCTTGATTAACAATTTATTGGTCAGAGAGGATTTTTCAGATCTTGACTGACAATAAAACCTACTCCTGTGATTGTTTTTCCCATCAAGAGGCGCTTCGATTTTGACATTGATAGACAATACACCCAAAACCCTTGGCCTTGAGGGGCTGTGATGCTGGTGGGAGGGGTCAGGCAAGATGGCAGGTCGTCGGCTCTACTATACTCTTTATTATGTTGGGTTCACCCCGGACTGGAAAAGATAATCTGACTTGTTGCTGTCCCTTGACAAGTGTTGCTATTCAGCAAGTATTTTAAGGATCCGGCTCAATCTTCCCATGGCCCGTTTCCTGTGGGGCCTCAACATCCCGGCTGCTCCAGTCGTAGAAGCCTTTGCCGCTTTTTATCCCTACCTCACCCCTGGTCACCATGTCCTGGAGGCTTTGTGTCGGGATACCACTGTGATTCAGCTGAGGGACCAGGTTACGCTGGGTTGCGGCGGTGGTCGCCAGCCCGCTTATATCCTTTTGTTCGATCAAGCCGGTCACGCACATCCGTGGGCCGAACATGGTCTTGCATGCTCGGTCAATATCTTCAGCCGTTACTACGCCATGTTCTATCATCGAAAAGGCTTCGTGAAGAACCGCATGTTGGAGGCGATTCACCAAGAACCCTGGAATCGGGCGGTTGATAAGAATGATGTCCTGGCCGTTACGTTGAAGTGCTGCTGTCACATCTTTAACAACTTCTTGTCTTGTTTGTTCAACGAGGATTACTTCGACAGACGGAAAAATTTCAGCCGGATGAAAATAATGTACACCGATAAAACGATCAGGATGGCTGAGTTTGTCTGCCATGTTCTCCATTGACAGACCAGACGTATTGGTCGCTAGAATTGGTTTGCCTTGGTATGCGTGCTCTAGACGAGCAAAAAGAGAAGTTTTCAATTCCAGGTTTTCCGGAACAGCCTCAATTATCAGATCCGGCGGATCAGAAGGCAAGTCGGAAACAATTTTGATTCCCTTGGGAATTGGCCCTTTACGGCGAGGGTCACGGCTCACCACGGTCACCTGATGTTTACCGCGCGCAAATGACAGCGCGATACCCTGCCCCATAGTGCCATAACCAACGATCATCACATGCTTTATCATACTCTTTCCTTTAACTAAGTCAATTAGGCCACGCGGATGATGATACTGACCAGCCCCTTGGATCTCATACCAGTTGACAGGTTAGACTTACGCTCAAAACAACTGGAAGAGAACAATGAAAAAAAAGCGATTTCCTGAAGAACAGATCATGCGGATACTCGAAGAAGAAGAGGCCTTGGTCTATGTTCGTGAGGCAAGCCGGCAGCACAGCATAACCGGGCAGACCTATTATCGTTGACGCAATAATTCGGCGGCAGCAACAGCATCAACACACATTTCAAAAGCCACGTCATCTTTTTCTTCAAGGTTTGCTATTAGATCTTTCTACAATCGGTGCTTATTCGAGAGAACCCTTCCGCCAGGATATCAGTATCAGTCTGTGACATCACAAACGACAGGTCGTCACTGAATTTTTCCAATAATTTCAGGCCAGCGTGGAGGCCAAAGAATTTCCCGTGTTTTTTACAGCAGGCAGCAACATGGGCTATGGCATCAAGCTCAACGGGATTCATTACATCACCCGGAATCCCCAGTGAGATTGATAAGTCATTCGGGCCAATTAACAGCACGTCAATCCCTTTTACGGCGGCAATTCGATCAGCATTGTCAACCGCGAGTTTGCTCTCGATTTGTGCTATGGAGATTATTTTCTGATTCTGGGCCTCCATAACTTCTGTATGTTTGCCCCCTCCCACGTAATCGGAATGGGCACATCCTGATCCATACCCACGCCCCCCCAGTGGAGCATACTTCGACCAGTGGACAATCTCTTCAGCTTGCTCCACCGTCTCCGTCATCGGAACCATGGCGCCAATGGCGCCACAGTCCAAAGATCTGGAAAGGTGATCTTTGGATAGTTGCGGTACGCGCAACAAGCCGTTAAGGCCAAGAGCTCTTCCCATGATGAACAAGTCGTGTAATGTCTCGTATGAATAATTGCTGTGTTCGCAGTCATACATCACATAATCGAGCGAAGCATTCTTGGCTAGGTAACATACAGCTGGGTTTCGCGAAACGCGCAGCATTGTTCCAATGACTTTCTGTCCAGCTTTCATTTTTTCTTTGAGTTCCATAAGGTATCTCCTTGTCTTGGACGGGGTTCAAATAAATGCCATAAAGACTCAATAAACAAAGTGGTTTGTTTTGTATACAGTAAAGAGCTATTTAGTAACAGAGTTGTATTGTCTATAGACGATACCCTCTCTGGCAGACCAAGCACTCACACCCCAGTTGGCATGGAAATGGCGGGTAACCTGCAGGCAGGGCGAACCGGTGCTTCACCTTTCGGGTAGCGTTCAGGAATCTGTTTTCAAAAATCCTGTTTTCATTTACCGATAAACAACGTGCCATAGCAACTGGAAACGGCGATTTGGTAGAAGTGACATCATGAGAACTTCTGCTGCAACACAACAACCAAAAGAATCACGGATTTACATAAAAGGGGCTTGATTTATAATATCACAAGGAAAAATATCGAAAATCTTTGTTTGTCTGAAATACAAAAAAAGAGTCCAAAGAAAACTGCCACTATCAGGAAGGAGTTCAAACTCAGTCAAGCAGCTCTATCGAGTGTTTTTAATGTGAGCATATCAACTTCAGGTTCATATTGCCTTAGGATCTCTTTTCGGCTGAAATCATAGTTGAAATTATAAAGGCAGAGCCATTTCTGGCCCTGCCTTTATAATTTCGGTTATGCGGTGCGAAAAGGCTATTTCTTGCGCTCGATTCGATCCTTGATCCAATAAATAAGACCAACTAATCCTGTTCCAAATAGTAGCCTAGTGGCATTGATTGACCTGTTAGGCGATTTTCCACTGGTTATGGTTAATACGCTCTATAGAAACACCATATATAGATGGAACGTCATCCATGCCATCTGATAAAAGAGATGACAGGATTTGCTGCAGTAGCTAATCTCAACTATCTTTTGCAATCAATTCAGAACATTTAGTAGCAACCGTTCTATCAGGTAATTCCTCAAAAGGCATGGTTGCCCAGCCCTGGGTCTCGATATATTTTGCCCGTTCCCACGAGTTTTGTTCTTGCAGAGTAACGATATTCTTTTCTCGCTGCGGGTCCATATTAAACTGAGAAACGCAAATCGGGGCCAAACGCTCGACAACTGCATCTCGGGCCATTTCCTTACCAATACTCAAAGATGCCCCCCCCGTTACCCATCCGCCCCAGTTGAAGCCGATTACAAGGGTTATAATGGCTCCTCCAATTGCACTCATTATTCCTAATGATATTTTGTCTTTAATCTTTTCATTGGATTCCATTTTTTCTCCTTCTTAGCCAAAGATTAGTTTCATTCGCTCACTGCCTGTCAACTATACATAATACAATTATCATGCCACCGCGCCAAACCATCAATAAACTGAAACAACTACATGATTTAATATGATTTCCTGATGCCAAATGATTATCCAAAAATCAGTATATAAATGCGAAAATATGGTCATATATGACATATGGTTAAGTATGACCTATTTGGGCAGTGTGATACTCAATCCACTGAACGTGTATCCTTAAAATAAATCCTGGAAATTCAAATTTATGGGTAACAATAAATGAACATCCCTGATGGATAGAGCAGAAAGGATTCCTTTGGATCGGTGAGGAGCAGGTTGGTATATTACTCGATTTCTTCCTATTGGTTCATGACCACACTGGCTTTTGCTATCGCTAAAAATTAACGGGCATTTGATCTCTTCAACCTTGATATTACAGGGCTAATCTATGAGGAGTTACCATTTCCATTTATTATAAATACTGCTTAAATAAGAAATTTCACCGAGTGAGTCATTTAAAAATCTCCTAACACATTGTGGCATTGCTCATTTGGCCCCCGTTTAGTATCTTCTGCGATACTTGGTTTCACCTTGGGTTACATTCGTAATTCTAATCTCAATTGGGGGGGGCTTATGGGGAGAGTAAACAATTGTTTCAAACAAAATAGACCTTATATTTGCTTGATTTCACTTATATTATTTATGGTGTGTTTTCGTGTGCCAATTGTTCGTGCTTCAGATGTCATTGGAGACATCAATGGCAATGGAGTTGTAAACCTGGAGGAGTCAATTTATGCTTTGCAAGTAGTTGCTGGCATGAGTCCAGGAACAATATTAGATTCAGGTTCAGGTCCTCGGCGTGCAGCATGGGGAACATACACATTCTCTTCAAATACTTTAACTTTAGATATAACTTTCTCAAGTTTTGATAATGCTGGCCCCCCGATAGGAACATGGGAGTTTTCAATTTTAGAAGTAACTCCGACATCCATAACCGTTTCAGGTCGAACTTGGATTAGAACACCTGGAGCAGCCGGGGATATCGTCGGTAAATGGGTTTACACCGATCTTGACAATAACGTTGAATCCTTAATCTTGGATAGTAATGGAGCAATGTTATGGACAGCAAAAGGCCCCATGTTCACTGAAGTCGTTGAGGTACAGACAACCTCTTCAATCACAATTGATGGAAATTTTACGGATTGGTCAGGATTTACCGAGTATGACTTGTACAATATTCAGAATAAAGGTTGTACAGAGGGTGAGGGAAATATCATCACAGGAGTATCTGCTGCTCAAGATGATGACTTCATCTATGTCAGAATGACTCTCGATGGAACATATCAAAATAGTAACTATGGGGTGGGAGACGATCTAATTAAAATATATGCTAATCCACCAAATAATTGTGGTTTTGTCTCTCCAGTTGGCGGAGAAAGCACAGGGGTAGCGGCGTTTAGTGGGAACAGCATTGAATGCAGAGTTAGCAAATGTCTGGTTGAGGGGGCTTGGAATAAGGCCGGGTTTGATGTAAGATCCGGATGTGGTGCGACAAGCAATTTATCACTCCTGAAATTTGACTTTTCGACTTGTCCTTAGAGGAAATTGAAGAGACTCAGAAAGAAGAAAAATTATATTATTTTATGAAGCTAAGATTTGACCTGACAGCTACCAGTTTTGACCAGGTACCTGTCAGGTCGATTCTGTGCTATAAAATTTTTTATTGGCGTAATATCTGCAACTGAGCCTTCAACTTCACATTTCCAAATCGAAGGTCAATAATCTTGCGTCTCCCTTTACCTATATGTGGTACCTGCGCATCGTTACCAAATGCCTGGCGTAAGCCTCCCCTAAACGAGATATGTTAAAGTAGCGTTTTCTGGCACAATAGAGCAGCCAGGAGATTCTGATGAAGAAGTCACGATTTACTGAAACTCAAATTATCACCATTCTCAAGGAAGCTGATTCCGGAAGAACCGAATATTAAAAAAAACAATCTTACCAGTCAGGCCAGATGTCCGGCGGGGATGAACGACGTGATTGAGATGTGCCAATGAAACCTTAACCTTTTGACGTTACCTAGGTTTTGGAGAGATTCAGGAACTATACGTAACCACAGAAAGGTCAGAAAAAATTTACAGATTTGATGTGGTAATCATAATGCTGCTTATCAGCCGTGCGGCTTCTTGCGTCGGCTGATAAGCTTTGTTAGACGCCCCTATTTCATCGATGCAGATTCTGCTATGCTGGAGAGCGCCTTTTCTATTTTGGATATAACCTCTTCGCAGCCAACAATATTATGCCTTTTTTCTAAATATCTTGGATCGTTATACGATATCCAGACGGTGGTTTTATCATCTTCCCAGATTAATGCTTTTTGGGGTAAATCAATAGCAACACTTTGCTGACAGTTCATAAGTGGGCTTCCCACCTTTGGGTTCCCGAATATTATTAATTCTGTATCCCGCAATTCAATATCGACTTTACCAGCACTTTCAGAATGTTTGATTCGGTTGAATACTGTCATTCCTTTTTCTTTTAGGATGCTCTCCATTCGATCTGCAGTTTCTTTTACATTAAAGGAGCTTTGGACATTAACCAGTCCATCTGCAGCCTCTGCAGAGATTGTAATGGATGATATCAACAGTGCGGTAAGAATTAATTTTTTCATTGCTTTCTCCTTTGGTCGATCTAGTGCGGCAATAACGTGCGGGCCGCGAGAATCGTCAGATTGATTGTTTTATCCGTATTTCTGGTTATTTGGGTAGCTCACTGTATTTGGGTAAGTTGCACGGATCCTCGAACCAGGTAGCCTGAGAATCCCAAAATACATTTTGAATAGGCTTAATCCCTGGATCGACATCCAGGGTCCCGGCTGTTACAATAACGGATTTGCCTCCCTTTGTAGGCCATGGGAGTGATGAACCACAGATTGTACAAAATGAAGTTGCAAAGTATTTTGTTTTCGGAGGTTCGAATCTGCTAATTGATTCTTGCCCGCTGAGCCATTGAAATTGTTCTGGAGGAACAAAAAGATTGGATGCGTGAGAACTACCAGTAATCTTTCTGCACCTTGAACAGTGACAATATTGGAATATTTTAAATGGACCTCTTATTTGATATTTAACTGTTCCGCAAAGGCAACTGCCAGTGATCTCTTTTTCCATAAGGCATTCCGATAAGTTGCTAGCAGTGCGCGACATTGAAAAAGTCCATGATATTGCACTATAACTAGACACGGTTTTCAATTATTCTCGTATAAATGCAGCCAAAGCGGAAAACCATGTCCATGTACCAACCAGCCTCGTTCAGTTGTCCAGAACATTGTTTACTGAAACCAGGAACATGGGGGAATAGAGGCATCTTGGCCGACATTAGTATGTAACGATAACCATGAATCATATGGTTGTGAATGAATCCGCTGACAAGATCAATGGTATCAGGAAAACTTGAACGAGAGAAGTTCCTGTATCTTTAAAGATTGCGAAGCAACTCTCAGGTTAGGGTGTCTCGTTTGCATCCAGGGTTTCGGTGGATCAAAAATACACTGATGTAATCTCGAGACCTATTATACCCGAATCACAGATTATTGATGTCCTGGAAACATCTCTTACGTATGTCTATGAGAATAAGGACAATATCGCAGTTGTATTGATCAACCCGACCCGCTGAGAAAAAGTTCTTCTATAAGATATGTGTTAAATGAATGATGCTGGCTGTGGTAAACCTGGCAGAATAAAAACAGACAGGAGTTCCATATTAGAAACGACGGTCATTTGTTCAAACGAGTGGAGCCACCTCACTATACACTTGTCCCTCCTATCAGTTTCCAGGATCAAAGGCGATTCATTTTCTTTTAGACCTACTTTCTGAATATCCAAGTATTAATTTACTGTAAAAAAATCCGCTCACACGGTCTAACATCGACCGTCCTTATAATAACTTGATATTCAATAGTTTTTTCCGATTGGACATATCAGGTTCATTTTTGTATGTGTTGCATGTTTAAATCGGCTGTCTCAATAAGCGATGAATAAATTCATATGAAAAAAGAATTGGATAAAGATGATAACGGAAAAGTCAGGAGAGGATCGATCATTGCTAAAAACCATGTCGGACAACATTACTCTTGCCGTGTCTGCACAATGGCATATGTTCCCCGACAGATTCGACTGGATCGCTGAGAATGGGTTTGCCATGGCCTACACGCCTGACGCCCTGCACCTTGAGCTTACTAAAAAACATATAGAACCATATTTGAAAAACGGTGGATCCGTCAGACATCACGGTTACTTCCCTGGCTTTGAACTTGGCCATAATGACCCACAACTGGCAGAACAGGCGCTTTCTCTCCACATGAAGAGTGTTGATGCAATGACTGGATTAGGAGATCAGGTCATGACTGTTCATGTTGGACTCGTTCCGGACATTCCCTTAGACCACACCCGCGTCATCAAAAACCTCAGCAGGCTGGCCGATTATGCCAAAGAGCGAGGAGTGACAATCAGCCTTGAAAACCTGCGCTTTGGTCCAACCAGCAATCCTGAAACGATGCTGAAATGGTCAGAGGAAAGTGGTACATCCATCACCCTGGATGTTGGCCATGCTGTTTCCTGCGACAGGGTTCGTAAAGGAGAATTAACAGTCACGCATATTATAGAACTGTTTGAGCATACTATTGAAGAGGTTCATTTTTACGAATATGAAACTGACATTCACTGCGCCCCACAGGACATGTCTATTTTAGGTCCGATCGTCGATTCTTTGCTAGAAACTCAATGTAAATGGTGGACTATTGAACTTGCCTCCTATGAGGATATCCTGAATACAAGAAACCTGATCAACGAGTACCTTCTTGAAGAAAATAGGGCAGAAATTGCCGCATAAATCTCAT
Source organism: Desulfocapsaceae bacterium (assembly GCA_963674815.2). GTDB lineage: Bacteria > Desulfobacterota > Desulfobulbia > Desulfobulbales > Desulfocapsaceae > MADRE3. The sequence goes on from CAXXTV010000011.1 coordinate 232,685, forward strand.
GCTTCCCGCAGGGGGAAGCCTTTTTTTAAAACTAACCAGGAGATTTTTCGATGAATAAAATGATTCAATCATTGTTCGCTGCGTCTTTGCTCACCTTGTCAATAGCATTGCCAACCACTAGTTTTACGCAAGAGATGGAAGAAAAGGTTGTTGTCTACTCCACCCATGGTGAGGACATGCTGGAATTGGTGGCAGATGCCTATCAAAAAGAAACTGGAATAAAAGTCGATTTTATCAACCTGAAAGGTGCTCTTGCTGATCGAATACGAGCGGAGAAGGCTAATCCTCAATCAGATGTAATGTATGGTGCCCCCTCATCAGTCTTTCTTGAAATGAAATCGGAAGGTCTTTTTGATGCGTTCAAGCCATCATGGGCAGAGAAGATTAATCCATTATTCAAAGATAGCGACTCGTACTGGTACGGAACGATTCAGACGCCTGTGGTGATGTTTTATAATACTGAAATGCTCTCAGAAGCAGATGCGCCAAAAGATTGGTATGACCTTGCTGACCCAAAGTTTAAGAACAACCTGGTCTTTCGAAATGCCCTGTCTTCTTCAGCGCGGGCAACCTACTCGTCGCTTTTGCAACAATTTGAAAATAAGGGCGAACTGGAAAACGGATGGACATTCATGAAAGCGTTAGACGCAAACACAAAAAACTATTATGGCAGTGGCTCCATGCTGTTTCAGGCTGTGGGGAGGAAAGAAGCTGCAGTGAGTTTCATGGTGCTCAACTCTGTTATCGACAATACAATTAATAACAAGATGCCCCTGGCCGTGATTGATGCCGAAAGCGGCTCACCTGTCATTACCGATGGTATCGCCTTGATACATGGAGCAAAACATCCAAATGCGGCAAAATCATTTATTGAATTTGCAGGTAGTGCGAAGGTTCAAGCCCTGCTGGCGCAGAAATTTAACAGACTGCCAACGCACCCTGATGCTCTTGCTGATTCTCCGGAATGGATGACAAATACAAACTTCAAAGTTATGGATGTTGACTGGCAGGCTCTTGCTGCAAAACAATCAGCCTGGATGCAGAAGTGGGATTCAGAAATAAAAAGTATGAGCAAAGATGAAAAGAAAAAGTAAGAGTTGAGAGCGCCTTGATCTTGAGGAATTAAGCATGGGAGAGGTTGTTCTTCAAAACATAGAGAAGCGATACGGCCAGACGCTTGCCTGCACCAACGTAAATCTGCGCATAGAAGATGGTCAGTTTTTCACTTTTCTCGGCCCTTCGGGCTGTGGAAAAACAACAATTCTAAGACTCATCGCCGGCTTCATCACACCGAGTAGCGGAGCCATATTTTTGAGTAATGTTGATATCACTTCACTCGAACCGGAAAAACGTAATGTGGGCATGGTCTTTCAAAACTATGCCCTTTTTCCGTTCATGACCGTTATTGAAAATATCGGGTATGGCTTAAAAGTTCAAAAAAGATCGAAATCCCAAATAAAGGAAAAAACAGAACGTTACCTCTCCATGGTTGGACTAGAGGGCTTGGAAAGCCGTCATGTTTCTGAACTATCAGGAGGAGAACAGCAAAGAGTGGCCTTTGCCAGGTCTTTAGCCATCGAACCCAAGGTGCTTCTCCTTGATGAACCTCTTTCTAATTTGGATGCCAGACTCCGTGACAACATGCGGGCGGAATTAAAAAGACTGCAGACACAACTTGGAATTACGACCATTTTTGTAACTCATGATCAAACAGAAGCTCTCACAATGTCTGATCAACTTGCCGTTTTCAACAACGGCAGGTGCGTTCAATCAGGAACACCTGAAGAAATCTATCAGAACCCTAAGGATTCATTTGTAGCTCAGTTTATTGGAGAAACAAATCTGTTATCAATAGGTTGTGATAATGATCAGCACTCTTTACTGATCAATAGAATATCAGCAGGACTCAATGGCGATTCAGGACGCTATATTTCAATCCGACCCCAAGCAATCAGGATATCTGCAGACAGCACAGATAGCGACTACAGCTTCGCGGGGATTGTTGAAAATAAAAGTTACAATGGTCTTACAACTGAGCTTTCAGTCCGAGTTGATGACGTCCTCCTTCGCTCGGTACAACTCAATTCCGACAATGGAGAAGCAGCGCCGTCTATCGGTCAACATGTGTTTATTACCTTTTCCGCCAACGACCTTCACATTTTGGAACGCTAGTCAAAATGAGGCGTGGGATAGAACCAGGTTCTGTTGCGAGACATTTCGGACTCTTGATTTTACTCCTTTTTCTCTTTGGCTATATCCTGTTCCCAGCTTTAAAAACATTGGAAACAAGCCTTACAGCCAATGGCGTTTTTTCACTTATACATTACCAGGATTTCTTTGCCAGCGAGACATCTCGCCTCCCGTTACTCAACTCTGTCACCCTGGGGCTTCTCTCTGTTCTAGTCTGCGGCAGCATGGGAATCTCGCTTGCCTTCGCCATTAATTTCTATGAATTCCCATGGAGAGCTGTTGCAGATAAAATGTTGCTCCTGCCATTGGTGATGCCGGGCATAATTATCGTATTTGCCTTCGTGCAGCTTTATGGCGAAAGTGGCATGGTGACAAAGCTGCTACAGCTTCTGCTGGGGATGGCATCGCCACCTTTTAGCCTCTCTGGCCTGAGCGGAATTTTGATTATCCACGCGTATACACAATATATCTATTTTTACATTACTGTATCCATCGCCATAAAACAGATGGACTATTCTGCAATAGAGAGCGCCAGAAATCTTGGAGCATCAAGAAGAAGAGTCTTTTTCTCAATTATCCTGCCGTTTTTAAAACCTGCAATTATTGCTGCGGCAGCTATGACATTTATTTCAGGGGCCGGTTCCTTTACCGCACCCAGTATTATTGGCGGGGATTTTAAAGTACTAACGACTCAAATACTATTGTCAAAAGCAAACAATTACATGGAGATTGCCGCAACACAGGTGACTATCCTCACATGTATTTCTATACTGTTCTTCATCGTTTTCAGGATCTATGAAGCAAAGAGCCAATTCACCTCCTCCGTAAAAGGCGTATTGTTCAGGCCTGTACCAATTCAAAATCCTTTTTCCAGGATTCTCATCAGGTCTATTGTTTGGATGGTCATCTTCTCAATCCTACTTCCCATGATGACGATTGTACTTGTCTCATTCGTCCCGTCGAGTTCATGGATGGTGAGCTATTTTCCCAAGGAGTTTACCATTGACAACTATTATGCAATTTTTACCAGTGCAAGAAAATTACAGCCGTTCTTCAACAGTTCTGTGATGGCGATAGTTGCAGCGGGGCTTGGACTTATCGTGGCTGTCCCATCATCCTATGTGATCGTTAAAACAAAACTGAAAGCAAAGTGGCTCGTTGAATTCCTCACCATGCTCCCCTGGGCAATCCCTGCTAGTGCAATTGCCATCAATATCATCAACGCCTTTAATGAACCTACCATCTTTTCACTCAATGAAGTGCTGGTAGGGACGTCAATCCTTCTCCCGCTGGGCTATTTGATTCGCTCATTACCAATCATGGTTAAAATACTCAATGTGTCCTTTCAAAATCTGAATGAAGTGTATATAGAAGCTTCGAAAAGTCTGGGCAGCAGCAATTTCGACACCTTCAAAAACGTAGCAGTACCAATGCTTTTTCCTGGAATTCTGGCAGGTTTCCTGTTAATTTTTATTCGCTCAATTGGAGAATACACAGTTTCTGTATTTCTTTATAATGCTTCAAACAAACCACTGTCCATTGCAATGGTAAATGGGGTTTTCGAGTATCACCTGGGTCTTGCAATGGCGTATGGAACCCTCCTCATTTTTCTCACATTTCTCCTAAGCTCGATAATCAGCAGGTTCCTGAGAATGTCCTCTCTTTAGAGATTACGTTTGTCAGTCATTACTCAGCAGCAAAACATGTAGATTAATGTGTTTGCTCTTTCCTGTTTTTCTTATCAATGTACTTTTGATCCGCTGAAACCGAGGATGTACGGCAAGACACATGGACGGCGGCCGATACCCGGAACCACATCCATTCTGGCGTCTGGCGCTACCTTGCTGTTCTTTCAACGCTTCCTGGCTTCGATTTAGCTGGACAATTCTCGCTGAGCGAGTTCGAGTCTGGATTTAATATCAATCCCTTGGGGGCAAATCGATTGAGCGATTGTTGTCTCCTGATCGGTAAGTGATCGGCTGTTTACTGGTATCAGGTGATAAAATTCTTTGGCGATATCGGTCTTACCGTAGCATTCATGGTACATCAAGTATCTCAGGGAATCGGCTATCCGAGCACTTTTGTTGACAGCTTTTTCGCAAAGATGAGAACACCCCTGACAGCTGTATTGTGCTGTCAGGGCTGCCAGCCTATTGAGTTGATGAATTTCATTGGCTGTGAGCTGTTCTCCAGATTTTGCTGCGGCAATGTTCTCCCTGGCAACTTTGATGCTGTCCATTTCCACGACAACGGAGTCAATGCGGTCATCTGCCCATACGGATTTTAATTTTGCCTGGCCCAGGGTGAAGTTTTGGGACTTGAATTGTAAAACGGCCTCGGCGTCTCGAGGTACAGATCCCATGGTTTTCATGGCTATCAAGCCAATTCCTGCCTCTTTACAATTGTCCATGGCCAGGCTTAGTTCACGATCGCCATATCTCCTGAAATTGTAACTGAATAAAATAGCATCTATGCCTCCGATTTTTGCGGCTTTGTTGAGCAGATCAACAACATTTCCCCCATGGCTTGAAAAGCCGAAAAAACGCGTCTTTCCTGATTTCTTTAGCTTTTCCCCTATCTGGATCAGGTCTCGATTAATGTCTTCTGCATCGCTGACGCTGTGACGCAAATAAAGATCCAGATAGTCGGTTTTCAGGTCGGCCAGACATTCGTCAATGTCTTCAACAAAACCGTTTAATTTCCAGGCACTGGATTTGGATGTTATCCAGAGTTTATCTCGACCACCGATTTGTGAAGCAAATGTGGCAATGGCTTTTTGCGAAGAACCCCAGCCATAGGAAAGTGCAGTATCAAGATAATAGACCCCCTCTCGGAACAGGAGATGGAGGATTTTATCATATTCCTGGTCCAGGGCTTGGGATGTTCCGATTTGTAAAATAGGAACAGAGGCTCCGGTTTTGCCCAGCGGCCGATGGGGTATTTTTTGTGAGTAGTCGGTTTTTTTCGTCGCGGCTTCGGCGCTATCCAGAATGGCGTGCTGAGAAAAACCAACGGTTGCGGCGGACAGTGCGGCAGATTTCAAGAACTGACGACGATCGAGGTTATATTTCTTCATAATTCCTCCGGGTTTGTTCGATATCTCAGCAATAAGCGTCGCTCCTGGGAGCGGCTTTCGCCAACCGCCGTGACATACGCTGCCGGTTTATCGGTAACCGGACATTCTTTTTGGCATATTCCACAACCAGTACATAAATCCGGAATGATAAATGGTTTGTTGAGGACCACGAGGTTGCCGAACGTATCTTTGACTTCTTCATCATAGGTTTGAATGGCTTTGGGCGCAATGGGGCAGACCTCTTGACACACTATGCATGGAATTTCATTGGCCCAGGGCAGACATCGTGAGCGATTGATGAATGCAGTCCCCAGTCGAATCGGGCCATGCTGTTTAAATTCTCCAAAACCCAGTTTCTCGGTAACTGAGATCTCACGTATGGCCCCGGTAGGGCAGACAGATGAACACAGGGAGCATTTTTGTTGACAGTGCCCTACGTTAAAATTGAGTACCGGCGTCCACAGTGCTTCAATTCCGCCTTCCTGCAGGCCAGTTGGTTGAAGGACATTGGTGGGACATACGCGAATACATTGTGCACACTTGATACACTTTTTTAAAAACTCAGTTTCCGCTACCGAGCCCGGCGGTCGAATCATTAACGGTGAATAGTTTGCATCATTGACCTTACCGTTGCTCCTTAGCAATGGAAATCCGATGAGGCCAATGAGCCCGGCAAAGACAAAGTGACGACGAGTGATATCGGGCGCAGGGCTAACTGGCGTTGTTATTCGCGGGGGGAGGCTGAAGCTGAGTGCGTTTTCAGGACAGTCATCAATGCAGTTCATACAGACAACGCACTCACTGAGGCGTAGGCTGCCTTCAGGGCTGGAAGCGCCTTCACAGCGGGTTAAACAGAGGTCGCAATCCGTACATAAATGTCTATCCCGGTGAATTCGAAAAAGGGGAAATAGTGACAATAAACCCAAAAGAGCACCAAGCGGACACAGTGTTCGACAAAAAAAACGGGGGTGCCAAATGTTCAAAACGATAATGGAGACAAAAACGAAACCGATCCAAAATGAGCCGGTGAAAATCCGTTCTGTGGTTCCCGGAGCTAATTGCAGATCAGTAAACGACGCACTGCTCATCACAAAATCCCAAATAACAGAAAGACCTGTGGCCATGCTGCGATGAAGCAATGCGATGGGATCAAGCAGCCCAATTTGCAGTGTGCCGAATGCTGCACTGATCAATAGAATCAACAGAATTGAATACTTGATAATCTGGCGAGGCTGGTATCGATTCTGTTCCTGGCGCTCCTTGACGGATCGGATATTAAACAGCCATCCAAAAAACTGATGCAGGGTTCCAAGGGGGCACATCCAGTTGCAGAAAACACGACCGAACAATACGGTGAGCAGCAGCAAGAGAATCGACCAACCAAGGAAACGATAGACAAGTCCGGTTGAAAGTAGAGTAGAGAGCGCTACGAGTAAATCGATCTCCAAAAAACGAGAGACCGGGTATCCCTGAATCCGTGTCGTCCATGAGGCCCATACAGCGAACAGGAATAACCCAAGAAAGACCACCTGGGAAATAATCCGAATATTTGTGAGCCTGAGGATGGTTTTCATGACACCTCCAGGATTCTATTCGAGGCGTCGATTTTCCCCCCGCCTTTCTTTTCTGCCAGGTAGAGATAATGCGGCAGCTTGGACTCATCCCGTTGCAGCAGGTTGACAAATGCCCAGGCATCCATGGCGACTTGATCGGTTCCGGCAACAATGACATCCCACGGTTTTACGTATGCCGGATCTCCGCCAGTGGGGCCGTTACGCATGAGTATCCTGGAACCATCAAGTATGGTGAGGGTTGGTCTGATCATGATCGAAAGATCGGCGATAATGGTGTGAATATCCTGGTGAAACTGGTTTCGCTGTCCTCCCAGCAAACCATACCAATTTTTAATACCCATGGAAGCGCCAGACAGATTATGGTCTTTTACCGGGGCAACACCAATGACTTTTGTCACTCCGATCAACGGCCGGTAAAAACATGGCCAGCTCCTGATCAGTTCGGCACCAGGTGTCTGGAGGATTCGAAAGGCATTGCCATCCGGCAGATTTATGCGACCTCCAGCCTTTTCCACCGCGTCTTTAATTCCTGTTTTAGCGAAACAATCGGCAGGTGATTCGATAGGGTTATCAGCCACCCGGACCTCTTGAGCCCTGCAATCAATCAACAGCCGTTTTATCAGAACTTCAATCAGTTCCGGACTGGTGGTGGCACCCAACTCCGGAGAACGATCAAATGCAACATTTGGTTTGAGCAACACCACATCGCCCGGTTGAACAAATTGGGTGAGCCCACCGATGGCGTCTAGCGCTTTTGTCAGTCGCCCTGAGGTTGTCATGTCCCGACCAATACCGATCTCCGGCACTCCGGGTGGCAGCGTGACACGGTAATCGGGGAGCGTAAACTGCTGAGGTTTCGGTATACTCCGGGCTCCTGTAAAGTCCTTCAGGGAGAGGGGATAGTCCTCCGGTGCCCAGGCTAGATACGTTGCACCGCCGCAGATGGTAGATGCAAAAGCAACGCGCTTGAGAAACTCTCTTCGGTTGAATGTCGTTGGCATCACGTGATCGTTGTTATTCCTTGGGTAATGCTCGTCCAATCATTTCAAGCAGCTGAAAACTCGTTTCTTGATCCGGTGTTTTGTCAGCACCAAATATAAATGAATCTTGAAGTGCAATGATGAAATAGGACTTCAAAAAATTATGCTGTAACACTGCGAGATTTTCAGTTCTTCGAATTATTCTGTATTCGTACTGATGCTCTTCCAGAATCCGGTCAAGCAGCTGTTGAGCATTGTCTTTTGTCTCTGCTCGGTGGACAAACACTTCCGTTTGCTGCGCTGTATCCGGTTTTCCAAACCAAAAATCTGTTGCAAAATCGTATTGAAATACATTGACTGCCTGATGCCGGATTTCTGTTGGTTTGATATTGAGCTCCTCTAGGAGTTGATAGCCAAACGCCACAGTGCTTTCAGGTGCCGGGAGTTCGGAAAAACTCTGCACGACCTGTCGTGACTTGCTGCGAATAGACTCAGATGAGCGGTTTCCGGCGATACGATAGAAGAAATGGTCCTTGCGGCCGATAAGACCGATACCAGTTTCAAAGTAGGTGTTGGGACCTTCTTGCTCAACGGTACTATCAGGGGATCGATGTTCAGCAAATATCCCGCTGCTTCCGGCAATGCTGCCTTGATCGTAGAGCTCAATTGATATCTCTTCTATCTGATCGGATGACTGCAGCACCAGATATGATAGTTGCTTGAAGTCGTGTCTTAAAAACCGTTCAGCCTCGCCATTGATTTTTACATAAAGATTTTGGGGATCGAAGGTCTTTACCCGCGATTTGGGCAGCCAGCGGTCGGATGCAACCGAATCAGGAAAAATTCCCAGATCCATATTTTCTGAGGGGTTGGCTGTATCCGTTAACTGCCAGGGCTTGAATGGTTGTTGGTACAATACGATTAACGAAGAGACGTGCTTGAGGGCTTCAAGTGAAACATCCTGGCGCGCCGAATCGTAGAGATTTTTCCGGGTCGCTACCCAGAGGACAATACCCGCCAGACTGAACAAAATAATCAAGCTGCATACGATTTCATACCTGCTGATATGTTTCCTGTTTATCCGACGACGCTTCGGATTAAAGAGTCTTACGTTTGGCATGGATGACTGGTTCTATTTGAATGGCCGGTACCAACAGCGAATTATCAAGGAGTATACATTGGGTTAAGGTGAGCCAGCAAGTATAAATCAGCAACGTCTTCCACGGAAACCGCACAGGAAGAACGATACTTTGGAAACATTTTCTTGTTGAATGACAGGAACAAGATCAAATGAAAGCGGCAGAAGTACGGATGTATCTCTGAAATGGCACTATTCGGTCTTCATCTTTTGGCGAGACCAATGTGGTGGTGCCGGCAAACGGTTTCTTTACGATTCGCTCAAGAACATTGTTGTTCAGCAATAATTTTAACATTTTCACCTGACGGATCAGGCAATGTCAGTGCTAATAAGAACACAAGTATTGGTAGGTAGGCAACCGAAGCCAATGCCATCCAGACACCATGTATGTCTGCTAATTTACCAATAAAGGGGGCTGCTCCACCTCCAATGGCTACGGCAAGTCCAATTGTAACTCCAGAGGAAAGACCGACTCGATTTGGCAGATACTTTTGTCCTAAAACTATAGTAGGGCTATAGGTGGCAAAGAGCATGAAACCTATTGGGATAAGCACTATTGTTGCGAACAGCACACCATCAACGGCAATAAAGAGCGGCAGTAAAACTGATAGACCCAAAAACCCCAGAAGCGTCACTTTTTTCTGACCGATACGATCCGCAAGAACACCCCCGGCAAGGTTTCCAATGATTCCGGAACCAGCGAAAAGAGAGAGGGCCATAGCACCTGCCAGTTTTGATTGGCTGAGTTCATTTATCCAATAGATCGGTATAAAAATATTTAACCCGAAAAAGATGATGGATCGGCCGCTAACGATGATAGCTATCCGTGAAAAAGCACTCCAGTTTTCTTTAACAACCTCTGTTGCGGAAACAACTTTTTTTTCATTGTTAACTGTTTCAAGAGCTTCAAGTGCTGGGAATTGAAACATTATCACCAACGACATGATTGTTACTGGCAGGGTGAGAACAAGTGTTCCACCAAGACCCCAGTGCAGCATTGCTGTCGAGACAATGATTGGACCGATGGTAAACCCGATTGTTCCTCCGATGCCGAAAATACTCATTGCCGAGCTTTTGCGATTTCCTGCAGCAAAATTGACAAGCCTTGCAGCTTCCGGGTGATAAGCAGCAATACCGATACCGCTCAGAATTGCCAATGCCATTATCCATGGATACCCCTCAACCAAACCTGTCAGAGACAGTCCGGCCCCAGCAAGTATCAAACCTCCTGGCAACAGCCAGGGTTTTGAAAAACGATCTGCTGCGATTCCGAACAATGGCTGAACGACACTCGAAGACATATTGACGGCAAATACTATTGCGGCAGCGGCGGCATAGGAAAGATCGTATGCAGCTATGAAGAAGGGAAGCATTGCAGACAATGCTCCCTGGTTGATGTCTGTTGCCATGTGGCCAGCAGATAATATACCAATTTGTTTGTATTTCATCGATCGAATCTCAAGGATGAGAATTGTAATTATGTTGACTTAGAGTTGAATTTAACTCGAAAACGTAATATCTTGCTTGCTCTATTGCGACATTTAATATCTCATTTAGGACAGAGCGTATCATTGGATAAAGCAGACAATTATAGAAATATTCCACGCCCAATTGTGGCTGTCTCCAAAGAGTTTGCATCTGGCCATTTGATGCCTCCTCACCAGCATTCTCGATCGCAATTCCTCTACGCATCATCAGGCGTGATGACAGTTAAGACAAACAGGGGGAACTGGGTAGTTCCTCCACTTCGTGCCGTATGGATTCCAGCTCATACTCTTCATGAGATCGAGGTTTATGGCCATTTGTCGATGAGAACATTGTATATCGATCCAAAGCTGTTTTCCGGCCCATCAGCGGAGTGCTGCGTTATTGCTGTTACTCCGCTACTCCGGGAACTGGTTCTCTATGCCACAACTCTGCCCCAGCTTTATCCAAGGGGGGGAGAAGAGGAACGCTTGCTGACAGTTATGCTTGACCAGATTTCTCGTGTGGACATGGCTTCACTGGAGTTGCCAATCCCGGGGGACCAGAGACTAAAGAAAATTTACAATCTTCTCTCAGGGAACCCTGGAGACAGTCGGACTTTGAATGATTGGGGAAAAACGGTTGGAGCAACCGGACGAACCCTCGCTCGTTTAATTCGTCGGGAGACGGGCATGAGCTTTGGTCAATGGCGTCAGCAGGTCAGAATATTAGAAGCTTTAAGAAGATTAGGGATGAAGGAACCAGTAACTACTGTGGCAATCGAATTGGGCTATGATAGTCCGAGTGCCTTTATTTCAATGTTCAAAAAAACTCTTGGCCAAACTCCTGGAAGATACTTCAAATGAAATGTCTCGTGGCAACAAGGCGAGCGATAACCATGCCACCGCAGAGCCAGGCCCTCGGACAATCCCTTGCAGCCATTCACTGCCTGCCAGACTCTGCGTCGCCTGCCCGCCAGGTCGAAGTGCTTCCTGACCCTGAAGTGCAGTGTTCCTCCCCAGGACCAAAACCATTAGGTGTAAGGGAAAATCCGGTCTGGCTCGTTTTGTTACCTGTTGTGCCTTTATCAGTCCGCGATCATAGCTCCCGCAGTCGTGCCTTTCCTTCAGAAAAGACGACAGGGGTTATGAGGTCGTCTAGACAGCCTCTCTGATATCGCTATCAAATGGTTTGGTATGCACGGAGGCCGGCGTTTTGGAGCGATGCTCGGCATCAAAAGGTATGATTCTTGTTTCGGTTTCGGCAACCGCGGCGTCGACCGGAGGTACCCACCTGCTCAGTAACCGGAACATGGCCAGGGATATTGCAAAGAGCAGGACCGAGAGAATCACTTCCAGGGTGGACGGCGAAAACTTGATAAACGCTTTCACAACCATCAGCACTCCCAGGCATAATCCAGAGGCGCTCAACGGCGCCCAGAAATAGGCCTGCATGAACTCATTGCCATACCACCCGGCGTCAGGCCTTCTACATAAGATCATCGCTACCGGCCAGAACAGGGCAACTGCGAACAACACGAGTACTCCATAGATCAGATACATGGCACAACTCCTTCACAAAAGCGGTAACTCCCGCACCCGGCCGAGACAGGTCGGCTCGCCTCGCGATGGGGGTGGCTTGATCAATAGCCGCGCCATACTTCCCATGGCATTCACTTTACCACAGCCATAAGATAAGTCTGATCTCAGACAGTTACAATACTTGGCATGGGGTGATGAAAAATAATTTTTGGTCTGACAACGTCCCCTGTCAACCGTTACGGTTAAAGACAGAAGTGGTGACTATTCGATGTCTCACCAGATAGTGCCGGCAAGGTCAGCCGAATAACTATTCTATTTATTCTCAGATGGATAGATTTGACAACCCAAGTTGCTTTTGTGAATACCCTGGCTGTTTTTCCATAGCCTTTTCTCTTGCTGCAACGAAAGCCCTAACAGAATGTGTAATGTCACTCTCAGTAGTAACCCATGAACAAACGCTAATTCTGATAACTGCTTTTTCATTCCACTCAGCGCCGCCTGCCCAACACTCACCAGATTGTTGGATATTTTGCATAGTCTGTGTTGTCAACACGTCGGTATCGCACGCCACAACCACTTGATTAAAAACGACATCATTGACAACCTGAAAGCCCTCGGCCTTTAGCTCTTCTCCAAATTGCACTGCCCGTTGATGAAGACCCAATACCAACTCGTCAATACCGTCTTTTCCCAAGTATTTCAAGGCAGCCCAAAGCTCAATGGATCGAGCTCTCCTGGACATTTCAGGAGTGTAGAACATCCCACCTCTTTTATCAGTTTTACCAATGTATGACCCTGAAACATGTAAGGCGTGTGTCAGTGCTTCTTTATCATCACAAAGGACAATACCATTATCATAGGGCGTATTAAGCGTTTTATGCCCATCCAATGAGAATGAATTTGCTTTTTCAATTCCTTTTGTAAGATGCAGAAAATTGCTGGAGGCAGCAGCCCATAGACCGAACGCGCCATCAATATGTATCCATGCTTTTGCTTTATTGGCTTTTGTACAGATTTCATCGAAAGGGTCAAATGATCCTGAGCATACGTTGCCTGCTTGCAGAATAAGTATTGTGTTTTCATCCAGTTCAGGGACTTTTGAAGGCAGAATCCTACCCTCTGAGTCTGTATCAACCCACTCTATATTGTCAAGTCCGAATCCTAAAAGAGTAACAGCTTTAGCCACCGCCCCATGTGCCTGTTGCCCTGCAATTATTCTTACTTTAGGCGCACCATAGAAGCCTTTCTTGTTTATATCCCAATTGTTATTCAGAAAAACTCGATAACGAGCTGCAGCAAGTCCACAAAATATAGCTAGAGAAGAGCCAGTCACAAATCCAGCAACCACTTTCCTGGGCAAACCGAGTAATTCCCTAAGCCATGACTCACATATTTCCTCAAGTTTCGATGCAAGTGGAGACATGTCATAAAGTGCCGCATTCTGATCCCAGAAATCTGACAATACTCTTGCAGCTAAAGACACAGGAAGAACACCACCGTCAACGAAACCAAAATAGCGGCCTCCTGTCTGTGCAACCGTTGCTGGTGAACCATACTGATTCAAAAATTGTAATATTGCACTTGCCTCTCCTGTGGAATTAGGCAATACTTCTGTGAATTTATCCAAGTCAGCGATGGCATCATCGGTTGGAAATACGTGTCTATCACAGACCGTGTCGGCATAGGCCAAAGCGTAATTGTGCACTTGTTCAAATATTTTCTTGTGCTTCATTTCATGAAGCATTTTTTCACGTAAATTTTCAGGCATTATGTATTTTCCGAATTGTAATTTTTAGCAAAGGCTCTATTTACGCATAACGAGTAATTACATAGAAACTGTATAATGCGCGCTTTTCCAAGGGTTATACAGATAGATTGGCTACTCGGCAACAAGCAAGATGTTACGGCAGCAGTGTGCAGCAAAAAGTTCACTATTTCTCAGATGGATAACCTGAAAATGTTTCTTTCAGGTAGACGTTTGACATGGTAAATCTTTGACGGATAAAGTGAGTATCCGGTGAAGATCCATGGACGTGAGGTTTACTTTGGGGGGGCTTCTGTCCTCATGTCATGATACAAAAGCTTTCTTAACACGATAGACTCGGATGTGATGCGGGAAAGGTCTATTCAAAACCTAGAACCAACACAGGAAGGTGACATTGAGCGAAGACCTTAAAAACACAAGCACAGAAGGGTTCTGGTGGAAACGTTTTCTTTATTCAGTCACCGGGGCTGAGGGTGATTATGAGTTAGGCCCGAACTGGTTTGCCTCGGTTATGGGGACTGGCATTATTGCCAATGCCGCTGCTTCTCTACCTCTATTTTCGGAAAGGCTTCAGTCTTTCGCCCTGGCAGTTTGGTGCCTTGCCTCCATCATGCTGATTGGGCTGTTGAGCTGGACATTCGTCCTTCTGGTAACAGGTCATAGTGGGCTGGAAAAAGCACTTTAGAGACCCTATGATGGCCCAGTTCTATGGAGCACCACCTATGGCTATGCTCACCGTAGCCGGGGGGACGCTGCTGGTTGGGGGAAGTGTACTTGGCCACGCAGTCGCAGAGAACATTGCCTGGGGCCTCTGGTTTATCGGTACCATAACCGGGCTTGTTTCGGCTCTTGTCATTCCGTATCGCCTGTTTACCAGATTCAGGGTGCGGCCGGACTCTGCTTTTGGTGGCTGGCTCATGCCGGTTGTTCCTCCCATGGTATCGGCTGCCATAGGTGCTATGCTTGTTCCGTATACCCCGGAAGGGGCACTGAGAGAAACAATGTTCTACCTCTGTTTCTCCATGTTTGGCCTCAGTCCTGATAGCTGCGATGATAATTATAGCCATGATATGGAGCCGCCTGGCTCATCATGGCACGTCGGGTACTTCCCGGGTCCCGACACTCTGGATTGTCCTGGGGGCCACTCGGACAGTCAATGACCGCTGCAGGTATACTTGGTACCGTTGCCAAAGGCGCCGTCCCTTCTGAAATCGCTTACGGCTTTGAGATATTTGCGGTGCTTTACGGTGTCCCGGTTCTCGGGTTTGTGCTGCTCTGGACCTGCATGGCAATATTGTTATCAATTCGAGCCCATTATCGGCAAATGAGATTTGCCCTCACCTATTGGGCGTTTACATTTCCCGTCGGTACTTGCGTGACCGGTATCGCGCAACTGGCAGACCACACTGGGTTGCCGTTGTTTGAGTGGACAAGTATTCTCTACTACATAGGATTGCTCGGAGCATGGACAGTTGCTGCGTTTGGAACGACAAGAGGCATGATAACCGGACACCTGTTTCGGTCACCACCGTCAGCTCAACCTATTGTATCATTGAAAGATCCACAATTTCAGGGCGACATATTTGATGGTGCGGATAGAGAAGAATGAGATATCAACACAAGCAGCCTACTCGCCCATAGTGTTTCAATCAGAGGTTACCTGCGCTGCTATAACTGTCACAGCTTATCCTGGTAAGCGCCAGCGGAGTAGGTTAACTCGTAACTGTGAGAGTAAATCTCGATGAGATTTCCGAACGGGTCTTCGCAATACACCATCCTGTATGGTTTCTCTCCTGGATAATACTCCCTTACCGGCATCCTCTGTTTGCCGCCATGTTCTACAATTTTAGCAGCCAGAGCTTCGACATCAGGATCTTGTACACAGAAGTGAAACACGCCAGTTTTCCAATATTCAAAGTTGTTTTCTCGTTGTTCTGCGTTTTGAATTCAAAAATTTCAACGCCGATCTTATCCCCGGTTGAAAGGTGAGCAATCTTGAAGCTGCCCCAACCTTCACCGAAACGTCATCGCACATTATCCCAATTGCAGAGTCATCTGATACTATCTCAGTGGGAGGCATGATTACGTACCAACCAAGTACCTTTGTGTAGAATTCTACCGCCTTGTCAAGGTCTGTCACAGATAATCCGATATGAGAAAACGTTCTTGGATATGTCATTTTAATGCTCCTTTCTATTTTATTGTTGTTCAACTGTTATCCGGGGTACAGTGACACTATAGCGATCAGAAAGAGAGTGACAAGAAGGCACAATTTTGTTCGACACGAACCAATTGGTTCGAATAGCCTTGTTACGTGAGATGTCTGTTTAATTATTTTTTTAAGGGTGAGACGGTATTATGATCGAATGGAATAAAAAGCAGTATCACTGCCCTGTTGAGGTTTCCATGAATCTGCTCTGTGGAAAATGGAAGTGTCTCATGCTTTGGCATTTGAATGACGGAACAAAACGCTACAATGAGCTGGAAAGAGTCGTGCCTGAGTCAGTCAAAAAATGCTGACACAGCAACTCAAGGAACTGGAAAAGGACGGTTTGATATCCCGGACTGTCTATCCGGAAGTACCGCCAAGAGTCGAGTATAGCTTGACCGAACTTGGTCATAGCGCCTTTCCCATTCTGGAACTGATGCACTCCTGGGCTGTCGAACAGTTAGGGCTCAGTGATCATTAGGTCCTGCAGCCACGGTAGTGGTGTTGCCTGTTTCGCCTTCCGACCAGCATACTGATGTGAGCACAAACAGCGAGTAGCGGCGACCGCACGCCATTCCAGAAACAGGAGCGCGATGTCGCTGTTAGGCTTCATTCGGATTATTTTTCCAGCTTGAGGTAATAGTCGAAGATTTCCGGAACATTTCCATTACCCATGCCGGTATCAAAGGCAGCTTGGAGGTTGGCCGAGGTGCCCTCGGCAATTTGTGCTCGTGTACCCAGATCCTCGACCATTTCGAGGAAATAAGCCAGATCCTTGTTGGCATTGGCGATGGAGAAGCCCAGATCGCTTACGTTGTCCACGGCGTAGTTTTTGCAGAATTGCATGAAAGGCGAATTGGACGGACGGTTGACATGATGTCGAAAAGCAGCTGGCGGTCGACGCCAGCGCGGTCGGCCACGGCGAATGCCTGCGACATTGCGCAGACGGTAGTCATGCCCATGAAATTGTTGATCAGCTTGGTCGTGTGACCGGCGCCGAGCGCGCCCAGATAGAATATGTTCTCGCCCTGCACTTCAAGAACCGGCTTCACCTTGTCGAAGGTCTCCTTGGCGCCAGCGGCCATGATGTTGAGCAGCCCGTCTTTGGCATGGGCAGGCGTGCGGCCGAGCGGGGCATCGATCATGCCCGCGCCCTTCTTGGCAAGATCTGCGCCGATCTTCCGGGTGGAAGCCGGGATCGAGGTTCCGAAATCGATCAAGACTGCTCCTTCCTTGATGCCGGCGAGGATGCCGTCCTCGGCATAGACCAGCTTTTCGACAACAGCGGATGTCGTGAGGCAAAGCATAATGATATCGCTTGCCGCGGCAAGCTCGGCGGGCGAGGAGGCCTCGGTAGCACCGCGGGCTATTGCCGCCGCGACGACCTCCTTGTTGAGGTCCATTACAATCGGTTCAAAGCCGTTCTTTTGCAGGCATTCAACCATGTTGCCGCCCATGAGGCCGAGGCCTATGAAACCGATGACCGGTTTTGTTGTCATATCTGACTCCTGGAAAGGTTAGTGCGTGTTTGATTGGTTAGAAGAATAAACACCTGTGTGTATTCGTGCAATCGTTAATTGACCTGACATTATCACAAGGTTTGAGTGACTTCCGCAAAGATTGGCGAGGGACATCGCCGGAAATTCACCGACCATAGCCTGCTGGAAAAAGATATTTACTCTTAGTCACTTAATCGATTAAATGAATCGAATGGAGCTTTTCTGGATTCAGTCACGTGTACAAATAGGGGAAAAGGTATGGGGTCAAAAGATTGTAGATGCACAGTAACGCTTGATATGGCAAAGCAGATTGTTCACGCGGCCGAACATGAAGCAATCGCGAACAATTGGAAAATGGTTATCGTCGTGGTTGATAACGGAGGTCATATGGTGGCAATGGAGCGTATGGATGGTGCGATGCTCGGTGCCATTGATGTGGCGCAGGCAAAAGCACGCACGGCGATACTGTTTAAACGCCCGACGAAGGATTATGATGATATGATCGGCAATCACTATCCCGGTTTGCGCCTTCTGTCTAACCCGGAAATCTGTCCGTTTGAAGGTGGTGTCCCGATTATGCTGAATGGCGAAGTCATTGGCGCTATCGGTGTTTCCGGCAGTGCACCGTCTAATGACACGCAGGTCGCAGAAACCGGTGCAAAAGCACTCGCAGGGTAAACGTAACGCCCCGCATCACCGACAGCAAAAAGCAAAGCGACGAGGCGCGATGCGTCCTGCTGTCGGAGTCGTGCCTCCATATCGAAGTTTTGACCACAGCCGGAGTCCCCGTCGATTCGGTGTAAAATCAGAACTCAATCTGATAGATTCAATTTCAAGAGTTAATCTCATCTGACAATTTAATTATGTATTGTCTTTGGTAAGCTATATTTTACAGTTACTCAATTTCTGAACAATTATCACGATATCAGCAGGTTGAACATCACAGGAAGAATCCTGAATTTTGGTTTGCTTAAATGGTTAACATTGCCAATAATAGCCTCTATCGTAGCGATAACGTGTGTCCCGCAGACTTACAGTAGGAAGTTTAACCTGAGGTTAATTGAAAATCTTTATATCTTGGATGTGGAAAAATTAACGGCCCGCATCAGCGGTTTAGTGTTGGCTCAAGATTCCGCAAAGATGAAAATGACTACAGATAATCGGGATCAGACCCGAATGGCATATCCCTCTATTTATGTAATCAAACAGCTTGTCATCTAGGTTTTTTGCCAATCAGTAGTTCAATAATGAAATCCAGAACGATAAACATTGAAACAGAATGAACTACCTGATCATCTCAATGGATCGAAATTTTTCGAATCTTCTGCGGATAAAAATCTTGATCGATACAATGTCAGGAAGGCTTCAAGCAGCAGGTTTTGAGTATTCAACTTGTGGTAGAGAATGACCCCCATTGCCTCTATTTCTGTCTGCGTCTTTGCTCGCTCTTTTATGAAGGTCCAGTCTTCGTCCAGCTTTCACATCACGAAAAGTTTGCACTTTCAATTCGGTATAACGCGTAGGCTCTCGCACTAAAAATAGAACTGGTTTAGTGCTGTAGATGCGTTCGATAACAATCCAGTGCTTCACATAACGAACAATAGTCGGGCCATTACTTTGAATCAAGCGAACTAGATTCTCTTCACTGAGGACGCCATGGGAAGGAGTTGTAGGTGTGGCTTCTTCGAAATAGGCCAAGTCGAATTGCCTCCTCCGAAATAAGGCGCTCAGCACTGCGAAACCAGCCATTGCTGTGGATTCTCCCAGTACGTCTGCTGATTCACGAATATTCTCCCAGTTAATGGGCACGGCCATGACGCGAAAGTTTATCCATATCCATGAGACGCATAAAACCTTCATGATGATAATCTTCATTGATTTTCGCGCGGCAATAATGGCGAAGTGCGATTGGAACACAAAAGCGGACCAGCTTTCGATCGAATCGTCTGGTCGAAGGATCCTTTCAGACGAACACCGTTTTTTTTATTGAAGGCCTTCAGTATTGCCCAGAGCATATCTTCATGTAATAAAAATATGTTCTGAAATCGCCGGGGGACTTTTGAAGCATCATCGACCGTAAATTTATTTCCCTCTATTTTCGGTTCGCGTGCCCTTGCAACGAGAGGTTCTCGTGCCTCTGCAACTTCACGAGTTACGTCTAATTCAGGCAAATTTTGTCACATTGATCGCCATTAACTGAGAATGTTGTCATTTTTGTTCTAACGGTCGTCGTCGCTTGACGGTTGTTCAGGACCATCGACATAATATCGTGCCCCCATTCCTTCCAGGGGCGTTGGATCGGACAAATCACCCTGGTCGATCACCGTTTTCTTGCCCTTTCATTCTCTCAAATCCACTTGGGAAGCCTTAGCAAATTTCAACTCAACCTCGGCTGTTCGGTTTTTAATGTCAAGATCTCGATGTGTAGCCACGAAATTATCAGCACGCATTGCAGGAACCTCTTACCGGCTCAGTGAGCATACCGGTACTGGGGAGTTTCAGTTCGAATTCAAAATCTTTTGGGTTATCGAGAATCGCTTGTTTCTGTTTATTTAGAATGCTTCTCTGTAACTCATCCAAGTCAATTTTGGTTTTTTCTTTGAGTGCTTCTACATCGCGCACAACGATGATCCCCCGTGCTCCAACAAAGTCCGGTGAATTCAGATTCGAAGAGTCCAGCTGGCAAACCGTATTGGCGTATGATCGCTTCGATTTGCCCGGAATCCCAGTTACGCCAAATCGCCTGACTGTAGAAGTATATTCTTTGAGATACATGACATTGTAGCTTTTCAAGATCAACTTCAAAATAGGCGAGCCGTTCTCGTCGCTCGCTGGCTTCACGTAGACGGATTTGAGCGCTAGCTTGGGTTTCTTCATCGGCATCAAGCGGGGCAACCAACTGTCGGGCCTCGATCTGACTTCGGAGAGCATTTGCTTGGCCCTTGAGGTGGCGCATCTTCTGTTCCAATTGATAGCTTCTTGGAAAAATCTCAACACCGGCTAAATCTAGTGCCCAAATAATAGCGGCGACTAACAAGATGATACCAGTGCCGAGTGGTGGGAGCCCAAATGTTAAAGCGGTGTACAATGCTCCCGGTCCGAAAAGGGATACCGCCACATTAATTTTCCCGAATGCTGTGTTAAGATCTTGTATTTGGTTTAAGAATGATTCCAACATTTCAAGTGTTTGATCAGGGTCATTTGAGACTCGACTTGAATTTCTGCTATTTAAGAATTCTAAGGCATCGACCATTTCAATGTGGCAGATTTTAACAATTTCCCAGTAGGTGGATGCACCAAGAGTTGGAGCGTCGGAGGATTGCATATATTGGATTGACGACATTTCTTGGGATCCGTCAACCGTCACCCGAACTTGTTCAAGAAGTCCGATAGCTTGAGTCTTAAGTTCTTCAAATTCAATGTTGTTACCATCAAGTTTTTGGGTGAGTTTTCGCATTTCTGTCTGGAAGTTATCTGGAACAATCCAATTCGACAACTGTCGACCTTCCTTTCCATCAACCTGTAAAGGATGAAGATCAACTCGGCCCACCTGAAGGGTACCAGAATTCGCCATTTGCATTTGCATTGCTGCAGATCTACTTAAATTAGGAGTCGTGCCCGATAGCTTGCCGAATACACTTAAAACGTCGTCTATGGCATTGTTAATTCCGGTCAACAATATTAGAGGTGACGCCGAATTTGTAGGTGGTTTCACTAGATTTTCTGTTGATCTGATTTTTTGATCAGCCAAAATTTCGCGTGCTGCTTCGAATCCAGAATACAGTGTTTCGCATGGTAGCAAAGGTCGAAGATAACATTCATTACATAGCAGCCATTCAGGAGTTACGTCCGGAATGGGAAGAGGTAGGGCAATTGCCAAGTCTATCTTGTCAATCTCTGTACAAATTCGATATTCCTCAACAACTTCATAGAAATGATAGGTAAGGCTGTGGCATTTATTTGGATTCGAGAGCTTTTGGGTAGTAGTCGTTTCGATACCAAATTCGCTGGAGGTTTCAACCGAATTAGAACGCTTGCTCTTCAAGCTGTTCGCTGCTTTGTTCACAACGTTTTGTATATAACTACGGCTTCGCTCTGTGTTTTGATTGAGTTTTTGTACATCAACATTGCTTATACCCAGCTGCCCACTTGCTGAAACACTTACTGAGCCGGTTGGGATGCTTATATTGTTAATCGTCGCGCCAGCATTCGTTGTCGAATTTGTTTCGTTGACAACCGTTTTCTTTATTGCCGACATCCATTTTTCGTCGCCGACGACTTCTGTGCTCACATCATTTTCTATTGACTCAACTGTGTTTTTCTTTTGAGTTTTTTTGTCCCAAGTTTTGATGACAATTTCAACAGATTCAGAGGCCGCTAAGGGTAAGCAACGAATCAATCTTCCACGAGATGATCCTATTCGATGCCAGGTCTGTAAATAACGAACCTGAACTCCCCATGCAAGAATGTCGGGTGAGACGCCATACTGTTTCGATGGGTGAGTTTTGAACACCAACTTGAATATCTCTCGACCCAATTTCTTATCGAGTTTAAAGTCACCACGCTGAAATAGCCCTCCTTCATGCAATCTTCGGGACTTTGCCAATTTTAAATTCTGATTGGCCAGATACTCAGCTTTGGAAACACCAACTATTGTATTACTAGACTTTTCATTGGTTCCGAATAAGAACTGTGAATACCAAGTTGAATCGCTATCATCGGTGACCATGAGCTGACGACATTCAGGTAGTTCGTTATTGACTTGCTCTTCTGCTACAACGCCGATAGGTTTGTTTACTGACATGAGCGACCTTTTTTTTGCTGGAAATCAAATGTATAAACGCAGCTGAATTTATCCAGTCTTACAATGATCAAATCAACTGCCATTGCAAATTGCAGGTTTACAATGATTACTGTTAACCATATAAACGTTAAGTAACCGAGCTCAATAAACAAGCCTTATTTACGATTT
Organism: Desulfocapsaceae bacterium; assembly: GCA_963674815.2. Classification (GTDB taxonomy): domain Bacteria; phylum Desulfobacterota; class Desulfobulbia; order Desulfobulbales; family Desulfocapsaceae; genus MADRE3. The sequence goes on from CAXXTV010000011.1 coordinate 255,093, forward strand.
TCAGCAAGGTACGGTTGTTCTCAGCAGGACATAGTTTACAGATCTACCTTCCGTGTTAGAAGATTGTTCCTATACATCAATGCCCTTAGGTTGCCAAATCAAATCACTATAAAAAAAGCAATCGCATAAAATTTACCTTCTTCCTGTATCTCGAAAATCACGTTTTTTAAAAACCTAACAACAAAAAAGCAATCTGAGATGAGAGCGTATCCATTAGAGGTTACGCGGAACCTCTCCGATACGATTGAAGAGACTTGATATGGCAATGTTAACCATTTAAAAACAAATGGAATTTTGCGTTATTCCTGTTTCTTTTTCAGACCAATTTGAGGAAATGTGAATATGAATTTCGAGATTACCATGTCCCAGCTAAACATGTGACTTACTCCAGCTAGACGGTCTACCTTAAAACGTAATCGAAAATACCTTACCACAGCATTCCAGTCAGCCAATACAAGAGCATCCCTACTATTACTGTTCCCCCCAGGCTTTTGGTTCTCCAGGCAACCAAAAAGGTCGGAATAGCAATCAGTAGTTCCGGTTTGGTCAAGTCAAGCGTGCGCGGGCTCGCATTGGCAAACAGGATCGGAGTCAGCAATGCAGTTAAAATGGCCACTGGAATCAGGCTGAGCCAATCGACCAGCCATTGCGGAAGGCGCTTGTGGGACAGGTAAAGCAGCGGCAGCCACCTGGGGATGTAGGTTACCAGTCCCATACCTGCAAAGAGGAGCAAATAATCAGTCAGTTCCATGCTCACTCCTTTGCCATCGTTTAATCAGAAAACCTAACGTTGCCCCGCCCATTGAAGCCCCAACGATATAAGAATCACCGGGGGATAAGCAGGTACCACGCCAGAGCAAATAGCGCCGTGGCAAGGGCTGTAAGCAGGAAAATTGCCCCCCCGCAGTTGATAGATAAGCAAGCAGATAAACATGGCGGTCAGGGCATAGTCGATGCCAAAGGCCCCTTGGGGGATGAACTGACCTATAACGGTCCCTGAAACCGTGGAGATAATCCATACTAGATTTGCCAACTGATTAACCCCTAGCGCACTCCACTTACTCCACTCCTGATCCCGGAATCTGGCCATATTTACCGCAAAGCTCTCATCGGTGATGCCATAAGCAAAAAGGGATAGAAACCAGCGGTTAACGTTTTGCAAATGCACTGCAAGGGCTGAACTCATCAGAGCATGACGCAAATTGACCACCAAGGTGGTGGCAATGATGGATAACAACGACGCTCCTCCAGCCAACATTGCTATACAAATGAACTGGGAACTCCCGGCAAACACCATGATAGACATCAGTAAAACTGCCCACCATGGCAAACCAGCCTGTTGTGCGAGTACCCCAAGGGCCAAGCCAATGGGAAAATAGCCAAGACAAATGGGCCAGGAAGCACCAAACCCCTCGCGGAGTTCCCTCGGATAGGATTGTTTTGATACGGGGAGATGATTAGAATCGGTATTCATTTTTTTAATATATATTGCCACTAGTGTCCGGTTAATTTTTTTTGCAACTAGCTTAACGTACTGTATTAATAAATAATAGCTGACAAAATGGCCATAATCGACTTGAAATCATATCCCTTTCTAGGGAGAATCTACGGCAAAACCCTGGGGAGGGGTACACATGTTTGCCGGACGATTGATTTTCAAACAAGTTATGGACCTCATGCCGTTATCAGCGTTTCGCCGTTGCGTTGCCAAGTATCAAGGCAATTACAGAGTAAAAACATTCTCTTGCCTCGACCAATTTCTATGCATGGCTTTTGCCCAGATCACTTTCAGAGAGAGCCTGCGAGATATCGAGGTATGTCTTCGATCTCAAAACAAGAAACTCTATCATATGGGCATCCGCGGCAAAGTCTCCCGATCAACACTTGCCGACGCAAACGAAAATCGCGATTGGCGAATTTACGCGGAACTGGCGCAGAGTCTTATCGCAACTGCTCGCCATCTTTACAGGGAAGATGCTTTCATCGAAGATCTGGACGAGACCGTATACGCCTTGGACTCAACAACGATAGACCTCTGTCTTTCAGTTTTCCCGTGGGCGACTTTCCGCAAAAGAAAAGCTGCTATCAAACTCCATACATTACTGGATCTCAAGGGGAACATCCCCACCTTCATTCACATTTCAGACGGCAAACTGCACGATGTCAACGCCCTCGATCTTTTGCCCTTGGAAGTCGGGGCCTATTATGTCATGGATCGAGGTTATCTGGACTTCGAAAGATTGCATGCCTTCAACCAAATACCAGCCTTCTTTGTAACCCGCACAAAATCAAATACCAGATACAAACGACGTTATTCCGCTCCGGTCGACAAAAGTACGGGCTTAATGTGCGACCAGAAAATTATGCTGACCGGATTCTATACCAGAAAAGATTATCCAGATCTGCTTCGTCGTGTGAAATACCACGACGTGAAGACAAACAAAACACTGGTTTTCCTTACAAACAATTTTTCTTTGCCAGCATTAACGATAACTCAGCTGTATCAGAGTCGCTGGCAGGTGGAGTCGTTTTTCAAGTGGATCAAGCAACACCTCAGAATAAAGAACTTTTTTGGGACATCGGAAAACGCAGTGAAGTCCCAGATCTGGATTGCTGTATCAGTTTATGTCCTTGTAGCAATCATGAAAAAGCAACTCAACCTCCAGGAAAGCCTTTACACAATTTTACAGATTTTAAGCGTATCAGTTTTCGAAAAAATTCCAATTTATCAGTTAGTTACAGAACGAGATTACAAAAGCAATGACACAGCTGTTTGCAACCAGCTAAAATTATTCGATTATTAACCGGACACTAATGATATTTTACTAATTAAAAAATGAAGTAATGATGTTGCAAAACTTATAGGAAACGATATGCAGAACATTGTGATCCAAGCGCTGAGTACTACCTCTGAATGATTTAGGTTATGATATGAGTAAAGCGAATCAATGAGTATAATTATCCAAATTATTCCCCATGCACATTTCAAGATATTCGCAATTAATCGAACTCTAGATTTCATAAATTTGTTTGTTTTATTGGGACGTATAACGTGGAGTTCACCGGCGAGCTTCAGTGAGTCCGAGTGTAGCGCAGCGAAACGGTGTGAAACGGCTAGTTAACTGATTTTTTTATATATTTCTTTTCTATGTCCCACTTTTACAACCCAAACTGTTAGCTCATTGTCTTGGATAGAATAGACGATTCGATATCTCCCTTGGCGCAACCGATACCTTTCATGACCTGTTAGCTTTTCGCTACCAAAAGGCCTAGGGTTTTCTTGAAGTGATTCGATTTTACTTAAAATCTTGAGGAGTTCTTTTTTTGGTATAGACTTAAAGTCTTTTTCAACTGATTTCTTGAAAAAGACTTTATATAGAGCCATTTTTCTTCAACCTCTTTATCATTTGATCATAGCTAATTAGTGGCTCGTCTTTTCTGTTTTCGAATGCAATTAAATCCTCGGCATCTCCAGATAAAGCCTCTCTTACCGCTTCATTTACTAAGTCTGTGATTGATCTTGATGTTTCCACGGATTTTAACTTTAAGGCTTTATGGAGTTCGGGGTCGAAATATATTGTTGCTCTTTTTGCTTGTGTGGCCATAATGTCACCTCCTATTTATGACATTATAGCGCTATGACGTCATTATGTCAATTTCCTCAGTTAACGTGGAGTTGAGTGGCGGCGAAATCGAAGTTTTCTTAGAAAGGATTTCTGCCCTCTAAGATTTATTTTCCGAAATGCCGCGAATTTCTTGCCGTCCCTCTCGAACGTTTTGTTGGGTAATTATTATTTTGATAGGCGTTTTACGTATTTGATTTCAAATCTCCCAATCTGCGGGTGCTAAAAAAGATTGTACATAAGATCTATCTGCACCTCTCAGTGAATTTATATCAACATCCTTCCAGGCTGGACTATCTAGCCAAGGTGGACGTTTGATAAATTTACCTCGATTTTTATTATACTTAACGCCTCTTATTTCATATTTAGGCCCTTTAATACCTTTCCTTTTCTGCTTCTCAATATCCTCTTGTGCAGTACTCCAAGTTATTGCACGGACAGCTTTGTAATAATTGTCTTCATCGAATTTTCCATTTACTTGAAAATTGCTTTTTGGGGGATATTCTGGCTTGATATTTCGTTTATAGATACCACATATTACAGATTTGAATTCTAAATCATCGTAGCTTAGATCATGGTATGACTCATAATCTATAATGTCGATCCAGTGACCAGCCGACTTTTTCAGATGCTTTTTGACGAATAACACAGCTAATGCTTCATCGCTAGAAGCATATTCTATATATTTTCTAAATAATTCTTCTGGTATTTGAAGTGACTTCATTTCTTTGTCTAATTTTCTTTCTTAAACCCAACGTTTTGCTCACAGGTTGCCGGGCAGTTTCGGCAATCCTTGTGCAGCTATTTGTGTACGCCCGGCATGGGCGTGATCTTATGGGGTGTAAGTCCCCTGTATGTAAACCCTGTTACTGTCGTGAAGACAGGAACATAAATACTAGTCGAAAGCAAGGGCGATCCCGCGAGGGCTCGTCCGGAGGAAGCTGGAGTACAAAGTTATGGGCCGACGAACAGAAATGGCATACAAGGCCGAGTCTCCGGGTAAGTCAGCACAACATGACAAAGCCCCGGGTTTAGGAGATACGGTAAATGCCGCGGTCGTGTAACGACAGATCACGTCCTTATCCGGGGAGGCCTGTCCGGCCTGCAGTCCAATTGCCATTGGAAAGCCTCTTACATGGTAACATGTCTGAGAACCGGGCAGGAGTCAGCAGAGGTCATAGTAGTTCGTCACCGGCGAACGAAGGACCGAACCCAGAGCAGGGAAAAGGCCCGGCATGCTCGACCAGTGCGATGAACCCGTCCGGGGGAGCAGTTGGTCGGCGCGTTACCGGAATACCCGATCCCAATGAACACCTGTTGGAGCGGATTCTCTCCCGGCCCAACATGAGCCTGGCTTGGCGACAGGTCAAGGCCAACCGAGGTGCGCCGGGCGTGGACAACATGCCTATCGACGACTTCATGGCCTTCGCTCATGAGCACTGGACGGAGATCCGTTCGTCCATCTTTGCAGGCACCTATAAACCTCTACCGGTCAAAAGGGTAGAAATCCCGAAAGCAACGGGGGGCACTCGTCCCCTGGGGATACCCGCAGTACTTGACCGTTTGATTCAACAGGCCATTGCCCAGGTGCTGTTTCCGATCTTCGATCCCGGCTTCTCGGAGGCGAGTTTCGGTTTCCGTAAAGGGCTGTCGGCTCACGATGCCGTGTACCAGGTCCGCCACTACATCCGCGAGGGATATCGCGTGGCTGTAGATTGCGATTTGGCCAAGTATTTCGACACGGTGGAGCACGATGTCCTTATGACCAGGGTCAGCAGAAAGGTGCAAGACAAACGCGTCCTGAAGCTGATCGGCAAGTACCTGCGAGCCGGGGTGATGATTAACGACCGTTTACACGAGACCCGAAAGGGTGTTCCTCAAGGCGGTCCACTGTCACCTATGCTCAGCAATATCCTCCTGGATGAGTTGGACAAAGAACTTGAGGGGCGAAGCCATCGCTTCGCCAGATATGCCGACGATTTCGTTATTTTAGTGAAAAGCCGTCGGGCAGGTGAGCGGGTGATGGCTAGCATTACTCGTTTCCTTGAAAAGAAACTCAAACTCAAAGTCAACCAGGAGAAAAGCAAGATGGCTCATACCAATGAGATCACTTTTCTCGGTTTTGCCTTTTCGGGCGTCAAAATCCGCTGGTCGGACAAAGCTTTCAAGCGCTTTAAGCAACGCATAAAGGAGCTGACCGGGCGGAGCTGGGGTGTTTCCATGGCGTTTCGTCTTGCCAAGCTGGCCGAATATCTACGCGGCTGGATGGGGTATTTCGGAATATCGGAGTTGTACAGGCCCATTCCCGAATTTGACCACTGGCTGCGTCGCAGGGTGCGCATGTGCTACTGGAAACAGTGGCGTTTCTGCCGCACTAAGGTCCGCGAGCTGACAAAGCTTGGGACTTTCCTGCGTACTGCTATTTCTGTTGGCCTGAGCAGAAAAGGACCATGGAGATTGTCCCGCACGTTGGCTACCCAATCGGGCATGACCAATCAATGGCTCAAGGATCAAGGTTTGCTTTCTGTCAAAGATCAATGGGTAAACATCCATTACCCGGCTACGGCTCGGTAGCCTTTGGGAACCGCCAAGTGCGGACCCGCTTGCTTGGTGGTGTGGGGGCTGGGGGAGAAAAACCCCCGGCTACCCGATTATCTATTTAATTTTTTTTAACCAAACTCTTTATGGAAGAACATTTTTTCAGGAGAATCTTCAAGTACAATTATTGATTCTTCAAGAATATCAAAATTTAGAAATGTTTCCTTGGATATCTCAAGCTGCTCAGGCAAATATATCTCATCTTCATTGAGTGTAATTATATACTGAGAATCTTTATGCATTTTTAATTTTTCATATAGGTAGTTTAGTAGCATGATTCTTGTCTTATGAGCAATGCCATGGAAAACACCATCATGTATGAGAAATGTAGGAAGAGTCCTTTCTGATGATAATAAATTTAGAAAAATAGTTAAATCGTATGCCAGGATCTTTAATCGTCCTTTGCCCAGCGAACCACTTCGAGGGACTTCTATCTTTAATTGCAAAGGACTTGTGATATTGGAACGAGGGTCGATACTAAAATATGGTGGAGTATCAAAATTATTCAGATCAACAGAATTTTCTATTAGTTCATGAAATATCTGTTTAATGTCAGCAATTTCATCCAATATATTGCTTCCACACTGGACTAGATCTTTTACAATGTCAGATATTTTTGACTTTGTGTCTGCAATATTTTTTTCAATCTCATTTAACTGGTCAACAGATACTTTGTTTCTTGTGTGATTTGTTTTTTCCTCGGTTAGAGTTCGATAAGCATTATGAAGTGCCTCAAAAGCGTTTTTCTGGTCCAAGCGCTTGTAAAGTTCGGATCTTGTTCTTTCTAATGAAACGAGCTTTGACTCGATAGTTTCCATATTATTTTGAACATTTATTTCTCTCTCTTTAATAAATCTTTTCCTATTTGAAGATATAGCTTTTCGAAATTCTAGTACTTCAGTTAGCTCTTTTTTTATAAATTCAGAGAATTCTCTATGAAGGTGACGATAGTTCTGAGCAACTTTTTCAACATCAACTTCCACTTTAATATCTAGAGATTCTCTAGTTGTTTGAAGCATTTGTTTGTATTTTACATGTTGCTTGTTCAGGGTGGAAATTTGTTTATTAATTTCTTCAATTTGGCTTTCAACTTTTTCGTCGAGATCTAAGAAATGATATTTCTTTATATCTTTTTCGTATTCACTTATTTTTCTTGAAGTTGATTCAATTTCTGCCTTAAATTCATCAACGTTCTTTCCAGTATCTTCTTTTATCTTCTTTCTAACTTGCGTTTGGACATTTTGATTTTGCTTTAACTCAATTCTTCTATCATCAAATTCCCAAATCTTATTATTATTAATTCCGAATAAATATAAATTGTAAAACAGTAATTCAGATTTTCTCTGTCCACCTTGAACGAACTTCATCACGTCCTTAGCAGTTCGCGCAAGAAATGAGTGATCATCTTGAATGAAAAAACTCATTATTGTTCTATACCAACTTGAATCAAATATTCCTTCATAAGTATCGTTGGAAATAATAGTTTTACCAAGGATCAGACGAAGGTCCTTTTCATTATAATCTGAAACCAATTGACCATTTTTGTATAAGGTTGCTTCAGAATAATTTTTAAAATCCCTTTCAATTATATAATGTGTTTTTCCGATTATGAATTGTAGTGAGACTGTATGACTTGACAAAAACGAATATTTAGAACTTCGAAAATTTGTTTTTGGCCCATCGGCCAATAAGCAATAATCGATTAAATTGATTATCGTTGTTTTCCCAATTCCATTGATATCTTTACCGGCATTTGAGTATTTCCCTAAAATTATATTGAGACCATTTTTAAAAGGAAGCTTGTCAAATAAACCTGATTCTGAGAATAGTTTTTCGAGTTTAAACATTCTTCGTTACCACCTTAAAATCCACGATATCAACCACACCAAGCATAAACAAAAAAGTAAAGGCTTCCATGAATTGATCTGGACTGCATTCTTTATATTTTTTCAAAAAGTCTCTTAAAAGAGTTTCAAAAATCACTTGTTGTCCTTTCGTAGATATTTCAGAAATAATATTTGACGAAATAACAGTAACATGGCTGTTGAGATCTATTTCGATATGAGTGTTAAGCATTTTCTATTTCTGTTTCAGTTTTCTTTCCATATAGGCACTGTTCGAAAAAATATATCACAAGGATACGGACATGAAGCATATATAAATCGTCATCGGTATTGTTCGGCGCTAATATTTCAGTTAGCATTTTAATTTTTTTATGGAAGCTTCCATAAAGACCCTGATATGTAGATCTAATCTTTGAACGTAATGATGTGATATCGATAGATTTGTGACTTTTTAGTGTCTCCTTTATAATTGTAAAATGTTGAAGGCTTTCTTCATACTCATCCATAAATGATTGTACATCATCGCTTGATATATTTAGTTTGAAGTAGAAACCCCCACCCTTAGGGTGGGGTAATAGGGGCTGGCTGCGCCGGTCCCGTATGGGCATGGCCTAAAAGGCCGCTCACTGCTATCCTTACCTCGAGTTGTTGCCGCAACATCGAAAAGTAAGGAGGTCGCAGTGAGCAGATTCCGTAAGTTATCACATTCGATATGGCATTGTCAGTACCATATTGTCTGGGTACCGAAGTATCGATATCGAATACTGACAGGTGCAGTAAAGGAAGCATGCGAAGTTGGAATACATGCAATAAGTGGATTTGCAGGGTGTGAGGTTGTTGAATTAAACGTTCAGCCGGATCATGTCCACCTGGTGATAATGGTTCCCCCGAAGGTATCAATATCTCAGTTTTTGGGGAGATTGAAAGGGCAGACATCGATGAAGCTATTCAATCAGTTTCGATACCTCAAACAAAAGCCATACTGGGGAAACCATTTTTGGGCAAAAGGCTATTGTGTAGACACAGTCGGTCTTGACGCGGACATGATACGTAAGTATGTCCGCTACCAGGAGAAGCAGGAAAGGCAGATTGAACAGTTACAATTGTTTGATCAATAAGTATTAAGCGGAACAACTCATGGTCCCGCCCCCTTTAGGGGGCAGGGCTTTGTCCCCCCTATGGGGGGAAACATAAAGCCACACCCTTTGGGTGTGGATATTTACTTTAGCTTTTTCTTCAATGTAGATTGGCTTTTCATAATTAAGATAATTGACAGTTTTTTCCGCATTGCTGATTACGTCTCTTATGACTATGCCAAATATATCATTAGATAAGTATCTAGTTGGAATATCAAGTGATTCAAAGATCAAAAAAATTTTCGACCAAGGTTGTTCACGTATTTTTTCAACAAGACCATCAATACAAAGGCTCGTTGCGTCTCTTTTTAAGGAGCTAATAAATTTGTACATGGAGGAGGTCATTTCTAAGTTACATACCACTTTCCAGTTGGGGTGGGTCTTGCACCAATTTTTTTTGTATTTTACAAAGTCTTCTCCAACTTTCTTTTTAAAATCAGCTAAAGAATATTTCTCAGGTGCATAAGCAGCAATTATTGTGTCATTATTAATAATCCCGTCACATCCTTGATCTCGCTTTTGTTTTATTTGAGTAAAATCATCATTATAGATAATTTGGAATACCTTATCTAAAGAATCTTGAAAATAAGTACCATTAAAACTGGAAATCTTATCTTTCAATATAGATTTAGCTATATTATCCATAGGCGTTTTATAGGTTTAAAATTCCTGAATCGAGATAACGTGGAGTTCTGCGAGAACAGGTCTTATTCGGCTTCCGCAGAAACGTTTTGTTAGCTATTATTGGGTTTTCTATTGGTTGTATCTTCCAAGCGCTTTAAAAGCAGTTTCTTTAATTCTTTCATGTTTTTATACTCAGGACAATTGTAAGCAGCCAGATCAAAGTGAATAGAAGTGTCTTTCTTTCTGTAGAGAATAACTCTTCTGCCCAAAGAATGTGCATAACCAATTTCATAATAGACACTTGGCCGTTCATTCGTTAAGTCACCGAGTAAAAACTCACTTGTTTTTATTTCTTCAATTATTTTCTTGGTTATTACATCCTCATGCTCTATATCATCAGCACGAATAGCTTCGATACCAAATTTACTGAAACAATCTTTATAAACCTCATAAACGTCTTCTAACTCTGGATTATTTGAATCGATTGGCATCATTACAAAAGCCGTATTCGGCCTATAGGATTGATGAAGATTTGGATTTTTTGAAATTAACCCGTCGGATATTTGGTCTGGCGCGACCTCAATGAGTTGAACCATGCCTTCTAATTGTTCCAAACAGTTGAAAAATGTTTGGCTTGCATCTTCCGGATGATCAGGTTCATCTTCTGATTGCCCTGGAGGACTTACACCTAAAACTGAGCCTTCATCATGTAATACCTCTATTTCCCATGATTTGTATTTTCTAAGTTTAAGAGCCGACCTCATTCTTTTTGCACAAAGTCCAATGTCTTTCTCATCAGATTTATCAAGTATTGGTGAAGCTTGAAGAAGAGGCAAGATCAATGATATCGTTCTAAGCGTAAGTTTCTGCGTTTCTAGTGAGTTGGTTTGTAAATTGTCAGGTAACTCGCCCCAGTAATGATTTACACCTGATGTTTCGATAGGCCATCCGTGGTCGTCTTCTTTATTTCCACAAACTTCTTTTGCAGAAGGAAAAAAGGATTCTGCCTTATCTTTTAGGATTTCAATGTTTTGTTGTACTTCTTTGATATTCACAGGATTTTTTCCTTATGAAAAGATAACGTTGAACTAACCTGCAGCAAAACTGCGAAAGACGATGGTCAAAACACCTTTGAGCATTATACGTATAACGTAACTTTCAATTCCGCCGATGTTTTGCTGTCAGTGTTTAGTGACTGGTTGGGTTGTATCTATTAAATGTAGTATTCATAAATATATTTTTCTGACTCATTTTCAGACATTTTAAACCTCCAAGAAGCAAAAACTGCATGCAACAAACACGAACTGAAAAATGCAGAGATACTGAGGCCTAAAAGAAACATTGTATTTTTTGATATAAAATCGGGGAATTGAAAAAACAAGATTGAGACGATTAATGAGTTTACTATAACAACAAAAGTTTTTTGCTGAGTTTTTGTAAGCGCTCGACCTATTACCCCACTTAATGAATTTCTTTTTATATATTTCTTGTATTGTGCATCATTAGTAGCAAAAAGTGATAATATTTCGGGTGATTCTGATAAAAGCTTCTTTCTAATTTCTTGCAACGCTTTACTGTTTTTCCTCATCGCGGCGTCGATACCAATTTGCCTTAAAAAAGTTATTAACCCGATTCCCAAAATACCTATCAACAAAAATCTTAAGCTTGATTCTGAAATTTTTAGAACAACACCTTTTTCTAATAGGAAGAAGATGGCACCTATAGAAATACTTATTAACGTGAGAAATAACTGCAAAGCCTGTTCATGCTGACGATATTTCTCTAGTTCTAACCCTATTAGTCGAGTGTGCTCAGAAAATAGAAGTTTTTCAACAGTTTCATTCATTTTTTATGCATTTAATAGTTTTTTTGAACCCAATGCCCGAGCTAACGGGCAAATTTGTTAGTGATAATGTGCTTGCACGATTATCGGTGTAAATTTGTCGTGTTGAGCGATTGGTTCCCATGTCGCGTAGCGTCATGGGGAGCGATTGATCAACACGGGTTCCCCGTTAGCTCGGGCATTCCCACGGCAGCCGTGGAGCGAAGCGGAGCGCCGTGGGAACGCGAAGTTGAGCGGCAAGCTTTAGCGAGTCCGCTCGAACCCTTGGTTAAATGAAAAATTTTATGATTTTAAAAATTCCTCAACAAAATACCCTTCTATTGGTAAAGAATAATTACCTAGCTTAATACCAGGTTTGATCCGATAATTTCCTAAAGCTTTTGGAGTCTTATAGGGCACAAAGTATTGGTCCAATACAAATCTTATAATTTCTTCCATTTCATTATCTTGTATGATTTTTTGGAAGGATTTGTATGTGCTTAAATCATAATCTTCACATAGAGAAAACATTATTTTGATCAAACAAAATGCAAAAAGTTCAGTTTGATATAATCTTGGTCTCTCTGTTTCAAGCCTGGCAATAAAACTGGCCAAACCTAATTCTATTTTTTTCCATGAGTAATCATTCAATATTAGTTTATAAAAAATTCTATTTGGGTCATCTGCTATCGAGATGGCAACAGAAATTATTTCGTTGTTTTTAAAAAACTCTTCATGGATTTCTTTGAAATTATCTATATTAGCGATATGATTTGCACAAAAATATTCTTGAATAGATAGGTGAGTGAATGAGTATTTTTTTCTGGAAATTTTTTCGATCAGACCAGTATGTGACTCAACCTCTGACATAATATTTTCTACTTCGTCTTTAGGTAGCGAATATTTAGCATACAAATGTTGTATATAGATATCTTGTAAGTGTTTGCTGCTAAATTCTGTTAGCTCTTTTTTTATTAACAGTTGATATGCTAAATCCGATAAAAAACTAACTTTTGATTCTACATCAAAATTAGTATATGCGGTTGTTCGGGTGACATCTCTACTCTCATCCCAATCTCTCAAGACAATCCTTACTATTTTGTCATAAACAAAAGAGATTCTTTTAGGCAAATAATTCTCGCTTTTAAAAAAAATAATAAGTTGCAAGAGCGAAAGAGGTCTATTCCCTAAGTCCTGATATTCAGTTTTCCTTAGTGCACTTATAAATTTACTGGCTTTAGAGGATCCTAACCATTTAAGGGCGATTTTTCTTATCTCTTTTGGGAGAAAAGGTGCAATTTGTATTTCATTGGTTCTTTTAATATTGTATTTAGCTAAAAAACCAGCTCTTGAGGTAATAATTACTTTAGATACTTTAGTTTTTGTAATCTCGCATATTTTTTCTATTTGTTCTACAAAGTTTTTCCTGTTATCAAATTGTATTTCATCTAACCCATCGAATAAAAATAGAATATTAAATTCCCTTGTGATTTTTTCAAGTAAAAACAATTTGTTGTGAATATTTATCTCACCAATAAATTTATTCTCTTTTGAGAAGAGTATTGACAATATTTCATCAATAATATTTTGCAGTTCTATTTTTCTTAAAAGAATTACTATTGAAAAATCGAATCTATCTATATTTCTATCTGTACTCGTTTGTTGTGTTTGTATGTAATTTGCTATTCTTTTAAGAAGAGTAGTTTTGCCAGAACCAACTGGAGCAGAAATCACATAGTTGAAGTCGTCATTTAGAATGTTTAGCTCTGGAATAAGATTTGATTTTTCACTACTTTTGAATCTATTGGGGGTTAAATCTAACCTAAAAGGAATTGTATTTTTAGATACATCAATTTCAGTCGGCATACCAAATATTTTGGAATTTTCAGACCAAGATTGAATAAACGTCTGATGCTGTATTATGCTGTCTAAAATTGTAGAATCAATAGGTTCTTTTTGTGCAGAAATATTCTTTTCTGCAAGGTCAAAAACCCTCTTAGAAAAATATTTCAGCAAGCCTATATTGATAGTAGGATCCATATTTTATATCATTTAACGCTTGAAATCACTGGTGCCGCCAAAAAGGTTGTCCCTTGGGCCGCAGACGATCTCGGCATCCAGTGAATTGATTTGTTATGTGTTTCTTTTTTTAGAATCCATATTTTTCTTTTCTTAATCTGAACGCTTTTTCGCCACCTTCCATTATTGATGTTATTTCATTTCTAATTTCAATATTGTCGATAGCACCTTCAAACTTGATTTCACCCTGTGTTTGTTGGCTTGATTCTTTATAGTCACAACAGACGACTAATTCTGCGTCACCGTTTACAACCATATTTGCATTATGGCTTGTAAATATTAATTGCCTTTTATTCTTCGCAGACCAGATATTTTGAATGATGTCATTGATTGCTCTATTATCGATATCATCTTCCGGTTGATCTATAAGTAATGGGGTCCCTTCTTGGTTTAATAATACCGAAAGCAATGCAGTGGCTTGCTGACCAGCAGATGCTTCTGAAAATGGAATAACATCTCCCATTTCATTGCTAGTTGAATATTTGAATAATGGCTCAAACTCTATTTCTTGGGTCAACATCTTTAACCAATTTTCTGGCAAGAAAAGTTCAACGATTTTTTGTTTGTTCCCGTCATTTAATTTAGCGTTTGTTAAGATTGGAGTATCTGGCAATTCAATGGGTTTGTCCTCTGTTATTCTGTATTCTGCAAGTTTGCGTAACTCATCGAGCAACAGTTTCCATGTTTCAAGTGGTGTCTCACTGTTCAATATTTCTTCGCAAATATTGTCTATCTTATCTTTACTTATTCTAGAGCCTGTAAATGATTGGATAATATCGTCGCGTATTTTATCAATATTTATATTTCTTGTTACTTCAGCTTGTATAATACCTTGAGACAACATTGTGAATTGTCTCGCTTGTTCGTTTAGTAATGATATTTTACCTCTGTGTAATTCGTACCATTTTTCTCTTTCATCGTTAAACTTTGTCTCTGGGTTTCCTAATTCTTTAATTCGTGACAAGCGTTCATTGACTGAATTGGTAATTTCTCTCAGCCTTGTTTCTAGTTTGTTTATTTCTTTGATGACGCCTTCATTGGCTGTAGCCTTTTCTTTAATCTTGGTATATTTTTTGTCAAATTCATCTTTCAACAATTTCCATTTTTCAATTAATCCATCGAAATTACTTAATTTTTCTTCTTCAAATAATTTTTCAACATCATGAAGGCCGTTTTTTATCTCCAGAAAACGATCTACTTTTTCCTCCTCAATTTGTTTAAGAAGTTCTATGTTTTCAAGTTCCGCATCTTCTTCCAACTTGTTAGGGTAACCTTCTAAAGAAGAAACCAGTTCTGAGCTTTTTTGCTTAAACAATTCAAATTCATTAAGAGATTCTTGTATAAAAGTTTGTTCGTTTTCGTATAGTTGTTTTCCTGCAATGATCTTTTTGTCTTCATCGGAAATACCTTTCAACGATTCCCTTAGGTTCTCTACCTGTTCCTTGACAGATTTATTTTGCAATTGCAATTCTTCCACTTCACCTTCTATTTCTTTTTTTCTGATGAAATTGTTGTATGTCAACTTGATATTTTTTGAAACTTCTCTAAGGTTAAATTTGATATCACTTAAGTCATTTGCAATTGGCTGTTGAATAAATATTTTTAACTCATCGGTTCTTACGCCAACACTACTAAGCTGTTTTTGGCTGTATGCTTGAATTGGAATTAATCTCCGTATTTCCTCTTCTGAAACACTTTCAAAATCACCACTGCCTATCTTTAATTGTATTTCTTTCGTAGACGAGTTTCTTTTTACAATATGATCTATTCCATTTACGATAGTGCTAATCCGCACCTCGCCAGAATAAGGAGTTAACGTCTTTTCTATTAAGACTTGCCTTCTTTTTAGAATTTCAGATTGAGCCTCTACTTCATAGGTACCAATTATTTGGTCGCAAAGCCCCCATCTTAAATACTCTAAAATGGTAGATTTGCCTGTCCCTCTCCCTCCGATTAAAGCGTTGTACTGTTGATTTAACTCCAATTCTATTCTTCCTAGAAACTTGGAATTTGTTACGCTTATTTTTTTTATATGGATTGGAGGTAATTCCGGTTCAATATTTGATAGTCTTGATTCTTTAGCTAGACTGGCTTGACGTAAGGCCTCTGCTGTCGGCGTTGCCCATTTAACCCAGGTTGTGTGAGCACCTAAGTCCTCAAAAGTTTCTTTTCTGTTATCTGAAGTCTGGAATACAGCAACAGATTTAAATCCATAGTTTCTGTCTTTTCCATTCAGTATGTTTTTAATACCTTCATTATCAGGAATAGAACCGTCTATGTATCCACCGACACAAGGCATTTTTTTGTAATGCTCATAAAAATCTCTTCTCAAAAGCCCTTTATGACCTCTCGACACATGCGGAAGTACAATATATTTGCCTTTTAGGATTTCAATTGTGTCCAACTTAACGTGCAAATCTGTTAAGCCATTAACAACGTCGGAGGGAATGGGAACAGTTTCTTGGGTTGATGGTTCTTCAACTGGGTTTGGTTCTAAGGCTAGTTTATGTAAAACTCTTATTAGTTGATCTTCAGGGAATGTTGAATCTAGAATAAGCAAAGCTTGGATCGGAGGATTACTTAGAGTCAATTCAATACCGGGGAAAACTACTAATTTTTTACTCTCTTCAATTGGATTTCCACTTTCGTCCAATTCATTTTCTGCAGCCCTTTTTATGAAAGGGAAAAAGGTTACATCGTGATGGTCAGTTATTGCGACTGCATTGATTCCTTTAGTTCTACAGGCCAAAACAAAATTTTGAGCGTATTCTTTTCTATCTTCGTCAGAAACAGTTTTATTGCCAGACCAATTAATATCTCTAGGGGTGTGGACTTGAAAATCACATTTGTAAAACCGTGTTCCTTTATTCATAAATATTTTTCCTTATTCATATGGCGGGAATTTAAGATCTGTTGCACATAACAAGTTATTCTCTGGTTTCCTTATAGCTCCACAACTGAGCCATAATTTGACGACGAATTATCAATATGTTATCCTGTTTTCTGCTCTATATCACTTAAAAATACTGAATATCAGGTTAACAGGATAACATTCATGCTGCAAATCCCGGATCAGCTCGCTACCAAATTCACGATCCATGTCAGCCAACAAGGTATTCCGCCCGAACAACACCGATATTATCTGAAATGGCTGCGATATTACCTTGATTTTTGCCATAAATATCACTTCAAGGAAGGAACAGATGGAAGCTTGTCAGCCTTTCTGGAAAAGCTTGACCAAAAGAAACAATCATTACAGCTGCAACAACAAGCAAAACAAGCTGTTCAGTTCTATTTTTCGTGTGCTGATTTCTCACAACAACAGCGGGATTTTAAGAATAAAGACAATATATTCCAAGGTGTTAACAAATCACCTAACACAAAGAGTGACAACCGTCAAGATGTCAATGCTGCTGATCGTTTATTGCCGCAACAAAAAGAAACTACCACCAAGGAAAAAGAACCGAAAATAAAAGGTGCAGACTGGACGGGTGTGTTGCAGGAATTACAAAACTCTATTCGTGTTCGTCATTATTCACAGGCAACATTGAGAACATACACCGGATGGGTGAGGAAATTTCAGGTATTTGCAGAAAGCAAAGATCCCGGCCTACTGGCTACTGAGGATGTGAAGAAATTTTTAACAGTACTGGCTGTGGAAAAAAATGTTGCCGCTTCCACCCAGAACCAGGCTTTTAACGCTCTATTGTTCTTCTTTCGTCATGTCTTGGGCAAGGAGTTCGGCAAAGTTGAAGGCGTGGTTAGGGCGAAGCGTAAACCATACATACCGGTAGTTCTCAGTCGAGAGGAGATTGATAGAATTATCGATAGGCTTAAGATGCCTTACAGTTTGATCATCAGCTTAATGTATGGGTGCGGGCTGCGCATTTCAGAGTGTCTTTCTCTTCGAGTTAATAATTTTAATTTTGACATGAAGGTCCTGACCATACACGACGGCAAGGGGAAAAAACACAGGACCGTTCCTATCCCTGATATTTTACTTACCAAACTGAAAACTCAGTTGGACAGCGTTATAACAGTGCATGAAAATGATTGCCGGTCTGGATACTCGGGTGTTTTTCTGCCCAACCAGCTTGAGGTTAAGTACAAAAATGCGGCAAAGGAACTTGTCTGGCAATGGTTTTTTCCAGCACAACAACTCACTTTTGTAGAAAAAAGTGGCGAACAGAGACGCTATCACGTACATGAGTCGCTTTTACAGAAATCTCTCAGAACCGCCGTGAAGAAGGCACATATACCTAAAAGAGTCACCTCACATACCTTCCGGCATTCATTTGCGAGCCATCTTCTTCAGGCAAATTATGATATTCGGACCATACAGGAGTTGATGGGTCACTCCGATATCAGGACAACCATGATTTATACTCACACGGTTAAAAGTACGACGAAGAAAGAAGCAAAGAGTCCACTTGATTTTTGATATTTCCACCAGCAGTAATTATGGGGGGTTGGCTGCTTGGTGCAAAGGTAATTCCTGTATCTCGGGAATCACGTTTTTTCAAAAACCTAACAATAAAAACGCAGCCTGAAAATAGAACTTATCCATGACAATCTTCAGCAGGCAATTGTTCGATTAGGTTGAAAGTTGAAAACGGAATGTGCCAGATTGAGTCTGGACTTCTGCAATCAGGACCGGGAAGCCGCCGCTGAACCAACTAGCGAATGCTGTATCCCTTTGCATCCAGACACGCTTTGATGGCTCGCTGATAATTCTCTCGCCTGCTTTCAAGCTCCGTTGTCGGCACATTCTCTGGACCTAATAAAAGAGATGGAAGCAAACAGAGCACAACGAACCTGGACGGCCCACCCAATACTCTCAGATAAAAGATAGTGCGTACATTACTCTGTGAGATGTTCATACAAACTGCTTTGTTGATACATAGACTACGCGTTTTGCAAAAACCGCGTTCCGGCAGCCTGATCATCTTTATCAGTAAAAGGAAATTGTGATTCAAATGTGGAAGAAAAGAGGAAGTGGATGGGAGACAACGAGAGGTTTGAACCGGCAGCATCGTGATGACTGATGAAATGCAGGTTGATGATCTCTGCGCAGTGCTCGATGAAAAACGGGTTGCTCGCGTCTCAGCTCATGCAGATCGTAAAATCTGTTGCATATCCTGATGAAGCCTGTTAAATGGTTCCCCTTGTTGTGAGCGACCGATAAAGTTTTCCTGCCGTCACGATCTTTCTTGCAGTGTACCCTGTTTCGATTCCGCTGAATACAGGTTCCCCTCTTTGATGATCCTTCCGCATTGCTCTCTTAACAGGTCGCAGGTGCGTGTCAGACCAGAACATAAATGTATGGGTACATTTCGCATAACTGGCCAGACACATTTTCTTCGGTATCGACAGGGTGAATAGTACCACCTGTCAGGCTGAAATTGTTTTCCATGGCAGATTATGTACACGTGTTTCTACAGTGGGAATAACCTATAGGATTTTTTATGTTTTCTGAACACTCAGAACCATCGCTTTTTTCCGATCTTGGTCTCAGCAAAGCACTGCTCAAAGCACTGACAGCCAAGGGGTATGAAACTCCGACCGAGATACAGGTTGAAGTCATCCCTCCGATCCTGGCGGGCAGGGATGTTGTCGGCCAGGCCCAGACGGGTACCGGCAAGACCGCCGCCTTTGCGTTGCCCCTGCTCTCTCGTCTAGAGCTCAAATCCTCAAAACCTCAGGTGCTGGTGCTGGCCCCGACGCGGGAACTTGCCGTCCAGGTCGCTGAATCGTTCACGAATTATGGACAGTGCCTGAAAAAACTCAATGTCCTGCCGATTTTCGGAGGCCAGGATTACGCGATCCAGCTCAAGCAGCTCAGCAGAGGTGCGCAGATCATTGTCGGCACACCTGGCCGGGTGATGGATCATGTGCGCAGGGGAAGCCTGCAGCTTGAGACTATCAGTACCTTTGTTCTTGATGAGGCCGACGAGATGCTCAACATGGGTTTTCTCGAGGACGTGGAATGGCTGCTGGAAGGGATTCCTGCACAACGGCAGATCGCCTTGTTCTCGGCGACGATGCCGGCTTCAATTCGCCGGATCGCGCGAAAATATCTGCGGAATCCCGTGGAAATTACCATCAAGGGGCGCACGGCGACGGCGCACTCGATTAACCAGCGCTATCTGGTAACTGACGGATATGGCCGCAAACTTGAAGCGCTCAGGCGTCTGCTCGAGGTCGATAACGTTGATGGAATGCTGGTTTTTGTGCGGACGAAAATCCAGACGGTCGAACTGGCCGAGCAGCTCAGCGCGCTCGGGCACAGCTGTGCGCCGCTGAATGGGGACATTCCCCAAAATCAGAGACAGCGTACCGTCGATCAGCTGAAATCAAAGAAAATCGACATCCTGGTTGCAACCGACGTCGCGGCCCGGGGCCTGGATGTTGAGCGCATCAGCCATGTGGTAAATTTCGACATCCCTTTTGATGTCGAAGCTTACATCCACCGGATAGGGCGGACGGGCAGGGCGGGAAGAAGCGGCGAGGCGATTCTCTTTGTTCATTCACGGGAGAAAAAAGCGCTTTTCGGGATCGAAAAGGTCACCCGCCAGAAAATAACCGAAATGCCTTTGCCAACAGTGAAGGCGATCAACATAAAACGGGCTGAAGCCTTTAAACGCCGGATTACCGATACCCTGCTGGAGGCTGATCTGGATTTCCACCTGAAACTTATCGCCGACTACCGCAAGACCTATGACGTCGACGACGATCTGCTGACCGCCGCCCTGGCTCACATGGTACAGGGGGAAACCCCGCTCTTTCTCGAGGAGAAAGAAGAGAATCCCCGGCAAAACCGGATGCGGTCGGCAACGGAACGGTCACCCCGAAAGCCTGGGAGGCAAAAACGGACCCAGAAGCGGACGAGTGGCTCGCCTGACCAAAAAATGGAGCGCTATCGGATAGAGATCGGCAAGCTGCACGGGGTAAAACCAGGCAATATCGTCGGAGCCATTGCCAATGAAGCCGAGATCAGCAGCAAGTTTATCGGCCGGATCACCATAAATGAAGATCACAGCACGGTAGACCTGCCCTACAGCATGCCGACAGATACCTTTCAGCTCCTAAAAAGAGTGAGAATCAATGACCGCAGGCTCGATATCAGCAGACAGGAAAACAGTTTTCAGTAAGAGGTGATGCCTTCATGCCACTTCGCATGACATGAGAATACAGCGAATTTTCAGGGAATCATCCCCCCACTTATCTGTTGACAAAGATGTCGACAATATGGTTGTGTATCTGAAACTGGAGGCAAATACGTTGAAGACTATCTTCCCGCCTCCGGGATATGTGTCCAGCTTTTCGAACCAAAACTGCCCAGAATTACTGGATTAGTTGTTTTATTGACATTGTTTAAACCATAGAGGCAATAGGACTTTAGTCGTGTCGCGCAGGGCGGCCTGGCTAATCATGAGCAGGGGCCTTTGCCCCGTTTGGGGACGGTCTTGGAACTCGCACTTAAGCGATAACATTATGAGGAGAGATGAGAATGAAACTTACGAAAGCCTTGCTGACGTTTGCTGTAGCCTTTCTAGTTGGTATCAATGCCCTCGGTGTGGCGCATGCCGAGGGGTATGCCCCCGGCGACAAGATTACTGTCCTGATCGGGTTCAAACCCGGTGGTGGATCTGACAATCTCGCGCAGCTGGTTGAACCGTTCCTCGCCAAGGCAATGAATGTGACCTTCGTCAATCAGTACATTCCGGGCGCGGCTGGTGCGATTGCCTGGAGCAAGCTGGGAAATTCCACCAAGAATGACGGCTACACGATAAGCATCACGAATTCGCCGATGATCGTCGCCAACTACCTCCTTAATTCGGAAATTCAATACAACGTCCAACAGTTTGAACCCATCGCCAACGTCGTCACCGACCCCGGCATCCTGGTCGTTGGCAAAGACAGCCCCTACAAAACCGCCGAAGAGTTCTTTGCGGCAGCCAAGGCCAACCCTGACACGCTGACGGTCGGAAATTCGGGGGTTGGCGGCGATGATTTCTTCTCGTCCATTTTTCTGGAGAAAATGACAGGTGTTACCCTGAAAAAGGTTCCCTTCAAGGGTGACGGTCCGTCAATGACCGCAGCCATGGGCGGCAAGATCGATGCCAGCTCTAACAACCTGGGCACCGTCTTTCAGCAGATCGAAGCCGGCAACCTCCGGGCGCTCGCCATCTATTCTTCCAAGCGTAATCCCCTGGTGCCCGACGTCCCGACCATGAAAGAGCTCGGCTATGAACTGGACAACGGCTCTTCGCGTGGTTTCAGTGCCCCGATGGGCATCCCCGAAGACAAACGTGCAGCCCTGATCGCCGGTTTTGAAAAAGTCCTGTCCGATCCGGAATTCCTGGCCGAGGCCGAACGGCGGGCTCAAATCATCAACCCGATTATCGGAGATGACTACAAGAAGATGCTTTTCGATATGGAAGTGGAATACAAGCCCATAGTCGACAGCGTCAAGTAATCACCTATACCTGATGGTAATTCTACGTTAATTCTGCGTTTGTTTCGATGCGGTGTGGGGCGGCCTTGAGAGGTACCGGCCCCGCACCGCATCTTACCGGGGTACTATGCCATGCCTTACATTCTCGTTGCGTTAAGCGCCTGGGCATTGTCGGCACTGTTCTATAAAACATCGCTGACCATGCCGCCTGCGGCCTACCACATGCCGCAGATTCTCGCATTTCTCGTATCTGTTCTGGCGGTTCTGATGGTCGTCGACGTTTTCCTGTTCAAGCGCCGCAGCAAAAACGAGGAAAAAGTTGATATCACAGCGGATACGGCCCCTTATATCGGCGGCTTTTTCGACGGGGTGAACATGGTTCGGACAGGTGCCTTCATGGCCATGGTTGTTCTCTATATTCTGCTGCTCGAATCGGTGGGGTATTTCATCATGACGCCCCTGTTCCTGCTCGGGGCACTATCCCTTCTGCGGGGCACCCGAATGTGGATAATTGTTGTGATCAGCGTTGTAGCTCCACTGATCGTCTACTCGATT
Source organism: Desulfocapsaceae bacterium (assembly GCA_963674815.2). Taxonomy (GTDB): domain Bacteria; phylum Desulfobacterota; class Desulfobulbia; order Desulfobulbales; family Desulfocapsaceae; genus MADRE3. The sequence continues at coordinate 277,832 of CAXXTV010000011.1, forward strand.
TTTGTTACCTTTCTAGACCTGCCGATGCCAATGGGATTGATGAAATGATTGAAAATATTCTTATCGGGCTGACCAACGTTCTTTCCATCCAAAACATTCTCGCCATTTTCGGCGGGACAGTTCTCGGCCTTTTTGTCGGTGCCATGCCGGGGCTTTCAGCCACAATGGCCATCGCCTTGCTGCTGCCGCTCACCTTCGGTATGGTGCCGGCGACGGGCATCAGCATGCTGGCCTCGCTTTATCTGGCGGCCATGTATGGCGGGTCGATTGCCGCCATCCTGCTGCGGACACCGGGGACACCGGCGGCGGCGGCGACGATCATGGATGGTTATCCACTTGCCGCCAAGGGCCAGGCGGGTAAGGCCCTGGGCGTCTCTTTGGTCTCGTCCTTCATCGGTGGTACCATCAGTGCGATCGGATTGATGACCATTGCCCCGACCCTGGGCATGATCGTCCTGGAATTCGGTCCCGTCGAGATGTTCTCGGTAGCCGTCCTCGGTATTACCATCATTGCTTCCCTTTCCCAGGGCTCAACAATCCGCGGCCTGTTCGCCGGCGGACTTGGTTTGCTGCTGGCCATGGTTGGCATGGACGTGACAACGGGCACCCCCCGGTTCACCTACGGGATGTTGAATTTATTTGAGGGCGTCCCCTTTACCGTGGCTTTGATCGGTCTCTTTTCCATTCCCCAGGTGATCCGGCTCATTCAGGCCGATGAACAGGCCAAGAAGCTGATCAGCAAGGTGACCGACCGTATGCTGCCGACCCTGGCCGAATTCAGGCACCTGCTGCCCAACATTCTCCGGTCCGGCGTGATCGGCATGTTCACCGGCCTGATTCCTGGTGCCGGAGGTGATACCGCCTGCTGGTTTGCCTACAACGAGGCAAAGCGGTTCTCCAAACACAAGGAAAAATTCGGGACCGGATTCATTGACGGAATCGCCGCGCCGGAATCCGCCAACAATGCGGTGGTGGGTGGGGCGCTGGTGCCGACCATTGCCTTGGGAATTCCCGGCAGTTCATCGACAGCCGTACTCATGGGTGCCCTGATGGTGCACGGTATTTTGCCGGGGCCGACCCTGATGACCGAATACGCGGACGTTACCTATACCCTGATCTGGGCGGTGCTGTTTGCCAACTTTTCCCTGCTTTTAGTGGGGCTGGCCTTCACCCGTGTCAGCGTCTATGTGACGCAGATCCCCAACCGGGTGATCGCTCCGATTATCGTCGTGCTCTGCGTCATTGGTTCTTTTGCCATCAACAATAGCGTGTTCGACGTTGGCCTGATGCTGATCTTCGGGATTATCGGTTATGTGTTTGACCGGTTGCGTATTCCCACGGCACCCATGGTACTGGGCTTGATCCTCGGGCCGCTGCTTGACGGGAGCCTGCACCAGTCCCTGATGATCGGTGATGGAAGCTACCTCATTTTCCTTCAGAGCCCGATTTCGGCCTGTTTGCTTGCCGTTGCCTTGTTCTCGATCATCCAGTCAACGCCCGCCGGATATTGGCTGGGACGTTTCTTACGCGCCATTTTCAGGCGCAGGAGCGTGGGGCCGACTGAATAGGGCCACGAGTCGGGCTGCAAAATGCTGTATCGTTTCCCTGTCTGGAGAAAGAGAGGAGTTATAAATAATCTCGAATACTTAAAACCATGTATTTCAGACCCGCAGGCATGACTGCTGCCAATATCAGACTGCAGCCGTGATATCGGTGAGCGCATGAGGATTTGAATGGGGGTACAGATGGAAAAGATAGGATTTATTGGGCTCGGAACCATGGGGAAATGGATGGCTCTGAACATGATGAAGGCAGGCTATGACCTGATGGTTGCTGATACCAGCCCCCAGGCGGCACAGTTTCTTGCGGACCAGGGCGCCGCAGTGGCCGCTGCGCCTGCAGAAATGGCAGCGCAGGTTGACTGGATCTTTCTCAGTGTCCCCGATACTGGTGTCGTCGAGTCGGTGATTCTGGGCGAAAACGGCATTCTTGATGGCGCCAGAGAAGGTCTGGTGGTGGTCGATTTGAGCACCATAGACTATCTGGCGACCCTGGAGATTGAAAAAAAACTCAAGCAAAGAGGGGTCTTTTTTGCAGATGCCCCCATTTCCGGGATGGAAACGAGAGCCCAGGAAGCAACGCTGACCGTCATGTTCGGCGGCAGGAAAGCTATCTTCGAATTGGTGCTGCCTGCCCTTGAAGCGATAGGCAATAACGTTATTTACATGGGTGAGAGCGGCTGCGGGCAATTGACCAAGTTGATCAATCAACTGCTGTTTAATATCAGTGCCGCTGGTATAGCAGAGGTCATGCCCATGGCTGCCAAGCTGGGTCTTGATCCTGAAAAGGTTACCCAGGTAGTGACAACCGGCACTGGCCGCAGCTTTGCCGCTGAATTTTTCCTGCCGCTGGCACTTGAAAATCGTTTTGACCAGGGATACCCCCTGAAAAGCGCCTACAAGGATATGATCAGCGCCGCTGAGATCTGCGCCCACGAAAAGATACCATTACCGATGGTTCAGACCGCCGCAACGACATTTCAGATGGCGCTGGCAAACGGTCTCGGTTCGGAAAGTAAAGGCTCGCTGATAAAGGTATTTGAAAAATTTCTGGGTATCGAATTTAGAAAAAAAGAGGGGTCAGAGTGAGTGAACCGCGGGGACACTCTTTCCTCTGCAGCTGTGGAATAGCAGGCAATAATTATCTGCATTTCATTGTTGTGGACTGGCAAGGTTGAAACGATGGGTGCTCAGCAAAAATCACAGACAAAGGTTCAGGCAGTAATCCGTGCCCTTGAGGTCGATATCGTCCTGGGTCGTCTCTATCCGCGTGAGCGTCTGGTGGAAGAAGCACTGACCAAGCGCTTTGAGACAACGCGCCACGTAATCCGTCAGGCTCTCAATGAGCTTGTCTCTGCAGGGCTGCTCGTGCATAGGGCAAACAAAGGCACTACGGTCTGCGAGTACAGTGCCGAAGAGGTCGGGCAGCTGTATCAGGTGCGCGAGTACCTGGAGCGACAGGCAGCGCTGCTCATTCCGCTGCCTGTCAATGATGAAGACTATTTGGTACTGAAACGACTCTGTGATAAGCATTCAGCAGCAATTGACCAGGAAGATATGCTGCGCGTGATAGCTGCCAACAAGGAGTTTCACCAGGCACTGTTCCGCTTGTGTGGCAATAGTTTCCTGGCCAATGTGATTGACGAGATGGCCAAAAAAGCAAACCTTATCCGTTTTGCCTCCAGCATCGACCTGAACCTGCTGAAACAGGCGCGTGACGAGCATTTTCAGATACTTGAGGCCCTGCGTACCAGTGATAACACCGCGCTTTCGGAAATCTGTGTGAGCCATCTGCAGCCATCCCGCCAGAAATATCTGGAAAAACGGGGGCATCTCTTCTAGCCGTGTCAACCGGTAACAAGAGCTTATAGAACAGGAAATTGAATGAATACATCAAAACGTGTGAGCCGGGTGCCTCCGTCGTTGACTGAGCACACCTCTGAAGCGTGCAGTTCATTGATCACATTGCTGGACGGCGCAGGTTTCACAATGACAGGACGGGGAAAAAATCATGGCTGAGAAGAATGAAAAAAACATGAGTGGTGCGGTGATTCGACTCCACCCTGAGGACAATGTTGCTATTGCGGTAAAAGAGATTAATGCCGGAGATGCGATTCCCGGCGAAAATATCACCAGTTTGCACAAGATATCAGCTGGCCACAAGATTGCCCTGCGTCTCATAAAAAAAGGCGAGCCGCTCCGCAAGTACAATACGGTTATCGGCTTTGCCGGGTTAGATATAGAGCCAGGCTCGTCAATCCACAATCACAATGTACTGTTCCGCGACATCGACCGCGACTATGCGTATGCAAGTGAATACCGGCCGACGGAATTTGTTCCAGAAAACGAGCGGGCTACGTTTCAGGGAATTGTCAGGGAGGACGGCAGGGTAGCCACCCGTAATTTTATCGGTATCTGCTCGACGGTTAATTGCTCGGCAACAGTTGTTCGCAAGATCGCCGACTGGTTTACCCCGGAAAAGCTGGCCGACTATCCCAATGTTGATGGCGTCGTTGCCTTCAGTCACCCACTCGGTTGTGGCTGCGAGATGACCGGTGATGCAATGGACCAGCTGCGCCGGACAATCGCCGGTTTCGCAACGCATGTGAACCTGGCGGCGACACTGGTTGTGGGCCTCGGATGTGAGCGAAACCAGATAGCGGATCTGCTTGAAGCGCATGATCTTAAAGCCGGCCCCAAATTACTGACCTTCACGATGCAGGAAGAAGGAGGTACACGAAAGACCATAGAGGCCGGTGTTGCTGCGGTTAATAAGCTGCTGCCTGAGGCAAATCGGGTAAAACGTGAAACGGTGCCGGTGAGCCATCTCATTGTCGGCCTGCAGTGTGGTGGATCTGATGGCTTTTCCTCGATCACGGCAAACCCCGCGCTTGGCAAAGCTGTTGACATTCTGGTGAGCCACGGCGGTACGGCAATTCTCAGTGAGACCCCCGAAGTTTACGGTGCAGAGCACACGCTCACCAAACGCGCTGTTTCCGTAGAGGTGGGCAAGAAGCTGATCGAGCGAATCCGCTGGTGGAAAGATGTCTATGCTGTCGGACGCGATGTGCAGATTAATGGTGTCGTCAGCCCCGGCAACCAGGTTGGTGGGTTGGCAAATATCCTTGAAAAATCATTGGGATCTGCGATGAAAGGCGGCACCGGGCCGCTGAATGAGGTGTATAAGTACGCTGAAAAGGTTGACTCCAGGGGGCTGGTTTTCATGGACTCGCCCGGATATGACCCTCCCTCGATAACTGGTGAGATTGCCGGCGGGGCAACGCTGATTGCCTTTACAACCGGCCGGGGCTCGATGTTTGGCTCAAAGCCGTCACCGTGCATCAAGCTGGCCACCAATACCCCCATGTACCTGCGGCTGGAAGAGGATATGGATATGAATTGCGGAGAAATGCTCGATGGCGGTAAAACACTTGAAGAGATGGGGCAGGCGATCTTTGAATATATGATTGCAACCGCATCTGGTCAGAAAAGCAAAAGCGAATTGCTTGGCCTTGGAGACAACGAGTTTGCCATTTGGGATATCGGCATCATGGGCTGACAGCCGATGGAATGGCAGCGGCCATACCTATCTAGAACTCAGGAAAGGAAAAGGACCCTGCAGGGAATCGTACGCAATTATTTTTTATCCTGGAGATCCATAGCCATCTGGCCTTTGCGCTCGTTATTGCCCGGGAATAAACGGTTGTTTTTCTTTAATAGCTTGTAATTCCTAAAATATCGGTTATTGTAATCGGAGTTTGATGTTATTAAAGCAGAAGCACACTCCTTCACGTTTCCTGCCAGCGTTGTTTCTTCCCACACCGTTTGCCATCGTAGAAGTTTTTTGCAGATTGCCTAAATTTAGGAGTAGAGATTGGAAATATTTGTTGGGAACTTTGATTACAGCACCACCGAACGAGAGCTGAAAAAGCTTTTTTCCGTTCATGGTACGGTAAACACGGTCCACATTGTTACTGATCATTACACCAGGCAATCGAAGTGTTTCGGCTATATTGAGATGCAGCGAACCAAAGATGGTGAAAAGGCAATAAAAATGCTCCATGGCAGTGGCTTGGCCGAAAATAGACTAATTGTAAAACAGGTCAGTCCGCTTCCGTGCAGACAGCCGCAGCAACCCCTGACAAGCTGAGACTGTTTGAGTTAATCCCTTAAAGACATTTTTATACCCTTCAACGGATATTCCAGAGCTACTCCCTACGCCAGTAATTCATCCCAATTATCAAAATTTTCAAACATTTAACAGTATTCAACCACTAATAATCAAAACGGCGATAACGCTGTTTTACGGAGCATGGATCAAAAACATATCGAAATGATCCCATGTTCACATAGCAATTAAAAGGAGTTTTAATGAGTTTTACAAATTTTCAGTTTCATGACCGGATTCAGGCAGCCCTTGATAGTTGTGGGTATCAAACACCGACACCTATCCAGGAACAGGCTATCCGTCCGTTATTAGAGGGACGTGACCTGATGGGGTTGGCCCAGACCGGTACCGGGAAAACGGCGGCATTCGTGCTCCCTATCCTGCAGCGTCTCTGTTCAGGTCCCCGGAATAAAGTTCGGGCCCTGATCATTTCCCCCACCAGGGAGCTGGCCGAGCAGACACACAGCTATATCGGCAAACTGGCCAAAGGGACAAATCTTCGCAGCGTTGTCCTCTATGGCGGTGTCAGCAGACGGGCACAAATCAACACACTTCGCAGAGGTGTGGAGATTGTTGTCGCCTGCCCGGGACGTCTGCTCGATCTGGTAAACGATCGGGAGGTGAACCTCTTCGGGGTCGAGATGCTGGTCCTCGATGAAGCCGACCACATGTTCGACCAGGGGTTTCTTCCCGATATTCGCCGGATCATAAAAAATGTTCCGGTAAAGCGTCAGACGCTGGTCTTTTCCGCCACCATGCCCAAAGAGATCAGGTCTCTGGTCGAGGACATACTGGTTAATCCGGTCACCGTACAGGTTGATCATGAAAAGTCCATCGCGACGATTTCCCACGTCCTCTATCGGGTCGAGCAAACGCAGAAGATATCTCTGCTCAAGAGCCTTCTGCGGGATGAAAAAATAGCGACTGCTATTGTTTTCACCAGGACCAAACACAAGGCCAGGAGCCTGGCCCTGCATTTGGAGAAGAGTGGTCACAAAGCCACGGCACTCCAGGGAAACATGTCACAGCAGAAGCGGCAGCAATCCCTCGATGGTTTCAAGAACGGCACCTATACGATCATGGTGGCAACGGATATCGCCGCCCGCGGTATTGATGTGTCTAACATTTCCCATGTCATAAACTTCGACATGCCGGAAAATGCTGAAGTATATACGCATCGAACCGGTCGTACCGGACGGGCCAGCCAGAATGGTGAAGCGTTCACGTTTGCCACACCGGACAACGAGAGAATGATTAAAGCCCTTGGTCGAACGCTTGGCTCACGCCTGACCTACGGGAAACCGTCATTTCCAGCCGCGCCCGCACCATCATCAAACCCACAGAGAGGAAAATCAGTTTCACTCCGTGCAGAACAGAGCGAAAAATCAGAAAATCGGCCGACTACTCCCAGAAATGGCAGGAACAAGAGTCATACCCGCGGTAAAAAATCATCCCAGCGCAACCGCGCCGCAGCATTTGATTTTGGTATTTCAGCAAGGCCGTAACACCGCAATAACCGTTTTGGCAACAAAACGCTTTTACCGGCCCCAATAGTGGACGGCCGGTTTATTAAAAAAGGTTTCCAAGAGGAACCGACACACAATGAGGTAGTAGAAAATGGTAGAAGGAACAGTAAAGTGGTTTAACGATGCGAAAGGTTTTGGATTTATTGCTCAGAATGACGGTGACGATGTTTTTGTTCACCACTCAGCAATTCAGTCCCAGGGCTTCAAATCTCTGGACGAAGGCGCCCGCGTATCGTTTGAAATAACCGACGGTCCCAAAGGACCGGCAGCCGCCAATGTCGTTCAACTGTAAGAGCTGGACACATAGGCTGTGACCACCTCGTGGTTGCAGCGTAGCGTAGCGCAAAAGGCCTGTGGTGATTTTCACTGCAGGCCTTTTTGTATTCAAGACCTAAAACCGTTCGATATTAAGTGCGTATAAACTGGGCAGAAGCCCCGCATGTCCGCGCCTTTGCCATCCAAGAGAAGAGCACCTGGTATCATTACATGTCTGCTGTGTGGTGAATAAATGTGCAAGCCTTGAGTTCTTCAGGCTCAAGATACTGGGGAAAAGCGCAAGCTGTTATCTTTGGTAAGGGAAGTTTACGGAGTGATTATAGAGACAATACAGGGCCGATCCTTCATTACTTGCTGGAGGCGATCACAACAGATCCTGACAGCATGGGTATTCGTCAGTTCAGCCATCCACCAACCTTGACTTCTTATCAATCGACAGTAGATTTTTTGAATTAGAGGCGCAACATTGAGAGATTGTCTGTTTGGTTCGTTTCAGGTCGTATAAAACAGATATCGTTAATGTTTCAAAACAATAGCTACAAAATTGCTAATCCTAAGTGCAGATTTTACTTACGAATCTGACAACAAAAATATGAGGTGAAATAATGATACGAAAACTGACCGCGACGGTGATTGGGGTATTGCTACTTGGTTTGGTGGCTTGCAGCCAAGAAGAACAAGAAGCCGTAACCGAGAAAGCCAAAGAGTCGATGGACACGGCAGTGGAAGCGACCAAAGAGGCAGCAAGTGATGCTGCTGACGCAACCAAAGAGATGGCAAGTGATGCTGCCGACGTAACCAAAGAGGCAGCAAGCGATGCTGTAGATGCAACCAAAGAGGCAGCAAGTGATGCTGTGGATGCAACCAAAGAGGCAGCAAGCGATGCTGTGGATGCAACCAAAAAGATGGCAAGTGATGCTGTAGACGCAACCAAAGAGGCAGCAAGCGATGTTGTGGATGCAACCAAAGAGATGGCAAGTGATGCTGCCGACGTAACCAAAGAGGCAGCAAGCGACACTGTGGATGCAACCAAAGAGATGGCAAGTGATGCTGCCGACGCAACCAAAGAGGCAGCAAGCGATGCTGTGGACGCAACCAAAGACGCTACCGAAGCGACAAAGGAAGCCGCTATGGATGTAAAAAAGACAACGGAGTGACCTTACTCGTGAGCCTCTAAAAAATGGCCCCTGTCAGTTACAAATCGTGACCACAGGAGGAACTCACCCCACTCAAGAGCATCAATGGCATAGGGTGCGCGGCTTTCATTTTCCTGAAATCCAACGCACTCTATGTACTGGTGATAGCAGCAGCCGATTTCATCTTTACTATATCGGTAAACCTCACGCGGCTTGCGCACGAAAGTGATTCTGGTAGGTAACCGCCTGTCTGAAAAAATCAAGGACCATGAGGGTCGGTTCTCCACCCTGCCAGCTAAAGGTATAGGTTGGTTAACGTGTCTGCGTAGGTTCGAATGGTCCTCTCAAGGATGGTATCATTCATGCGCTTTTGCTCGGTTCCGCTGAACAGCCTGCTTTTCTCCAGGTAGGAACAGTAATCGCAGGACAGGTTACAGCCGGCGGGTGCTGGTTTTATCAGGAGTGAAAATTGTCTCATCACCTTGATTTTTATTCTTTATTTACCTGCTCAGCCAGATTCAGGGTTGAATATCGCATGCGTCGAAGTACTACCCTCATAAGGAATATCAAGCATGCTAAGCGCTTTTGGTGTTGAAAACCAGTTAAGCTTTTAACCCAATGTTCTCTGATGAGATAAGAATTGCGCCTTGTGCGTCACCTAAAATAGTTCATTCATATGAAGTTGTAAGTGTCGCCGGCATTCACCGGTTGTTCTCTGTTCTGGACCAGATTAGAGATGCCAGGGCGGTTATTGTAATTGCCGGAATGGAAGGGGCGCTCGCTTCCGTCATAGCAGGACTTATTGAGATTCCGATAATTGCGGTTCCAACGAGTGTCGGGTATGGTGCGAACTTCGGCGGCCTTTCAGCGTTGCTCGCCATGCTCACCTCCTGCGCAAACGGGGTTACCGTCGTCAACATTGATAATGGATTTGGGGCAGCTTTTGCGGCAAGCCAGATAAACCACCTGGGTGGCGATCGAGACAATACCATCCATTAAGATCAAATTGATCGTTCGCAATAATGTTAGAATGAATGACTTCAATGAGATAGGAAACTACCATGAGTGAAATGGCTTTTCAGGATTACTACCCGGATGATTATTCACATTGTTACGGTTGCGGCCGTCTCAATGAGAAGGGGCACCAGATTAAAAGTTTCTGGGATGGCGACGAGGGTGTGTGCCGCCTCGTGCCGGCAAACCATTTTACCGGGGGTATGAAGAATATCCTTTACGGAGGGATGATCGCTTCCCTGATGGATTGCCACGGTGCAGGCACTGCAGCCGCAGCGAAGGCGCGGGAGCTTGAAATAGAGATGAAGCCGGGAGTCATGCCTCGATTCGTCACCGCATCGCTTAAAGTCGATTACCTGTCACCGACTCCTGTGGGCATGGAGGTGGAGCTGCGGGCACGGGTGGAAGAGATCAAGGGACGCAAGGTGACCGTCAGTGTCACCCTGTCGACAAAAGGCACGGTCCATGCCAGGGGACAGCTGATCATGGTGCAGATCAGGGAGGAATAAGGTAGTCCGGGACATGAAAGGTCTATGTCAATCCACCAGATTCAATAGCTCTTCCGACGGGTCTTCGGGAAGTTGTTCTTGCGGCTGGATCATAATAGCTCGTAAAACGGACTTCTTCTCAACTGCCGGGTGATTCAATTTTCAGATAATTCAGGATCGTCCAGATTTGTCTGGATCCAGCGATCGGAAAGATGAATGTCAGTGGTCTCCAGCATGCCCGGCCCAGTATTATGATATTTGTGCGGGATTTTTGCCGGCCCCAGCAGGATATCACCGGCGGTGGCTTCTATTTTTTTATCCCCGATAGTAAATAACGCGTTTCCAGCACGAACGATGAAAATCTCGTCATAGGGGTGAACGTGCCAGCGCGGTCCTTCACCGATAGTATCAGTAACATAGAACAGCACGGTTACTCCTGTGCCGAGGTCCTCACCCTGGAAATAGCCTTTCCACAAAAACTCATGGGATGCCCAGTCCGCTCGGTGGAGAATAACCGGTTTACGGTTTTCAGCACTGGTGTCGGGATACGTTTGCTCGCTTGTTACCATGTTAACCTCCTTATCTATGCCAGCTGCTCGATATGTTTAATGTGCCTCCGCATGTGCGAGTGCCGATGGCGCTAGGCAGCTGACAAGAGCAGGGGCCTCTTGAATGAGTTCGTCGTTTTCAAGGGCGTGCACCATGAACAGAGCAAAATCCACTCGCCGCGTGAAGTTGCTTGCAAGAACGGGATCACCTACATGCCTGCTCCACACAGGCAGCCCCTGGCTTGGGCCTTCCTCGATGTCGCTGCAGCGCACAACTGTCCACGACGTATTACTGGCGAACACCCGCTGGCAGGCTTCTACCTGGTCATCGAGGTCCACCAGGCGAATGAGTCGCCCCAGGAAACCAAACACCTTGACGAACGTTTTCAGTTTCCATGAATACTTGTCCTGGTTGTCTCTTGATATATGCCAGCCACAGGAAAATATGAGCCGCGCACCCGGTGGCGCGTGGTCGAGGACCGCCTGGGCCGTGCCGGTGGAGTAGTGCTGCATTCCCCACGGGACTAAAACCGTGAGTACTCCGTCACAGCCGTCGACTGCTCTCCTGATGACATCGCGGTCGTTGGTGGCTCCCGGTAAAATAGAAATACGTTCTTTGAACGGATCGAGTTTGCCGACACTTTGTTCCCGGCAGACCGCGACGACCTGGTATTTCTTGTCCAGCGCGTGCTGCACCATGTACTGTCCAAGCTTTCCCGAGGCGCCTATGATGCAAATCTTTTTCATGACTGTTTTTTCTATCTGAACCTGCGTTCCAAATGAAAAAAAGGTAAATAAAACGTATCCTTTGTACTGATACGGTCATTGTCGATTCAGGCTCAGAAAAATCCATCCTTAAGGGTGCGTGAATAATGAACGCTGGTTGACAACCGATGCCGAAATAAGGGCTCCACATTTATACCATCGGGTCATCCTGTTTGTTCCATCTGGCTTTTATTATCACTGCGGCCACGTCCATTTCAGCTGCAAAAGTGTGCAGCCAGCAATCGAATGATCTTACACTGAAATTAATGCCACATTGTGGCATGTCAACCTTGGGAGTCTGCCCGGGAAACGGGAAAGATAAGTCGATGAAAATGACCACTGATTGAAAGGGTGAGAGAAGAAAATCTGCTCGTTGTTTTGAACTGAGGATTTGCCATTACCAACTGAAGCAAAACAGTTTGAGGTCAAACAGAGGGAAACATGAAAAAGGTGATTGGTGATCAATCACAAGATCTTTTAGTGAACCCAGACGAGGCTGCTTGAGTTCGGGGGAAGCGTGTTGTTCGTTTATTGCGACAGGTTGTCAGGGTTTTGGGTGTTTCAAAATATCGTATCCTGCAGACAGCTCACTATTCGACAGGTTAGAACGGGGGACAAGGAAGGCAAACGATACGGGTGGCTGAACCCGGTGTGCAGGGGAAAACGAATGATAGACCTGCAGAAATACTGATAGCCGAAGAGATCGGCTGGAAAATGTGGGGATTCTTGGATGGAACCTGAGACCGTTGGCACGTGGGTTGCAGTGAACGTGGTAAGAAATGAACCAATACAACAAATTGGTGAGGCGATTATGGACATAGACAGCTATCCTGAAAAACATGAACTGGATCTGATTCGTACCTGGGACCGTGGATGGGAATATCTGTTTGAGTACATCAAGGGCCGCTGGAGAAATGCTGATTGTGGTTATTGGGAAGAGCCTGAACCGCGAATGTATCGGATTTTTACCGGTGGCTGGAACTGTAACGAAGAGATAGTCGGTGCTATGAAGCAGCATCGACTCTTCTGGCTGATTTGCTGGTACTCTTCAAAACGTGGCGGGCATTACGAGTTCAGGGTTCCGACTCTGAATGTCGAAAATTGAAGCATATCAGGTACTGCTTGATTGGGCAACGACACACGCTCCAAGCAAGAGTTCTGTCACCATTTTAATACAACTGTTCTGTTTGACTGGAATCGACAAAGCAGCTTAACGCAGTGGCTCTTGATGTGGTCAATTCTTGAGTTCACGGTCGCTGGAGAAGTCGGTGGTTGCTGCTCTTCCCGGTCTGATTTGGGGTGGCCCACAGTTAGCCGGAAAAGTATCTTCGATGGCAATGTCTGCGGCTGTCTCCCGGGCATGAAGGATTTCCTCTTCATGCAGTTGCCAGCCATAGGTGCGCGATCGCATCAGGTTATCATCTGATTCCTGGCGATGACCAAGGTCCAGGGCATGACCAAGCTCGTGAGCGGCAGTGCGCGCCGCTGAAGAGCTTGCCGGACGTGCCGCGTGGGCCAGGACGGGAGTATCGCTCATCTGGATGTGCTCTCCATCATAATAGCCATTGTATCCGCCGATATCCGGGGCAAACCACATGTCAATCCCATCAATGAGGGGGATGTCATGATCAACGGTGTGGATTTCAAAACAGATTCCAGCCTGGGTCTGCCAGATTTTGTTTATTTCGGCAAAGATCAGTTTGAATTCCTCCCGTTTTCTGCTGCTGTTGGCCAGATGAACCCGCAGTTTTATGCGGTAGAGCGGCAGAAGGGCAGGGGCCGGCCTGCTTGCCCCAGCCTGATTTGATGTAAGCAGGGCGTTGGTCGGCCCTGCTGCTTCAGGGGCGGCTTCGGCCAGGGAAAGGAAAAGGAGGGCAACGGCCAGTCCACGGACGGATCGGCAAAACAGCCGCCCTATAGAGGCTGGTCCGCTCATTTTCCTGAGGATTACCAGCGATTCAGGGCATATATTGGCAGGAATTTTTTTCACTATATTATAAGCATGTCTCATTTCTCTTTCATCTCATGAGCAGGCGTACAGGTTGACAGATGGAGTGCCATCATCATTTTTCAGGGTGCTGCCCGGCATCTGGCAGAGTGGAGGCAAATCGATTAACCACCTGCCCAACTGTAAGTCCCTGCACCAGAATGGAAAAGGTCATCACGCAATAGGTGATGGTCACCAGCAGATCGCGCTCAGGCCCCAGCGGGAGCGAAAGAGCCAGTGCAACTGAAATTCCACCTCGCAATCCGGCCCATGTCATGATTCGTATCGAACCGCGGGGAATTTCGCTGAACCTTCGCATCAGGCTTATAATGGAGCCGACACTGAGAAATCGAGCCAGGAGTACACAGGGGATCAGCAGCAATCCGGCAAAGACCGTGCTTAGGGAGTGGCCTATGACCAGCAATTCCAGCCCGATCAGAACAAAGAGCACGGCGTTCAATATCTCGTCCACAAGTTCCCAGAAGGTGTCCAGATGCTCCCGGGTGAGGTCGGACATTCCCAGATAGCGGCCGTGGTTGCCGACCATCAGCCCGGCGACAACAATTGCCAGCGGTGCCGAGACGTGGATCACCTCAGCAAGACGATAGCCTCCCATAACCGTGGCCAGAGTCAGCAGGATCTCGACATGATAGTTGTTTATACGCTTTATCAGAATATAGGCCAGGTAGCCAAGTCCGATACCATAGATGATACCCCCTCCGACCTCGACGGCCAGGAGCTTGAGAATGGCGACAGATTCCGTTGCATGTTCCCCGCCCTGCACAACAGAGAGCAACGTCAGAAAAACCACAACCCCGATACCGTCGTTAAAAAGTGACTCACCTGTAATCTTTGTCTCAAGCTGTTTTGGTGCCTTCGCTTTTTTCAGGATACCGAGTACCGCAATGGGATCAGTAGGAGAAATCAAGGCCCCAAAGAGAAAACAATAAAGTAAGGGGATTTGCATGCCAAGGAGATGGAGAATTCCCAGGGTAAGGAACCCGACGAGCACCGTTGAAACCATCACCCCAAAGGTGGCGAGCAGCGAAATAGCCCATCCCATCTCACGCAGATCCTGGAAATTGACGTGCAGCGCCCCGGCAAAGAGCAGAAATCCCAGCATGCCGTGCATCAAAGTATCGTAAAAGTCAAGCCGCCTGAGCATTCCCGCCACCTGCTCGTCAAAGGTCACCACCCCAAACGACCCCAGCATGAGCAGGCTGAGGGACACGACAAGAGACAAGGCCATCAGGCCAATGGTGCGCGGCAGACCAAAGTAACGGTGGTTGATATAACTGAAGATTGCTGCCAGAACGACTAACACTGCGATTATGTCAAATAGACCCATGGCTAACCGTAGGAGTAGGGTGAGAGAATCGATGCATCTGCAGAACCGTTGGCCTACTCTGGCATATTTCGCTCATGATTGCCAGCCTGGTCTGATACGATGCCTTATTTACAGCAGGTACCGCAGGATTCTCATAGTGCCGTTAGGTTCAGACTGCATGAAGAGGGGCAAATGTTATTGAGATCGACCTTCAGCACTATAATCCCTGCCGGTCATGAATCCATTTGCGCACGTATTGATAGACTTTTTTTGAAGGTTTGGCATTGTTTTTTGCTTTGAGTTCACCGATCGCGCACCTTCGCTTGCCGATTACTTCCAGGGTGCAGCGTTCAGGATAAAATACTTTATAAATATACCTGTTTTTAAAGAGGATTTTGTCCTCGTAGGTGGCAACGCAATTGTTCATCAGTTTACCTTCATGTTTTAATTCAGTAGGCGTCGTAATTGGGACAATGTACTGGTTTCCCGGGATTGGTGGTTCAGGGAAGCCTGCCTTCCTTATTTTCTTGCGGCGCTCCTCCTCTAATCTCTTGCGTTCCCTGCTCGCCTGCCGTTTCCTCTCCTTTTCCGCTTCGATCGCCAGGTTCAGTATCTCGGCGGCTTCCTGCTCCCTGGAGAACGTTGCTCGCTGCTCATGCAGTCTTCTGTTGTACCTGTCATGCCATCTTTCTTCGAGTGACATCACTTCTGACAGTGTCTTGCAGTTACGCAGGTTATGCCTGGCGTTGGTGAGCCCTGCCATCCGCCCGATCTGCAGACAGCTTTCACACATGGTTTTAGCCAGCATGAGCTGATATCTGGAACTGTCAGGATTGGCTATTTCGTTCTGGATACAGGGGATAGTCAGAATATCTGGCGAATCGAGCACGATCTCAACCAGGGGAAGTGCAATCTGTGGAAGGTGGCGAAGGTTGTTCTGGAGATCGTCGTCTTTCACTATTCGGTTGAGGGTGCGCAATTCCTTTCGGCAATAGGTGAGGGGTACAACCTTGCTCAAGAGATTTACATGCTTTCTCGTGCTGTCGGCTCGAATTGTTCTGATGACATCCAGGTGTTTGCCGTTCAGTATATTCACCGCCCGGTTGAGTGAAATTCTGCTGGACAGGACATCACAGGCGATGAGCCAGAGGAGTGCAGGTGCTTTTTCCATCAAGTCTATTGCTGCCGTTCCTCCCCGGCAAAGCAGCTGCAGGGTCTGCAGCTGCGCATGTGAAACAGGTGTGACAGACTCTTTTACCCGAGGTGGAATTCCTGCGGCGAAACGGGTGAGGCAGTCCGTCCACTTATTTCTTTGGGCGGCCTGCTGAGGTGAGAATAAAGACAGATTCACCTGGGTGCTGCGTGTCAAGCGTCCTTCCTGTCTAGAAAATGAGAAACCATTGTCCCATGAATCAAGACGAAACACACTCTCAGTCCTGCCATATGTTTCTATCAATAAGGCGTCGGCTCCCGGGTTAAACGAAACGGTTTTAATCGAGTGGTTTTCAATGTGCATTGTTTGGCAAAGTCCTTTCTTGAACGATCATGCATTGCAGACAATTGTCAGAGATCGGTGATGATCCTGTCTTTTCAATCGTCGTCTGTGATCCGTGATTGATGACGTTTCATTTACTGCCTGCCGACGTTCTGCCGGATCACTCTCAGAGGTTGTGAGAAGCCCTGGTGAAATTGTTTAACTATTTGTTATTAAATAAAATAATAATAAATAAACAGGGGCCCCCCAGAACTACAATCTGCCATAAACGAGGCAAATTGAAAAGGGTTTTCAATACAAAAACGAGCCGATTTTTTACGGTGGAAAGAAGCAAATCTGATGGTGTTTGCGCTGTTATGCGGCGCACCAGGGAATTGTCAGAATTTTTTTCTGCTGATCCTGAAATTCAGGTTCAGATATCGATTTTTCAGGCCAAAGCGTTCGAGAGGCAGTCGCAGCGTATGATTATTCTGAATTCCCGGGGGATACGTAAGAAGAACCGGATACGTTCCGGTCAAGGCGCCGGTCCCGCTGCATCGCCAGCATTGATAAAACCCCAGATATCCTTCACCCTGGCAGTCAGGACAGTGAAAGCGTGCCGGTACCTGTACTCGCACATGCCCGCCACGCCGCGCTTCGGCAGGAGTCAGCGTGACCACTGTTGTCTGGCTTTGAAAATGGTTTCCTGCGGATTGACCTGGCCGAATAAAATTATGTATCAAACAATCAAATAAAGTCTCCACGGATGGCCGTGATGCATGAAAATCCCGTCGGGGTGCTGCAGGCTCAAAGTTCTCAGGATCATCTGCAGGATCGAGCGGTTCTACCGTGACATGACGGTGGCGCCGTAACGGTTCAACGTTACTGTTCCCTGGAGCGGATCGGCGTCTGATTTGCCGGGTTCTGTTCAGTTGATCATAGGCCCTGCGGCGAGCGGGATCCCCCAGTACTGAGTAGGCTTCCTGTATCCTTTGAAATGGCGAATGCCCTTGCCCGTAATGATCTGGATGATACTCCTTGGCAAGCCGACGAAATGCCGATTTAATCTCTTTCTGTGATGAGGTTGCCGGAATACCAAGGATGAAATAGTAGTTTTTCGGCATGACAGCTTCTCCACTACGCATACTCATTGCAACAGCGATCCACGTCCTCGCTTGCAGCGGCCCGCTGTACACCGTTTGTGGTTGTCGGACTGTTCATGGTGTTTTCTGCTCCGCATTGCGTTTAAAAGCGGTTGTCCTGAGCGTTTCACCAGGTTGAACGGCACATCTCCGAAATTCAAAATTGACCATCAAATTACTTATATTATATAAATATTAATAGTAATAAATGCAAATAAATATTTATTAATATCATAATTGACAAAGCTATAATCGTAATTAATTTTTAAGTAACGAAAATAGTAACCAAGTGCTCAATTAATCGAGTATGTATTTGAAACAAAATGTGGAAAAAAGCAGATTCGAGATGACGTGAAAGCGGGAGATCATCCCTGGAAGGTTTCCCGCTTTTGATAAAGCAAAAGACAAAGATACTTTATGGAGGATAGCCATGGATATTAAAAAGCTTGCTCCGTGGAACTGGTTCAAGAAGGAAGACGAATCAACCGGATCCGTGATTCCAGTAAAACAAAATGATCTCCGCTACTCTGGCGCGGATAGCCATGTTACCCACCCCCTTGTGCAGCTGCACCGGGAGATGGATCGGATCTTCGAGAATGCCTTAAGAGGTTTTGGCATCTCAAATCTCAGACCTGACTTTTCCTGGCCGCTGACAACCTCCGGCCTGCTGAAGCCTCATGTCGATATCGGGGCCACAGACAAAGAATATGCCATAACAATTGAGGTCCCGGGTGTGAACGAAAAGGATATCAAGGTCGAAATCTCCAATGACACGCTGATCGTGCGTGGAGAAAAAAAGCAGGAAAAAGAGGAGAAAAACCAGGATTTTTATCGCGTCGAGCGCTCCTACGGCTCATTTCAGCGCATCCTGAACCTTCCGGATGACGCTGATCAGTCGGGCATCGCCGCTACCTTCAAAAAGGGAATCCTAACCGTTAAGATGCCGCGCAAGGCCGCACCCAAAAGCGATGTGAAGCAGATTGAAATAGAAGGCTCTGATTAAAAGCTGCTTTGCCGGGGTGTCGGGGCTGCCGACGCCCTGGCAATTATCAAAAAGGAGTTACCGCGAAGTGGTTCCGCAGCTCCGGACTTCAACCTGTCGTTTTAGTTTGAAGTAGAAACCCCCACCCTTAGGGTGGGGTAATAGGGGCTGGCTGCGCCGGTCCCGTATGGGCATGGCCTAAAAGGCCGCTCACTGCTATCCTTACCTCGAGTTGTTGCCGCAACATCGAAAAGTAAGGAGGTCGCAGTGAGCAGATTCCGTAAGTTATCACATTCGATATGGCATTGTCAGTACCATATTGTCTGGGTACCGAAGTATCGATATCGAATACTGACAGGTGCAGTAAAGGAAGCATGCGAAGTTGGAATACATGCAATAAGTGGATTTGCAGGGTGTGAGGTTGTTGAATTAAACGTTCAGCCGGATCATGTCCACCTGGTGATAATGGTTCCCCCGAAGGTATCAATATCTCAGTTTTTGGGGAGATTGAAAGGGCAGACATCGATGAAGCTATTCAATCAGTTTCGATACCTCAAACAAAAGCCATACTGGGGAAACCATTTTTGGGCAAAAGGCTATTGTGTAGACACAGTCGGTCTTGACGCGGACATGATACGTAAGTATGTCCGCTACCAGGAGAAGCAGGAAAGGCAGATTGAACAGTTACAATTGTTTGATCAATAAGTATTAAGCGGAACAACTCATGGTCCCGCCCCCTTTAGGGGGCAGGGCTTTGTCCCCCCTATGGGGGGAAACATAAAGCCACACCCTTTGGGTGTGGATATTTACAGGCTCCGCCCCGATGCCTTCATGGCTGGGCAGTTTTTCCGGCATATTCAATCGCTACAGACATTTTTCTATGTTATTCCAGGACCCTGATTTAACCCAGCTGTATTTTTCTTTAAAAAGGTTGTCGGTCTTGTAAAAGTCCTTTTTTGCTTTGCGTTTGAGGAATTTGTCATACTGCTTGGGGCCGCCGTTATACATGGCGTAGACGAGTTGAGCAAGCGTCGCGTCATCTGAAAGGATATCCGGTCCCGACTTGGCCAGGGCGTATTTCTGCAGGTAGAGGTCAATGATTTCAGATCCTGCAACTGCGTTATAGCGTATGTCCCACCTTAGGCGCTGCGTATCGTAAATGCCCCGCCAGACACGCTCGTTGACCTGCATTATCCCGATTGAACTCTTGTTGTAAGAGAGCAGGTAGGTAAGTTTTTTGTCGGCAACGACAAACTGTCTGAAACAGCTTTCCTGCCAGGCGACTGCGGGAACCAGGGTGTGATAGACAGCCTGTAATTTGGCTGGTGGATTTTTTTTTATGACGAGGGAGGTCGATGCAAATTTCAAAAGGTCTCTTACCCGGTCCAGGTATTCTGACAGGTTATTTTCGGGAACCTGCCATGTTTGGATCTCTGCGAAGGTGGGAAGCTTATCGGCGTAGGCTGAAGGGAGCAGATAACCTCCGGCGCGATTGATAAAACGCATCAAAAAAGCATCATTTATCTCCTCATGCTCCTGCGGGGGAGTCGTTCGTGAAGATCCTTCCGGCAGCTGAACCGGGTCGAATTCAAAGAGCAGCTGCAATGTTCTGTTGATTTCCGGGGAATAGATGAGCTCAAGCGATTCCCCGCCGAGAATCCTGGCCAGGCGAATGAGCCCATTCCGGGATATTTCAATGCCAAAGGCCGGTCCCAGTTCGTCGAGGATCATCAGGGCATCGGCTGCAGTTATGAATGATACATAGCCAAGTCCCCTGCCTGCTGGATTTTGAAGAAAGTATTTTCTAAATATCTGCGACAGCTGTGTCCAGCCTTCGATAAACTGATCCCTGACAACGTCTTTTCCCGGGGTTGGCTCATTTATCTGAGCGACGAACTCGTAGCGGGTATCTAAAATGAGATCAATCAGGATTCTTTTTTCTGATTCTGTGAGCTTCTGCTCTGACAGCAGCGAAACGAGATATACCAGCAGGGAGTCCCACGTCTCCCAGAGCTCAAGAAACGATTCCAGTTCAGCTTCTGTCAGCACCTCAAGGTCTTCTTTGTTTCCAGGAGTCTCAATCTCGACGGCATCGGCAACTATGGTGGCAACCAGTCCACTGTGATCAGCGGTAACAGCGCCCGGCCTGATGCTGTTGAGAAGCTTTTTTGCCTCTTCCTGGGCGTCGGGCGTGAAAAGCGGCAGGATGAAGTTTTTTAGATCCTCTATCGGGGGGGCCAGTTTAATCGAGAACCCCTGGGTGTACGAATTAATGATCGGCAGCATCTGATCGAAAATCAGATTAAGGCTCTTTACGGGTTTGTTGTCAGAGGAATAGAATTTTGTCTCCGCCGTTTCAAAGGTGAGATCCCATCTTTCACTATCGAGCTTTGGCTTTTGGACAACATCGATTGATCCCTCCCATTGCAATGGCATGAGACAGCTTCCACCCACCGGTGTCCCGGCATGCAGGTACACATCAGAGGAAAAATTAACAGCGCTGTCACCCCCGGAAAAATCGGGGTTGGATAAAATCAAGGCGATGCAGCCATCACCTTCGTTGACGAGTTGTGCGGTCCCATCCGGTCCTGTGAAGTGAGACTGGACGATCAGTGTCCTGAGCAGTTGATAATCAAGTGAAATAGGAATCCGGACCTCTTTGGCATTACAAAGTGATGAAGAAAGGAACAGGCTGGAGATGATGATGCTTGTCACTATTATCTGTCGCATGGATACACGCTCATACTCAATGAAGTAATCGTCAGGGTTCGGTGTGCCGGGAGGTTGGCCATTTCGCGATCCGTGTCTGGACCCTTGCGGCAGTCGTCATGCCCGTGTCTGAAGCCAGCCAGGTGCGCGGTCAGTGTCTTGTAAAAAGTTTTTCTACAAACAGCGGAACTATACCAGTCTTATTCATATTGATCAGCAGTAAAAAACAGTCATGCATTATCTTCAGGCGGAGATTGTACGCTGCGCTGCACCTAGACAGGCATTTTCCGGTAACTGGCAACAGAGAAACAGGTTAAACAAAATCAGGCCATAATGAAAGACGCCGGCAGAAAAGGAATCGGCGGCGTTCAACACGGAACAGATAATCCGGGCTCAGCATGCCTCAGACAGAAAGTACCCCTTAACCATTGCTGCCGATACGTCTGAAAAAATAACACTGTCCGAAAAAAGAGGTTCTAAAAAAACAGAAACACGCTAAGATACCAGTGTAGATACCTCTTCTGATTATGACAGATACCGCATATCTTCATCAATTCTAAGGAGGGCTCCATGGCAGAGAAAAAAACGATCAAGCAGGCAATCAAAAGGACATTTCCGACAATCCACCCTGACGATTCACTGGAGGCAGCGGTCAGAAAAATGACTGAAAACAATGTCTCGGTGCTCGCGGTAAAAACCGGGGACGAACTTACCGGCCTGGTTACCGTCTCTGATGTGATGTTCAGCCTCTCCCGGGGGGATAGCCTGAAAGGGACTAAGATTGCTTCATTTCTGACAAAATGCGACTTCAGCGTTTCAGGTGAAACACGAAATCCCTGCGTCCAGCTGGACGAAGATATGAATGCATTAGCAGCGATCAGAGTTATGTATGAAGCGGGCGTAAATCATCTGGTTGTCACAGGAGCAAAGGGAGAGGCTGTTGGGATCGTCTCAAGCCTTGAGATCGTGAAGCTCTTTGGTGAAGACGCTGCCTGATAGAAGAACCTTCCATTCCGGGGGTACAGTCCCGGGCGTACCAGCCTGAGTGCGTGCAGAATTATCAGCGCCTGTCCCGATTCACTGCTCAGCCTGCCTTCAAGCGGATGAATCAGCCAATGATCTTCCGGGACTAGTTCAGCGGCTGCCTCCGTCCAGTCTCTTGCCCACTCGTGGTATCTCATTAATTTTCAAATGTTATTTCGTTAAATTGCAGAAAATAGTAATATGAGGCAAAACAATTGAGTTTCCGGTAGAACAGATTGTTCGGATCGTTTATCGTGAGCGTGAATGTTTGCCTGACTGTTAAATCAAGCACACTGATGCTCTCTCAGGTTTGCAGCCCGTCTTTTTCCTGATCAGTAAATAGACAGGGTTGGGAGAGTCACGGAGTAATGAAGAGACTGAAAAAACTATACATCATCCATGAGGAGAAAAAATGTCAGTCAAAATTTTGATCAAAAGAAAATTCAAAAAAGATGCTCTTAAAAACGCCTCTTCCATGTTAGTCAAAGCACGAACCAATGCCATGGGGAATGAAGGCTATATTTCTACTGAAACGCTGGTAAATTATGATGATCCCCAATCTGTTCTCATTATCTCCATGTGGCAAAAGAAAGAAGACTGGGATAGATACAGGAACAGTGCAGCGCGGAAGGAGCATGAAGAGAAGTACTCGGGTATGTTTGAGGGTACAACGGAATATGAAATGTACAAGCTTGGAATGTGAGCGTGACGTGAGGTAATCCCTCCAGCCTGGATGTGTTGTTCTTGTTCGCACCATCAATCCGGGAACGAGGGGTGTCGGGAGTCACATTCTGTTGTCATGGTTTTATTTACCGTTTATTGTCATTGCAGTAATTAAGGCCAGCGGGGTCCGTTTGAGGTTGACTATAAACTACCTGGGTAATGAAGGACAGGCTTGTTGCCGCGTTCCAGGTTCTTGCAGCCAGTTTCTGTCCTGCTGAATTGAGGAAAGAAGAGCCGGGCAGAACATCGAACCACTGCTCCCGGCGTCAATGAAGAGGAATCTGCCTATGAAGACCAAGGATATTCTTGCTGAAAAGGGGACGCGGGTCATTACCGTCCAGGAGACACTCCTGCTTGTAGACGTCGTCTCTATGTTTTTTGCGGATCGCATAGGATCGGTAGTGGTAGTGAACGATCATAACGAAGTTATCGGCATCGTTGCGCCAAACGATGTGCTGAGGGCCATACATCACCATCCGGAATATATCACCACCATCACGGTAAGCGAAATAATGACCAGGAATATCATTGTCGTTACCCCTGAAGATGATATTGATAAACTGATGTCGATCATGACCAAGAACAGGATTCGCCATCTGCCGGTGATAGACAAGGGCAGATTGACCGGTCTGGTATCGATCGGTGACGTGGTCAAGGCCCAGACCACCATGCAGGAGGTAAAAATCAACTACCTCACAGACTACATCGAAGGCAAATATCCCGGCTGAGCTTCAAGATTCCTGAATAGGAGACAAGGGTAAATTGCAGTAGCTACTAAAAATGTTTAAAAACTTTATTTTGATTCCTCTGTATTTTATCGTTTCTTCATTTACTTTTTGTTTACAAACTCATGATGGATGTAACCGTCTTTACCGTTATATCTGACTTTGTAATAATCTCCTCTATGAGAAATGACATTGAGGGATGTATCAGCCGGTATTACTGTAATTATTTCTGCACCAAAAAGATCTTCTTCTTGCAGAAGATCAGTTGAAAAGGTTGTGGTTATCCTTTCTTTCGAATTTAAGGAAGGCTGTACTGAAGGCATTTGTGGCAGTGGCTTATCTATTGGGATGTTTGGTTCCTGCTGACCTGGATTTAAGTGCTCTGGAATCATGATAGGCTCTGTTTCAGGTGACGATTGCTGCTCTGGTCGAACAAATAGGAAAAGGGATTCATATGTCTTTTCATCAAGTCTTCCGGTAACTGACAAGTTGTTGTTTCGTTGAAATTCTTCCAGTGATCTCATCGTCTTCTTGCCCATAAGACCATCTGCCGGGCCGGGATCGTATCCAGCATCACTCAGTGCTGCCTGGGCTTCTTTTACCTTCGTGTCAAACTGAAGCGATGGCTGGAGAGGCTGTGGTGATTGCTGGTTTTCTTTATAATAATCACTCCGCTGATACTCCGGTGGCTGGTCTCCAAAACCATTACTGCAATGTCCATGTCCTCCCGGAAACAGCTTTCCACAGATTGCACTGTACAGTTTTTCCCTAAGGTAGTGTTCTACCTGTGCAACACTATCTTCCCGCCGGGAAATGCCCATAAATTGTTCTAGATAGAGTTTCACCTTGGTGCTTATTTGCGTTCTCTGCTTGCTTATAGAGCGAACTCTTATATCGTAGGTGAATTTATAGGTTTGACCTAATATGGCATGTTCAATAAAATCCATTTCACGACCGTCAACCGTTACGATAGCAGTTGAAATATATCCGCTCTTCTGCTCCATGGTGTCGATGGCGGTTAATTCCAGTAGAGCTTCAATTGTTGAATCCCAGGTTTTGCTGAATGGTGCCTGGAACGAGTAATTCTCCGGGCAATAGACATAATCATTGATATGGTCGATGTTTTTTGTACACCCGAGAATGCCAGTCAGGATCAGAACTACGATAGTTAGCCTACAAGCAACAAGTCTCACTTATTTACTCCTTTGTCTTGGTCAAGACATTCTGGGTTTTATGTGTTTCAGCGTTTATGGGCCGAGGTCCGTCTATTTTGCCGGTTGAACCTGCATATCGTGCCTTTGGTAAGCCCTGTAAAGCAATTTCGTGTATTTTCTGCGCGATTTGGAGCAGTTGACTTAATATTATCAGGATAAAGCCGGACAGCATGCCAATTAAAGACGCGACCCGTATCCAGCCATTGAGCTCAATAAACCTGGTAAAAAATCCATATGTCTTATGTTCCTGCATCTTTTGACTATGCTTCCATGCAAGGAAAACACATCCAACAAGAAGAAAGAGCGCGATCAACTGGAGAACAATTGTCGAGAGCAATTTAAGGATAACCTTCAGAGTTAGCTGCTTTAATTCCTCTGATTCCTGAGCAAGCCTGAGGTTTGCATCTTCAATCAATGTGTTTTGCTCTTGATCAAATTCTGCTTTTCTCTTTTCAAGTTCGGCATCATATTGCCTGATTGTCTGGAGTTGAGTGTCCCTTTCCTCCTGAAGGATTGCGAGTTCAGCTTTTGCCTCTCCCAGGACCCGCTCCCGTTCTTTCTCCTTCATGTTTTCCAGTAATCTTTTTTCCAGTAAAGTGTACACCCTGTCAAGGGAGGAGAGCACGTTGGTTCGATTCTCTCTCTCCCAAAGTCTGCCAAGCAAGTAATATTCATTTAAGGTTTCAGGCACTGAGTACCCATAGCTGGTATTGACCATGTTCAGCGATTCGATAACAGCCTGCATATAAACCTGTTCAGAATGGCTGAGTTTATTGATATCTTCGTTGAGCAAGCCATTGTACAACGGAATTGATACCTGTTCGGTGTTGGGTAGGTCACCTATGGACTGCAGGAAATTTTTTTGTAAGGCCACATAGCTTGTATAAGCTTTTGATCTCGGTTTGATCTGGCTTATCAGCCGGAACGTTATTGTTGCCGCCTCGCTTTTAAGATTATGAGTTACCGCATCATGAGAAATGTTCAGCATCAGTTCAATGAAATCCTCATCAAAAGCTCTATCCTCCCTAATGCTGGCGACAAGATCATC
This sequence comes from Desulfocapsaceae bacterium, assembly GCA_963674815.2. Classification (GTDB taxonomy): domain Bacteria; phylum Desulfobacterota; class Desulfobulbia; order Desulfobulbales; family Desulfocapsaceae; genus MADRE3. Next base: position 303,666 of record CAXXTV010000011.1, read on the forward strand.
AAAAAGTTTGGCTGCATCCTCCTGCCTGTCTTTTTCTATAAGAAATTCAACAAAACTAAGACACTGGCTATAATCAGCTTTGAACTCCTTGTGCTGTGTCGGAGCTTTTTTTATCGCAGGGTTGAGTTCAATGACCCTGATGCGCACTTGATCCATCAGAGGCCCTTGTTTCAGGCCAATGATTGCAGCGGTAACACTTTTCAACATAGCCATGCTGGAAGACTTATTTATCGCCCGTTGTAAGGTTGAAGCGACATGGTCACTCTCACCCATGGAATGATATATATTTGCCAGGGTCATCAGTTGTTCCGAATCTCCGGAAAGCTTTGACGCTTTTTCCGGAACTTTGCTTTGCACCGTTTTTGTTCCAAATTTTACACTTGCGTTTAATACCAGAATGATATCACCAATATCATTTGATTTCTCAAGCCCCCGGACAAGTAAATTTTCTGCTCGATCCATCTTATCTGTTTCAAAAAAATATCCTGCCAGTTTAACCAGCCCATCGGTAGTTTTCGTATTTTTCAGTGTCAGGATCATTACGTGGTCAGCTGAGACCTGCAGGGAATGTTCTCTTAAATACTTGGCAAGTTCCAGCAGTTGATCTGAATCCACAATATTTGCGGCATGATTTGTGATTGCTTTTCCTGCGACTCCATTGTGCCCGTTGTCAACAAGATAGGTGACTACTGATAGAACTGTTTCGGGACTCGGTTTTTCTTTCCAGTCATTCTTTTCAGCTATTTTACTGACAGCCTCGATTGCTTTGGCCTTATTTCCTTCTGCTGAATAAAGAGCTGCAAGTGAAATGTAGTATTCTGTACTGTCAACATTAACCATTTTGTAAATTTTCAATCTTGAATCTTTGGTCGTGATATCTGTTGGTAGAACTATGGGATCGGATTCTTTGTTCTCAAGGATCGCAATGGCTTTTAGATTACCTGATAAGGTGAGCATAGTTTCTGCAAATCGCAGTTTGGATTCAACCAGTTGGCGCTTATTTACTGGTGCGGCCATGAGAGTGGTCGCTGAGGCAATGATCACTGCAACAAGAATCATGATCAGTAATTTCTTGTGACGGATAAACGCTTCCCTTTGCCGAAAGAGTAAGTAGAGGAAAATATTTAGTATTGTAATGGGCAGGAAAATGAAAAGAATTTTTTCCGCATCACCTTTTGCAGCAAATGCAAATGGTGAAATGATATGCGCGGTTACTCCGTTCACAACGCTAATTACTGTAAGTAAAGTCTGGTAACGTGAGCTTTTTTCGCGCACCTGATTGAACTTCTCCTGCATCTCCTGCGGAATTTCAGGGTCATTAGGAGAGCGATTTACCTCAAGGTACTGATTGCCTGAGGCAATCTCACCCTTTAATGATGTGATTTGGTTTCTCAGTTCAAGCTGTTCACTCATTACTTCATCAGAAATATTCTCCATTCGCTGTTTGAATGCTTGGCGATTTTTTTGGTAGTTAAGAACAATCTGGTCAGGAGATTTATTGGCATAGGTTAAAGTATCTGCAGAATTCAATGCGTCAGCGACTTTTTCGGCTGTGGGCTGATTTTCATTTTGTGCAAAGACGGCGTGGCTAAAGAGCATATAAAACAAGAATGCTATAGTTACTCCCAGAAACCATAGGTGTTTGTGAGGATGTCTCTTTTTGTTAATTTTTTGCATAATTGTGTGCATTGTGGTTGTCTCTCCAGACTTTTGTACCAGTTTGTATTAATATCGATTCTCACCAGCCAAATTTAACCGATGATCTGCATTTCTTTGACTTCATTACCATCATTCCAAAGTGAGCTTCCGGTGAGCGGAAACTAACTGAAAGCTTTCTAAATCACCTTTTAGGTTGGCTGATTGTGCTTCCTGATTTGAAGTTTTTGACTGGAGTTATTGGCCATCATAATTAACAGCTGTATAATTCTTGGCCGGAATCTCTCTTCCTTCACTTATTGTACGCTCCCAAGGAATCTGACCCAGTGGGTTTACCCATTCGTTGGCATAATTTGATTCAGCGACACGGACAGTGGTCGGGATTCCATTGTCGTTATATTTTACATCCGTAATCAGCATGGCATGAGGTATGGAAGAAGCATAAAAACCCATTCCCGGTCTTATCCGTGCCACTGCTACTGTATAATTCTCCATCCCACTATAATTGACGTCTTTACCACCGGCATCAATGGCAATAGACATTGCCCACTCAAGACATTGTTTTTGAATTGCAAAAAAAGACAGCGTTTCTTGATCATTCTTTGGAACATGCCCTGAATAGTTAGCTTTTATTTGTTCAACGAGATCTTCTTTTTGCTTCGCTTGATAATTTGAATCAGAAAAAGCTCCGATCATTCTTGCATCAATTTTATTTGAGTCATCCTTTGTATTCCCACCGTTCTGTTGCATAACCCAAGTGTGATATATGGAGATAGCATTCATCATTCTTCTACCATCTCCCTCGGCAATATCCGTTAGCCAGGGGTGCTCGACCGTATTGTCGGGAATTTGTGATTGGCCGGATGGGGAGCCAACAGCATTTAAAGCTGCACGAACGATATTTTCTCTTATTTGGGTGTCCGCTCTGCCAAAGCCCGTCTCTCTGCTCCATCCGGCAATCGAACCATCAAGGGCAACCATTCGATAACTGGCCCCATCGGTTTTCCCCCAAACACCTATCTGCAGTTCCTGGTTGACTCCAGTGATATGACAGGTCTCTGAAGATTTTTGATCCCTGGAGGACTCACAATCATATTCTTCAAGAGAGGGTTTCTCTCCGCTACGGATATATAGGTCAATATCTCCCGACAAATGGGTTAATTCAAAACTTGCCCGACTGGTTTGGGGCTTGAATGAATAATAGGTCCATTCCCCTGGCAACACTTTTCCCGAAACGATTTCTTTTTCCTGGAGAGGCGAATCATTTGCTTTAGAGGTTGGAACAGGTGAATCATTTTCTTCGGGAGTTGTATTGCTCTCTGGTTGTGGCAGCGAATCCATAGCGGGAATAAACCCGGTGAGAAACTCGACAAAATCTTTCCACAATTCCTTCAGTTGTTCTTTTATCTCATTAATCTCTGTTTCGATTATCTGTTTAAAATCTTCAATTAAATCAGAGATTGATTGCCAAAAAAAATGTTTTACCGCCTCCCACATTTCTGCAAGCGGTTGTTTACACGATTCGTTGCAGGCCGCATTACAATCATCTGCGACTTGAGTACCTCCTTTTATGATGAGATTTCCAGCTGAATGCGGCATTGCCCTCAGGGCAGCATAGGCTTGGCGGCACTGCTCCAGGCGATGTTGGAGAAGACTGTAACCGGGGAAGACCCCATGAATGCTTATAGCTTGTTTACCGTACTCAGAGCAGGAAGAGCTATTAGGATGCAGTGCATTGTATGCGCAGGAGTATCCTTTGTGGGGAGAGATGAACTTCTGGTAACCTGCAATGAGTGCGAGAGCGGATGGTTTTGCCAGCAGACTCGTAAATCCCAAAAGCAGCATAAACAATAATATTTTTAGAAACGATCTGCGCCCATTTCTGTATTTTTCTTTGGAGTTTATAGAGGTCGTGACTCGATCTGGCATTTACTGATATTTTCAATATATATATTTTTACAAAATTGGATTCAAAAGCATATTACCCAGTATTGCCTGCGCGGAGAAGAAGCTGTGAGGTTTCACCTCTTCCAGCAAGCGGTTAATGTCTTGTTTCGTTGCCTGCAATCAGAGTATGAGCTGTGTTATATGATTCGTTGGTTGAAGGTTGGGACTGATTTTGGTCTCAGACAAACGTAGGGTTGAAGAAAATTAATCGATTGGATTTGAACCATAGTTCCCCTCAACCCTACTATTTGAAAGACGAAGGCCATAGCCTCAAAATCACATCATCATGTAGCTAGTGCCAAGCCGTTGTGCTTCCTAACTGCCAGTAATGTATGAATAAATGAGATTATCCAGACCGGTATAATAACTAACACGCCGAGACCCAAAAAAAATAATAGGGCAATACCAATCATAAAAAATACAAGGTAAACAGCAAACCACAAACCTTTGTTAACCAGAAGCAAGCCAGCACCAGGTAAAATACAACTCAATATGATTGCACCAAACATACTTTTTTTCTCCATAACAACCTCCTTTGCTACTAGATTAGTTTGAAAAACCCAAAGTCCTTGATAAAATAACCCTATTTTGAGTCCTGTACTGATGAGATTAATTCTTGAGCCATTCTTCGGAACTGAAGGGGATCTGCAATTTTATGGAATGGATCTTTTGTTCCACCTGTACCGCTTATAATAATGCTTCCGAATCCCAATATTCGACCTAGAATTCCCTGATAAACCTGAATACCTTCAACTTTTATCAGCAATACCTCTATTGAGTTTCTTCTTATTAAACCGATTTTTGCAAGAACACGTTTATTAGTAATTCCAAATTCTGAAGATGAATAATTAATAAATGAAAAAATTCCAGTAATTATAGCAATTAAAATAAAAATTATACCTACATAATAAGAATCACCACCACTTGAAAACATAATAAAAGATAAAAATATCCAAATAGTAGGCCATATAAAAATTATCCAATGTAATTTAGCTTTGTATTTAACAGATTCACCATTCATTAAATTGCTTTCAATGTAGCTCATTTTCCCTCCTTAGATATGATTTGTATAATGTCATAAGCAAATACGAACATTTATTTTATATTAAATGAGAAAAGTATAGAATATTAAAATTTTTTAAATGCAATCAGATATAAATTATACGGCATATTTTAAAATATTACATTGTGGCACTAATACTATTTTTTATAAATTTTTAAAAATATAATGCCATGATATTCTCATTAATTAATTATAGACTATTCAGTGTTTCATAGTCGCCGTTATAAAAAAAAATATGTTGTCGATACAGGAAAGCATATCAAAACTATTTTGAATAAATCAAATTATAAATAAAAAAAATCTGATTCATCAGAAGATGACATAATTTGACCAACTCTACGAAGTCCTCACCGATGTTGTCCAAATATCCATTAATTTGTACCTCTCTGGCAAATCTGGGGAAGGCTTTATCATGGCGATGAAGCCGATCACGAATTTGTGAAGATATCTTTCACTGGGAGTTGATGAAAATGATTGAGGTAGATAGAATCAAAAAACATTTATTAGAAACAATGCGCTTACAGAGCTACTTCCCTGAAGTAAACTTAAAGAAGTTATCGAGTAGCAAGCATAAAATGATCTATTATTCAAGAAGTTCCAGGTAATACTCGCAGTCGCTCCCTGCCTCCCCACAACAGGGCAATGACGTAGTCAACGGTCTGCTGAGAAGTGAAGGGAAGTGACCTTCCTGGCGAAACAGCTTGTCGACCAGCTTGATTATCGGCGCAAGTGTGATGTCAGAATAATTTAGGGATATCCTTTCAGTCCTTAAGTGCGCCGGTCGAAAGATTTTGTAAATTTTGGGAAAATTAGCGGAAATTAAACATATAATCCAGTAATGGCCAGTATTATAAATGAGTGTCCTGAGTCCTAACTTACATTACGGCAAGACACTGTGGGCAGCGGACACTCCTGTAGCCTTCAGCATTTCCTCTCGGGGAAGCAACGATCTGCCAGACCTGCATATGCCGTGCGCGAAAACCTCCGGCGAGGGAGAGAAGGTAGTAACGCCACATCCTGAAAAAGCTCTGTGGGTAAGCTGTCTTGATCCGCTCCCAGTTATTCTCAAAGTTCTGATGCCAGGCCATCAAGGTCTTGTCGTAATCAATGCCGAGATTGTGCCAGTCTTCCATGATTAAATTTCCTTCAAGAGCGGAACCAACCTGGGTGATTGCGGGGAGCGTACCGTTTGGGAAAATATACTTGTCGAACCAGCGGTCACAGCTGATTTGGGCTCGGTTTGAGCCGATTGTATGGAGGAGAAAAAGGCCGTTTTCGCGCAGGCAGCGCCTGACAACCCTCATGAAGGTGCGGTAGTTTTTGTGTCCGACATGCTCGAACATCCCGACGGAGGCAATGGCGTCAAATTGCCCGGTAAGATCCCTGTAGTCCTGCAGGACGATCTTGACCGGAAGGCCTGAGCAACGTTCTTCGGCGAGCCTCGCCTGCTCTTTTGAGACGGTTATCCCCACAGCCTCGACACCATAGTGTCGCGCCGCATGGTGCACCAGGCTCCCCCAACCGCAGCCGATGTCAAGCAGGCGCATCCCTTTTGAGAGATTCAGTTTCTTGCAGATAATATCGAGTTTGTTTTGCTGGGCCTGTTCAAGCGTATCTGCCTGGTTCCAGTATCCGCAGCTGTAGGCCATTGTACTGTCGAGCATGATTTCGAACAGGTCATTTCCTGCATCATAATGTTCTTCGCCAACCTGGAAGGCTCGTCTTCGGCTCTGACAATTAAGAATCCGTGCCTTGAGCATCTTGAAGAAATCCGGAAGGTTTGCTACTGCCTTGCCGCGCAGATCTGCCTGGAGAATTTTATAGAACAGCTGATCAAGAGCCTCACAGTCCCAGACACCTTCAACATAGGACTCACCAAGTCCGAGAGATCCCTGGAGGACGACACGCGAGTAGAAGTCGCCGTTCTTTACCTGTATATCCCAGGGTCTGTCACCGTTTATGGCGATGTCAGCTTGCCGAAGGATCTTTTGGACATAGTTTTCTGCAGATTTTCTCAAGAATTTTTTCATATGAGTATCCCTTTGTCGGCAGTAACTGATAAGGATTGTTTCTACAACGGAGGGTTTGAAAAAAAGATAAGAAAACAGCAGCGTCGATGAGCAGGTCGACACGGCTTTTGGTCACCTTAAAGGTTACTGCAGTTGTCTTGGTGTCGGTTGTGAAGGGAAGACCGCCCCGGTTGTGAGCGGGGTTGTATTGTATACAGTTTATGATTGGATTGTTCAGAGATGCAGAGGAGAATGCAAATAATGGGTAATCGTGCCACATAGTCTGAAACCTGCGGGGCAATACCAAGCTGCCTATTGCGGAATGCGAGCATTCAGGGAGCGTACGAGAAACGTTCCCCAACATTTTTTTTTCTCACATTGTAATCATTCCGACCACTAAACAATACTTATTGTCGATCTAAAGTCAATCTTAAAAAGAGTCAAATCAGGGATTTTTTTCTATTATTTCTACTTCTTGCACGAGTTCAATGGCGCTGGTTTCCTCGGTTGGTAAAAAGACACAACCCTCTTCTTCCCCAAAGCGCTCTTTCAAGCTGTTTTCAAGCTCCATATTGAGATCAAAAATTCCGAACGCTTTCATGCGCCACTTACTGAATAAAGGTTTATCAACCTGCCGAAAACTGACCAGTTTTATGTCCCGGTGTCGTGGGTCCCCGATAATTCGGAAGAACGTTGCGTTGACATCGTCAAAATCACCTTCGAGAAACTGAAGGAAATGCGAACTGGTGGCTAGTAATGCGCCGTTCACCCCGCCGGTACGATTATTCTCGAGGCTCGTATAGAGGATGTCCCTGAGATTCTCTTTGCTGATAGATCCTGCGGACCTGCTTTTATAGATGAGTCTGTACATTGCCGATACACTCTCTGATTACCTGCAGGGAAATCTTTACTCTGCGTTTTCCTGCGCATTTCCTCTTCACCGTCATACTACCCGAATCTGATCTATTCTGAAACCCGCGTTGTTTGACCCCTGAAAAAAACATGGTTTATGTCTTGAATGTGTTGATATAGAGATCGTGGCATAGTATCAGAGACGTATCATTTACTGTGATTGAGCTGGGACTCGTACAACCCATTAGGAGGCTGGTATGACCTGTTTTCGTATTCTTTCCATCGCGATCTTTATCTCTTTTCTTGTGTTTTCAGCCGGAAGCTCTCTGGCCCAGCAGCAGGAGAGCCAGGGCCGTTCCGGTCCGCCTGGCGGGTGGTCAAGTTTTGCCCGAGGAGGTGCCGTGTATCAGTTTGATACGGATTTGGATGAAGGGGGGAGCTATGATGTAAAACGATTTACTCTTGAGGCCGGCCAGGGCTACGGTTGGGACCCGCGGACCTCGGTGTCGTTTGCGCTTGGCTACAGGTATGACGGCTATTCGTTTTCCCGTGGCAGCGGTATTGCCGCCGCGGCCCCATGGGAAGATGTACATTCTCTTTCCCTGGGCGTGCCGATGCGCAGGGGAATCGGTGAAAACTGGTCAGCATTCATGATACCGTCAGTTCAGTCAAGCGGGGAGAGCGGCTCAAGTTTTGATGAAACCATTACCGGCGGAATCTTGACCGGGTTTGCCTACCGTTTCGGGGAGCGCCTGACCATCGGACCGGGATTCGGGGTTGTTTCACAGCTCGAGGACTCTGCAAGCATCTTTCCCGTTCTCATCGTTGACTGGAAGATTACCGACAAGCTCAGCCTTGAGACCGGACGGGGCCTTGGAGCCTCACTGGGGCCTGGGTTGACGCTCAACTACCAGGCCACTCACCACTGGAGCTTCAGCGTTGGCGGCCGCTATGAAAAAGTGCGCTTTCGGCTTGATGATGAAGGAACCGTTCCCGGTGGGATTGGTGAAGATAGCTCGTTTCCCCTGTTTGCCGGCTTTACCTACAGTTACAGCCCTGAAATAAAGCTCAGCCTTGTTGGCGGGGTTGAGTTTGGAACTGAATTTGTTCTTGAAGACAGCGACGGCAATAGAATCATGAAAGAATCGTCTGATCCGGGAGGTTTCCTGGGACTTACGTTCAGTTTCAGAAAATAGTGCTGTAACTGCAGGAACATCTACCAGCGCTGCAGATTCAGGAGTCATCGCGGAGATAGTGGCGGTATGTGAATCGGTTAAAGAGCCTGGCGCCTTTGGAATTCTTTGGATTTTAGTCAAAGAGAACCACTGACCTCGATGGTGAATGACATCCCGTGTACAGATTGTTCCGGGTATTCAAAAGCAATCGCTTGGTGTTTGGAGGAAATCTCAGGTTTATATGCGATTACAAAGGGTTGTGTTTAAAAAGGTGGGCACTCCTCTTGACAACAGCGTTGAATGGCACATTATAGAAGTGTATGCGCTGATTTAAATCAAATTGCGAGCGCCATAAAAGTTCCGCTAAATCGATACGTGAAACCACCGCTTTAGCAGGTGGTTTTTTTTTTTGCTTTTGAATGAAAGGGATGCCTTATGAAAAAAGTCGTTTTTCTCTATTCCGGAGAGGGAACAAAAAGCAGCCAGAGCAGCCTGAAGATCGTCAAAACATCTCCCCGCTGGTCAGAGACAACAGAAATTCTCCAAAACAGACTGGCTATCGACCTCGAGGAAATCTGGGAGGGGGACAAGGACAGGCACCGCTGTCCCTACAGTCCGATAGTGACGGTTGCAACCGAAATCTGCCTGTCCGATATATGGATTCGCTGGGGTTACAGGCCGGACGCCGTTGTCGGCCACAGCGTCGGTGAGCTGACCGCCGCCTATCAGGCCGGAATCTACTCGCTGGAAGAGATTCTTCTGCTCACCCACGAGATTGGCCAGGTTGCTGGAAAACTTGAAGGGACCATGCTGCATGGCTTCATGACCGAAGAGCAGATAGCTGGCCTCGATGTTTCGCTCTCCTCCCGCAATTTTCTGTCAGGCGACCGGGTCCACGTAACGGTCAGCGGAGCCGAAGAAGAGATGCAGGATTTTCTTGATCGCCACGAGGGCTTTGTCAAAATGAAGCCCGCTCATCCCTGGCACCACCCGCTCTACCGGAATCATCTTTCAGCGCTCAAAACCATTCCTTCCCGGGAAGCCGGTTCTGCTCTTTTTGTTTCCGGGGTTACCGGGCAGTTCGAAGATCATCTGGCGGACGATCACTGGCAAAACTGGTTGTCGAAGCCGATCGATTTTATTGCTTCGCTGGCGGCCATCAAGGAAAGGTTCGGCGGAGATGAGATTTCGGTCATCGAGATCGGCTTTCATCCGGTGCTGAAAAAATGCTGCGATGTCTTTGCCGAGTATCGCTATGCGTCTTCGATGTACCGCGGTGAAGATGAGGCCGCATGGCTGCTGTTCCAGCGAAAAAAGCTGGACCAGGCTCATTTCGTTGCTGCAGTAAGAGAGGTGACCGAGTCGTTCAGGCCGGGCCTTGATTTTAACCTCCCGCTTGCCTACCAGGAGTTTACCTCTCTTGTCTTTGTTGAATTTGCAGCCCTGCTGCAGCCGTATTTTCCGTTTCTGGCGCCTCAGGACTTCTATCGGTACAAGAGTGTTCAGCAGTTGATCGACGAGTTTGGAGCAGCACCCGAGAAAAAGGTTGAAACGAACCGTCACTACCAGAGAAACCGGGTGGTCATTTCAGCAATGAGCTGCAGGTTCCCGTCTTCGGTCGAAACCCTGCCGCAATACTGGAACAGCCTGAACAGTGGTGAGGACCAGGTGAAAAGCGATCCGCTGCGGGGCGATTTCGAGGCCGGTTTTCTCGACTCGGTTATTTCCCGTTTTGACCATCGCTATTTCAACATCTCAGAAGCCGAAGCACGGAGTATGGACCCCCAGCAGATCCTGGCACTTGAGCTGACCGAGATGCTCTTCAGGGACAGCACCATTGACATTGCGACACTGGATAAAAACAGGGTGGGCGTCTATATCGGGGCCTGGAATGATGAGTACCTTGGGAAAAGGGATTCCGTCTACTATCCGACCGGCACGAACCCGAGCATAATCGCGTCACGGATAAGTTATCATTACGACCTGCGGGGACCCAGCTGGGTTGCCAATACCGCCTGCTCCTCATCGCTGCTTGCCGTGCATTATGCCTGCAAGGATATCGAAGCGGGCAGGGTCGATTATGCCATTGCCGGCGGCGTGAATATGATACTGGGAAATGACTTTACCCACAGCATGCGGGATTCCGGGTTTCTCTCCAAAGACCAGCGCTGCAAGGCCTTTGATGATTCGGCAAACGGCTATGTGCGCGCCGAGGGCGGCGGCCTGGTGCTCCTGGCCAACAGGGATCTGGTAGAAAAATACTACGCCGAAGTCCTTGGCTCATCAATCAACCAGAATGGGGCCAGACCCCAGGTCATCACCGCACCTCACCCGGCTGCCCAGGAAGACCTCATACTTGAGGCCTGCAGGGATGCGCAGGTCAGGCCGACGGATATCGCCTATGTGGAATGTCATGGAACCGGCACAAAGATAGGGGATCCAATAGAAATTTCAGCAATCCAGAATACTGTCGCCAAAGACAGGAAAACCACCTGCTACCTTGGATCGGTGAAGTCAAACATGGGTCATCTTGAATCAGCGGCCGGAATAGCCGGATTGCTGAAGGCCGCTCTTGCTCTCAACCAGGGAACTATTCCCGGGAACATACATTTTAACACGCCGAACAAATTTATTGATTTTGATTCGTACCTGCTCAGGGTGGTCGATAAACCGACCCCTGTCGATCCCCAGGCGCTTGCCGGCATAAGCAGTTTCGGCTTCGGTGGAGCGAACGCCCATGTCATTATCTGCGGGGCGGCCCGCTCGGCCAGAAAAGAGATGACCGCGCTGGATATTCCCTTTGACCGCAGCCGCGCGATCCCGCTGCAGGACTATTATCAATTGAGTCGTGAAAATGAGGAGGCCCCGGCAGAGCAAAGCGTTGCGGTCAACACCTCAGGTATACGTGAGCTTGTCGTAAAAACATTCTACGATCTTACCGGTATCGAGACCATAGAAGCCGATCTCGGGCTGACCGACCAGGGATTGGATTCCCTCAGCGCCACCGATTTCCTCGGAACGCTGCAGAAAAAACTCAATGTTGAACTGGATGAGGAGTTGCTTTTTGACTACCCGCTCCTGGATTCTCTGGTCGCGGCTCTGGAAGAGCGGTGTGGAGTGACGGAGGCGGATAGATCAGGCGGCAGTGTCAGCAGCAGGGAAGATATCGGCGCGATGATCGCCGGGATTTTCCGGGAACTCACCAATGTCAGTGAGATTGATCCTGATGTCGAGTTGACCGACCAGGGGCTTGATTCCCTGAGTGCGACGCAGATGCTGGCGCAGCTGGAATCGAGTCTGTCGATCGAGATCGATACGGACATCCTTTTTGAGCACCCGCTCTATGAACAGTTCGTCGATGAAATCTACCGCATTCATGCCAAGGTACCAGCCTAGACAGGCTCCAGGGGGGCCCCCGACTTCGCAGAGTAACAGCTACAATTTTTTTTCTGCAAGCCGGGCGCCGTCGACGAGGGACTGCAGTTTGAGCCAGGCGACTTCTCCTGAAACGGAGGTTGCCGAGGCGGTTGAGGCAAAGCCGCAGTCCGTTGAGCCGACTACCCGCTCCGGGCCGAGCATGCTTATAAAATTCAGGAGCCGCTGGGCAACGACTCCTGGGTGTTCGACGGTATTGGAAGTGGTGTCGATGACGCCGGGCATCAGGATTTTGTCTGCCGGGAAGGTGTAGGTCTTGAATAGCTGGTATTCATGGGCGTGGCGATGGTTGCACGACTCAAGGGAGATGTATTGCGGCTTTAACTGCATGATCTGATTGAAGATTGCCGCAAGCTCAATATCGCAGTGATGGGTTCCGGGGTAATTGCCCCAGCAGATATGTGCCCTGCACTGTTCGGGCCCGATGTTTTCCAGCGCCTTGTTGAGTACCGCGATGTTGGTTTCAATCAGGGAGAGGAACTGGTTGTCGTTGAGATGCTTATAGCGCGTGTGCCGCCCCATGGCAAGGTCCGGGCAGTCGATCTGCAGGGAGATGCCGTAAGAGGTAATAATTTCATATTCTCTCTGCAGGGTGTTGCCCAGATGCTGCAGGTAGGTTTCATAATCCGGGTAATATTGGTTTTCCAGAAACAGGGCGACGGTTCCCGGTGAAGGGGCGGTAAAGAAGAGTGAGGAGCCGGTCGTTTCCGCCCCATCGGCGGCTTCACGGAAAGCCCCGGTCATCATTTCCAGTTCCTTGAGGAGCGATGTCTCTCCGGTATAAGACACGGCTTCCGAGCAGGCCGGCAGCGTTATCGGCGCCTTCGGGTTGAGCATGATCAGGCCGTTTCTGCCGCTGAACCGTCTGGCGTATTCCGGAAGCTCTTCGAGGTCCCTGGGAAGCGGTGCGGTGCATGTCCGGTTAAAACCGCTGATTCTTTCAACGGTTGAGGATATGTAGTCAGCCCGGGGCAGCTCCCCGTTGTTGATATATGTCAACCCGAGGGACAGTTGCCGCTCAATCAGTTCCCGGACATAGGTGTTCAGGTCGTCATCAGAGAGCACTTCTTTCCTGAGCTGTCTGGTGATCATCGCGGCTGGGCGGGGGAGAGATCCGACATGGGTTGTTTTAATCATGGTATGACGCCTCTGGCATAATTGGTTTGAACGTCTTGATGCTTTTCACACGTTTGCTTCTCGAAGGTCTGCCTGGAAAGTGAATATTCCCTTGCCTTCATTGAAGAACCCGGCGAATTTGAATTGACAGGAGATGACCTGAAATGTAAAGGTTAAGGCCCATCTTTGCAAATCGAAAGTTACGACCACGATCTGCTGGATTTCCTTTCGCTGTTAACGGAGACCGGGCGTCTACCCATGCGCTTTGCCTGGGAACCGTCCGGTATTCGGCATGAAAAGGAGGGGCGACAGGCTCGCTCCTGCGCTACAATAATCAGAAAAGAGGAGAAATCGGTATGTTAAAAAAAATAATGACGGCAACCGCGATACTGCTCATTATTGCTTCTTCTGCCCAGGCGGAGAAGGTATTGCGTCTGACCCTGCAGCTCCCGGCAACGCACCACCTTGGCAAGAACGTTCAGGCTTTTGCCGACGAGGTTGCTGCCAAAACCAATGGTGAGATTAAACTGGAGATTTACCCTTCAGCCCAGTTGTACAAGGACAGTGAAGTTCCCCAGGCCGTCGCCTCCGGCGCGGTGGAAATGGGTGTTGCCTCGGTCAGCCAGTTTGCCGGGACTATCCCGGCGGTCGATCTCTTCTATGTGCCGTTTCTCTTTTCCAGCCAGGAAGCACTGAACAAAGCAGTGGCCAAGGGCAGCGCAGTTCGTCAGCCACTCGATGATGCCATCCTGGCTACCGGTGCCCGGGTCATGTGGTGGCAGGCATACGGCGGATCGGTCATCCTCAGCAAAGGTGCTCCCATTGTCGTCCCCGATGATCTCAAGGGCAAGAAAGTCAGGGTTTTCTCCAAGACCCTGGGGGAACTGATTAATGCTGCCGGCGGCGCTCCCACTTCAATTTCCGGATCCGAACAATTCCTCGCCTATCAGAGGGGAACGGTCGATGTCGGTCTTACCGGGGTTACTGCGGTTAAAAGCCGCAAGCTTTTCCAGGTAATGGATAATCTGACCGCCACCGAATCCATGGTTGACATAGAATTCATTGTCATCATCAATGAAAAGGTCTGGCAGGAACTGACCGATGAACAAAAGGGGATTATGGAAGCGGCTGCCCAGAAGGTCGAGCAGGAACTGCGTGACCAGATGGCGGCACTCGAAGCCGAGGCTTTTGAATTCGTCAAGGACAAGATCAATGTGGTGAAACTGACCGACGACCAGCTGGCCCAGTGGCAGCAGCTGTCCACCCCCGTCGTCGAGGCCTTTGTCAAGAGTGCCGGCCCTCTCGGCCAGCAGGTAGTCGATGCGGCCCGCGCCATAAAGTAATACCGTTAAAAGGACTGGCGGGCCGCCGGCAGCAGCCCGCCAAAAACACTATCGATGCTTGCATTCATTGCCAAAATCAGCAGCGCCTGCGGCAGGGTTGCAGCCTGGTTATACTTTGCCATCGGCTGCATCATTATTTTTGAGGTTGTGGCGCGCTATGTCTTCATCAAGCCAACCATCTGGGTTGAGGAAATGTCACGGTTCCTGCAGATCTGGGCAACCTATCTGGCCGCGGCATATGTCCTGAAAAACAGACACCTCATCGCCATCCAGGTTGTTCGTGACCGGCTGCCGGAACCCCTGCGCCTTGCCAGTGAGGTTTTTTCTCTGACGATAATCGCGGTGTTCTGCCTGGTTGCCATCTGGTTCGGCAGCGCCACTGTTTCCGAATCCATCCGCATCGGCCGGGCATCCTCGACCATGCTTGGTGTCCCCCTCTGGATGACTGAACTGGCTATCCCCATAGGTTTCAGCCTGCTGCTGCTCCAGGTGCTCGTGGAAATGGTACAGACGTTTTACCGCCCGGCAGTTATCCGCGAGGGTGGGGGGAAGAAATGACTGCGGGCCTGATTCTGGTCGTTCTCCTGGCCCTGCTGTTTTTTGGTGTGCCGGTCGCTTTTGCCCTTGGCGGTCTGGGCCTGGCAATGCTGTGGCTTGCCGACATCTCCATGGTGATGGTGCCTCAGGCCCTCTATTCCACGACAGACAGTTTTGTGCTGCTGGCAGTCCCGCTGTTTTTGCTCATGTCCAACATTCTGCTGAAAGGAGGGGTTGGCCGCGACCTGTTCAACGCCGTACAGTGCTGGGTCGGTCACTGGCCCGGAGGTCTCGGTATCGCCACGATCCTCAGCTGCGGGATTTTCTCCGCTATTTCAGGATCATCGGTTGCTACCGCCGCCACCATTGCCACCGTGGCCATCCCGGAAATGACCGAGCGGGGCTATAATCGCTCCTTCGTCCTCGGTCTTCTTGCCGCCGGCGGCACCCTGGGTATCCTGATCCCGCCCTCGATTCCTCTGATTCTCTACGGGGTGATCACCGAGGAGTCCATTGTCGACCTGTTTATGGCCGGCGTCGGCCCCGGGCTGCTGTTGATGGCTTTATTCATCGTATACTGCCTTGGCTATGCTCGATTCGGCAGCGGTTATCGGCCGAGCCCCAAATCAAGCTGGCAGGAGCGCAGAGCAGCGAGCATCCGGGCTCTGCCGACGCTTCTTCTTGCCGTCATTGTGATCGGCGGCATTTATCTTGGCGTCTTTACACCGACAGAGTCGGCGGCAGTGGGTTTTGTCGTCTCGATAGTCATCGTCTATAGCCTGCGAACCATGACCTGGTCCAAATTGAAAGTGGCGGTCATGGAGTCGATGGCAACCACCGTGACTATCTTCCTGATTATTGCCGGAGCCAAGGTCTTTGGCAAAGCCATAACCCTGTATCGTATACCTCAGGATATATCCATGGCGATAACCAATAATATTGGTGATACCGGGACGTTTATCGTGGTGGTGTGCCTGGTGCTGCTGCTCATCGGGTTTTTTCTGGAATCGATTTCGATGCTCCTGATTATGGTGCCGGTTCTTTTTCCGGCCCTCAGTCCGATGATGATAGACCCGATCTGGTTTGGAGTCCTTTTCGTGGTGATGATCGAGTGTGCCCTGATTACCCCGCCGGTGGGTATGAACCTCTTTGTCATCCAGGCGGTTGGCAAGGTGAAACTCAACGAAGTCGTGCGCGGTGTCTGGCCCTTTATTCTCATCATGTTCGGCACGATCGTCGCCATTTACCCGGTACCGGACATCGTCCTCTATATACCCTTTAAACTTTAGTCAGACCATGAATTCAGCGACACAGCGACTGCGCGAATTACTCGCGAAACCTGCCATTATAACCATGCCGTGCTGCTATGATGCCCTCTCTGCAAAGATGATTCAGCAGGCGGGGTTTCCGCTCACCTTCATGAGTGGCTTTGCCGTATCGGCCGCCAGACTCGCGCTGCCCGACACCGGATTGATCAGTTTTGGGGAAATGCTCGATCAGGCAAGAACGATTGCCAGGGCTGTTTCCATTCCCGTAATAGGGGACGGCGACACCGGCTACGGCAATGTCCTCAACGTCAAGCGCACGGTAAGAGAGTACGCCGGCGCCGGTCTTGCCTGTGTAATGATAGAGGACCAGGTGGCACCGAAGCGTTGCGGACACACACGCGGTAAAGAGGTCGTGGGTTTTGCCGATGCCTGCAGACGGATGCAGGCTGCCGTCGATGCACGGGAGGAGGGTGCGGATATCCTGATCATGGCTCGCACCGATGCCCGTGCCACCGATGGCCTGGACGAGGCTCTCCGGCGGATCCAGGCCTTTCGCCGAATCGGCGCCGATATTCTTTTCCTGGAGGCCCCGGAATCAAAAGAGGAGATGGGTGAATTCTGCAGCTGCACCGATGGCCCCAAGATGGCCAATATGCTGGAGCACGGAAAAACGCCGATCCTTCCACCAGCCGTGCTGGAGGAGATAGGATTCAAGATAGCGGCATACCCGCTTACCCTGCTGCTGGCGGTCCTGCCGGCAATCGAACAGGCGCTGGCCGCCTTGAGCCGAGGGGAGACACCAACCGGTCTGGCCGATTTTGAACACCTGAAAGATGTCGTGGGTTTTCCGCTCTACTATCGGGAGGAAGAACGCTACCGTGACTTACAGTGATCCAGACGGCACGTGTGTCTGCCTGAAATTCAAGAAGAACTCAGATAAATGGTGATGCCATGACTGAAACGATTGTCAACCCGCTGCTCTCTCAACCACGAATTGTCAACTTCAGTGCCATTGATCTTTCCGGTGAGCGTATCATCCCGGTCAGCAGCGCTGACAGCGGCGCTGTCGTTGCCAAACTCAGGCAGTACAGTGATGCACCCCAGGTGTATGTCGTCGCCGGGGAGCGATCCCAACTTGTCTCGGGGATACTCGCCGCATTGCAGGCCATTAAATCAACGTGTTACCCCCATGCACTGTTTGTCGTTGACGGCGATTTTTCTGCGCTGGCAAGCCCGTACCTTGATGTTGTGACGCTAGACTCGCCGGAGGCAGCTGATATCGTTGCGCAGGTGGACCGCTATGGCCTCCACCGATTTTCCTTTGACAAGGGTGTACTCGATAACAGGAACAGCGCGGCGCTGCCGGAGCAGGTCGATGTCGTGATCGTCGGGGCGGGAATTACCGGCCTCTACGCTGCCCATCGGCTGGCCAGGGAGGGTTTGTCGTTTTGTGTGGTTGAAGAGCGCGACATTGCCGGGGGGATCTGGACGAAATATGCCAACGCCACCTCACAGGTAAACACGTCAGAAGGCGCATACCGGCTGCTTGACAAAAAGATACGGGCGAATCGGGATCACTCCACCACCGCCGAAATCCTCACGGATATGCATCAGCTCTTCACCGAAGTATCCGCTCATCTCTACACGAGGGCCCGCGCGGAGCGGATCGATGGGGGGGCGGGGCAGTACCGGGTCTCCGTGGTCAGGAACAACAAGACAGAAACCGTCGCCTGCAAAGGCATCATACTCGCGGTCAATGATCGGATCGGCAGTCCCCGGATTGTCACCTGGGAAAATCAGCACCTGTTCAAAGGCGTGGTCACCTCCGGTATTTCCGATGAAGCGCTCGATGTCCAGTGGCGCGGCAAAAAAGTCGTCATTGTCGGCATGGGGGCCTTTGCCGTCGAAAACAGTCGCACCGCCCTTGAAAACGGCGCCGAGCACGTGACGGTGGTCTGTCGCCGGCATGGCACGGTGTGTCCGAAGATCATCGATTATCTCAATTTTGCCACCCCCTATGACGAGAACTTCCAGCACGACCGGAAAAGCAATATCAGGAATATGATGCTGTGGAAAAAGCTGTACGATCTCAGCAACGCAACCCAGCCGGAATGCTGGATGGGCAAAATCAAGCATGAAGGCCACACCATCAGTGTTTCAGACATCTGGTTTATCGCTCATTTCCTCAACAGGCTGGCCACCGTTTCCGGCAGTGTCACCGGCCTCTATGAGCAGGGCGTGATTGTCAATCACGAGCGGCGTATCGAGGCCGATGTGATTGTCAATTGTATCGGCTTTCACCGCAATGCCCCGGTGGTTCGCAGCATGTGCGATTACACCGAGATGTACAACAACAACTATGTCGACAAGGATCTGATGTACCTGGCTGATGCCTATATTGATGATGATGTCTTCAATTCATTTTTCGGCTCAAGTGTCCTGGAAATGACCAAATTCTATATGGACGTTTTCATCGACTTTTTTGACAACCCTGAATTCGAGACCATGATAGAGACGGATGGAATCGAGAAAATAGCCATCGACGACAGGAGATGGTCGCACTATATCGCAGGTGCTGAGGCCCTGATCAAAAGATTCCCGCGTTTTTACGATGCAGCCCGCCGGCAGATCGATGAGAGGACCGACAATTTTCTTCAGATGCACGATCTGCAGACCTATGTGGCAGCAAACCGGAGGGAGTGGTTCGATCTGCACCGGATGTTGAGCGGCAGGCCGATGCGAGAAGAAGAGTGCCTGCCCTACGTGTTCGACAAGCTCGTGGAGAAAAAAATCTGACGGGAAAGAGCCGGACATCATCGGAACGTTCATTTCTGGTAAAAGGAGACAGTTTGAAGCGCGAGGGAACATGGGCGGCGATATATCCGGTCATCATGAGGCTGCCCTCCTCCGCCACCGCGATTTCGGGCCGGGAAAAAACAAGAAAGCTCAGTATCCAGGCCCGGCAGGCTCTCAAGCGTTCGGCGCAGCGAAGCGGCGTTGAACCTTTCGAGCCCCAGAAGCACGCATCAGGAAGACCCCGCCCGACCGGCGGCGTGTACTGGTCTCTCTCTCATACCAGCCGGTGTGTCGCAGCAGTTGTCGCCCCCCATGCCGTCGGTATCGATATTGAAGAGATACGGGAGGTCCCCGATGAGCTGAAAAAACAGGTTGCTTCGGAGCCGGAATGGCAGCTGGCCCCAGGGTATGATCCCGAGCTTTTTTTCCGCTACTGGACGGCCAAGGAGGCGGTGTTGAAAGCCGCCGGTCACGGCCTGTCCGGTCTAGCCGGCTGCAGGATTACGAATATTTTGGACAGTGACAGGGTTCAGTTGCATTATCAGGGTGAAAGCTGGCTTGTGCTGCAGCTGCGACTGCCGGCGAACCAACCGGCTGAACATCCGTCCATTATGGCTTCGGTAACTTCAGGGAAATACCAGGTTGACTGGCAGACAGTTGATGTATCCACTCAATAGTGGTGGCAACGACTGCTTTGCCCAGATTTTATATCGGTGTTCGCTGGATTGCAGGTATTTATTGTAACAGAGCCGAAAATTTGTTGATAAAGGCAGGCCAGTATGTGCCTCATCAGGTCTCATGGCTATCGGTTTACCGGGAGACCTGATGATAAACGAGCAATGTTTCGCCGATATTTTGGTGATCAGTGGGCAAAAGCAAGATTAGTCAGATAGGTTACAAACTGAGGAAAAATCGCTACCAGGATGA
Organism: Desulfocapsaceae bacterium; assembly: GCA_963674815.2. Classification (GTDB taxonomy): domain Bacteria; phylum Desulfobacterota; class Desulfobulbia; order Desulfobulbales; family Desulfocapsaceae; genus MADRE3. The sequence goes on from CAXXTV010000011.1 coordinate 323,790, forward strand.
GCCCGATAATCTGCAGCATTATGAAAGGTATAGCTCCCTTGTAAATATCACCGAGTGTTACGCCCGGTAGTTTAAGTGACTTCATGAAGAAAAGGGCGTATCCAAATGGTGGTGACAGGAACGAGACCTGCAAATTGATCGCAACCAGCATACCGAACCAGAATGGATCCAGTCCATATACCTGTTTGGCTATCGGAAAAAAGATCGGTACAAGCAGCATCAGGATAGCAGTCCAGTCGATAATCATTCCAAGCAGATAGACCAATAACATGGTCATGGCAAAAAACATCCATTTGTTTCCCAGTGCCTCAAAGAGCCCACCCAGGGTTCTTCCGCAGCCCATCGCCATAAATACAGCTGAGAAGATATTTACGCCAATAATGATGAACATAACCATGCACGATGTCTTTATCGTCGCAGTTGTCGCATAGCGCAGATTGTTCAGGTTAAATTCTCCATAGCAGATCATCAGGATTATGGCTGCAAAGGCGCCAATTGCGCCTGCTTCTGAGGGCGTTGCAATTCCAAAAAATATGGAACCGAGGACGACGGCCATCAAGATGACTGGCGGAGTAACACTGAGTATCCCCCGCACAAAGCGAACACTGAGATCATCCATTTCCGCTTTTGGAACAGGTGGCCCAAGTGACGGCTTGAGGCGGCATAATACATAAATGTAGAGCATATATAATACAGAGAGCAGCAGTCCTGGCCCAATGGCGCCGATAAAAAGCTGCCCGACTGAAATACCTGCTACCGCACCAAGAACGATCAGCAGCATGCTTGGCGGAATGAGAATGCCTAACGTTCCTCCTGCCATTATTGTACCGACCGTCAATTTCTTGTCATATTTTTGTTCAAGCAGGTAAGGGCCTGCCAGAACTCCCATACTGACAATTGATGCACCGATGATCCCGGTACTTGCTGCGAATACTGTGCAGACGATAGTTACTGCAATGGCAAGCCCACCAGGTAGGGGGGCGACGAGGTCGCGGATTCCATCGAACATCTTTTTGGCGACACCTGAGCGTTCCAAGATATAGGCCATGAAAATGAATAGGGGTATGGCAATTAATGGAAAGCTCACCATAACAGAGTAGGTCTTGGTGACCGCAATGGGCAGGGTTGCCGGTCCAATAAATATCAGGCCGAGGATTATACCAAGGCCCCCAAAGGTAAGGGCTACCGGGTGACCCAAAAAAAGACTGCCGATAGTCAGAAATGCCGTTAATAGCAATAAAAATGTATCACTCATTTATTCGTACCTCTGAGAGCGGCTATATGCTTGATGATTGAAGAAATCCCCTGGAGAAAAATCAGAAAGAAGGCCACCGGGATTACAGTTCTGAAGTGAGCAATGGGCGGGCGCCAGACACTATGTCCCAGCTCCATGGCTTTCCAGGAGTTTATGGCAATGGGGATCCCCCCCTTAACCATAGCCAATGAAAACACGCTGGTAAAGCCGATGAAACAGGCAATTGCCAGTATGTGCTGCCATTTTTTCGGAATACGCTCAGATGCGAGGTCGATTGCTACATGACCGTTGTGCAGAAAGGTATATGCCGATCCAAACAAGATATAATAACCGAAGATAAAGTATGATGTTTCGGTAAACCATATCTGGGGGGCCGAAAATCCCCTTTCGCAAGATCGATTCAATTATAAAAACGATAACGAGCAGGACAATTGCCCATTGGATTACCTTGCCTACCCACTCGTTGCAGGTATCTATCCAATCGGCGATTGAAAGTAATAGTTTCATGTCAGTCTCATGATTTTGTTGTTCAGGATCAGTGATTAGACATCAAATTCCGTGCATGTTCCGGCCATGTTAAAAAAGAATTTATCACCAAATTCAATAAAAAGTCGTGCACTTGCTACCTGACCAGTGCAATGTGATACCCCGATATGGTGTATATCGAGGCGTCTGAATTCATCAATGGTTTTCTGGAGACGTTCCTCATCAGCGCCAAAGAGATGGATTCCGCCGATTACCGCATAAACTTTGTCACTTTTGGTTAATTCTTTTCCTCGGATAATGGTATTAACGATGCCGCGGTGAGCGCAGCCGGAGATTACAATCAGCCCCTTGTTCGATTTAATGTAAAGGGTCTGGTCGTCGTTGAGCGGATCATCTGAAACTCCGTCAGTTGTTTTTACACAGGCGTTGTAATCAATTGCTTCAAAATCCGTAACCATAGGTACTTCGCCGCTGGTGACTATGCGATCCGTGATCCATACCGGTTCCTTTGATAAATGGAATGTCGCACCCAGGTTTTCGGCCTGTTCACGGGTATAGGGAATACCAATTTCATCGAATCTGGTCCCGTCGGGAGATCGCCAGACCTTAGGCGCCCAAACGTCGGGATGAGCAATTATCTCAACAGGTTTGTTTTTAAGATCACGAAGTTTTAACAACTCCAGCAAACCGCCGGTATGATCCTGGTGTCCGTGGCTGAAAACGATCTTGTCAATCTTGCTCAGGTCCTCCTCCATTATCTTGGCATTGTGGGCAGCTACCATGCTGTAGCCGGTATCCATCAAAATGGTGGTATTATCTACCTCGACAAGAATACTCAGGCCCCATTCGGCCAGTAATTTAAGCCAACTTGCTGAGTTTTCAGCTATTGTAGAAATGCGAATGTGCATCACAGCCTCCTCTTTCATCACCGGCCAGTTATTTGACCGAGGATTTTAACCGTATTGCGTTTTAATCCAAGGACCGGGAGTCCCGTCCATGACCAAGTGTTTCGGTATGGACGGGGCAGGTACTCGAAGGAATTACTTTGTGCCTTTTTCAAAGATCGAGAAATATTTGTCGTCACGCTTGTCCGTTATCCACGGGAAACCCGGTTCATCATCGACAAAATTTGGCCAGTACTTGTGTACTTTCCCTTGCCCATAAGGCTTCTGGTAGGATCTCCATGTGCTGTAGCCTTTCAAAAAGTTGTATTGTGATTTAGCAACTTTTAAGAAATCCGGATTCTTTTCACCTTCCTGCTCGGCAAGTTTGACGGTGAGTTTTTCAAGTTCTTCAATCGTTTCGTCTTCAAGTTTGGTAATTTTTGTTCCCGCTTTCATAAAGATATTGACGGCATCGATGTTTGAGTATTCCCATTTCGCGTAAGAAACGATGTACGATACTTTAGTGGCATATTCAAGAAGCGGTTTCAGTTCTTCAGGTAGTTTGTCATAGCTGTCCTTGTTGACCGCAAGAAGTGTTATCATCGAGGTCTGCCACCAAGCTGGAACGATCAGGTACTCGGCTACTTCGTGAAGTGAGATTGAAACATCGCCTGAAGGAAATGAAAACTCAGCCGCATCGACGACACCCCTGTCCATAGCCAGATAGATTTCATCCGGACTGATAGCCATTGTGGTTGCCCCAAGCATAGTAAGGATATCTTCGCTGAAACCCGGACATCTGATTTTAAGACCTTTGAAATCTTCGGGTTTGGTTACCTTGACATTCGACCAGAGCCCGCCTTCTATACTGCCGCCCCCGGCAGCAAAGGGCTTGAGGTTATATTTACCGTATATTTCATCGGCAAGCTGTCGGCCGCCGCCATAGTAGTACCAGATGGCAAAATCTTCAGGAGTATATGAATTGGGGAACGAGCCGAAAAGCACAAGAGCACTGTTCAAGCCCTTTAAAAAACCAGGCCAGCCAATGGCGGCATCGAGTGCGCCTGTTCGTGCGGCTTCAAAGGTTTCTGCCATCGGAAATAATTCAGAGCCGTAATGATAGTCGATTTCAAGGCGATAGTTCGGAGTTTGGACAATGTCGTTGATGGTTCGAGCGAGGATCTCTCCGCTCCAGGAAAGGGCAATTCCTGCAGCAAAGGTATCCTGCACCCTCCACTTGATGACTTTCTGTTTGGCTGCTGCGGGAAAAGGGGAAATCAAACCGATACAGATCATTGAAACAGTAAACACTAATAGACATGTCTTCTTCATCACTTCATCCTCCTGTTGTGTTGGTGGGTTGTCAATACATCCTTTTCGAAAAGGACCATGAACAAACAAGGATTTGATAATGCTAAAAAATGTCGATCGTACCGTTAATAGTTCAGTCTGATATTGTTTAACCGTTATGGCCAAAAAACCTTTTTAATAATACCGCTCAGCTTATTCAGAAGAGGGTGATCCCTGGGCCTCAATCATTTTGATTGAAATGAGCATATGATCACGCATTGCCTTGCGTGCTCCTTTTTCATCATTTTTCGATATTTTATCTGTTAATTCAAGATGTTCTTTGACAGCTGTTTCGTTCCGGCCCTTTGTTTTGATTGCCGCTTTCCATCCATGAAACGAGATGCGGGCAAGAGAATTAAAGAGCATTAACAAGGTTTCATTCCTGGCGGCTTCGGCAACCAGGCAATGAAAATCTATGTCCGCCTGGATTCTATCGGCAAGCTGGTCATCAGCAAGGTTTCCCTGGATTCTGATATTTTCTCTAAGCCGTTCGATGTGCTCTGGGGTGGCACGGCGGGCGGCTAAGGCTGCAATTTCAGGTTCGAGAATCAGCCGTGCTTCGAAATGTTTGTGGATTTTATCTTTGTAGTCAGAAACCCATACCGGAAGAGGTGTGAAAAGATCACCGGTGAGATCCTTTACATAGGTGCCTTTGCCCGATTTTACTTCAACAAGCCCCATGATCTCAAGAATGCGAAGTGCTTCGCGGATAGAAGAACGACTGATCTGCAGACGCTTTCCGAGTTCGCGTTCTGAGGGGAGCCTGGAGCCTGACTGAAGGTCATGATGGATGATATATTCCTTGATTTGGTCTATTGCTGATTCAGAAAGGCGTGTTCTGGATATTGGCGTGAAGTCCATAATGGTAATCCTAAATTTCAAAAACGGACAAGCGGTCGGGCGGCCTGCTGGTCAGACCGCAATAGGTTTATACGACTTGATTTGTCTTGTCAAATATTTTTCACTAGTATTATGATGCTGTTCGTCAGATTGACGGCTGGGGCGGGAAATCGGAAATGACAATGACATACAATAAAATTGTTTAGCTGCTTCTGAAGAACATTTTGTATTTCATTGATTTTTCAATCATTTCATTGTAGTAACAAGGCACGCATGATTAAGCATTTGAACGCGGAAGGAATGAAACTACTTGCAGTTACATCAATTAAGACTACGTGGAGCAGGTCATGAACTATAAAATAGCATTAATACCGGGTGATGGAATTGGCAGAGAAGTGATACCTGAGGGCGTCAGGGCTCTTGATGCATTGGCAGGGAAATTCAATTTTACCGTTTCCTATGAAGCGTTCCCCTTTTCCTGCGAATACTATCATGAGCATGGTAAAATGATGCCTGAAGACGGCCTCGAGCAGCTCATGCCCTTTGATGCGATCCTGCTCGGTGCTGTTGGAGACCCTGCCGTTCCCGATCATGTGTCGCTCTGGGAACTGCTCCTGCCGATTCGGCGCCGGTTCGATCAATATGTCAACCTGAGGCCGGTAAGACTCCTGAAGGGGGTTTCCTCACCGCTTGCCAACCGGGACAGCAGCGATATAGATTTTATCGTGGTCAGGGAGAATACAGAAGGAGAGTATTCAGAAATTGGCGGGCGACTCTTCGAGGGAAGTGATCGGGAGTTTGCGGTTCAGGAAACTATTTTTACGAAAACCGGGGTCGACCGAATCCTGACGTTCGCCTGTGATCTCGCCCAGAAAAGGGTGGCCAAACATATTACCTCGGCAACCAAATCAAACGGCATCCGTTACACCATGCCGTTCTGGGACGAGCGGTTTAAAGCGGTCACCGCCGCCTACCCGGATCTAACCTGTGACCAGTATCACATAGATATTCTTACCGCCAATTTTGTCCAGCATCCTGACTGGTTCGATGTTGTCGTCGGCAGTAATCTCTTCGGCGATATCCTTTCCGATCTCGGCCCGGCGATAGCCGGCGGCATTGGCATTGCCCCGTCAGCCAACATCAATGTATCAAAAGAGTATCCTTCGATGTTTGAGCCGGTCCATGGTTCCGCCCCGGATATTGCCGGAAAAGGAATAGCCAACCCGATTGCAACACTCTGGTCGGTACAGATGATGCTTGATTTTCTTGGTGAGAAAGCGGCTGGCGATGCCCTGATGGAGGCCGTCGAGTCGGTTACTTCACGGGGACTTGCAACGCCTGATCTCGGGGGCAGCGAGACAACGGTTTCCTTTACTGACCGCGTGCTTGCCGCCTTGTAAAAGAGCTCTTCTCAGCAGGAATTCGAGAATGTTCCCGTAATCAAACAGCGCACTCCCTGCTGGACTACCTGTCCAGCAGGGAGTTTTTGCTCTGCAGCCAGTCGCGCGCCCGATTAACGATCATCTGGCCGAGTGAAACTCGGGGGCCGCGCGTGTACAGGGTCGCCGGTTGACCGTCCTGGACTTTTTCAGTCAGCTCTGGGGGAAATTCGACATCAAGTCTGAACCGCGGCGCAAACAACTCAAAACGATAGCGCTGCTCCATGTCCTCCCCGACAGTGGTGAGAGCCTGCTGCCGGACATCGAGCGGCCCTCCGTAGACAGCCCCAAGCGCCGGATGGATCAATTCGGTGGTGGCGTTGGGTGAAACCTGCCTGAGTGTGCCGGTAAACGTGCCAAGCCCTGCGGAACGCATATCTATTTTCAGGGAACGGTTCAGCAGCGCCCGGAACTGTTCAATGTCGTCCTGGGAGGCGCTTGCCGTGATCTGTTTCTGTTCCGGGCTGACAATCCAGAAAACCTCCTGGCCCCTGAACAGATAGGTTCCCTCAAGTGCCTCCAGGCCGGAGCCGACGACGACACCGTCACCCTGGGCATGGACTTCGAACGCTCTCAGGTCCGCCTCGAGATCCCGCAGTTTTCCTGACAGATTCTGCTGCTGCTCCTGCAGGATCTGCAGTCTGGTTATTTCTCCGTTGGACTGGGCCAGTCGGCTCTCCAGTTCCAGTTGCCGGATCTGCAGCTGCAGATCACGAGCAGCGTATGACAGTTCATCGTTTTCCAGGGTCAGCAGGAGGGCTCCCTGGTGGACCTGTTGACCGGTGGTGACGTGGACAATGCTGACAAAACCTTCGGTCTCCGGCCGTACGCTGTACTGGTGCTGGTATTCAACAACTGCGGGGGCCTGAATCCTCTGCTCCCAGCTGATCAGGCGAATGCCAACGGTGATGACCAGCAGGGTTACAGCCAGATGCACCAGCAGGTGACGCAGGACATGAGGATTCTGCTGCCGGTAAAACGGCAAACGCTTGAAAAACTGGTAGAGCGGTGTGCCGATCCAGACAACGGCAGCGCCGATCGTTGCCAGGATGCCGAAGCCTCCAGCCATGGTGCTGGCTATATAGCCAAGGGAAACAAGAATGAAGAGGCGCCAGAGATAGATGGCGACACCATAGAACCTGATAAACCATAATTTCGGGCCGTCCTGCCAGACAGCGGCAGAGGAGATGCCGAGAAACCAGCGTGCACCGACGGACTTGATGAACTGCAGACCGCGGCTGTATAGATTAGGTATGCCGATCAGGTCAGAAAGGACGTAATAACCATCAAAACGCATGAGCGGGTTGGCATTGAAGAGCAGGGAGCTGACCGAGGCGATGATGACCGTGTTATGGGCAATGAATCCGGTCGTGGTGTTCGGCTGTCCGGCCCAGACCAGAATCGCTGCCCAACTAATACCGAGTTCGATGAACATCCCGGCGACAGCAACATGAATGCGCTGCCACTTTGAAGGAAAATTCCATGATGAGGTGGCATTGACATAGGTCAGCGGAATAAAGAGAATAAATAGGATGCCGGCCTCATACACTCTGCCGCCGTAGCGGCGACAGACCAGGGCATGAAATAATTCATGAAAGAGTTTGAGGAAAAACCAGATGAGCCAGATGAAAAGCACATTGCCGGCTGAAAAAAAACCGACTGTCTGGCTGCTGAACTCCTGCCATTTTGCAAAAAGATTACCGAGTGCCAGGGCGGCAAGGATCAGCCAGAGCGCAGCAAACCACCTGCCGGTAAGCCAGCTGAATTTTGGGCTCAGGAAGTTCAGCAGAGGGTCAGGGTTGAACAGCGGTACCTTGATGGTAATGACATTGAGCCGGCTGAAGCGCCGGGCGTTTTTCTGTTTCACTTCAAGCTCCAGCGCCTGGGCAAGGGGGGCGGCATCATCAACCTGCAGCAGCTGCCTGGCTGCCAGCCAGTTAATGACGGCCTGGGCCTGCTCCGCGTTCAGTTGCGTTTCGCCGGTCTGGGCCACACTCTCCAGCAATTGTTCCAGCCCGGAGGCCTGGTTCAGCCTGCTGATAAACAGATACTCCTCGAGGCCAAGCCGGTAAAAGGTATTACGAACGGGGTCTTCCAGGATGTACTCTATCCGGGTGCCTTCCCTGACAGGGGTAAAGCGGAGCTCGGAGCGGAGTCTCGGCAGGGATGATTCGGCGCGGGCCATAATGATCTAGAAGAAGAAATCCTTTAGTTGCAGCAGGGTATACCAGGGTTTATGGAAAAGAATCCAGCCCAGCGGTTTGGAGCCGGCCTGGATAACGGCTTTTCCCTGCATACCTGGCCTGAGTCTGCCGTCCGGGTTGTCGAATTCGAGTTCGGCGATAAAAACATTGCGATTCTCCCTGATGACTGATTTTGGGTTGATCTTTTGTATGGATCCGACCCAGGCGGCCTCGGGATAGGCGTCGAAGCGTACCCGCACGTCCATGTCCGGCTGCAGGTAAGCGATATTGTTTTCGCGCACCGCAAGCTCAACAATCATGACTTGCAATGGCGACACTTCAAACAGACTCTGGCCTTTGCTCACCGGGCTGCCGAGTGCCCGCTTCAGGTCGCCGGAGAGTACGATGCCGTCAACCGGGCTGAGCAGGATGAGGTGTTTTTCCTGCTCGAGCAGCAGACTGAGCTGCTCTTCGAGCCGCTGTTCCTCGAGTCTGGCAATCTGGGCCCCGGCAGTATTGCCGAGTGCCAGATGATGATCCCGCATTTTCCGGGCCTTGTTGCGTTCTGCCGTCACCGCCGCCCGGGTAATTTCATTTTCCCGGCCATCGAGGATGGCCAGTGTATCACCGTCCTGAACCTCGTCTCCTGGCTGTACCAGGACTTCCTGGAGAATTCCATCGAACCTGGCAACCACGAATCTGGTAGAAACCGGCTGCACCAGGCATGGCGTACTCAGGCGGAATGGCAGTGGTACCATGCTGATTGCACCCAGCAGTGCCATGGCCGCAAGCAGTAGCACATATCTGCTGAAACGCCGCCTCTTGCCTGCTGCACGGTTTTTCATGACAGCGGAGACACCAGTGCCTCCTTTTTCCTGCATGACGGAAAGACAGGAGGCCAGCACGCTCCTGCCTGCACCAAGGGATGAAATCAGTCTCTGCCGGTTTTCCGGTTTGTCCCAGAGAAAAACGACCGCACCTGCCATGGCGCCATGTGAGTCGCTGAGCGAAAGCCCGACGGCCTGGCTGTTTGAACTGATGTTCAGCAGTTCCTGAAAAAGAGATGAACTCTGTTCCAGGGTTTCGCTGGTTGCCGGAAAAACGAGGATATCAGGCTGAATGGCACATTCATTGAGCGCCTTGGTGAAGATCCGTGATTGTTCGCTGCGCTGATCTACAGAGGTGAGGTGGGACAGCGAGCCGAGAATCATCCGTCCGGATGGCGTCATGATGCCGATTGCCACCTGCTCGCAGTCTGCCCAGGTTCGCAGCCGGGCGTTGAGCTGCAGCATGGATTCCGGCTGGTAGCGGTATTCAAGGGTCGTGGCAACAAGGCTGACCAGCTGGCGGAACAGGTCCCTGTCGCTGCCGGCCGAAGGAGCACTTTTTTCAAGAAAAGAGCTGAGCAGGGTGGTCAGCAGCTGGATGATCACCAGAAAGGATTCGACAGGCTGATCACCGGTGAGAATGATAAAAGACAGGCAACCGCCAGGCTGATTATCATATCCTGCCGGGCAGGAAAGGAGCTGGGCGGCGGGGTATTCTTCAAGCCTGCTGCATTGCGCCCGGCCGCTTGCCAGGGCGCGATGCGCACTCTGCTGCATACTGTAGACAAGGTCTGCAGACCAGGAAAGGGCCTGTCGCGAGAGCAGTTGCTGTTCGACTGCGAGTTCGCCGTCCTGGTTCCGGGTAAAATAGATCGCCCCGGCGGCATTGACCAGACCGATAGCTGCCTGCAGGAAGTCCAGGACAAGCCGATGACGATCGTCAGCCTGGTCCGCAAGCCTGAGAAACTGGCTGGAGAGCTGGTGAATGTCGGGGCGCCGGATGACAGCGCTGCCCTGCGCGGCGCTGGGTGAAGGTGTATCGCTCAACAGTACGACGTATCGTTAGTTAACATCCGAGAGCTTTGCCTGCGCAGCGGCAGGAATCTTTGCAGCATCAGCGCCCTGTTTGCTGAGGATGTTCCCCAGCACGGCATGCAGGCGTCGGGCACCATTGACGGTCATGGCCATCCGGGTGTGGACCGGCAGGATGGACTCCCCGCCGGCAGGGTCGGTTATCGGGCCTGACGAAAAATTTATGATCAGGTCTTCACCGCTGGTGTTGACAATAAACTGTGAAGCATAGAGGGCCGATGTTTCATTATAGCGAACCTTGATCTGCTGTTGTTTTTTTGCATCGTCTGTCATGGAATTTGTCTCCGAGAAGTTACTGTTTGCTGAACGTGCAGCGGCTGCCGCTTATCAGCTTGCTATCCGGGTTGGCAATGGTGACGCGAACCTCGATGGTGCCGCTCTGGGCATTGATGACCGGTGAGATAAAATCAATTTCGCCGGTAACACTGATCCCGCCGCACTCCAGCGGGATACCTGCTTTTTTTTCCAGGCTCAGTGCGATTTCAGGAGGTACATGAAAAATGGCCAGCAGCGGGTCGAGCTGGACAACGGTCATGAATGCTTCCCCTTCACTGCCGCCGATCAGCTCCGCCTTTTGTCTGGAAATTTTCACTACAACACCATCAACCGGACTGTGCAGTTTCCGCTCTTCTATCTGGGCGCGGATGATGGCGGCTTCATGTTTTTTCAATGTCCTGTCATCCAGGGCACTCTGCAACTGAGCGCGGGCCATGACCAGATCGGTGTGGGCCTTCACCAGTTCCTGGGGACGGGCGTTGCCGCTTTTTTCAAGTTCCTGCAGCATCTTATAGCGGTCATCCTGCATGCTGACCAGGGCTTTTGCGGAGTCGATACGACCCTGAAACGAAGCTGCTGTCTCAGCGGAATCCAGTGTCGCTCTGAGAACCTGGCTGTCCAGTTCGGCAAGGAGCTGCCCGGCCTTGACCCGATCACCGATACCGACGTGAATATCAGTAATGCGGTTTCGAAAAGGCGAAGAGATATCGACGATCTGACTCGGCTCAAGAAACGTGTCAAAGGTCTGGGACAGGCCCTGTTCCGCCCGGAAAAGAAAAGAGGCGAAGATCAGCAGATAAAAACCGGTACAGAATCTCGCTGCACCATGTTTGCTGGTTTTGCCGAACACGGTGCAGCGAGCTTTTTTACTGACGAACATGGATTGCCGGCAAGGTATCCCCATCCTCGGGTTTTTCCTCCGTAAAGGTGATGTTGCTTGTGCTGACCAGGATTCCCATTGCCCGGTGGAGGTTGTAGAGGGAGTAGTTATAGGTCAGTTCGCTCTTGGCAAACAGCTCTTCCGAGTCGGTAAGCCGTTCACTGGCATCCATCAGCCGGTATAGTACATCGCCATATGGCTCGCTGTTGGCCAGCAGATAATCAACCCGGGAAAGAAGGGCTTTCACCTCTTCATCATCTGAACGCATGATCTGGTAACTCTGTACCATGGAACGGTAATTCTTTTCAAGCTCCCGGTAGGAAACCTGGGCTTCCAGCAGGACGTTTTCAACGGTGGTGTCCAGTTGGTGGAGAAGCTGGCGAATCTCCAGTTTCTTCCTGAGGTTGCGGGCCTTGGCGCCATTGTTTCCTAACGGAAATTCAAAACGCAGGCCGGCAACATAGCTCGGTTCTCCATCGTTGAACTGGTTGGAGTAGGCGTCGCCGTATTCGTAATCACCCTCGAGCCCCTTTACATAGGTCTGGAAAAAAAGATCGAGATCGGGGCGCAGCTCGCTTTTCGACCGTTCCAGCCGGAGATAGGCGGACTGGATATGTTTTAAAGCCTGGGCCACTTCGGGGCGATTGTTCAGGGTTATCTGCAGGGCCTGGTCAAAACTGACCTCGAACAGACTGTTTTGCGGCAGCTGGCTGGTGATCATCTCCAGGCCGGCCGCGGAGAGGAGTTCGGGATCATTTACCAGGGCCCGAATGCGGGACTGGGCATTGAGCATCGCATATTCCGCCTGCATGGCGGCGAGCTCATGGGCGCTTACCAGGGACTTGGACCGAGCCAGCAGGCTGGGCGGGACATCCATGCCGGTGCGCTGCTGCATCTGCCTGTAGATCTCCAGGCTTTTCCTGGCGAGCTGCTCTTTCTGGAGCAGCAGTGAGCGCTCCAGGTAGAGCCCCCAGTAGGCGCGGGACACCTCGAGCAGATGGCTCTCCACATTGCGCCGCAGCTCCTCCCGGGCGATTGAATGATCAATACCGGCGAGATCGATAGGTGAGCGGTTATAGGCGATGCCGAACCCCTTGAGGAGCGGCTGGGTAATGGTCAGATAGGTGCCGGTACGGGCCTGATCTTCGGGATTAAAATAAATGGAATTGGTATCCATGCCCCCGATATTCTGTTTCAGTTCGATCTCGGTGCCGGTCAGGAATTTCTTGCGCACGCCGTACTCGAGATTTTGGGTATTTTCTTCATAACGCAGGGGCCCCCCGGTCTGCAGGTCATCGCCTACCGGTTCGTTGAGATCGGAGAGTCTGCCCTCGGCGAACAGCCTGAAATCATATGGTCCTTCGGCTTCCTGGATGGTGGTCTGGCGAATGAGCGGCAGATCGCTGAAGACCTTGATCTGCGAGGAGTGCTTCAGTGCCCTGCTGAAGAGCGAGGTGACGTCGGCCGATATGGTGTCTGCTGCCGGGTTGATCTGGCCGTTGACCCGAGCCTGCCACCAGGGGGTAAATCCCTCGGGGATGGAACCTGCACCGATCGTCAAGCCGCCTGCTGAACCACTGGCAAAAATACTGGTGTAGCCGGCGGTGGCACGTTCCATCTGCTCAATAAGCGGGGTGTAGCGCTGCAACAGCCTGGAGCGCAACTGTTCGTAATCCAGCTTGCTCTGCTGGGTGGCATCTACAACCAGAGCATAATCCGAGGGATTTTCACCTTCGGCATACAGCAGCGTCGTGTGGGAAAAACTGCCCACGATTGCCAGTGTGACGAGTACGAGTATTGTTTTCATCCTTAATCCTTTTTCCCTGTGGTTATCAGTGACTGTTGCGCGCCGGGTGAGTTGACGGAGCAATAAATTCGTAATGCTTGAAATCATTCCACGATATATCAATTGTTGCGTGATTGCTCTGGTGCATGGACTCGAGCAGCGTGGAGGGCAGATAAGCAAAGACCGTCTCCACGTCGAGGCGGGTGCTCGAATAGATCATGCTGTTGAAGCTTGGGTAAAAATAGGTCCGCATGTTAAAGAACCCGGCACTGCTTTGATTGTAGCTCGACATCGTCTGCCCGATTTCCATGTGGTGCGGCCGTTCGTACATGATCGTTTCCGGCAGGTCAGCCAGCCAGTTGCCCGCCGTATCAGCCATGACACTGCGGTAGCCGACCTGGTTGCCCATGGCGTCATAGAGAACGAGTTCGATCGTGGTTCCCGGCTCCGCGTGTCCGGAATAAATCGGTGATACCGGCAGGGGCGGCTGGAGCCAGGGCTGCTCATCAAAGGGGTAGAAGAGCTGAGTGTCATCCCGGTCACCAAACTGCCGGTACATGAAGAAAGCATCGGCGATAAAACCCTGTTCCGGCGTTTCAACAGGCTCCGGAGATGGCGGACGAGGCGTCACTGAGATTACCGGTTCGTCGGGCTGCTGCGGCGGCAGGGCAGGCGGGAACGGTGACGGCCCGCTGTAGCCGAAATCCTGATCGAGGTTCGTTTCGCCGGCCCCGAGGGTCACCTGGGACTGGTTGTCGAGCGTGGCGTCAGGGTCTGCCGACTGGGTCATGCCGTTCGGTAGCGTGGTGGTGTCCACATAGACGGTATAAGCGCCTGCGATGAGATTATCGAACAGGTAGACACCATTGCCGTCTGTCGTGGTGGTCACGGCTTCAATGATTCCGTCATTGTCAAAGTCACCCTGCAGGGTTACCGTCACTCCGGGAAGCCCGCGCTCGCCCGGACTCTGGTAGCCGTTGCCGTCGGCATCATAAAAGACGGTATCGCCGATTGCGCCGCTGCCGGTATACCCGAAGTCCTGGTCGTTATTGGTCGCTCCCGCCCCCAGGTTGACTGTGGCGCTGTTGTCCAGCGTGTCGTCAGGGTCGCCGCTCGGCTGGACATCGCCTGGCAGGCTGGCGGTATCAACGCTGACGGTATATTCACCAGCGGGCAGGTTTTCAAAGACATAGCTGCCGTTGCCATCGGTTGTTGTCGTTGCCGTTGCCGTATAGTCAGGATTGCCGTCACCGTCGAAATCAACGCTGATGGTAACATTCACGTTCGGCAGACCGTTTTCCCCGCTGTCCTGGGTTCCATCGCCATCGGTATCAAAATAGACGGTATCTCCAATGGAACCGCTGCCGGTGTAACCGAAATCCTGGTCGACATTATCCTCTCCCTCGCCCAGGGCGACAGCAGCGCTGTTGGCAGCGCCGCCGTCCGGGTCTTGAGTCGGGGTCATCCCTGCAGGCAGGGTTGTCGGATCAACAGTGATCGTGTAATCACCTTCCGGCAGGTTATCAAACAGGTAGCTGCCGTTGCTGTCAGTGGTTGTCGTGACGGTGTCGGGAGTACCGTCACCATTAATATCACCAACCAGGGTGACGCTGACGCCAGGCAGACCGCTATCGTCGCCATCCTCTATGGCGTTGTTGTTTGCATCAAAATAGATGGTGTCGCCGATGGAACCGGTGGGTGCACCGCTGTTCTGGTAGCCGAAATCCTGATCCAGGTTTGATCCCCGACAGGAAGATTGACCGTGGAAGTGGAATCCGGATTGGAGTCAGGGTCTCCGGTCAGAACATATTGGTCCAGCGCAGCAGAGCCGGTGTCCACGGCAATGGTATATTCGCCAGCGGGAAGATTGTCGAAACCGTAATTACCCGCTGCATCAGTGGTGTCTGTTTGGGTGTAATCCGTTACGCCGTCACCGTCAAAGTCGACGGACAGGGTAACATCGACAAATTCCAACCCGCCTTCACCGCTGTCCTGTATCCCGTGCCATCTAGATCGTTCCAGATAGTGTCGCCAATGGAACCTGTTCCCCGGTAACCAAAATCCTGCACCAGGTTGTCTTCATCGGGGTCCAGGGTGACAACGGAACTATTGTCGTTGACGCCATCCGGATCACCGGACTGCTCCATACCTGCGGGCAGGGTAGCCGGGTCGACGGCTATCGTGTAGTCGCCGTCGGCGAGGCCCTCAAAAAGATAGGCGCCGTTGTCGTCGGTTACGGTCGTCAGTGTATCCTCGATTCCATCGTTATCCACGTCACCGGTCAGGGTTACCGTAACGCCTGGAATTCCTGTATCGCCGGGGCTTTCTGAACCGGAATCGTCGGCATCAAAGTAGATGGTGTCGCCGATGGAGCCGGTCCCGCTGTTGTAGCCGAAATCCTGGTCCAGGTTGTCTTCCCCGGCTGAGAGACCAATCACGGTCATATTGTCGTTCACGCTGTCGGGGTCACCGCTCTGGCTCAGGCCGACGGGCAGAGAGGCTGGATCGACGGTGAGGGTGTAGACTCCGTCCGGCAGGTTGTCAAAGAGATAGCCCCCGCTGCCGTCGGTAGTGACGGTTTGAACGTAGTCAGGAATCCCGTCACTGTCGATATCGGCGCTGATTGTGATATCCACACCGGCCAGACCGGTTTCACCGCTGTCCTGCACGCCATCGCCGTCAGTATCATTCCAGACCCTGTCGCCGATGGAGCCGGTCCCGGTGTAACCGAAATCCTGCTGCAGGTTATTTTGCCCACCAGCCAGGTTGTAGGTTGCCATGTCATCGAGGGAACCGTCCGGGTCACTGCTTTGAATCATTCCGGCAGGTATCGTTGCTGTGTCGACACTGATGGTATATTCCCCGGCCGGCAGATTTGCAAACAGGTAGGCGCCGTCCGCATCCGTCGTCGCCGAATCGGTATAATCTGCGACTCCATCGCCATCAAGGTCCAGGCTGAGATTCACCACAACGCCATTGATGCCGCCTTCATTACTCTGCTGCGTGCCGCTGTTGTCGGCATCGAAGAAGATCGTGTCGCCGATGGAGCCGGTGCCGTTGTAGCCGAAATCCTGGTCGACATTATCCTCCCCCTCGCCCAAGGCGACAGCAGCGCTGTTGGCGGTACCTCCATCCGGATCTTGAGTCGGATTCATACCTGATGGCAAGGTTGTTGGATTAACCGTGATCGTATAGGTGCCCGCAGGAAGATTATCGAACAGATAGTTGCCGTTGACATCGGTTGTTGTCGTGACGTTTTCTGATGTGCCGTCTCCGTCAATGTCTCCGTTTAACGTGACGGTTACACCTGAAATTCCAGGCTCCCCAATAGTCTGAGCACTGTTGCCGTCGGCATCAAAATAGATGGTGTCGCCGATGGAACCGGTGAAGTAACGCCGCTGTTCTGGTAACCGAAATCCTGATCCAGGTTCGTTCCTCCGGCAGGAAGATCAACCGTGGATGTCGAATCCGGGTTGATGTCCGGGTCGCCGGTCAGCACGTAGCCAGCAGGAATACTATTGGTATCCACGGCAATGGTGTAGGTCCCTGCGGGCAGGTTGTCAAAGCTGTAGTTGCCGCTACCGTCCGTTGTCGCGGTTCCGGTATAGTCAGCTGTCCCGTCACCGTCAAAGTCGACCGCGATGGTGACATCGACTCCGCCCAAACCGGTTTCGCTGCCATTCTGTATACCGTCACCATTGGTATCCTCCCAGATGGTGTCGCCAATGATACCCGTGCCGGTATAGCCAAAGTCCTGATCAGGGTTGTCAACACCACCTGCCAGGGTAACGGCGGACATGTTATCACCACCACCATCAGGGTCTGCTGTCGGGCTCATCCCTGCCGGCAAACCGTCAGGATCAACGCTAACCGTGTACACACCGTCGGGCAGGTTCTCAAAGAGATAATTGCCGTTCTCATCGGTCACGGTTGTCAGTATATCCTCGATTCCGTCGTTATTAAGGTCGCCGGTCAGGGTAACCGTAACACCAGGAATTCCTGCATCACCAGGATCCTCTGTGCCGGAATTATCGGCATCAAAATAGATGGTGTCGCCGATTGAGGCCGCACCGGTATAGCCGAAATCGACGTTATTGTTGTTTTCACCGTCGGCAAGAGCAATCGAGGCGTTGTCCGGGGTGAAGAGTCCGTCAAGATCAAAAGTCTGGACCATGCCGGCAGGTGTGGAATCAACCGTTACCGTATAGTCACCGGGCAGCAATTGAGCGAAGGTATAGTTGCCGTTTTCATCGGTTGTTGTGGTAACAGAAATATCATCAAGGCCGTCACCGGTGATATCGCCGGTAAGCGTCAGCTGCACACCGCCAAGTCCCTGCTCGCCGGCATCCAGCACGCCGTCAGCGTCCGCGTCATACCAGACTGTATCGCCAATGGAGCCGGTCCCACTGTTGAAATAACCGAAATCCACATCATCTCTGACTTCTTCAACTCCAAGAACGATTCCGCTGATAACATGCTCGGTGTCGATTCCATCGAGGTCATAGGTTGCCTCAGTGCCGTCCGGCAGGTTGACCGGATCCACGGTGATCGTGTAGCTGTCAAAGGCCGGCAGGTTTTCAAACAGGTACTGGCCATCTGCATCGGTGACATCCGTCCAGGTGAAGTCTGCTGTACCGTCTCCGTCAGTGTCGGCACTCAGGGTAACCAGGATATCGGTGATGCCGGTGTCACCTGCATCTTCAATACCATTATTATTGGTGTCAAAGAACACCGTATCGCCGATACTGCCGGTTGTGAAAACGGTGAAGACGGCATCGTCGGTATCCAGATCACCATCCACCGGCGAAGTGCCCGTGTCATCATACTGCCGTTCATTGAGACTGACGCCGTCCTGGCTGGACCAGTCAGCATCGACACTGTTTTCATGGGGAGGAGCAAGAAATACAGCGTCCAGGACGGTTGCCGTATATTGGATCTCGACATAGTTCCCCACAGGGATATCCCAATTGCCGACGATGGAAACCGTACCGTCGCCGTTGTCGGTCATGGTCGGGTCGGCTACGGCTCCAAAACTGCTGGAGGTAAGGGTTAAAGCATCAAACAGGGTCCCCGGAGCCAGCGTATCCACGGCATTGACTTCGTAGGCGGTGGCATTGCCGCTGTTGGTAAACCGTACGGTGTAGGTAAGTGTTTCATTCCATTCTGCATCCGTGCCTGTATCGCCGGAGTCCGTCACGCTCTTTTCGGTGGTTATCTGCGGTTCGACAACACTCAGGCCGTCGGTATCACTGTCCGTCACCTCGTCGCCGTCAACATTGTCGTAGCTCAGGGTTACCGTGTTGCCGAGGGCTGCGCTGTCGAAATTGTCAACGACGTCAGCCACCCGGGCCGTATAGGTGATGAGCAGGTCATCGTCGGTATCGATGATGGTGTCGCCAAGGTTCCAGGTGATGGTGACGGCGGCACTGCCGTCATTGGTGCCAAAGGTCGGATCCTGGCTCAGTTCGGTGGAGAAGCTGCCGCTCGCCGTGCTGATCGCGGCGTCGTTGTTGAAAATCAGGCCGGCGGCCAGCACATCCTCGATCACCAGGTTGTCGATGGTTCCTTCCGGGGCGCTCAGCGTCAGGGTATAGGTGATGGTGTCGCCGATGGTTGCTTCGGTGATTCCGCCGTCACTCTTGCTGATGGTGACCCCGGGGATGGCAAATTCAGCCGTATCGACATCACGGTCGGCATTGGCCCCGCCGTCCACCGGCGAATCCACGCCGTCGTCCTCGTCATAGACGCGCTCGTTTGCTTCACCCGGATCAGTATTGTCAAGGCTGGACCAGTCCGCATCCACCGTGTTGACATGGCTGCCGTCAACGACTGCCGCGTTGGTCACGCTGGCCGTGTAGGTCAGGACGAGCACATCGCCCGGGTCAAGATCCCAGTCGTCGTCGCTAAAGGTGATGACGGAGCCGTCGCCATTGGCGGTGGCTGTGCCGAGGCTGGTGTCCGTTCCGTTGATCTGGGCCGTCTGGATCGCGCCGAAAGCGGTGCCCTGGGCCAGGGTGTCGTTGAAGTTAACCTCGTAGGCTGTGGCATTGCCGCCATTGGTCAGGGTGACCGTATAGGTCAGGGTGTCGCCACCTTCTACGCCGGTTGCCGGGGAGACATCCTTGCTGGTGATGATCCAGGGTTCGACAACACTCAGGCCGTCGGTATCACTGTCCGTCACCTCGTCGCCGTCAACATTGTCGTAGCTCAGGGTTACCGTGTTGCCGAGGGCTGCGCTGTCGAAATTGTCAACGACGTCAGCCACCCGGGCCGTATAGGTGATGAGCAGGTCATCGTCGGTATCGATGATGGTGTCGCCAAGGTTCCAGGTGATGGTGACGGCGGCACTGCCGTCATTGGTGCCAAAGGTCGGATCCTGGCTCAGTTCGGTGGAGAAGCTGCCGCTCGCCGTGCTGATCGCGGCGTCGTTGTTGAAAATCAGGCCGGCGGCCAGCACATCCTCGATCACCAGGTTGTCGATGGTTCCTTCCGGGGCGCTCAGCGTCAGGGTATAGGTGATGGTGTCGCCGATGGTTGCTTCGGTGATTCCGCCGTCACTCTTGCTGATGGTGACCCCGGGGATGGCAAATTCAGCCGTATCGACATCACGGTCGGCATTGGCCCCGCCGTCCACCGGCGAATCCACGCCGTCGTCCTCGTCATAGACGCGCTCGTTTGCTTCACCCGGATCAGTATTGTCAAGGCTGGACCAGTCCGCATCCACCGTGTTGACATGGCTGCCGTCAACGACTGCCGCGTTGGTCACGCTGGCCGTGTAGGTCAGGACGAGCACATCGCCCGGGTCAAGATCCCAGTCGTCGTCGCTAAAGGTGATGACGGAGCCGTCGCCATTGGCGGTGGCTGTGCCGAGGCTGGTGTCCGTTCCGTTGATCTGGGCCGTCTGGATCGCGCCGAAAGCGGTGCCCTGGGCCAGGGTGTCGTTGAAGTTAACCTCGTAGGCTGTGGCATTGCCGCCATTGGTCAGGGTGACCGTATAGGTCAGGGTGTCGCCACCTTCTACGCCGGTTGCCGGGGAGACATCCTTGCTGGTGATGATCCAGGGTTCGACAACACTCAGGCCGTCGGTATCACTGTCCGTCACCTCGTCGCCGTCAACATTGTCGTAGCTCAGGGTTACCGTGTTGCCGAGGGCTGCGCTGTCGAAATTGTCAACGACGTCAGCCACCCGGGCCGTATAGGTGATGAGCAGGTCATCGTCGGTATCGATGATGGTGTCGCCAAGGTTCCAGGTGATGGTGACGGCGGCACTGCCGTCATTGGTGCCAAAGGTCGGATCCTGGCTCAGTTCGGTGGAGAAGCTGCCGCTCGCCGTGCTGATCGCGGCGTCGTTGTTGAAAATCAGGCCGGCGGCCAGCACATCCTCGATCACCAGGTTGTCGATGGTTCCTTCCGGGGCGCTCAGCGTCAGGGTATAGGTGATGGTGTCGCCGATGGTTGCTTCGGTGATTCCGCCGTCACTCTTGCTGATGGTGACCCCGGGGATGGCAAATTCAGCCGTATCGACATCACGGTCGGCATTGGCCCCGCCGTCCACCGGCGAATCCACGCCGTCGTCCTCGTCATAGACGCGCTCGTTTGCTTCACCCGGATCAGTATTGTCAAGGCTGGACCAGTCCGCATCCACCGTGTTGACATGGCTGCCGTCAACGACTGCCGCGTTGGTCACGCTGGCCGTGTAGGTCAGGACGAGCACATCGCCCGGGTCAAGATCCCAGTCGTCGTCGCTAAAGGTGATGACGGAGCCGTCGCCATTGGCGGTGGCTGTGCCGAGGCTGGTGTCCGTTCCGTTGATCTGGGCCGTCTGGATCGCGCCGAAAGCGGTGCCCTGGGCCAGGGTGTCGTTGAAGTTAACCTCGTAGGCTGTGGCATTGCCGCCATTGGTCAGGGTGACCGTATAGGTCAGGGTGTCGCCACCTTCTACGCCGGTTGCCGGGGAGACATCCTTGCTGGTGATGATCCAGGGTTCGACAACACTCAGGCCGTCGGTATCACTGTCCGTCACCTCGTCGCCGTCAACATTGTCGTAGCTCAGGGTTACCGTGTTGCCGAGGGCTGCGCTGTCGAAATTGTCAACGACGTCAGCCACCCGGGCCGTATAGGTGATGAGCAGGTCATCGTCGGTATCGATGATGGTGTCGCCAAGGTTCCAGGTGATGGTGACGGCGGCACTGCCGTCATTGGTGCCAAAGGTCGGATCCTGGCTCAGTTCGGTGGAGAAGCTGCCGCTCGCCGTGCTGATCGCGGCGTCGTTGTTGAAAATTAGGCCGGCGGCCAGCACATCCTCGATCACCAGGTTGTCGATGGTTCCTTCCGGGGCGCTCAGCGTCAGGGTATAGGTGATGGTGTCGCCGATGGTTGCTTCGGTGATTCCGCCGTCACTCTTGCTGATGGTGACCCCGGGGATGGCAAATTCAGCCGTATCGACATCACGGTCGGCATTGGCCCCGCCGTCCACCGGCGAATCCACGCCGTCGTCCTCGTCATAGACGCGCTCGTTTGCTTCACCCGGATCAGTATTGTCAAGGCTGGACCAGTCCGCATCCACCGTGTTGACATGGCTGCCGTCAACGACTGCCGCGTTGGTCACGCTGGCCGTGTAGGTCAGGACGAGCACATCGCCCGGGTCAAGATCCCAGTCGTCGTCGCTAAAGGTGATGACGGAGCCGTCGCCATTGGCGGTGGCTGTGCCGAGGCTGGTGTCCGTTCCGTTGATCTGGGCCGTCTGGATCGCGCCGAAAGCGGTGCCCTGGGCCAGGGTGTCGTTGAAGTTAACCTCGTAGGCTGTGGCATTGCCGCCATTGGTCAGGGTGACCGTATAGGTCAGGGTGTCGCCACCTTCTACGCCGGTTGCCGGGGAGACATCCTTGCTGGTGATGATCCAGGGTTCGACAACACTCAGGCCGTCGGTATCACTGTCCGTCACCTCGTCGCCGTCAACATTGTCGTAGCTCAGGGTTACCGTGTTGCCGAGGGCTGCGCTGTCGAAATTGTCAACGACGTCAGCCACCCGGGCCGTATAGGTGATGAGCAGGTCATCGTCGGTATCGATGATGGTGTCGCCAAGGTTCCAGGTGATGGTGACGGCGGCACTGCCGTCATTGGTGCCAAAGGTCGGATCCTGGCTCAGTTCGGTGGAGAAGCTGCCGCTTGCCGTGCTGATCGCGGCGTCGTTGTTGAAAATCAGGCCGGCGGCCAGCACATCCTCGATCACCAGGTTGTCGATGGTTCCTTCCGGGGCGCTCAGCGTCAGGGTATAGGTGATGGTGTCGCCGATGGTTGCTTCGGTGATTCCGCCGTCACTCTTGCTGATGGTGACCCCGGGGATGGCAAATTCAGCCGTATCGACATCACGGTCGGCATTGGCCCCGCCGTCCACCGGCGAATCCACGCCGTCGTCCTCGTCATAGACGCGCTCGTTTGCTTCACCCGGATCAGTATTGTCAAGGCTGGACCAGTCCGCATCCACCGTGTTGACATGGCTGCCGTCAACGACTGCCGCGTTGGTCACGCTGGCCGTGTAGGTCAGGACGAGCACATCGCCCGGGTCAAGATCCCAGTCGTCGTCGCTAAAGGTGATGACGGAGCCGTCGCCATTGGCGGTGGCTGTGCCGAGGCTGGTGTCCGTTCCGTTGATCTGGGCCGTCTGGATCGCGCCGAAAGCGGTGCCCTGGGCCAGGGTGTCGTTGAAGTTAACCTCGTAGGCTGTGGCATTGCCGCCATTGGTCAGGGTGACCGTATAGGTCAGGGTGTCGCCACCCTCCACGCCGGTCGTCGGGGAGACATCCTTGCTGGTGATGATCCAGGGTTCGACAACGGCTCAGGCTGTCGGTGTCGCTGTCGGTCACCTCGTCGCCGTCAACATTGTCGTAGCTCAGGGTTACCGTGTTGCCGAGGGCGGTGCTGTCAAAATTGTCAACGCCACGTCGGCTACCCGTGCCGTATAGGTGATGAGCAGCGTCATCGTCGGTGTCGATGACGGTGTCGCCAAGGTTCCAGGTGATGGTGACAGCGGCGCTGCCGTCATTGGTGCCAAAGGTCGGGTCCCCGCTCAGTTCGCAAAGGAAAAACTGCCGCTTGCGCGTGCTGATCGCGGCGTCGTCGTTGAAAATCAGGCCGGCGGCCAGCACATCCTCGATGACCAGGTTGTCGATGGTTCCTTCCGGGGCGCTCAGCGTCAGGGTATAGGAGATCGTGTCGCCGATGGTCGCTTCTGTGATTCCGCCGTCACTCTTGCTGATGGTGACGCCGGGGATGGCGAATTCGGCCGTATCGACATCACGGTCGGCATTGAGCCCCGCCGTCGACCGGAGAATCGACGCCGTCGTCTTCGTCATAGACCCGTTCGTTGGCTTCACCCGGGTCAGTTGTTGTCAAGGCTGGACCAGTCCGCGTCCACCGTGTTGACATGGCTGCCGTCCACGACTGCAGCGTTGGTCACGGCTGGCCGAATAGGTGAGGACCAGGGCACATGGCCCGGATCAAGATCCCAGGCGTCATCGCTGAAGGTGATGACGGAGCCGTCGCCGTTGGCGGTGGCCGTGCCGAGGCTGGTGTCCGTGCCGTCGATCTGGGCAGTCAGGATCGCTCCAAAAGCGGTGCCCTGGGCCAGGGTGTCGTTGAAGTTGACCTCGTAGGCCGTGGCATTGCCGTCGTTGGTCAGGGTGACCGTATAGGTCAGGGTGTCGCCACGCCTCCACGCCGGTCGTCGGGGATCGACAGTCCTTAACTGGTGATGATCCAGGGTTCGATGACGGTAACAATCGGATCGACTGGGTCGTTCACTCTGGTGCTCCCGCCGGCAGGATTATCGTAATTCATGAAGGTGTCATTTCTGAGCGAGGTCGCCTCCAGAGCACCAGAGCCATCAGGGTCGTCGTGATTTCCGGCTACATCGAGGACAAGTGCCCTCAGACCGATGACAAAGGCATCGTTTTCCCCACTCGGGTCATTGTCCGCCGTAATTGCGATGTTGCCATAGCGGAATGATACCGGCGCGCCATCGCCCGAGCCACCCGTCACCGAGCCGAGCGCGATGGTGGAGGAGAAATCCTGGGTCAGCAGGCCGGAGGGATCGGAAGCACCGGCTGTAGTATAGAGGGAATGGGAACCCGCAACGTACTGCATGCCGGCCGGCAGGTCGTCGGTAACTATCAGGTTGTTAGTGTTGCCTTCGGGCAGCGTTACCAGAATGTAGTACTGAACTTCTTCTCCAATAGTATAGCTTGACGGATCCGGATTGACCTTATCGATGGTCCCGGCGACGCTGACTGCAGCGGTTGCAGTTCTGATATAATCGTCTGGGTCTCCAACTGCTGGGGTGCCAGTGCGCTCGTATGGGTCACCATCCTCGGGCAGACTGGTCCAGTCGATGGTGGCGGTGTTGGAAAGTGTTTGGCCTGCCTGAGGATCGACTACGAGATCGGCGGTCAGAACAATTATGTAGGTGTCCAGACGTCTGAACGTTTCCCAGGAGCCGCTAAGCGTGTTGCCCGAGACGTTCACCGCATCGGTTATTCCGGCCAAGCTGCCTGTTCCGGACTGGCTGGTTATGGTGACGTTCTCATAGCCGCTTGGCAGGGTATCGTTGAGTACCGCATCAAAAGCATCGGCACTGCTGGCCGCCGGATTTCGTACGACGATAGTGAATGTAACCCTATCACCTTCGTCAGGATAGCGATTATCTACGGTTTTTGAGACGCTGAGAAGCGGTTCGACAACGGTGATTGTCTCGCTATCGCTTTCTGAATGAGATGTCGCGTTGCCGTCTGTCCAGGTCAATTGAGCAGTATTGTCCAGCACCACACCATTCTGGTTGTAATTGATGTTCCGGACAACGGCGGTGTAGGTCAGGGTGATGGTTTCAGAGACGCTATTGTCACGGTCCGAATTCACAATATCATCGAAATCGATGCTGAAGGAGAGTCCGTCAGCGGCAATGGTTCCATGAGTTGACAGGAAGGCATTATCAAGCGAACTGCTGATGCCTGTGCCCGAAATCGAAGCGAGACCAGGATCGGCGGAGAGACTGTCGAGGCTCAGTATTTCGAGCCCGTCATCCGGATCAAGCACATCGGTAAATGATACGCTTGTCGCCAATCCCTCCGGCAGGGTGATGGCAACCGTATAGG
This sequence comes from Desulfocapsaceae bacterium, assembly GCA_963674815.2. Classification (GTDB taxonomy): domain Bacteria; phylum Desulfobacterota; class Desulfobulbia; order Desulfobulbales; family Desulfocapsaceae; genus MADRE3. Next base: position 349,237 of record CAXXTV010000011.1, read on the forward strand.
TGACCGTTTCCCCGATAGTGACATTTGATCCGCTGGTATGGCCCTGGCTGGTGCTCGCGATGGATTTGTCAACGACGACATCGGTGATCTGGGCCGTCGCGCTGTCTGAAAGAGCAGCCTGCAGGTGGTTTTCGGCAGCTTCGTTTCCCGCATAATTGGTTATCGAGGCGGTATTGAGCAGTGTCTGGTTGGGGCCGACGCTGTCCTGCAGAAGCAGGTCGTAGGTGATCATCATGATATTGGTTCCCGAGGTCCCGTCATGTCCCTCCAGGGAGCCGTCGTCCGCGTTGTCATCGATGATCAGGCCGGCGCCGAACAGATCACTGTCGCTGCCGCTGTAGGTTAAGGGGGCTCCGGTACCGTTGGTGACCTGCAGACTGGAAGCGACATACATATACCCCAGGGGCAGGACATCGCTTACCGTTACATCATAGGCATCTGAACGGCCGGTGTTTTCGATGACAATGGCCACGGTGACCCTATCACCGGCATCCAGTCCGGAGACGTCCGTGTCTATCACGTTCGAGTCCAGCCAGGTGGAGGAAACAGTCTGCAGCAGCCGGGAATCGCTGATGTCCGTGTTGGTGCCCGTGTTGACGCCGGGTTCCGTGAAATAACCGCTTACGGCCGGGTTGCCGGAGAAGACATCGGCGTCATTGTTACTCTGGACGATCCCCTTGGTAATCTCCAGCACCGGTTCGTCAAGCACGATCTGGATAATGGCGTCACTGCTTGAGGGCACCAGCGGCGTGCCGTCCTCGGTGCCGCGTACCTGATTGGTCAGGAAGAGTCCGTCTGCAAACGGTTCATCGCTTACCGTAACGGTAAAGAGGATATCGATCCAGGTTTCCTGGGCGGTGGTGTCGTCATGTTCAGCGTAGATGAAACTGACCCTGTTCTCGCCGTTGACAATATTTGTTTGAAGAACAGGGAGTTCTCCACCAAACGTCTCTGAGAAGGAGTCATTGGTATGTAAATGATAGTGACCGGCGTCTGGGGCATCATCTGATTCGCCGCTGTCAAAGGTCATAATTTCCGCGGCGTTGAACACGGGCAGGGGCAGGTAGTCATCGAGCCGGAACGATTCGAACTCGCTGGTGGGCATGTAGTATTGCAGGCGATAGGTTACCGTGTCGTCCGGCTGTACATGGATATTTCCCTGGGCATCGGTGAAGCTGCTCAGGTCCGTGCTGCCGTTGATGGCGTACATTTCCTTGTAAACCTGACCGACCTCGATCTGGAGTGAGGCGCTGGAACCATCCTGGTCAAGACCAAAGCCGGTGCTTGTCAGGGTGGCGGTACCGGTGCCGTCATCGCCGTATATCTGTCCTTCGATCGTGACACCGTTGGTAAAAAAATCACCCTGGTCGACAGAAATGTCTCCGGGACCGGAACTGTCGGGCAACCCAGTACTGCCTTCAGTGCTTCCATATTCATCGAGTATCCGGGCATAATAAATGATGGTACCTGTTGCCGGATTATCCAGGTCGGTATTGCCATAGAGGTCACCCTGGAGGATACCGTCCTCCAGGGGATTACCGTCCCCGTCCACCCCAGCTGCCGCAATAATTGCCGCTGAAACGTCAAAATGGAGTTCGGTGTCGTCATCAGCCTGGGTAACGGTGGTCAGATTACTGCCGATCGACCAATTTCCTGACCATGAATCGGTTTCATCCTGAATTGAAAAGGTTGGAGTATAGGCTCCATTGGTATTGTCAGTCTGAAGTTCCAGACCATCCGGGAGGACATCATCGATCCGGATATCACCGAAGTTGAAATAGTCCGAAACCTGAAAGGTGAGTGTATATTGAACGATATCACCAGGATTGTATCCCCCGATGGTCCCGGTGTCGCCTCCCGCTGCCAGTCCCACCGTCTTCTGGATGGCAATAGCCTCGGCGTCAAACACTTCGTCGATACTCGGTGTGGGCGAAATGATGCCGTCACCGTCCACCTCGGCATCCATACTGATGTGGATCGGAGTGCCGTCGGAAGGCCTGTCACGTAAATCGGTCGGCATCCAGTCACCCTCGACCTGAACATCGTTGATAACTGCCCGGTCTTCGTTGCCGTCGGCATCATCGCCGGTGGCTGGAAGGAGAATCGGAGTTACCCCGTCGGCATAGTATTGGGGCACATAAAAATCAAAGGTCACAACGACATCGTTTGCCGCCGCGGTGCCGGTAATTGGGTTGGTGAGTGCCACCGTCAGGATGCCATCGGTAAAAATACCGCCGGCACTATTGGGGGACGTTACACTGAAAGGCCCGCCACCACTGACCGAAACCGTCGCATCGCCCATATAGTAAATTTCATTGGGCAGGTGCTCTGTCAGAGTTAAATTGCTTATTTGCTGTCCATCGGCGATGTCAACAGTAATTTGGTACTGTTTGGCGTAGTTGGGGCCGGTCGCGGTTTCCTGCTCAGGACCGATGTATTCCTTTTCAAAGCGGATAACCTCGGGCCGGAAGGTCTGGGTACTCACCAGCGTTGGGTCTACCGGTGGGTTGGTGGCTGGATTGTCCAGCGGATCATCTCCGTAGCGGTAGCCGTTGTAGATCCGGATGTCAAAATCCTGGGAACTCCCGCCTCCATCGTCAACCTGCCTGTTCTCACTGATGTGCGCCGTTATTTCTACCTCTGCTGCTGGCTGGTCAGGCGTGAACGAGCCAAACGGCATCTCCAGGGTGACATAGGTATCACCAACAGTGCCGTTTATGGCAATTGGATTGCCGGCAGCGTCCACCGCATAGGGGTGAAGAATCTGCCCCGTGGCATCAAATGTCTGGACCGTTGCGTTTACAGGCGTGCCAAAATAGGTAGCGTCCACAAAGGAAACACCATCATCGCCGTCATCACCGCTCGTGGGCATATAGATATCGATATACGGCCCGTACAGGGTGGTGCCGGTGGTGTTATCAAGGACAGCCGTAAAGGTAAAGTCCTCCCCGATCATCGGGTCTATTGCCTCGACTGCGGCAGCTTCGGTATCTTGATGTACCTCGCTGTCCGCATCAGCACGGGTAATGTTTTCTTCAGCCGCTTCAATCGGACTGTCTGCCTCGGCCGCGGCTGCATCGTCTTGAGGGGCCTGCTGTTTCGACTCGCTCTGCAGCGGCTCTTCTTCGTTATCAAATGATTCGCTGTCCGTCACGGAATCAACTGCAGCGATTTCAACAGGCTCGCCTTCTGCGCCAGGGGCGGCATCGATGGCGGGGTCTTCAATCGCTGTCTCTTCAGGCAGGTCCTGTTCGGCTTCTGCTTCCTGGGCACTGCTGTCGGAGCCAGAACCCTCCAGTTCATCAGAAACATCAGGCTGCGGAGGCAGGACAGGCTGGTCCTGGATCATTTCAGCTGCCGGGTCAATGGCCGAATCGACCGGATCGACCGGATCGAGTGCCGCAACAGGGTTGGCATCAAGAAAGATACGTTCTTCCAGTTGTTCGAGAAGCAGATATTTTTTGAAAGATTTTTTCATGATATGAGACCCTAGCTTGATTTAACAGCTTGCATGGAACAGGCGAGCCCAGTGGAGAGCAAATCTGTTTGAACTGAACAGTGTATTTTAAGGTGTGGTAACTGCATAATTATATATCAGGTATTCCTTATAGTTTCAAAATAATCAGTAATAATTATCAAAAGTTCCAAATATACATATCGGCAGGGGCAACAGGAATCTGAAAGACTCTTTTTGATTTTAACATGGTGGAAACGATTTCAGCAGGAGTCAAGGAGCTGGAACGTCTTTTCAACGGACCTGCTGTAATAAGGTGAGCGTTTTTGTTTTCAGTTGCCTCTTGATCGTTTGTATTCATTGTAATTCATACTGTTTAACCGCTCCAGGCAGGTCTCTATGTCATCATTGTCGGGATGCTTGTAGCACTCCTGCCGCTCCCTCATCTTGAAACCCTCATACCAGGCCTGATAGCTGCAGCCCGGGAGACAGAGGCTCGCAAGAGCAAGCATGATAAGGCCGAGAGCTGGGCTATACCTGCTTGTTTTTTTCGCTGGCAAAGGAAATTTCTTCCTGCATCGGTAGCAAATAAACTAGAGAATCTGGCTGAGAAACAATTTGGTTCGATCATGCTGTGGGTTATCGAAAAATTCATCAGGCTTGTTCTCTTCGACGATTTCACCAAAATCCATGAAGATGACGCGGTCGGCGACGGTCTTGGCAAAGCCCATCTCGTGGGTGACCACGATCATCGTCATGCCTTCCCGGGCGAGATCGACCATGACATCGAGCACTTCTTTTATCATTTCAGGATCAAAGGGCCGAGGTCGGTTCATCAAAGAGCATGATCTTGGGCTTCATGCAGAGGCTGCGGGCAATCGCCACACGCTGCTGCTGGCCGCCGGAAATCTGGCCGGGATATTTGAGCGCCTGCTCCGGGATCTTGACGATCTCCAGGTAGTGCATGGCAAGTTCTTCCGCCTCTTTTTTGGGTGTCTTTCTGACCCAGATGGGGCCGACTGTCAGGTTTTCCAGGATCGTCAGGTGGGGAAAGAGGTTGAAGTGCTGGAAGACCATGCCGACCTCGGTCCGCACCTTCTCGATGTTTTTCAGATCGGTGGTGAGCTCGATGCCGTTGACGATGATCTGGCCGCGCTGGTGCTCCTCCAGCCGGTTGATGCAGCGGATCATCGTCGACTTACCCGAACCCGACGGGCCGCAGACCACAATCCGTTCCTGGGGGTGAACCGCAAGATTGATGTCCTTGAGCACGTGGAAGTCGTCGAACCACTTGTGCATCTTGATTATTTCTATGATCGGTTGACCTGTGGCGCTGTTGTTTCTGGCCGGCTCACTATTCATGTTGATTTTCTCACCTCGATTCAAGAGATCTTGTTATCCCTTTGTTTATACTCAAGTTCTTTTTCTATCCTGCGGCTGTATTGAGACATGGAAAAACAGCAGAAGTAATAGATTACGGCAATGAAGATGTACGCCTCGGTGCTGAATCCGGTCCATTCAGGTTCGGACAAAATTGATTTGGTGGTGTTGAGGATGTCGTAGAGGGCAATGATAACGACAAGGGAAGTGTCCTTGAAGGCCGAGATCAGGATGCCAACGGTTGGCGGGATGACGATCTTCAACGCCTGGGGCAGGATGATGAGACGCATCATCTGGTAATAGTTCAGGCCCAGGGACTCGGCTGCCTCGTACTGTCCCTTGTCCATCGCCTGCAGGCCGCCGCGCACTACTTCGGCAATATAGGCGGCGGTAAACAATATGATTGCCGCCTGGGCACGCAGCACTTTATCAACGGTTACGCCCTCTGGTAAAAACAGCGGAAACATGACCGAGGACATAAACAGCATGGTGATCAGCGGGACGCCGCGGATCATTTCAATGTAGACAACGCAGAGAGACTTGATGATCGGCAGTTTCGATTGACGGCCAAGCGCAAGTACCACCCCCAGTGGATATGAGGCAAGGATTCCGAAAAAGGAGAGCAGCAGCGTAAGCGGCAGACCGCTCCATTTTGTGCTCTCGACCGACACCAGGCCGAAAAGCCCCCCCTTCATCAGCAACCCCATAACGAAGAGGGCAGCCAGCCAGAGATAACCAAGTTTTTTGCTCCACCTGTTCCAGTCGCGGCTGTAGATGAGCATGCAGACCAGGATGATCATCGCCGCCAGCGGCCGCCACTGGTGTTCGTACGGGTAGTATCCGAAAATATTGAAGCGGATGTTCTGGGTTACAACCGACCAGCAGGCACCGCTTGCGGCATGGCATTCTTCACCCGAGGTGAACCAAACACTGTCTATGAATGCCCACTGGATGAACTGGGGAACAAACTTGAGCAGCAGGCCGAGGATGAGAATTGTGGCGATTGAATTGAAGAAGCCATTGAAAAGGTGGTGCTTCAGCCAGCCGAGAATCCCCACGTCCGTTACCGGTGGTCTGATTTCTTCTCCATGAGATCTGGTTGTCGTGCTCATAAGTGATCTACCGCTCAATGATGGCAATTTTTTTGTTGTACCAGTTCATAAAAGCAGACGTTGTGAGACTGAACGTCAGGTAGACAAGCATCATCAGGGCAACGCCCTCAACGGCCTGGCCGGTCTGGTTGATCGTTGTGCCGGCGACCTGGACAAAGTCAGGGTAGCCGATAGCAACGGCGAGGGAACTGTTCTTGGTCAGGTTCAGGAGTTGGGAGGTCAAGGGCGGCACGATCACCCGCAGCGCCTGGGGAAAAATGACGATTTTAAGAACAAACCGGGGCTTGAGGCCGATTGACATGGCCGCCTCGGTCTGGCCATGGCTGATCGACTGGATACCCGCCCTGACGATCTGGGCGATGAACGATGCCGTGTAGAGGACGAGCCCGACCAGCAGGGCGGTAAACTCGGGGCTGATATTTCTGCCGCCCTGGAAATTGAACCCTTTCAATTCCGGTATGTCCATCTGGACAGGGGCGCCGCTGAAAAGCCAGGCAAGAGCTGGCAGTCCGGCAAGCACGGCGACACCGACCCAGAATGTGGGAAACTGCTGCCCGGTATTTTCCTGTCGTTTCGTTGCCCAGCGATTGATAAAATAGACAAAAACGCAGGCTGCCAGAAAGGTGATACCCATATGTCCCCAGGCAGGATGACTCGCAGGAACGGCGAAATCAACCCCCCTGTTGGTTATATAGACGCCGGTCAGCGGATTAAGTGCCTGCCGGGGGCCGGGAAACATCTCATAAAAAAGGGCGTAAAAGAAAAAAAGCTGGAGCAGGACGGGGATATTCTGGAATATTTCTACGTAAATCCTGCCAAGTCTTGCGATGAGCCAGTTTGAGGAGAGGGTACAGACCCCGACGATCGTGCCGAGCATCGTGGTGAGTATCATGCCGACAAGAGAGACTTTCAGCGTGTTGAGAACCCCGACAAGCAGGGCCCTGCCATAACTGTCTGCAGCGGAATAGTCGATGAGGCTCTCGCCGATCTCAAAAGCCGCCTCCTTGTCAATAAACCCGAAACCACTGGCAATTGATTGTTTTGCCATGTTTTCCTGGACATTTGAGATCAGGTAGTAGCCCAGGAAGGCGACAAATGCGGCGGTGAAAACCTGGTAGAGAATAGCCCGCGTTTTCTGGTCATTCCAGAAGTATGTTTTTCCCGAATTTCTATTTCCGGAGGCCATAGCGTCTCTGCAGAAATGGATAGGAGCGGCTCAGTGCCGACCGCCCAGCGGCAAAGCCCGGATGCGCATTGTGGTCATTCGGCAGGAAAAACCGTACGCACCATGTCTATTCCTTCACGCTGCAAACCTGCTGACCAGGTTTGCAGCGTGAGAGCTCAAGGAATTGTGTCCTGCTGTTCTAGAGGTTTATTTGAATGGCGGTGAATACATGAGGCCGCCATTTGTCCACAGCGCATTGAGTCCGCGTTCGATACCAAGCGGTGTGTTGACACCGACGTTGCGCTCGAATATCTCTCCGTAATTACCGACCTGCTTGATGATATTGTAGGCGAATTTCTCGTCAAGGCCAAGTGCTGCGCCATTGCCTGGGGATACCCCCAGGAATCTCTGGATGACCGGATTAGTAGAATTCAGCATTTCATCGACGTTTTTGGAATCAATGCCGAGCTCTTCAGCATTGATCAACGCCAGAACGGCATAGTTGACGATGTCTTTCCACTGGTTGTCACCGTGCCGCACGGCAGGCGCCAGGGGCTCTTTGGAGATGATGTCAGGGAGAATGATGTAGTCTCCTGGGGTCGGGGCACTTGCACGCAGGCCGGCGAGCTGGGAGGCATCAGAGGTCAGGACATCGCAGCGCCCGGCATAGAACGCCTGTGAAAGTTCCGCGGTGTTCTCGATGGTGACGGTTTTCCATTCCATCTTGTTGGAGCGGAAGAAGTCAGCGGCATTCTGTTCCGTTGTCGTACCGGGAAGCACACAGACGGTGGCACCGTTGAGCTCTTTTGCACTTTTTACCCCGAGTGCCTTGGGAACCATGAAACCCTGGCCGTCGTAGTAGTTGACCTGGACAAAATCAAGGCCGAGAGAGGTGTCTCGTCCCAGCGTCTGGGTGGCATTCCTTGCCAACAGATCAATCTCCTTGGACTGGAGTGCGGTGAAACGGGTTTTGGCGGTGAGCGGCACGAAGCGCAGACGGTCATTGAGATCACCGAATACGGCAAGCGCAACTGCTCGAGCGGTGTCGACGTCGAGCCCCTTCCATTCACCTTTCTGATCGGCCTTGCCAAAACCGAAGAGATCTCCATTCACACCCACCTGGATATAGCCTTTTTCCTTGACGGATTTCAGCGTGTCACCATTTTCGGCAAAGGCTACTCCGGTCGACACCATCAGCAGTGCACATCCGATAAACAAGTTCTTCCAGTGTTTCATAGACTCCCTCCAAATCGACGGTTTTGATTTTGGGATACACGTCCCGGTTTACCACTTGACACTTACGGTATCAAGGCTTGACAACTCCTTCTCCCACCATCATCTGATACCACAGTCTCATACCTATACGCAATAGGTTAGGCGAGCAGGAAGGAAATGATCTGGAAAAAAACGGAGGATGTATCCGTAGAAACAGAGCTTCAAGCTGAGACGCGATTGCTTCAAGGTGCTATTTAATCCGAACAGATTTCCAGGGAGACGTCACTCAAGGTTTACTGGAACATTTGGAGCAGAAGACAAAGACAGAGGTGAATACCTTCGATCTGGCAATGTTGAACTCATTACTTTGTCACTGAAATTCCTCGATCAGGTCGATGGTCACATCACCGGATAATCAACTGTTCTGTACAACGTCAAAGAATGTACCATAAGAGCAGGGGCAAAAAGGAGAACCCAAGAATCGTGGAGATAACGACTATTCCTGCAACCTCCTCAGGCCGCTGATTGTAGATTTTTGCAAAGAGGTAGCAAAAAACTGCCGTGGGCATTGAACATTGGAGAATGACGACGCCGGCAGTTGGCCCTGACAGCTTCATCAAAGACGCAAGAGTGATGCCAACCCCCAGTCCCATACTCAACCGTAAAACAGACAGCAGGAATGATCTCTTCAGGTGGTGAACTCTCAAGCGCGCCAGCGACACGCCAAGGGTGATTAACATCAGAGGAATTGTCAGGTCTCCCAGCAGTTTTGCGGTATTATGGAGGGGGTCTGGAACTTGAAAATCAGTAAACAGGAAGAAAGCTGCCAGGAGTGTTGCAGGGACAATAGGTATTTTAAAAAGAGCCGTAGGTGAGAACGTTCCAGACACAAAGGCTATTCCCACCGTCATCTGAAAAACAACATAGAATGCTAAAAATGTTACCCCAAGGGCCAACCCCTCTTCACCATAGGCGAAGTAACAGAGGGGCAACCCAACGTTGCCGACATTTGGCCAACTCAAGGATTGCAGATAAACGCGCTGAGGTAACTTGAAAATTGCCAGGATCAAAGCGCCAATAATGATGAAGGCAAAGTTGGCACAAAGGGCGGCAAGGCCCATGTCCAGCAGGGTGCCAGGACGCAGATGCACCGAAGATAACGAGTAAAAAATCAGGCAGGGAGTGCCGAAATAGGTGACAAGAGAGGTTATCAGGCCTGTATCATATGACCGGCCCTTCCTGGCCCAGAAAAAACCAATTAACACACAGGTAAAGATCGGTGCCAGAATCGAGGCAATGACGGAAAACATCATTTCATGTTCCCTTGTTTATTCGCCCTGTATGACGATAATTTATAGAAATGGTGACAGAAAATGAAGAGAATTCATCTTAGTCGAAGCTGGATTGCTGTCAAGAAGGAAGGGAGGAATGAGGGATATTTCCAGGAATCCACACCATCTGCCGCCCCGGACGTTTGCTCTCCATCAATCAAAGAGACACAGGATTATGCAGGCTCAGCGTTTTGCTTGCCTGCTTAGCTCTATGCCAGTACGAGCAAGGGGTCAAGGTGAAACACCATTAAATGGGACTTATTTTTGGCTGACGAGCACAACGACTATTCAAATGCAGGGTCAGGCAAGATGGTAGTATTGCCGCAAGAACAAATTGACATATCCGAATAGGCAGTTATGATGTAGGCGATAGAGACAATTGGGCTGGGTTGAAATATGAATAAAGAGACGTTCGTTAGCGCTGGAAATATTGCGGAAAACGCATTGTTGTTTAAAGCGCTCGGTGATGAGACGAGGTTGAAAATGATCGGGCTGCTAGGACACGGCGAGCTCTGCGTGTGCGATCTTATGGAAGTGCTCGATTTGCCCCAGTCAAAGGCTTCGAGGCACCTGGCCTACCTGAGGTCTTGCCGTTGGGTTGTCGGCAGAAGAAGCGGCAAATGGATGTACTATAGATTACATCCCGACCTTACCGAAAGTGCGGCTCACAAAACACTGACAGAGTATGTGTCCGGTCTTGCAGGCCTGCAAAAAGAGTATGAGAAGCTCAAGGTCTATCTGGAGCGAAAAGGCCAGAAAAAGTCCTGCTCCTGAGCATCCAGCAGCAGGCCGGAAGACGCTCCAGGCATATCCTGCCAATTTACATTTGATTGAACTTTAACGTCTTCCAACAGTTACAGGTGCAGTAGATGCGATCGTTATTATGAACAGGCAAAACAGGATAGCCATTCTTCCATGTAATGGAGATTCTGCACCAGGGGAAATAACCTGGATCGCCGCGCAGGAACTGGTGCTCGAAGCAAAGGCGAGATGGTTCGGCGAGGAGGCTGCTTTTTGTCAGGAAGCAGAGGGCGCCCCCAAAACGGTGGTCATCCTGGTGAGCGGCTGCCGAAAGAGCTGTGAGTTCAACGAGCACATCAAAAAAATGAGCCCTGAGTATCATCGCTTGACGCTCCTCGACTTGGGTATTGAACCCCACGTTATCGAGGAAATAAGCAGCGGAGATATTGAATTGACGAAAGATGCTGTTATTGCCGAGTGTACACCCATAGGCAAAGCTGCTCCTCCTTTGTTTGCCGGCTGCTGCTGTACGTAGAAAAGCTCCTCATGGTTAAGAAAAAACGCATATGGAGAAGGTTATGAGCAAAGAAAATGGTGGGTCGAACGATCGAAAGATGACCAGTATTTTCGAGCGGTATTTGACCGTTTGGGTAGGTCTCTGCATTGTCGGCGGGATCATACTCGGGAAAGTAGCACCGGACCTGGCGAAAACGCTGGACGAGATGTCTATCAATGTCAACGGGGCGCCGGTTGTCTCCATTCCCATCGCCGTCTGTTTGTTTTTCATGATGTACCCGATCATGGTAAAAATCGATTTCGCCTCTGTGGTGCAGGCGGGAAAAAGCGGCAAACCGGTTTTTCTGACGCTTTTCTTGAACTGGTGCATCAAACCATTCACCATGTATGCCATCTCGATCTTCTTTCTCGGCTTTTTGTTCAAATCCTTTATCGGCCCGGAAGCCATCGATCTTGTCAAGATGCCCTTTGGCCTTGATCTGCCAGTCGGAGCTCAGCACGGGGCCGGAACCGTCGTTATGCAGGAAGGGGTCAAGATGCTGGAGATCCCTCTTTGGAGGAGCTATCTGGCCGGCTGCATTCTGCTTGGCATCGCCCCCTGTACCGCGATGGTCCTTGTCTGGGGCTACCTTGCCAGGGGCAACGATGGCTTGACCCTCGTTATGGTGGCAATCAACTCCCTCACCATGCTGGTACTCTACGGGGTGCTCGGAGGCTTTCTACTCGGCGTGGGCAAACTGCCGATTCCCTGGCAGGCCCTGCTCCTGTCCGTCGCCATCTATGTTGCCCTGCCGCTGGTGGCCGGCTATTTCTCGCGTAAATGGATTATCGCTGCCAAGGGTGAGACGTGGTTCAAAGAAAAGTTTCTGGGAGTCCTGACGCCGGTGACGATCATCGCCCTGCTGCTGACCCTGGTCCTGCTCTTCAGTTTCAAGGGGGAGGTCATCACCGCAAACCCCCTGACCATTGTCTGGATTGCGATCCCCCTGTTTATTCAAACGGTTCTCATTTTCGCCATCGGCTACGGTGCGGCCAGATTTTTAAAACTCAGTTATCAGGATGCGGCCCCCGCGGCCATGATCGGGGCCTCCAACCACTTCGAGGTGGCTATCGCCACTGCCGTCATGCTGTTTGGCCTGTCATCGGGAGCAGCCCTGGCTACGGTTGTCGGTGTTCTCATAGAAGTACCCGTCATGCTGATGCTTGTTGGATATTGCAAACGAACAGCCTCCTGGTTTGACAACTGAATTTCTTCCACGTTAGGCCTGTCGGTTGATAACTGTGCTGAACCTTCAGACCTTTTTCGCCAGTTTAGAAGATTATGAAATATTTGATGCTACTTATTCTTATTGGAGGACAGCAAGATGAAATTATCTGATTACAGCGTACTCACTTTTGATGTTTATGGCACCTTGATCGACTGGGAGGGCGGTATGATCTCAGGACTCAAAATGCTGACCGAGAAGGTCAATCGTGACTTGAGCCGAGATGAGATTCTAGAGGCACACGCTCGCCTGGAATCCTTTCACCAGAACTATACCCCCGGAAAACGGTATCAAGATATACTCGCCACAGTATATCGCAGGCTTGCTGAAGAATGGGGCGTTGAAGTGACATGGAATGAATGTCTTGTCTATGGTCAGTCTGTAAAATCGTGGAGGGCTTTTCCTGATTCGGTAGAAGCACTGCAGTACCTGAAACAACATTTCAAGCTTGTTGTGCTCACCAATGTCGACAACGATCTTTTCTCCAGTTCAAATGAAAAGTTGGGCGTCGTTTTTGACGGTGCTTTTACAGCCGAAGATATTGGCTCATACAAGCCTGCAGACAGAAATTTCGACTATTGTTTCGAAGCGCTTGAAATGAGAGGAATTAAAAAAAGTGAGATTCTGCATGTCGCAGAAAGTATGTTTCATGACCATGCACCTGCCAATAAACATGGCTTGGCCAACTGTCATATTTACCGCAGACACGACAAGGAGGGTTTTGGCGCCACGATGAAACCGGCAGAAATGCCTGCAGTGACCTTCAGATTTAACAGTATGGCCGAGTTTGCTCAAGCCCACAAAGAAGAGATCAAGGAGTAGCAGCTTCATTTCAGAAAACGATCATTTAGTATACCTGACACACTCGATCCTGATGCTTCTTGACTGGTTTTCCCCGGGTGGCCGAGCCAGGCCGGGCAAAATCTTCAAGAGTACCTATTGTATCTCCGGAATCATTACCACGAAATCATGACTAGTTGAGATAAACAATGAGCCATCAGCAACAATTGCGGGAAGCCAAAATCCTGTTTGCCTCCGGCCAGCTCGACAAGAGCATCGAATCCTTCAATCGGGCGGAGGAGCAGGGCAGTGATATCATCGATACCTGTCTGAGCCGAGGCGCCGCTCTCGTTGCGCTGCGCAGGTTCGAGGAAGCGGAGCGTGATTTTTCCAGCGTGCTCGAGGCGGACAGTGACAACGAGCGGGCTTTCTATTTCAGGGGTGTCGCCCGGGCCGCGCTGGGCCAATACCAGGCGTCGATACTCGATCTCACCCAGTCGCTCTGCCGCAACAACGACCGGGGTATCGCCCACCTGCTGCGCGGGCTGGCCTATTCAGAGCTCGGCCAGAGCAGTGATGCGGAACTGGATTTCAACTCGGCCGCCGCCTTCTCGGAAGCAGAGCTGGAGAGCTTTAAAAACGTGTTCGGCGTCATCGATTCACCGTTCAAAAACACCAAGGCGCTGCTGTCCAAGGAAAACGCCCCGTGGAAAAACGTGCTGTCCGATCGCTCGGCCCAGATGCTCCGCAACCTGCTTGACAATTGACTGCAGGTTGCCGGTCGGGAACGGACAGACAACGCACGTCTGGCTGGCGGCTGTCTGCAGCGATCTGTTCCAGGGAATCCGCTGGCTTGAAAACAGCGACGGAGGAGCGCCTGTGCAGCTGCCTGGCTCCTCTTCGCGGACAAGCAAGACGGCCCATTCAGACCTGGAATTGCAGGGATGCAACCATTTTAACAGCACGATTCCTTCTCCAGGGCAGACGAATTCGTTTTACAACCTCCACGTGACAGGAGTTGATTGATGACACGCACGTTTAAAGAGATAGAGACACAATGGCGGATCGAGCAGGACCACGAAGTCCTGCAGACACCAATCGGCACGATCAGAAAAGGTCCGTTGCAGTCCCGGACGTCCTTGAAACGCAAGGATTTTTACTTCTTCGATTTTCCGGACTGGGTAAACACCATCGCCCGGACATCCGACAGCGAGATCGTGCTGATCCGACAGTTCCGCTATGGCACCAAGCGCATGGAACTGGAGATTCCTGGAGGGATGATCGACCCGGGCGAAGATCCGGTTGCGGCTGGGTGCCGTGAGCTGTTCGAGGAGACCGGGTTTGTCGGAAAGAATGCCAAAGTCATCGGTAGAGTCTGCCCGAACCCAGCGATACAGGGCAATTATTGTTATACTGTTCTGGTCGAACATGCGGTACGGACGGCGGAACCCCAGCCGGACGACATGGAGGAGATCGACTGGCTCAGCGTCCCCGAACGGGACATTGAGCGCTATATCAAGGATAAACGTATCGAACACGGACTCGTGCTAAACGCTTTCTCCCACTACGATCGCTATAAAAATACTGAGCAGGTCTCAGGCGGGAGATAGCTCTCTGGTTCAGAACTCAATTGTCTCAAACTATCTGTTGACAGTATCACATTGTGGTACTAAGATCGTCGGATAGTCAGATTACATTCTGTCTGGTCAGCTGGAATGAAGCAGCAGGGTGTGTTGCCTGATTGCTTCAAGTGTCTTCTGGATCGCGCCAATGTTTTCAGGAGGTTGTCATGGAACAGAGATATACAAGAAGTGAAAATTATGGGCTGTCTCGATACGATGACAGCTTCGATTTTGATTTCGATCTTCAAGTCAGCGCTGTCGAATATGTTTTCTATGGCATTTATCTGTTACTTACCGTGCCGTTCGAACTGCTCTTTAAAATTACCTCCCAGTTTGTTCAGCAACGTAAGGAAAGAAAAGTGCCCCTGGAAAAGGCGAAGAAAGACGCGGAACCTTTGCAGCCAGAGCTCTGTGAGGGGCCCTGCTGTTTGTGGTCTCGGGCCTCACAAGATTAAAGATATTGTTTTAACAACTGCAGTAGACTGGGGTGCAAAGCGGCAGCAGCAAAGGCTGTCTCTCCGGTTTTCTCCTATTGCTATAATCCCACAAGCAGAATATCATCTGTCTCCTAAAAACATTCAGGCCGGTAATCCTAACCTGATGCCAAGTGCCACGTTTTGCTGTCCTGCTTGCTTCAGCCTTCATTGCGTGCAGGAAACGTGCTGATGATTTGCTCAATTATCGTCAGAATTTTGAACCAGCAGAAAATCATCATTGAGCTCTGCAGAAAATGATGTCTTTTGCATGGAATCCGGATATTTTACTATAAACACAACTACTACTCACCTCGCAATGGCAGCTGAGTATTCGTTTACCGGATGAGCCATCCTCATGCATGGAGAACAGGTTTTTACATATGTCAGAACTACGAACCGGCCGACAGAAATATTATGATATTTTTGCTCATTTTTATGATCTTTTCATAAACCTGCATTCCGGCCGTCACAGGGATGAGACCCGGACGTTTTTAGTTGATTCAGCCCAGATAGACAATTCAAGCCAAACCAGAATATTGGATATCTGCTGTGGTACCGGATCAGTTATTCTTGCCTTTGCTGAAAGATATCCTGATGTGATGACAACCGGTTATGATTTTTCTGTTGGTATGTTGCGGAGAGCAAAGCAAAAGGATGCGGCAGGCAGGGTAATGCTTGTCCAGGGTGATGCTGCACGGTTGTCATACATTGATGACTGTTTCGATGTTGTTTGCTGTTCACATGCCCTATACGAATTGAAAGACAGGGTGAGAACGGATGCACTTATGGAAATGAATAGGGTGGTAAAGCCGGACGGCAGAGTAGTAATCATGGAACATGAAGTTCCACGGAATCCTGTTGTGAAACTATTGTTTCATGTAAGAATGTTGATGATGGGCTCGTCCGATTCCAGAGAATTTTTAAAGCAGGATCTTTCACCATATAAAAAAATATTTACAGATATCGAATTGTCACACACACCGTCGGGTAAAAGCAAGCTGATCACCTGCCGTAAAAAATGAAGGCCGCCGCTTCCTGTTTGCACCCGAAGAAGAATGATTATCCTGATACAATAACTGCAGTCGCCCGGCTGATGACTGCAGAAGACAGGAAAACACGGCCAGGCAGCGGATGAAACCAGTAAAGTTCATGCCGGGCTGCCGATTACGCCAAGCAGGGCGTAATCCATGAATACATAACAGGACAGGAGTGAGGAGGCTGACGGGATGGGTATACTGCTTGGCGCTATAGCGGACGATTTCACCGGGGCAACGGATCTGGCAAATACGCTGGTCAAGGCGGGCATGCCGACAATCCAGACATTCGGTATTCCAGCCGGCGACTTTGATCCCGGCAGTGCGGCTGCAATTATCGTCGCCCTGAAATCACGTTCGACTCCGGTCGA
Source organism: Desulfocapsaceae bacterium (assembly GCA_963674815.2). Taxonomy (GTDB): domain Bacteria; phylum Desulfobacterota; class Desulfobulbia; order Desulfobulbales; family Desulfocapsaceae; genus MADRE3. The sequence continues at coordinate 365,699 of CAXXTV010000011.1, forward strand.
GCGATGCGGTACAGGAATCGCTTGAAGCGCTTGAATGGCTGAAATCACTGGGCACAAAACAGTTCTTCTTCAAATACTGTTCAACCTTTGATTCTACCGCGGAAGGTAATATCGGACCGGTTGCCGAAGCGTTGCTTGAAAATCTCCAGGAACCTTTTACCATCGCCTGCCCTGCCTTTCCGACGAACGCCAGAACCATCTACAAGGGACACCTTTTTGTCGGGGATCTGCTGCTCAGCGATTCGAGCATGAAGGATCACCCGCTGACCCCGATGTATGATGCTAATCTGGTTCGTTTTCTCGGCAAACAGACAGAGAGCGGGGTAGGGTTGGTCCCCTTCGAGGATGTGGAAGCCGGTCCCGAGAGAATACGCAGGAAATATGATGAGCTGGCCTCCTCGGGAAAAAAGTTTGCTGTTGTCGATGCGGTAAATGACAGCAACCTGTTTGCCATCGGTGAGGCTTCGAGGGACCTGAGGTTGATCACCGGCGGCTCGGGGGTTGCCCTCGGGCTTCCTGAAAATTTTAGGAAATCCGGGGAGTTGACAGGAGATGACGGTTGTCACCAGTGGCGCCCGGAGGGGCGGGCTGCAATACTCTCCGGCAGCTGCTCGGCAATGACCAGGGCCCAGGTCGCCGCAGTCAGGGGCAGGTTGCCTGACTTCTGCCTCGACGCGCTTGCCCTTGACGAGGATAACAAACGGGTTGTCGAAGAAGTGCTGGCCTGGATCGGCGGGCTGGATGCCAGTCTGCCCTTTCTCGTTTACTCTTCCGCGGACCCCGCTGAGGTTGCCGAAGTGCAGAAAAAACTGGGAAGAGACAGGGCCGGGCTGCTTGTTGAAGAAGCGATGGGGCTCATTGCCGCTGAAATAGTCAAACGCGGGGTCAAGCGCCTGGTTGTCGCCGGCGGGGAGACCTCCGGTGCGGTTGTCAAGAGTCTCGGCGTTGCTGCCATACGGATCGGCCGGGAGATTGACCCGGGGGTGCCGTGGTGCAAAACGATCGGCGAGGTCAATTTATCGCTGGCCCTGAAGTCCGGTAATTTTGGAAACGAGGATTTTTTTACCAGGGCGTTTGAGGTCCTCGGCTGAAACGGGGAAAAGGAATGACATATGGATACAAGAGAACACGAGCTGCGTGAAAAAATCAGCAGAACGGCAAAATCACTCTTCGAGCGGGGATTGACGTCCGGGTCTTCCGGAAATCTGAGTGTCAGGATCGGTGATGGCTGGCTGATGACCCCGACCGGATCAACATTTGGTGATCTCGCCCCGGAGCGCATAGCGCTTCTTGACAACAATGGTGAACTGCTCAGCGGGGATCCGCCGACCAAGGAAAGCTTTCTGCATATGGCCATCTACCGTGCCCGGCCCCAGGCGGGAGCTGTCGTTCACCTGCATTCGCTGCATTCGGTTGCGGTCAGTTGCCTGGCCGACATCGATCCGGATAATATCCTCCCGCCGATCACCGCCTATTACGTGATGAAGATCGGCAGATTGCCGTTGATCCCCTATTTTCCCCCTGGTGATCTCGCTCTGGCGGAGGCCGTGGGCGCAAAAGCGGTCCAGCACCGGGCGGTCATGCTCGCCAATCACGGACCGGTCGTGTCGGGGAAAAATCTCGACGATGCGCTCTACGCCGCCGAAGAACTCGAGGATACAGCACGGCTGTACCTGCTCACCCAGAACAGGCCGGTAAACTATCTCACCGATGATCAGGTGAGCGAGTTGAACAGGCGGTTCTCGCCCTGAAATGCAGCCCTCCCCGACTGCCGGCCGGCGGGGAGGGCTGCTCAAAAGATGTCACCGAAGCGTCTCCCCGGGCAGTTCCACGGCCCATTCTTCAAGTGGTTTAAGCGCTGTGATGATATCCTGTTCCCGGAGAAACTCAGCAAATCTGTGGTAACGGTTTTTGTCGAGTGCGCCCGGTCTCAGGGCAAATCGCGGCAGCGTATCCGCCCACGCCCGCCGGTTCAGTTCATCGTTGAGCTCGGCCCGCTCACCTTTTAGAAAGAGTTCCCAGCTTTCCTGCGGGTGGTTGAGCAGAAACTGAACACCCGATTCCAGTGCATTAACAAATTTCCGCAAATCTTTATCGCCGAGGCGCTCCCTGTGGGCAACCAGGATCAGTTCATCGTAGGCCGGAATGCCATACTCTTCCACATAAAAAGCCCGGCCAGACCGTTTCTCAATTTCCATCTGGTTGAGTTCGAAGTTGCGAAAGGCACCGATCACCGCATCGGTTTTTCCGGCGAAGAGCGACGGAGAGAGCGAGAAGTTTACGTTGACCAGGGTGACATCGGAGAGCTGCAAACCGGCTCTATCCAGCATGACCCTGAGCAGTACTGTCTCAAAACCGCCGACCGAGTAGCCGATCGTCTTGCCCTTGAGATCCGCTATGGTCCTGATGTCGCTGTCGGCTAGAACGACGAGTGAGTTGAGCGGTGTTGCCACGAGGGTGGCTATCCTGACCAGCGGCAGCCCCTGGTCCACCTGCATCTGGTGCTGGTGTTGGTAGGATACCGCAATGTCGGCTTTACCTGCTGCGACAATTTTCGGCGGGTCGTTGGGGTTGGCAGGTGCAACAAAGGTGACATCAAGGCCCTGTTCCTTGAAGTATCCCTTTTCTTTGGCGACGATGAGCGGTGCGTGATCCGGATTGACAAACCAGTCAAGCAGCACGGTCATTTTCGTCTCTGCCATGGCGGTAGTTGTCAATGACAGAAAGAGGAGAAAGAAAGGCAGAACCATTTTCTTATACATCACTTGCATAATTTAACTCCTGTGGATTTTCCCAGTAGATTAATCTGTTCAGCAGAAAATCTATCGAAAAATAGATGGTTAATGAGGCGACAGACAACAGCAGAAGGGCCGCGAACATATTGTCGATCTGCATCCGGGCATTGGCATGCAGCATATAGTAGCCGAGTCCGGCGCTTGACCCGACCCATTCACCGACAATTGCGCCGATCGGCGCAACAGCTGCCGCGACCCTGAGGCCGGCGGCAAAGGACGGTAAAGCAGAGGGGATGACAATAAAGCGCATGACTCCCCAGGTTCCCGCATTCATGACCCGGGCAAGTTCGAGAAGCTCGGGTTCTGTTCTGCGCAGGCCGTGGTAAAAGGAGGAGGCAACCGGAAAAAAGATGATGAGAACAGCCATTGCTATCTTGGAGGCCATCCCATAACCGAGCCAGAGCACGAGTATCGGAGCCAGGGCAAAAACAGGAATTGCCTGGCTGACCACGAGAAGCGGCAGCATCCAGCGCTTCAGGTGCGGGGAAAGAAACATTGTCAGGGCACACGAACAGCCGAGCAGGGTGCCGATTGCCAGGCCGGCCAAAATTTCGCTGACCGTAATCAGCAGATGGCTGGCGAGTATCGGCCATTTGCTGACCAGGGCTGCACAGACCGGACCCGGTCCGGGAAGGATGTAGTGGGGTACCCCGGTGAGCGTGACCAGCAGCTGCCAGAGCAGGGAGAATCCAGCACCGAGAAGAGCGAGCCTGAAAAATATCATCTCTTTGTTGTCAAGTAGCGGGGAATGGGGCCTGTCTCCATGATCAATCACTGCTCCATCAGTGTTTTAACCAGCAGTGGATACGCTTTACTTATCACGCTGTCGGCTGCCTGCCGGGGTGTTTCTCCGCCAGGTTCAAAGCGTGCTGCCACCCGTGCCGGGCTGCCCCCGAGCACCAGTATGGTATCTGCGAGCCGCAGGGCTTCCAGGGGGTCGTGGGTCACCAGCAGCACCGTCTTGCCCCTGGTCAGCCTGGCCGCCAGGTCCTGCAGCCTGATTCTGGTCAGGGCATCAAGAGCCGAAAACGGTTCGTCCATGAGCAGGATCGGCCGATCCTCCATCAGTGTCCGCAGCAGGGCAACCCGCTGCCGCATTCCACCGGACAGCGAAGCGGGCAGAGAAGTCCGGTAGTCTCCCAGTCCAGCTTCTGCAAGCAGCCGCGCCGCTTTTTCGCGCAGCGCAATTGAAACCCCGAAGCGCAGCTTTGCTCCCAGCAGTACGTTGTCCTCCACAGTCATCCAGGGAAGGAGGAGGTCATTCTGGCTCATCCAGGCGGTGAGGTTGGTGTCTGCAGGGCCGGGAGCGATGCGCACAGAGCCCTGGCAGGCAATGGCCCGGTTTCCCGAAATTATTTTCAGCAGGGTGGATTTCCCGCAGCCGCTCGGCCCGAGAATACAGGTACATTTGCCGCCCTCGACCTGCAGTGAAAGCCGGTCAAAAAGCAGTGTTTCCTCAAACGACAAAGAGAGCGAATCAATGACCACTGAGGGGTTCATGGCGCCGGCTGTCTGGTCGGAATCCGAGTTCATATCCGGCTGAAATCAGAAAACGCGGAAAAAGTGATGCACCGGGCCATGGCCCCTGCCTATCTTGTAGCCCGCCCCGGCAGCGATTGCCCCGGTTATGTATTCCTTGGCCGCCCGCACGGCCTGCTCGGTACTGAGCCCCCTGGCAAGCCCCGAGGCGATCGCCGAGGAAAGCGTGCAGCCGGTGCCGTGATTGTTGTTGGTTCTGATACGCTTGACGGGAAGGGTTATCTCTCGTGCCTCCTCTCCCAGGTAGAGCAGGTCGTCGCTGTCTTCCGACTCCTCCAGGTGTCCGCCCTTTATCAGGACGCTGGTGCAGCCGAGTTTGTTCAGGTCGATCGCTGCCTGAGAGAGATCATCGCGGCTTCTGATCTCACGGCCAAGCAGGACAGAGGCTTCCGGGAGATTAGGGGTGATGAGATCGGCGAGGGGAATCAGTGAGGTTTTCAGGGCGTTGACGGCATCGTCTTCAATGAGCCGGTCGCCGCTCTGGGCAACCATTACCGGGTCGAGCACGATTTTGCTGCACTTGAATTTGATTAAGGCAGCGGCCACAGCTTCGATCAACTCGGGGGAGAAGAGCATGCCGATTTTTACCGCGTCGGTGCCGATATCGGCGAGGACTGCTTCAAGCTGCTGTTCGACGAACGCTACCGGAACCGGATGAATGGCGGTAACACCGACGGTATTCTGGGCTGTCAGTGCGGTAATGACGGACATCCCGTAACAGCTGTTCGCCGCTATGGTCTTGAGGTCAGCCTGAATGCCTGCGCCGCCGCCGCTGTCGGAGCCGGCAATTGTCAGTACCCTGAAATAGTGGCTGTTGGGTTCGCTCATCAGAAAAATCTCCCTGCGTTCCGGTTGTGATTATCCACGCTGTTCTCTCTGCTTATTGTTCTGAAATACGGCAGTGGGACCGCAGTTCATCAGGCGTCAGGTTATAGAGCGCATCGAGCAGAGCAATCATGAAACTGCCGGGCCCGCTGCTCGTTTCTGCAGCCTTTTCACCGGCAAGCCCGAAGAAAGCGAGGCCGCCTGCAGCAGCGTCGACCATGTTTTCTTCAACCGCGGCGAAAGCCCCGATGACAGCGGTCGCCGCGCACCCGGTGCCGGTAACATAGGGCATCATCGCATCACCATTTTCAACCCGCAGAACCCGATTGCCATCGGTGACAAGGTCTACAGGGCCCGTTATTGCCAGGGTCGTGTTGAGGTCCCGGGCAAGCTGGGTGCCTATCTCGGCCGCATCGTCTACCGTGTGCATCGCATCCACCCCCCTGGTCATCGAGTCCGGATCGCCGAGCGAGAGAATTTCCGAGCTGTTGCCGCGGATAATGCTGACAGCGGTTTCGGCCAACAGGGTTTTCGCACTGCTGGTCCGAAAACCGGTTGCCCCCGAGCCGACCGGATCCAGGACAATCGGGGTAGCAGTCTCTGTCGCTTTTCTGCCCGCCTTGAGCATCGATTCAATCCAGATGTCGGATAGCGTGCCTATATTCAAAACGAGGGCCCCGGCATAGGAGACCATCTCTTCAACTTCTTCACGGGCGTGGGCCATGACAGGTGAAGCACCCATTGCCAGCAGCACGTTGGCGGTGTAATTCATTACCACGAAATTGGTGATGTTGTGGATGAGCGGTTTGTTCTGGCGGATGCGCTGCAGATTATCTGCTGTTTTCCCGGCGATACCTGGCATGAGCCCCTCTTTATCTGGAGTTTACTTTATCCAGGAGTGAAGCCTGTTGAAGCCGAGATGAGCGGAATCGTCACGCGGTGACGACATTTGACCTATGCATTTCCCTACGCCGGCATTAACCGGTTCAGGTTCAATGGGTATCATCTCAGGCTCTGGCCACCCCTGCATGTTTCAGTGAGAGTTCACATATATAGCAATGTCTCACCAATGTCAACCAGCGTAATCACTGCCTGACTGATGAACGTGTCGGGTATGTGAAAATCAGAGCCGGGAGGAAGATGGTGCTTTTAATTCGGCTCAGATGCTTTATATTCCTGGTCGATTCGGTTTGGTGAATCAATATGACTTTCAGACCTTTTCCATTCTTGAAATAGCGGGAATGAACCGCAGGTTAGTGGAGGAAAAATGAATTACAGCATCTGGCAGTGGATCGGCAACGATGCAGTCCTGCATCAATTTGTCAATGGATTTTCAACGCCGGTTCTCCTGTTTTTTGTTGTCATCTGTATCGCAGTTCTCTCCCTCGGGGCCGACTGGATGATAGAGGGTGTCGTCAGCCTGGCGATGAGAACCGGGCTGCCGACGGTCGTGATCGGGGCAACCATTGTCTCGCTGGGCACCACGATGCCTGAGGCTTTCGTCTCGGTCATGGCTGCCTACATGGGTAATTCCGGCCTCGCCCTCGGCAACGGCGTCGGTTCGATTATCGCCGACACCGGGTTTATCTTCGGCTTCACCTGCCTGCTGGCAACAATACCGGTGAACCGCAGAATTTTAAACCGCACCGGCTGGGTGCAGGTCGGGGCGGCGGTGCTTCTCGTTCTCGTCTCAATTCTGGCCCTGCAGACGGCCCCACCAGGTGCCACTCCTGTTCTTGGGCGGTGGGTTGGCTTTTTCTTCCTGGCCCTGCTGGTTGTCTATCTCTATGCGACTTATGTCTGGGCAAAAGTAGGCGAAGCCCCTGCAGCCTCAGGAAATGATCTGGCGGTTCATGGCATAAAGGGAATCACCATAACCTGGGCAATGATTATCGGAGGCCTGGTGCTGGTAATTGCCAGCGCCAGGGTCCTTGTCCCGAGCGCCTCCGCGGTTGCCGTGCGCTTCGGGGTTCCCGATGACGTGATTGCCGCCACCATGGTCGCTTTCGGTACTTCGCTGCCGGAGCTGATGACGGCAATTTCGGCAATCCGCAAGGGGCATCCCGAGATCACGCTTGGCAATATCGTCGGGGCAGACGTCCTCAACTGTCTTTTTGTCATCGGGGCGGCGGCAGCGGCGGCACCGCTTGAAATACCGGCCAACTTCTTTTATTTCCATTTCCCGGCAATGCTCATTATTCTCTTTTCGTTCCGGCTCTTTATATCCATGAATGGCTCGGGGGCCTTCAAGCGCTGGCAGGGAGCGTGGCTGCTCGGGGTCTACTGCGTCTATGTCTATCAGCAATATGCATCAAACATTGGAACGATCCACTAAAGCAAATGGAAGAAGAGGGGTGCTGCTGCAATCACGATGAAGGTAAAATGGTAGCCGCTCCTGAGACGGCATAACGGGGTAATGCATGTACCAGATCACCTTTGCTGTTACTTTTGTCATTATCTCCGTACTCGCCTGCAGCCGGGCTTCACGGGTTACATCCGCGGCGGATTTTTCTCTCGCCAATCGGTCCCTTCCCTTTACCGGCGTGTCCTGGATCATCATTGGTACCCTCGTTGGAGGGGTCTCGACGGTAGGAACGGTGCAAATGGCCTATACGCACGGCATATCTGCCTGTATTTTCACCTTCGGCAGCGGTATTTCCTGTTTTCTGCTCGGCTGTTTTTTCGCCAAAGCACTTCGCCAGGAAGGGGTGGTGACGGTTTCCGGGTATCTCGGCAACTATTTCGGCAGGCGGTTCCAGTACTACAGCAGCGGTTTCAATTCAGCCGGCATGTTTATTCACGTGGTCGGCCAGTTTCTTGCCTCAATTGCCATCCTGCAGTCGGTCTTTCATTTCGGTGACTTCAGTTCGGTTTTCCTGACCACACTGCTGATCGGCATCTTTGTGGTGAGCGGCGGCATTTCAGGCGCCGGGCTGATCGGCAGGATAAAGTTCTTCATGCTCTATGTCATCATGCTGACAGCTGCCTGGCTGGCCCTGAAAAAAGGCGGGGGGATGAGTGAAATCCTGTCCCGTCTTCCAGCGGACAGCGGCATGCTCGATTTTTCCGTCTACGGCCTGCAGCCGGCAGTCGTCGATATGTTTTCCATGCTGGTGGGAGTGCTCTCAACCCAGATCTATCTCCAGGCCATCTTTGCCGCCAGGGATGTCAGGGAAGCACGCAACGGGGCGTTTCTGAGCGCCCTGGTGATTCCGCCGATCGGGGTTTTCGGCATCGTAACCGGTCTCTATCTTCGGGCCTACCACCCTGAAATTGGCGCAGACAGCGCCCAGGCACTGCCCTATTTTCTGCAGCACAGTTTCCCGGCACCGATCGCCGCCTTTTTTTCAGCAGGTATCCTGCTGATTGTGCTTGGCACAGCCGCCGGGCTGCTGCTCGGCGTGACGACCAATCTCTATCATGACTTTCCCCTCAGGAATGCACCTTTCCTGCAAAAATTTGAACCGGTCAGGCTGTTACGGATAACCACCTTTGTCGTGCTGCTCTGTGCGTCTCTGCTGGTATTGACCGGGCTTGACTCGACGATCCTCAGCTGGAGCTATATGTCCATGGGGCTGCGCGGTTCGGCGGTGTTCGCCGGGCTGGTGATCCTGGTGTTTCTGAAACGGTGGCATCGTTTCAAGGTGATTCTGCCGCTTTTGTATCTGCTGCCGCTCATCTATATCGGTTTAAACCTGTTGGGCTGAGAGGGCCGTCTCGAATCATCTGTTATTCAGGCTTACCCGGGACCGAGGATGGAATAGTTTGTTTGATTTCAGGATCATCCTTACCTTCGCCGGTTCTATCCCCGCAAAATCTGCAGAGTACGCTTGATCAGGATGATCCTGATTTTATCTCTGTGCTGTTGCCAGTTTGAGTGCCAGGCCAAGAAAAACAGTCCCTGCCAGCTTGTTGAGGATCAGCTGGGTCCGGGGCGATCTTTTCAGAAATTGCCCGAGTGTTCCCGCGAGCAGGGCGATCGCGCCGAATACCAGTATCGTTGAAACAATGAAGAGCCCTCCAAGGAGGAGGATCTGCAGTGATACCGGACCTCTCAGGGGATCGGCAAACTGAGGGAGAAAGGCCAGGAAGAAGATGGACACTTTCGGGTTGGTAATATTCATGATGATACCACGGCGATAGAGCTTCAGGAGGTTGATCCGGCCACCGTTCTCGCTTGATATCTCGTTTACCGGTGCCCGAAAAGCCTGCCAGGCCAGGTAGACAAGGTAGCCTGCGCCAAACAGCTTGAGCAGGGAGAAGGCAAGCGCCGATGTCTGGAAAACAACGGCAACACCCAGGGCCACCGCGCTGCTGTGCACAACAAGCCCTGTACATAAACCGAGTACCACCGCGAATCCGGATGATCTGCCGTGGATGGCGGACTGGGTGAGCACAAAAATGTTGTCCGGCCCCGGCGCCAGAGCAAGGAGCACTGCTGCCATGAAAAAGGGTATCTGTATTTCGAAGGGTATCATCAGCAGCTTCCTGCACCAACTGTTTTCCTGTACCGTAGAGACGGCGCCTGATTTCAGGTTCCTCCTTACTACCGTCTGGAAAAAATTGCAACGACGGCAGACAGCAGGCCGCTCTTTACGCTTTACTACATTGTGGGTATAATCACGGGAGAAAATGCAGATCCAAAAAGACCGGCACCAGGGAGAAAAAATGACCACACCACTGTCTTGCAATTTGAAAACCGGCGGCTGAACAGGAAAAGCTCATTCCGGCGGTGGCCGGGACCAGTCAGTCTCAAGAGAAATAACGGCAAGAGACCAGCTCCGGGACCGGGTGTTTGACGACGGGGAACAGCAGCTGATACGCGATGCGATCAAGGTGAAATACCGGAAGGTATCGCAATCTGCAGCGGGGCTCTTCCGCTACAAGACCGGCAAAACCGGGGCTGCTGGCCTCGGCTACGACGCTGCAATCCTGGAACTGATTCCGGAAGAGGCATTAACGTCGTTCTGTGGTGTCGGCAATCCTTTTTCCGCGGGGTCGATCGCGGCCGGGAGCCGGGTGCTCGATGTCGGCTGCGGTGCCGGGTTCGACCTGCTGGTTGCAGGAAGATATGTTGGACCGGGCGGACGCGTCTGCGGTATCGACCTCACCGAGGAAATGGTCGGCAGAGCGCAGGCGTTCATCGGCGCATTCGGCGACGAAACGCTCTCTGTCCAGCACGTTACCGGCGATAAAATCCCCCATGATGAAGACAGCTTTGATTACGTAATCTCAAACGGTGTTTTTAACCTCTCCCCCTGCAAGCTGCAATTATTCAGGGAAATACGCCGGGTTCTCAAGCCGGAAGGAATACTGCAGTTCGCCGACATCATCCTGGACCGGGAGCTGCCCCAGGGGGTGGGCGGAAGCATTGAAGACTGGTCACAGTGAATAGGCGGGGCGATCTCCGTGAGAGATCAGCTGAAACTCCTGCACAGGGCCGGATTTTCACAAGCGGTGCATCTGGCGATGACCGACACTGCCACTTCGCCATACACGCGCGGGGCGCTTTTCAGGGCATCCTGAGAAGCATTTTTTATTCCTCTCGTCACGTTTCAGTATTCAGAGAATTATCCAATAGGGGTTGTCATGAGCCCGTCCGTAATGATAGCCTGCAAGTAAGATTAACTTCAGAATCGATCAGGGTAAAATGAATACATCTTTGTCACAATTGCTGTGTCTCGGAGTTGCGCTTGCGCTTTGGTTAATGACAGGAAGTGGATGTGTGGTAAAAGACCTGGGCCGTACGGTGGAATACACGGTTAAAGGCGACTATTTCCTGCAGAGTGACCAGCCTGACCGCGGGCGCCAGAGTTTCAAGCGTGAAGTCGAGGAAAATCCCGGCAACACGCTGGCGAATTACTATTACGGCAGATTTCTGCTCCAGGAAAATGAAAACAGGCAGGCGCTTACCTACCTCAAAAAAGCGCGCGACCTGGACGCGGCAAATGCCGACTATCATTTCTGGGCAGGAGTGGCGTTTGGCGCAAACGGGATGATTACCGAGGAGGAAAAAAGCTACCGGGCAGCTCTGGCGATCGACGCCAAGCATCTCCAGTCGCTGATCTATCTCGGGCACAGGCGGCTGGCCAAAAAGCAGTATAGCGAAGCGCTCGATTTTTATTCGCGGGCGATTGACATCTGGCCCGGCAGTCCCGTGGCGCTCTATAACCGCGCCCTGATCCTGAACAAGCTCGGCAGGACCCCGGAGGAGATCATCGCCTGGCTTGATTATCTTGAGCAGTATCCGTCGGGACCAATGGCTCACCAGGCGACCGAGTACCTCAATGGCGCCCGGAATTTCAGTTTCAGAAACCATACCCTGGGAGCGCATACGGTAACGCTTGAGAAAATCAGGTTTGTCCCGTTCAGCGCCGAATTGTCCGAGGCAAGTTACAGCTCCCTCATGCTCGTGGGCGAGGTTTTCAGTTCCATGAAGAGAGGAACCCTGCAGGTAATCACCTACCAGAAGAACAACAAGGAACTCGCCCGCGGCCGGGCGCTCGCCATCAAGAAATTCCTGCTTGAAAAATATCCGGCCATCTCCAGCAAGCGGATCGGGGTCAGCTGGTTTGCCGAACCCGAGAAGACCACCATCGGAGAAAAAAAACTGAGTATTGACGAATCCGTCAGTTTTTTCGTGACCGTGAAATAACCGTTCCCGAATGAATCTGCAGGACCCGGCAATAAGCTGGTGCACCCAAAGGGAGTAAACAGCAGTTTTTTCCTTAAGAACGTCGTCGCGTTCTCCGGTGCCGGATTTTTTCTTGTTTTTTTTATGTGACCAAAAGAAACGGCGAACGTTTATCCTTGTAGAGAGCAATGGTTTTTATGGAGATATCTGACGAAACGCTAATCAAGACAATCCGGGAAGGGGATACCGAGTTCTTCGCCGTCATTGTCGAGCGTTACCAGGTGCCGATATATAACCTGATGTATCGTTACAGCGGCTCAGCCGATGATGCGGCCGACATGACCCAGGATGTTTTCTGCAGGGTCTTTGAGAAACTGGAGCGATACCAGGCCCAGAAAAGTTTTTTCGCCTGGTTGTACACCCTGGCGCTCAATCATGCCAGGGACTGGGCCAGAAAAAGAACGAACCATAAGCGAAAGATCGAGCGGTTTTCGAGGGAATACAGCAACGGTGAAACACGATCCCCCGGGCACCTCGCAGAAGCGGACCAGGACGCAAAAAACCTGCTCTCGGCGATGGCTAAGCTCGCCGATGACCGCAGGGAAATGGTGCTGCTGAAATACCGGCATGAACGATCAGTAAAGGAAATAGCAGAAATATTTGATATCTCCGAGAGCGCGGTGAAAATGCGCCTCAGCCGGGCGCTTGAAGAACTTGGCCGGGAGCTGAAAAATGATGAATATGGATACGCACCCCCGAAACAGCAGTGAACAGGACCTGATCGACAGGCTGCACAGGCTGCCGCTGGAAAAAGCACCGGCTGACCTGAGCGACCGGGTCATGGCCCGGATCGCAGCACCCAAGCCATCCCTGGCAGCCGCCATCTGGAATCTTGTCTCGCGACCGTATTCCATCTCCTTCCGGCCGGTCTATGCCTTCGGGTTCGCCGTTCTCGTTTGTGGCGCGTTTTTCCTGGGCAAGAATACCCGGCAAGTCCCAGTCCAGATCGCCCAGAATTCCCTACCCGTCGCGCAGATCCAGCCCGAGACCATCGAGAACCCGGAATCCGCTTATCTGGTCGGGCGCGGCCTGCTGCGGGCAGACAGCAGCGAGAGGCAGGCGCTCGCCTTTCTGCAGCGCGCCTCACTGCTTGAACCGCAAAACCCGGAATTTGCTTATTGGGAAGGAGTCGGACACTGGGCGAACGGAGACGAGGATGCGGAGCGGAGCAGTTACCTCAGGGGCCTCGAGGCTGACCCGGATAATGTCCCGCTGCTCATCAATCTCGGCCACAGCTACCTGGGCGAAAAACGCTACAAGGAGGCGCTTGGCGCCTACCAGGCGGTGCTTGACCTGGTCCCGGGTAATCCCGTCGCCCGCTATAACAGCGGCCTGATTCACCGCGCCCTGGGAATGGTTTCCGAAGAAATAGCGTCCTGGCGCTCTTTTCTCCAGGAACACCGGGAGGGGACGAAGCCGTTCAGGGCTGTTCAGCGCCTCAATGATTATGGTGATTTCTCCTTTCGCATCTACCAGATCGGGGTGCGCAAGATCATTGTAAACCAGCAGCTCCTGCTTGATGAATCAGTCCCGGAGGAGATGAAGCAGGAAGAACTTGCGGGTATCGCGTCGATCCTCGAAGAAAATGACCAGGTGAATCTCGAGGTCGTCGTCTTCATTGAACATGACCGGGAAGCTGCCAGGAAACGGGCGATTACCCTTAAACGCCTGCTTGTGCAAAACAGTAAAACGGACGTTGCAGACCAGGTCAGCCTGAGCTGGTTTGCTGCTCCGGAGACAATAGAGAAAGGCGATTCCACATCAGGAGTTGAACTATCAGAAGGGCTGCTGATCTTCAGTCGTCTGATCACAGAAAATAACAAGGAGGTATCGATATGAACGTATGGAAATACATGCTGGCAGCGTCGATGACACTGTGTCTGGCTGCTCCGATTGCTGCTTTTGCCGACGGGGAAGTACCGGATGGCATGGAACTGGAAACGCCCAGCTTTCAGAACCCCGCGCAGGCCCAGCGTGCGGCAAATATTGCCGAGGCATCTTTTTCGGAACTCGATCAGGCCAGGGCCGAGGCAGAAGCCGCTGCTGAAGCTGAAGCATCTGTTGAGCAAATTTCTACGGCTTACGCAGAAGGGGTGGTCGACAAGATTGCCTCGGACTATGCAGATCGTGTCGTCGAGGAAAAAGCAAGCACATATGCAACCGAATTTGTCGAGAAAAAAGCACATGAATATGCATTGAGCGTAGCTGATGGTGACCGTGGCAAATATCAGGAGGCCTATGATGCCGCTATGGCGCGGGCCACCGATACATCCTATCATAATGCCTGGGATTCGGCTTACGAGTCTGCAATTGCTCGGGCCACTGCTCCTGGAGATTGGGAAAATGGTTGGGAGACCGCTTACAATGCAGCTTATCAGCGGGCAACCGCTGAAGGTGACTGGGAGAATGCCTATGAAACGGCGTATAATTATGCCAAAGCTCGGGCTACCGCAGAAGGCACGTGGGACAATGCCTATGAAACAGCCTACAACAAGGCACTGGCCGCGGCTGTTGCCGGAATTACCGGCGAGAAGCTGGCAGACATCCATCGGTTGCGCTATACGGAACGACTGGGGTGGGGACAGATTGTCAAGGTTGACGGCATTAACCTGCATCCCAGCATTAACGGGCTTGGCCACATGAAGAAAAAGGGGCTCGTCGACCCGGCGGCAGGGATCGCGCCAGCTGATCCGGAAGCCATTCCCCTTGATGATGAAATAGCAGAGGTGACGAGAAGAAATACCAGGACCGGCTGGAGCGAAGGTGCCGGTTTCAAGACGAGAAGCACCAACATGAACAGGGTCTCGAAGAAAGAGTACGGCCTGAGCGCAACGAGCGGTGTCGCCAGCAGCGAGGTAACAGGAACTAATGCCGGGGGCCTGGGGCTGGGTAAGGATAATGGAAAGAGCCGGGCTTCTTCTTCCGTACAGGCCAAAACACAGTCCAAGACAACAAACAGCAGCCGGAGCAGCCAGGCTGGTTCGCCGGGTGTCGGCAACAGCGGCAAGAGCAGCAATGGCAGTAACGGCAATAGCAGCGCCAACAACGGCAATAACGGCAATAACGGCAATAACGGGAACAACGGCAACAATGGCAATAACGGAAATAACGGCAATAAAGGTGGCAACGGCAAGAACAAATAATCCCTGAAATGAGGCGCAGGGAAAACAGACTGATTAACGCTGTCTTTCACGGGGTGACAGAGATTCGAATGGTCTCTGTCACCCCGTCTGCATTGCCGTATGTTTCTTTTCTCTGAAAACAGTTCTTTTCCCGGCTGCTTACCTGTCGGGCTGCCCATCCCGGTAGAGGTTGCCCCGGCCCGTCGGCCAGGGGATGTAGCCGGCCCTGGCGGTGGCGATTTCGTAGACCTGGACTCCTCCATAATCATAATCGAGCCGGTCTTTCAGGGAGACAACGATCTCGACAACAGCATCGCCGTCGATATCTGCGAGCGTCGGCACGCTCATGCTGCCGCGTTTCGGAAGCGGTGTCCTGTGGAGCAGGGTGCCGTCTGCATCGAGAATGATCAGGTGCGAGATGCCCTGCTCGGTGGAATAAGTGGAAAAGACTATCTCCGGGATACTGTCCCCGTTGAGATCGCCGACGGCGGCTCCCGAGGCGCCGATAAAATCACCGTCGGGAGCATCAAAGCGATAACTCCAGAGCAGCTGGCCTTCGGGTGAAAATGCTCTCATCAGACCGTCGTAGGAAGGCACGATGATTTCCATCCGGTAGTCGCCCGCCAGATCTCCCAGTGCCGGTGACGGCGCTATCTGGACGATATTGTCCTGGTAGCCGGTAAACAGCGGCGCACCCGAGCAGATTGGCAGCTCAAAACCGGGAACCCTGGTCATGTCGCTGTTCAAGGCCCACAAACAGTTTCCCCTGTTAATGTACTCGCCGGCACGCTCATGATCCGAATAGAGAATCACCTCCGGCAGCCTGTCGCCGTCGAGATCGGCAAAAACCGGGGGCGAGTCGGTGAATTCATCCCTGTCGTTGCCGTCCGGGCCCCAGCCCTGAATGGCCAGGTCGATATTGTGAAACATCGGGACACTGCTGGCGTATTCTCCCGAGAAGATGGAGTTGGCGGGCAGCGGACTGCCGTCAGCATAGTTAAAGCCAATGTGACAGATGTCAAAGGTGCTGATCACCTCGGGAACCAGGTCTCCGTCGAGGTCCGCGGCACCGATGTTCTGGTTGTAGCCCCCGAAATCGTAGCATTCGGGGCAATTGCTTACCTGGGGCCACCCCGGCATGACGGTGCCTTCGATACTCCAGGCGACAGTCACCGGTCCACTCTCGGTCTTTACCGCGAGTAGTTCCTTTTTGCCGTTGCCGTTGAGGTCGGCCGCGGCGATTGAGCGGATTTCGCTGCTGGAAGCGGGGAAGGGTTGCGGCCAGCCGCTCTGCACGCTGCCGTTGTGGTCGTAGACAACGACCTTGTTTGAGTAGGCGACGGCGATCTCGCCCAGGTTGTCGCCGTCGAGGTCTCCAACAACCGGGGAGGCGTACTGCCGGCTTCTGCCATGCTCAATGTCTGGTGTCGCATCCTCTCCGACGGCGGCGCTCCATCTCAGTGTGCCGGTATGGTTCCACACGTAAATGACGCTGTGCCGGCCGGCAATAATTTCCATGGCGCCGTCACCGTCCAGGTCGTAGACGGCCGGTGAGGCGAACCAGTCCTCATCCCAGCTGCCCGGCAGATTCATGCGCAGAACCGGTGGAGCAACCGGCTGGATAGGCCCGCCGGCCATCAGCCTCAGTTCGTGTATGCTGTCATCCAGGCCGATTGTGCCGTTGTGGTTGCTGTCGTAGGCGGAGCTGATTTCTTCACCGGCTGCAGCCCGCAGACATTTCATGGCGTTAACCAGGTGGTCTACGGCAGCACCGGCTGGTTTGGGCAGGTGGATAAAGCCGAGAAATAATACAGGCAGGAGTGAGTATCTTTTCATTTGAAGCCTCTGCAAACATCATATATTCAAGTTCTCACGTTCTATTTTACAGGAATTTCGGTTGAAATACATAGAGTAATTTCTTCCGGGCTACGCTGATCTGACGAGCGCTTGAAAAAGATCGTGAAGTGCGACGCTGTCACATTGACACCTCCATCAATCATTCCATAATGTAAAGTATCAATCATCTATCATTGAGCAAGCGCCAAACCCGCCGTAAGGCGGGGACGGAAAGCCACGGGTCCGAAGAGAAAGCCGAGCTGCCTCATAACTGAGCAGTTCGGCTTTTTTATTTCCGCATCCGGCAGAAATGAAATCCGGAAATCTCGTTATTGCTTTATAACCCAGGGGAGGCCACGCGATGAAAGAGCAACTGAACTATGATGTGTTTCTGAAGGTAGCCAATACCATCTCACACTCCAAAGAACCTGAAGAAGTGGCGTTGATGACCGTGGAGGGCATCAAATCCGCCCTGGATATAAAGGGCTGTGCGCTGTTCCTTCACAACCCGGCAACCGATGAGCTGAAGGTTGCCGCCGCCTACGGGTTAAGTGACGAATATCTGAACAAGGGTCCGCTCAGTGCCTTGCATTCCATCGCCCAGTCCCTCAAGGATGGGCCGGTGGCAATCTATGATGCAACAAACGACCCCAGGCTGCAATACCCTGAAGCAGCGAAAAAGGAAGGCATTGCCTCTATTCTCTCGGTCCCCATACAGGTAAACCAGAAGACCCTGGGGGCACTCCGGGTTTACACCTCCGAACCGTGGGAATTCACGCTGCATGATGTCAATTTTGTCTACGCCCTGGCCCAGATTGCCGGAATGGCGATACGGCTTGCCAGGTATTCAAAAGGGTTGCTGACCAGCATTGATGTCCTGAAGGACATGAAAGAGGCCCAGACCAGAAGGAAGACGCGCATGACCCCATTTGAAGGAGTCCCGGTCAGCTTTTCCCCCGAGGAGTATAAAACTCAGTTCGGATGATCCCATTCCGGGGTGTCTCTCCAGCCATTTCGCCGCCACCTCTCTGCTTATCCCGGATGACGTGCGGAATGGCTTTGCTGACCAGCCGGTAATAATAATTACTGGCAAATGGTTGGCAGATATTGTATATTGCAAATAAAGCAAGGTAATTCAGTTACTAACCGGCAACATCGGGCTCTGTGGATCGGCATCATCATACCTATCGACCTCTCACCGCAGAAAATCAGCTTCCCCGGCCCAGCTTTTGATATACTCACGACGTGTAATGTGGTTGGGGAATGGTTTTCCTGTCAAGACCAGGTTTCCCGTTTGCTTTAATTATCATTAATTCCCCGTGCAATCAATGGCATATATCTTTTAGAGAGGAGTATGTAATGGAGACGTTCAGAACCTATGATCCCGAGGATTTCTTCGATGAGCTGATCGATGAGAACGGCAATCCCCGGCCCGGCGCCCAGCTTCTTGTCGAGAAAATCGAATCGCTTCCCGATGGTGATCTGGCGCTGCGACAGAAAGAAGCAGAGGCACTGCTGCTCAAGATGGGAATCACCTTCAATGTCTACGGGCGGGATGAGGGCACGGAGAAAATATTTCCGTTCGATCTGATCCCAAGGATCGTCTCGGGCGATGACTGGAAGCAGATCGAAACAGGTTTGAAGCAGCGGATCTACGCTCTGAACCTGTTCCTGCAGGATATCTACAACGACAAGAAAATCCTCAAGGACAAGGTCGTGCCTGAGGACCTTGTGCTGTCGAGCAAGACCTACCGGAAGGAATGTGAAGGCTTTACCCCTCCCCGGGGAATATGGTGCCATGTGACCGGCACCGACCTGGTGCGTGACCGCAACGGTTCGTTTTTCGTGCTGGAGGACAATCTGCGCTGTCCTTCGGGGGTCTCGTATGTCCTGGAGAACCGCCAGGTCCTCAAGCGGACATTCCCCCAGGTTTTCCAGGCCTCCAAGGTACGGGCGGTGGACGAGTATCCCGGAAAGCTGCTTCAATTACTCGAGTTTCTGGCGCCTGACCATGTCCAGTCCCCCACCATAGGGGTGCTGACGCCCGGCATCTACAACAGTGCCTACTTTGAACACTCGTTCCTTTCCCAGCAGATGGGTGTTGAGCTGGTCGAGGGTCAGGATTTGGTGGTTGCCGACGGCTTTGTCCATATGCTGACCACAAAAGGGCTGAAAAGGGTTGATGTCCTCTATCGGCGCATAGACGACGATTTTATCGATCCGGCGGTCTTCCGACCCGATTCCATGCTCGGTGTCAGGGGAATCATCGAGGTTTACAAGGCCGGCAGGATAGCCATGGCCAACGCCCCCGGCACAGGGATAGCCGATGACAAGGTTATCTATGCCTATGTGCCTGAAATCATAAAATATTACATGGGAGAGGAGCCCATTCTGCCGAATGTGCCAACCTATATCTGCCGGAACGACCGTGATCGGGAGTATGTCCTCGCTCATCTTGATGAACTGGTCGTCAAGGCCGCCAATGAGTCGGGTGGATACGGCATGCTGATCGGCCCCCACGCAACGGACAAGGAACGGGCCGCGTTTGCTGAAAAGATCAAGGCGGAGCCCCGCAACTACATGGCTCAGCCGACGATAGCGCTCTCCAGGGTGCCGACAATCGTCGGCGACCGCATTGAAGGGCGGCACGTGGACCTCAGGCCATACGTGCTCTATGGAGAAGATATCTATGTGCAGCCGGGAGGCCTGACCCGTGTGGCTCTGACGAAAGGATCACTCGTTGTCAACTCATCCCAGGGCGGCGGCAGCAAGGATACCTGGGTAGTCTAGACGAACCAATTCTTGGAGGGATTTTAATGCTCAGCCGGGTAGCAAACTCAATCTACTGGATGTGTCGATATATTGAACGTGCTGAAAATGTGGCCCGTTTCATCAGCGTAAACCTCAACCTGCTCCTCGACATGCCTTCTGAAGAGGGCAAACACTGGAAACCGCTGGTAATGACCACCGGAGACCAGGATCTATTTGAAAAGAACAACCCGGATTACAGCCAGGAGGCGGTTATCCGTTTTCTGACCTTCGACCGTAATTATCCGAATTCCATCCTGCGCTGCCTTGCTGCGGCACGGGAGAACGGCAGATCAATCAGGGAGATCATCTCTTCGGAAATGTGGGAACACCTGAATAACTTTTACCTTGAACTGGCAACCGAACAGATGGTGACCATGGCCCTGGAAGACCCCCATCGTTTCTTCAAGATCATTCAGATGCGCAGCCACCTGTTCACCGGCCTGATGGATTGTACCATGAGCCATGGTGAGGCCTGGAATTTCGCCCGCACCGGCATGGTCATGGAGCGGGCGGACAAGACCTCCAGGATTCTTGACGTCAAGTATTTCATGCTGCTTCCCCAGGCCAGCCTGGTGAATGCCCCCATAGACCATGTCCAGTGGATGGCTGTATTGAAGTCTGCCAGCGCCTTTGAGATGTTCCGCAAGGCGCATCACAACATCACTCCGAAAAGGGTTGCTGAGTTCCTTATTTTCGACAACCAGTTCCCGCGTTCCATCCGCTACTGCATCAACAAGGCCAAGGAGTGTCTGCACCGTATCAGCGGAACCCCTCCCGGAGCAGCCATGAACCAGGCGGAAAAAGCGCTCGGTCGTATCCAGGCAGATATCGAATACACGGACATTGAGGAAGTAATCGAGGTCGGTCTGCACGAATACCTCGATAACCTCCAGGCCAGGTTCAATGAGGCGGGAGCGGCCATTGCCGTGACCTTTTTCAACATAGCTCCTCTCTGTTTGGATTCCACGACAACTACGGCACAGCGCAGCAATGGTCACGACCTTTTTCAACAGAGCTCATCTGGCTGAAGAATCGGGCAGCAAACAGTAGGCCCGGCTGCAGCATCCACAACAACACAAGCGATCAGGGTCAAGGACCAGATCAGGACGGTGACATTTTGGGAATTCATATCTCGCTCAACCACAAGACCTCGTACCGGTATGATCGGCGCATAAACCTGGCGCCGCAGATTGTCAGACTGCGGCCGGCGCCTCATTGCCGGACACCGATCCTCAGCTATTCCATGAAGGTGGAGCCTGCAGACCATTTTATCAACTGGCAGCAGGACCCGTTCAGTAACTATCTGGGCCGGCTGGTCTTCACCGAGAAGACCTCCCTGTTCGAGGTGGAGGTCGATCTGGTGGCAGATATGATAATCATCAATCCCTTCGACTATTTCCTGGAGCCTGACGCCGAAACCTTTCCGTTTTCCTACGAGAAATCCCTGAAGGAGGATCTGGCTCCTTATCTGGCCAGGAGTGCAGTCGGTGAGAAATTACGGGAATATGTTCTGGGCGTCGACCGCAGCCCCCGGCGGACCATAGATTTTCTCGTGGATCTCAACATGAAGCTGAGCCGGGATATCAGCTATCTTATCCGTTTGGAGCCAAACGTCCAGAGCTGTGAACAGACCCTGAGCCTGGGCAGCGGCTCGTGCCGGGATTCTGCTTGGCTGCTGGTGAATATTCTCAGGCTCTACGGGCTGGCCGCCCGCTTTGTTTCCGGTTACCTGGTCCAGTTGAAGCAGGATGTCAAATCCCTTGATGGCCCGTCCGGGGCAGAAGAGGATTTTACTGACCTTCATGCCTGGACCGAGGTCTACATCCCCGGGGCAGGGTGGATCGGCATGGACCCTACCTCCGGTCTTTTTGCCGGTGAAGGTCATATTCCGCTTGCCTGCTCGCCCGAGCCGCAGAGCGCCGCGCCAATCACCGGTGCGCTCGATGAATGTGAAGTGGATTTTCATCATACGATGTCGGTCAAGCGCATATTTGAGGCTCCCCGCTCCACCAGGCCTTATTCCGAGGAGACCTGGCAGTCTATCGTTGATCTCGGCGAACGGGTCGACCAGGAACTGGTCCGCCAGGATGTCCGTCTCAGCATGGGCGGAGAGCCGACATTTGTCTCCATTGATGACATGGAGGGTGCCCAGTGGAATACGGAAGCACTCGGCCGGGAGAAGCAGGAGCTTGCAGAAAATCTCCTGAAATGTTTGAAGCAGGAATGGGCTCCCGGCGGATTGCTGCACTATGGCCAGGGGAAATGGTACCCGGGAGAATCGCTGCCCCGCTGGGCGCTTGGCTGCTACTGGCGCCAGGATGGAAAACCACTCTGGAAAAACAGCCGGTTGCTCGCTGATGTGTCCAGGGATTACGGCTCCGGGATAGACGAAGCAAAACAGTTCATTGAAACCCTGGCTGACATCCTCGAAGTGAGCCGCGGCTATATTCGCGAGGGCTTTGAGGATACTGTTCACTATCTCCACAAGGAGCAGCAGCTGCCGGTAAATGTCGATCCGCTCGACCCCAAGATCAATGATCCCGAGGAGCGAGCCCGCATGGTGCAGGCTTTCAGGCGCGGGCTGGGTGCCGTCGTCAGTTATGTGCTGCCGCTGCAGCATGGCTCCTGGAAGAGCGGTCCGTGGCCGTTCAGGGGGGATCGTATGTTCCTGTTGCCGGGAGATTCCCCGGCTGGCCTGCGTCTGCCCCTTGATTCGCTGCCCTGGGTCGCCCCGGAAGACATCCCGGATCAGTTTTCTCTTGATCCGATGGCCGACACGGGACCGCTGCCTGACCTGCATGAAGACCAGCAGGCACGCACCGGGATACCGGCAGAAGTGACGAGCGACGGGATACGCAGTCAGCCCGGCCCGTTTGCCGATCCGCTGCCGGTTGCCGGCCAGTCGGCAGCCTGGGTTGTGCGGACGGCGCTCTGTGTTCAGCCGCGCGAGGGCCGCCTGTATGTGTTCATGCCGCCCATAACCTCGCTCGAGGGCTACCTTGAACTTCTTGCCGCAGTTGAAAAAACCGCAGAAGCAACCGGAATAACCGTCGTTATTGAAGGTTACACGCCTCCATCAGATACGCGGCTGGAATGTCTGAAAGTTACCCCGGATCCCGGGGTGATTGAAGTAAATATCCAGCCTCTGCACAGCTGGGCCGAGATGGTGGCGCACACCACCAGGCTCTACGAGATTGCCCGTGAATGCCGTTTGGGGACCGAAAAATTCATGGTAGACGGCCGGCACACGGGGACCGGAGGCGGCAATCACATCGTCGTCGGCGGAAAGACGCCTGCAGACAGCCCTTTCCTGAGGCGACCTGACCTGCTGCGCAGCTTTCTCACCTTCTGGAACAACCATCCGTCCCTGTCATTTCTGTTCTCCGGTCTTTTCATCGGCCCGACCAGCCAGCAGCCGAGGATTGACGAGGCTCGCCATGACAGCCTCTATGAACTCGAGGTCGCTTTTGCCGAACAGGACCGGCAGACCGGAGCCGACCATCCCTGCCCGCCATGGCTCGTCGACAGGCTCTATCGCAACCTGCTGGTCGATGTCAGCGGCAATACCCACCGGGCGGAATTCTGTATCGACAAACTCTATTCTCCCGAGAGCTCATCGGGACGCCTGGGGCTCCTCGAGTTTCGGGCCTTCGAGATGCCGCCCCATGCCCGCATGAGCCTGGCGCAGCAGCTGCTGCTGCGAACATTCATATCCTGGTTCTGGCAGGCCCCGTATCGACAGGAGCTGGTTCGCTGGGGCACCCGCCTGCATGACCGATTCATGCTGCCTCAATTCGTCCGTGATGATTTCGAGGATGTCCTGGCGCACTTGAACCAGGCAGGTTATCCGGTCAGTATCGATTTTTTCCATCCCCATTTTGAATTCCGGTTCCCAATTTACGGCAGGCTCAACTACCAGGGGATGGAGGTGGAACTGCGCCAGGCCCTCGAACCGTGGCACGTTCTCGGAGAGGAACAGAGCGGCAGGGGAACGGCCCGCTACGTCGATTCCTCGCTTGAGCGGCTGCAGGTCAAGGTCTCGGGTATGACCACGGAGCGCTACATCGTCACGTGCAATGGCCGGGCGGTGCCGATGCAGCCGACACGGGTGGAAGGGGTGTTCGCCGGAGGAGTGAGATATCGGGCCTGGCAGCCTCCCGCCTGCCTTCATCCGACCATCGGGGTCCATGCCCCGCTGACCATTGATCTCTTTGATACCTGGACGGGTCGGGCCGTCAGCGGCTGCACCTATCACGTCGGGCATCCGGGCGGCCGCAACTATGACCAGTTTCCGGTTAACTCGTATGAAGCAGAAGGCCGCAGGAATTCACGGTTTCAGCCACATGGGCACACACCTGGCGACTCCAGGGAGATGCCGGTGCAGCAGGCCAATCGTTTTTTCCCCTATACGCTTGATTTGCGTCGTTGAAATGGTTACAAGCCATGTACCGGAAAACTATTTTGGTGAATGATACGGTGCCCATTGAATGATTGAATCTGACAGCAACACCCAGACCCAGGAATTGGCGGGATTTTTGTTTGAGGATGCAGGGCTTGCCGGACCGGCCTACAGCGAAGCCTTTGCTTCACCATCCGAGCCCCGCCCCCACTGGCGACGGCTGCTCTCAGCACTTGATGGCAGGGGGCCTGAGGTGCTGTACAAAGATAACGAGCGTGCCCGACGCAGGCGGCATGAAGATGGTGCCACGATCAATCTATTCGATGATCCCGGCCGCCGCTCTACCTCGTGGGACCTCGACATCATTCCGCTGCCGATCGCGGCTGCTGAATGGAGTATCATCGAATCGGGATTGATCCAGAGGGCTCACCTGCTCGAAAAAATCGTTGCCGACACCTACGGCCCCCAGCAGATGCTGAAAGAGGGTCTGCTGCCTGCAGAGCTGGTCTATGCAAACCCGAACTTTCTCCACAGCTGCCATGATTTACAGCCACGGGGGGGACGGTTTTTAAGTTTTTATGCTGCGGATCTCTACCGGGCGGAGGACGGCTCTTTCAGGGTCTTTCGTGATTACGCGTCAAGCCCTGCCGGACTTGGTTATGCCCTCGAAAACCGGATCGTGATGTCTCGGATTTTCTCTGCCCTGTATCATGAAACCCAGATTCTCCGGCTGGCTCCGTTTTTTCAGTTCTTTAAGCGTGCAATTTCAGCACGAGCCTCGCTTGGCAGCGAGGAACCCGGTATTGTCCTCCTCTCACCGGGACCGGACAGCCATATCTATTTTGAGCATGCGCTCCTCTCCCGTTATCTTGGGTATCCTCTGGTTGAATCTCAGGATTTGACGGTTCGAAACGGCAAGGTCTTTCTGAAAAAACTTGTCGGCCTTGAACCGGTGGAGGCCATCGTCCGCCACCTGCCAGACCTGGCAAGTGACCCGTTTGCCTTACGACGTGAAACCGAGACCGGGGTCGCCGGTCTTATCCAGGTCTGCCGGGAAAAAAATATCGAGATCGTCAACCCGGTCGGCAGCGGCTTTGTCGATACCCCGGTGCTTCCGGTATTTCTGCCCTCGCTCAGCAAAAGATTGCTTGGTGAGGAACTGCGCCTGCAGAATCACCCTGCCTGGTGGTGCGGAGACCGTCAGCAGCGGACTGCTGCCGGTCCCGACATCAGTCTGCTCAGGCTCGATTCCGCGCTCAGCCGCCAGGTAGAGATTGACGGGACCGACGATCCTCAGGCCCTGATAAGCGCTTCTCCTGCACACTACATGCTCTCAGCACCGATACGACCGGCAACGGCTCCCGCCTGGGGAAATGACGGAGCCTACAACAGCTACAACATGATGAGGCTCTTTGTCTGTGCCACGGCTGATGGATTCTCGGTAATGCCCGGGGGGCTGGCCATCAGTGCGGCAGATCGTGAAACACTCGTCGGCGCTTCTCCGGAACAGCAGCAGAGCAAGGATATCTGGGTTATCTCAGACAGGCCGGTTGAAGCATTCAGCCTGATGAAGGAGTACCGGTCAACAGGTTCGTTCAAGCGCCGCAGCGACCTGCCGAGCAGGGTGGCTGATCATCTGCTCTGGCTCGGCAGGTACCTGGAGCGAGCCGAAAGGCTTGTCGCCCTGATGAGGTCTATTTTTCGCCGGATCTCCGGGGAAGATCGACCGGAGGACATACCCGAGCTCATGTTTCTGCTTTCTATTCTCGAAAAACAGAATATCATCAACCGCAAGCAGGGCAGCCATCCGGCTATACTGCATCGCCAGGAACTGCTCGCTCACCTGAACAGTGCACTGTACGGAAGGGACCGGGTTGACAGTGTTGTCTCAATCCTCGATCAGGTCAGGAAAGCGGCCCGTAAGTTACGAGATCGGCTGTCGACAGATTCATCACGCATCATTAACCACCTTGAAGACCTGGCCGACAGCCCGCCGAATTATCCGCTGGAATTTCTTGACGAGACGCTTTTTTCCCTCAGTGCCTTCAGCGGTCTGGCGATGGAGAGCATGACCCGGAGTCTGGGCTGGCGTTTCATGGATATGGGGCGCCGCGTGGAGCGTGCCATAAACCAGGCGAAACTGATCGACAGTGCTCTTCCCCATATCTGCAGCAATGCTCCCGATACCCTGGAAGCACTGCTCGAGGTCTCCGACAGCGTGATGACCTACCGGCAGCGTTATCGCTCCTCGTTTCAGCTGGCGGCTGTCCTTGACCTGTTGCTTGCCGATGAGAACAACCCGAAATCGCTCGCCTTTCAATTCAGCCGGATCGCCACTCATGTCGAGAACCTGCCGCGCCAGGGTGAACTGAGCTATACGCACCCGGAAGAACGAATTGCCCTCAAGATGCTCACAGAGGTCCGACTGCTGGACCTGAGCACTATAGGGTGCGGGGAGGATACGACGCAGAATGAAATGCTGAAAGCATTTCTCGAGAAGATGCTCGACTATCTTAAAAATTTCTCGCAGGAGGTTACCGGCCATTACCTGACCAGAATTCCGGCAACGCCGCATTTTGCCATGATCTTCGGTGATCAACCGTAATGAGATACAACGTCCTCCACAAAACCGGCTACAAATATTCCGTGCCAGCCTCCCTGTCCCAGAACGAATTATATCTGCGGCCGCGTGCAACAGCCACACAGAATGTTGTTGAGAGCACTCTTTCGATTGTGCCCGATCCCCAGTATCACCATCGCCGCACCGACTATTTCGGCAATACGGTCGACGTCTTTATGGTTCAGCATCCACACAACGAACTCATGGTGACGGCAACCAGTGTCGTTGAAACACGTATTCCTGTTGTCGCGGATGCTGACAGCAGCCCGCCGTGGGAAACGGTTGCCAAACAGCTGCACGAATACCGCCGACCGACCGAGCTCGAGGCCTGTCAATTCGTCTTTGCCAGCCCGATGGTCACCCTCAGCCCGAATGCAGCGTCGTATGCCAGACCTTCTTTTCCAGCGGGAGTGCCGGTTTTGAGAGGTGCAGCTGATTTAATGCGCAGGATATTTACAGAATATCTCTATGACAAAAGTGCAAGCGACGTTGATACCACCGTTGAACTGATACTGGCTAATCGCAAGGGTGTCTGCCAGGATTTTGCCCATCTGGCGATCAGTTGCCTGAGATCGCTTGGGCTGGCCGCACGCTACGTGAGTGGTTATCTGGAGACAATTCCTGCACCCGGAAAACCAAAACTGGTTGGAGCTGATGCCTCTCACGCCTGGGTTTCAATTTTCATTCCGGATCTCGGCTGGGTGGATTTTGATCCCACCAACAATCAATTTGCCGGCGAGCGCTACATTACCCTTGCCTGGGGCCGTGATTATGGAGATGTCGCGCCGGTCAAGGGAGTTGTCATGGGGGGTGGGGTGCATCGGCTCTCCGTCACGGTCGATGTCTCGGCTCAGGGCCGAACGTCCGAAGGTGGTTGATTTCATTTTCACAGCAGGCCAATGAGTGCCCTGAGGAGCAGGAGCAGGGCGAGCGTCCCAAGGAGTGCGAGAACGACTTTTCTATAGAGCTCTGGGTTTCCCGTTTTAAAGGTGCGGGAGCCCGCCCATACCCCTGCAATCAGGGCGGGAAGAGCCCAGATGAAGCGGACCAGGATGTCACGATTGATCAGTCCATGGACTGCCCCCGTCAGCACGGCGTAACTGTCGGTGGAAAAAAAAAGGGCGACGAGCGAGGCACGTATGGTCGCCACCCTGATTCCTGAACCGAGCAGGAAAATGATTGCCCACATGCCCCCCATCGCCAGGAGACCATTCATGAAACCGGACACGGTTCCAATCAGGAACCAGGCCCCCCGGTGATTTCCAATTCGAAAGGGCTTGCCCGCAGCAGCAAGGATCACTGCTACCAGCAGGAGGACGGCGGCAAGAGCTCTCATCGGCTCAATCGGAATCCAGATCAGCAGGTACTGGCCGAGCGGAATAAACAGAAATGATCCGGCGAGGATAGAAACGACCATTTTCCAGTTCACATCGCGCCAGACCTGTTTTGCCATCTGCAGGCTGGCTGCGACCTCGAGAAGCAGCACCATTGGAACGACTTCGTGCGTTGGCAGAAAAAGCGAGGAGCTGGCGACAACAATTGCCGAAAAGCCAAAACCGGCGTAGCCGCGGATAACGGAGGCAATCAGGATAATTACAGACAATGCCAGAAATTCTAAGCTGGTCAGGCCGGATGCGTGAAATGAGAAGGTGCCCATGTTTTTTTATCCGGCGTCAGCAACTGCCCGGCAATGATTGTTTCAGAGAACCGCTCACGAGGCGTGATTTGGCTTTGTTGTGATTATCATTCCATGATTACAGCAGTCACCGGCGATAGTCAAACAAAGCCGATGTCCTTTCGTATATTTGACGGGCAGTTCTTGTCTTATTGATTATTGTAGTGTGGTGCGGAGGGAAGCAGGCTGCAATAATTCCGTACTTCAACAACAGCCTGATGGCGTCCACATCTATGGACGGAGTGGCTGAATTACACTAACAGGAGACAGCAATGGCGACAATTACCCGAAGAGGCGAAATAATTGAGACGAGCGGCGTATTACCCGCAATTGGCACGAAAGCACCTGATTTTTCACTGGTCAAGACCGATCTCTCGGATTGCGGATTGGGCGGGTTTGCAGGAAAGCGTGTCATCCTCAATATTTTCCCAAGCATCGATACGCCCACCTGCGCAGCATCGGTGCGCAGGTTCAACAAGGAGGCCGGGGCAATAGACAATACGGTCGTCCTCTGCATCTCGCCGGACCTGCCCTTTGCCCATTCGAGATTTTGTGAGGTTGAAAACATTGCCAACGTCGTTCCTCTCTCCACTTTCCGTTCCCCTGAATTTGGAGCGGCCTACGGTGTAACCCTGGTTACGACTGGGCTCAGAGGGCTGCTGGCCCGGGCAATCGTCACGGTGGACGAACAAGGCAGGATCATCCATACCGAACTCGTACCCGAACTGGCTCAGGAGCCTGATTACAGCGCCGCATTGGCAGCGATCGCGAAATGATGAGTCAACAGCTGCTATGCCGGTGGTGTGGGTGGATGTGGCAGCTGTTGACGGGTGCTGGTCAGTGCGTGTCAGGCATCGGAAACGTCTGTTTCAGCCAATGGGGAAAGAGCAGAGATGAAAACAATTATTCTTGGCCTGTTGTCGGTAATCATTTCGGGTTGCACGGGGTACCCGAAAAATATCACCCCGGTGAAGAACTTCGAGATCAACAGATACCTGGGCAGATGGTATGAAATTGCCCGCCTTGATCATTCTTTTGAACGGGGCCTGGAAAAGATTACCGCCGACTATTCGCTTCAGGAAGACGGCAGCGTACTGGTCAAAAATCGAGGGTTTTCTGTTGCCGATCAGTCCTGGAAAGAGGCCAGGGGCAGGGCGTATTTTGCCCGTGAGCGTGACGAGGGGTATCTCAAGGTTTCTTTCTTTGGTCCTTTCTACAGTTCATACGTCATCTTCGAACTGGATAAAACAGGCTATCAGCACGCTTTTGTGACGGGTCCGAGCCGGTCGTATCTCTGGCTGTTGTCACGATCCCCGGAACCGGACAAAGAAATCCTTGACCGCTTCCTGGAAAGAGCCCAAACGCTCGGCTATGCAACCGATGAGCTGATCTACGTGGCTCACGATTGAGAAGAGAAGGGCTGCCTGCTTTCTGCCTCGGTTCATCCTCCCATAGCTCGCCTCCACGACTTTGTTAAGCTGCTCTTCTTCTTCGCCACGCAGGGCGAGGACCTTTCCTGCGCTGAATCAAACCTGGTATTCCTGTCTGCCGGCCTCTTGGAAACAAATTGCTCATATGAGCATAAATATCGTTGACACTCGGTTTGGTGATATTTATATTATGCTCATATGAGCGTAAAGGAGGATTGATGCCGCGGCCCAAAAAGACACGATTTGTCTCAGCCTACCCCGTCATAACGGCGTTTGCTCCACGCGGCCAGATTATCAGCGGGGAGGTCGAGATGACAGTTGAAGAGTTCGAGGCCATACGGTTGAGCGATTTTGAGCATCTGGATCAGGAAACAGCTGCCGGTATGATGGGTGTTTCCCGGCATACCTTTGGACGTCTTCTTGCTGCGGGACGTTCGATTGTCGCAGAGGCGCTGGTTACCGGCAAGGTGTTGAAAATTGAAGGTGGCGAATATGAGTTCAGAGGCCACGGGCAGGGGCGCCGCCGTCGGGGCGGCGGTCATGGCCGCAGGTAGCTTGATCCGGTTGAAACAAAACCCAAGGAGGTGAATCATATGCCAAGAGGCCAGGGAAAACGGCAAAGCGCCCAACAATCGACGGGCGAGAGAAGAGGAGGCCTGACAAGCATCTTCCCGGAAGGACGGGAAGGGCGAGCTCAAGGGCAAGGACGAAACAAAGGCCGCTTTTGTGACGGTACATCAGGTGGTGGTAAGCAGCGCGGCAGAGGAAACAGAGGGCGTTGATTTGACCATCTTCACAATGAAACAGCGATAGAGGAGGATAGAACATGCCAGGATTTGACAGATCAGGACCAGTGGGGAATGGACCGATGACCGGCGGTGCCCGTGGGCTCTGCGGCTCAGCTGCTGCCGGAAAGCGAGATTCGGCAGACGGCGAGAGTGGTTTTTTCAGGAGAGGCCTGGGATGCCGGAGAGGTTTCGGGGGCCGGCGCGGCGGAGGATTTGGCCGGGGCACCGGAGTGAGCTCAGAACCGGTTTTTGCCGGGCAGCAGGACAGCCAAAGGAGCGCCCTGGAAATCCAGCTCAGAGAAATGCAGCAGTCGCTGGAAAAGGTACAGAGAAGGCTCGACGAGCTCTAATCTCAACACTCCAGATGAGAATGGGGGCACGACCTGCCCCCATTGCCCTTCCGACCCTCAGACTTAAGGGTAATTCTTGCTGTTTGTTTCTACAGCCTTATTTCGGTACCCAGGACACCGAGGAATTTGCGTATCCATTCAGGATGTGCCGGCCAGGCAGGCGCGGTAACGAGATTGTTGTGAACGTGGGCATTTGAGAACGTCTCATTGTTTGCGATCCATTTTCCACCCGCTCCCTCCACATCGGGGGCTGCATGCCGGGTAGGCTGCGCATTCCCTGCCATTGAGAACTCCTGCGGTGACAAGGAATCTGCGGTCCGTGGCATACTGCGGCAATCGGTTTGCCGGTTTGATCAAAATCGCGAACGAGCTCGAGGACCTTGGCGTTGAGCCTCAGGTATTCAGGGGCTCGGCCGCCGGGAATAACGAGTGCGTCGTAGTCAGCGGCGGTGATGGTGTCAAAATCGGCTGTGATCATGAAATTGTGACCGACCTTTTCGGAATAAGTCTGATCCCCCTCGAAATCATGAATCGCCGTTTTAACCGTATCTCCCCCTTTGCTTACCAGGACAGACTGTGTCAACTGCATGACCGACCATCAGCAGCATCTGAAATGGAACCATTGCCTCGTAATCTTCTACATAATCGCCAACCAGCATAAGAATTTTTTTCTGTGCCATCAGAGTTCCTCCTGGTTTGAGTTGAGTAAATCGTGGACTGAATAGAACCCATGAATAAAGATAATGATACTTTCAGATTAGGCAATGATCGCGTTCTTTTCCAACCGTGCGCACATCGGCTGGGTTCGCCTGCTGTCTCAGCCCCCCGTCTTTAGGAGGTTGCCTGTCGTGTTGATGATTGATTTCCTGCTGAAGCAGATCAACTACAGCTTAATTGTTGACAGTATTGTCGACAACATGTTTATAGTTACAGGACTGATCCGGTCCCAACCGCGCTCGGCCCTTGAGGGCGATAGCCCCGGGCGAGCCGCTCTGCACGTACACTATTTACCGATGATCTGTTCCAGGTCACAAAGGGATGAGGGTGATAACATGAAACTTCCTGAGATGGCGCTCATTGAGCAGCATTTTGATTCTCAAAGGATCGATGATGTAGAAGCTGCCGTTGTCCCGGCAGCTTTCTGAACTGGGTCTGGGCGCCCGGCTAAAAAAAAGGCGATTCGGTAGCTGTAACCGCGGGCAGCCGTGGGATCGCAAATATCGATGTGGTCACCAAAACGGTTGTCCAGGAGTTGAAAAAGCTCGGCGGGCAGCCATTTGTTTTCCCTGCCATGGGCAGCCACGGCGGCGCTACTGCCGAGGGGCAGGTGAAGGTCCTTGCCAACCTCGGTATTACGGAGGAATTTGTCGGCTGTCCCATCAAGAGCGATATGGAGCCCGAATATCTGGGAATGGCGGCTGCCGATTACCCCATTTACGTCGATCGGAATGCCATGGCTGCCGACCACATCGTCGTGGTCAACCGTATCAAGGCGCACACCAAATTCAAAGGTCCCGTCGAAAGCGGTCTGATGAAGATGATGGCTATCGGGATGGGCAAACAGAAAGGAGCCTCCTATTATCACAAGGCGGCAGTACGATTGACCTTCCAGAAGATCGTCGAGAGCGTGGGCGTTGAGGTCATGAAGCGCTCTCCCGTTCTTTTTGGCCTGGCCCTGGTTGAAAACGCTTTCCACGAAACCTGCACGGTTCGGGCTTTTAACCCGGAGAACCTTCTGGAAGGTGAAATAGACCTGCTGAAAATTGCCAAAGAGCGCATGGCGCAGCTGCCATTTGATGAGATCGACCTATTGATTGTCGACCAGATCGGCAAGGATATATCGGGGACCGGCATGGACACGAACGTTACCGGCAGAAATTATGATCTGCTCGGTGATTTCACCACAAGGCCCCGCGTAAAACGCGTATTCGTGCGCGATTTAAACCGAGAAAAGTGAGGGAAACGCCATCGGGATCGGTTTAGCCGATTTTACCACCACGCGCCTGGTTGATAAAATTGATAAGCAGAAAACCTGGATGAATGCTATTACCGGGATCAGCCCGGAAAAGGGCGCCGTCCCCATTCACTTCGATACCGATGAAGAGATCCTGGCAGCCTGTTTCGAAACAATCGGCGACACACCTTCCACTGAGGCGCGTGTTGTCCACATCCGCAATACGATGGATGTGCAAAGGATTTCAGTTTCCCGCCGGTACGCCGAGGATATCACCGCGAATGGCAAAGTGAAAATGGTGACTGAGTGGCAGGAAATGCAGATTGATCCTGCGGGAAATATCATAGACCCATTTCAGCAGGTGTGATGGGGCTGCCACCCACCCGGAGGCATCGGACGGAAAATGGATTGAACTACCGGATGATTAGCGAGCGCACAACACAACAGCAGCAAGTCAGATCAGCAATGATCTGACTCGACCCTGCCCCTTCCTGCTCGCCCGGTTTCATCCAGCCGATTTCATTTCATCCTTTGCGGTGTTTTTTTCAGGAACCTCATTTGGCTGATCATGAAGACAATGAGCGCAATAAGAAGAAAGAGCCCGAAGGGACGCAATAACATCCCGGTCAGATCACCTGAATAGGTAATCAGCGCCCTCCTCAAGGACTGATCGGCTATGGCACCCACCATTACGCCAAGCACCCATTGGAGCCAGAGGGTAACCTCGAAGCCTCATGACATATCCCAGTACGCCGAAAACAAACATAACGGCTACATCGAAGGTGTTGAAGGCCACTCCCCAGGCTCCAATAACGCCAAGTCCGACGGCAACAGGAAGAATTACTTCCCGCCGCACTGAAAGCAGGCGGATGAAATAACTGGAAAGGACCCAGGAGAGCAGTCGAAAAAACCACGGCCGAAACCCAGAACAGAAAAATCACTTTTGCAATGAAACCGGGGGAATTCGACAATAAGCATGGGGCCTGGGCGAATGCCGTACATAAAAAACGCAGCGAGCATGACCGCCGTCGGTCCGCTCCCCGGAATACCCAGAACGAGCATGGGGATTAACGCCCCCCCGGAGGTGGCATTGGTTTGCTACCTCCGGAGCAATGATACCGTCCGGATGTCCGTCACCAAACTTATGGCCCTCTTTTGATTTTCGCTTTGCTGAGTCGTAGGCAAGCCAGGGGGCGACCGATTCGCCCACTCCGGGAACAATTCCGACACCGATACCAATCAGAATTGAGCGGATGATAAGGGTCAACTTACCTTTGAAATAACTTAGTTTTGCTATCATTCTACCAGGCCTGTCCGGCAGCTGGTAAGGCACTTTGTCACGCAAAACCCAGAAGACCTCGGCAATGCCGAATAAACCGATAAGCACCGGCAGGAACTTAATGCCGCTCATCAAATCCGGCGTGTACCCATACCTGAAGACCCCCCAGATAGGATCCGTGCCGATCATTACAACCAGGAACCCGGCAAAGGCAGCTATCCAGCCCTTCAAAGGATTTTGGGCGCCAAGAGCGCCGGCCAGGGTAAGGCCGATGACTGAGACAAGGAAAATTTCCCAGTCCCCGAGTTTCAGGGCAATAACCGCTATGAAAGGTAAAAGGATGAAGGTGCCGAGTTCTCCCCCTATTTCGCCAAAAAAACTGGACCAGGTGGCGATACCCACTGCCTCTCGGGCCTTGCCGTTTCGTGCCATCTCATGCCCGTCGAGCACTGTTGCCGCTGCTGCCGGTGTTCCCGGCATGTTGAGCAGAATTGCCGTAATACTGCCCCCGTAAATAGCCCCTGTGTAAATACCGACCAGCAGTCCGATACCGGCATCTACCGGTAGCTTCATGACCAGTCCGAGCATGAGGGTCATCGACATTACTGCAGAAATCCCCGGCAGAAGGCCTCCGATCATGCCAAGCAATCCGCCGGCAACCAAACCAAGCAGGGTTTGAGGGTTGGTAAGCACCTCAAAAGCCATTTTGGGAAGCAGGGACCATTCCTGAAATAACAAGTTCCAATCCATCTAACAGTCCTCTTTAGATAGGGCCACCGTGCGTCAAGGCAGTGGCATCTGGTAAACCCATGGGATCGCGTAAGCGATAAGCAGTGAATTTGCCAAGCTATATATGATGATTCTGATGAGGCTACCGACTTTCAGATAAAAGTAGATTGAACAGAGAAATACAAACGTCAGGGGCAGAAAAGGCAGATGCCCCACTGCAAAGATGTAAAGGCCTGTAATAATGATGATAACTAATGAACGTCGCACCGTTTCATTGCGGCGGTTGTCGGTAAACCAGGTGGAGATCCTCAGCGAAACGAGTCTGTTCGCTCTGATTGTTTTAATAATGAGTATGATTGACAGAACACCTACCAGCACCCCGAGCAGCATGGGGGTGAATCCGGCTGAGGTGACGAAGCCCATCTCCTCCTGATATGAAAACCGGGTAGCACCGATAAACATCAGGATTGAAAAAAGTAAAAAGCCCACCGCGGTTAAGATATCCGCTATGGTGTCGCCGGTTACATCGCCAACATCCTTGCTCTCCGTGGTGTCTTTACCAGCCATGTTCCAGTATCACTCCCGTTGTGATTAAATACCGAGGCACCAGGTTGATGGGGAGGGACCTTTTTCGCCGCCTCCCCCTTGCTGGATCAGGTTTCGTTTTATTGTGCTAATTCACTCTTGTAAAGTTCCTCGACTGCTGCCGGCCATGGATTTGCGTTGCTGGCTGCATCATTGGGAGGCCAACTCCAATCCTTCACACGGGGAATATTGAAGGTTTCCGGGCTTGTTTCGACGATACCGTAATCGAACTGGGCCCAGCCTCTGCCAGCACCGACAATGGCTACAGCTTTGTCAGCTGCAACACCCATTCTGGGATCGACGATAATGCCGCGAGCCTCGAGTGCAGCTTTGAAACGGTCCTGTTTGACGGCATGAACAAACGCTTGGGCGATCTTCTCGACAATCGGAGCCGGGGTGTCACGTTTTACCGCGATGCCCCAGTAGGGATTAATTGACATATAGACTTCGAGTTCCGGATAATAGTTGTTGACGCTTGGAAAGGTTACACCACGCCATTCGAAATCTTTGGAATAAAGATTGACCAGCGGTTTGACTTTTCCTCCCTCGGCCCAGTCTGCAACATCACCAAGCGAAACAGAAATATATTCGACATCGCCGGAAAGCAGGTAACGCCCAGCTTCCCGTCCGCCGTTGTAAGGTACTTCCTGGACCTTGTCTTTAATACCGGCGGCATCGGCTATAACACCGCCGAAAATCGACCCGTTGCCGCCCCGGCTGGTAGATCCATATTTGACCACTTTATCGCTCTTCTTGATTGCCTCGATCAATGCCGGCAGGTCGTCATAACCTGAATCGGAACGAACATAAATTGTTGTGGCCCCCATACCTGCCGGGAAAGCATAAAACTCTTCCCAGCCGATTTTGGCCTGCTTGGTGATAGGATAGGTTGCCTGAACCTGAGCTCCGCCGAACCATTTGTATCCATCGCTGGCCGACTGGTAGACGTTCTGATAGGAAATGCCGCCATTGGCACCAGGCATATTGGTTGCCTTGACCTCTGTGCCCAGGAACTCGCTCATTTCCTGAGCCAGGGCGCGTACGGTTGTATCCGAGGTTCCCCCGGCCGACCAGCCGATTGCCGCCATAATCGGCCGTTCCGGCCACTCTGCGGCGACAGCGAGAATACCGCTTGTCAGGCTGAAGAAAACGAACAAAATTACAGTGAGAATCCGTTTAAGAACTTTTGACCTCTGCATACCGTCCTCCTTTTAGAGTTTGATGGAACCTGAAGCAACCGCATCTGCGGCTGCGCTGGATGCGGCAGAATTGCCGTAACGGGTTTCTTCTCGTTTCGGACATTCGGTCTGTCGGTTAGAACTCCCGGCACTGCATCGGCCCTTATTGCTGTTCCGGCCCGATAAGGGCAGCCAGGGTATCATCAAGCGAAGGAACCGGGTCGGAGTTTTTAAACTTTGCAATACGCTGATAAACTTCGCCGGCAGCGAGATGGAACCCGCCAGGCAGTCCTGCCTCTTCGAATGTAGCTGCGATTTCTTCCATTTCCCCTGAAAAGCGCCAGGCTTTTGCCGTAACCCCTATAATACCTGCAATGGTATTTTTTGCAAAATCTGAACCATTGCGGGACCATTGTTTTTCCAGTTCCTTGCGAACCCCCATTTTCTGGGCCGTGGCCACGACCGCGCAGAGAAGTGCTGTCGTTCCCTTCGTGTGAGCCGCAAAGCACATCTTCAAGGCCGAAGCTTTGCCGATCTCATCGCCAATTTCTTCGACGCCCAGCGGACCCTCTGTAAAACATTGAGCAACCTGAGCTGCAGCATGGCCTGATACATAGAGCCAAGTCTTTCCCGACTCTCTTGTAGGCACACCGATGATTCCACCATCAACGAACTC
This sequence comes from Desulfocapsaceae bacterium, assembly GCA_963674815.2. GTDB lineage: Bacteria > Desulfobacterota > Desulfobulbia > Desulfobulbales > Desulfocapsaceae > MADRE3. The sequence goes on from CAXXTV010000011.1 coordinate 402,984, forward strand.
CACGCCGGCATCTTTCATCCGCTGGCCGATATGTTTTGCATGCTGCGGTGAAATGGCATTGACGTCGACATAGATTCCCTTAAAAGAACAGGCGATGACGTTCTCTGCCACTTCGGTCGCGGCATGGGGAGGGCACACGCTGACAACCACAGAACATCGATCACATAACTCCTCTATGGACGGTACTGCAACGAGGTCGTGTTCAGCAGCACGGTCGCATGTATTCCTGCTCCGGCCTGTCGACAGCCCAATAGACGCGATTACCGGAGTTTTTCGCCGTTTCCGCAAGGAATATGCCCATTTCACCAGGATGCAGGAAACCAACGTGTTTCGTATTCATATTTTTTAGCTCCCGTATATTACTAGAGAATCAGGTCGTATGACGTATCGATACTGAAGGGTCACCTGTAAACTCTATGCTCATTTCGTTGTCCCTGTTGGCCTCCGGATTACCATGAAGTAGAAGAATACTACAGTTAACACAATGAAGGAAAAGACTGTCCGGACTTGTAATAAAGGTCAACGGGTTGTTATCGCTCAGAGAGAGTGACCGGCGTAAATACTGTTCCAGTTTCGGCCCCAGGATAAAACCCAGCAGCAGAGGAACAGTCGGGTATTGCTGTTTGCGCAGGAAGTACGCCATAATACCAAAGCCCAGAGCCAATATCATCTGGAATATCGAATAGGTAGCGACATAGCTTCCGACAAGGGCGACAACGGCAATACAAGGATAGAGAATCGCCTTCCGGATGGATACGATCTTAATGAAATACGGTCCAAGTGAAAACAGCGTCAGCGGAATGAGGATTAGGGCACTGAGAAACAGCGATGCAAACATTGGGGCAATCAGGTGCAGCTGATTCTCCAGCAAGCGGGGTCCAGGCTGGAGACCATTGATAATCAGGACCCCGAGCACAACAGCCGTGGTCGGATCACCAGGAATTCCGAACATCAGCATGGGAACAAAAGCCCCTCCACACATGGAGTTGTTAGCAGCTTCAGCAGCAGCAATACCCTCCCGGCTCCCTTTGCCATACTCATTCGGGTGCTTTGAGTTACGCATTGCCTCGGCATAGGACACAAATGCAGCTACCGATCCACCTGCACCAGGCAGAATACCAATGAAATACCCGATAACAGAGCTTTTGATATATGTCCAGACCCCGATCCTCCGAACTTCTGCCAGGGGCGGCAGAAAGTCACGACGCTTGATTGCAGGTATATCATCTGCTTTTATATCTACTGTTAAGCCGCCTTTATCCTTTCCTAATTGAACCAGAATTTCACTGATTGCAAATGTTCCGATGATCAACGGCATCATGTCAATGCCTTCAACGAGGAGCTCGGAGCCAAAATGAAAGCGGGCGATTGGCTGCATGATATCAATACCGACGGTAGCGATCATGATACCCAGAAGAGTGGTTACGCTTCCTTTGGGAATTTCATCCCGGTTTGAAATCACGATTACAACGAGGGCAAACAGGATGAGCGAGAACTTTCCCGGTGTCTGGATCAGCAGAGACAATCGGGCTGCCACCGGCGTGAAACAGATCAGCAAAAGTGCGCCGATGACCCCACCGATCATGGAACCTAACGCAGCGTGACCCAGGGCATTTGCCCCGTGCCCTTTTTTCATCAAAGCATTGCCTTCTATCGAGGTCATGAGCGAAGACGGCGCACCCGGGATATTTATCGTTGTTGCGGTGATACTGCCGGCGTACATACCGGACATGAAGATGGCAGCGCACATAACGAGAGCCGGTACAACGTCAAGACTGTAGGTAATTGGCAACAGGAGGGCGATCGCGAGAACAGCCGTAAGACCTGGTACTGCACCGAAAAAGGTACCAATAAAAAAACCGCCGACCATAAAACCCAAGACAATTGGATCCGCTATTGCAGTGAATCCCTGAAGAATTTCAATAATGAACTCCATCAGGAAATCCCCTCAAACAGCGGGAGCCTTACGTTGAAACAAATTGCGTAAAGTATGTAGAAAATACCAGTAATACCAGCAGAGTAAAAGATACGTTTCAGGTAACTTTTCTCTTCGAGAGAGAATATGTAGAGCAACGCATACACAAACAGAAATGTCGAGAGCGGATAACCGAGTTTCTTGAATAGCAGAATGTAGGCTGCAGTTACAATGACCATCTGCGCCAGCACCCAGAGGGATTGCTTGTCATTTTGTGGCTTTTGGGGATCATTAAGGATTCCACGAACGACAAAACCAAGAGCCGCGTACATGAAAATAGAAGCCAGGACAGGGATAAAAGAGGGCCCGACCAGACCTTCATCAACCTGGGGAGTTATTTGAAGTGCGGTGATTAAATAAATGGTCGTCAAGAAGAAGAGGGCGAATGGCAATATCAGACGTCCATCTTTTGTAGCGTTTTGATTTCAACGTCATTTTCCGAGATCTCCGTATCGAGAAAAATTGTTTTCTGAAATAGCACCGGATAACGCTGATGAGACACGAAAAATAAGAGGGGAGCGAATGAATAGTATCAGTCGCCCCCTCGTGTATCCAAAACTTCAGATTGATAAATTCGTTGCGACTTGAGCTGCAAAGATGTTCAGGTGGTCATATCAATCTGATAACAAGCTGCGGGGATAACTTCAATGTCGGAGCAAAGGAATCATTTCTTTAAGATACCTTGCTCAACCAGCTCTTTCATCTGGCCGAATAATGTGCTCTGAAACTCATTTGCCCAGGCCGTTACTTCCGCTGTTCCCAGCCAGTTCGGGGTAACGCCAATTTTTGATACCCATGTCTGGAACTCGTCACTTTCAAGAGCTGCTTTGTATGCAGCTTCAACTTTAGCGACAACATCGTCGGGGGTGTTGGCTGGCGCCGCCAGTACTATAAAGCTGCCGATTTGCAGGTCCATTCCCTCCTCTTTCGCGGTCGGCACGTCTGGGTAGGTTGGGTTTCTGGTATCTGAAAATTCCATTACCCCACGGACATCGCCAGACTCAATCAGGGAGGCAAAATCACCCATACTCGTTACAACGACATCTACCTCGCCTGAAAGGATAGCCTCCTTCTGAGGAGCTGCGCCTCCCGGGTAACTGATCAGTTTGAATCTGGCGCCGGTCAGGTCCTGCAGCTGCAGCATAGCCAGGTGAGTACGCGATCCTGTATTTTGAATCCCAACCTTGACCTTTTCTGGATCTTTTTTTGCTGCTTCGACGAGGTCGGATACAGTCTTGTAGGGTGATTTGGTGGATGCCATTATCGCATCCGGCTCGCTGGTGACCCTGGCAATCAGCTTTAGTTTCTCGAGTTGATAGCTCGGCAGAAGCCCTTGCCACGGAACGGTAACGACACTGTCATAGGTCAATGCCCCGAGTGTATACCCATTTGGCTGTGACTTCATTACCTGGAGAACTCCAGTCGCGCTGATCCCTCCTTCGATGTTTTCCACGTAGATTGAACGGCCGATTTCTTTTTCGGCAATTGTGCCCAGTTTGCGCACGATGCCATCAGTGCCGCCGCCAGCTCCCCACGGAACGACCATTCGAATATCCTTGTCGGGATAATCGGCTGCGAAGGAAGGAATGACAAAAGCACCCAGAGAGATGATCAAGACTCCTGCAAATAACATAATTCTCTTCATCTTAGAACCTCCACTTTGATAGTTGGTGACATGATTCAGACTTTCAGCAGCCCGGTACAGTCGAAAACTGTTAATATGAAAATTTAGCTTATGAAGAAATCTATGTCAATAAATAATATGAATTTCAATAACCTATAAATCAGCTTGTTTCGCAGGTTCAGGTTGTGTTTAACCGCCGGTCAAGCCTATAACCGATCTGCCGAACATCAAACCTTCCCTGAAATGCTAGTGTATAAGGTGATAGCAGCGTAATAAAAAAGGTTCTGCACGCTCCATCTCAGAGGCTTGTTTGCTCCTCTTTTGGGGAAAACGGCGGCCAATGCCGGAAGGGACATCATCAGAGATAAATTTAGTTGAAAAATTAATAGTATGAATTATTATCAGCGATGTCGGTCGTATCAAGACTGTAAATGATACAAAATGCCATTCAAACAAAACACGATTCTTGACGATGCGCGTCGCCAACCCAGACAGAACCGGAAAAAAGCTCAGCCTGACAGAAATGGTCACGAACGGTATCAGAGCTGAAATTGAAAACGGTTCTTTGAAACCAGGGATGAAGCTGCCCACGGAACCGGGCCTTACCAAAAAATTTGGCGTCAGCAGAACGGTGATACGCGAATCGATCGCGGCATTGAAGGCTGAAGGCCTGGTTGAACCGCGCCAGGGAGCAGGCGTTTTTGTGTTATCGCCAGGAAAGTCTCGGCAGTCCAGCCAGTTCTTTATCTTCAGCAGTACCCAAATCTCCGATGTTTTTGACATCCTCGAAATACGGGTTGCTGTTGAGGTTGAGGCTGTCAAATTGGCCTGCAAACGCTGCACAATGGCTCATCAGGCCAAGATTTACGAAGCATTGCAGGACATGACCGACCAGATTGGCAAGAGGCGGTTTGGCCCGTGAGGCTGATTTTGCCTTTCACCTGGCGATTGCCGAAGCGACGAATAATCGAAAGTACATTGAATTCCTGGAATTTTTGGGCAATAAAGTGATCTCGCGCGCACATTTCGACTTGAAGCTTCATGATGCAGCAAGTCAGATTGTCCACATGAACCAGATCCTGAACGAACATCAGCGTATTTACAAGGCAATCGTAAAAAAAGATGCTCAAGGTGCAAAACAGGCCATGAGAGAGCATTTCAGTGGAAGTCTTACCCGTCTGCAGCAGTTGCTGCAGGATTGAGAACAGAGGAGTCTGATAATGGCGGAAATTACAGTCTTCAGCGAGTTATGCAAGGGAATGGAAGATTGCGGGATATGTTCATTCATATGCCCTGAAGATATTTTCCATCCCTCGGGTCAAACGAACCCAGCAGGTTATGTTTTCCCTGAACTAAGGAATGTCGAGAACTGTATCAGCTGCTTGAGTTGCATGATGTGCTGCCCGGATTTTGCAATTGTTGCAATTAAGGAGAGTAAAAAGGAAGAGGTGTGTGATGACTAGGGCTCCGGTTATGGCGGGAGATCATTTTCAGATCGGCAAACTGGGCCTGCACCGAGGGGGCTATCGCTGCCGGTTGCAGCTTCGCTGCCGGATACCCGATCACCCCGGCCAGTGAAAATTGCCAACCTGCTGTCTGCCCGCCTGCCCCAGGTAGGTGGAACATTCCTGCAGACCGAGGATGAGATAAGTGCGGTGAGTGCGGCTATTGGGGCTTCCTGGGCAGGCTGCAAAGCACTTACCGCGACCTCCGGTCCCGGTATCAGTCTCATGCTCGAGAATATCGGCTTTGCCGCGGCAACAGAGACTCCTCTGGTAAATCGTCAATGTTCAAAGACTCGGCCCGTCGACAGGGGTTCCCTCTATCGGCCTGAGTGCAGATATGGTTCAGGCTGCAAGAGGATCCCCACGGGGACTATCAGATCATTGCTCTTTGTCCTGAAAGCCCGCAGGAAATGTTTTCACTGACGGTAAGGGGCTTTTAATCTTGCCGAAAAATACAGAGTCCCGGTCTTTTTGATGGCCGACGGCTTTATCGGTCATATGCGAGAGCAGGTAAAGATTCCAAACGCGGAAGCGATATCCCTCAGTGACAGAAAAATCTCGAAGCCTGCTGCGACGGTTCTTGAAAGGCAGGATTTTCTCAGTGTCGACGTTGCTCCGATGCCGGTGTTCGGCAGAGGATTAAAAGCACATGTAACCAGCTCATGCCATGACGAGCACGGGATGAGAAATCTTTCCGACCCTCAGGTAATGCACAACTATGTGATGTCTCCGATAAACAAGATCAAGAAGGGCAGAAATGACATAGTGGAAATCCTCTCGGAAGGGATGGCTGACGCCGATGTGGCTATCGTCTCCTATGGTACCGTCTCCAGGTGCGCCAGAGCAGCCGCCATGCTCGCCAGGAAGGAGGGCATCAAGGTCGGCACGGTCAGGATGGTGACCTGCTGGCCACTGCCGGACAAGGAAATAAGGGAAATCGCCGATAAGGTCTCAGCAATGCTCGTTCTGGAAAACAACACCCGGCCAGATGTTTCCCTATATAAAGGCAGAGGCCGCTCGTAATTGTGACGTGAGCTTTCTGGGGCCGGAACTTTTGGGTCAGATTCATGATCCCGAGTATGTTTTACAGAAAATCAAGGAGATCGCCCGATGACACCGGTAACGCACCCGTTAAAAAAATATACTCGCAGTCATGTCAAGCGGACAACCACATGCCCGGGGTGCGGTATCGGTATTGTCGCCCAGGCAGTCCTGAGGGCCATTGATGAGCTGGGACTGGATATGGATGATTTTGCCTTTGTCTCGGGTATCGGATGTTCCGCCTGGGCACCCAGCCCCCTGTTCAACGCTGATACGCTGCATACCACCCACGGTCGTCCGATTGCCTTCGCAAATGGCGTGAAGCTGGCCAGCCCGGATACGAACGTCATGGTCATAAGCGGGGATGGGGATTTGTCTGCTATCGGCGGCAATCACCTTATTCACGCTGCCCGCAGGAATATCGACCTTACCGTAGTCATGATAAACAACTCGATTTACGGGATGACCGGCGGCCAGACCGCTCCAACGACCCCGAGAGGGCTGCGGACCGTTACCAGCCCTTACGGGACCATGGAGCATCCCTTCGATATTTCACCGATGGTTGCCAGTGCGGGTGCTGCCTATGTGGCTCGGTGGACCACCTATCATGTCCGCCAATTGACCCATGCCATCAAGACCGGTCTGCAGGGAAGAGGTTTTGCTTTTATCGAGGCGGTCAGCCAGTGTCCCGTCCAGTTCGGCCGGGTAAGCAAGTTGGGAAAAGCGGCCGCCATGATGGAAAATTACAAGAAAAACAGCGTTAAACTGAAAAACGCCAGGGAGATGAGTGAAGCGGAGCTGGCAGGGAAATATGTTGTGGGTGAGTTCGTCAATATCGAGAAGGAAGAATTATCCCAACAGTGGCAGGTTCTCAAGTGCAACATGACAGGGGGGGGGGATGGCGCAGATTGATTTGACGATCGCAGGGGTTGGAGGCCAGGGATCAATACTGGCAGGCGAGATTCTTGGAACGGCAGCAGTAGGCCTTGGCAACAAGTTTGCAACGCAGACCCAGGCGTATTCATCCGAACTTCGAGGGGGGTATGCTGCAACTTGGGTCATTATATCGGATGATCCTGTCCTTTTTCCCAGGGTCAAGTCTCCAGATATACTTGTGGCCCAGGCACAGGATTCAATCGAGAGATATGCACATACCCTGAAGCCTGGGGGGTGCTTCTCATTGATTCTGATATGGTGAAAGCTGTCCCTGATTCCATTACAGCCGTCTATGAAGTACCGGCGACCACCATCGCTCGACACGACCTGCAGCAGCCGATAACAGCCAATATTGTCATGCTGGGGGCCCTCTGCAAAATATCCGGGATTATGGAGCGAAGCGCTTTTGAGAAGGCGATTCTGAAGAGTGTACCGAAAGGGAAAGGGGACGTCAATATGCAGGCCTTTGACAAGGGATTCAGTCAGGTCCTGAAGAAAACCCCGCTGCCTGTCAACGAGCGTCTCTGGCGCTGAACCGATCTGGCAATGGAAGAAGCCGGGACTGCACAAATCACCGGCCCGTTTTTCTTCCACCTGTAACCCAGTCGAGTTTTCCGGCGCACCACACTGCAGATATGATCAGGTCTTTCAAACGTATAAACTGGAGCCGACCTCCAGCGGGCTATCCACGAACAGGTGCACCGGCACTCGTGGAAAGAGCCCCGCATGGATGATGAATCATTTATTAAAACAAGAGGCTGAGGCCATGATAGTACCCGAGGATTATGCAAAAAAGTATCTGGCGCAGTACGGGATTCTCACACCCAGGGGAACAATTGCAGAGAGCAGAGCGGAAGCTCTGGCTGCTGCCCGCCAGCTTGACTTCAATGTTGTCGTAAAAGCTGTCATTCCAACCGGGGGCAGGGGGAAAGCCGGCGGTGTCAGGGTCTGCAGAACGCAGCCGGAAGTAGAGCTTTTCCTGGAGACACTGTGGGGAAAAGAGATTCTCGGATATACGGTTCACAAGGTCCTTGTCGAAGAGGTTGTCGATATCGAGACTGAATTGTATGCAGCGGCACATGTTGACACCGTTTCCGGTTACACCAATATACTGTTCAGCGAAGAAGGAGGGGTCGATGTCGAGTCTGCCGCTGACGAGATCAAGATAATTTCAGTCGATCCGGGTGCTGATCTACCAGTACACCGTGTGCGAATGCACACTCATACGTGGGGTTTATCTGGAGTCAATCCAGATGCACTGAGCTTTTTCCTGTCAATGCTGCACAGGATATCGGCAGATATCGACGCAACATTACTGGAAGTAAATCCTCTTGCCGTTCTCTATGATGGGAGCCTCGCAGCGCTCGACTGCAAATGCGAGGTGGATGAAAATGCGCTGGCGAGACACAAGGATTTTAAGGAGATGCAGCGGGAAACATTGTCTGAAAGGGAATTGAAAGCCTCAGAATTCGGGGTCTCGTATGTACCCCTGGAAGGCGTGATCGGTGTTATCACGAGTGGAGCGGGACTGGGCATGGCCTCCATGGATATGCTCACCGAACGGGGTCTGCCGCCGGCAAATTTTCTCGATACCGGCGGAGGCATATCAGAAGACATGCTCTGCAGGGCACTGAAACTGATCCTGGAACCCTCTGAAGTCAAAGGGTGCCTGATAAACCTCTACGGCGGCATCAACAGGATGAAAGAGGCGGCAAACGGCATCGCAAAAGCTCTGGAAGAAACCGGGGACAAGCGGACCATTGTTGCCAAGATTCTCGGTAACCAGCAGGAAGAAGCCTGGGATATCCTGTCCGCCATTCCTAACGTGCACGTTATCAAGGTATTTCAAACAGAACAAGCCGTTGATAAGCTGGAAGAACTGTTGAGGCAACAATGAAAAACGTACTGATTGACAAGGAAACGAGAGCTGTTGTCCAGGGCATTACCGGCAAGGTGGGAAGGGCCCAGACCCACTGGATGGTAAAGGCGGGCAAACTGCTTGTGGCAGGCGTTACCCCCGGCAAAGGGGGGCAGGAAGTTGAGGGGCTGCCGGTTTACGATACGGTAGGGGAAGCCGTCGAACACAGGGGTGTTAACACCTCTGTTATATTCGTCCCGCCCCTTGGTGTGCTGGGCGCCGTGAACGAAGCCCTTGATGCCGGTATCAGGCTGATCGTTATCGTCACTGAATACGTGCCAGTGCGCGACACCATTATCATTCGTCACCGGGCTGGACTAATTGGAGCCCGGGGTAATCGGTCCCAACTGCCCCGGCCTCTTTGTACCCGGGCTTGGGAAACTGGGAATCATGCCGGAGTCACTATTTCTTCAAGGAAGTATAGGTGTAATCGGCCGCAGCGCCACACTTTCCTATGAGGTCATCGGCAATCTGAGTACAGCCGGATTTGGTCAGACTGCAGCCATTGGTGTTGGGGGAGATCCGGTAATATGCACAGAGTTCAGGGACACGTTGCCGCTGTTTGAAAACGATCCGGCCACCGAAGCGGTTGTGATGGTCGGTGAGATCGGTGGTTCCGCCGAGGAGCGGGCCTGTGAATTCATTTCTTCTATGACGAAACCCGTCGTCGCCCTTGTTTCCGGCAGGTCTCTTCCTCCCGGTAAACGGTTCGGACATGCCGGGGCTATCGTGAGCGAAAGCGGCGGCAATGCAGAAAAGAAGATAGAGGCGCTGTCACATGCTGGTGTAAGAATCGCAAATTCTCCAGAGCAGATTCCGACCATCTTGAGACAACTGCTGGGAAAACGGTAAAAGGAGAATCCTTGGGGATGCAGACATGCGCGGAGAGATTGTCGGGGTGCCGGCCTTTGACATTGTATCCATGACTTCACTGTTCATACAATCGATCCTGATGGCTGCAGGTTTTACGCTTCTTATCTTCGGAGCGCAAGGGTTGGTGAAGGGGAGCAGCTCCCTGGCTATCCGGCTCGGAATCCCCCCTCTTTTTGTTGGCCTGACCATTGTTGCGATCGGCACGAGCACACCGGAGCTGGTCGTGAGTATCGGTTCTGCGCTGCAGGACAAAGGCGATGTCAGTGTCGGCAACGTGGTCGGTTCCAACATCTTCAATATTGCCGCGATCCTCGGAATTACCGCCCTGATTACACCAATCAGGATTTCCCTCTCCACCATAAAATTTGATATCCCGGTAATGATAGGGGTCTCCGTCCTGGCGGCAATCCTCTTCCACAGGGGAGATCTCGGCAGCGGCAGCGGCATTGTCCTGGTCACGTCCCTGCTGATTTACTTTGCAGCAACGTTTTATCTCAGCAACAAAGCGGGAATTCATAAAAAAGGTGCTGCAGAACAACAGGTAACGGAGAAAAGGGGCCATCGTCTCCTGGCGGATATCCTGTTTATTATCGGCGGAGTGCTTTTGCTTGTCCTGGGCGGCCGGCTGGTGGTAGCTACCGCAACGAATATCGCTCTGGCGATGGGCGTAAGCCAGGCGGTGATCGGCCTGACTATTGTCGGCATGGGAACGAGTTTTCCGGAGCTTGTAACATCCATCATTGCAGCCAGCAGGAAACAGCCGGACCTGGCAATCGGCAACGTCGTCGGCTCCAACATCTTTAACATGCTCGGAGTCCTTGGCCTCTCTTCTCTTGTTACTCCTCTTTCCGCACCGGGAGTGAGCTTTATAGACTGGAACGTGATGGTCGTCTTTGCCCTGCTGCTGCTGCCGCTGGCCTGGACGGACAAAACGCTCGATCGTAAAGAGGGTATGTTCTTTCTCCTGGGCTACGGTTGCTATATCTGGTGGCTGTGGTTTTCAGGCTGACCGGCCCCGCCCTGAGTTCTGGACAAATTCCGTCAATTGAGGTACCTTGCAGCTCCGCTGTTGGATCTGAAAAAGGATATGCCTCCAGAATCAAAGGAAATACCATGGCCCCGAGAAACCCTCTGTCCACGTTTCGATCATCGAAAGAGGATGCAGTTGTTGAAAAAGAAGTCAGAACTCCGCAAACCGAATCACCAAGCTACAAGCTCTCCTATACCGATATTGATTTTCTTACCAGGGAAGAGCTTCGCCCGGTCCGGCTCCAGCTTGAACTGCTGAAACCGGAACTCCTGCAAATCGAGCATGGCATAGAGGCGACGATCGTAATGTTTGGAAGCAGTCGAATTCCAGATAAAGAAGAAGCCCGGGCAAAACTGGCAAAGGCTCGACAGCAGGCCGCTGCGGACCCGGAAAATGAAACCCTCGGAAAACAGGTCGTCATAGCCGAAAATATCCTTAAAAAATGCGGTTATTACGATGAGGCACGAAAACTCAGCGCCCTCCTTTCCAATACCTGCCTTGGCAGCTCTGGCAGCCGGCTGGTCGTCGTAACCGGAGGAGGCCCCGGGATCATGGAAGCAGCCAATCGAGGTGCCCATGACATAGGCGCGAAAAGTATCGGTTTCAACATAGTCCTGCCGCATGAACAGGCGCCCAACGCCTATATCAGCCCGGAACTCTGCTTCCAGTTCCACTATTTCTCCATCAGGAAAATGCAGCTCCTGATGCGGGCTCAGGCGCTTATTGTTTTTCCAGGCGGTTTCGGCACGATGGATGAGTTGTTTGAGACGCTCACCCTCATCCAGACCAAGAAGATACTGCCGCTGCCGGTGCTGCTTTTCGGCAGGGATTTTTGGACAAAACTGCTGGACTTTGATTTCCTGGTCTCTGAAGGGGTCATTTCCGCGGACGACTTAAAGATTTTCACTTTTGTCGAGACTGCCGAGGAAGCAGCCGATATCATTCGCCAAAGCGTCAGCACAAAATAAGTGTACTGGGCGGGTACCCCGCTATGCCGCTTCTCTCAACACCATGTGGGCTCGGGTCCGGAACAGCCTCTTACCGTGCAGTTTTTCTGAAATAAAGCGGTACGATAGCAAACCATTCGAGCCGCTTGTCAAGTTGTACGGCCACACCGTCAGCGTCGGTGCGGACGATTTTCCCGCTGAGGTTATTGATCTCGAGTTCACTGTGATTGCCTTCAATTACGATCTGGATATCGCAGCTGCCGGATACGTCGATGCTGTTATCCGTTTTAATGAACAGGCTGCGCATGCTGATATCGCGAATCGTCCCGCAGAACTCCCTGCCGCCTTCCTTGAGCTCGCCATAGGCCCTTGGAGTGAATATCATCCTCGTGGAAGAACGTCTTTCGTTATTGATTTTCATATCGTCCGTATCAAGCGTGGAAAGAACCGGATTACCGGAGCTCATCGCGTTGATACCATCGGCACATGATATCAGCGCATCATTCTGTCACATCAATAGTAGCACATTCGAGCGTGCTGTGAAAATCACAATTGCAGTTTTCTGCCCTGAAAGAGAGGCTGAAGAAATAGAAGCCATGCTGTCGTTCACCCTCGAAACCCCGAATCATCGTTGGTATTCATCTTTGTCCTCCCGCAGCTGTTGCGCACCCTTTCTGCTGCAATAAAACTGAACTGCCGCCCGGGTATGGTATTTCTTATTGTGCGGTACGGAATCGAGCCATCGTCTCCGTGAGGTTTGTACAGTCAGGCAGGACGGTCGTGCCTTCAGGAAAGTCAACCTCGCTCTGGATGCCGATAAAAGGCATGCCGGTCTCTTTGGCCGCATAATAATCGGTCAGGGCATCACCGATAAAAAAACAATTGCCGATCTCCAGTTGATATCGATCAACAAGATCTCGGATATGTTCGGTTTTTTCAATGGGTGCACCCAATACTTCCTTGAAATAATGCGCCATGCCCCGCCGTTTGACCACTTCACGAAGCTCGGTCTCGGGAGTGCCTGAAATGACGAAGATGGGCACGTGCTGAAAATGCTGTCTGACAAACTCCTCGGCTCCCGGAATCCACCGTGTCCTGATCACCTCTTCAAAAACCAGGTCTGAATATTGCTGGACATGCCTGGCGATTTCAGCTTCAGACGATGAATCCCCGATAATAGTGGTGTGGGCGTATTTGATTTTCTCAACACGGCTGATGCCGCCGTGGCGCTGGTGGTGTGCCACAATCTTTGAGACGACCTCGGGGCCGTAGGGCTTGAATATTTCCCGGTAAGCGTTGGTTTTTGTTTCGGTCGAATCAACGAGAACACCGTCGAAATCAAAAAAGAATGCTGAGTTTTCTTTATACATAGTGCTCTGTTATTCGTGCGGAAAAAGGAATAAAAGTGCTTGACAGCAGCGGTTTCATAATCCATATATGCGTGACAGGTAAGTCGTATTACAACTCATGTTTGATGTCAACACCAATTTCATTCATTCGGGATAGTACCATATGAGACTGAAAACGAAACGGGCTTTAATTACCGGGGCAGCCCAGGGGATCGGCCTGGCTATTGCACAGCGGTTCTGCACCGAAGGGGCGGCCGTCTGGATGGCCGATGTGAACAGGGAAGCGGGCGAGGCTGCTGCTTCAGCGCTGCGGGAAAATGGCTGCGCGGCGACCTTTGTCTATCTCGATGTCAGTGATGACACGGGCTGGAAGCAGCTGTGCCGGCAGATTGAGGACGAGGCGGGCGGAATTGATATCCTGGTAAACAATGCCGGCATCAATATCCGTAAAACGATTGAGGAGATGAGCGGGGAAGAGCTTGACCGGATGTACGCGGTCAATATCAAGGGACCGTTTCTCGGCATCAAACATGTGCTGCCGATCATGAAAGCAATGGGTGGAGGGTCTGTCATCAACATGTCTTCAGTCTGCGGGCTTATCGGTCATCTCTATACGCCCGAAGCCTATACGACGGCCAAAGGGGCGTTGACCACCCTGACAAAAGCGGTTGCCTCCCGCTACGGCAAGTTCAACGTGCGCTGCAACTCGATTAATCCAAGCACTGCCGACACCCCTCTGGTGCAGGAGTTGCTGAAGGACCCCATGCGGAAAAAAGAGCGCCTCGGGGAAGTACCGCTCGGCAGGCTGGCAGGCGTGCACGATATTGCTGCAGCGGCCGTTTATCTGGCTTCAGAAGAGGGGAGCTTCATCAATGGTGTTGCCCTGCCGGTGGACGGCGGGGTCACGGCTTATTGATCGTGTCGGAGACGGGCTTGAAGATGGTGGCGCCTGTCGTCTTTTCGAGCGCCGGGATCACAGGGAGATAGCGGTTGATCTCTTCCCCGATTAAAAACATAAAAAGCGAGAAGATTCACGCCCAGGTGTATGAGCAGTTAAAAGCGCTTTTACTGGAAGGTCACTGGAAAGCCGGCGAAAAAATACCTTCCGAAGCGGAGCTCTGCCGTATGACCGGGGTCAGCCGGGTATCGGTCAGGACGGCGCTTAAATCCCTCATTGCCCAGGGGTTCCTGGTATCGCGACAGGGGGACGGGACCTTCGTGGTCGATATTTCCGTCGACATGAACATGGATCTGCTGGTTCCGATCATCGGCCTGGACAAACGAAACATTCTCGAGGTCCTGCAGTACCGTAAAATCCTCGAAGTGGGAATTATCCCACTCATTTTCGAGAATCTCACCGAGAAAAACCTCGAGGACCTCGAATGCAACCTTGTCGAACTCGAGCAGACACCGGAGGGGGAGATTGAAACAATTACCGAGCTGGACCTTGAATTTCACCGGATGCTCTGCAGGATTTCGGGCAACTCGCTGATCATCAAGGTGAACCGGATTCTCGGAAATCTCTTCAGAAAATCGATGGAGGACGTGGTTGTTGCTCTTGGCAACCAGACCGGCAGGAAATATCACCGACAGATATTTGAAGCCATACGAGCGGGCGACCAGCAGAAAACCACAGCGCTGGTCCGGGAGCATATTCAGAACACGATAGAGAGTATCGAGCGGGCGAAGCTGAAAAAAAAGTCATGACCAGTGCTGCGGTCATGGTCAACATGATAACCATAAAAAAAAGAGAAAAAAATGAACGAAGCCAGAATGATAGAAGAATTGATCACCTACAGTAAAACCCTCTACGAACGAAAACTGATTCACGCCACCGGCGGCAACACCAGTGTCCGTGACGGCGATGTCGTCTGGATCAGCCAGACCGGGGCCAAGCTCGGCGAGCTGAAGGAGAGCGAGGTGGTAAAAGTTGACCTGCAGGGTACGGTGCTCGGCGGCAGCCGCCCCTCGAAAGAAATGGGAATGCACCTGGCGATGTACCGGGCCCGCAAGGACGCACGCGCTGCAATTCATGCCCATCCAACATTTTCCGTTGCACTGTCGACGCTGATAACCGAGGAGACGGAAGATGCCGTGCCGCCCTATACTGCTGCTTTTTATGTTCGTGCAGGGCGTGTTCCGATGATAACATACCATGCCTCCGGGGCGCACAGCCTTCACGAGGCGGTGGAAGCGCTTGCCCCGAAGTACCATGCACTGCTGCTGCGCCAGCATGGCCTGCTCGTTACCGGAAAGGACATGGCCGATGCGCTTGGCATCGTTGAAGAGATCGAACAGTGCTGCCAGGTGGCCGTTGCAGTCGGCAAGACCGGAGAGTATCTCAAGGAGTCAGAGCGGGCGGCTATCGACAAGGCAATGAACAGATCCTGGAAATAATCTAAATAAACATCAGATAGAAGGCACACTATGAATCCACTATTGCTGGCTTTTTATGGAGACGACTTCACCGGATCCGCCGATGCCATGGAGGCACTTACCATAAACGGCGTCAAGACGGCCCTCTTTCTCGGGCACCCGACGCAGGAGAGACTGAACAAGAGCCTGTCAAACCTGCAGGCTGTCGGCATTTCTGGGGTCAGCAGGACAATGACGCCCGAACAGATGGATGATGAACTGCCGGAGCAACTGGCGCTGCTCAACAGCCTCAATCCGCGGCTGCTTCACTACAAGGTCTGCGCCACCTTTGATTCCTCGGCGGCGATTGGCTCTCTCGGGCATGCGGCTGACATTGCCTTTAACGTCATGAACCCAGACTATGGGGTCATTGTCCAGGGGGTGCCCCTGCTTGGCCGTTATATCGTTTTCGGTAATCATTTTACGGTGTACGGCGACGAGAGATACCGGTTGGATCGTCATCCCGTGATGAGCAAACACCCGATCACCCCGATGAGCGAAGGGGATCTCAGACTGCATTTTGCCACGATGTCGGAGAAGACGGTAAAGCTTATCGATCTGCTTCATCTTGGCGAGCCTTACAACGAACTGTCCGAACGTTTTAATCGATACGCAGAGGATAACGACATCATTCTCTTTGATACCCTTGATGACAGTCATCTCCTGAAGATCGGCCGGCTGCTGCACGATAAATCAGCCGGCGGCAGCGTCTTCGCCATTGGCTCCTCGGGCTTTGAGTATGCCATGGCCTCATACTGGCGGGAAAAGGGCATCATTGACAAACCGAAGGAGTTTCCCCCGATCGGCCCGGTCGATCAGCTGATCGTTATATCCGGCAGCGCCGCGGAGAATACCGCCGAGCAGATAAGGTATGCAACCTCCCACGGATTTGAAGGCATCGAGTTGAACACCGATCTCCTTGTCGATGAGCAGGCGGCAGCTGACGAGAGAAATCGTGCGGTCAGCGCAGCCCTCGCGCACCTGGCAAAGTCAAAGAGCGTCTTGCTCTCGGCGACAATAGGACCGGACGACCCGATCATCAGAAAAACAAGAGACAGGGTCAAGGAACTGGGTATTGACGCCAGTGAAACCGGCAAAATCATCGCCAGGCAGCAGGGGTTGATACTCCGTGAACTGTTGACCCAAACGGGCCTCGGCAGAGTCTGTGTTGCCGGCGGGGACACCTGCAGTTATTCTCTGCGGCAGCTCGACATACATTCGCTGGAACTGCTCATGCCGATTGCTCCTGCAGCGCCGCTGTGCCTGGCTTTTTCCGATAACCCGGCTTTTGACAACCTGCAGGTGGCCTCAAAAGGTGGACAGATCGGGGCGGTCGATTATTTCATTCAGGTACTGGAGGGCAGGCGATGACAACGAATATGAAAGCGCTGGTTCTGGAGGAGTATAACAAGCTTGTCTACAAGGACATGCCGGTTCCCGGGATCGGTGACTCGGAGGTGCTGATCGAGGTGAAGGCCTGCGGAATCTGCGGCAGTGACGTGCACGGCATGGACGGGAGCAGCGGCAGGAGGCATACACCGCTGATCATGGGACATGAAGCCTCAGGTGTCATTGTAAAGACAGGCAGAGAGGTGACGTCTTTTTCTGCAGGCGACCGGGTCACCTTTGATTCCACCATCTATTGCGGAACGTGTTTTTACTGCCGGAAGGGGTTGATCAACCTCTGCGACAACCGCAGGGTGCTTGGTGTCTCTCCCAAGGAGTATCGCCAGCACGGTGCCTTCGCCCAGTATGTGGCGGTGCCGGAGCATATTCTCTACCGGTTGCCTGACGGTCTGTCCTTTGAGCAGGCGGCGATGGTAGAACCGGTGTCAATCGCTTTTCATGCCATCAACCTGACCCCGATCTCCCTCAATGACAGCGTCGTGGTGATTGGTGCCGGAATGGTCGGGCTCTTTGTCGTGCAGGCGCTGCGGGCCGCAGGCTGCGGCACGATTATTGCCGTCGATCTTGAACAGGGTAAGCTTGACATGGCCCTGAAACTGGGCGCCGACCATGGCCTGCTGGCAGGGCAGGTTGATGTCCCGGAGGCGGTCAGGGGGCTGACCGATGGCCGCGGTGCGACACTGGCGGTCGAGGTGGTTGGCAATACCGCTGCGGTCAATACGGCAATCTCCTCGCTGCGCAAGGGGGGAGCCCTCACTATTGTCGGCAATCTCGCGCCAACGGTGGAGTTTCCTCTGCAGGAGGTCGTTACCCGGCAGATCAGCGTCAAAGGCAGCTGTTCTTCATGCGGTGAATACCCTGCCTGTCTCGATCTGATTGCCCGCGGGGTGATCAAGGTTGACGAGATGATCAGCAGCGTCGCACCGCTTGCCGAGGGCGCAGGCTGGTTTCAGCGCCTCTACAGCCAGGAGAAGGGCCTGATGAAGGTGATCCTGACCCCGTAGCGCAGGCACTGTGCAGGACAGCATAATTGTTATTTTGTCTGAACTCGAACCCCAGCCTTCTGAACAGGACAGCGCTTCGGATTCCTGCGAATTGAATTGAATTTTTCAGTAAAATAAAATAATTATTTGTCCTGTATTTGTTTTCCATCCGGAAAATGACAGGCTCTGGCCTGCCGTTATCTGCTCTGGTGACGGTGCCCGCAGTTGAACAATACTATCCACAGAGGAGGACACGATGACAAACAACTCGATTGATCCCAAGGTATACGATTTATATGACGAATACTGCCATACCCAGATGAGTCGACGGGACTTTCTCGGCAGGGCTTCAGCACTGGTGGTTGCCGGGGGCTCGGCGCTGGCGATGGCCGAGGCACTGCTGCCCAGGTATGCCGAGGCCCAGATGGTCTCCTTTACCGATGAACGGATCACACCCCGTTATGTTGACTATGAATCTGTCGGCGGTTCGTCCGGAAAAATGCGCGGCTACCTGGTGAAGCCGGCTGGAGACGGTCCTTTTCCGGCTGTCCTCGTTATCCACGAGAACAGGGGGTTGAATCCCTATATCGAAGATGTCGCCCGTCGCGCGGCGGTTGAAGGCTTCCTGGCCCTGGCCCCGGACGGCCTGGCGCCGATAGGGGGGTATCCCGGCAACGATGATGAGGGTAAGGTGATGCAGCAGTCCCTGGACCCTGAAAAACTCTACACGGACCTGCTCAACAGTGCCCGGTTCCTGAAAAATCATGAACTGTCCAGTGGAAAGCTTGGCGCCACCGGTTTCTGCTACGGGGGCGGTGTCGTCAACAGGCTTGCCGTGAGCATGGGTGCGGATTTAAGCGCAGGTGTGCCTTTCTATGGAATTGCGCCGCCGCTTGAAGGAGTGGCCAGCATCCAGGCCCCGCTGATGATTCAGTACGCCGAGGATGACCCGCGGGTGAATGCCTCGCAGGAAGGGTACCGTGAATCCCTGGAAAAACATGGCAAGAATTTCGTCATGCATACCTATGAAGGTACCCGCCACGGATTTCACAATAATTCCACTCCGCGCTATAATGAGGCGCAGGCAAAGCTTGCCTGGGAGCGCACCATAAGGTTTTTCAAGGAGCACCTTTCCTGATCGAAAACGGGAGCGGTAGTTTCTGAACCAAAAAACAGAACCAGGGGGACAGGTGCAGGTATCGCATAACGAGGAATGAAAGAAAAACCGGCCGCTATTTTTTTCGATAAAAATGACTATCAGCTGCTCGAGATCGTCAACGACATCCAGATGCGGGGAGAACAATCGAAAACGTTTCGATCTCTGCTTATCGAATATCTTCATCCCCATGGAATAAAAGAGATGGCGGCCGCGCGCGGGCTGCGGATCGCCTATGCCGTTGCCGGGCTGCTTGACTCCCTTGAATCCGGAAAGGCAAAGGACCGCATCATAGCCCTGCGCTCGCTTCATGATGAGGTGCTTCTTTCCTCATCGACCTTCTACCAGAAAAATACCGCTCGGGTCGTACTGCAGATCATGAAGGAGCTGCTGCGCAGCAGGGATAACGAACTCCGCTGCCTGAAGCTGGCCCACGAGTTTCGCATGGTCCTGACCGGCAATCCAAGGAAGGTGAGAGCGGAGCTTGCCAGATATCATCTCCTGGAGATGCCTGAAGAATGGAATCAGTATGCGTTTGACGACCACGTTCATGATGCCAATACCAAAGGTCGGAAATCGCCGACCCACCTTGTCATGGACGCCTGGATTAAAGGGATCAGATACCTGACCGTCGTCTATTACAATTACGTCACCCCGGAGGTGGTTGAGGAGTTGCTCGAGGCCAGTTCTATCCTGGATGTCAGGGTCCAGGTCGGCATCGAGATGTCTGCACGCTTCCGTAACAAATATATTCGCTTTGTCTGGGAGCCTCACGGGTTTCTGGATAACAGCGCACTGTTGACCTTCCTGCAGGACTATGCAGTCAAAGAGTTGATGAAAGAAGGCCAGGATGTTTCCCGCTATCAGCAGAAATATGTCTTTGAGGTTCTCGAGGTCTTCAACGCCCGGCATCGACACAGCCTCAACAGCGAGCTCGGAGTAACGCTTGAGGCCTGCAGGCATGGTGAGTTCATATCTTTTGTCGGAGCCGGGCAACCGTCTCTGCTGCACCTGGCACGCTTTATTCACAACTCCTTGATGCAGCAGATAGAACTGAAATACCCGGCACTGCAGGAAGAACTTGATTCAGCGGACATTGACGGCAAAAGAGCTGCGGAACTGAAGCGGCTGCTGGAAAAGTTTCGCGCCATGCACGTTGAGACGATCATTGACAGGTATCTGCTTCCGGCACGCAATCCTGATATTCACGATCCATCCCAGCCGCAGGAGGACTCAGCGCTGCCAGAACGTCTGAAGTTAACTCCCCAGGCCCTGTTGAGCAGGCTCCTGTCGCTTCATTCCAGTTCTAAATTCACCCTGAACCTCAGTAACCTGTCACTCCAGGACACGCTGGAGCTGCTCTATGACGGCAAGGGTATGTTTACCCACATCGAAGCCTACAACCTGAAAAACGCAAACTACGGAATCACGTCAGGAATACTTGGAGAGTATGGGGAAACTCAGGGAGAGACCGTTGACCTGAAAAGTCCGAGCTACTATTACAATCTTGTCGGTGAACTGCAGCGCGCCCTCAGTGACGATAATGTCATTATCCTCAAGCGGGCGGTGCGTGCCATACTCTGGGATTTTGAGGAACAGCTGCTGCAGCTCAGCGGTTATATCAGGACTCTGGATGGTGAAAGCGACAAGAAGCAGAAGCTCGAAGGTGAACTCGGGAAGATGGTAGAGAGAAAACACACGCTCGTTGATATCCTCTACAACCTGGAAAAATTTCATACCTACTACAAAAAAAGGACACTGCGCTCCCGCATTGGCTCCGGTTCAACCGGGCAGGCCGAGCACCATTACGGCATGGGGCTGGCGGTGGTCGACACCCTGCCCGCCAGGGCGAGAAGAGCTCTGCGGGAATCAGGGGCCGAGCACGACAGGCTGCGCATCCCGGTGAGTGCCTACCTGACCCGCAACACGCACAGTAGGGCCAATCGCTCACGCCCGGGTTCCTGGCGGCTTCGTCTGCTGAGTATGGTGCCGTTTTTTAACAACAATCGCCAGCAGTGGTCAGACTGGAGCCTTGACGGCTTTGAGGTTCACGCCAAAAAGGCCGGCAACATTGTCACCCTCGGGGGGCTGGGAAGAACGAGTGAAAACAGTAATGGGCGACAGAAAGCCGCAGTGAAAGAGCACCTGGAACAACCGTGGAAATGTCTCAACACCAACCTGAAAAACACCTTGAAGGTGCTGTTCGGTTTCATACCCGCTTTTTTGACCTTCTCTCTCACCAAGGACTGGTGGCTGCTCGCTTATTTCGGGGCGTTTATCTGGTTTGGCATTACCGGTTTTCGTAATATCATTCAGTCTGTCCTTGGCGGTGGAGGGCTGCGTCGGTCCCCATTGCTTCCCTGGAATTCCCTGGTCAGCTGGAGCCGGATAGCCGATTCCCTTCTTTACACGGGGTTCTCGGTGCCGCTCCTTGATTATCTCGTTAAAACCCTTCTTCTTGACAAGGGGATGGGGATAACCACGGCGACCAGCCCGGTTGCGCTTTATGCCGTCATGGGACTTGCCAACGGGATATATATTTCCACCCATAACGCTGTTCGGGGATTGCCGAAATCGGCCACGATCGGCAATTTCTTTCGATCCATCATCGCCATTCCTGTTGCCATCCTGCTCAATGGTTTGATCGGTGCCTTGCTCATGTCGGCGGGTGTTCCCGATTCTTCCGGAATCCTGCAGAAATGGGCGGCGATCATCTCGAAATTCGCCTCTGACTGCGTCGCTGCTGTTATTGAAGGGCTTGCCGACAGGCAGACCAACATCCTCGCCCGCCTTGCCGGCTACCGGACAAAGATTTCACAGTTGTTTACCGTATTTTCCCGGCTCGACCTGCAATTTCCCGAAGAGGATGTCCTCGAGATGCTCGAGTCCCCGAAAATGTTCATGGAAACCCTGAATTATGAAGCCAGGGACCAGGAAAAACTGATCATCGTGAATGCGCTTGACCTCATGTATTTCTGGATGTATCAGCCGCGTGCGCGCAAGGCGCTGCAGATGATTGCCCGGCAGATGTCCGAGGAGGAGTGGCTTATCTTTTTCCGCTCCCAGCTGGTCCTGAAACGCCAGAGGGAGATCAGCCAGGTTTTTGTGGATGGGCTGGTCGGCAAGAATTTTGCCAAGGCCTTGTCGTTTTATCTCGACAGGTCTGAAGAATATCTTGCAGACCTGGAGAAAATGGGCAAAGCCATCGTCAAGAGCAGCGCCGTTGTCTGAGAGCGGCGCCGGCGGAAGAATACGTTACCTGCTGTACTTCCGTTCATAATGGTGCAGCCGTCTTTCCAGTTCCGAGATTCTCTCGAGCAGGTCAAGAACGAGGCCGCAGCTCGAGACGCTTATTTTAAGGTCGTCCCTGAGCCGCATGATCACGGCTATCCTCGACAAGACGCATTCATCGAACAGCAGCTTCGGTCGTTCTACCTGTGGATCAATGAGTCCGAGAACATAGAGCCTTTTTATCATGTCCGGGTGCAGTCCTGCCAGCCTGCTGATTTCAGGTATGCTCAACAGCGCATTTTCGCACCTCTGTTCGTAAATCAGTATTTCATGCTTAACCATGGCTTCCTGCCCTCTGGTGTCGTTTTTCACGAGGATTGAATCTGGACTTTTGGGACAGTTCCTCCAGCAGTTTCTCCTCGGCTTCGCTCAGTTTTTCGGGTATCCTGATCTCCAGTTCGACAATGATATCTCCGTGCGCTCCACTGCGTTTTGGTATGCCTTTGCCGCGCAGTCGAAGTTTCCTGCCGTTTTGCGAGCCCTTGGGGACGGTCAGTGTTACGCTGCCCCCGATCGTCTGAATCGGCACTTTTGTGCCAAGCGCCGCCTCCCACGGAGTTACTGCAACAACCGTGTAGAGGTCGTGTCCATCCACCCGGAAGCGCGAATCCGGCGCCAGGTGTATTTTGAGCAGCAGGTCACCGGTGGCGCCTCCTCCAGAGCCTTTCTCTCCCTGGCCGGCAAGACGGATGACCGAACCGTCGGTCACCCCTTTGGGAATTTTAACCTGCAGCGTTTTGGCCACGGGGCGAACATGCCCGCTCTGATCCGATTCATAGGACTGCAGGGAGATCGCTTTTGTTGCCCCGTGAGAGATGTCCGCCAGCGAGACGGTAATTTCCGCCTCATGGGATCTGCCTGGCATGTCGAAGCCCCCAAAACCACTTTGCCGATCAGCAAAACCGCCGCCGAAGAGATTGTTGAAGAAATCGCTGAAACCTTCGGCATCGGTGAACCCGCCATCCCTGCTGAACCTGAAGGAACCCCCTGAAAAACCGTCGGCGCCGCGTCTGTTGCCGGTATCCTGGTTCCAGCCCGGAGGCTGTTGAAATCCCCCTTGTTCCCAGTTTTTGCCATAGGTGTCATAGAGCTTGCGTTTCTCCGGGTCTTTCAGGACCTCATTGGCTTCATTGATCTTTTTGAATTGTTCCTCGGCATCCTTGTCTTTATTGACATCAGGATGAAATTTGCGCGCGAGTTTCCGGTAGGCCCGCTGAATTTCGTCTTTCGAGGCATCCTTGGAAACACCAAGTATCTTGTAATAATCAATATATTCCATGACGGTATCTACCCAGGCTGGAAATGGCTCTTGTCAGATAATATATACACGGTTTCTGGCATCGGTGGTTTTGTTTAGTAGATCAGGGTCTCTTTTTCTTTGATCGATTTTTTCATCTCTTCAGCGGTCCGCTCGGTGAAGCTGACAATTTTTTCAAGTTTTCTTTTAAAGGTATCGTCGGGGCCGAGCATTTTGTCTGCTTTGTCAAGCAATGCCCGGCTTCGGCTGAGGTGGCGTTCGACTTCCAGTATCAACATTCGTCTGTTTTTGTGCTTTTCCTGCTCCGCATCGAGAAACGGCATCAACCTGCTGACCGAGAGTTCGATCAGGTGGTCGCGGGAAGTGTTATGCTGCTTTGCCATCTCGTCCAGCAGCTCCAGAGAATTCCGGCTCAGCACGAAGGTTTTCTGTCGTCGCTTGACATTTTTTTTCCTCTCCGCCTTTGTGGCGGCGGCCACCTGTTCAAGTGACATTCGGTCCTCAACGAGCTGATCGATGAGCGATTTCTGCTGTACTCGCAAGTGGGCTGAGGCAACCTTGAGCAGGCCGATTATCTGTTCCGGCAGGCTGAATGTTGCCCGGACCGATTGCTTCCCGCGGAGTCGCCGGGCGTTTAGTTTTAAAATATCAGCACTCTCATCAGTATCTTTTCTTTTCATTGCGTTCCTCCTGCGACATACAATAGAGCATTAATATTACTTATGCTACAAAATAATTATAAGTAATAAAATATGAAAAATAATTTTAATGTTAATTGTTGACATGAGCTTTTTAGTAATTATTTTTGACGCAGGTAAAACGACAATGAAAGCGGACCGCGGGAGCGCTGCTGGAACGCGGGATTCGCGGTCTGCAAAACCCGGAACGGAGGTAATCCATGTTTGTGAGAATAGGAGATATCGACAGGATGTTTGGGACAATGGGATTGCTCAGGGATCGACTCGGCAATGTTTTCGAGGATTTTGACCGGTCTTTTGGTTCCACCTATAACTGGACCGCTGCGGGGAATTTCCCCAGGACCAATCTCTATGACAAAGGAGATCAGTTTGAGCTGGTTGCCGAGGTACCCGGCATCGCCAAAGCTGATATCAATGTAAAAATCCAGGGTAATTATCTGGAAATCAGCGGGGCGAGAAAAGTGCAGGTACCCGAAGGCTATTCGACTCATCGAATGGAACGGAGCGATTCGACCTTTACCAGGAGCCTGACGCTGCCGGCCGACGTCGATTCTGCAAAAGTGTCTGCAAGCCTTAAAGACGGTCTGCTCGTGCTGACCATGCCGAAATCGGAGGCTGCCAAACCTCGTCAGATTTCAATAGGTTAAAAGTCATTTCCTGAAAACGGTAAATCAGTGATGGAGGTCGTCATGGAAGGTAAGAATGTAATGAAGAAAGATGCATCAAGTGTTGAAACAACGAGAAATATCGCCAAAGCGTCACCACTGGTGGATATCTACGAGAACGATGAAGAGATCCTTCTCCATGCAGAAATGCCCGGAGTCAGAAAAGAAGATATCATGGTGAACATAGACAATGGGACGCTGACCCTTTCCGGGACACGAACGATGAGCAGGAAAGGCGCTGCAGAGTGGGAGGAATTTGGGGACGTCGAATATCAGCGCGGGTTTTCAGTTCCGCCGACGATTGATATTGAAAAAGTAAGAGCTGAACTCAAAGACGGCATGCTTGCCCTGCACCTGCCCAAATCTGAGGCTGCAAAGCCGCGGGTGGTTGAAATCACCGCCGGGTAATGACGGACGCTACGGATGCATCAAGCCCTTTTATCCGGGGCAGGTTTTTGCCGGAAGGAAAAACGGAACACTATCAGTCAGATAGCGTTCCGTTTTGCTGTTACAGGCGAAGAAACAGCGTTATCGTGCACCCCGGGCCGTCATTGTTGGCGGCCTCGACACGCCCCCCCATCGCCGTGATAAATTTCTTGACCAGCGCCAGGCCGATTCCCGTTCCTCCGGTTCGTCTGGTAAGCTCATTATCAACCCGGTAAAAATCGTCGAACACCTTTGCCAGCGAGTGGCGGGGAATACCGGGACCGCTGTCTGACACCGCGATCCGAACATTCTCGCCGTCCACGCTGACCAGGATCCTGATCTGCTTCACGGCCGAATGTTTGCCGAATTTGATACTGTTTTCAATGAGATTGATCAGGATCTGGATAAGGACCTCTCTGTCATAGGCAACGGTGATATCGGGTGTCTGGATTTCCAGCGTGAACCCTTCCTGTTTCAGTTTCTGGCCCATGATTGTTTTCACTTCCGCCAGGAGGTCTGCCAGCCGGTCCTGCTGCATGGTAAAATGGCGTTGCTTTTTTTCAAGCCTGGCGAGTTCCAGGACATTGTTGATCAAACCGGACAAACGAGCGCTTTCGGCATTGACAACAGCGAGGTATTCCTGCTGCCGTTCGGGCGTCGGGGCAATACCCTGCTCGAGCATTTCAATATACATCCGGATGTTGGTCAGGGGGGTCTTGAGCTCGTGGGTCACCGAGGAGACAAACTGTGAGCGTCTTTCGGACATCGCCACAATCGTCCTGGCGCTCTGGTAGATGGCCAGCAGGCCGAGAAACATGAAGACTCCCAGGACAACCACCGCGACGTGGAGGGAGCGGCGGGCCGGCGAGGGTGGAACCTGACTGGCGCTCAGGGTGACGCTGAGAAAATCAAAGGGTGAGGGAAACACCCGTTCCGCAACGAAACGTGCGGTGGAGCCGGGCACGCCTGCCTGGGCGATGGTGCTGGGTTCCTTGTCCCGCCGCTGCAGTTTAATCGTGGTGAATTCCGCCAGCGGCTGGCTGCTGAAATGTTCGTTCAGGAGATGATTGCAAAAAGGTTTGGTGAGCAGAATGAACCCCTGGCGATATATCTGGTTGTTAATGGCAATCCGTCTGAACAGGTAGATCTGATCATCCGTGATGGCGACCGATTGAAACGGCGCCAGTTCAACCTGGAATGGCACTGTTGGCGAAGCAGCCGCTGAGCTGGTCTGCAGGGTCTCCCGCTCTTTTTCATCTGTATCGGCGGAAGTCGCTTCAGCCAGACTGGCTGTGAGGTCTTTTCCCGACCCCGGAACAGGTGGCCTCAAGGCCGGCAATTGCGGGGCAGCGCTTCCAGCCGGACTGTCCGGCTGGCTGAACGACTTGTTTTCCCGGGCAATGTTGAGTACCTGTTCCGGAGTAATTTCCTCGACACGCTGCTGTTTGCTCCCCAGGTAGGCTTTGTCTGCCGCCGGTTTCGAACGGCTGAGGTAGCGTTCGGCGAAACTGGACTCGACAGTGCCGTCCATCTGCGCTTCTTCAGGTGCTGGTGCCGCTGTCGCCGTATCCAGTGAGCCTGCCCCGGGAAGGTTGTACTTTTTGCTGTTAAAAATCCTGTTGGCTTCTGTCAACTGCTGGAAAAGGGCCTTCCGGTCTTCGGGTATACGCAGTTGATCCTCGATTATCGGGGTTTGAAAGGAACCGTCCGGGTTGTTCTGCAGATAGCCAAGGATATAGTCCTGGTAAACCATTGCGGAGAGAGGGGATACCTGTTGAGGTGCCCGCTGATATTCGGGGGAGTGGGCCAGAAAGTACTGGTATTCGTCCACGGCCCTGTTTTCTTCTTCCCTGACCAGGGCGGAGAGTTCCGCTTCGATCTGGTCAAACAGGGTTTCTGAGAAGAAGGCCAGCTGGCTGCGCTCCTCCTGCTCCAGTCCCGTATACGTTCGCCAGAGAACAAAGGCCAAAGGAATTGAAATGGCCACAAAGAACAGCAGTATCAGGATCTTAAGCCTTTTCATAAGTCAGCCGATAGCCTTCGCCGCGAACGGTTTCAATCAATTCCGCACGCTTGTCAAGCAGGGTTATCTTCTTCCTGAGTTTCAGCATATGGATGTCGATCGTGCGTGTTTCGATCGTCGCATCGGCATAGTGCCAGACCTCGGTGAGCAGCTCTTTTTTCGAGACAATTCGGTCCTGGTGCCGATGGAGGTAGACAATGATATCCATTTCCCGGCGGGTCAGGTCGACGCAGTGGCCGTCACACTCGGCTCGCAGGTTTCTGCCGTCAAAAACAATGGTATCGCACTCGATTCGCTCGTCTCCGAGGTGTTTTCCACTGCGGCGCAGCACCGCTTCAACCCTGACGATCAATTCCCGTATTGAAAAGGGTTTGGTAATGTAATCATCGGCACCGGCCCTGAAACCGGCGACGATATCGTCTTCGGAGCCTTTGGCGGTGAGCATGATGATTGACTGGGCCGGCCTGATCTCCCGAATCCGCCTGCACAGGGTAAATCCGTCCAGCGTCGGCAGCATGACATCGAGCAGGGCCAGGTCAAACTGGCTGTTGACAATAGCCTCGAAACCATCACCCCCGTCTTCTGCAGCCTGGACTTCATAGCCGTTGTAGACAAGTACGTCGCTTAATCCATGCAGTATTGCCGGGTCATCCTCGACGATCAGGATGCGTGCCTTAGGGCGTTTCATTCAGTCGGCTCCTTTGTGCGGGGTATGGGGCTCTCTTGCTGGTGAGATTTCCACTGCTTCCTAAAAGCTTACAACAGCCGCATCTGCATGGAAAGTAAAACTTATGTAAAAAGTTGCAGCTAACCTTTTGCATTTGTTTGAATTGTCTTTGTCTCCAGGTGGCGTATCATCAGAGACAGGAAGAGGCAAAACCGTAAACCAATGAAAAGGAGAAGAGCGATGAACAGCTATAAAAACGTTTTTTTGGCGATGCTTTTAGTGATCTGCAGCACCACTGTTGTTTTGGCCTATATAGCGGCGAACGAGTCACCGGCGTCATCTCCCCAGGCACCGACCAGCGTCAGTGAGGGGACGGACACCATTACCATCAACGCGGCCCTGAGCCAGAGCAGCGTATTGCAGGGAGGGGCAGGCAATGTCTCGGTTGCGCTGACCATAAGCGCGGAAAACGTCCAGCCGGTGACGGAAGAAGACATGCCGCCGGTTGACCTGGTTGTCGTGCTTGATCGCAGCGGCTCGATGAATGGCCAGAAACTGCATGATGCCAGGGCTGCGGTGCTGCATTTGCTCGGGCGTTTGAGCCCCAGGGACCGCCTGTCGGTTATTACCTATTCCAACAACGTTGAAATCCTTTTTCCGCTCCTGCAGGTAAACGACGCTTCGAGAGAGCGCTTAAAAGCCCTGGTAAGATCCATCAGGGCGGGTGGCGGCACCAATCTGAGCAGTGGGCTGGAGAACGGCATCGCCACCCTGGTGCAGGCAGGCGGGCGGGACCGGCAGCGCAAAGTAATCCTGATCTCGGATGGGCTGGCCAATCACGGGATCACGGGATCGACAGAGCTTGGGGCAATGGCCGCAAATGGTTCGGAATACAACCTGGCAATCAGCACCGTCGGGGTTGGCTATGATTTCAATGAAATCGTGATGACAACCATCGCCGACCATGGTGCGGGGAGTTATTACTACCTGGAAAGCCCGCAGGATATTGCTTCCGTATTTGCAAGGGAATTCGAGACGGCCCGGACTGTCGCGGCAGGGGGAATGGAAATACGAATCCCGCTCAGGGACGGACTGAAGCTCGTCGATGCCGGCGGTTTCCCGATCAAGCTGGAAAACAGGGGTGCCGTGATCTATCCCGGGACGATCCTGGCCGGCCAGAGACGGCAGATTTTCCTTTCCTACCGGGTCCCGACCGAGCAGGAGCGTACCCTTTCTCTTGGCACGATCGAGGTGAGCTACCAGCGTGAGGGCGCGAGTGGGCTCATCGCTGCTGCCGAAGAGCTGAGCATTGCCTGCGTCCAGGACGAGAAGGAGGTGGTTGCCGGAATCAACAAGGATGTCTGGGTTGAACAGGTACTAAAAGAAGACTACAACAGGTTAAAGGAACGTGTTGCAGAAGCGCTCAGGGGCGGAAAAAAAGACGAGGCGCTCGAGGTAATCGGAGAGTATGAAGATCGAAATGCGGCGATAAACAGCAGTGTCGATTCCGATAAAGTCAGCCAGAATCTCAGCCAGGACGTCAAGGCGCTGCGCGAAAACGTCCTGACCACCTTCGCAGGAGCCCCTGCCGCCGTTGCCGAGAAAAAGAAGCAATATGCCAAGGAACTGCAATATGAGAGCTACCAGGTGCGAAGGGACAAGAAGTAAAGGCACCAGTTGTATCGAAAAGAAAACGTCGCCGTTTCACCGGGGCACGATGCCCTGGCGAGATGAACTGTCAGACCAGGAAACCGGAGCCGTAGGCAAGGTGAACGGTTTCCTGGAGGAGGTGGAGAAAGGCGCGGGCATGTCTGGAGAGGGGGCGCTTCCTCGGGTGCAGCAGGTAGTACGATGCTTTGAGATCAAGTCCGTCGAAGTGAACCTGCTTCAGCCAGCCTTCGGAAATCTCGCGCCTGACCGCGATTTCCGGGATAATGGTTACCCCGTAGCCTTCTTCCACGAGCCTCTTGACTGTCTCGACATTCTGGATTTCGACAACGTTCTTGAAAAACATCGCAGGCTGTCCGCCGCCGAGCATCTCTTCCATTTTTCTGCGAATCAGCGTGCCGTGCTCGCGCCAGATAAACGGAAATGATCTCAAATCCTCCAGATCAATCCGGGGCTTGCAGGTGAGCGGGTGATTGGCTCCGGCAACAAAAATGAAAGGTTCCTGGTGTATCATCGTGTACTGGATGTCAGGTTCCGGCTTGACGACACCACCAAAGCCAAAGTCGGCAATGCCTTCCAGGAGTTTGCTGATGACGTTATGCGAGTTGCCGGTATGGAGCTCGAGCTCTACGCCGTGATACTTTTTAATGAAGCTTCCCATCGCCTGCGGCAGAAAATAGGTGCTGAATATGGCCGTGGAGGCAATGTCTATCCTGCCGATTTCCTGTTCCGACAGATCTTCAAACAGCCGCTCTATATCCTTTAATTCATTGAGCAGGACACTGATTTTCGAGTAAAGCGCTTCTCCTTCGCTGGTGAGCTGAGCTTTTTTGCCACTCCGGTCAAAGAGCCTGACCCGGTAACTGTTCTCCAGGGCTTTGATCTGCTGGCTCACGGCAGGCTGGGTAAGGAAGAGTTCTCTGGCTGCTCTGGTAAAACTACCGGTAAGCGCAACCTGTTGAAATGTTCGTAGCTGATCAAGTTTCATTAGAATTTCTTATGGCATCCAAAACAACAAATAATTTGCTTTAATCCACCTGAATGGGAACACTTAAGAGGTCAGTAGAAGCTGCCTTGTGCGGCTCGCTCTCCCTATTTACTATAAATACTTTTTATTGATCAAGGTATAATTGGTGGAAGAGCGCATTGGTGCCAACAAATAAGAGTGGATTGCATCATAGTACCTATTGACGTCTCATGCAGGTGGAATGACAAACCATAAACCCCGTACCCGGGAGGCAGATGTACAATGGGAATAGAAATCGAAAAAAAGTTCCTGCTGAAAGGCTCAGAATGGAAACAGCTGGCAGCTGGTACGGCCTATCGTCAGGGGTATCTCAGTTCCGTCAAGGAACGAACCGTGCGTGTAAGAACAATTAATGACAAAGGATTCCTGACGATAAAGGGGATCAGTGTCGGAGCCGTAAGACGAGAGTACGAGTACGAAATTCCCGTTGAGGATGCCAATGCTCTGCTTGATGAACTGTGCGAAAAACCGATTATCGAGAAGAACCGCTACAAGGTCGAGCACGGTGGATTCACCTGGGAAATTGATGAGTTTTTTGGTGAAAACGATGGCCTCGTGGTCGCGGAGATAGAACTCGAGAGTGAAGATCAGCTTTTTGAACGACCGAAATGGGTCGGCGAGGAAGTAACTGGCGATGCCAGGTATTTCAACTCAAACCTGATCAAGCACCCCTATTGTCGATGGAAGTAGGGGATTGCTCGTTTATTAACCGAACCAGCTAAGGGAGCAATGGTATGAGTGTTGGTGACCCAAACAAGGCAACTTCAAAAGAAGAGGCGGAGCAGGTAACCCCCCGGGCCGAATTCAGGGTGTTTGGCCAGGGAATTATTGATATTGTCGGTATCTCCATGTGGAATGCCCAGGCAAAATTGTTCAAGATTCGGCAGAGCAGCGAGACCTACATTCTCTCGCGCCATACCAACGAGGCGAACGTGAAGATACGCGACGGCCTGCTCGATATCAAGACCAAGGTCGGTGAAACGGAGGAGGGCTACGAGATTTTTCAACCGAAAGGAAAGTTCGAATTTCCTGTTAAACAGGAAGCGCTCAAACGTATTTTTGAAAACCTTAAAGCTCCCGTTCACGTGGAGCAGCCAACCTGCACCCTTGATGAATTCCTTGACCTGGTAGCGGACAGTACTGATCTGGTCGCGGTAGCCGTTGACAAGGAGCGCTATGGATTTTCAGTAAACGGGGTGATCTGCGAGTATGGGGAAATCCTTTTTAACGGTGCCCTGATAGAGACAGCCTGCGTCGAAAGTGAGGATTATTCCGCCATGAAAGCGGTAATAGAAAAACTGGAGCTTGGTGCGTTTGAAAATACCAATTACCTCATGGCGGCAAAAGAAATAGTGGGTATGTAGGAGCAGGTTCTGATGTGCAGGCAGGATACAGTTCCTTTAATCGTGTACGAAAAACACAACCCCTGGAACGGGGAATCACAAAGGAGGATACCATGAAAAAAGGACTTGTTGTGCTTCTGGTTGCGTTATCGTTTGTTGCAGGTTCGTTTAATGCCGCACTTGCTGAGTTTCCGGTAAAACCGATAAAGCTCATCGTTTATACAAAACCGGGTGGGGCGATTGATGTCTTTGCCCGCAAATTCACGGCAATTGCAGCAAAATACACCGATGCGACGTTTGTTGTCGTCAACAAGAGCGGTGCCGGCGGCACGGTTGCCATCAAATACATCCTGGCTGAAAAAGCCGACGGCTATCAATTTGCCGCGGTCACCCGCTCGAACATAGGAAAAATCGTTTCAGGCGGTAACAAGATCAAGGTCGAGGACCTGAACTGGATGGCATTGTTCGTTTCTGATCCTGAAGCAATTATCACCAGCCGTACCCAGGAGGTTAACACCTGGGAACAGATTGTCGCCGACGCCAAGGAAAAGGGCGGAAGTCAGCTCTGGGTCGGTCCTGCCGCCGGGGGAAATGATCATATCATGGCAATGAAAACCTGGAAGGCAGCAGGCATTGAAGCAAAGTGGATACCGTATGAAAGCGGCGGGAAGGCGATGGCTGCTCTTCTGGGCGGCCATGGTGTCGTCTATGTCGGCAATCCGCAGGATGTCATTGGCCAGCCGGATCTTAAAGTTGCCGCTGTATCCGGTGAAAAACGACTCGAGGGTGATTTTGCCTATGCACCGACATTTTCCGAGCTTGGATTGCAGGGTCTTGATAACGAAATCCTCTGGCGTGGCTTCATGACGAAAAAAGGAATCCCGGCAGAGGCCCAAACGTTTTACGACGATCTTTTCACCAAGGTCAATGCTGATCCGGAATGGCAGGAATATATCCAGCGCGGCGGAGCGGTACCTCTGTTCCTGAAAGAGGCTGAGTTCTTCAAGATAATCAAATCAGACCAGCAGGAGTTTGCTGAAGCCCTGAAACAGATCGGTGCGATAAAATAATCTGACCGATATCGTGCCCGATCCCTGCCGTACATTGATAATGTATACCGTGCGGCAGGGATAACCCGGAGATATAACATGGAATATTTCAGCGCCGGCAGCGGCCTTGTTCTCTGGTCTTCCCTCCTGTTTCTTGCCGGTTGCGGGACTGTCCTCGCCCTGAGGTTTTCAAAAAAAAAGGATTATGCCGGCCAGGCGATCGTCCCGACGGCGATGATCGCCTTATCCTTGCTGCTGTGGGCGATAACGTTCAGTTTCCCCAGTGAGGAGGCCGGCCCTGCAGTCGTTCCGAGATTGTGGATATTCTGGTCGGTGCTGCTTGCCGGCATCCTGCTGCTGTTTTGTTTTACGGGGAGAACCGATAAAGATCCCGGCAGCGGCCGCCTGGGTTTTCTGTTGACTGGTGTCATTCTTACGATCGGTTATTTTTTCTCCATAGAAATTCTCGGCTATTTCATCAGCTCATTCTTGTTTCTGGCACTGTTGATGTACCTGCTGTCGTATCGTAAACCGCTTGTCGTCTTTCTTGTCTGCAGCGGCTGGGTCCTGTTCTCTTATATCATCTTTTACAAACTGCTCTACATACAGCTGCCGCTCGGGTTTATCGAAAATTTTATGTACCAGTGACGTTTTGTTGCAATGATTTTCAAACGGTGATCTCATGGATCTTGCAGAGAGTTTTACCATTGGTTTTTCAGTCATACTCGGCTGGAAGCCAATCGTGATAATAATTGTCGGAGTAATTATCGGAATCCTGGCAGGAGCCATGCCCGGCCTTTCTCCGTCAACGGCTGTTGCCCTGCTTGTTCCGTTCAGTTATACGATGAGCCCCGCCCTGGCCCTCATCCTGCTGACCTCCATTTATATCGCTTCAAATTACGGGGGATCGATCACGGCGGTTCTGATCAATACTCCAGGAACGCCTTCAGCTGCGGTCACTGCTTTTGACGGCTACCCGCTCACCCAGCAGGGCAAGGCCGGAAAAGGACTTGGAACCGCCCTGGTCGCTTCCACTATCGGTGGAGCGATTGGTGTTGCTATCCTTATTCTTTTTGCGGTACCCCTGGCTAGGATTGCACTTAAATTCAGTCCGGCAGATTATTTCGCCCTGGCCCTGTTTGGCCTGGCGACCGTTGCCTCCATGAGTCGCGGGAACGTCTTGAAGTCAATGATTGCCATTCTCTTTGGGCTCATCATTAAGACGATCGGCATAGATCCTATCTCCGGGGTGTCGCGGTTTACCTTCGACAATGATCTGCTCTACGACGGGTTTACGCTCATCCCCGCACTCATTGGTCTCTTTGCCGTCAGTGTTGTCTTTGAAAAATTTGAATCATGGACCGGCGCCGGACGGGTACTGGATAAGATCGACAACAAGCTTCCCAGCCTGGCGGAGTTTATGAAGATTAAATATACCATCCTGCGCTCATCAATCATCGGTACGATTATCGGAATTTTCCCGGGTGCCGGCGCAACGATTGCCGCATTCATCAGTTACGACATGTCAAAACGGGCCAGCAGCGAGCCTGAAAAATTCGGTCACGGGTCTCTCGAGGGAGTCGCAGCTGCCGAGAGTGCCAATTCGAGCTCTGTTGGCGGCGCACTCGTTCCGCTGCTGGCGCTCGGCATTCCGGGAAGCGCCACGGATGCTGTTTTACTGGGAGCGTTCATGCTGCATGACCTGGTGCCGGGCCCCATGCTGTTTCAGAACAATCCCGAGATTGTCTATGGCATCTTTTCCGCCCTGATTGTTGCCAACATCGTCATGCTGATCATCGGCCTTTACGGCAACCGCCTGTTCATCAAGGTTGTCACTGTACCCGAGGCAGTCATGTTTCCGCTTATCCTGGTGATCGCGATTATCGGCAGTTTCGCCGTCAACGGATCAATGTTCGATGTCGGCGCCTGTATCGGATTCGGCATGATCGGCTGGCTTTTTAAACGCTACGGCTTTCCGGTTGCCCCGATTGTCCTCGGGATCGTGCTTGGCAAAATGGTTGAGGAGAATTTTCGCCGGGCGGTGATGATGGACGGCTACGGGACCTTCTACCGGGATAAACTGGCCTTCATTGTCCTGCTTGTCGCTCTTTTTTCTTTTGTCTGGCCGCTTTATAAATCATGGCGGCATCATCGGAAAACCAGAGGAGACAGTACGAAGTCTGAAACCACATGAAGATATTGCGGAATAAAATCGGGATTGAAAAAGAAATCGAGGAATTTCTCAACTGTGTCAGCAGGTCGGGAATGATTTTTCGCCAGGGGTGCGACTATTATCTGGCCGGCAATCAAGAGGATTTTTCAAGAAAATTGAAAGAAATTTCCGACTGCGAACACGCAGGAGATCAGCTGAGACGATCCGTAAATGAATATCTCTATAAGAAGACGCTTATTCCGGAATCCCGCGGGGATGTCATGGAACTCATGGAAAACATGGATTCACTGCTCGATCGTTTCAAGGGAGCACTGTGGCGTTTTGAAATAGAACAGCCGTATCTGTGCGAAGAGTTTCATGAAGATTTCCGGAATCTCATCAATTCGGTGATTGAGGCGACCGAGGCAATCGTCCTTTCCTGCCGGGCCTTTTTTACCGATATTTCGACAGTCTCGGCTCACCTTCACAAGGTGTCCTATTGGGAGTCGGAAAGTGACAAGATTTCCTCGAAGCTGCAGTCAGCGATTTTCAGAAATAAGGATTTACGCCTCAGCCACCAGAGGCAGCAGCAGGATTTTGCCCGTCACCTCGATAAAATTGCAGACCGTGCAGAGGACATCTCAGACAGGCTCAACATCTACACGATCAAGCGCAGCCTCTAGAGGCTAATCATGTTCTCTGTCTTTCTCTCAAGCGGTTTTTTTCTCGGCTGGTCCCTGGGGGCAAATGATGCCTCAAACGTCTTTGGAACCGCTGTTGGCTCCAGGATGATCAGGTTCCGCACCGCCGCGATTTATTGCAGTATCTTCGTGATTCTCGGAGCGGTTATCAGCGGGGCAGGAGCGTCCCACACCCTTGGCAAGCTTGGGGCGGTTAATGCGGTGGCCGGAGCCTTTATCGTCGCCTTTTCTGCAGCTCTCAGCGTTTACCTGATGACAATGGCACGGTTTCCGGTTTCGACCTCGCAGGCGATTGTCGGGGCCATTATCGGCTGGAATTTTTTCTCCGGCTCCGTTACCGACATGGGGGCCTTGACCAAGATCGTTTCCACCTGGGTCTTGTGTCCTCTCCTGGCGGCAGGGATTGCTGTTGTCTTCTACCTGGCGACATCGTTTTCGATAAATCATTTCCGGGTCCACATGTTCAGACTCGACCTGATTACCCGTTACTCGTTGCTGTTGGCCGGAATATTTGGATCATACGCCCTGGGGGCAAACAATATTGCCAATGTCATGGGGGTTTTTGTGCCGGTGGCTCCTTTTGACACCCTCTCTATTTTCGGAATGAGCCTCTCTCCCGCGCAGCAGCTCTTTTTCCTTGGCGGTGTCGCTATCGCCGTCGGTGTTTTCACCTACTCCAAGCGGGTCATGTTGACCGTCGGCTCAGGTATCTTTGGTCTGACGCCGGTGGCGGCGGCGGTTGTTGTCTGGTCGCACTCAGCGGTTCTTTTTCTCTTTTCATCACAGGCACTGGAAGCATGGCTTCAAGGCCACAATCTGCCGACTATTCCGCTTGTGCCGGTATCGAGCTCCCAGGCCATTGTCGGGGCCGTGATCGGCATCGGCTTGTTAAAGGGGGGCAGGGGAATAAAATGGAGAACGGTTGCCGGAATTACCAGCAGCTGGGTGTCAACCCCTGTAATCGCAGCGCTCGTCTGTTTCGTGTCCCTGTTTTTCCTGCAGAATGTCTTTCAGCAGCAGACATTCAAACCGGTTGAGTACAGTATTTCCAAAGCAGCGATGGATAAAATCAAGGAGACGGGGATTCCTCACGAAGGGCTTGAAGAAATCCTCTGGGAAAACTATCCGAACAGCAGGGAATTTGCCAGGGCCGTTTCCGCCCGGGTACATCTGGGAAAAGATGATTTTTCTGAATTGTTGCAGCTTGCAGAACTTTTCGAGGTCGGAGTTTCCGCGCGAAGTCTGGACGTTTTGAGGTCTGAAGGGTTGGCTATTCCAGACGAGCTGTTTGCTGCAAAGCTTGACGGCAGGACATTCATGCACAAATGGGAAATCCGGGAGGTGCTTGCGGAAATTTCCGAAAAATTCCGCTACAGGGATGGTGATGACTCGTGGAACGTCCAGGTAGACGAACGGTTCAACCGCTTTTTCTCGGAACTCGAAAATTAAACGATCTGAAGGTCGCTTTCAGACCGTCTGCGCTCAGATTTCTTTTGTTTCTTCTTTGCTCAGTGTCTGCCAGAGCTCACCCGCGGTATCGGAACATTTTTTTACCGGGATGACCTGCTGGTAGTCGCGTGCCACTGTTTTGCATTTACTCTCTGCAATCACTACCTGGCTGTGGTCGGGTAATACATACCCTTCCTCGTCAACGACCAGCTCAACGCTGTCAAGCAGGCGCAGGTAGCCTGCCGTGACGACCTGGCCGGCACTGCCTGCCTCCAGCCAGCCCCTGAAGCGGCCGTCACTGCCCTGCATCCTCAGTCCCGTGCCGGCAAGTGCTCCGATGACGCCGTCGCCGCTGCCCCCGAGTGCCGAGAGGTGAATGCCGAGCTCTTCTGCCAGCGTATAGGCGTCATTTTGTGAGAGGATCGTGGTTTTTGCGGCCAGCCCGAATGTTACCAGCGACTCACGATCGAGCCTGCCATTGTCAACCGCGACGCAGAGTCCGGGGTCTGAGCCCCGGGCACAATGTCCGGTGAGAAAACCGGTTGAAAAACGTATCAGGTCATCGATGCTGTTATTCCTGCTTACGGCGGTAAAACACATTGAACTGTTATGCGAGGTGTAGGGTATGGCATCGTGGACATGCAGCTGGTGCCTGCTTACCGGCGCTGCGTGGACAATGAGTCTGCTCTGTTTCAATTCCTGGACAAGATCGTCGGCGAGCTGTCCGGATC
Organism: Desulfocapsaceae bacterium; assembly: GCA_963674815.2. GTDB lineage: Bacteria > Desulfobacterota > Desulfobulbia > Desulfobulbales > Desulfocapsaceae > MADRE3. The sequence continues at coordinate 441,291 of CAXXTV010000011.1, forward strand.
CCGGGCTGTCCTGATTGTCCGTGTCATCAATGCTCAGGTAGATCGTTTTCATTGCATTCGTTTGCTGAGGGTTGCTGTGCGAATCTCCATATGTCGACCAGGAAGGGTACCCTAGTCTATTTTTTCTGCCAAGCGAAGATAATGGCGAAGAGTAACGAGCGTTAACCGATGTTAACCGGATTTCAATCGATATATGTAAAGAAACCCGTATCTTGTTATGCCTGAATTAATACTTATACTTTCAGGGCAGTTTGACTAGAAGGTAATATCAATCAGAGAAAGCGGAGATATGACATGGCTGGAAAAATTTTTTATCGAGAACGGGTGAAATCAAAAGAGGGGCAGCGCACTCCCCGGTTCAGGATTGTCGCGGTAAGCGAGTTGAATTTGAAGGTCTATGCCGATCATTTGCGCAAGAAGGAGCTTGTCCAGCTGGCCAGGGAGACGAACGCTGAACTTGTTGCCCTTGAACGGGACCCGGCTCGCAAGCAGAATAAATAGGATTCCAGGCGATTATCATTTTCAGAGAGGGAAGCTCATGGCATTGGTTCGGGAAAAAGACGGAAAACGGCTCCACGTAAAAAGTGCATTGATGGGCGAGAGCCTGGTGAGCAAGGAATTCATCGAAAAACTCGATATCGCCCCGCAGGAACGTCTTTATCCAGACGTCAAGGTAATGAAGATCGGCGGGCAGTCGATCTGTGACCGCGGGGTGAAGGCACTGCCGGCAATACTCAAGGAGATTGTCGCTAATCGGCGCGATCACAAGATGCTGATAACCACCGGCGGAGGGACCAGGAGTCGGCATATTTACACGATAGGGCTCGAGATGGGAATGCCGACCGGGGTAATCGCCAAATTCGGGAGCATGATCTCCGAGCAGAACGCGCTGATGATCGCCACCCTCCTCTCACCCTGGGGAGGGGTCAAGATTTCTCATGCCGATATCGTCAAGCTTCCCACCTATTTCTCTGAAAATATCATTCCGGTGATGCACGGCATGCCGCCCTATGATTATTTCGCCATCAAGCCGAAAGTGGGCAGGATACCGATCCATCGCACGGATGTCGGGCTGGTGATCCTCGCAGACCTGATCGGCTCAAGAACAATACTCTTTATCAAGGATGAAAACGGCCTCTACAGCGAAGATCCCAAAAAGAATCCGGATGGTGAATTCATCGCCGAAATCGGTGCCCAGGATCTTCTTGATAGAGATCAGGATGACCTGGTGATTGAACGCCCCTGCCTTGAAATAATTCAGAACAGTGAGGTGATCGAGAATGTCCAGGTTATCAATGGACTGGTTCCCGGCAACATTACCAGGGCCCTGAACGGGGAGCATGTGGGGACGATCATCTACAAACAATAGATGGCAGGGCCTGATGAGCTCTGTTCTTTTTCTTTGGAGGTGGCTTATGCTGAAAATTACCGTGCGTTTGACAATTCTGCTTCTGGCCTTTGCTCTCTGTGCTGCTCCGGCATGGGCGGATGACTACAGCGAAACAAAGAAGATGTTTGAAGATGCGGGCTTATCCGGGATGTTTAACTCTGCCTATGGCTACGCGCTCTTTCCAACGATCGGCAAGGGCGGGTTTGTTGTCGGCGGAGCCTATGGCAAGGGGCGCGTCTACGAACAGGGGCAATACATAGGCGATACCGCAATGGCCCAGGCAACCGTCGGTTTTCAGCTCGGCGGAACAGGTTTCAGCCAGGTGGTGTTTTTCCAGGATAAGCGTGCCTTGAGCGAGTTCACCGGCGGCAATTTCGAGTTTGGGGCCGAGGCCCAGGCAACCGTGCTGACTACTGCCGCCGGCGTCTCGGCCAATACCGGCGGCAGTTCGGCTACGGCCAGCGGCGGCAAGAACAATGCTGCAATTGCCGGCAGCGGCTACAACAGAGGAATGGCCACATTTACCATCACCAAGGGGGGGTTGATGTACGAGGCAAGCATCGGCGGCCAGAAGTTCACCTTTACCCCTCGCTAGGCAGCAGACAAGGCTCCATCGTACTCCGGCAGCACCGCCCTATCTCCCGGCAGTTTCCGCTTCGTCTCTGCAGACACCGTGCCCTGCAGCTACGGCGTCTCCTGCAAGTCTTCCGGGAGATATGCCTGATCCCGGTCCTCCACCAGGTTCGTTTACCGGGATTACCGGCCAGATCAGGCCGCCATCAGCTGGAAAATGTCATAATTGATCGATTTACTCTCTTTCATTTTTAATTCTGGCCGCCTTGACAAGCGCTTCTCTTTTTTCATATCATGAAACAGTCGTTACGCTGTAACTACAAGATTATTTAAATATTATTGCGTCATTGCTGTAACCCGGCCCGGACCGTCGTCGATGGATCAACTCACACAAAACTGGCTGCATACCCTCTGTAACCTGATTCCCGGGGTTACCAGGGCTGTTGTCTTCCTGAAAACCGCTGAAAAAAACCAGTATGGCCTTGCGGCGAGGTGGCCTGAACAACTGGTGACGTATGAGGATCTGTCGACGGCTGCAAAGGATACCGTCAGCGGCAATAAACCGCTGCTGCTGAGCAACGTTTCGGCAAGACAAGATACGGGCGAACCTCGAGATATCATCGGCTGCCCGATTCACGTCGATCAACAGCCCTTCGGCGCCGTGGTGCTGGAACTGTATAACCGGGTTGCCGCAAAACAGCAGCTTGCCGTGCAGCAGATCAGCGCCGCATCCTTCTGGTATGAGGCGATTCTCAAACAACACTCATCCACCGAGAAGACGCAGCTGGTGACGATCGTGGAGCTTGTTGCCTCCTGTCTTGAACACGAGAAATTCCAGGAGGCCGCCACCGATGTGGTAACTGATCTGACCAATCGTATCTCCGCCGACCGGATCAGCATCGGTTTTCTGGATGGCGACAGCGTCAGGATCGAGGCGGTCTCTCACAGTGCTGGTTTTGACGACAAATCCAACCTGTTTCGCGATATCGTCGAAGCGCTGCATGAGGCTATTGACCAGAACAGCAGCATCAATTATCCCCAGGCTGAAGATTCGGTCCTGCCGTGCCACAGCCATGCCAGGCTTGCGGCGGAACATGGAATCGGGACCGTGTTATCCGTACCGTTCGCCGCCAATGGCAGGATCCTCGGTGCGGTTTTGTTTGAACGCCCGGTCGAACGCCCATTTGACCGGGGTTCAATAGAGTATTGCCAACAGATTGTGTCGATGATCGGGCCGATCCTTGACGCCCGGAGACGGGATGAGCGGGGCCTGATGAAACGCTCCCGTGCCGCGGTGCGCTCGTTTGGCAGGAAGCTCACCGACAGGGGCAGCACCTCTTTCAAGGCGGGAGTGGTTGGCGCCATCATTGCCTTTGGGCTGCTCTGTTTTGCAGAGAAGGATTATCGCATCACCGGGGATGCCCGCCTGGAAGCCCAGACCCAGCGTGTTATCGTTTCCCCGCAGGACGGTTTTATCGCAACAGCAAATTTCCGGCCGGGCGATATCGTCAAGAAGGGAGACCTGCTCGGGACCCTCGACAACAAGGACCTGACCCTTGAATATCAGCGCTGGTCGAGTGAGCTCGGTCAGCTGCAGACAGAGTACCGGGAAGCACTGGCGCGTCATGACCGCGCAAGTGTCTCGATCCTCCAGGCGCGCATCGCCCAGACTGAAGCGCAGATGAGCCTTGTCAGGGAGCAGCTGCTGCGCAGCCAGTTTACGGCGCCTTTTGATGGCCTCGTGGTGAGCGGCGACCTCAGCCAGGCGCTCGGCTCCCCGGTCGAGCGCGGCCAGGTCCTGTTTACCGTGGCTCCGCTTGACGTGTACCGCATCATCCTGCAGATAGACGAACGCGATATCGGAGAAATTAAAGAGGGGCAGCACGGCCGTCTCATTCTTTCCAGTGTGTCGGGAAAACCGCTTGAATTCGAGGTACATAAAATCACGCCGGTTTCGATTGCCGAAGAGGGGCGAACCTTTTTTCAGGTTGAGGCCGATATAAAAGAAGACTCAGATCTGCTTCGCCCCGGCATGGAGGGTGTTGGCAAGGTCAGCGTTGAGCGCAGAAAGCTGGCCTGGATCTGGACCCACCGGCTGATTGACTGGATCCGCCTCAAGCTCTGGTCATTTCTGCCGTAGGGTCGAGCGTCTCGGCATGTCACCACCAGGTGCAGCCTCGATGATACATCGCTAACGGATCGAATTGGTAATTATTTATGTCTCTTTACAGCACATACTGGTACCGGGTTGAGCAGATAAGACCGCTCTTGCGTTCGCATACCCGTCTTTTCAGGCATGTCTATCGTGGCCAGACCTGGTATGTGCTGCAGGACTCCGCTTCCAACCGCCGGCACCGGTTTAACAAGATCGCCTATTTCCTGATCAGCCAGATGAACGGCGAACGGACGGTTGCCGATATCTGGAACATGGCAAACGAGGTTCTCGAGGATGACGCACCCACCCAGGATGAGATTATTCAGCTTCTCGGCGAGCTTCATTCTGCCGATGTGATGCAGAGCGACATTCCGCCCGACACCGCTGAGCTTTTCCAGCGCCAGGAAAAACACCGGGCCAGGTGGAAACAGCGGCTGACGAATCCATTTGCGCTCCGTTTTCCCCTCGTCGATCCCGATCATTTTCTCGCCAGGTGGATGCATGTCGTCCAGCCGTTTGTCGGCCGGGTCGGACTTTTTCTCTGGCTCATAGTTGTCGGCTCGGCCGTTGTCCTTGCCGTTTTGAACTGGCCCGAGCTGACCCGCAACATGGCGGACCGGATACTCAAACCGGAAAATCTGCTGATTCTCTGGCTGGTCTATCCCGTGGTCAAACTGCTGCATGAGCTTGCCCATGCCTTTGCGACAAAGATCTGGGGCGGAGAGGTGCACGAGATGGGAATCATGCTCCTCGCCCTTACCCCTATCCCCTATGTGGAGGCTTCGAGTTCGGCGACTTTTCCCGAAAAGCGACGGCGCATGGCGGTCGCCGCAGCAGGTATGGGGATGGAGTTGCTGGTCGCATCCCTGGCGCTGTTTCTCTGGCTCAACATCGAGTCGGGGCGGGTCAGCACAATCGCCTACAACGTCATGCTGATCGGCGGTGTCTCGACCATACTGTTCAACGGCAACCCGCTGCTGCGCTTCGACGGCTATTATATCCTCTCGGACTGGATCGAAATCCCCAATCTCGCCCAGCGTTCAACCCGCTATCTCGGGTATCTGCTGCAGCGCTACCTTTTTGGTCTTGAAGAAGCGCGCTCACCAGTTACCGCGGAAGGGGAGCGTCCCTGGCTGGCCATCTACGGCGTTGCCGCTTTTTTCTACCGGATGTTCGTTCTTGGGGCGCTGGCGCTTTTTGTCTGCAGCAAGTTCTTTTTCATTGGGGTTATCATCGCCCTGTGGGCGCTCGTTACCCAGATTGTCCTGCCGGCAGTGAGAAACAGTTCACGCCTGTACAACAGCATCGGCGGCCGCCGCCGGAGGAAACGGTTTGTTCTTGCCACCACCTGCCTGGCGGCAGCGGCAGTTGTTTTGTTCTTTGTCGTACCGGCACCGCTTAAAACCAGGGCTGAAGGGGTCGTCTCGCTGCCGGAGCAATCCCGGGTCCGGGCCGGAACCGATTGTTTCATCACCGAAATTCTGAAACCAAGCGGAGCGACCGTTGAGGCCGGCGAGCCGCTCATACGCTGCGAGGATCCCTACCTGGAGGCAGAACTCAGTGTGCTCGAGGCGAACCTTGCGGAAGCCCGGTCCAGATACAACGGCGAACCGCTGCAGTCACGGGCAAAACGTGAAATACTGAAGAGGGAAATGGGCTCGGCCTCGGCGGATCTCTCCCGCGCCCGGGAGCGCATGACTGAACTGGTGATGAACAGTCCGAGCAGCGGTCTTTTCATCCTCCCCGAAGAAGACGGCCTCACCGGCCGTTTCGTGACCCAGGGAGCCTTACTCGGCTACATCATGGGGGTCTCTGACTCGATGGTCGTGGTGGTAGTCGACCAGTCCGACATCAGCCTGGTGAGGGAGAACACGAGGCGCGTCGAGCTGCGGCTGGCCGGAAGCCTCGGCCGACTCCACACGGCACGGATTGACCGGCAGATCCCCGCCGCCAGTGATCGTCTGCCAAGTCGAGTGCTCGGTACGGCAGGCGGGGGAGCCATTCCTGTGAATCCCGAAGACGCCCAGGGGCTGCAGACCGTTAAAAAGACCTTCCAGTTCGAGTTCAGGCTTCCCCAGGATAGAGAGGAGGTGCGGGTTGGAGAGCGGGTCTATGCCCTTTTCGACCACGGGTATGAACCAGTCGCCCTGCAGCTTTTTCGTTCTGTACGCCAGCTTTTTCTTCGTCGCTTTCATGTCTAGAGCAGGCCGGTCACCATCCACGCTTCTGCTCAGACCCGGTATTGCCGACGGCTACTACCCGGAACGCCCGGTTGATGTGCCTTCCTGGCTCCAGAAAATGGGGCATACGCTTCAAGGGTTTGTCCAGGGATCCGCCGCGACGAAACGAAAAGCCCGGCAGATCGTCGACGCTGTTGACCAATACGGCAAACCGCTTGAAAAGCTCAGTGCTGCCCGGCTGGCCGAGACCGCTGGAGCCCTCAGGACTCAGCTCCATCAGCGGGGATTGACCGATGACCTTACCTGTCAGGCATTTGCCCTGATTCGGGAAGTGGCGGGGCGGACGGTCATGATGCGCCACTTCGATAACCAGCTGATAGGCGGCTGGCATATGCTCCAGGGGCACCTGGTGGAGATGGAGACCGGCGAGGGCAAGACGCTCACTGCCGTCCTGACTGCAGCAACAGCTGCGCTTGCGGGAATTCCGGTCCATGTTGTTACCGTTAACGATTACCTGGTGGTACGTGATGTCGAACTGATGGGCCCGGTGTACCGTGCGCTTGGTTTGCGTGTCGCTGCCGTCACCGCCGATCTTGACGAGCCTGCCAGGCGGGGCGGCTACGGTTGCGACATCGCCTACTGCACCAACAAACAGCTGGCCTTTGATTATCTCCGTGACCGTATCCTGCTCGGCAGTGACCAGCGGCGGCTGCGGCTCCAGCTCGAGCGGCTGCATGACCAGAACGCCCGCAGCAGTCGGTTGTTTCTCAGGGGACTCTGCTTTGCCATCATTGATGAGGCCGACAGCGTCCTGGTGGACGAAGCTCGCACACCGCTGATTATTTCACGCAAAAAGAACAAAGCCGAGGAAGCGCTGATTTTTGGTCAGGCCATGGAACTGGCGGCAGGACTTGCGGATCAAACGCACTTCAGCGTCGATCACAACGAGCGGCAGGTAAAAATCAATGAGCAGGGAAGCGCCCGCCTTGCAGAGACTGCACCCCCTCTGGGATCGGTCTGGAAATCGGCCCGGCAGCGCGAGGAGCTGGTCCGCCAGGCCCTCTGCGCCCGTTATCTCTATACCAGGGACCGTCATTATCTGGTCCATGAAGGGGCGGTAAAAATCATCGATGAAAATACCGGCAGGGTTATGGCAGATCGTTCCTGGGAACGCGGCCTGCATCAGATGATCGAAATCAAGGAGAACTGTGAGTTGAGCGGCCAGCAGGAACAGCTGGCGAGGATGACGTATCAGCGGTTTTTCCGCCGTTACCTGCGCCTTGCCGGCATGACCGGCACCGCCCGGGAGGTGCGCCGCGAGCTCTGGTCAATCTACAAGCTGCCGGTGAAACAGGTCCCCACCCACAAGCCTGTCAGGCGCCGGGCAGACGGTCACCGCGTTTATCCGGACAAAGCGTCAAAATGGCGCGCTGTTGTTGAGCGCATCAGGGAGCGACGTGCTGAGCAGCGTCCGGTGCTCGTCGGGACCAGGTCGGTAGAGGATTCCGAACTCCTCAGTTCGCTGCTCGCTGAAGAAGGCATCGAGCATCAGGTGCTCAATGCCCGACAGGATGCCAGGGAAGCGGAGATCATTGCCGGGGCAGGAGCACAAGGCAGTATCACGGTGGCCACCAACATGGCCGGCCGGGGAACCGATATTCCCCTGGCTGCAGGTGTTGCAGAGCGCGGGGGACTGCATGTCATCTGCACCGAACGCAACGAAGCAGGGCGCATCGACCGCCAGCTTTTCGGGCGCTGCGGCCGCCAGGGCGATCCCGGCAGTTATGAGTCGCTGCTCTGCCTCGAGGATGAGATCCTCTTTCACACCATGAACAGCCCGCTGCGGACAGTCCTGAAACTGGCGCTGAGAACAGAGGGCAGAAGCTCCCAGATGATTGCTCTGGCAGCCATGCGCCTTGCCCAGAAGGGCCGTGAGCGCCGCTACCTGAGGATGCGCCGGGACCTGCTGCAGATGGACGAGCAATTGGGCAGGATGCTTGCCTTCAGCGGTAAACTGGAATGATTGAAACGGCTGGCGCAGAGGCAGAACGACACGTTCGCATCGCACTTCCCCGGGAGTTTTTCATACTCGCTTGATTTGTTGGTGAATGCAACCCGCTAACTTCGATTCGGTGTGTCGGGTTACAAATACGGAATTGGGATTACAATTGTTGTAATCAGAGCACGGAATGTACTTTTTAAGTGATTGATATCATATGGCTTAATTTGGTGTCTTGATGGAATATTAATTGCAAGTACTATCGGGCGTTACCATCAGGAACATTTCACTGGTGACGCTCGGGATCGACGAGAAGAAGTGAACAAACGCTACATCACATTCAAGACAGAGGGGAAAAAATGAAACAACTGGCAATCAGAACAGCCGGCATAATGTGTGCGCTCGTCCTGTGGACTGGAGCTGGCATCGCCGAAGAAACAGGCTTGGCGGGATTTGAAGGTTTGATCGAGCCTTTTGAGATGGTCAATGTCGGTACGCCGGTGGAAGGCGTTGTCGAACTGGTCAATGTGCAGAGAAGCGCACTGGTGAAAAAAGGAGAACCGCTGGTGCAGCTTGAATCCTCCGTTGAAAACACCGTGGTCAAACGGGCCAAGGTGCTGGCGGCTGTTGACGGTGAAATAAAACTCCAGGAAGAGCGTCTGGCCTTTGCAAAACGGATGCACAGCAGGATCGAGGAGCTTTTTCAGGCTGAGGCAATCTCGGCCGAGAAACGGGATGAAGCCGCGACCGAGGTGTCCCTTGCCGTTGCCAGGCTGCAGAAGGCCAAAGAAAACCGGGCGCTGGCCAAACTCGACCTGGAACGGGCCCGGGCAATGCTCGAACAGCGCACCATAAAAAGCCCCATAGCAGGGATCGTGGTTGAGCGATTCGTTTCACCCGGAGAATTTGTCGACAACAAACCACTGCTCAAACTGGCCCAGATGGACCCCTTGAAGGTAGAAGTCGTTCTTCCGGCCAGCATGCTCCGGTCGATCAAGGCGGGCATGAAGGCGACAATTGTTCCGGAGACCCGGGAGGACATGACCTACAGTGCCACGGTTTCGATTGTCGACCGGGTGATTGACCCGGCCAGCGGCACCTTCGGGGTTCGGCTTGAACTCCCCAATCCCGACTACCAGCTCCCGGGCGGGCTCAAGTGCCAGGTCCAGTTCGTCGATCTGCAGGACATGGCAGCACCTGCCAAGGCGAGCACGGCGGATGAGGATAAAATTGCCGCCAATCTCCCTCAAAATTAGACGGTTCCAGTAATCTGAATATGGCCGGCCGCAAGGACAATATCCGGGCGCTGCTGTTCGAGGAACTCGAACCGCGGCTGCTTTTCTCAGCAGATGTGGCTGAACCGCTCGCAGCTGAGGCGGTACAGGAGCAGCTTGCCGAAGAACCGTTGATTATTGTTGCCGAAATCACCGAGCAGCAGGATGTGCCTGCAGCAGACAACGATAGCGGTGCCGCCGATACATCCTCAGCAACAGCTGCTGCCGACCGCTCACCTGCAGATACCTTCGAGATCACTGATAACGATGGGTCCGGAAATAGAACAATCCCCTCTGCTCCGGAAACGTCATCAACCCAAATTGATACTGGATTTTCCGAAATTTTCACTGAAGGTGCGGCGGCAGGTGAACTCAATACCGATACCCAAGACTCAAACGCAACCGGAGAAACGGACTCCGCCTCCGCTGATCCTGAAGCTGCCGGCTCGTTTCGCAGGGAGCTGGTCCTGGTCAATGACAATGTCAGGGATATTGATGAGTTGGTCGCTTCCATTGATTTTCCCGACGGAGCATCAGGTATTCTGGAGGTCATCATCCTTGATACCGGGCGGGACGGTATCGAGCAGGTCAGTGAGATTCTTTCAGCCCAGGATAGGCTTGACGCCATCCATATCGTAACCCATGGCAGGGACGGCCAGCTGGCGCTTGGCAGCAACTGGCTGGACAGTGATGACCTGCAGGAAAAAAGTGACTCCCTTGCGGCCTGGGGTGAATCCTTGTCCGCGGATGGCGATATCCTGCTCTATGGCTGCTCTATCGCGGCAGGCGATACCGGCGAGGACTTTATTGACTCTCTTTCCGAGCTGACCGGTGCGGACGTCAGCGCTTCAGATGATCCAACCGGTCACGAACTGCTCGGAGGGGACTGGGAACTTGAGTATGCTGCCGGAACGATGGAAACCTCTTCTCCATTAAACGCCGATACCCGGGCAAATTGGGAGCAATTGCTGGTGGCGACCATCGAGGATGATTTCAACACGGTAACCTACTCCGGAAGTACCGGCTCAATCAACTGGTCTTCTGACTGGCAGGAGCTGGTTGAGACAGACGGAGCAGATGCCGGTAACGTATCGATCTATTCCCATCCAAGATGGGGCTCTCAACCGGCACTGAGTATCTGGAAAACCACCGACGGTGTCTGGCGTGAGGTGAATCTTTCCGGCGCGACGACTGCCACGCTGAGTTTTGATTATATGCTGGAAGCCGGAGGCGGTGAATTTGTTACTGTCGAGGTTTCAACCGATGGCGGCAGCAGCTGGAATCTGGTTGCCACTTTCTCCGGTCCGGACTCGTATGGAGTCCTGCAGACGGTCAATTATGACATCAGCAGTTACATCGACAATGATACCAGGATCAAGTTTGAGTCATCAGCATCATTTGGTACCAGCTCTGAGTTTATTCTCGACAACGTCGTCATCGATTTTGATGCCAGCATCATTACGGTGAACACCACCGTTGATGTCGATGACGGCGATCATGATTCCATTGAAGATCTGATACTGGACCCGGGCTCCGACGGTTTCATTTCACTGCGTGAGGCGATCATCGCCGCCAACAATACGAACGGCCTTGACCGGATCAATTTCAACATCCCCGGCGCTGGTCCCCATATCATCACGCTCGACCCATCCAAGGGTGAACTGGAGGATATTGATGACGCGCTGATCATCGACGGTACCTCCGAGCCCGATTATATCGATGCACCGGTTATCCAGATCGACGGCAGCGCGATGAGCGCCGTGGCGGGTGACAATTTTGATGGCTTTCGTCTGGTCTCTGGCAGTGACGGCTCAACCATCCGCGGGCTGTCAATAACCGGTTTCACCGACGGCGGCAGCTATGGTGAGGCAATCGTAATTCGCTCGGATAACAATATCATCGCCGGCAACTATATTGGCGTGGCTCCTGACGGCACGACCCCGGACGGCAACACAACCGGGGTGCTCCTGACCAACGGGGCGGAATACAATCTCATCGGCGGCACCGATGCCGCAGATAAAAATATCATCAGTGCAAGTAGTTATGCCGGTGTTACAATCCAGGATGAGAACACCTCTGGCAACCGGATCATCGGTAATGATATCGGGCATCGATAAAAACGGTGACACCATAACCAGCGGAACGTTCGGCGTTCTTGTCTGGGATAAAGCTTCTGATAACACTATAGGCGGAATAAACCCGGGTGAGGGCAACCGTATCACCGGCCATCGTGAAGGTGTTGGTCATAGATAATGCTGCTAATCCTGGACTCAACAATGCCATCCTGGGTAATGAGATCTGGGACAACCGTGAAATGGCCATTGATCTGGGCAACGATGGCATCACGGACAATGATCCGGGCGACAGTGACAATGGCCCCAACGATGAACTGAACTTTCCGGTGATCAGCAACGTCAACCAGAACGGTTCCGATCTCGAACTTTCCTTCCATATTGACGCACCTGCAGGGCAGTACCGGATTGAATTTTTCGAAAACCCCAATGGTATAGATGGAACCGGGTTGGGCGAAGGGCAGAGTTTTCTCGGGGCGGTGAGTGTGACCAGCGGCGGCAGCGGATTTGAACTCTTTAACGAGGTGCTCACCGGGGTCACTGCCTCAGCTCCGGCTACCATTGCAGCAACCGCCACCGAATTTTTTGGCGGCACCAGCTACGGCAGCACGTCGGAATTCGGCCCGGCAACAGCGGCCCAGACGATACTCAGCCCGATCAAGGACACCTATATTCATAACAGTCAGCAGGACAGCAATTATGGTGACTCCGCTATCCTGCTGATTGACAAATCCGGTGGAGATCTCGGTGACAGTCGTGCCCTGCTGCAGTTTGATTTAAGCTCAATTCCCGCAGGTGCTGAAATTACCGGTGCTCTGCTGCAACTCAACGCAATATCAAACTCTGCGCCGTTTACCATCAACGTTTACGAGGTAACCGAGGACTGGGACGAGGGAACCGGCGGTACCGGAGCAGCTGACTGGGATTATCGGTACACTCCAGAAAATTCTGCCAGTGAATGGAGTACACCCGGTGGTACGGTGGATTCCACAGTCATCGCTTCCCTTACGAGCAGTGCTGCAGGGCTCCACTTCTGGGATGTTACCACACTTGTGCAGGACTGGTACAGCGGTGCAGCAGTCAACAACGGGTTGATGCTGGCAAGCCCCGATGGCGGCGGGTGAAACGGTTGTCTATGAAAGCCGGGAATCCGCTAACGCACCGCAATTGATCCTCACTTATTCCCTGGCGGGTAACACCGCGCCGACCCTTAATCCCTCCTTGTCTCTTGAACTTGACAGTATCTTCCAGGGTAACGGGCCGCCGTCAGGAACGGTGGGCACACTCATCTCCGATCTGGTTGATCTCCAGGGCGGGGGTGGTCTTGACAATGTAACCGATCCCGATCCCGGAGCCGTTGCCGGAATCGCGGTGACAGATGCCGACAGTAGCGTCGGTACCTGGTACTATACAACCAACGACGGCAGCAGCTGGCAGCTGCTTGGCTCGATTGGAATCAACAACGCGCGGCTGCTCGCCGCTGACTCGCAGACACGGCTCTATTTCCAGGCAGATCCCGGTTTCTCAGGACTTATATCCACTGCCATCAGCTTCCGGGCCTGGGACCAGACATCCGGCATCAATGGTGCTCTCGGCGATACCACAGCTCCTGGTGGCTCTTCACCCTTCAGTGCAGGCCTGGATACAGCCTCGCTTACGGTAACCGCTGCCAGTCCGATAGCCCGGACAGAGAGCCCGATCGTGATTGATGGCTCCATTGATGCAAGCTGGAGCACGGCGACGATCTACAGTATTGATCAGCTGATAGAGGGATCGGTTGCTGGTCCAGCTGATCTGTCAGCAACATTCCGGGTCATGTGGGATGACACCTATATCTATACCCTTATTGAGGTGAACGATTCTACTATCATCAGGGATTCACTCTTCTGGTCAATGGATGACGCTGTTGAGATTTATCTTGATCCCGATTATTCCCATGGAAATTTTTACGATGGCATCAATGATTACAATTTTGGCATCTGCGCGGCTGATGACAGCCTGCATCTGGGGATCAACTCCGAAGACGATACCACGGGATTCCTCCACGATACAGTCGTCGGGGCCGGCGGGTACGTGATTGAAATCGCTGTTCCCTGGGCAACAACCCTTGGCGAGCTCCCTGTTGCCGGCTCACTTGTCGGCTTTGATGTTCAGATCGACGATGATGACGATGGCTTGCTGCGGGATGGAAAATTGTCATGGCATGACCCGGCTAATGGCGCCTGGTTCGATCCCTCAGCCATGGGAACAATGCGGCTGATTGGAAACAACCTGCCGGTTATTGGCGGTATTGACACGGGCACCGTAACAGAGGATGTGGACGTTGACGGCTCTGAGCTTATACATGCCTGGGAAACCTTAACCATCAGTGATCCTGACCCTGGCCAGTCAGCCTTTCAGGCGGAAACCGTGTCGGGTACCTATGGTGATCTGACAATCGATTCAGCGGGAAACTGGGTCTACAGTGCCGATAATACTCAAGCAGCGATTCAGCAGCTCGGCAATGGTGAAAACCTTTCTGATACGTTAACCGTAACTACCGCAGATGGTACGACGCATGATGTCGTGATCACCATCAACGGCACCGAGGATGCCTCAGTTATCGGCGGCATCGCCACCGGAACGGTGTCCGAGGATACGACCCTGACATCGAGCAACACCCTTACCGTCACCGATATCGACACCCCTGACAACCCGAGCTTTGATGACGTGCTGCTGAGCCTGGGAGACAACGGTTTCGGGGCCTTTGAGATGACCGGCAGCACCTGGACCTACACGCTGAACAATGGCCTTGCCGCAGTGCAGGCGCTCGGCGCCGGCCAGAGTCTGACCGACACTTACACCTTCCTGGCGACCGACGGCTCGAGCCAGCAGGTAACGATCACCATCGACGGCACTGACGACCCCTCAGTTATCGGCGGGGTAACCACCGGATCCGTTGCCGAGGATGCAACCCTCAGCAGCAGCAACACGCTGACTATCGGCGATCCGGATTCCCCGGACAACCCATTCTTCACTGATGTGGCAGCGACAATCGGTGACAGCGGCTATGGAGATTTCTCGATCTCCTCGAATACCTGGTCCTACACATTGAATAACAGCCTGGCTGCAGTTCAGGCGCTTGGCGCCGGAGAGAGTCTGACCGACACCTACACCTTTTTTGCCAGCGACGGTTCGAGCCAGCAGGTGACGATTACGATCGACGGAACGGACGACCCATCCGTAATCGGCGGAATCTCAAGTGGGACGGTTGCCGAGGATACCACCCTCAGTGTCAGCAACAGTCTGACGATCAGCGATTCGGATTCCCCGGACAACCCGAGTTTTACGGATGTGACGGCAACGCCTGGTGACAGCGGCTATGGCGATTTCTCGATCTCCTCGAATACCTGGACCTACTCCTTGAATAACAGCCTGGCTGCGGTTCAGTCACTTGGCGCCGGCCAGAGTCTGACTGACACCTATACCTTTTTTGCCAGCGACGGCTCAAGCCAGCAGGTGACGATAACGATTGACGGTACCGACGACCCCTCCGTGATCGGCGGAGTTGCAGTCGGCACGGTTGCCGAGGACACCACCCTGAGTACCAGTAATTCGCTGACTATTACTGATCCGGATTCCCCGGACAACCCATTCTTCACGGATGTGGCTGCGACGCTCGGTGACATCGGCTACGGCAATTTCTCGATCTCATCGAATACCTGGACCTACACATTGAATAACAGCCTGGCGGCGGTTCAATCTCTTGGTGCGGGCCAGAGTTTGACCGATACTTACACCTTTTTTGCCAGCGACGGGTCGAGCCAGCAGGTGACGATCACGATTAATGGTACCGATGATCCTTCGGTCATTACTGGCATCGATAGCGGTTCAGTGTCCGAGGATGGCTCCCCGACGGCAAGCGAAACCCTTACCATTACCGATCCGGACAGCTCAGACAGCCCCAGCTTTATCGCTGTGGCTCCGACGGCAGGTGACAACGGTTACGGCAGCTTCACGATCTCCTCGGGCACCTGGACCTATACGCTCAGCAACGCGCTGCCGGTCATCCAGGGGCTTGATGACGGCGAAGTACTTACCGACACCTACACCTTTTTTGCCAGCGACGGCTCGAGCAGAGAAGTGAGCATTACCATAACAGGGGCCGAAGACGCCCCGGTGGTCCAGAACAGCATCCCCGACCAGACGGCGAGCGAGGAAGTGCCGTTCAATTTTACCTTTGCCCTCGATAGCTTCGCAGATGCGGACAGTGGCGACACCCTTTCATACCAGGCGACACGCTCCGATGACAGCCCGCTGCCCTCCTGGCTTGGTTTTAACGGTGCAACCAGGACCTTCAGCGGTACGCCGGCAGAAAGCGATGTCGGGGTACTCGGCGTCAAGGTTTCTGCAACGGATGGCTCGGTTTCAGCGAGCACTATCTTCACGCTGACGGTCATGAATGTCAATGATGTCCCGGTAGCGGTTGGCGATGCTGACAGTGCAACGATCAACACGGCCATAACCACCACCAGCGTACTGGTCAATGATATCATGGGCGACGGTACCACCTCCATCAGCGGATTCGATGGTACCTCGGCAAATGGCGGAACGGTGAGTTATAATGGTGACGGGACCTTCGCCTACACCCCGGCAGCGGATTTTCTCGGGGCTGACACGTTCACCTATACCATCAGCGACAGTGACGGGGAGACGAGCAGCGCCACGGTAACCGTTACCGTCAATCCAGGCGCTACGGGCAGCCCCGGCCCAGATCCGGTTGATCCGGATCCGGTTGACCCCGAGCCGATTGATCCTGGAAGCGGCGATCCCGTTGAGCCGGTCGATGAGACCGGAGGAGAGGAGACGACGGCAACGACCGCTGAAGCCACTGAGGAAGCAGAGCCGGCAGATACAGCGCTTGAAACGGATTCAACTGATGAGACGACAACCCCGGCAGTTGTTGACAGCAGTGAAGATTCCGATAAAACGACCGGATCGGACGCAAAAGATAAAAGCCGCGCTGATTCAGCGGTGGCTGGCCAGGATCCGGAAATTTCGCAGTCAAACAACGACGATGACATCATCCCGGTCGACATGACGGTGGCGGAGAAGAGTGATTCAGCCAGGGGCTTCGAGCGGCAGGTAGAGGTGCAGGAAATAGGGGAAAAAGAATCGACCTCTACTACCATGCTGCTGCTGGCTCGATATCTTGATCATGTCAATTTTCTCGATGAGATGGAGTACTCTTCAGCAATTTCTCAGCTGCGCGACGCACTTGATGAGTTCAAGGGTGAAGCGGAGAGTGAGGAGCAGTATTACAAGACGGTCATTGGTTCTGCGATCGCTGTTTCTACCGGGCTCTCGGTCGGTTACGTGGTCTGGCTGATCCGGGGTGGAATGCTGCTCAGCTCGATGCTCTTTTCCATGCCTGCCTGGCAGCTTGCCGATCCATTGCCATTGCTGGCCGGCAGCAGAACTGATGATGAAGAGGACGAGGAGACATTGGAGACGATGATCAGGGATAGTGAAAAGCAACAGGACCAAAACAACAAGCATGGCAGGACACCTGAAGATGCAGCCGGCAGTTGATTCCAGACACCATCACCCGGCGGGAACTATTTTTCTGATGGAATTATACACTGCCGCTGATTTGTGCTACCCTGTAGTCAGGAGGGGTACATGTGAGCACTAAATTCAGGGTTGTCCTCGGCCTGGCGGGGATTACAATCAGTCTTATCATGCTGTCCACCTATCTCGGTTTTATTCCGGATAAGGACAGCGCTGTGCGTTCGGGCAGAGCGAGCCTGGCGGAAGCCATTGCCGTGCACAGTACTGCCATGGTCACCCAGAACCAGCTGAAAAAACTTGCCGGTGATTTACAGTTAATCTCTGACAGGAATGATGATCTGCTCTCCATCGGGCTGCGTCGCAAGGATGGCCAGTCCCTGTCCGCTACGCAGGGTCACGAGCAAAGCTGGCAGGAGATGGACGGTAAGTTCTCAAAGGACTCCCAGGTGATGGTGCCCATCTATGATGGTGACCAGGAATGGGGGATGCTCGAGCTCCGCTATAGCCGGCTTCATGAACATGGGTTCATAGGCTTTTTATCCAGGCCTGCCACCCGGCTGCTGATTTTCATGGGAGCGGGTTGTTTTCTTGTCTTTTATTTCTATCTCGGCAAGGTCCTGAGCCTTCTTGATCCCTCCAAGGCGGTTCCGGGCAGGGTCCGGGCAGCGCTTGACACGATGGCTGAAGGATTGCTGGTGCTCGATAAGCGGCAGCACATTGTTCTGGCCAACCTGGCCTTTGCCAAAATGCTCGGTAAGACATCTGATGAGCTGGTGGGCTTTAAGGCTGGAGACCTGCCCTGGGAGGATGACAACGGCAAAAAGATAGAAAAGGGAGCGCATCCGTGGGTCAGGGCGCTTGAACAGGAAAGAGTTTTAAGAAACCAGACGCTGCAGATTACCCTCCCGGATAAGAAACGCATGATTTTTAACACGAGCTGTTCACCGGTGCTGGGCGACGGGAAGAAACATGCCGGTGTGCTGGTCAGTTTTGATGATATTACCCCGCTCGAAGAGAAAAAAACAGAGCTTCGCAAGTCAAAAGAAGAGGCGGAATCGGCAAACAAGGCAAAAAGTGAATTCCTCGCGAATATGAGCCATGAAATTCGCACGCCGATGAATGCGATTCTCGGTTTTACCGAAATACTCAAACGGGGATACGTCAAAAACGAGACCGACAGCCTCAGGTACCTCAATATCATAAACAACAGCGGTAAAAATCTCCTCGATCTGATCAATGATATCCTCGACCTCTCAAAAGTGGAGTCGGGTAAAATCGAGCTGGAAAAATCCAGGGTAGAACCGGATCGCATGATCGGTGAAGTATTGCAGATGCTCGGGATGAAGGCACAGGAAAAGGGCATTGATCTGCAGTTTAAGCCTGATGGCCCGCAACCCCAGACTATTGAGACGGACCCGGCGCGGCTGCGGCAGATTATTTTTAACCTTACCGGCAATGCCGTCAAGTTTACCGATTCGGGAAGCGTTGTCGTCAGCAGCCGTCTGCAAAAAGACCGCCTCAATCCCCAGCTGATTATTACGGTTGCGGACAGCGGCATCGGCATAGCCGATGACAAGCTGGAACTGATTTTCGATCCGTTTGTTCAGGCTGATTCGATGACAACAAAGCGCTTCGGCGGAACGGGGCTTGGTCTTGCGATCAGTCGTAAATTTGCCCTGGCGCTGGGTGGAAACATTATAGCCTCCAGCCAGGTAGGCACGGGAAGCTGCTTTACCCTCAGCATACCGACCGGCAGCTTGAAGGGGATTGCCCTGTTGGATCCGGAAACGGTTATGGCCGGACAGCTCAAGCCGGAAGCGGCCCAGAAGACGCGCTGGGAATTCCCGCAGAGCCGTGTGCTGGTTGTCGATGACGGCGCAGAGAACCGGGAGCTGGTCACCTTCCTTCTCGAAGAAGCAGGGCTTGTCGTCGACCAGGCTGAGAACGGTCAGGTGGGTGTAGACAGGGCGCTTGCCACCGATTATGCGGCAATCCTGATGGATGTGCAGATGCCGGTAATGGATGGCTTCACCGCCACCAGGCTGCTTCGTGAGCGGGGGATGACGAAACCGATCGTCGCCCTGACCGCCAATGCCATGAAAGGGTTTGAACAGCAATGCCTTGAAGCAGGATATACCGCTTATCTGTCCAAACCGCTCGAGGTTGACCGCTTTATGAACTACATGGCTGATCTGCTCGGTGGCAAGCTGATTAGTGAGCAGGAAACCGAAGATCATGGAATTGTTGAAGATCCTGCCGATACTCCCGAACAGTCAGCGGCCAGGGCTGAGGCGTTGCCGCTTCTCTCCAACCTGCCTCTGGAAAACCCCAAATTCAGGGATCTTGTTGCCAGGTTTGCAGGCAGACTTGAAAGCCAGCTGCAGGCAATGGAGCAGGCGTTCGAGGCGGAAAATCATGCGGAACTCGCGGAATTGGCACACTGGCTTAAAGGGGCTGGGGGGACCGTTGGCTTTGCTGATTTTACCAAGCCTGCAGCGGAGCTTGAAAGGGCTGCCAGGGAAGAGGATCATGAAAAGGGTGGCCGAGCGCTGGCAACGCTGCGTCATCTGGTTGCACGGGTTCTCATTTCCGCAGAAAATACCGGCTCAAGTGGCAAGAATGTCGAGCAGGACAAGGCCGCAGATGAAGAAACGGCTGAAGCCGGGCAGCTGCCTGCACCAGAGAACAGCGAACCGATCGTATCACGACTGGCTGCGGAGCAAAAATATCACCGCCTGATCACCATGTTCGGAGAAAAACTGGATGAACAGATGGCCTTGATGGACGAGTTGCTGGCCCGCAATGACATGCAGAACCTCCAGCTGGTTGCCCACTGGCTGAAGGGGGCGGGAGGGACGGTCGGATTTAGTGACTTTACCACGCCTGCAGGGCAGCTTGAAGCTTGTGCCAAGGCTGGAGACAGCGAAGGCGCTGCAGGCTGTCTCCTGAAACTGCAGGATATCCGCAAAAGACTCGTTCTGCCGGACAAGGTGCCGGGTGCAGGGGCTGCTGAAAATCAGCCGGAAGCTCAGACCAGCACAACGGTTGCCGTTAAAACCGGCCACTCTCTCTATCCTGCTGTCGCCGGGCCCATCGTCTCCCGACTTGCCGGCCAGAAAAAATTTCATCACCTGATTGTCATGTTTGGAGACAAGCTCAGGCAACAGCTAAAAATAATGGAAGAGGCCTGGACTCGTTGGGATTTAGAAGAACTGGCAACATTTGCCCACTGGCTGAAAGGAGCTGCCGGAACGCTCGGCTTTGATGATTTTACCGAGCCTGCAGAAAAGCTTGAGAACTATATCAGAGCGGAAATGAAGGAGCAGGTAGGTCAGAGTGTCGAACACATACGAAATCTTGCCGCTGCCGTGATCCTGCCGGAGCGCGGGAGTGATCATCCGGAGCCTTCGTTTGCAGCAGAGCGGGATGTTTCTGATTCGGACTTTTTCTCTTTCTCGGGTGAGGAGATCATGGATCCTGATGGAAGCTATTTCGAACATATTGAAACGCGTTATGCAGACAGGCTGCAGACCGAGCAAATCCAGTAAACGACCACGCGTAAAATGCGTGGCTTTTCTTCCCGGCAAAGCCGGAGGAGAAAAGAAGTGCGTAGCACGAACCAGTTTCCCATGCGCAGGCTGATCCGCCGTTAAAAACGGCGGTTTTAACGACTTACGGTAAAACCACTGCGAATAATAAAGGTCGACAATGAAGGAACAAAACAGCACATTATTTGATGCAACTATCATGATGATCGACGATGAGATGATCACCATGGAGATTGTCAAAACCTTCCTGGAAGAAGATGGTTATGATGATTTCTATCTGGAATCTGATTCTTCGCGTTGCGTTGAAAGTCTTGAAAAGGTGATGCCGGATATCCTTCTGCTTGATCTGGTCATGCCCGGAACCTCAGGTTTTGAAGTTTTGGAGCAGGTAAGAGCACACCAGAAATTCAAGCATCTGCCAGTGCTTATTCTGACCTCCTCGACCGAGACCTCCAGCAAGCTCAGGGCGCTGGACCTGGGTGCCACTGATTTTCTTGCCAAGCCGGTAGACCGGAGTGAGTTGCGGCTGCGGGTGCGAAACACCCTCGCGGCAAAAGCCTATACCGACCAGCTGGCCTTTTACGATCCCTTGACAAAGCTGCCAAATCGCCTGATGTTCCAGCAGAACTTTGAGTGGGCAATTACCAAGGCTGCGCGCTACGGGGAGCAGCTGGTTTTGATAAACATCGCGCTTGATGATTTCGGCAGGGTAAACGCTTCGATCGGGCTGGACGGCGGTGATTCGCTCCTTGTTGAAACTGCCAATCGAATCGAGAACTGTCTGCGAAAGACTGATATCATCAGCAGCACAGCGCAGGGAGAGAATCTTGCCAGAAACCTCTTTCGAACCGAGGGGGGCGCATTTCTCCTGGTACTGGAGCGCCTTGAAGATTCCTCGACAACGGCAATCATCGCCCGGCGCATCCTGGAGGCAATCAAGGCGCCGTTAATCTTTAGAGGTAACGATATCTACCTGACGGCCAGTATCGGCATAGCAACTTTTCCACAGGAAGGCCGGGATAGCCCGACACTCCAGAGGCTTGCCAATAATGCCCGGGAATTCGCCAAGAAAAGTGGAGGGAATTCCTTCCAGTTTTCATCGTATGAAATCAATTCCGTCTACGAAAAAAGATTGAATATGGAGACCCTGTTGCGAAAAGCGCTGCAGCGCCGTGAATTCATTCTTCACTATCAACCGAAGGTCGCCGCCTCTTCCGGAGACATCCGGGGGGTCGAGGCTCTGCTGCGCTGGAAAAAGGCAGACGGAGGCCTCGTCCCACCGAACGATTTCATCCCGCTTGCCGAAGAAACCGGCTTGATCGTTCCGATCGGCAACTGGGTTCTGTATGAAGCCTGCAGGCAGCTCGCCGCCTGGCAAAAGGCAGGCGGTCTCAATATTGAAATGAGCGTTAACCTGTCTGCAAAGCAGTTTGCGAACAAAAGTTTTTATGGAAACACCAGGAAAATAATCACCGAGAGCGGTGTCAACCCACAGCTGTTGACGCTTGAGTTTACCGAGTCTTTGTTTATGGAGGATATCGATAGTAAAATTAAACAACTCAATGACCTGCGCAGGCTCGGGGTAAAGTTGTCCATAGATGATTTCGGCACCGGTTATTCTTCTCTGAGCTATTTACGAAGACTGCCGGTGAACGAGCTGAAGATTGACCGCTCATTTATCATGCGTGTACCGGCGCAAAGAAGTGACTGCGCTATTGTCACGTCGGTAATATTTCTTGCCAGGCAGCTTGGCCTGAGAACGGTAGCCGAGGGAGTGGAAACAGAGGATCAGCTCCTTTTTCTGAAAAAGAAGGGGTGTCACCAGATCCAGGGGTTTTACTTCAGCCGACCGCTTCCGGCAGAAGAGTTGTTTGCTACCTATCTGGGCCTGAAAAATTAGCCAAGTTACTATTAAAACCCAGCCAAGCAATGACTGTGCGATCGCGCCTTTCTTGATTACATAACTGTAATTCAAGTTACGTTCGCGTAGACTTGAATTACAGTTTCTTCTCTGATTGTTTCCTGCCTGGTATATATCCAAGGTAAGCAACTGATATTAATATATAATAAATCTGCTATTATGGGATCGATTATTGCATTGAGTCTTGAGCGGGATAGATGCGAGGTTGTGGAAATTATAATAGTACAAACAGGTAGACAGGGAATCGATACCCGATAATGGCCAGGTTTCGAAAAAAGCATAACAGCATGATTTTTGAAGAGCTCGAACCGAGACTGCTGTTCTCAGCAGATGGTGCCGAGGTACTGGCCGCAGATGTCTTTGAGCAGGTAAACGAGGAACAGCCAGTAGTAATCGTTGTTGATGATGCCAGTGCTCAGCAAGGAGCCGTCGCTGCCGAGAAAGCAGCGGATCAAGCGGTAAATCAGCCGACAGAGCCCTCTGGTTCTGAAGAGATTCCAGACGATGATGCCATCACTGCCCCGGATACCTTCGAAGCTTCAGCAGAAAATACCGACCCAGAGGCTGAGCAGACGTCTGCTGATATAAGCAATACTTTCGCAACCGGTTCAGCCGACAATGCTGGAGAAAATGAGTTAACTGCAATAGATGAGGCGGCCTCTCCCTCGGAACTGATATTCATTAACGATAATATTAATGAATATGAAACGCTTATTGCCGACATCGACCAGTTTGATGGGGCTGATCGGTCAACCGGACTCGTTATCCTGGACAGCACGCAGGAAGGCCTCAATCAGGTCACAGAAATTTTAAAGAATTACCATGATCTTGACGCTCTTCACTTCGTAACCTATGGCAGCGAAGCAAAGATCGGGATTGGCAATGACTGGCTGGATTCTGAATCCCTGCGTATATATAGCGACGATATTTCCAGCTGGGGAGAGGCTCTGAACGACACGGGCGATATTCTTTTTTATGGATGTAATATTGCCGCTGACAGCGCAGGAGAAGCCATGCTGGGCAACTTCGCTGACCTCTGCGGGGTCGATGTGGCTGCCTCCGATGATGTCACCGGCCATGCCGCCAGGGGGGGTGACTGGGACCTTGAATATCGCCTTGGCGATGTGGAGAGCGAAGTCATTGTTACTGAGGCCGCCCAATACTCATGGTCAGGAGTTCTGGATATACCCTCCGGAAATCTCTGGTTTTCAACGGCAGAAGACGTGCCTGACCCAAGCGGTGTGGCGGGGCTGCCATCCTGGAGCAGCGCCACTGTGCTCGAATTGGGGGATACCAATTCCACCGTGGTAAATTTTGATTCCATGGTGGCTGATGGGAACGCTGCCATAGCCTCTCTTCACTATGTTTCTCAGGATGTATTGGTCGGTCCTGGGGTCAATGAGTTTCAACTCCTGCAGGGCGATGTACTTGTCAGCTTCAAGGTTACGGAGACCGTCGCCGGGACAATGTATAATCCCGATAATTTGCTCATGTTTCGGCCTACGACCCCGGGTGATTTCAGTGCGGGCACCTGGACGAGGCTGCTGGAGAACCCGATTGGCCAATGGTTAGGGTCTGTAGCCCTGGTTGAACAGGATACCCTCATCGGTGATTATACGGTGACGGCCGGCAACTTCCTGATGACAACAACCTCCGGCAATGACATCCGTTATGTCGAGGTGACGGGAACCGGTTCGGGCACGACGGCGGCGGTAAGTTCTGTGCTCATACAAGGATCTGACATCGGGATTGATAACAACGGCGGAACGGCTGGAATTGACGCGCTTGAGTTGATACAGATCGATATGGAAGTTGGTGGTACACCGTTGACCGCCGGGCAGCTCTTGTTCGGCGTGGTGGATGAGAATTCTGCAGTTGGCAGCACAGTTGGCAGCGAAATTGCAGTAAATGTCCACGATATTGGTATATTGAACGTTACCCAGACGGAATTGGGCGGTACTGGAATCAGCAAGGCCACCGCCGCCATTCTGCTCGATGGAACCACCATCGGCCTGGATACCGTCGCTGAGAGAAACACTGCCCTGGCCTTGTGGATGAGTCAGCCAAACACGATTGTTCTCTCCGGCAGTACTGTCGCCGAAAATGTCGCCAACGGCACCAGTGTCGGTATTGTAGCCGTGCATGATAATTTGGTCACTGGCGGGGATTTCCTGGGGTCGGGAACGCCGGCCACTTACACCACCTATACCAGCGGCCAGACTTTCAGTGACTGGACGGTGACCGCAGGGGGTGTTGATCTGCTCGGCGATAATTATGAACGCTCACCGGGAGGCGGCAACGGGGTTGATCTCGGCGGCGGAGTTTTGAGCCCCGGTGTTGGTTATACCGGTACCATCAGTCAGACCCTGGCAACGGTTGCCGGCCAGGAGTACGAGGTATCGTTTGAGCTCTCAGGTGCTTGGTTCAGTAATTTAACCACCAAAGATGTACGCGTCGGTTTTGGCGGCACCAGCCAGGACATCGCCATCGATATGCCAGTCGGATGGAGTTCAACAGACTTGAAGTGGAGCAGCCAAACCTTGACCTTTACGGCCACCTCAGCCTCAACAGACCTGACGTTTGAATCGCTCGATGTTGCTGGTGCTGGTGCGATTATCGGCGATATTGCCGTGGTCGGCCCATCGGCAGCCGGCTACAGCTATGCCCTGACCGACGATGCGGGCGGACGATTCGCGATCAATGCAACCACGGGCGAGGTCACCGTCGCCGACGGCACCTTGCTGGATTATGAGACGGCGACCAGCCACGATATAACAGTGCGTGCCAGCCTCGGAGCCAGCGTAATAGGTGAACCGAGCTTTACCATTCAGGTTACCGATGCCAACGACGCGCCGGTAATTTCGAGCCTGTCCGGGACGTATCCCTATAGCGAAAATGCCGGTGCCGTGGTCCTGGGCGGATCAGCGACGGTTACCGATGTTGATTCCACTAATTTTGACGGCGGCCAGCTGGTCTACCAGATTACCAACAACGGCCTGGCTGAGGATCGGCTCGACATCCGCCATCAGGGCACGGCGCCAGGTGAGATAGGCGTCAGCGTGCTCGATATCACCTACGGCGGCATGGTCATCGGTTCCTACACCGGTGGAACGACCGGAAATTCGCCACTCGTCGTTACCTTCAACTCAGATGCCACCGTCGCCGCGGTGGAAGCGACCCTGAAGAACGTCACCTACGAAAACACTTCGGAGACCCCAACAGCATCGACGCGGACGCTTCAGGTCTATGTAAGCGATGGTGACGGCGGCACCAGCAACACGCTTACCGGCTCGGTGGCGGTGACCCCGGTCAATGACGCACCGATTCTGGATAACACCGGCACAATGAACCTGCCCAATGTGCTCGAGGATACAACTGACCCGAACGGCGAGCTGGTATCGGCAATCATCGCCAGTGCCGGAGGAGACCGCATCACTGATGTCGATGCCGGAGCGCTTGAAGGACTTGCCATCATCGCTGTTGACAATGCCAACGGCAGCTGGGAATACTCGAGCAATGGCGGAGTTAGTTGGACCGGGTTCGGCGCTGTCTCCAACAGCTCTGCGGTCGTGTTGAGCGCGACCGTCAACGACCGCATTCGATTTGTTCCCGATACTGGCTATACCGGCAATGCGACGATTACCTTCCGGGCCTGGGATACCAGTGATGGACATGCCAGTGGGACGACGGCTGTAGACACCGGTACGGGCGGGGGCAGCACATCATTCAGTACGGCAACCGAAACGGGCAATATCAGCGTCGAAGGAGCGGCAATCAAATTAATCTTGTCGACGACAGGTGATGTCGGTCCCGCTTACAACGAGATGACCAGTCAAGTGCCTGGTATGCCGAGCTGGTCGGACGGTTCGATTATCGCCATGCGTGAGGCGAATATTTCTTTCGGAGAAAATGATACTGCCGGTACCTTCACCTTTCTCTCCAATATCGACGCCTTTGCTGCTGACAGCAATTTCCAGCTGACCGGTCTTCATTATGTTACAAACGCCATGACCATAAACGGCACGGCTGCAGTTGGCGGCGGTGCTGGCGCCGTCGACCTGCTGGCAGGAGACATCCTCTTTACTTCAGGTGCTGCGGAAACTTTGACCAGCACCGCTGCGATACCGCCAGCCGGGTGGACCAACAGCAGCGCAACTGCGGTGGGCAACATCTATGCCTTCCGACCCATTGCACCAGAGGATTACAGTGATGGTTTCTTCAAACTGGTGCTGAATCAGCCAGGTACCGCGCCGACGATTGCCTTTACCATGGCGGAGGCCTCGACAACGGTCGGCGATACGGTGATCAACAAGGGTGATTTCCTCTTTGTCGAGGATGGAGACGAGCAAAAGAATGATATTGTCTGGTACCAGACCGCCGCCGGTACGACAGCAAAGCTGATCGAAGGCGATGATATCGGCATCGAGGGAGGAGTCTCGGGTAAATCGATCACCGGTCTGGAACTGGTTGAAACCGGCGCGAACGTCCGTGGTGTTGCCCTTGGCACCGGCACTCTTCTGGTTACCCTGGACCAGGCCGATACGGTCGGGAATAACAATACCATTGTCACTGAAAACGATATCTTTGCCCTTGATGTCAGCAGCACGACGCTTGCCGCAGGAACTGCTGCCGCAAACGCCGTCATTTTCTTTGATGGTGATGGCAATGTGAAGTTTGACACTGCCAATGAAAACCTTGACGCGCTCAGCTTGATCGTTACCGGTACGGGGTCAAACCAGGCGCCCATCCTGGCGAATTCAGGAACACCCGTCAATTTCACCGAAGACGGTGCTCCAACGCTTATTGATCCAACGATTACCGTTGTTGATGCCGACTCGAGCGATTTTGCCGGCGGCCTGATGCAGGTCTCTATTGTCTCGGGCGGGGCGGAAGGTGACCGGCTTTCCATCTTTCACCAGGGAACCGGTGCTGGGGAGCTCGGTGTCAGCGGCAATGATGTAACCTATGGAGGTACCATAATTGGTACTTTCAACGGTGGATTGAACAGTGCTGATCCGCTGGTTGTCAATCTCAACGCCAATGCGGATGCAACATCGACGCGTTCCCTGATGCAGAACATCACCTTCTGGAATACCTCGGGTAATCCGGCGGCTGCGGCACGTACGATTGAATTTTTTCTCAATGACGGAGACGGCGGCACCAGCAACACGATTTCGCAAACCGCCACCGTGACCGCAACGGCAGATGCTCCGCTGGCCGTCGATGACCATTTCGGGCTCGACTTCGATGGAATCGACGACCTCGTATCCATTGCCGACAGCGCCAGCCTGACGATGACCGGTGAACTGACGATGGAGGCCTGGATCAATGCCGATCCATCGGCCAACATCAACCAGATGATCATCAACAAGGAAGGTGAATATGAGGTCGGCCTGTTCCCGGACGGCACGCTCAACTGGGCCTTCACCAACTCCGATCCCGGCTGGACCTGGCACAATACCGGCTATGTGGTGGCTGCCGGAGAATGGACGCACATCGCGGTAAGCTATGACAACGGCGCCGTTTCGACCTACGTCAACGGAGCCCTGGTAGACACCTATAGTGGCTCCGGGGTCATTGCTGACGCCCATGCCACACTCGACGAACTCCGTATTGGCGGACGCTCGAACGATCCAGACGGAAAATACTTCGACGGCCGGATCGACGAAGTCCGGATCTGGAATACGGTGCGCTCCCAGGCAGAAATTCAGGCCTCGATGGACCAGAATTTGCTAGGTAACGAAACAGGACTCGCCGGCTATTGGAGCTTCAGCGAAGGTTCCGGAACCAGCGTTGCCGACCTGACGGGAAATGGAAATACCGGCACGCTGATAGATGGTGGAGCGGGAACCGCCGGGCCTCAGTGGACCGGTTACAGTACTGACCAGGACACTCAGCTTAGCATTTCCGCGGTAAATGGCGTTGTATCGAACGATAGTGATGCTGACGGCGATGCCCTGACGGTCACGCAGGTCAACGGCAACGTCGCCAATGTCGGTTCCCTGATTCTGCTGGCGTCGGGCGCAAATCTGACCGTTTATGGCGATGGCTCTCTTGATTATGATCCGAACGGCGCCTTCGATTATCTTGATGCCAGTCAGACAACCACGGACAGCTTTACCTACCTCGTTGACGACGGCACCGGTGGCACCGATATGGCCACTGTCACCATCACCATAGCCGGCCTTGCTGATGCGCCGGTGATTAACAATCTCGCAGGCGACATACTCAACTACACTGAGGGTGATGGTGCAGTGCTGCTGGAACAAGGCGGTGACGCAGTGGTCACCGATGTGGATTCAACCAATTTCCCGGGTGGTTACCTGAACGTCGAGGTTGACAGCGGCCTGCAGGAAACCGAAGACGTGCTTTCGATCCGTGATCAAGGCATAACCTCTGGATTAATCGGGATCAATGGCAGCGATGTAACCTATAGTGGCACCGTGATCGGTTCTTATAGCGGTGGCACCGGCCTTGCTCCGTTGCAGGTTACTTTTAATGCCGATGCGACAGCTATTGCCGTAACAGCGCTTATCCGGAACATTACGTATGAAAACACAAACCTGTTAAATCCCAACCTGACCCAGCGCAGCGTTACGATTGACCTTACTGACGGGAATGGAGGTGCGAGCCAGACGCAGAACCTGACGATCAATATCACTGCAGTTAACGATGGTCCCGTGTTCGACCTTGACGCTGACAATTCCTCGGGGGGAGCTACAGGCAATCACATTGCCAGCTTTACCGAAGGTGATGCGCCGGTTGCCGTGATCGATAGCGATGTCACCATTACCGATGCTGACGACCTTTACATGAGCGGCGTCGGAATGATTGGCGAATTTAATGGCTCTGTCGATGGAAGTGAAGAAATCTACTCAATGGGTGGTGAGGATTTTGTCATTGGAACGCCAAGAATTGTGACTGTCACACAGGGAAATACGGATTTTGAACTGGATTTCTCTGATGGAGCTTCATTTCAGTTTACCGTCAGTTCAGGTACGGGTGAAATTGCCGATTTTGAAGCGTTGCTGTCGACCATGACCTACCAGCATATTGGTGAGGCGCCCACAGCGGGCGTCCGTACCTTTGCATTTCTGGTTGTGGACGCAAATGGAGGCAGTTCGAACCTAGTTGTCTCAAGCATCAATGTCACAGCTGTCAATGATGATCCGCTGATCTCTAGTAACACAGGCCTGACTCTGCCTGAAGCAAGCAGCGCAACCATCACCCAGGCCCTGCTGGAAGTAACCGATCCGGACAACGCACCCGCCGAAATCACCTACACGATAACAACAGGTGTGGCGCATGGTACGGTTCGTAACAATGGCATCGCCCTTGGCGTGGGCTCGACTTTTACCCAGGCTGACATAAACGCAGGGAGGCTTTCTTACCAGGACAACGATATAGAAACAACTTCAGACAGCTTTTCCTTTACCATCAGTGACGGTGCAGGCGGTTCAATCGGGACGACCTCTTTTACCATTACAGTGACCCCTGTGAATAACAATGATCCGGTCGCGACCGATGATTCAATCAGCGTTAACGAAGGTGCGACGGCAACGTCCCTGGACGGCGGAGCAACCTCGGTTCTGGCCAACGACACCGACACTGATCTGCCGAACGATGCTCTTACCGTAGCCCTGGATACCGGCGTTAACTACGGCACATTAACCCTGAACGCAGATGGCACTTTCAGCTATGCTCATGACGGGTCCGAGAACTTCTCTGACAGCTTCATCTACACCGTCAGTGATGCCGACGGCGGTGCAACGAGCACCGGAACGGTATCGATTACGGTCAATCCGGTAAACGACAATGACCCGGTCGCAACAGACGATACGATCACGGTGGATGAAGGTGCAACGGCCACGACACTTGATGGCGGAGCTGCTTCGGTTCTGGCCAATGACTCAGACACTGATCTGCCGAACGATTCGCTGACCGTTGCTGTTGATACCAATGTTGCTTACGGCACCCTGACCCTGAACGCTGATGGAACGTTCTCGTATGCTCATGACGGCAGTGAGAATTTCAGTGACAGCTTCACTTACATCGTCAGTGATGCAGATGGCGGTGCGACCAGCACCGGCACAGTTACAATTAACATCAATCCTGTTAATGACGGAGATCCAGTCGCAACAGACGATACGATCACGGTGGATGAAGGTGCAACGGCAACGACACTTGACGGCGGAGCTGCTTCGGTTCTGGCCAATGATCTGGATGCAGATCTGCCCGGTGATACACTGACGGCAACGTTGGCTACCGATGTTGCCTATGGCACCCTGACCCTGAACGCTGACGGGACCTTCTCGTATGCACATGATGGATCAGAGAATTTCACCGACAGCTTCACTTACATCGTCAGTGATGCCGATGGCGGGGCAACGAGTACCGGCACTGTTTCAATCGTGATCAATCCAGTAAATGACAATGATCCGGTTGCCATAGATGATTCGATTACCGTCGACGAAGGAGCGACGGTAACGACACTTGATGGCGGAGCTGCTTCGGTTCTGGCCAATGACTCAGACACTGATCTGCCGAACGATTCGCTGACCGTCGCTGTTGATACCAATGTTGCTTACGGCACCCTGACCCTGAACGCTGATGGAACGTTCTCGTATGCTCATGACGGCAGTGAGAATTTCAGTGACAGCTTCACTTACATCGTCAGTGATGCAGATGGCGGTGCGACCAGCACCGGCACAGTTACAATTAACATCAATCCAGTTAATGACGGAGATCCAGTCGCAACAGACGATACGCTCACGGTGGATGAAGGTGCAACGGCAACGACACTTGACGGCGGAGCTGCTTCGGTTCTGGCCAATGATCTGGATGCAGATCTGCCCGGTGATACACTGACGGCAACGTTGGCTACCGATGTTGCCTATGGCACCCTGACCCTGAATGCTGACGGGACCTTCTCGTATGCACATGATGGATCAGAGAATTTCACCGATAGCTTCACTTACATCGTCAGTGATGCCGATGGCGGGGCAACGAGTACCGGCACGGTAACGATTGCGATCAACCCGGTTAACGACAATGATCCGGTTGCCATAGATGATTCGATTACCGTCGACGAAGGAGCGACGGTAACGACACTTGATGGCGGAGCCTCTTCAGTCCTGGCCAATGACTCAGACACTGATCTGCCGAACGATTCGCTGACCGTCGCTGTTGATACCGATGTTGCTTACGGCAGCCTGACCCTGAACGCTGACGGAACCTTCTCGTATGCACATGACGGATCCGAGAACTTCAGCGATTCCTTCACTTACATCGTCAGTGATGCAGACGGCGGTGCGACCAGCACCGGCACAGTTACAATTAACATCAATCCAGTTAATGACGGAGATCCAGTCGCAACAGACGATACGATCACGGTGGATGAAGGTGCAACGGCCACGACGCTTGATGGCGGAGCTGCTTCGGTTCTGGCCAATGATCTGGATGCAGATCTGCCCGGTGATACACTGACGGCAACGTTGGCTACCGATGTCGCCTATGGCACCCTGACCCTGAACGCTGACGGAACGTTCTCGTATGCTCATGATGGGTCCGAGAATTTCAGCGATTCCTTCACTTACACCGTCAGTGACGCAGACGGCGGAGTAACGAGCACCGGCACTGTTTCAATCGTGATCAATCCAGTAAATGACAATGATCCGGTTGCTGTAGATGATTCGATCACCGTAAATGAGGGAGCTGTCGCCACAACACTCAATGGCGGAGCCACCTCGGTCCTGGCCAACGATAGCGATACTGATCTGCCGAACGATTCGCTGACCGTAGCCGTTGATACCGATGTTGCTTACGGCACTCTGACTCTGAACGCTGACGGGACTTTCAGCTATGTTCATGACGGCTCCGAGAACTTCAGTGACAGCTTCACTTACATCGTCAGTGATGCAGATGGCGGCACAACAAGCACTGGTACCGTTTCAATTACGGTCAATCCGGTAAATGATAATGATCCGGTCGCGACCGATGATTCAATTAGCGTTAACGAAGGAGCGACGGGCACGTCCCTGGACGGCGGAGCAACCTCGGTCCTGGCCAACGACACCGACGTTGATTTGCCCAATGACAGTTTAAGCATCACGCTTGATACCGATGTCACCTACGGTACGCTGACGCTCAACGCTGACGGCACCTTCAGCTATACCCATGACGGTTCAGAGAACTTCAGCGACAGTTTTGCCTATATCGTCAGTGACGCGAACAACGGGACTACGAGTACCGGAACGGTAACGATTGCGATCAACCCGGTCAACGACAATGATCCAGTGGCGGTAAATGATTCAATTACCGTCGATGAGGGCGCTACCGCTACAATCCTGGACGGCGGAGCAGCTTCAGTCCTGGCAAATGATAGCGACACTGATCTGCCGAATGATTCTCTGACTGTTGCCTTAGGAACCGGCGTTAACTACGGCACATTAACCCTGAACGCTGACGGAACGTTCTCATACGCTCATGATGGTAGTGAGAATCTCAGCGACAGCTTCACCTACATCGTCAGTGATGCCGACGGAGGAGTAACGAGCACCGGTACAGTTACCATTAGCATCAATCCTGTTAATGACGGAGATCCAGTCGCAACAGACGATACGATCACGGTGAATGAAGGTGCGACGGCCACGACGCTTGATGGTGGAGCCGCTTCAGTCCTGGCCAATGATCTTGATGCAGATTTACCCGGTGATACACTGACGGCAACGTTGGCTACCGATGTCGCCCATGGCAGCCTGACACTCAACCCGGACGGTGCCTTCTCGTATGCACATGATGGATCAGAGAATTTCACCGACAGCTTCACCTATATCGTCAGTGACGCAGACGGCGGGATAACGAGTACCGGAACTGTTTCGATCACAATCAACCCGGTCAATGACAATGACCCGGTCGCTATTGATGATTCGATTACCGTAAATGAGGGAGCTGTCGCAACAACGCTCGACGGCGGCGCTACCTCGGTTCTGGATAACGATACTGACACTGACCTGCCGAATGATTCTCTGACTGTTGCCTTAGGCACCGGCCCCGCAAATGGGACCCTGACTCTGAACACTGATGGAACGTTCTCATATGCTCATGACGGCAGTGAGAATTTCACCGACAGCTTCACCTATATCGTCAGTGACGCAGACGGCGGGGTAACGAGTACCGGAACTGTTTCAATCGTGATCAACCCGATCAATGATAACAATCCGGTTGCTGCAGATGATTCGATCACCGTAGACGAAGGAGCGACGGCAACGACACTTGACGGCGGAGCCACCTCGGTCCTGGCCAACGATACCGATACTGACCTGCCGAATGATTCGCTGACCGTAGCGGTTGATACCGATGCTGCTTACGGCACCCTGACTCTGAACGCTGATGGAACGTTCTCATACGCTCATGACGGCAGTGAGAATTTCACCGACAGCTTCACCTACATCGTCAGTGATGCCGATGGCGGGGTAACGAGCACCGGTACAGTTACCATTAGCATCAATCCTGTTAATGACGGAGATCCAGTCGCAACAGACGATACGATCACGGTGAATGAAGGTGCGACGGCCACGACACTTGATGGTGGAGCCGCTTCAGTCCTGGCCAATGATCTTGATGCAGATTTACCCGGTGATACACTGACGGCAACGTTGGCTACCGATGTCGCCCATGGCAGCCTGACACTCAACCCGGACGGTACCTTCTCGTATGCGCATGATGGATCAGAGAATTTCACCGACAGCTTCACCTACATCGTCAGTGACGCCGATGGCGGGGTAACGAGTACCGGTACAGTTTCGATTGTGATCAATCCAGCAAACGACAATGATCCGGTCGCTATAGATGATTCGATTACCGTAAATGAGGGAGCAGTCGCAACAACGCTCGACGGCGGAGCCACCTCGGTCCTAGCCAACGATTCTGACACTGATCTGCCAAACGATTCGCTTACCGTTGCGGTTGGGATTGGCCCGGGGCACGGCATTCTAATACTCAATACGGATGGTTCCTTCAGCTACACCCATGACGGCAGTGAGAATTTCAGCGACGCTTTCACCTATATCGTCAGTGATGCTGATGGCGGTATTACTGACACCGGCATCGTTTCAATTACCGTTAATCCGATAAACGATAATGCTCCTGTAATCGGGTCCGGCCAGAACTTTACCGTATCGGAACTTGCAAGTGTCGGTGATTCAATAGGTATTGTGGCTGCGACTGATATGGATACTGGAACAACCCTGTCCGGCTGGGCGATCAGTGGCGGAAACAGCGATACCATTTTCGAGATTGACCCTTCAACCGGTGAACTCAGAGTTCTTGACACCAGCAACCTCGATTTTGATACAACCTCAAGTTATACCTTGAACCTGACGGTATCTGACGGCCTTAATACGTCAATAACTGAGAGCATAACTATAAACATCACCGATGTATCACTGGCAATTACAGCAGGCCAGTCATTTAACGTGTCCGAAACGGCAACAAATGGGATCTCGGTCGGCTCTGTGGCCACCACCGGAGATACCCCGGTAACCTTCACGATTACCGGCGGCAACATCGGCTCAGCATTTACCATCGACAATAGCGGCCTGATCACGGTGGCTAATTCATCAGCGATTGATTACGAGATGCTTGCCGTTTATTCCCTGACCGTTGAAGCCTCAGACGGCACCACCCCGGTAAGTCAAATGGTGGTGATAGATGTCCTTGATGACAACGAAAGTCCGGTCGGTCCGGTAACCGACAGTGATGCAGCGCTTGACAGTGTGGCAGAGAATGCAGCGATAGGTGATTATGCCGGCTTCACCGCGCTGGCAACCGATGCAGACGGTACCGACACGGTAACTTATTCGCTTGCTGTTAATCCAGGCAACCTTTTTGCCATAGATCCCAACAGCGGGTTGGTCAGCGTTAATGCTGGCCTCGATTATGAGTCGGCGACGAGCCATGCAATAACGGTACTGGCCACCTCCTCCGACTCAAGTACCAGCAGCCGTGTGGTAACCATCAGTGTCACCGATGTGAATGAATTTGGCGTGAGCTCCTTGACCGACAGCGATGGATCAGCTGATACGGTTGCTGAAAACTCGCCGGGTGGGACGGCTGTAGGGGTGTCGGCGCTGGCAACGGATGGTGACGGCTCGGATAGTGTAACCTATTCTTTATCCGATGATGCCGGCGGCCGCTTTGCCATTGACAGTGCAACCGGCATTGTCACGGTAGCCGGCGGTCTTGATTATGAAACGGCAACCAGTCATACGGTAACGGTGGTTGCCACCTCCTCGGACAGCTCAACCAGCAGCCGGCTCATTACAATCAGCATCAGTGATCTCAACGAAACAGTACCTGTCTATCCAGATCCCGACCCGATTCCTGAACCTGATCCTGATCCTGAACCTGATTTTGACCCCGATCCCGATCCGATTCCTGGCCCGGATGATGATGACGGCGGCTCAACAGCTACGGGAGATGATCCTGTTGTTAATGATCCTGACCCGGAAGCTGAACCCGATCCCGACCCGCTTGATGATATCGGCTCTGATGATCCGGCCGATAATCCTGTTACGGAATTTGACGATAATCCGCTTGATGAGGATCCGGTCATCGAACCTGAACCTGAAGCATATCAGGCCATTCACGTTATCGACAACCCCGATGTCGTTGACAGGCTGGTGGAGAAGCTTTCCCAGGCAGAGGATACGGCAGACTCAGCAGGGCAATATCTCGGTTACCTCGCTGCAGAAACAAACGGTGAGACGCCGGCAACTCATGAGAAATCGGGTGAAATCAAGAAGCAGGTGATTAAGCATCACTATGTAAATTATCATCTCCAGGCTATCAAGGCAACGCTGACCGAACTCTCCGACTTTATCATCTCTCCTTCATCTGCTGCACCGTTTTATATGGGGCCGGTAAATCTCGATGCGATTGTAGAAAATGAAGTGGTGCGTGAGACGCTGAAAGAGATGCAGGATGACATGGATGAGTCGTACGGGCAGTCTGCGGCCTATCAGAAGACGGTGGTTTATGCAGTAAGCGGAGTATCTGCAAGTTTTGCCGCCGGTTTCGTGAGTTACCTTCTGCGGGCTGGTTCCCTGATGTCAAGCTTTCTGGCGACGGTACCGGTGTGGAGTGATTTTGATCCGGTGGCCGTTCTCGTTTCCCCGAAAAAGAAGGAGAAGAAACAGAAAGAGACTGACAACACACCGCCGTCGGAGTTGACGGCTGAGCAGAAAGCCGAGTCGATGTTTGCTTCCGGGCGGGAGTGATCACGCCCATATCCCATTCTCTTTGCGTCGATCCTGCAACCGATTACACAGGTGGCCTGGAATAGATTGTCTGTGCTCTCAATTGCGCTGTTTCTCCACAGGAATAATATTATCCCCAGATCATCTTTGTAATGGACCGATTTTACATTGTATTTGTTTGTGATATAATTGGATTAATTATTACGAACTGCATGCGGAGCGATTGCCTGGAATCGGGACGTCCGGGCACGCTCCCTGCCTGGGAAAAGAGCTGTAAGCCAACGACAACGGGTTAAAAATCATGCGCATTACACCGACAGCACGGATAAGCCTAGGGCTGGTCTCCCTCACAATCAGTTTGCTTCTTGTTGGCAAAATTATCGGTTTAGCCCCTGACCGGACCAATGCGGTTGTAGATGCCCGGAAAACGCTTTCAGAGGCGCTGGCTGTACAGTTTTCAGCTGCCGCCCAGCATGGAGATCTTACCCTTATCCGCCAGACGCTGGCATCAATGGTTGAGCGGGAAAACGATATCCAGTCTGCGGCGATTCGAGATGCACATGGCGAGCTGCTTGCTGAAACAGGTGACCATCTAGCCCATTGGAAACAGTCTGAAGATGGCAAATCGACACCAACTCATATACAGGTACCTATCTTTAAGGGGCAGGAACGATGGGCCACCGTTGAGCTCAGCTTTCCGCCGCTCTGGTATAATAATATCGTTAACGGTTTTAAAAACTCGTATCTCAGTCTTATTCTGTTCATCGCCCTTGCAGGTTTCGCCGGTTATTTCCTGATGATCAAGCGGACCCTGCGGGAGCTTGATCCGTCCAAGGTGATTCCCGGCAGGGTCCAGGCTGCATTTGACGTGTTAAAGGAGGGTGTGCTGATTCTCGACGAAAAAGAGTACATCGTTCTGGCCAACACCGCATTTGCCGAGATGGTTGGCAGAAGTGCCTCGAAGCTGATCGGCTTTAAGGGCTCTGAGCTGGGTTGGTACGGATTTACGTCTCCCCGGCAGAAGGAAATGCTTCCCTGGAAGCAGGTACTCCGGGAGAGAAAGAATGTAACAGGGACCCGGCTTTCCATGAAGCGGGAAAATAGGGAAACTCTGACGTTTATTGCCAACAGCGCTCCGGTTCTTGACGGCAAGGGTAAAAGCCGCGGCGTTCTGGTGACGCTGGACGATGTCACTGAGATTGAGATGAAGAACAAGGAGCTCAGCGAGGTTGTCAACAAACTGCAGCGGACAACAGATGTTGTGCAGACCAAAAACAAGGAGCTGGAGTTTCTTGCAACCCATGATCCCTTGACGCTGCTGCTGAACAGAAGAGCACTGAATCAGCAGTTCGAGAAGATTTTCGGTGCTGCCCAGGACACGGGGGGAGAACTTTCCTGCGTGATGTGTGACATCGATCATTTTAAATCGGTCAACGATCGTTATGGACATGCAACTGGTGATAAGGTGATCAAAATGATCGCCACCATGCTGCAGAAAAATTTCAGAGAAAATGATCTGGTCGGACGATACGGTGGAGAGGAGTTTTGCATTGTCCTGCCAAATGTTGATCTCCGGCTGGCTCAGGATATCTGTAACCGTATCCGCAAGAGTATAAAGGATGACACCTCGACTGGCGTCCAGGTGACCATGAGTTTTGGAATTTCCGCCCTTACCCCGACGATTAACAGCCCAAATGAACTTGCAGCTCAGGCAGATCGGGCACTCTATATAGCCAAGGAAAGCGGCAGAAACAAAGTTGTCTGCTGGGGTGATGATGAAGTGTCTGAATTTGCCGGGAAAGGTGCGAAACCAGCTGGAGATTCGATCGAAGAAGCAGCCATATCCGTTGAGGAAAACAGAGTGGCCGAGCTGTTGGAGACTGCTGAAGTTGTGAAGGCAGATAAGGAAGTCGAGCGTCTTAACGTCCGCTTGCGGGAGCTCGAGGTGATTGCCGAGAGGCGGACCCAGGAATTGCAGCATTTTTCAGCATATGATGCTGCTACCGGCCTGCCGACGAGGACTCTTTTCCGTGATCGGGTTTCCCAGGCACTGATGAGGGGGCGCCGATTTGACAATATTGTTGCAGTATTATCGATTTCAATCGACGCGGTTCAGCGTGTAAATGAGACACTCGGGCATGAATCCGGAGAGTCTCTGCTGATGGCGATCGGCAAAAGACTGGGCAAGATACTGCGGTCCATGGACACGGTTGCCAAGTTACCGTCAGACGCTTTAAAACCTACCGTGTCCCGACTGGGTCAGGAAGACTTTGGTGTGCTGCTGACAGACATTGAAGAAGTGAGCGCAATAACCTGGATTGTAAAACGTATTCTTAATGCCTTGAACGAACCTATTAAGGTGGCTCAGCAGGATATCTATACGGCGACCAACATCGGGATATCGATTTATCCGCATGACGGGCAGACCGCCGAAGAACTCGAGAGAAACGCCTCCGCGGCAAAAAGCCATGTTAAAAAGACCTTAGGACCAAATCATTACTATTTTTATTCGCAACATATTCACACAACCTCCATAAAGCATCTTAATCTCGAAAACCGGTTGCACCAGGCCATCGAGCAGGATGAATTCGTTGTACATTATCAGCCAATACTCAACACACGCAGCGGTCTGATACAGGGTGCAGAGGCGCTTATTCGCTGGGACCACCCTGAAACCGGGCTGGTGCCGCCTGGTGAGTTTATTCCCATTGCCGAATACTCGGGGCTCATTACCTCGATCGGCCACTGGGTAATGCGGACTGCCTGTGAACAGGTCCGCACCTGGCTCGATATGGGCATCGAGAACTGCTGCGTTGCGGTGAATTTCTCCAACAAACAGTTTCGGGATTCACACCTGGTTCAGAATATCAGCGATTTGCTTGTGGACAATGCGCTTGAACCGGGGCATCTCACCGTGGAAGTTACTGAAAACTCGATGATGGAGAGCATTAACAGCTCTATGCTCATCCTTCATGAAATCAGGGAGATGGGAGTCAATATTGCCCTTGATGATTTTGGAACCGGGTATTCGTCCCTCGGATACCTGAAGAACTTTCCGGTAACCCATGTCAAAATCGACCGCTCCTTTATCGCTGATATTGAGACCAATGAACGGGATGCCATCCTGGTTAAGTCAATCATCAATATGGCTCACGGCATGGGGTTGAAGGTGACAGCAGAGGGTGTAGAAAATGAGCTGCAGGTGCAGATACTCCATGATTTCAACTGTGACGAAATGCAGGGCTTTTTCTTCAGCAAGCCTGTTCCCCAGGAAGAGATAACACGCCTTTTTCAAAACGGTATAAAGAAGCGCATCGCCTTGTGGCAGGAAGATGTGGCTGCCTAGGATATCGTTGTCGTTTGCATGTTAAACATACCGACTTAATTTTATACGTGGATTGCTCATTGTTCACTGGTGCCGCACGATGCAAATAACACATAAAACGGGTGATGGTGTGAACTCCTCCTTCGAGAACATTACCAGAGAGGCAGAACTGGTCAGTCTGCCTGACATCTATATCGAGTTGAGGAATATCCTGGAAGACCCCGATTTTGCGATGGCTGAAGTCGCCGTCGTCATCAGCCAGGACCCGGCAATTACCCTTCGCCTGCTGCACCTGGTGAACAGCTCTTTTTACGGTTTTACCAATAAAATAGAGACGGTCGGGCGTGCCATCAACCTGCTCGGCACCATGCAGATTCACGATCTTGTTCTGGCGACTGCGGTGGCCAGTGCCTTCAAGGGCATGTCCACCACGGTAATGGATATGCAGAAGTTCTGGGAACGCAGCCTCTACTGTGCCGCCATCTCGCGAAGACTTGCGGTGTTATCGGGCAAACGTGATAAAGAACGTCTTTTCGTCGCCGGACTTCTCTGTGATATTGGTCATCTTATCATGTATCAGGCGATCCCTGAGCTTGCGCAACAGGCAATTCTGCAGTCGAAACAGCGCCGCGAGGCTGTCTATCTCACAGAGCGCAGAGTTATCGGTTTTGATTATGCTTCTGTGGGCGGCATTTTAATGCGGCACTGGGCCTTGCCCGATGTCTTCAGGGAGACGACGATGTTTCATGTTGATCCGGCAGCAGCTGAGAATTTTGCAGTTGAAGCGTCGCTGGTGCATATCGCCTCGATGCTGACCCAGGCAAGGACGGAGGATTGCGTCTTCAATGAAGGCATGCTGCATGTCGACAAATCTGCCTGGGCAGCGGCAGGCCTTGAACCTGAAGATTGCTCCGCAATTCACGAAGAGGTGGAAGACGATGTGCGCCAGGTTCTGGATCTTGTCTTTTCACAGGAGAGTGCTTTTTAACACCGTTTGACGTCTGTCTTCCAGGCGCGATCGGTCAGCATTCTTTCTCTGCTGTTTTCAGCAGCTGATATTTTCAGAAATTCTTCACTTCCGCTACAAAAAAAAGATAATTGTATTGATCAGAAGATAAAATCTGTGGTAGGTTCAGCGTCAATAATTTACGAGGTTTCCTGTTACTCAACAAGAAGGGATCATGCTGACAACTACCAGACACCTGTTGACAATCCTGGCTCTCTGCCTCTTCTTTCCAGCCTCCTCTGCATACTCCTTTACCGGCACCAATATTGTTAATATAAATGAACTTGTTGTCAGTAGCTATGCCTCTGAATATTCTATAGGTATCCCTGCTGTGAGAGATCCGAAGGAAGACGAGATTGCGCTGATGCTCGAGGATCTCATGGATATCGCATTTCGCTACAACCCGAT
The DNA here is from genome assembly GCA_963674815.2 of Desulfocapsaceae bacterium. Taxonomy (GTDB): domain Bacteria; phylum Desulfobacterota; class Desulfobulbia; order Desulfobulbales; family Desulfocapsaceae; genus MADRE3. The sequence goes on from CAXXTV010000011.1 coordinate 482,950, forward strand.
GATAGAAGTTGTCAGGCAGCGGGTGGCGCAGAGCAAAGGGCAGCTGATGCAGGCTCATTCCGGCTATCTGCCGCGTGTATCACTCCAGGGGCGATATTTTTATACCGAGAGACAGGATTCGGCTGCGTCGCCGGGTGATCCACTCCTTGACGAGGTGGAAGAAGACGATATTCTCCATGGTGCCGTCAATTTCTCCCAGCTCATCTATGACTTCGGCAAAACAACCGGGGCCATAAGCGTCGGAAAATCAAATCTGGCAGCCGAGGACGCACACCTGCGAAGACAATTGCAGGAAGTTGTTTTCCAGGTAAAAAAGGCCTATTACAATGTGCTTGAAAAGATGAGGCTTATTGACGTGGTTGCTGAATCGGCGGCAAGTTTTGAACAGCACCTGGCCAGGGCCAAGGTATATTACAAGGCCGGTGCACGAACCAAAATCGATGTCATCAATGCAGAAGTTGAACTGTCGAATGCGCGAATGAGTCAACTGCGGGCGGAATACAACCTCAAACTTGCAAAGGTAGCACTTGAGCAGGCTCTTGGCAATAAACCCAATGGGGGAAAATACATCCTGATGAGTGACGGTGTAGAGCTTGACCAGGTTCTTGACTCCATGCCCCCGGTTCCCTTCACGCTGGAACAGTCCATTCTCGATGCCCTTGAACAGAGGCCGGATATTATCCAGTTGCAAAATATTGTCGAGGCATCCAAGGCAAATCTCGAAAGAGCCAAAGGCGATTACTGGCCTACAATTGTAGCCGATGCAAGATATAATGATTACGACACGAACCTTTCCCTATACAAAGATTCCTGGGAAGTTGGCGTTGCGGCTACCTGGGAGCTGTTCTCCGGGTTCAAGACCAAGGGTGCCGAGGCGGAAGCTACCGGCCGGTATCGCGAGAATTACGCTCAACTGCAGGATCTTGAGCTTGCCGTTGTCAGCGAGGTCACCGACAGCTTTCTGAAAGCGGAAGAACATCGCGAAAGTGTTGGAATCGCGCTGCAGACACTGGAACTTGCCAAGGAGAACGTACAGCTGGCAGAAAAGAGATATGAGTCCGGCGCCTATGATGTCATCGAATTTAACGATGCCCAACTCAGCCTGACCAGGACCAGGAGTGAACTGGTCGCTACCTATTACGGCTATCTCACCGCCTATGCCGGTATTGAGTATGCGCTCGGCACGTCATTTTCTGAAACGGCGACACAGTAGACAGGTTCCTAGCCGAAATTCAAAAAGAGTTTTGCATAGGCCGGCTTTAGCATGCGTATCGATTTACCGATGTCCTCTGGTTTTCCTGATTGAACCGCCTGATCAAGATTTCCCAGGGATGCAAAGAGCGCTATCTCCAACTGCTGGTATTGCTCATTGCCACGATAACTGAGCGGGGAATGCTCCCTGATGGCTTCGGCGAGATATTTCAGAACGGCGAGTTTTCCCCGTATTTCGTTCACTGCAGATTCATCGATTTTATCCGGCGTGAAGCCGGCTGTAAGCAGCCCTTCCATAACCTCGTGATAATTGTTGATATGATCGCTGAAAACAATGACTGAATTTCGTTTTCTGAGATTACTCAGGTTGTCCCTGACCGCTTCAAGATGCTCATGAGCTTCGGTCAACTGTCCATCCTTTATCAATTCTGAACTCTTTTCTGCTATCTCGCTGATGGAAATCAGTGTCTCTGTCCATTTCGGATCAGAACTGAATACTTCCGGCGGCTGCAAACTGTATGTCTCTATGACCTTTTTCCATAGATCCTGAAACGAGCTGTTTGCCTGCGAGGATTTTTCCGCATCCTTCATGTTCGTCTGGAACAGCGCTTTTCTGTAGGCACCGTAGGCGCTGTCAACATCTGCGTTAAACTGCTGGAAGCGGTTTTCACCGCCCTGAACCGAGGATACCAGGGCCGCCGAAAGGCATGCCGCTATCAGTATAAATTTCTTCATTTTTACTATTCTCCTTATTTAAAAAACACGGGTATATTCATTTTGGTAATAAATAGGGCGTAAAAAACACTCATACTCCTGATTTGGATTTACGCTAATGTCTCTTGAGCCTCCTGTGAAGGCGTAATTTAATTATTTCGTTAATTTTTAACATACCTGCTGGTATATGCTGCCTCCATCTGCACTGTTGCAAAGCTATGGTCCTTGCAGAACAGGCGAGGAGGGGCTGCAACTCTGCGAATGTTTCAGCTATCTGTAGGGTGTGAAGTACGGACAATGGTTTTGGCCAGGTTAGAGAAAACAAAAAGGTGAAGCGGGTAGACCGAATACCAGTAGAGTCTTCCCAGGATGCCGTGCGGGATAAAATGGGCGGTCTGCACGAGCTGCTGCGGCTGCACATCAAATTCCAGCCAGGCCTGGCCGGGAAGTTTCATCTGCGCGTAGAGCAGCAGCCGCTTGCCTTCCTTGATATCCACAACCTTCCAGAAATCAAGGGCGTCACCGACCCTGAGGTCATGGTTGTTCCTGCGTCCGCGTGAAAGCCCGTACCCGCCGGAAAATTTGTCGATAACCCCCCTGAGACGCCAGAGAAAATTATATCTGAACCAGCCATTCGGGCCGCCGACTGCGCAGACGGCCTTAAAGACATCGTCCTGTTTTTCCCCGTTTTCGTAAGGGATTACCTGGATGTTTCTGAGAATTGCACCGCCCGGGTTGTCAAAATCTGTTATATCGCAGGCTTTTTCGCTGCTGCTGTCGCACCAGCGGCTGAGAATCTGGTCCTGTTCCAGTTCGAATATTGCATGCTGGACACTTTGTCGATATGAGATTGGTACAATCGAAGGATAATAGATGCGGGCGTTATCGTTTTCCCGGATGGTCTCGCTTTTCAGTCCCTCGACAAGGGAAGCGGCAAGTTTATACGGTATCGGCGTAAAGAGAATAAGCCAGTATGACGAGAGCTTTGGTGACAGGACCGGAACCGGGATCAGGAAGCGGCGCAGCCCCATGACCTCGGCAGCCTGGCCGATCATCTGCTGAAAACTGATCTTTTCCGAGCCGATGTCGACAACGAGGTTTTCCGTATAGTCAAGAGTGATTGACTGCTGCAGGTAGGACAACACATCTTCTATGCCGACGGCCTCCGTTCGGGTGCGTACCCACAATGGTGTTAACATGGTGGGCAGTTTCTGGCAGAGATTCCTGATAATTTCAAAACCGGCGCTTCCGGAGCCGACAATGACCCCTGCGCGTATCCAGATCGTCTGGATTTTGTCAGCTTCAGCTGAGAGGATTTCTCCTGTCTCGATGCGGCTAAGCAGGTGTTTGCTGGCGCTCTGCTTGATGCCGAGTCCACCAAGGTAGACGATTCGGCGCACCCCTGCCCTGATGGAGGCGGTACGGAACTGCTCGGCGCTTTTTCTGTCAAGCTCCTGGTAGTCTTTATCCGAACCCATTGAGTGAATCAGGTAAAATGCGGTATCGATTCCCTCGAGCGCCTGGTCAAGTGCTTCAGCGTCGAAGGTGTCACCTTCGATTATTTCCACCTCTTCTGTTACGGAGAGCTGAACTTTTCGCTTGTTACGGACAAAGAGACGAATGTCAACCTGATCGTCTTTCAAGAGGCGATGGGTCAGGCGTCTGCCGATATAGCCGGTCGCTCCGGTGATGAGTACCCTTTTATGCGGTCCTTTCTCAGGCATGGTTTCTTAATTTGAGCTCGAGGTGGTGAGGGTTCAGGTAGTATTGTTTCTGCAGATACGGTTCTTTGAATTTCCGTATGTAGTGATTCAAAAGGGTTAGCGGCACGATGAGCGGCACGATGCCGCGGTGGAACTGATCGAGGACGGTGAGCAGTTCCTGCTTTTCATCAGAAGAGATGCGTTTTTTAAAATATCCCATCATATGCATCAGCACGTTCACATGTTTGTTCAGCGTCGGCTTGAGGCGCATGGCTGCCATCAGGGAGTCCTGGTAGCTGCTGAGAAGCTCGCTTACCTCAAGCGCACCCGCCTGGGCAATGATTTTACCCATCATCCGGCAGTGTTTTTCGCTGTGGGCCATCAACAGGAGCTTGTGCCGGGTATGGAAATCCACCAGGGCGGCAGACGTCGGCGCTGCCGCCACATCCCGCCAGCGCTTGTAGACAAAAATCGATTCAATAAAATTCTCGCGCAGGAGGATATCATGCAGACGGCCCTCTTCTTCAACCGGCAGCAGCGGAAAGTGTTCCATGAAAATCCTGGCAAATATTCCCACCCCGATCGCCCGTGGAATATTGTTGTGGTCATACACTTTTACCCGCTCCATCCCGGAAGACGGCGAGCGGTTCTTGAAGATGAAACCACAGAGCGATTCCTGCTCCAGCTGAACGACCCTCTTTTTTGCCCAACTGGTCATGCGCTCGGTGTGGTCTATTCCCGTCTTGTTGGTGACGAGTTTTGGATTCTGCGGGTCTCCCGTCAAACGCATCGCCTCACGCGGAATAGGAAGGCCGCATTCGACCTCGGGGCACACCGGCACGAAGGTCATGTAGTTGCCAAGCGTTCCGGTTATGTAGCGGTCGTGTTTGTGACCGCCGTCAAAACGTACTTCATTGCCGAGCAGGCAGGAGCTGACTCCGATTTTAAATTCGCTGTTACCATTTTCGTTCACTGATATTCCCCCGCTACTGATAGTTATGAAACAGTGTTCTTTGCGATGTTTGGTAGATCTCTTTGGGCAATATACATGGTAATTGGCCAGAGCACCCCCCAAATTACGGCGAGCAGCAGGATGGATGGAATGAGTGCCATGCCAAAAGCTGCAGCGCCGGCCTTGACCCCGGCCCAGTAAGCAAGCGGCCCGCCGACCGCGCCAAAAACCAGGGACAGCCAGGAGCGCCCCTTGAGCCATTTGAGACTGTTATGGGGAAGGGTGGCAAGCGCCAGCCAGACGACGGCAAGCCAGAATGGGATCGGCAGTGCAGCCGTGTTGAAGGTCATGAATCCAATGATGTGCAGGGTTCCGTCAATCAGTGTCCCGACCGGCAGGAGAAACGCTATCATTTTGAGATCGTTGTATCTGCGGCGGGAGAATACGACATGCAGCACCACCAGGACAAGGGCCGCCAGCGCACCCTGGTTTTCCCAGAAAACACAGAGGACCCAGACAGCCTGGTAAACAATGATATTGAGTACGGCATTCATCTAGACAATCAGGTTCCGGTGGTTCGGACGGGTCGCAACGAGTTGCACCACGCTGATGGCACGTTCAAGGAAGCCGCCTTCACAGTAACAGAGATAAAAGTTCCAGAGTCGTCTGAAGGCGTCGTCATACCCCTTGTGCCTGAGAGTAGAAAACGATTGATTGAACCTCTGGCGCCAGTCCTGCAGGGTTCTTGCGTAGTGAAAGCCGAAGTCTTCCAGCTGTCTGACAACCATGTCCGTTTCGGCGGCGATCAGCTCAACCATCCTGTGGTTCGAGGGCAGGCATCCTCCGGGGAAGATATGGCGCTGGATGAAGTCAACATTGCCGACGTACTGTTTGTACACCTGGTCCCTGATGGTGATCGCCTGGAGCAGCATGATCCCGTTATCTTTGAGAAGATCGCCGCACTTGGCGAAAAAAAGCGGCAGATAGCGATGCCCGACCGCCTCGATCATCTCGATGCTCACCAGTTTGTCGTAGCTGCCGGTCAGGTCCCTGTAATCTTTTTTCAGCAGGGTGATCCTGCCGCCGAGTCCCGCCTCCCCGATTCTCTTTTTACCCTCCTGGTACTGGGCATCCGAGATGGTCACCGTGGTTACGTGACAGCCACAATTGCGGGCCGCATATATGGCAAAACCGCACCATCCCGAACCGATTTCCACCACCCTGTCGGTTGGCTGGAGATCGAGTTTTCTGCAGATTGTTTCCAGCTTGTAGAGTGATGCCTCTTCCAGTCCGCTCGATGTATCCGGATAGATGGCCGATGAGTACATCATTTCAGGGTCAAGAAACGAACGGTACATGTCGTTGCCTAGATCGTAGTGGGAAATGATGTTTTTCTTCGAACCGCTCCTGTTGTTATCGTTCAGTTTGTGCTTGAGAATTCTGAATGGCTGGTAGAGCCAGAAGAATTTCTTCTCGAGTTTGTCGAGCATTGCCAGATTCCGGGCGATGATTCGAACGAGTGTTGTCAAATCGTCTGTTTTCCAGAGATTGTCGACATAGGCCTCGCCCGCTCCAATCGATCCGCCGAGAACTACTTTGGCATAGAAACGCTGATCCAGTACTGAGATCGTCGTCGACAAGCTGCTGTCGTTTCCGAATACGGTGACGCTTTCTCCATCCCGCAGGGTGATCTGGCCGCCTTGAATCTGTGCGACGAATGTAAAAAAGAGCGACCGTGCCCACCTCACCGAGAGAGTGGACGCTCTGTCAGCAACCTGCTGTTCGTCTCTCGCTACGCTGTTCATGCTTTCTCCTTCTCGTATGGTATATAGGGAATGCCCTTGAGGAAAATTCTCAGTGCCTGCCAGTAGATTCCGGTCATGATAAAGGCCGTCATCGCCGGTTTCCTGACAAGCAGTTTTAGCGCCGATTTTTTCGAAAACGGTTGTCTGCTCAGTCGCAGGGCCGCCTCGAAAATATGGCCCCGCTCGTCGTGAACGCCAAGGTTGATTCCGATCGTTTCAAGCGGGGCGCTGATTTTCCATTTATAGGTCTGGTTTTTGGCCGGATTGAACGGTGAGACTTTAAAGTCCTTGGCATTAACCCTTTCCTGCCCGCTGTCATCCAGGCGATGAGCATAATAGTGACGCTCGTTCCAGGGAGTGTTCGAGACTTCTGCGAGCAGGTGAGAGGGATTGCCGGATCTATCAAATCCATAGTAGAAATTCACCGGGCTGAAATAGAGGCCGAGCGTCCGCAGGTTGAGCAGGCCAAACAGCCTGCCGGTGACTGCAAAACCGGTGAGTTCCTCCATTTTTATTCTGACACAGTCGGCCAGCGGTTGGTTAGGATCACCGAGGTAGTCTGAGCGTTTAAATCTGTTCATTGCCCATCTCTTCGAGGAAAAGCAGATGCCAAGGCTCTGCAGCTGATCAACTCCATCGAGATCCAGGTACCACATGAAGAAGGGGTATTTGAAGCTGTGTGGTGCGGGAAGGTGACGCGTGTGGAAGATATGGCCCGAATAAATCGCAGACTCCATCACGACTCCTCCAGCATGTCGCAAACCCTGAGGCCGCTGCGCACGCCGTCTTCATGGAAGCCGTTGAACCAATATGCTCCACAATAGTGAATGCGGTCAATGCCCGAGATAGCCGGCCATTGTCCCTGGGCGGCTATCATTTCCGTGGTATAGATAGGATGATTGTAGCTGTATTTTTCAATGACATATTTTTCTTCAATATCCTGGTTCAGCGTAACCAGAAAGGTGGTGCTGCTCTTCAAGCGCTGGAGAATGTTCATGTTGTAGGTGAGTGCTGTCTGCTCCCGCGCACTGTCGACAACACGGTAGTTCCAGCTTGCCCAGGCAGTTTGTCTTTTCGGCAGGTGGGAACGATCCGTGTGGAGGATCACCCTGTTTTCTGAAAACTGAAATTTTTCGAGCACCTGCTGCTCTACCGCTGCTGGTTTCTCGAGAATGGCGAGAGCTTCGTCCGCATGGCAGGCAAGAATTACCTGGTCGTAACAGTGCTCGGAATCGGCGGTTCGCACGGTAACGCCATCGCTTCCTCTCCTTATTGCTGTAACCGGCGTGTTAACCCGTATGCTGTCGCGAAAAGACGAGATGAGCGGATCGATGTAACTGCTTGATCCCCCTTTGATCGTGTACCACTGGGGACGGTTGGTTATATCAAGCAGACCGTGATTTTCAAAAAAGCGCACGAAAAAGGCCAGAGGAAATTCGAGGCAGTGCTCAAGCCCCATGGACCAAATGGCAGAGATCATCGGCAGCAGATAATTTTCCCGGAACAGGTCTGAATAGTTCGATTTCTGCAGGTATTGTCCGATGGTGAGGCTGGTGTCGTGTTGCCCTGATTTCCTGACGTCCCTGTTGAAGCGGATAATGTCGCTGAGCATCTTCCAGAACCGGGGGCGCAGCAGGTTGGCTCTCTGGGCAAAAAGCGAGTTGATATTGTTGCCGTTGTATTCGAGATTTAACTGGTCATTGCGAACCGAGAAACTCATCTCCGAAGGCTGATAGGCAACACCGATCTCGTCGAGCAGGCTGATGAAATGAGGATAGGTGCGGTCATTGAAGACGATGAACCCTGTATCAATGCGATTCTTTTCTCCGTTGAACTCAATATCGGCAGTGTTTGTGTGTCCGCCGATATAGCCGGAGGCTTCATAGAGGGCCACATCATACCCTTTTCTGAAGAGATAATAGCCGCAGACGAGCCCGGAAATGCCGGTGCCGATGATTGCAATCCTTGTTTCTTTCATCTCAGCTCCCGGGTGTTACCAGGCTGCGCTGCAGTTTGCTGTCCAGCGGATTGTCGGGGCTCAGCCAGATGCCGAAATACAGCGAGCTGAAGTCCCGGGAAACAATTGAAGCCAAATCCCTGTCATTCAGACTCAGTGTTGTCTTAGCGCTGTTGCTGTCATAGCAGAGCGTGTAGTGATCACCTTTCTCGACCGGCAGATAGGCATTGTGGATGGTTTGTATCTCTTGCCGGAGGGAGTCGAGATAGGCTGGTGTATGCTGCCTGGCAAGCACGGTGTTCGCTCCTTCGATAAAATTTTCAGAAGTGAGTGAAACATCATACACCAACTTTAAACATTTCGAGACTTCCGGATCAAGGATATTGTCGAGGTCAGTGCTTTTTTGTGTCAGGAGCGAGGCCGTGTACACCTTGATGAACTGGAGATAATAGACGTTCCCCTGCGAGCGCGCCTGCAGAGAATCAATAGCTGAACTGGCATTCAAACAGGTCATGAGAAGAAATGCTGCAACGAGGAAAACCACTTTCATATCTGCTCCTTTCTATCGTCTTTTCGAAAGACGATGGTTATGTCTCCGAGCGCAAAGCCAAACTTGCTCATTCTGGTCTTGTTTATCAGAACATCATCATCCTGCAGGAACATCCAGTCGTCAAGATGAACTTTCCAGGTTCTACCGCTTGCCTTGATATCGAGGTAATAACGCCAGTTCAGGACATTGCCGTAGGCAGCTCCCGCGGCGCTGTCATAGACATCATCTGCCGTTCCGGTGAAGGTGTGTTCTCCAGTTTTGGTGATCTTCCAGGTTCTCGAACTCAATTCCCCGTCGCTCCAGCGAAAGTGTTCCTCAAGGGTGAGCTCCTCATCAGCGTGCACTGTTCCCTGGATGTCCACGACAAACCGGCGCAGCAAATTGCCCTGGCGATCCTGGACCATTCCCCAGCCGGTCGTTTTGCCCTGGAAATAGGCAAACAGGCTGAACTGCGGTTCGTTGTCCTGGTACTGACTGAGATCCGGTTTAGAGCAGCCCGCTGCTGATAATGCGGTCATTAGCACAAGTAGAAACAGTTTTTTCATTTCGGCTTACCACCTTTCTGTGCCAACGATCTTGCTGACATCGGCACATTTTCTTTTTTCCTCTTCAGTGAGTTCCTCAAATGTTTTTTTATCGCAGTCATCAAGCGAGCACACATACTCTTTGCCATGCTTATCGCTCAGCCAGACCAGAGACCTCATTCCGCTTTTCACCGCCGGACTCCCTGAATTGTTGGGTTATCGTTGTTAAAAATTAATCCAGTAGCGTCTAATGACAGAGTATGTATAAAAAATCATGGCACAACAGGAGATAAATGAGGTACTAGTGATAGTATAATCTATCAATAAAGGGGGTTGTTTTGCCAAGAACGAACATCTACAAAGAAATCGTCAATTCCATTTCTGCTCATGTGGCAATAATTGACAACAAGGGCGTCATACTGGAAACGAACCAGGCCTGGCAGAATTTCGCCCATGAAAACGGCATGCCGGAAGAATATGACAGTGTCGGGAAAAACTATCTGTCTATCTGTGAAGTGCCTGCCCCGAGCAATGAAAATGATGCCGGTCTTGTTTCCGCAGGGATACGCCGGGTAATTTCAGGGGAGATAACAGAATTCGCCGCACATTACCCCTGCCACTCGCCTGAGAAAAAGCGCTGGTTTGTGGTGAGAGTCGTGCCGTTTCGGGAAGAACGGCAGGCAAAAATCATCATCACCCATGAAAATATCACCCCGATCATGGAAATGCAGGAGGAACTCAAGCAGAAAGAGGGAGAGCTGCTCCAGGAACGGGAAAAACTGGCGGAGACCAATACCGCGCTTCGTGTACTGCTCAGGCAGCGCGATGAAGACAAGCTCAGGCTGGAGGAAACGGTGTACAACAACGTTGATCGGCTGGTGCTGCCCTATATCGAAAAACTCCTGCAGGGCAGGCTTGCAGATAAGCATCGCACCCTTGCCGAAATTGCCGACAATAACCTTCGGGATATTGTTTCACCGTTTTTGCGGACCCTCTCTTCGCTGGGGTTCATGCTCACCCCCCAGGAAACGGAAGTCGCAAACCTGGTCCGCAGCGGCAGGACCAGCAAAGAGATCGCCGAGATCATGAATCTTTCAGTAAGCGGTGTCGACTTTCACCGGAAAAGGGTTCGCCAGAAGCTCGGTCTTGCCAATACCCAGAAAAATCTCAGGTCCTACCTGATGACCCTCGAAAGCAAATAAAATCTTCTGCTTATCGACATTTTTTTACCGTTATTCCCGCTCTGTGCAGGAGGAGGAACAGTGATATTGCCAACGGATGTGTAATCGAGCTGGTTGACAATTGAATTTTTTTCGATTTTAATAGCTGGAATTTGAGCCAAGCTGGCAAAATGACATAGGTTCTGATACACTGGCAGAGAAGCTGATCGATCGTCAACAACAAGATTACTGATTCTATGAGTTATCACGCAAAACCCGGCTCTTTTTCACGGCGAGGATTTATCACGGCAGCTGCAAAAATTGCAGCGGGATTCGTTATCTCATCACCTATTGCAAGTTTCGCTGCACCGTTCAGATATCACACACTTTCATTTTATCACACCCACACCGGTGAAACGCTTGATCTTGTCTTCAATCTTAAAACGGGCAAGCCGGAAAAGGTAAAGCGTGCTGTCAATTTTCTCCGGGATTTTCGGACAGGCGATGTTCACCAGATAGATCCCAGGCTTTTTGATACGCTCTGTCGTCTGCAGATGGAATGCGGCAGTTCAGGCACGTTTGAAGTGATATCTGGATACCGGTCACCGAAAACAAATGAAACACTTCGAAATGCAACCAATGGCGTTGCCAAAAAGAGTCTGCACATGCAAGGCCGGGCAATCGATATCCGGCTTTCTGACGTGCCGACCAGGGAACTCGGGGCAAAAGCCCGGTCCATGAAGCGCGGGGGCGTCGGCTATTACGCAAAATCTGATTTTATTCATCTCGATACCGGGCGGGTCCGATCCTGGTAATAACCCTCATTATTCACAGCGTTTTTTAACTGTGCGCCATTGTCTGAAATCCCTCCAGGCTGAGCTCCTGGTGGTTGAAGAGCTGCATCGTTTCTTGTCTGCAGCAGCAGGAATCAGGCTTCGCGGAAATCTGATACAATACCGATCAATTGAAATGAAACGTATAGCCATCCCCTAAATCCAGGAATCACTGACCCATGAGGGGCAGTCAGACCCAAAGGTGAAACAGTTGACGATACAGACAAGAACAGGCCTTTTTGTTTTCCTCTGCACAGCAGCGCTGTGTTTTACTGCCTTGCCGGCCGCGGGGGATGACTCGTATGAAGAGGCATTGATGGAGTCCCTGGACATCGGGCCTGCAAAAACACTCCATTACACCATCCTGGGATCAAGCTCTGCCGAAATAGACGAAACGCTGCTCGCCTTGTACCGAGAAAATGGATTTCAGCCGTTCTGGATAGAAAATGGAAGGCCTGGAAAGCATGGCGAGGATATCCGCGACATACTCAGAGATGCCGGCCAACACGGTCTTGATCCCTCCCGCTATCTCTCTCGTAATATCGATGAATTTTGGGACAGCACCGATACCGTCGATCTGGCTCGGCTGGATATCCTCCTGAGCCTGGGGATGACCAGGTATGTGGCTAACCAGCGTGAAGGGCGCGTTGAACCCCGTTTTTTGGAGCCTGAGCTGTTTGCCGCTGCCGGTGATGAGAAAGTCGACTGGCAAGCCCTTTTTCATTTAGCCGTGAATTCAGCGGACATGAGGGAATTTTTGGAAGGGCAGCAGCCGCGGTTTTCGCAATACCGGCTCCTGAAAGAGAAATTGGCGGAATATCTGGCGATTGCAGCAGCGGGCGGCTGGCCGGTTGTTCCCTCAGACCAGGTCCTGAAACCAGGTATGAACGACCCAGGAATTGCACAGCTCAGACAGCGACTGAGCATCACCGGAGACCTCGTTGACGGGGACCTGGAGAATCACAATTTCGATCCAGAGTTGGTGGAGGCTGTCAAACATTTCCAGCACAGGCATAATCTGGCTGATGACGGGATTGTCGGGAAACAGACGTTTGCGGCCATGAATGTGGACGTACACGAGCGAATCCGGCAGTTGATCATCAATATGGAACGCTATCGCTGGCTCAAACACACGGGTGACGAGCGATCCGTCGTCGTCAACATCGCCGGATTCGAGCTGTTTGCCGAAAGGCTCGGGCACATTGAAATTTCCATGCCGGTCATCGTCGGGAAAACGTACAACAAAACCCCGATATTTAACGGTATGATGAGGTACGTGGACTTTAATCCCTACTGGAATGTTCCGCCGAGTATCGCCCGCGCTGAAATACTGCCCAAATTACAAGAAGATCCCCTGTATCTTAAAAAAAATAACATGCGTATTTTCAATGGATGGGAGGAGGGGGCGCCGGAACTCGATAGTGCGGATTTTAACTGGAAAGAGGTGTCGAAAAAACAGATGAATCGGTATTTTATCCGTCAGGAGCCGGGGCCGGATAATGCACTGGGAACATTGAAAATCATGTTCCCGAATAAATATGACGTCTACCTGCACGACACTCCGAGCCGTAATCTGTTCAACCAGAAGCAACGGGCCTTGAGCCATGGGTGTATTCGAATGGCCCGACCTGCCGAGATGGCTGCCTGGGTTCTGGGCGGCGCTGATAGTGGTTGGAGCGTGGAACGGGTCAATGGAATCATAGCCACGAAAAAACAGACGGCGGTTGTTCTCAAGCAGCCCATACCGATATGCATCATATATCGCACCGCATTCATCAATCCTGAAGATAAATTGCTCTATTTTTATAATGATGTTTACGAGCGCGACAAGCTTCTTGTCCAGGCCCTGGAGAATAGTTGACATTTCAAGGTGTGTATTTACGATTTATTACGCATCTCACGTCGAGATGAGAGATTGTCATGAATAACTGCTGGGAAGAAAGAGAATGAACACCATATACGATTTCGAGGTTAGAACTGGTACTGGCGAGACGACAACACTCGCACCCTATAAAGGCAAAGTGATGCTTATCGTCAATGTGGCCAGCAAGTGCGGATTTACCTCACAATATGACGGCCTGGAAGAACTTTACCGCAAATACAGGGAGCGTGGTCTGGTTATTCTCGGATTTCCCTGCAATCAATTTAAAAACCAGGAACCGGGAACAGATAAGGAAATCCAGGACTTCTGCCGTCTGAACTATGGTGTGAGCTTCCCGGTCTTTGCTAAAATTGAGGTAAATGGAGATAATGCTCACCCGCTTTATACCCATCTCAAGAAAGAATGCCCCGGCGTGCTTGGAAGTGAGTCGATTAAATGGAATTTTACAAAATTCCTGGTGGATTCAACCGGAAAAGTAACGGGCAGATTTGCCACGACAACGGAACCGTCCGAGATCGAGGCTGATATCGTCAAACTTCTAACGCCTGCTTGAAGCATATCTGGCTCAAATTTCAATTCCGGTCCACTGCTTTAACCCCTCTCCGTCCAAAAAAAATCATCGGGCTCGATGGTCAGCCTGACAACAGTTGTTCGTAAGAAACTGAAATATTGTTTAAGATAATGAATTCATTGTAATTTATTTCTATATAATCTTACAGAAATTTCATTAAAAATATTTTCTCGCCTCTATTGCTAATCATATTTCCAGACATTAGTGTCCGGTTAATAATCGAATAATTTTAGCTGGTTGCAAACAGCTGTGTCATTGCTTTTGTAATCTCGTTCTGTAACTAACTGATAAATTGGAATTTTTTCGAAAACTGATACGCTTAAAATCTGTAAAATTGTGTAAAGGCTTTCCTGGAGGTTGAGTTGCTTTTTCATGATTGCTACAAGGACATAAACTGATACAGCAATCCAGATCTGGGACTTCACTGCGTTTTCCGATGTCCCAAAAAAGTTCTTTATTCTGAAGTGTTGCTTGATCCACTTGAAAAACAACTCCACCTGCCAGCGACTCTGATACAGCTGAGTTATCGTTAATGCTGGCAAAGAAAAATTGTTTGTAAGGAAAACCAGTGTTTTGTTTGTCTTCACGTCGTGGTATTTCACACGACGAAGCAGATCTGGATAATCTTTTCTGGTATAGAATCCGGTCAGCATAATTTTCTGGTCGCACATTAAGCCCGTACTTTTGTCGACCGGAGCGGAATAACGTCGTTTGTATCTGGTATTTGATTTTGTGCGGGTTACAAAGAAGGCTGGTATTTGGTTGAAGGCATGCAATCTTTCGAAGTCCAGATAACCTCGATCCATGACATAATAGGCCCCGACTTCCAAGGGCAAAAGATCGAGGGCGTTGACATCGTGCAGTTTGCCGTCTGAAATGTGAATGAAGGTGGGGATGTTCCCCTTGAGATCCAGTAATGTATGGAGTTTGATAGCAGCTTTTCTTTTGCGGAAAGTCGCCCACGGGAAAACTGAAAGACAGAGGTCTATCGTTGTTGAGTCCAAGGCGTATACGGTCTCGTCCAGATCTTCGATGAAAGCATCTTCCCTGTAAAGATGGCGAGCAGTTGCGATAAGACTCTGCGCCAGTTCCGCGTAAATTCGCCAATCGCGATTTTCGTTTGCGTCGGCAAGTGTTGATCGGGAGACTTTGCCGCGGATGCCCATATGATAGAGTTTCTTGTTTTGAGATCGAAGACATACCTCGATATCTCGCAGGCTCTCTCTGAAAGTGATCTGGGCAAAAGCCATGCATAGAAATTGGTCGAGGCAAGAGAATGTTTTTACTCTGTAATTGCCTTGATACTTGGCAACGCAACGGCGAAACGCTGATAACGGCATGAGGTCCATAACTTGTTTGAAAATCAATCGTCCGGCAAACATGTGTACCCCTCCCCAGGGTTTTGCCGTAGATTCTCCCTAGAAAGGGATATGATTTCAAGTCGATTATGGCCATTTTGTCAGCTATTATTTATTAATACAGTACGTTAAGCTAGTTGCAAAAAAAATTAACCGGACACTAGTGATTTCCAGACACTATTATCTGCCTGACAATTTGCTTCTAATTGTAAAGAGTGATGTTGATGGTTTTCCTGCAGTTTATCGCCATGCATCAATTGAAGCTGGTCATGGCACAGAGCACTTGGGAGGATAATCTTATGGCTCAAACAGAACCTGGTGTTGTCATTCATGGCGACAAGAGCAGCTTGTCGGACCTCTGGACCAAGGAGGATTACCTGGCAATCTGGCTCGGTTTCCTCGTTATTATCGTCTGTCTCTCTGCCTATCTGGTGTTTGGGCCGAAGGCCGATTTTGAGCAGAAAATCCAGGAAGCAAACCAGATACAGGAAACCGAGTCGCAACGGGCTCCTTTCAAAACGATTGCCTGGTACACGGCTGACGGTACAAAAAGTTTTAAAGCGGCAAGTGCCACCGGGTTTGGTAAATTCCTCTCGTACTGGACCAAGCACCCCGGCAGTTGGAAAAACAATCCGGTTGATGGCTTCATACGTACAGAAGCACAAGCCAAGGAGCTGAATGACAAGGCAATGCCTGCCTACGAGGAGGCCAAGAGCGCTGCTGCAGCTGCACTGAGTGCTGCCACGCAGGCCGAGGAGGCTGCCGCCGCCGCAAATTTTCAGGACCAAGCCTTGAACGATGCGGCAAAGACCTCGATTGCTGACTGGCGTAGTGCAGAAAAAAAAGCATCTTCGGCCAAATCAAAGGCCACCAACAAACCGTACAACTACATTCCCAGCCTGATCGGCCTGTGTCTTTTCTTCATCGTCTTCTTTGGCATCGGCATAAAACTGATGGGAAAGGATGTTGCGGAGTTCGCGAAAGGATTTGTTATTGTTTTCCTGGTTTCGGTTCTGGCCTATATGCTCGGCAACCAGGCAATTTCCAAACAGTATGGTTTTGGCGCGGAAGCCTGGGGGATCGTGCTCGGGATGATCATCGCCAATTCCATCGGCACGCCGAAATGGGTTCTACCGGCCTGCCAGGTTGAGTTTTTTATCAAGACAGGCCTGGTGCTGCTCGGCGCCGAGGTCCTCTTCAGCAAGATCATGGCGATTGGTATCCCGGGGGTTTTCGTGGCCTGGGTGGTTACCCCGATTGTACTCGTCTCCACCTTCATTTTCGGCCAGGTAGTCCTGAAAATACCGTCCAAGACACTTAACATCGTCATCTCCGCCGACATGTCGGTCTGCGGTACTTCGGCGGCTATCGCAACAGCAGCAGCCTGCCGGGCAAAGAAGGAGGAGCTTACCCTGGCAATCGGCCTGTCCCTGGTCTTCACCGCTATCATGATGATAGCCATGCCTGCCTTCATCAAGGCTGTCGGCATACCTGAAATTCTTGGCGGTGCCTGGATGGGCGGCACGATCGACTCCACCGGTGCGGTGGCGGCTGCCGGTGCGTTTCTTGGCGAGAAGGCCCTCTATGTTGCCGCGACCATCAAGATGATCCAAAACATCATGATCGGTGTCACCGCTTTCTGCGTGGCTCTCTACTGGTGTCTGGTGGTCGAGCAGGACAGCGCCAAAAAAAGGACTGTCGGGGCAGGAGAAATCTGGCACCGCTTTCCGAAATTCGTACTCGGCTTCCTTGCCGCATCCATCCTCTTCTCGTTTCTTGATGGAAGGATGGGAAGCACGATGAGTGAAGCCTTCATCGAGCAGGGTGCTGTCCGCGGTGGTACACGCCTCCTGCGTGACTGGTTCTTTGCCTTGTCCTTTGCCGCTATCGGGCTGTCAACCAACTTCAGGGAGCTGTCCAAATATTTCAAGGGCGGCAAACCCCTGATCCTCTATGTCTGCGGCCAGAGCCTTAACCTGGTTTTGACGCTCACCATGGCATATATCATGTTTTACCTGGTGTTCCCCGAAATCACGGCGAGAATTTAGTACCTGTCAATTGTGAAAGAGCCGGGAGGATTACCCCTCCCGGCCTGAGGGAAAAACATGCAGCCGAAATTAAACAGCAGTCTGCCGCACCGCCTGAGAAAGCTTGCAGTTTTGCTTGGTGCGGCGCTGGTGTTTGTCTACGTTTTTCTGCCGTTGCTGACCCGCTCATTTGACATCCTGGGCAGCATGTCTGATTATTTGGAAGAGAGTGGAATCGATCCCACCCGGTATTATTATACAGATGTTGAACAGGTGAAGGAGGCCGAACTGTATCTCGACTCGGTTCTCCAGGCCAAACAGGCGGATCCCGGTGATTAAAAACTCTGCGAGTTAACGTGCCCATGACCGAACTCTCCCTCGACGATAAGAGAACGCTTATTCTTGAATACGAGAAAGCCCGGGCCCGAGAACTTGCCCGGCGGGTAATTGACAAGCCGGTACCCCCTGTCTGGATGATCCTTATCCCGATTTTTTTTGTATTTTATGCTTGGAAAATCAAAGAGTATTCCAATGGCCTCAAACGTTTTGCCCAGCACTATCTCATCACCAGAAACAAAGCTATCGATATGGCATTCGAGGCGGAAGAGAGTGGCAGGCTTCAGGAAATTGACGAGCTGGTGGAAGATGGTCATCCCATTCCTGCCAGGGCCCGTCCCTGCTACAACAAATGGGTCTCTATGCTCATCGATCACTACCGCAGCCTGCTTGCTGCCGACGGCAAAAGTGTTCAGGGCTTAATCCGGACCTCGTACCGGAACAAATCAACGTATCTGATTGTAAACAATCAGCTCAGGAATGCCGAAAGTGCTTTCAACGAAGCGCTCATGCCGAAGATAGAGGGCGACCAGCAGGACATCCGTTACATTGTCGAGAGGATGGAGCAGGCTATTGCGGAGCTTTACCGGGAAGAAGTTGATGATGCTTTTTCACGCTCCGTGCGGTGAAAAGGCTTCCACAACTGTTCCATCCATATCAATACCGTTTGCAGTTCAATAGCTTGCAAGAATTAATCGAGAGGAAAGATCATGTTCAAGGTAACCCGCCATGGCAGGAATCGATTGGATATTGAACTGAGTGGAAAATTGGACTCTGAGCAGATGAGTATTGCCCTTGACGAGCTTGTCGATAAATCGAAGGACTTGGAGAACGGTACGATGCTCTACGATGTTATCGATTTTCATCTCCCCTCGCTGGGGGCAATCGGCATTGAGTTTTCGCGACTTCCCTCAATGTTTGGGCTGCTGAAGAAATTTGACCGCGCTGCTGTTTTATCCGACAAGAGCTGGCTGAAAAAAGTCAGCGAGCTGGAAGGGCTGCTGATTCCGGGTCTTGAGATCAAGGCTTTTGACCGGGATCAGAAAAACGCGGCGGAAGCGTGGCTGTCGCGGGAGGGATAAGCCCTGGACGGCAGTCGCCTGGAAGCGTTCATCCTGTGACCTAATCTTCCTGATTTATATCCCTCGCATCGTGGCCGCGCCAATGAGGAACAGTAAGGCGATCAGGGACATCAGGGCAACAAACGGCCAGTTGCGCCTGGCAATCTGCAGGGCAGGTATACCGTATCGTCCCTGAAAAATGAGATTTATCCCCGACAGTGGGCCTGCGCAGGTGCCGAGAGACCAGGCGAAGGCGTAGGTGACCGCCAGTAGTTGAGGGTCGGGGTTGAGCGGGGCAAGCAGCGGGGTGATTACGGCGATGGAGATAATCGGGTGTACACCGAGCACTGCTATGACGATCATCGAAACAAGCAGTACTCCTGCCGGAAAGGCGCCAAACACGTCGGTAAACGGCAGGCTGACATGTGCTGCGGAAACGATGGTGCGCAGCCCGACAGCCAGCACGCCTGCTGACAGAAACAGCAGCAGCTCACCGATCATCCGAGGCAGCCCGTGAGTGATGTGCGCGCCCATCTTGTCACAGGCTGCGGCACAGCCGACCGAGAAACACAGTCCGACGGAGCACACCGCCAGTGCCGCCAGTGCTATGATGGCAAGAATCGGTGCCTGTGGCCGAAAAAAATGGCCCAGCAGTACGCAGACGGCCAGAAGTGCCGGAACCCAAAGGCTCGAAAGGTTGATCGGATAGCCTTCAAATTCCTCAAGCCGGGCCCTGAAGCGAAACCGGGCTTCGCCAACAATCAGCAGGAAGCCGAGAACCGCAAACGGAAACCCGAACATCATCACAAAGGTCAGACGGGCATCAGGGATGTATGTCAGGACGACCGCCATACCGGCAAAAAAGGGTGACCATGCCGCGCAGCCCGAGAAGGTTCGAATAATTGATTGTGAGGCAAGGGTGCTCAGAACATTTTTTTCCGCCAATCTGTCCGCAATGATGACCGGGGCTGAGATGTTGATACAGCTGCCGAACACGGCCACAGCCAGCATGGTCTGCCGGAATGCGGGTAGCCCGTGCGGCACCTGGTTCGGGGCAGGTTCCCTCTTCATGGCAATGAGCCTCAAGAAACTGACAGCCGCGAGCATGCTCAACAAACCTGAATTGGTATCAAGCAGGTCCAGCCACGGAGGAGCTTCGCCGAGCACTAGACCGCCCAACAGTGCAGTGGCTCCGACCAGCAGCAGAACGGCCATCTGCAGGAGTTGCTGTATCGGGAGGCGCGGGACGAGCAGAGCAGCGGCGAGCCAGGCAAGCAGGCCTGAAGGCCAGGAGGGCAGAACATGAAAGAGCTCTGCGCTGAGCCTGGCTAAAATCATCAGAAAAATCAATATTCCTGCCGCGGTTACGGGACGTTGAGTCGAACTGATACCATTCACCAGATAGTTTCCTGGCGGGGAGCCGGGCGATCCTGCCGGCCGGTGTCTCCGCCTCTGTCATGTTGTCGTTGAACATCTCCGGAATGATGAATAATTGGTTCTGGGCAAAGTGTCCATTAAACTCTGCCTCCCGACAGAGTAATTTTTCAAATACTGTTTATTTTTTTTTGGTGATAGCGGTACACCTGTCAGTGAGTTATACTTGGAGGTTGATATCGCCTAAACACTGAAATTCAGTAAGGCAGGGAGTGTTTCGTAAATCATCGATATTTACGGAAATCATCAACGGATCGCGTGATCTTGAAACATTGAAAGGAGAGTTGCTATGAAGATTGGATTTATTGGTCTTGGAATAATGGGAAAACCGATGAGCAAAAACATGCTCAAAGCCGGATATGAACTGGTCGTCTATGACATCAACAAGGCTGCGGTTGAAGAGGTTGCAGGTGCGGGTGCCAAGGTTGCCAATTCACCAAAAGAAGTTGCCGCGCAGAGTGATGTGATAATCACCATGCTGCCCAACTCCCCGCATGTCAAAGCGGTTGTTCTTGGAGAAAATGGCGTGATCGAGGGTGTCAAGTCCGGTGCTGTGGTCATAGACATGAGCTCGATTGCGCCTCTGGCCAGCAGGGATATTGCGGGAAAACTACTGGAGAAGGGTGTCGAAATGCTCGATGCTCCGGTCAGCGGCGGGGAGCCGAAAGCAATTGACGGAACCATCTCGGTCATGGTCGGCGGCAAGAAGGAAATTTTCGACAAGTGCTACGATATCATGGACTGCATGGCCGGCTCAGTCGTCTATACCGGCAGTATCGGCGCAGGCAACACGACGAAACTTGCCAACCAGATCATTGTCGCCCTCAATATTGCCGCCATGTCCGAGGCCCTGGTGCTGGCGACAAAGGCCGGCGTCGAGCCGGAGCTTGTCTACCAGGCAATCCGCGGCGGACTGGCCGGCAGTACTGTCCTTGATGCGAAGGCTCCGCTTGTCCTCGACCGCAAATTCGATCCGGGGTTTCGCATAGAACTGCATATCAAGGATCTTGCCAATGTCCTGGAAACATCGCACGAGATTGGCGTTCCGCTCCCGCTTACCTCTGCCGTAATGGAGATTATGCAGGCCCTCAAGGTTGACGGCAAGAGCGGTCTGGACCATGGCGGCATCGTACAGTATTATGAGAAGGCAGCCCAGGTAGAGGTAAAACGCTAGTTTCCCTGGGTCAGCAGGGTGTCGCTGCAGGCTGAGCCACTCTTTCTGACGCTCCGGCAACCCAGCAGGATGGTACATATCAGCCCCGATTGCCTATATACAGCTGGCAATCGGGGCTGACTTTTTTCCCGCCACTCGGAGAACATCATCGGGACAACCGGGTGCTTGCCGGAATCCTGCAGATCGTTCGTGGTGGCTGGATTTCGAACCCTACAGCCGGGATCAAAACTCAAGGCGTCCGAATTCTTTGCGCAACACTCGTTTGTTTAATTTTCCGACGCTGGTCTTGGCGAGTGAATCGACAACCAGGACCCGCTCAGGCACAGCAAACCTGGGCAGGGTTCCCTGCTCGATTGCGTGCTGCACGATGCCCTGAACAGCCTCGGGAGTAAGACTTTCGGCCGCTCCTGCTGCGGGGACAACCAGCACCAGCGGTCGCTCTCCCCATTTGCTGTCAGGCACCCCGATAACTGCAACCTCGCCGACCTCCGGCAACTGGCTTATGACGTCCTCAAGCTCCAGGGAGGAGAGCCACTCGCCACCCGTTTTAATAACATCTTTCAGCCTGTCGGTAATCTGTAAATACCCCTCTGCGTCAATAAAGCCGATATCACCGGTATGAAGCCAGCCGCCGCTCCAGAGTTCCTCACTTTTTTCCTCATCCTTTACGTACCCCTGGGTCAGCCAGGGAGCCCTGACGACCACCTCTCCGGTTGATTTTCCATCGTGGGGCAGGGGCGTACCGTCAGGATCGACGACTTCGAGCTGTACACCGGATATTGGCAGACCTGTTCTGCAGCGGATCACTATCTGCTCATCACTGCTCCATTCAAGCATATGCGGCTTAAGCGTGGCCAGAGTCAAAACCGGGCAGGTTTCCGACATGCCATATCCGGTAAAGATATTTATTCCACGTTCCAGGGCGGCTTTGCAAAGACCCTTGGACAAGGCAGAACCGCCGATAATGACTTTCCAGCCGGACAAATCAAACGCTGCCGCAGCCGGGTTGGACAGCAGCATGTGCATAATAGTGGGGACGCAGTGAGAAAAGCTTACCTTATTGCTGACAATGAGCTTCAGAAGTACTTCAGGTTCATACTTGCCTGGATAGATCTGCCGTGCTCCCAGGTGGGTCATCAAATAGGGAACTCCCCAGGCGTGAACATGGAACATTGGCGTCATCGGCATGTATGTATCTGCAGAATTTACCCTGACAGGGCTGTCATATCCGCAGAGACCGGCCAGTATGCCATAGGTGTGCAGAACCAGCTGGCGGTGACTGAAAAATACCCCCTTGGGCATTCCGGTGGTACCGGTTGTATAGAATGTTGTGGCAATGGTGTCTTCATCAAAATCGGGGAACGCATACTCCTCGGGATTGGCCCCGAGCATGGCCTCATATTCAGAATCAATGGCAAGGGAGGTTTGAACATCGCTGCCGGAATCGGTGAGAAGAATAATTTTCTTAACGGTTGTCAACTGCCCGCGAATAGCTTCCAGCAGGGGTAAGAACTCACTGTTTACGAGGATAATGTCATCCTCGGCATGATTGATGGTGTAGAGCAGCTGGTCCGGGGAGAGGCGGACATTGACCGTATGGAGGATCGCCCCGATCATTGGGACCCCGAAGTAACACTCCAGGTAACGGTGCGAGTCCCAGTCCATGACAGCTACGGTATCCCCGGGCTTTACTCCCAGGTTCACAAGGCCATGAGCCAGCTGGCAGACTCTCTTGCCAAACTGTTCATAGGTAATCTCAACACTGTCTCGATAGGATATTTTCTGCCGGGGCGAAAAAATGAGAGGAGTTGCGAGAAGATTTTTAATGAGCAGGGGGTATGTATATGCTGAATCAGTCGGAGAAATTTTCTTTGTCTTCATGTTACCTCCTTTTCAAGGTTTCATACTTTCTGCAAAAGCAGGCTGCCGATTGAATAGCCTGCACCGAATGAGCACAAAATTCCCCGTTCGCCACTGCTGAAATCATCATGATATTTGTGAAAGGCTATAATCGAGCCGGCAGAGGCGGTATTGGCGTATTCATCAAGAATGACCGGGGCATCGAGAAAATCGGGGTCCCGCCCGAGAAGTTCGCGGGCAACAAACAGGTTCATGTTGATATTGGCCTGGTGCAGCCACATTCGCCGAATCTGTGTGATAGAAAGGCTGTTCTTCTGCAGTTGAGCCCTGACGAGCTTGCAGATAAGCGGTAGAAGTTCCTTGAAAACTTTCCTGCCGTTCTGGATAAAATATTGATCCTGCTCAAAGAATCTCGCATAGGAAAGATCCGGTTCAACCCGGGTTAGAAAGCCGGCATTGGTCCTGATATTGTTGGAAAAATGGGTTTCCAGTTTTCGGTCGACAATCCTGAAAAGATGCTCTGCCCGGGCGTTTTCGCGATGTTCCACAAGGCATGCGGTTGCGACATCGCCGAAAATAAAGTGACTGTCACGGTCACGGTAATTCAGTTGGGGAGACGCAAATTCAGGGTTGACGACAAGAGCGCATCGCGCGGCACCGGATTGCAGGGCATCAACGGCGGTGGATATCCCAAACGTTCCGGTCGAACAGGCAACCGTCATGTCGAAGGCGTATCCGCCGCAGCCGAGTTCTTTCTGGATTTCAACTGCGACGGCCGGCCAGGGACGCTCTGATGTCGAGGCTCCATAGATTACCAGGTCAACATCTTCAGGCGTTCGACCGGCTCGAGAAAAGGCTTCTCGACTTGCCTGAATCGCCATTTCCGCTGTAACAGACAAACAATCATCGGCTCGACGGGGGACCAGCGGCATCATCCGGTCAGTTTCCAGAATTCCTTCCTTGATGACCACATACCGCTGCTTTATTCCTGATGCCTTTTCAATGAACGTGCAGCTGGAATACTCCATCGGACTGATTGATCCAGAAGCGATCCTGTCACGGTTCGCATGATTGAACTGGTCGACGTAGCTGTTAAATGACGTGACCAGTTCCTCGTTGGTGATTACATGGGGCGGCGTATAAACTCCGGTTCCGCTGATGACGATATCCGACATGAAAACCTCTCTTCCAGAACGGCCATTGAATTGATACTGCAGTGAAAAGTATAACGTAATCTTACGTACCATGTCGCGGAGAAAAAAACGATTATGATGATGGCAGGCAGGTGTCAATTACGCTTTGAGGTTCACGGAAAATTGTGCGCTGTTAAGATTTTGACAAGGAAACACTGTCCCGTCTTTCAAATGTTCCAGTGCTCCCATTGTCGCCGTGCTTTCCTTGGGACGATTCTATTCTGGTTTATGCCGCCAGTTCCTGGTGTTCTTTGCGCATGAAAGGCTGCATGGATGGTTATAGTAGAGGTGAAGGTCATGAGGTTCCTGGCAAGGGTGAGGCGTTGGAGTTTGCCTGAGCCAAGCGGTGTTGCAGGACCAGGCCCAACCTTTTTAAAAACCGTGGGAGGGAGAAATGACATCAAAAGCGAGTGAGAATATGGTCACGCCCGGAATGCAGGTTTATATCGATGCAAACAAAGAGGACCTGGCAAGACGGGCGGACTACATTGAAAAGCAGGTAAAAAAATGGAAGTTCGACACGATCGCTGTCCACGGGCTCTACTCCGTGCAGGATGCTATTGAAGATTACCAGGGGGCCATTATCGAGCCTGTTTTCATGTCCGCCTCCCAGGCTTACCGGGATTCTGACGAGATGGCGGCGGCGCTCGCCTACCGGATCCCCACCTGGTGTTACTCCCGGATCGCAAATCCTTCGACCTATTACTATGAGTGGACACTGGCATTGCTTGAAGGATACGGTTTTGACGGGGAGACCTCCTGCTGTTCCACCTCTTCGGGGATGGCGGCGATCATGACTGCCGTCCAGCCGTTTCTGCAGGAGACGGCAAAGAGCCGAGAGCCTCTTAATTTTGTCGCCACGGCCCAGTGTTATGGCGGAACCTTCCAACAGTTTGCCGTTCGCTACATGCAGCAGAGGAACATTGAATGCCGCTGGGTGCGCAATGCCGAGAATCTGGCTGAGTGGGAGCAGAAGATCGATAAAAATACCCGGTTTCTCTACGGGGAACTGCCCAGCAATCCGCAACTGGGCTTCTTCGATATCGAAAAGGTGGCGGATCTGGCCCATAGCCATAACCTGCCGCTTATCTGCGATTCCACGGTTGCCACACCGGTGCTGCTTCGACCTCTCTGTCACGGCGCCGATATTGTTGTCCAGTCAGTGACCAAGAGTCTGTCGAGTTCGGGGTTCGGTATCTGTGGTGCGGTTATTGCCCGCAAGAACCTTACCTCAAGCCTTGATGTGGAGGGGTTGAAAGAAGATTTCGGCCTGCATGTGAAATTTTTGCAGAACAGGGACCTGGGGCCGAACCTTCATCCGCTCCAGGCAGTTCTGGCCTTGAACGACATGCGAACAATCCGCTCAAAAATGGATCTGATGAGCCGCAACACCATGAAAGTTATCCGCTTCCTCAAGGATCACCCGCAGGTTGAAAGCGTCCAGTATCTCGGTGATCCGGACCACCCTCTGCACGAGCTGGCGAGCCGCTACTTGTGGCTTGTGGATGCCGAAGAAGACGAAATGTATGGAAAACCCGTGAACAGGTTTGGCCACCTGCTTTCCTTCTGTGTTGCCGGCGGTGTTGAGAAAACCCGTCTTTTTTTCGACAGCCTGCAGCGTATCTGGCGGGCGACAGACCTGGGAAGGATAAAATCAGTGGCGACCATTCCGGCCATTTCGACCCATCAGCAGCAGGGCGAAGAAGGCCGGGCCATGGCCAATATACCGCCCACTATGGTGAGGCTCTGCGTGGGTGCGGAACATCCGGATGATATCATCGCTGATCTGGACCAGGCGCTGCTCATGGCGAAGCGGAGTACAACCGCGTGAAGCAAACCTCAGAGGCTCATGGCAGGCCAGATCAGAGCCTCGAGGGGGCGGCTGAGCCATTGTGACCCAGCCGCGAGGGCTAGCTCAGGGATTTCAGAAAATCGATGATGTCAGTCGGCTCCGGCCTGATGGTGTGATCGGGGTGCACCTCGCTGCCCCTGATGATGCCATTGGTGTCGACCAGAAAGCGTGCGGGCATTGGCAGTTCCCATGAGTCGTTACCGTTGAATCGCTCGAGATCGATGCCGAAACCGTTGTATAACTCTTTGAGTTTTGCCGGGAGGGTGAAGCTCAAGCCGAGTTTTTCAGCATACTGGTTACCCTTATCCTCCAGAACCGGAAAGGTGAGCCCATGCTTCTTCACGACCTGTTTGGTGTATTTGTTCAATTGGGGGGAAATGGAGATGATCGAGCCGCCCAGTTCTTTCACCTGGTCGTGGATTTCCTGCAGAGCCTCCAGCTCCGCATTGCAGTAAGGTCACCAGACACCGCGGTAAAAACTGATGGCGAGGGGGCCCTGGGCAAGAAGCTCCTTTGAACTGACGAGCCTGCCTGTTTCATCGGGTAGTGCAAATTCAGGCAGCCTCTCGCCGTTTTTGATGGCCTTTTCAGCGATACCGGACTGCACGATTTTCTGGACCTCACCCACCAGAGCTGCAATAACCTCAGGCGGTCGTCCCGCGGCGGATTCCTTTTTCATTGTATTGAGTTTTTCTTGTAATCCCATAATGAGTTCTCCTGTTTTTGGAAGAAGGCAATGTTCCTTCGGTTTCCGGTTAATTTTTTGTGCCTGGCTATGGCAGGCGTTCTGCTTGTCATGACACTGGTTTGTCAGGCGCTTGCCTGTGAGGCGGCCAATCAGTCAGCAGTATTTTGAATGTTTGTTCAAAATAAGCTCAAGCGGGATACTTGTCAATCTCATTTTGAGTGATTATTCAAAATACTGGTGTATAGTGTGGAGAAGCCGGGAGAACAGCAATCCATAAGAACAAGGTACGCTCATGGCAAAAGCCCAATTTGATAGAAACGACATACTCGATAAATCGATTCAGCTGTTTTGGCGTCATGGTTTCAGTGGGTCGTCGATGCAGCAGGTCGTGCAGGCCACCGGCTTGAAACCTGGTTCGATCTATCACTCCTTCGGCAGCAAAGAGGCGCTGTTCAGGGAAGCGCTGGACCGCTATGCGCAGAAATCAATTGCCCATATACGCCGCCTGATGGACTCGGCGCCAAGTGCAGGGGAAGGCATCTGCGCACATCTCGAGGCGGTCGTCGAGCAGTCAACCAGGGAGGACTACTGCAGTTGCTTCCTGATTAAAACGCGCCTGGAGCTTGCCGCCGAAGCGAACCAACTCCACAAATTCGCTTCGGCGAAGCTCGATGAAATAGAAGAACTTTTCAGGAGCTATCTGGCAAAAGAGTTTGATGAGACCACCAGTCGGCAGCGAGCAGTGAGCCTCATGCTGCATATTTTCGGGGTGAGGGTTTACGGTTACCGCCAGGGTTCGGCCGAGCGAATGCGCCTGGGGGTAAAAGAAGGACTGCCCTGGCTTCCCTGGAAATAGGATGGATGATGATATATCATTTTTAATGCTGTAATCTACTCAAGAATACCTGACACAATACAAGAGGAATGACTAATGAAAATCGCAAAAATCAATGCCAGTATGCACAGGCTTGAGATTAACCTGCCTGATATTGAATCCGTTGAGACAAGAACGTTCGTATTCTGCGAGGTTGAGACTGAAAGTGGACTCAAAGGAATGGGTTGTACCGGCCATTTCTTACCGTGGTCAACGATGCCGTGCATTGAAGAACACATCTTCCCACTCATCAAAGGTATGGATGTTTTCCACACCGAAGCAATCCATAACAAGGTGTGGAAACAGCTGAATAATCGTGCCTACACCGGCGTTATCTCAAACGCTCTGTCGGCCGTTGATATCGCCCTTTGGGATATCAAAGGCAAGGCGACCAATCGCAGCATTTCAGAACTTCTTGGCGGCTACTCTCGCGAAGCTCAGACTTACGCGACGTTTGGTTATCCGTTCTTCGATGAAACGCAGCTCGCAGAATATGCCAAAAAGTTTCTTGCTGACGGCCACACTAAACTCAAGATGGTCGTGGGAGGGGAGCCTTCTCGGACCTGGAAGGACGATGTGCCTCGCGTTCAGGCCACTCGGGATGCCATTGGTCCTGATATCGATCTCATGATTGATGCGAACTGCTGGTTCAATCCACACGAAGCCTTCATGCTTTCAAAAGCACTCGAAGACTGCAATCTGGCATGGTTTGAAGAGCCCATCCAAGCAAACGATGCCCGTGCCCTGGCGGACCTTCGGAATCGAACTTCTGTACCGATCGGCGCGGGACAGATGGAAGGTCATCGCTGGCGTTTTCGTGAGTTGGTCATCCATCACGCAGTTGACGTGCTGCAACCCAACGTTCTCTACAACGGCGGCTACACTGAAGCTCTCAAGGTCGCGCACCTGGCGCAGGCATTCAACTTGCCGATGGCAAATGGAGGTGGCTGGCCGATGTTCAACATGCACCTCCTTGCGGGCATCATGAACGGTGGCCCGGTAGAGTTCCATTACGGTATGTGGATGACTGGCAAGCACTTCTTCGAGGGCACCCCTGATCCTGTAGATGGCAAGGTCACCATTCCCGAGAGACCGGGCCTTGGCTTCACACCGAAATATGATGCTCTTGAGGATGCTCGTATCAAAACGCCTGACGACGCCCAACTCGCTGGTCGTGATGCCCATGGCTACAAGTTGCGCTAGGCTGTTGAGAGAAAGCTGAACGTCTGATCATGGTTTAGCAATGATTGGAAATCCGCCTGCTCGAACGTTACGGACCGTAAACCGCAATGAAGACATCAAGGGGCACGTCTGAGTAAAAACACATGTATGCCAAACTTATTATTGGAGGCAGCAGTATGGCGCTATTTCTCGTTCAACACGGTGTAAGTGCAGCCAAGGATATCGACCCGGAAAAGGGGCTTTCTGATCTTGGCAGAGAGGAGACAAAACGTATTGCCCAGGTTGCCAAAGGGTATAAAATTCCGGTTCAAAAGATTGTGCACTCAGGCAAGAAGCGGGCTGAACAGACAGCCGCTCTGTTTCATGAGGCGTTAGCCCTGGAAATTCCGATGAAATCGATTTCCGGTATCAAGCCGATGGATGATGTTCGGAGCTTTGCGGTCGCTATTGAGCCTGCGGCAAACGTGATGGTGGTTGGCCATCTGCCTTTCATGGAGCGGCTCGTGTCATTGCTGACCACGGGAACAGAAAATTGCCGCGTGCTCAAGTTTCAAAATTCTGGAATCGTCTGCCTGGATATGGAGCGTGGGGAGGACAATACGGCTGATTGGTTTATCAAGTGGACTCTGAATCCTCATATCCCCTAGATACGAGAGCAGGTGGCAGGTTTTAGATCTGGATCATCCGCATCAGGCTCTCCACAGGTAGAGGGGTTAAGCAGAGCAACAGCCGATTCCTTGAAGATTCAATCCGGCAATCGGCAACTGAGCCAGGTAACTTTAAAATTGTAAAAATCCGAACTCAATCTGATCGCTTCTATTATCAAGATTTGGCCTCATCTGACAATTTAGTTGTATATAATTTTTGGTTATCTCTTCTTTGCAGTTGCTCCATTTCCGATCAATTTTGAGTGTTTCGCCGATTCTACCCTTACAGTTGTCAAGGGACATCAACTTTTACGAAGTTAGTGGACACCAAGTTTTACGATTCTTGTCCTTTTGTTATGCCCGGCCAGGAGGGAGCCCGTAGGGCGACCGGAAGGCCGGGCGGGTTGCTATTGTTTCAAACTTCTCTCCAAATCACGGAGCCGGTACGAACGGCCCTTGATATTGAACACATGACAGCGATGCAGCAGCCGGTCAAGCAAAGCGGTGGTCATCACCTCGTCACCGGCGATGACCTCTGCCCAGTCACGTACTGATTTATTAGTCGTGATTATAATGCTGCCCCGCTGGTACCTATAGCTCACCAAGCGAAAGAAAAGCGCTGCTTCCAGTCGGGTAAGCGTCTGAAAGCCAACCTCATCAATGATCAGAAGCGCCACCTTGAGATACTTTTTCCCCTTGAGTCGGCGTGGCGGAATCTCCGCATCCTGCTTCAGGCTGTGCAGCAAATCATCGAGCCGGTAAAAAGCAACGGAGAAACCATTCTCAACAGCTTTTATCCCCAGGCCAACAGCCAGGTGTGTCTTACCTATTCCCGGAGGTCCCTGGAACAGTATGGTCTCATGCGCCCTGACCCAAGCGCAGGTCGCCAGGGTTTCGATGCGATTCTTCTCGATCCCCGGCTGAAAGACGAAATCAAAGGTGCCAAGCGTCATACCGGGCGGCAGACCGGAAAGACGCAGAGACGTCCCGATGCGCCGCTCTTCGCGGCGATCCTGCTCTACCTTCAGCAGATGGTCCAGGAAAACATGTGGTGCCTGATTATTTTTCACCGCATGGTTCAGCATCTGTTCAAGCTGTTCGGCGCCATGGCACAAGCCAAGACCTTCAAGCCGGGTGCGTGTGGTGTCAAGGTCAACCCGTGCGATTGTCTGTTTACTCATCGGGCCACCTCCATCAGCGCATCATAGAGATCGAGTGGACGCTGCTCGACCGGCATGGCGATAATCTCCTGCAGCTTTCTTCCCATGCGTCCCAATGGCAATGGCGGCAGCACACGGTCTGTGGCCTCTCCCTCGAAACAGCTCTGATCAAGAAGAATACGCTCATTGCTGCGGCGAGGATATTCTCGCTGCAGCCTGCCGTCAGCCCATATCTGCACCGTTCTGGAGCACCCCCGGATTTCCACCAGTCGGCCCACATACCGGAACGGCACACTGTAGCTGCGTCCCTCAAAGTTCACCAGGCAGTCCTTGCCTACCGGCCGTGATACCACCACATCAAAAGGTTGCGGATAACCATCGACTTTTCTCAGGCGCGTCTGCTCCGCCTCCCAGCTTGCCCGTACCGATTTGCCGGTCGCCGGGCAGAGTGCCTTTTCCGCCCACTGAATCAGCCGGCGGTCAGTCCAGTCCTGAAGGTGCTCTATACCGTCAAACTGCTGCCGACCTGGATTTACCCGGAGGCGGGAGAGGTGCACCTTCGATTCAACTTTACCTTTGGCATTGGGTGCAGACGGTTGACATGCGTCGACGTGGAAACCGACGGAAACGGCATAGCTGCGATAGACCCGGTTGATCCGGCCCCAGGCGCCTGCACCATGTGCAATTGCAGTCTTTACGTTGTCAATACGATTAACCGCTGCCACCCCCTCCAACCTTCTAAATGCCTCGTTATGGCTCTCCAGCCAGCTCAACTGGTCTTTTGATTCACGCCATATCACTGCCGGCATGCGGCTGTGGCTCAGGCACATGATAAAAGCACTCAGCGGTTGATAATCAAAACCGAGATTTACCCTGGAAAATTCTGCCCAATCGGTCTGGCTCTGTGCGCCGGCTGGAGTCTCCACTCGCCGGTAGGTCCTGGTTCGGGGACGGGGGTACTTCCGACGCACATAGCGCAGAACGGATTTGTAGGACCCTTCATACCCGTGTTCTGTCACCAGGTGCTCGTGGAGCTCGAGAATGTTGACGGGGCGCTCGTTTTCCCTTCGCAGCTCAAACCAGTGGGTGATCACCTCAGAGAACTCATCTGCCTTTTGAGGCTTGTCTGCTCGACCGTCCTTTGCATCAATTGCCTGCCGCTTCAGGTGGTAACGCACCGTTCCTTCGCTTACTCCCAGCATGGCAGCAATCTTGGTCTTCTTCATCTCTTTCTCGCCAAGTACACGGAGTGCCACAATTTCCTCCTTAGAAAGTCGACACGGCATCTCGGGCTCCCTCCTGTAAAGATTTTCAACCTTCTTTACAGGTCTTTATAACCGCCGATCGACCGTCTGGTCAAAATCGTAAAACTACGTGTCCACTAAGAACCATTTTATACTGTCTCATGACACCAGTTCCATCTGCAGCAAAACGCCCAGCACTATGTCCCTCGCCGGGCAATGAAACGGGAGGTAGCCGAACGGCTGCGGAGTGTATTTACCGCCCCGACAGAAGATGAAGCTTTACGGCTCTTGGAACTCTTTCTCAGTGATTATAAAAAGAGCGCTACCCAACTTGTCAGTTGGGCGGAGAAGGCGGTCCCGGAAGGTCTTGAGGTGATGACGCTGCTTTTGGAACATCGGCGGCGCCTGCGCACCGAAGGCTTGGCCTTGATAAGCTCAACGGCCCGTGCTACCCGGGAGCTGATTGTAATAAATTGAAAGGGTAGAAATGAATTTACAGAAACAATGTTGCTTTATCGTAGACTGATTGGTCAAGTAAAAAGTGTCTACTATTTTACTACCATCTCATCATTCTATTTATATAATTCTTTTTAGTTCTTGTTTACATACTGTTTTTGTGTTCAATAATAAAACCATTATGAATAATCGCTTCATCTGTTTGAAGATGATTACTTCTTTTACCCATATATAGTACTACAGGTGACGAAATGAATGAAAAAAAAGCTAATCGTAAATTTTCTGTATTTTTCTTATCTTTCTGCGTCAATATTTGTTTAATTTCCATTTTGAACACCAATGCGCACTCTGCAGGTGCAATTAATGAGCAAGAGCTAAGAGCAGCAATATCAAGTGTGACATCTGGTCTCAACTTACCTGTTTCTAGAATAGAAATAGGCGGTGATTTTGAGATTGCCAGTGGTCTTGGCATATATGGGAAAAATATTGATTTTTATGGAAACGGCACAATAACAGCGGCAGATAGTTTCTCTGATCCTAATATGATTTACATAGGATATCAGGGGATACTGTGGCCCGGCCAAGTTACAATTAGCAGTGGCGTTACATTTGACGGTAATCAACAAACAAGAATTGTAAGAATAACACCTGGGTGTACCCTTAATTTAACTGGTGGCTCTCTTACTAACGGAAACTCAGTATCAGATGGTAGTCGTGGGGGAGGAGTGTATGTTAGTGGTACATTTAACATGAGCTCAGGTTCGATCACCAACAGTCAAAGCCCTGACGACAGTTATAATTACGGAAGAGGTGGTGGCATCTACGTATATAACCATAACTCTTCTTTAAATTTAACTGGTGGAACAATATCAGGCAATACTGCTGGCAGCACTTATATGGGTGGAGGTATTTATGTTGATGAAGGTGCAACGGCTACAATCAACAATACAACAATATCTCAAAATATTAATATTGGCGTATACAACAATAGAGGGTTTGTCAACATTAATAACAGTACCATCGACTACAACACAGGTGGAGGCATACTAACTACTGCATCGAGTATTACCAATATGACATCTAGTTCTATTTCATTTAATACAGGTCGCTTCGGCGTAGGAGTATACAATTCTGGTACTTTTACTATGAATAGTGGTTCTATATCAAATAACGTTGCTACTACAGGTAGCAATGCCTTTGGTGGTGGAGTAAGCAACTTTGCTACTTTTACTATGAATAGTGGATCTATATCTAACAACCAAACACTCAATGCGGGAGGAGGAGTATACAACGGCGGAGTGTTTTTAATGTCAGGCGGAACAATTAGTAACAACCAAACCACCGACAGTCAGGGCAATGGTGGAGGTGTTACAAATGGTGGTACATTTTCAATGAAGGGTGGCAGTATATTGAATAACACTGCTGCTCAGGGAAGAGGTTTTTATCAATATGCTGGCGAAAATTACCACTTCAATATGTGGAATAATGCTGTAATTGGCGACGGTACTGAAGCTAATGATGATATATACCTAGGGGGAACTGGTGCATACATTGCTTTAGCTGAGCAATTTAGCCCAACAAAACCACTCACCATAATTAGCACTCCTGCTCCCGCCCTTGATCAAGTCATCGCCATAAATGAATCGTCAACCATCACTGACGGCACTCCATTTGATCTGATCACTGCCTATGAAAGCCTGTACACTGGCAACCCATTTTTCAAAGTAGTTGGTTGGGATGATTTTGATAATATGAGAAGAAATAACAAAATTCACAATGACAATTCAATAGCTCTAAATGAAGAATTAAAAGAACTGGGGGATATTAATGATGATGCTGCTGTTGACTTGACTGATGCAATACTTGTGTTGCAGGTTCTGTCGGGTATTGATCCAGTGAATCCCATAAACTCTGCAAATTCAATAGATTCTAATTTGCAAGTGGGAATAAAGGATGCGATATACATACTTAGGGATGTCGTTGGGGAGTAGTCTGGAGTAGATTTTAATAATACGTTTTTTATTAGGATAGGTGGAGGCCTTCTTGAATTTGGGGGACAGCATACTTAATTCAATAGTAAAATATTGACGGACAACTCTCAGATTTCAATCGTAACATTACCACATTGAATGTCTTTTGGTTTCCCTAACCCTGTATGTATAACTTCTTCCTGTATCTAGAACATTGCGGTTTTTTAATAACCTTCTAACTAACTAAAATTTATTTTCGTGTAATTTTAGTTAGTTGCAAGATTGGGTTCAGCCTCAGCTGAATGGGACGCTAACAATAAAAACGCAGTCTGAAAATAGAGCTCGTCCCTGACAATCTTCAGCAGGCGATTGTCCGATTAGGTTGAAAGTCGAGAACGAAATGTGTCGGATTGGGTCTGGACTTCTACATTAATCTATTCAGCAGGAGCCCTCTTTGCCTGGGTTGAGAATTTTAACCTCACGCTGCGGGAAAGGTATCTCGATATTGTTGTCTCGCAGCGCCTGCCAGATCATCAGCAGCAGGTCGGCTCCAACCCGATTGACGCCGTCATCAATTCCCTCCATCCAGAACTCTACGAGGATATTGATACCAGAATCACCAAATCCACTAATTTCAGCATCAGCCAACTCCTCAACTGGCGTTCCAGGTTCGTTTAAGACCTGGGGGTGAGAACGGATCACCTCTTTGATGATATCGAGCATTCTGGGTATGTCCGTTTTATATGCCACTTGAAACTCAATGGAGTAGCGCTGTTTTTGGTTGTTGTGCGTCCAGTTGACAAAGCGTGTTGTAATGAACTGCTCATTGGGAACCATGATGTCCTTACCTGTGTAAGTTTCCAGCAGGGTCGAGCGTATATTCATTTTGACGATGGTGCCCGATTGACCATCATCCAGCTCGATGAAGTCGCCAACCTTCAAAGAACCGTCAATCAAAATGATTATCCCGGAAATAAAGTTGGAGGCAATAGACTGCAGGCCAAATCCGAGGCCGACCCCAAGTGCTCCGCCAAAAACCGTCAGTGCGGTCAGGTTGATTCCCATTATCTGCAGGAGCAGAATAAAGAAAAAGGCGAGGAGGAAAACCTGAAAAAGCTGGGCAAATACCTCACGAGTACCTTTATCCAGTCGTTCCTGGCGTCTAAT
This sequence comes from Desulfocapsaceae bacterium, assembly GCA_963674815.2. Taxonomy (GTDB): domain Bacteria; phylum Desulfobacterota; class Desulfobulbia; order Desulfobulbales; family Desulfocapsaceae; genus MADRE3. Next base: position 518,496 of record CAXXTV010000011.1, read on the forward strand.
CATCTGCTGGCCGGCTTTGTTGGACAGACGTCCCAGCCAAAAAAGAATGGAGCCGAAGACAACCGCTCGTGCCAGACCATAGGCGGACACCCTGATGTTGCCAATCTCAAAATCAAAGGTATCCAGATAGGCAGTGACGTTGTCCAGCCAGCCCAATACCTGCAAGACCAATATTGGTATGATAAACCACTTGAGAATGAATTCGAGAAAAGGATTGGTGACGATTCGGACCATCACTGAATAAAACAGAAAAACAATGGCCAGGCTCTGCCCGAGACGAACCAGCCAACTTTGCTGCAGGGTGATCTCGCTGAGCTCTATAGAGATGCCCAGAAAAAGGATAATCAGCAGTGGAAACAAAAAATCGGCGAGACGATTCGCCATTTTTTTCAGTGGCAACCAGGGGCCTGATTCCGGTGGATGAGAGAGAACAGGTGAAAGCTTCTTCAAAATTGCTGCCAGTGAGAAGGCGATGGCTATCGACATCAGAATCAATCCCAGCTGGGAGTAGAGTTGTGGGCTCCTTGCCCATGAGGTAAACAGGTCTAACAGCTGGTCAAGCTTTTCTCTCCATGCTAAAACATTCACGATTTTGTCCGACCTCCAAGCAAATGTATCGGGTGGTGCTGCACATAACCGTTGGACTTTCAGGTGCTTCTGCAATCCTGAACTATGCAGGCTGGCATCATAAAATTAACATTATTAACTATTTACGATATTAGTCAAGAATTTCCTGCAGCAAGAATAATGCCAGAGTGTGTTAGGGTTGTTCCTCTTATTGATGTCAGCAGATTCTGAAACGCCTCTGGCAAACGAAGGAGGGAAACGAAACCGTTGCTCATAACTGCCTGGGTCTTGGCGTTGAGTTAGCTAACCTCAACCATATTGTAAAAGGATAAGATGTAGAATTCCAGACTCAAACTGAAACATTTCATTTTCAACTTCCAACTTAATCGGACAATCGCCTGCGAAAGATTGTTATGGAGAAACGCTATTTTTAAACTGCATTTAAATTGTTAGGTTTCTGAAAAATTGCAATTTCAAGATACAGGAACAGTGTAACCCTTCCAAAATACTTAAGTATTTAACATTACCAGTAATCACCTCAAGCCTTTCGATAGCGAGTGTCCTTGCAAAGAATCAGGGAGAACCTCCTCTTTCTCTATCCTGGGAACATGAGGCAAGAGATAACAATACTCTCGAAAATCACGTCTTGACAATAGCCTTCCTGTAATATACATTAAAGCTAATGCGGATATCGAATATCCATAATAGTTACTTTTTATCAAGTCTGGAGGATCATTGTGTTTGACGAAAGATTTATGACGGTTGTTAGCAAAGAGGGTGTTGTTTCCATAGTATCATGTTCAGATGACGAGGCTCATGTGGTGAATACCTGGAATTCCTACTTGGCATTTCCAGGCGAAGACCGGCTTCTTATACCAGTTTATGGAATGAGAAAGACCCAGAAAAAAGTTGAGAAAAACAACAACGTATTGCTTACCTTAGGCACTAAAGAGATTGAAGGAAAGATGGGGCCCGGAACAGGGTACCTTATCAAAGGAACTGCGAAATTCATGAAATCCGGTGCAGAATTTGACCTGATGAAGCAAAAATTTTCTTGGGCTAATCGTGTTCTTGAAGTCACCGTTTCATCTGTAAAGCAGACAATTTAAACTTCCATGTTACTTTTTCTTTAGGCAGATCGACACCTCCTGATCATTTACGCTGTCAGGAAGAATATAACAGCAGACATCAGGAGGATGTCGTTTCTGATGAATATCCTGGCCCAAGAGAAGATAACTGGGTACATTAGCATGTTTCAACTACCTTCCTGCTACAGAAACAGATGACCGAGGATTAGGACAAAAGCATTTTATATTGGAGTATCAGATGCAGTTTAGCGTTGGAGTAGAGTACGCGTTTCATTCGTTGTTTTATATGGTTGACCTTCCAGAAGGTAAGACCGTTGGTATCAAACAAATAGCAGAATTAAATGCAATATCAGAGACATATCTATCGAAAGCTTTCGCTAAACTGAGAAAGGGCGGGATTGTGCGATCAATACCTGGTGTTAAAGGTGGTTACGAGCTAGCAAGACAAGCAGAAGATATTTCTTTCTGGGAAATCATTGAGGCAATAGAAGGACCTTCCTTTTTTTTTCAATGCGCTGAAATCCGGAAAAAGAATATTTTTGTGGATGATCCCTCCGTTTTTACAGATAAATGTCCGTGCTTAATAAAAGTGGTTATACAAGAGGCTGAAGAGTTATTTCGAGATAGGTTACGCTCCAGATCACTTCGTTGGTTGCATGATCAAGTACACAGCGAATTTCCTAAAGATAAGAAAAATGCCATTGATGATTGGATTAATGCTTTATGATCTTCATAGGAACTGCTCTTTAAACCTGACCTTAATCTGATTGCCTATACCTTAATATTGCCCACTCAAACATTTTTCTTCTTTATTAATTTTAAAATATTAATTGCCCTTTGTGTTGTGATTTGATTTGTCAAGCTAAGGGACGTTTATGTTCTGGAATTATCTCTGTACGGCAGGAAAAGTATTAACTTATGAACTTTTGATCGGTATTCTAAAATAAGGCTTTTCTATAGAAATCTTTTACTGTTGGTAATAGTAGAGCTACTATTGAATTCCTAGTTTTTCAAGGGTTTCAAAATAGTGATATAAAAAAGTTTTATCAGTACAATCAACTTCACGACGGACAAAACAAATCGTTGTTTTTTGAAAAACCTCAAGAGATTTCGTCATATCTTCCTTTTCCTGAGGAAGTAGAAACAATTCTTCGTATTTCTAAAGACTCTTTAATTGGTGGTTCAGATCTATTATTAAGCGGCTTTGGAAAATTCAACGTTAGGGATAAAAACCCACGGAAAGGGCGCAATCCTCAGACAGGTGGAGAGCTTATTCTTGCGGCAAGAAGAGTTGTGACATTTAGCTCATCCGGTATTTTGAGAAATAAAGTAAATGGTTCTTAAAATAAGAACGAAAAACTGCTCTGCTTATCTAAAGAGTTTCTTCACAACACAATGGTAACCTATCTACGGTAGAGGCAATACGGGCAATGCATCCAACCCATCGTCCGTATTGATTTTGATACTGCCCGGTATTGCTTTATTTGCAGAGCTTGGCGGCGATCAGGGCGACATGGTTACCCTGAAAGCGAGCACCGGCCAGATCATTTTCCGTGGGCTGCCGTTCTCCTTTTGTTCCGGCAATTGTCGAAGCACCATAGGGTGAACCTCCAGTAATTTCACTATTGTCCATCTGCCCTGCAAAAGAATACGGGAGGCCGACTATAACCATTCCTTGATGCAAGAGAGTGGTATGAAAACTGAGAATAGTCGATTCCTGGCCGCCATGCTGGGTGGCAGTACTTGTAAAGACACTTCCGACTTTGCCGACCAGCGCTCCCTTGGCCCAAAGCTGGCCGGTTGCGTCAAGAAACTGGCGCATTTGGCCGCACATATTGCCAAAGCGGGTTGGTGTTCCAAAGATTATTGCATCGGCATCGACAAGCTCTTCGACCTTAGCAATAGGGATATCCGCCATGCTTTTTTGTGCGTCGACAGCGCCCATCGCCGAAAGAACTTCATCCGGAAGTGTTTCTGGCACTCTTCTCTGTATTACTTCAGTTCCGGGCACCTGTCGGGCGCCTTCTGCTACCGCCTGAGCCATCTGATGGATATGAGTATACATACTATAGTAGACGATAAGAATTTTACTCATGATATTCTCCTTTTAACCAACAAATAGTATTTGGCTGGGTGAATGGCGAGCATTTCTAACAGCCTGCCGCTGCTCTTGTTGGCAACAGTTAATCGCGATGCATATTGAATAATCGTTAAGGTGTTTCACTTGCGTCACAACTTGATGATATTCTATTGTCAATCATTCAGCTTTCGCAAAATTGAAAATATCGATAAACAATAGACCCATCTGGGTTTTACTGTAATCATCGGAATCCATTCCGCATCATCCATGAGAAAGAAAAACCAGCAGTAGGCCTTTCAATTTGGAGTGAAGCCAGCTGAAAAAAACAACCTCGAATGAATGAGAAGAAGATACGTTCACGATATTTTGATAAAGAAAAGATATCATTTGATAGCAATAACTATTTAAGAATAATCAAAACAAAGAGCTGTACCTGTATCTCACCGGTCTTCCGCGAAGAAATCATTCGGTCCTTCTCAATCGATATCTACAGGAACAAGGTCAAGCAGAGAAGAACACGAACAAGCGAGATGTTAAACTGGCAACGTTCACAATCCAATTTCTTGAGTGGATTTTAACGGCATCCTACTGGTTAGATTTCCTTTTATTGTTGAAAAAGTAGATTTATCCATAGCCCGATTGTACTGAAAAATGCGATCCAAAAAGAGAGCATTCGATGGAGTAAATGATTGTGGGTTAAATGTACATAAGCCTGAATATATCTCATAAAAACAAAAACCCATGCAAAGACCAGCCCGATCTGGCTATCAACACCAAGGCTGAGGTAAAGTATACAGCCTGCATAAAAAAGCACAGGCACTTCAAACATATTATTGAAACAGCGAGTAGTTTTGGTAATGATTGCCGGAACCTTTTCACCTTCCATGAGCTTGAAGTATTTGAGGCTTACGGCCCCGCTCCTGACTTGAGCAATCCTGTGTTTCATTGTGATAAGACCGACAATAAAGGTTAACAAAACCATTCCAATCATAGGATAGAGCATACTGATTCTCCGTTACTTTGTATAAGGCACAAGGAGTATATGAGATGAACAGGGTGACGGTGGCGTTGTCCGTTCGCCTTGAGCACCCGGGGCAGCCCATCTACTCCATGAAAGTCGTCTTGACGGGCGGTGGTGACTTGAGCGTTTGCTGGACGACACAACACTTCCTGGCAGCAATCTGGAGCCGCTCTACCTTATGAGGCGGTGTTCCCTCTTTCACCTTCATCCTTACATCACATGATATAGCCTGAAAACCTACCGGCACCGTACTGTCAAGCGCCATGGCGCCGCGCACGTCCACAGAGGCGGTTACCCGAACTTGAAGTTCGATAAGTTCGATACCCATCAAGTTAGCAACCATCCGTATCGACGAGTCCTGGCAGGCCGCCAAGGCTGCGCAGAGAATATCGCCAGGGGTCGGGGCATCATGTTGTCCTCCGAGGGCGGCATGGACGCCGATCGGCACTGAAATGCCACAGCCATCCATCGGTTCAACCCTTGAATGAAAGGGGTCTGCGGCAAATTCACATGATGTCCTGGCATGATCAACAACCATTGCAAATGCTGGCTGCTCCTTATATTTAGTCTTAAGAGGTTTTTGGGCTTCGTAGACAATTGGTTGCATGGAGATGCCTCCTTTGCTGAGATGATAAAAAATTGATTACATACATGATGAGGCAGCTGACTTCACCAACCGGAAAAGAACTGAGCATTACCCCGAAAACGGTCATCACAGTCAACAAACGTCCCGGAGTATCGAAATCTGATTTCAGACTTCATACAGTCTGGGGGAGCTCGTTGACCGGTGTTGTTCTGGAAGATTTTATCGACTCAGTTCTTACCTGCTGCAAGCGCTTTAACCGCCTCAGTCGTGATGGCATTGCCACCGATTCCCCAGTTGCCACTTTTCACTTCATCAATGACAACCCATGTGACGTGGCGCATGTTTTCACCTTCGATAGAAACCATCGTATCGGTGAGCTTTTGAACCATTTCTTTTTTCTGGGCTTCTGAAAATACGCCTTCTATTACCTTCACGTTGACTAATGGCATTGTATTTCTCCTTTTAATAGAACTTGGCTTGATTGCAGCGGATAGAGAACCAGCTGCACTATGAAAAGAACGATAAGGAGGCTGATCGTTGAAATAGAGTTACAAATGTATAGTATTTAACTACACATAGTGGAGTAACGAGCTACACTTTCTAATCTTGTGAAAAAGAGAGCAGGGTCATGGAGTACGGTCAGTTTTGCCCTATCGCTAAAGCAACCGAAATCATAGGAGAAAAGTGGTCGCTGCTGATAATTCGCGAGCTCCTGATGGGGGGCCGGCGCTTTAACGAATTGCAACGGGGGTTACGCCTCATTTCACCCACTATGCTGTCAAGGCGTCTCAACTCGCTGGCTGAAAATGGATTGGTGTTAAAGAAAAGAATCCCAGGCCAAAAAGGTTACGAGTACTTCCCAACCAAATCGTGTCAGGAACTCCTACCCATTATCCGGAGAATCGGTAACTGGGGACTGCGCTGGGCCAAAGAAAATTTGACAGAAAAGGACTATGACGTAGAACTGCTGATGTTATATTTAAAGCGCAGCTTTTTGCAAAATAAATTTATCGGAACAGAAACCGTTCTTCGCTTTAAGTTTACAGACATTGAACAATACCTGACTGGTGGTTGGTCGTAACTGCTGATAATATCGATCTCTGTGTCGAAGACCCTGGCAAAGAGGTAGATGTCTATTTCACCACGAATGTCAAAACCATGGCTGATATTTGGATGGGGGATACGACGTATAAAAAAGCCAGGAAAGAAGGGGGCTTGAAAATTATCGGAGACAGAAATGTCATGCGCCATATTTCCAACTGGACGGCAGATAACATGTACGCAGACCTCCCCTCAGCAAGGGAAATTTAGTGTTTGTTTATTCTGATTGGCGAAAGGATAAGATTGGCACTGGCAGGACTGAATATTTTTCAACCTGACAGGATGAATAATTGTCTCACCATGCTGCTGCGTCTGGGAGGTTATCGCCGGCAGATCATATATTCCAAACAGGTATGTTATCGTTCACTGGAATAATAAAAGCATTTCGAAAGCATAAGTATATACTATGAATTGCAAAAATCACATTTACCCTGCTGAAGGATGACCTGCCATGGCGAAAAATAACTATCCCCCAATTACCCTCCTTGATGGGGGGATGGGGCGGGGAACTTTTACGCATGGGGGCACCGTTTCAACAGCCCGAATGGTCAGCTGTCTCGCTTATGGAGGCTCCTGATCTTGTACGAAAAGCACACGTATCTTTTGCAGCGGCAGGCAGCGACATTCTTACAACCTGTAATTACGCTGTTGTACCTTTTCATATTGGTGAGAAACGATTCTTTCGTGAAGGTGCTGAGCTGACAGCACTCTCTGGTCAACTCGCGCGTCAGGCTGCATCGGCATTCGGCTGTAGAGTCGCAGGCTCGCTGCCGCCCCTGTTTGGTTCATACAGGCCTGACCTCTTCATTTCAGACCAGGCTCCTGCGCTGCTGAAAAAAATCATTGATGCACTTGACCCATATGTCGATCTTTGGCTGGCCGAAACCACAGGTTCCATCAGGGAAGCACAAGCAGTTGCAGAAGCACTCTCTGCTGATGTACGCCCATTATGGATATCCTTTACTCTTCTGGACAGCGATACATCACAAGGGATGACACCTCGTCTCCGTTCTCATGAAAAAGTAAGCAGCGCTATAAATGCTGCGATTAAGCTCGGTGCCTCAGCCGTTCTTTTTAACTGCTGCCAACCGGAGACTATGACATCAGCAGTTGTTGCAGCACTTCAAGAGCTACAATGTCTTGAGGTTGATCGGCCGATTGGAGTTTACGCTAACGCCTTTCCGGCCATACAGGAAGACGCCTTGGCCAATTCATCCTTGCATGATATTCGCAGAGACCTTGATCCAGAAGGATATCTGAAGTTCGTTGAAAAATGGCTTCAACTTGGTGCGACAATCATTGGAGGATGCTGCGGTATTGGGCCTGAACATATCGCGATGCTGAATAAAAGACGAAAAACGAAACTATAGGACAATCTGAGGTTTACCGAGAGGTAACATAGTTTGGGCCGCTGTTGTGAACTGCAGTTACATTGCCAGCGGTATTGCGAAGATATAGGGTAGCTGATAGTTGAGTTTTTGACAGCACCATAGAGACACTTTGAGGAGTTTTATGCCGTCAATAGAAGTTTTACTCGGATTTACAGCAGCAGCATTAGTAATGAATATCTCTCCGGGACCATCAAATTTGTACGTCATGGCAAGGGCCATCGCACAAGGTACACAAGGAGGAATTGTCGCAGCAATCGGTTTGGCGGTCGGCAGTTTGGTGCATGTTATCGCTACTGCACTTGGCTTATCTGCTCTATTCGCCCATTCTCCAACACTCTATATGGTGATAAAACTATCAGGGGCGGCATATCTGATATATCTGGGTATAACCTACTGGAGATCGAAAGGCTCTGACGACAGAGCAAAAGCAGCACAGCCAGTGCAGAAGCCACTTTCAGCCGTTTTTTCAACAAAGCGTCATCGTTGAGGTAACAAACCCCAAGACCGCACTTTTCTTTATCGCGTTGCTGCCTCAATTCGTAGTGCCAGAGTCAGGGCCATTATCCCAGCAGCTACTCATACTTGGCAGCATTGTTACGATTTCCGCCTTGCCCTGTGACATTCTTGTTGCTGTTTCATCCAGCAAAATAGCAGGTTGGCTTTTAAAACACGAACGAGCGCAACAGATTCAGGACCGTATCTCGGGATCAATTTTATTCGCAATGGGTGCCTATATCGTATCTGATGAGGTTATCAATTCGAAGGTTTGAATCTTCAGCCTGACCATGATTGAGCCCCCGGCCTCGCCAGAATCGCAGCGTCATTTCTTTTTTCTTCGTCATTGTTTGAAGCTCTCTCACCTCCCATCCTCACAATACTGCGATGAGCGAACTGTCCGCTGCCCAACTGCTCCTTATTGTAAACGGTTTTGCGCTCCTGGCTCTCTTGCTGTTTGGGATGAGTGCTCGAGGAATTGCCTGCCGTCTATGGGAGGTAAAATGGTGTAAGAAAAAGCTGGGCTTTTTCAGGTTCTTAATTGCCATTATTCCTATGATAAGCTGTCTTGCCGTATTGGCAGTGGGGCTCTTTGCCGTTGGCATGTCGCATGGATCACGCCCTGAGACCTACCAGGCAGCGCTCTTTATTCTTGGCTGTCTGGGTTCATTTTTTCTCCTCGTTGCCTGCTGTTTTGGTGTGCTGTTGACAGATCTGCTGTGGGCTGCTGTAATGGTCATGGTCTTTATCTATTTCTCTTTGATAAACCCCGCCCTCTATGTTCGCTGCTGGGCGGACAGCAATTTCGCCTGGGCACAGTTGTGGCTTGTTGAACAGTATCAGCAGGGAACCGGAGGACTCAAAAAGTCAGACTCAATGGCGCGGGTCTGGACCGAAAAGGCTGCAATAAGCGGGAGTGCTGAGGCCCAGTACGAGTTTGCAAAGATCCAAAGGAGAAGCAAAAAGGCCAGAACCTTCTTTTGATGGCAGCCGAACAGGGCCACGCTGAGGCGATGATCCATCTCATTCGTCTGACGCGAGACAGATCAGAGCAGGAACCTGATCCAGGGTTGCTGGAGCATCAATACAAGGTGTATAAAAACCATTTCAGAAACGACAATGAATTGAGACGCTTGGCAGAAGCGGGTGATGATCGCGCTCAATATGAATTAGCCCAAACGCTGCAAAGCCATAACCTGAGTGAGGCGATGCAGTGGCTGAAGTATTCTGCTGAGAATGGCAACCGTGACGCCGAATATAGGCTTGCCGTCCGCATGATTCGAGGCAAGAAAAACCCACCGGAAACCGTTCTTGAACTGCAACGCCATACCCTCGGAGCAGTTGAAAAAGGGCATGTGGGGGCGATGGCCTTTGCCGGAGCACAGCACAGAAGTGGGCGGGGTGGTTTTAAGCAGGACAGCGTTCTGGCAGAAAAATATTACCGCCAGGCCTTGGCAGCGACTGAGGAAGATATCCTCTATCGTGGCGAAGTGGCGGGACAGGCAATTATCATCAAGCGCTCAAGCATTGAGCGTGCGATCGAAGCACGGTGAGTTCGGGCCGACAAGCCAGACGTGTCGGCAGTTAATCGTGAGGTTACTGATCTTAGAATGGGTCGAAACGATTCTGTAATCAAAGAGGGTATTTGGCATTTTTCATGTGTAGACGTCCAGACTCAATCTGAGACATTTCGTTTTCAACTTTCAACTTAATCATACAATCGCCCGCTGAGAATTGTCATGGATAAGCTCTCATCTCAGATTGCGTCTTTGTTGTTAGGTTTTTGAAAAAACGTGATTTTCGAGATACAGGAAGAAGGAAAACTTACAGATTCGAATCAATATTTAATATTGCCGATACCAATAATCAAAGTATTATTAGAACAGTGGGGCAGGGTAATTGTTAAGAACTCCGAGATTTATGTGTAGGAGGGTGGCCACGATTGTTTCTCACAAGTGTTCTCATTAAAACCTTCGGAGAAAAATGATGAATGGAGTACGACCTTCAATGAAAACACGTGCTTTTCTACTTTTCTGTGCCGTAGGGTTGGTCCCGATAGCAATGGGGTACGGAGCAAAACCGTCGATTAGTCTAGACGCCCTCTTCGGAATCACCGTTGACACAACCAATCTTACTCACATAATGCGGGCCGTTATGGGCCTTTATCTTGGAATGGTTGTGATATGGGTTTGGGGTGCCTTCAATAGACAGATGACGGTTCCAGCACTTGTGAGTTGTATGGTCTTCATGCTTGGGCTTGCCGCAGGACGCATACTGAGTTTCATCTTGGACGGTATGCTGCATTGGCTATTGGTCGTATATGCAATACTTGAAATTGTGCTGGGAGTAGGGGCGATTGTAATTTATAGGGGAGAGAGGTCAATCGCAGAAGATACACCCCAATGATTGACTCAGTTCCTATCTGAGATAACGGAAAATATAATTATGCGAAATGCCTTGATTGTTGGTGCAACCGGTGCTATCGGTTCGGTATTGCTTAAATTACTAAACGAGTCCGACCAATACTCAAATATCCACTGTATTGGAAGGCGGAAGCCATCCATTGCAAGCAAGAAAATCAAGGTTCGTATCGTCAGCTTCGATGAGCTTGATCAGCTAAATTTTCAGTATGCAATCGACGATGTTTTCTGCACTATTGGGACCACTATCAAGACAGCCGGATCGGTGGAGAACTTCAAGAGGGTCGACCGAGACTACGTTCATCAAGTAGGTAAGCTTGCCCAACGCCTGAAAGTAAAGACCTGTTCAGTAATCAGTGCCATAGGGGCCGATGCTGGCTCATCAAACTTCTACAACCAGACCAAGGGCGAGGCCGAGGAGCTGTTGCAAAACCTGAACTTGAACTCGCTCCGCCTCTTCCGTCCTTCCTTGCTGCATGGGGAACGTGGTGAATTTCGTTTAAAAGAAACAGTAGGTTTCCTAGTGCTTACGATAATGATCCCGTTACTACAGGGGCCCTGGAAAAAATATCGAGCTATCCACGTTGAACAGGTCGCAAAAGCCATGTATGTAAGCGCTCAGCAGGATTTCCCGTCAGTACAGGTTTTCGAAAGCGATGAAATCCAGTGTTTGTAGTGAAGTTCCAACAAATCATTAAATGAATTAACATTGCCCCTTCGAAGGTACTCCGTTTTATTTTTCCCTTTAACTTGAGATATAACCTGTCCATTTCCGAAATAACTCCTGATGAGGAGTATATTGAACCAAATTTTGGTGCTGAAAACGACAGTAGGCAGCGCATTCGAGGTATGGTTTAACCTTACCAGCAATTTCTGCAAAACATTAAACTGCTTCTACAACTTCAATCATTATTCTCGCTGGCAACTGTAAAACGGGATAGCTTCAGCCCTTATTCTTTTTGATCGAACGATATGGTAGTATTACCCATTAGATCGCCTCACTACTTGCTTTTGTGTTGGAAGTATGACGGTGAGCCGACCACTGACTCAGGAAATGGAGCAATATTTTGGCAAAGATATAGAGGGGAATAACTATCTGTCAGCCCGAGACCTGGACAGGAATAGTGTGAACTTTCAGATTTGCTTGAATGGTTAACATTGCCATTTCAAGCCTCTTATATGCCACTGAAGGGTTTCCCGTCACCTAATTGGGATCTTCAACCATACAAAGAACATCATTTATTAGTTATAAAGATGGTGGCCGAGAGTGGCGCAAGCACCACTCTCAGAGTCGGATAGACCTACAGGATCGAGCCGCCGCCTATGCAGCAGCAGTATTCTTCGATGACGCCCGTGGCGTCATATTCGATGATCCATGCGCAATTATCGTGGGTTGTGCAGATGTTTTCGTCCATCGAGTAGTCTGGGGTACAGTCGGCGTAGGTTATCTCATCTATTGCCTGCTGGGCTGTATCTGCCATCGTCTGCGCTGATTCGGACACGCTGTTTAGGGCGTCCATGAAATCTGCCGGGATGTTGTCATTGAGAGGAGGTATAAAAGTGTTGATCATATCGGCAATGCTTTGCGAGGTATAGGTGATCATACGCAGCGGGCCGATCAGGTCTTCGTGAAACGGAGATGGTTCAGTTCCCATGACCTCTACGATAATCGAGTTAATCCGATCTTGCACTGTGTTGAGTTGTAATTCTATGGTATTGAGGGCTTCTAAACTCTCGTCCAATTCTGTACATGGCTCGGGTGGGACACAGGGGTCAGGGGGGACGCTCAGTTGTTTGATGACACGGAAGTCTTCGGCATGGATAATTCTTGCTACCACACGAAGTTTGATGATCTCTGCACGAAACGGTGACGGTTCAATTCCGGCTAATACAGTACTGCTCAGGCACAGGGCGATAACGGTGGTGATGATCAGGAATAGCATCTTCATGGCGGGGTCTCCTTGTGGTTGAGGTTCACGTTCTTCGTTCTGAAAGTCGTTCGGTCATTCACAAAAGAGTATCCCTAAATTTACCATTTACTGCGCTACAGGACAACTACTTAATATGTTAGGAAATGTTTGAAATTACAGGTAGTTAAAAGGAGGTGGCACGATGTAGGATATTCTGAAGATAGGTCCAGTCATGCCAAGATAAGCCCACAATCTCGGTCAATCTCATTCGTGTTATAAGTTGGTTATAGCGAACTAGTGGGTGAGTATCTGCAATGGTTACAAGTTCCATCTAACTAGAACTGTCCCTGCTACTCAATGATTAGTTGACATTGCCAACACCAACCTCCCTATGTTATTGGCAATACTAAACTTTATATGTATCCTGTGAGGGTAGAATCGGCTAAACACTCAAAACTGATGGAAAATGGAGCAACTGCAAAGAAGAGATAACCAAAGTGATATACAATTTAAGTGTCAGTTGGAATTAAATATTGATAATAGAATCTGTCAGAATGGGTTCGGATTTTTACATTCGTACAATTTCAGTCCTGGCTCTCTTGCTGTTTTAACGAGTGTGCTTGCCGTCCAGAAAAGCGGCCTCGCCGTTTTCGAGGGCTGTCTCAGTTCTACAGAAATATTCTGGTCTGGCCTCGATTCACCTGCTCACACCTTATCTCGCCAGATTTCCAGCAGCGTCAGGTCATCGTTTTGTTTTGCCTTCCCCCGCCAACTTTCTATCCTGTCAAGGATTGCACTGCTGAAAGGAGGCTTTAATGTGGTTTGAATTTGTTCGAGCAGGCGTTTTTCCCCAAAGAGTTCATGACGATCATTTTCGGCCTCGGTGATACCATCTGACATAAAAAGTATAGATTCTCCAGGATAAAGGTGTATCTGTTCTTTGCTATAATGCACCGGCCTGGCAATCCCCAGGGAGAGGCCAGCACGTTTTGGAAATTTTTTTAATCTGCCGTTATTAATCCATAATGGGGCTGGGTGCCCTCCGCGCACAAGATTAAGCGTGCCGTCTTCAGGCCAATACCTGCCAAGGATGATGGTAGCGAAAAAACCTTCATCGGACAATAGATCATACATTGAATCGTTGATGGACTCGAGAAGCTCTGCGATAGTAGCATGCAAAGAAACCTCGGAGCGGATCTTCGACCACAAGGCGACCATGACCATTGCTGCCGGCAGCCCTTTATCGGAAACATCTGCCACGTACATCACCCAGCTGCCATCTCCCATGGGCAAAAAATCATAGAGATCGCCGCCGACAAAAGAGGCTGGCTGGGATGTCGCCCAGACGTGGCTGCCATGTCCAAGTTCAGGTTTTTTCGGCCAGAACATCGCTTGAATTTTAGCAGCAGTGGCGAGCTGTATTTCAAGCCGCTGCTGGTTCAGGCGGGTTTGAATGAGTCTGGATCGTATGATCGCGACGGAGGCCAGATCGGCATAGCTGAGCAGAATCTCCTGGTCTTCTTCATCGAACAGTTTTTTTGTTTTCGAATTGAGCACATTGAGCACGCCCAGGAGATCATTGCCATACATTAAAGGGACACAGATGAGATTTCGGGTGGTAATCCCGCTTTTTTTATCGGCAAGTCTTAAAAACCTGGGGTCTTTTTGCGCATCATTGACGATCAATGGTTTTCTGTTCTTGGCAACCCAGCCAGAGATACCTTCACCGATGTTAATCTTTATAGAGTTTCTCAGTGATTTTATGTGCTCCTGATCCAGGGCGTCGTCAGCGATCGAATCGAACTCAAGGATATTTTGCCGTGGGTTATAGAGCAGCAGCGAGGCCGCTTGTGCCTCAGTGATATTCTTGGCAAGCTTCAGCATGTGCGGAAATAAGTCTTGCAAAGATTCTATCTCGGCAAAGTATTGATTAATACTGATCAGGTTTTTCAGTCGCTTGGCAACTTTTGCCTCCTGCATTGCCTTTTCGTTATCTTTCATAGTGCCACGCTGGTATCGTTTACCTTTCGGAATTGTCGAAGGCCAGGTTTCTCTTGAGGTGGGTTTCCAATGCTTTCCAGCGAACCACCGGAATATCCTTGATATGTCTGGCCTCTATTGTATAGCCCTGAACCGGGGTGACGGACCTAAATTGGAATTGCCTGTCAACCGAAAAGAGACAGTAATCCTCCCCAAAAAAATCAGTCGGTCCAAGGGCTTCGAGTACCCGACCCTGGTAGCTGCGCTCGATGGTTCCGCTGGCGATAATGAAGAGGAGGTCGCCAGAAGTCATGTCTATATCTGTACCAGCTTCGACAAGAGAAAATGGCTGTAAATAGTCGGTGATATGCATCTGCATCCTGGGTGACAATGCTTCGCCAAAGAGCCATGACGTGCGCATCAATTCTCTTCGTGCTGAAAGGCCCTGTAGTTTCTTGTCGGCAGCGCTTGGCGTCAATAGGCGATAATAGACATCCTGGGGAATTTTCAGTGCATGAACGAAACTGATGGCGCGACAGGTTGCGCTGATACCCTTGCTGTCTGACTGAAACCGCTCTCCGATCAAGGTGCCGGAGGAGAAATGATGATTTTCTCCGGTGAGCTGGTTTATGCTCTCGACAATGCCGGTTACAATCAGGTAGAGATGATCGCTTGGGACACCGCGTCTGAGGATTATTGTCCCCGGAGAGATGGTAACAATTGCCGAATTGAGAAGCTCTCGAAGCCTCTTTTCCGGTATATCTTTGAATATATCAGCCAGCTGGAGACAGGCCTTTTCTGCATAGTAATCAGTGTGGCTCACGACGAGTATATCGGTCGTCCCGAATGGGGCGCTGGAGCCAATTTCTTTTTGCCGGGTGGTCAATGGATCTTTCGTGTGGGCAAGGACGAGCCGGTCTGACTGGTCCTGCACGAAATCGTCAGCATTGCCATGAATCTCGCTTTTGCCGATATCGATCTTCTTGATGTCTACCGCACGAAAATATTGGTCCCTGATAACATCGAAATGATCATGCTCGGTTAAAGAGAGTCTGTCTGACAGGGACTGCAGCCTTTCTTTGGATACGAGGTCTGCCAAATGCGCGTAGGTGTAATTTTTCCCCTGGTAACGCGTGCGAAATTGAAACGTTGTAGTTTCAACCGGATGAGGGGAGATTACCGGTCTGACTTCCAGGCCATTGAGGTTGTTCCAATCGTTCGCTTGAATGTCGCGCACCTCAAACAGGGCATAAAAATCCTCTTCGGGACGTGAAAGAAGAGCAGCAAATTTCTTCACTGCAGAAGCACGCACGAATGGTGTTGCATAATATTTAAGGCGCTGGTGGCGATCCATCAGGGCAGCGAGACCGGCAAAATGGTCGTCATGGCAATGGGTTTGAAAAATACCTTCAATCTCATTTACACCAATGCCCAAAGCGATCAGGCTATAGGCAAGATTGGGACCTGCATCGATGAGATATATTTTCCCCTGGTAGACTAAAATGGATGCCATAGCCGGCCGATTGATATCCCAGCCGTCGCCTTGACCTGAATGGACGATAGCGAAATACTCACGGGGAACATCATGGAAACCAAGCGGGTAGGGTGCTGGATAACGGCCTGTTGATGGGATGGTCAAATCTACCTGAACGGAATCTTCCCGGAAGCGGATCGTAAAACGGTTGACTGTATCTCGTCTGATGCTGATGCCATCGCGGATCTCAGCTTCCTGGTCTGCAAGAACAACACATTCAAGCAGCTGCTCTATTTGTTTGATTGCTCCTGAGGCAAATTCCATCTTCAGCTTCCAGTGAAACGCAGCATCCTCTTCACTCATGCCGGTTGCCAGCAGCTCTTCTTGAGAGCGTAAGCCGTATTTCCCCCGGTGGATATAATTAAACTGTGCCTCAACTTGTTTGGAGCTGCCAATCAGGAGGGGTTTGCGGCCGCAATTATTGGGATGGCCCGGTAATCCTTTGCCTTGGTGAAAGAACATATGGGCAACCGGAAATTCTGCCAGATTGGAAAAATGTCCGCCCTGTAGAGGGGTGTCTGAGAGAAGAAGCGCATTAGGCCCCGTATCATAGGTGAGTCCATGCTTCTCCTGGCGCTCTATGCAGCCGCGTTGGATAAGATATTTTGCGGAATCCTCCAGACAGCCGCATTGCAGGAAAAAATCAACCTCTGGAATGCTAACGTAGTAGAGGCCTGCCGCCACCTGGATTACCTGTATATGCTTCATCACACTGGTATGATTTTAACGAGATGCTTCATTTCTCAGATCAATGGTCGATTTGTCCAGCCTCTCCCGCAAACATACATCCTAACAATCTAACGGGCTGTCGCACTTATATCAATGGGAGAATCTCGGATAGCTTCCTGCTGCTCACCTGAACCTCAAACATTATATAAGCAATTGCCTAAAGCTATCCAAATTGTTATATATGCAATAACTACCCCTAACAGACAATATACATAGACGGTAAAACGCTGCAATTTCCGATTTCGAAAATAATTACGGCGAGTTTTGGGGAGAGTTCAAAAGAGCAACTAGCTCAAAGATATAATCAATCAAAGAGAGGGGCCATTAGACAGTAAAGCAATACTTTCATAATTAAAATACTTTGGGAGAACATTTTGCGCTATTTGCCATTTACGACTCTTATCCAAGGATTTATTATTTTTGCTTTCATGCAATTTTCATTGTCAATCTGCTGGGCAGATGACAACTGCACTGAAGGGATTGCCGAACTGGTCTCAATCCAGGGCGCCGCCCAATTTCTCCGTGACGGTAAAACCACCTGGAATAGGGCTCACATGGGCGAGATCTTTTGTCCTGGTGACAGGCTGAGAGTACATGAAAACGCCCGCGCTGCCGTAGTATTGAACAACGATACCATTCTCCGAATTAACCAGAAAAGTACCATTAGTTTTGGCAAAGACAAGGGTGAACAGTTCTTCCTGCTCAATCTGCTGGAAGGAATGCTTCATATTTTCAGCCACCGGCCGCGCGCACTGCAGGTAAATACCCCGTATGTCAATGGTGCGGTCGAAGGTACGGAGTTTCTGGTACAGGCAGGGCCTGACAGTTCCAGCATTACCGTGTTCGAGGGTTTGGTTACAGCCACCAACGAGCAGGGACGGCTTGAGCTGTCAAGCGGTCAGGCCGCGATTGCTAAAAGCAAGACAGCCCCTCAATACATGACCGTTGTCAAACCGAGAGATGCTGTACAGTGGACGCTGTATTACCCCGCCATTCTAAGTGCTCCTGCTCAGGTAGAAAAGGGTGAAATGGAGAAATTACTTCTCGAAGCCTCAATGAGCCTCAATCTGGGACAGGTGACAGAAGCGCAAGGCTACATCTCCCGTGTTCTTCAAAACGATCCCAAAAACAGTGACGGATTATCCCTCCAGGCTATTATTGCCGTTGTTAACAATAACAAGGAGCAGGCATTGGAGCTTGCCTCGCAAGCCATGCAGTCAGCACCCCGATCCGTTGCGGCAGGCCTGGCACTCTCTTATGCACAGCAGGCCCATTTTGATATCGAGGGTGCACTCGCAACCCTGGTGAAAACAGCCGAGTTCAATCCAGGCAATGGTGAAGTCAAGGCACGATTTTCCGAGATGCTTCTCTCGGTTGGACAGTCTGCCGAAGCTCTTTCAACGGCCCAGGAGGCCGTGACGCTTGATCCCGCTTCGGGCCGGGCACAGACGGTTCTGGGATTTGCGCTGCTCACGCGCATCGAAATCGAGCAGGCGGAACAAGCTTTCATGCAGGCGATCTCCCTGGACCCGGTATTTCCTCTGGCACGGCTTGGACTCGGATTGGCGCTGATCCGCAGCGGCAAGCTGGCAGTAGGTCGGGCTGAGATTGAAATTGCAGCGGCCTTGGATCCGGGCAAATCGCTGATCCGCTCTTACCTCGGCAAAGCTTATTTTGATGAAAAGAGAGATGCCCAGTCGAAGCGTCAGTATGACATCGCCAAACAGCTCGACCCGTCGGACCCGACTCCCTGGTTTTATGATGCCATCAGAAAGCAGACAATAAACCGACCGGTTGAGGCGCTTCACGACCTGCGCAAATCAATAGAACTCAATGACAACCGGGCAGTGTACCGCTCCCGCCTGCTCCTCGACTCAGATCTCGCAGCCCGCAGTACCAGTCAGGCCAGCATCTATTCGGACCTTGGCTTCCAGCATCGGGCACTGGTGAAGGACTTAAATCGGTAAATACCGATCCAACTAACTACTCCGCCCACCGCTTCCTGGCAGACAGCTACAGTGCCCTGCCTCGCCACGAGATTGCCCGGGTAAGTGAGCTATTGCAGTCCCAATTGCTGCAGCCCCTCAACCTGACACCAGTACAACCTCTACTGGCGGAAAGTAACCCTTTATACTCGAAGGGTCAGGCCCGTCACAGGCCTCATTCAACGAATTCAACCCGCTTTTCCTCAGGAACCGGGTCGCATTACAGACCAGCGGTATTGTCGGCAGCAACGACACCCTCGGGACGAGCTTGTCCTGTCTGGAGTGCAGGACAAGCTGAGTTACAGCCTGGGCCAGTTCTACTACCGGACCGACGGGATACGTCAAAACAACGATCAGCAGCGTCATATTTACAACGGTTTCTTCCAGGGAATGATATCTCCCGAAACCAGCTTGATGGCCGAACTACGTTACCGTGACAGCTCAACTGGGGACATATCACTTAACTTCGATCCCGCAATGTATAGCAGTGCAATCAGACATGAAGGAGACGCAAAAAGTTTTAGGATGGGTCTTCGGCACGACCTGCAGCCGCAACTCGACCTTGTTAGGTACCGCGATTATCAGCTCGACCGAGGGCAATGCCTCTGGGGCCGGTAATTTTGGTGTTTCTTTAGATCTAGGCAATTCCTCAGATAACTATATGATAGAAGTGCAACATCTCTATCAGGGTGGAAATTTTAATCTGCAGAGCGGCGGAGGTTTTGTAAATGCTGATGAGACCGACTGGTTTAGATATTTACTTCCGTTCGAAAGCTACAATGAGGAGTACCTTACCACAAAACATGTAAATATTTACTCCTATGGGCAGGTGGGTCTTCCCTACAATACCACTGCGACTCTAGGCCTCAGTGGTGATCTTCTCGACAGCCCCGTCAAGGATCGAGAGGAGATTAATCCGAAGTTCGGCCTGACCTGGCAGCCCCAAAAAAGTACCATCGTTCGTGCAGCTATATTTAAGAACATGCAGAGAAGACTTATTTATGCTCAAACTGTAGAGCCAACACAGGTTGCTGGGTTTAACCAATTTTTTGACGACGATGAAAGCTCCATAGCTTGGACATACGGTATCGCACTCGATCAGATATTCTCCAACAATTTCTATGGCGGCCTCCAATTCTTTCACCGTGATTTGGACGTTCCATCCCTCGGTGTTACGCTCCTTGGAGAGACATATCTGACTGAAGATGACTGGCAGGAAAACATTAGTTCCGCCTATCTGTACTGGGTACCTCGAAGTTGGACAACACTCGGCCTGGAATATTATTATGAGCGTTACACACATGACCAGTTCGAGGGTTTGCAAGGATATAAAAATCTCACATCTCACAGACTTACCCCCATGATTAACTTGTTCCATCCATCCGGGATAAGCGCTGAAATTCTTGCAAGTTATGTCAATCAAAAAGGTGAATTCGGTGTTTTCGGTTTTGGTTTTGAAGAAGGCCGTGATAGTTTCTGGGTGGTTGACCTGTCAATCAGTTACCGCCTACCAAAACGATACGGGGTCCTGAAACTGGAAGCGAAGAACCTGTTTAACAAGAAGTTTCGATATCTGAACACCGAATCTGGGAATCCACGATTTCTACCTGAATCGCAGATAATGGCCAGTTTAACAATATCGTTTTGATTGTCATAATTACCTATGACAGTCGAGTGTCCAATAAAAAATAAAACAGAAACGGGAGGTATTAATATGCCTAAGAAAGGGGTAGCTTACAAGATTCTCGTAATGGAAGATGGAGACCTGATACCAGTTGATCTGGACGGTAAAAAACTTCCAAGGCTAAAAAAGGATGAAGATGTTCCGCCGATAACTATGCAAACGTTGTCTATCAACCTTTTTTATTGCTCGAACTGTGTCTGTTTCATTAATGGAAGGCGTTATCGTATTTGTTGAGCAAGCATGTGAATCATGATCATGCATCTAACATATTAAGACATCAGGGGTTATTTCTTAATTGAGATAACCCCTTGCCACTC
The DNA here is from genome assembly GCA_963674815.2 of Desulfocapsaceae bacterium. GTDB lineage: Bacteria > Desulfobacterota > Desulfobulbia > Desulfobulbales > Desulfocapsaceae > MADRE3. The sequence continues at coordinate 539,384 of CAXXTV010000011.1, forward strand.
TTTCTTCGGAGGCACCTGAGAATAGGTTTCGCATAGCCTTCGATAAAACTGAGAAGGCCCGTCTCCCGAACTTGATTCCAGACATCTCAGGAACATCCTATACGCCTTTTCCCATTCCTGCTGCATGAACAGTTCCAACGCTTCCGGAAACATTTCAAAATAAAGCTGGTGATTCAGGCTCGTTTCTTCGCTGGGTATCAACAGTTCATGGATGGTAAGCGGCTGGGATTTACCTGCTAACAGGAAGGTTCCGACTTTTCGGCTCAGCACACCGGCTGTATCCTCGATCAATTCTTTCGAAGCGAGCAGCTTCGTACCCAGTTGTTTGTTGAGTGCCTCCACCCGCTGGGTGGCATTGACAATATCCCCAACGGGTGCATATTCAAAATGGCCCTCGGCACCTACATTGCCTATGAGCATCCGGCCGAAATGAAGCCCGATCCGGGTCGGCAGAGGCCGTTCCGGGTATTTTTGGTTAAACTGCTCAATCGATCCCAAAATTTGCAGGGCCGCCCGGCAGGCGTTTTCCCTGTGCACAACCTGCGGCTCAGTTGACGGCCAGAGGGCCAGCATGCAGTCGCCGATCACATTACAGACCTCCCCCTTGCAGTCATGTACCGGTTTAAACAGGTGTTGAAAATACTCGTTCATATGTTCAGCCAGCTCCTGGGGGGAAATAATCTCCGACAGGGTGGTGTAGTTCTCGGCGTCAGTCATCAAACAGGCACTGTAGACCATGCGATCGCCTTTCTGAACATAGGAAAGGTCTCGGGAGAGTTCCCCGACCACCTGCTCGGGGAGGTACAGGCCAAGGGCCTTACGAATATGTGCTCGTTCTCTGCGAGCCCTGAGGTAGCGATACATCAGGGAGACAAAAAGAACGGCCGCTGGTAATACAACTGCTGGCGTCATGACCGGAATCCAGAGACCACTGCCTGAAAAAAGTGCTCTTGCGGCAAATACATAACCAATTGAAGAAAGAACAATGATAACGATGCCCGTCACGGGCGCAAGAATCGTCGCCATGAGTGCGAGAACCGCTGCACAGCCAGACAGGAGAACCAGGCTCTGGGATGGTGACAGAATTTTTATCGAGCTGTCTTCCAGGAGGTTGGCAAACACAGTGGCGGCAATCTCGACACCATTCAGATCAAGCCCGTCCGGCTGTGAATAGACCGTATAAAACCCATCCTTCTGATCCGATGAGGGCGAACGTGCCGCTCCGATAAAGACGGCTCTGCCCTTTATCTGCCCGGCAAGCGAGGCAGACGAACCATCTGCCGGTGACACTATTTCATGATAGGATATGGTGGGGAAGGTTTCCGGAGGACCATAAAAATTAATATGGATGCTGCTGTCACCCGCATACATGCTGACGAGCGCTTGGAGCCTCTGTAATTCTGAGCTTGATAAAGATGATTCCTTGTTTTCAGCTAGCTTTGACAACACATACGGTATCGAAAACGGCTGCTCCTGAAACAATTCCCTGGTAATCTGTATCGTCTTCACCAGACCACCGAATGGCACGATCTGATCTGAAGTTGAAGGCAATCTGTCCTCCGCCTCAATACTTGACCTGTGCAGCAGGAGCACCAACTGGTCATACGTATTCAGAGCCATAACCTGCAGGGCAACTACCGGAAAGGTCGGAGCATCGCCGGCGGAGCCCTTAAACAGCCATGCCTGGCTGATCCGCACCGGTTTTTTGGGCAGAGGAAACGGTGCTATGGCGAGGGCAGCCTCAGACAGGTGGGGAACCGGCGGAAGATGTATATCAACTTCCACACTATCCAGATTTCCAGCACCTTCTCCCTTGTAAAGTGTCTGCCGCCTGAGTTTCTCATAGAGAATCACGTTCCCGGCTTTTCTGATTGCGTTGGCAAATGCCTCGTCTTCGGCTGAATCTCCGCTCTCGGCAAAATGAACATCAAAGGCTATGACCGCAGCGCCATAATTATGAAGCTTTTTGACCAGTTCAGCATGAGCAGAACGCGGCCACTTACTGAAGTTTTCCGAAAAACCAAGGTGCGCGGCAGACTCCTGGTCGAGGCTGACAATTACCACTTCTTCGGGAGGTTTCAGCGGACCCCGCAATTTGAACAGCAACGGCAGACCGATTCCTTCTTCTAATTTCTGGCCCACGGGTAAAAAAAAGAAAGTTGTTCCCGCAATAGCTCCCAGCATTCCAAGAATGATAGTTTGCAGTAAGATGTTTCTGCCTGGAGACCGGTTTGGGTTACTTCTGAACATGGTAGGCGGCAATTTTGTTAAGCAGGCCCTGCCTCGACAGACCCAGTAACTTTGCGGCTTTTGAGCGATTGCCAGCGGTTTTTTCCAGCGCTTCACGGATCATCTGTTCTTCCACCTGCCGCAGTGTATCTTTCAAGGGTCCGTAAGCGGTCTCAGGCTTGTTGGGGTAAGGTTTTGTTCCCGTTTCGATGATTTTCTCGGAAAGGAACTCCATGGCAATATCGCTGGCTCCTGATGCCATCGCTAATGCCCGTTCCATTTCGTTCTCCAGCTCCCGGACATTTCCAGGCCAGTCGAACCTCATTAACAGGTTCAATACCTCGGCTGGCAGACGAGGAACCGGTTGGTCATTCTTCCTGGCATATTTGGTTAGGAAATGGTTGGCCAGAAGAGGAATATCCTCCTTTCTCTCTCTTAAAGGAGGAGGGGTAATCTGAAAAACATTTATCCGGTAATAGAGATCTTCTCTGAAATTTCCTTTCTCAATTTCTCCAACCAGATTTCTATTGGTTGAGACAATCAGTCTTACGCTCACCTGCCGGGTTTGACTGCTGCCAACCGGCCGGAACTGACCTTCCTGTATCACTCGTAGTAATTTTACCTGCATGGAAAGGGGCATCTCGCCTATTTCGTCCAGGAAAATCGTACCGCCATCGGCAATTTCAAACAGTCCTTTCTTGTTCGCTATTGCTCCGGTAAAAGCGCCTTTGACATGACCAAACAGTTCACTCTCCAGAAGATTTTCTGGCAGGGCAGCGCAGTTTTCTGCAACGAAAGGTTTGTCTTTCAGCGGCCCATTGAAGTGTATTACCCTGGCAATCAGTTCCTTTCCGGTTCCGGTTTCGCCCTGGATGAGTACCGATGTCTGGTTGTCAATTATCTTGTTGATAAGCTCAAACATCCGCCTCATTGCAGGGCTCGAACCAATTATCTCCTTGAAACCTGATTCACCGCGTACTTGAGAGAGAAGCAGACGTTTTTCTCGCTCAAGAGCATAGAGATGGTCTTTTAGTTCTCCATAAAACCTGGCATTTTCAAGAGAAACAGCGATCGTGCCGGATAATATCTCGAGAATATTGGCATCTCTTTCGGAAAACACCCCACTTCGTTTATTAAGAGCATAGAGGACTCCCATGAACCCTTTTCGAGTCCGTAGAGGAGCACATATCATCGATTTTGTGACGAAATCATTTGAAGTATCCATTCCGTCAAAAAAACGAGAATCCTTGGAGACATCATTAATGAAAACGGTACGGTTTTGTTCCATCACCCAGCCAGCGACACCTTTATGGTCTGGGAAGCGGTATTGATGATCGCCGACGCTTGTCATTTTATGAACGTCTTCAACAGTTCGTATAAAATAAAACTCTTTCCTGCTCGGATCGTGCAAAGCGAGAGAGGCGCCATCGATATTGAAAATTGATCTGATTTTCTGGAAAATAACCAGCAGCATCTCCTCTGTATCGCGAATTGTATGAAAGGAGGTAAGTACTTCGCAAAACAGGGAGAATTCTTTTTCAGTGAGTTGAAATTTCCCTTCCATGTGCACAGGCCTGCCGGAATGGCTTTAAATGAAAAAAAGGGTAGTCTGGCTAACAGGTAAAACTGCCAAAACATTGTACACCTAACCATTACAAATGTCCACTTGGTAGACATTTGCGAACATCACTCTTTGGCAAATCAAAAAAACGTAATCGCCATTCTTTCTTTAACTGAATAATTTCATTAACTTGTGACGTGTGAAAGAAGTCCGTCTCAGTCATTGTAATTCAGGCACGCCATTCGCTAATAGATAATTAAAAGATAGAAAATTAAATGATCCATCCATCCAGGTGGGAAGGCATTTCTCATTAAACGAAGCGATGCTCCACCCACCGCAGTAGAGAAAAGGGGGTATTACAATGACTGGAATTACTGAGATTATCGTTGGTATGTGGCTGATTCCTGTAACGCTGTTCATCATCGTTCCTCTGGTAATGTTCGCCGTCTGGCACCTCGGACTTCGATGGGTATGCGGCAAGAGTTTCATCAGCCTGTTTTTTAAAGATCGAGCGAAACGAAAAGTCAAGCCTCAATTGTCTTCCACGGCATGAACCTGATTCACGGTTCGAAAAGAGGCTGAATTCAAGGTTCTCAATTCTTTCGGCCGATTAGTAACGATAGAATTGAGAATACGTTCTTCAAAGAATGGCTCAAAAAAATGGGCAGGAATGTTTCATGATTCAGTACGCCATACTTCGAAAATTCAAATACATCGTCTCGCTTTTTGTCATTGGAAACTTTTAATGTTTGCTCTCTATAATCGTGAGGGACAGAGATGGACTTTGAAACAATTAGAGCTGTAAAATGTCGATGGGAAAATACCGCGGTCCCTCAGCAAAGGGGGTTGGTTGTGCAATTCCTTGAACTCCATGGACCGCTTCATACTATCATTGATTGGTATCTTTTCCTTGCCATGAAGTTTAACATCAGGGATGCCGATTTTTCTGATCTTGATCAGTCTTATCACTAAAATCATCTATTTTACGATGTTTCTGGTACCTGGCGTTCCGATGCTTTTTGGAAACGCTCTAAAAGAGATACTTTTACCAGCAGCTGCATGCTATATCGACTGCGTACAGTGAATTAATCAAAAATTGGTTGGGCAACCTAAGTCCTCTGATATTCTGGCAATATCCCTGGAATTGTGATAGGAATCAAATTACTCTGACTGTTTATCATCATCAATCCTGTCTCGACTCTTGAATTATGGAACCAGCCAGGCCATGCAGCGAGCAATGAAATCCCAGAGACCAGCAGCGTTCATCATGATGATCATTTTCGTTGCAGCATTAGCGTTCATGGGGACAGCACCACCACCTGGGCTTTCACTGACCGGTCAACGGGTATTGGGCATCGCCATTATAACCATCGGGCTGTGGAGCACCGAACTCCTGCCGATGGGTGTTACCGCGATGCTTCTTGTCGTCATGTTGAAGGTTTCAGGCGGGGTAAATGATTTTCAAGAAGCCCTGGTTGGCTTCTCACAGCCGGTCGCCTATTTTCTCATTGCTGTTTTAACAATTGGGCTAGCAGTCCAGAAAAGCGGCCTCGCCGAGCGGCTCGCTCGATTCTCTCTACGCAGATGCCGAAGCAGCCCACTGAGGTTATTTACACAGCTGCTTATTTCTTTTCCCGTTTTGACATTAGTATTGCCCTCTGCAACGGCCAGAACAGGTATTCTGGTTCATGTCTATGAACAGGCCTTGTCGCTCGGCGAAGTGGATAAGGACTCGCCGTTTTCAAAGGCCATCATGATGTCGCTCAATTCCATCAATCGGTTGGCATCAACAGCCATATTGACGGGAGGAATAACCCCCATCGTAGCAGCATCACTGGTCGGTGGCATTTCCTGGAGTCACTGGCTGGCGATGATGCTGATACCCTACCTGGTGCTGCTTCTCTGCGGTGCCGGCATGATCTACCTCATTTACCGCAAAGGTTTTCAGATAGTGCTGGCCCAGGTAGAGGAGACCGAAGCACAACCATTTACGCACCTTGAAATTCGAACGATAGCGATCACATTCGGGGCAGCAGCGCTCTGGCTCACCGATGCAGTTCATCACATGGACCCGGCCATCCCTGCATTGGCTGCGTGGATTTTCTACTGGCACCAGGCATTGGAGTGTTGACCTGGAGAGAATTTGAGAAAAATCTTGGCTGGAGCAATTTTTTCGTCATCGCGGCTTCAATGTCCCTGGCAAGCGCATTAATCAACAGCGGTGCCGGTTCCTGGCTGGCTCAGCTAGTTGTCGGCAGACTTCCAGGCATGGCAGAGTCGCCATTTGTAATCGTGATTATTTTACTGGCAGCCGCGGCGCCAATACGCCTATTGATTCCAAACATTACCGGGTTCCTGGCGGTCAGCGTCCCCATAGCTATGTCCATAGGGCTGCTCACCCATATGAACCCTGTTGTTTGTGGTCTTCTGGTGATGATTGCGGGGGATGCCGTCTTGTATTATCCAGCCCAAAGCGCCTCCTCGTTGGTCGTCTATGAACGAGGGTATCTCAGTTCTGCAGAAATATTCTGGTTTGGCTGCCTGATGACCGTGGTAGCCAGCCTTGTGGCACTGTGTGTGGCAATACCATACTGGAATTTGATCGGCATGCCCCTCGTCAGTATCGTTCAATAGCGGCAATGTTTGTTTGAGGCATTACACGGCCAGTTTACTTATCAGGCTTTCCAGTTTTTTTTCCTTCCAGGGATCGGTCAGCGCGTTCTATCAATATGACGATCCAGCATCTGTTAGGGCATTGCCGGATCAGGACGTCCATGCGCGAAAAGATATCTTATTGCTTCAATGATTGGGATTGCTCCACAAACTGACGTACCTCTTCAACCTCTAAAGGCCTTATCAGACGCGCCACCTCTTTACCATCACGCAACAGGATCAACGTTGGCCAAAGTTTTACCTGAAACGCGCGGCCCAGTCGTTTACCTTTGCCGTCATACACCTTTATATGGGGCAGCTCGGAATACTCTCTCAGCACTTCCTGTATTGCCGGGCGTGCCGCCTGACAGTGTCCGCACCAAGGTGCACCAAACTCGAGGAGGGCGTCACCGTCCAATTCATTAACGTGCTGGAGGGTCGGGGCATCCTCTCCATAATCCGGGTTAAATCCTTTGTGGCTGGCTTTCATGCTGTTTTATTTCCTGGGTGGTCATCTTTATGAAAAGATATGAGAATGGTATGGTACATGTCTTCACTGCTTTTGTGTACGCGGGTGGGTATTGATAGGAGCCAATGGCAGGATTATTGAAGCTCTATTCCCTGATCAGCTCAACCTCTATCCGGGTTGCTTCTTGCTCGTCTTCAGAATCAAACAGGATTCGTTTTCGGTTGGTAAAATCATTTCTTTTTTCTCTTGTCAAGTCTTTGGCTATAAAGTAGCTATTGAAATTGTCAAGACAATCCTTTTTTTAGTTTGAAGTAGAAACCCCCACCCTTAGGGTGGGGTAATAGGGGCTGGCTGCGCCGGTCCCGTATGGGCATGGCCTAAAAGGCCGCTCACTGCTATCCTTACCTCGAGTTGTTGCCGCAACATCGAAAAGTAAGGAGGTCGCAGTGAGCAGATTCCGTAAGTTATCACATTCGATATGGCATTGTCAGTACCATATTGTCTGGGTACCGAAGTATCGATATCGAATACTGACAGGTGCAGTAAAGGAAGCATGCGAAGTTGGAATACATGCAATAAGTGGATTTGCAGGGTGTGAGGTTGTTGAATTAAACGTTCAGCCGGATCATGTCCACCTGGTGATAATGGTTCCCCCGAAGGTATCAATATCTCAGTTTTTGGGGAGATTGAAAGGGCAGACATCGATGAAGCTATTCAATCAGTTTCGATACCTCAAACAAAAGCCATACTGGGGAAACCATTTTTGGGCAAAAGGCTATTGTGTAGACACAGTCGGTCTTGACGCGGACATGATACGTAAGTATGTCCGCTACCAGGAGAAGCAGGAAAGGCAGATTGAACAGTTACAATTGTTTGATCAATAAGTATTAAGCGGAACAACTCATGGTCCCGCCCCCTTTAGGGGGCAGGGCTTTGTCCCCCCTATGGGGGGAAACATAAAGCCACACCCTTTGGGTGTGGATATTTACTCATAAAGGGGCTGAATTTGAGCTGTTCCTTTACAATAAGCTGTAATGTCAGATCAGATTGCACAAGAGTTGATTGCCGAGGCAGAGAAGTGGGACGGAATTCAAGGAAGGATTGCCGATAGTGCGGATCTGTTGAATAGTCCCTCCTGCAAAGCGGCTGTTGGGGAGTATTGGTTGGATGATCATGCCGAACATACCACCCAGTGGCTTCCCAATGCCAGGTCATTGCTTATCCTGGCCATGTGGCACCCACCGGAAAAGCCGGAGCTGGACTGGTTTGATCGCGGCAATACCCCTGGAAACCGTTGGTTGACCAAAATTTCAAAGATACTGGTCGAATGGTTGTATGACCGTCATGGTATCAAGTCCCAGGCTTTACCATATCAGGTTGAAAAAGGTGGTGTGTATCTGAAAGATGCGGCTTGCCTCGCCGGATTGGGCGTAATAGGAAAAAACAACCTGCTCATTCATCCTGCATGGGGTCCTGGCGTACGGCTGCGCTCGGTGTTGATTCAGGACCATTTACCCCCCAGTGCACCACTTGAAAATTTTGATCCCTGTTACCGGTGCGCTATGCCCTGTAAAAAAGCTTGTCCTGAAAACGCCTTGGCTCAAGAGCAATTCCACCGACCTTCATGCATGCTTCAGCTTGAGTCAAACAGGAGAAATCAGATCGAGGGTGGCCAGAAAGATGCAGAAGGTTCCCCAATTCTTGTAACCGCATGGTGCAGGAGGTGTGAATTCGCTTGCCCGGTGGGTAAAAGCTAACGGTATCTCTTGCTGCAGGAATATCTCTTATTGTCTGTTTTTAATCATAAAAATAATCTTAACAGACGATGCGATTTCTCAAAAAAAGGCCTGCAGCCTATAGCCTTTTATGACTCGATAAAAAAACTCAGTTTATGATCGATTATTTGTGTGCGTTTTCCAAAAAAGTTGTCTGGTTAAAACCACTGTTTTTCATTACTACTGGTGTTGCATTCATTGTGTTTTGTTACGTGGTGTTCATCGAGGAGGGAGCGGAAAAGGACGTTTTTATCATTCCGAGTATCGTTGCTCTGCTCTGGTCGCTTGTCTGTTCTGTTTTGCTCTCCGTTTTTCCCTACGTCCCGCCAAAGGCTGACAAACAACAGCGTTTTCTCAGGCGTCTAAAAATCCGGCTGGCCAGGGGCGGCTATCACATAGGATCATTGATGTTCTGCGTGTTAAGCGCATCGGTCGTGTGGCTTACCGTAAGTCTGATAAATGTTTGGCGGGCAGATTTTTAAGCAGCGCAGGTCATGTAACGCCGGCACGCCTGCACTTGTATGGAGTACCTTGGCCGCTTATTTTTCTGGCACAACGAGGCAGTAAGGGTGGAGGAGTTGCCTGGCATACTCACCGTATTTTTCCCGGGCCTGAAGGCAGGCCTGCGGAATAACGGGACACTTGAATTGCGAATCAATTTCCCCTATTCGCAATGACACTTTTTCTTCGATCATGGGGTCGGCGTAGCTGTTACAGTTATTCCCTTCGTCCCAGCCACCGTCTATGTACACGGACAGATCGAATTTTTTATTTTGCTCCCAGGCCTTCACAATTTTCAGGTGCCTGAGCGAAGATACAATTTGAATGTCGCAGCCCACATATGGATTATCAAGCAGGTTAGTTATAAATCCCAGCAATGGGTCTTTGTTTTTACCGAGCACCCTGTTCCAGAATCGCCAGCCATTAAAATTAGCCACAAGATCGGCAAAGGAAAAAATTCCGGTTGTGGAATAACCATATTTTCCACCCTCCTGCTCCTTTCCCCACTCGATGGCATGTTTTAAACTTTTGTCTTCCTGTCGGGCCAGCTCAAAATAGTGCCAGCCTTCGGCAAAGAAGTGGCCGAGTTTATCGAGTCCGACGAGGTGGCCGTTGACTCTTGCCACACTGCTCAAATCCTTGATATTCAGTGAAAAACCTTCAATATAATCAATGTCACGATAGATCGAGTCATTCAGTGACAATGAATAGCTCTGTTCAGACAGCAGCTCTCGAAGCTGTTTATCCAGATCGTAGCCCTTCAAGCCCCAGGAGGCAGTAAATGACTGGAAAATTGCCTTTCTCAGTTCTGCGTAGAGAATCTCTTCATCACAAAATTCTTCCGCCGTCAGACCCTCGATATCGTCTCTTCTGCCATTGGCTTTGGTTACACCCTCCAGCAGGCGCTGGTTAAATATGGTATTGATGGCCTCGAGGCTGTCATCGAGGTGAATCCTGCGTGGTGTGACACTGTCAATTTCTGCACCATTGCTGGACTGAAGAGAGATAATGGCAGTTGCAAGAAAAACAGCAATTATTCTAAGGACGGTAAATGACATGATCAGGAACTAGCTCAACTCCGGGTCGAAAGGCGGGATGATCCCTTTCCAGCCCTTTAAAGGATGTGTTATGAGCTCGAGGAAGCCATTCGGCAGATCATCTGGGCAAGCTCGGCAGGAAAACCCTGTGGACACCATCAATAGCGCGATCCGAGTGTCTCCTGCGGCAGGCGGCTCTTGATCTCCAGCAGTTCTTCAGCTGTGAACTGCACCTTCCAGGCTCCCAGGTTTTCCTTCAGTCGTTCGATGCGCCGCGTGCCGGGGATCGTGAAGATGTCTTCGCCCTGAGCCAGCACCCAGGCAAGCGCCACCTGTGCTTGGGTCGCGCCCTTTTGGGCGGCGATGTCTTTTATCAACTCCACAAAGCGGGCGTTTTCCGTTAATGCTTCGTCGCTGAAGCGCGGATTGTCGAGCCGCCAGTCATGTGCGTCGAGCGCCTCCCTGTTGGGAATCGCCCCGGTGAGGAAGCCACGACCCAGCGGCGAATAGGCGACAAAGGCGATTCCCAGCTCACGGCAGGCCTCCAGGATCCCCTCCTCTTCAACATTTCGGGTCCACAGCGAATACTCGGTTTGAAGCGCGGTGATCGGATGGACGGCATGGGCAGCACGGATCTGTTCGGCAGAGAATTCACTCAAGCCAATGAAGCGCACCTTTCCTTCCTCCACCAGCTCCTTCATGGCGCCGACGCTTTCTTCCACCGGAACGTTCGGGTCCGGGCGATGCTGGTAGTAGAGGTCGATGGTCTCGAAGCCGAGACGCTTCAGGCTTTTCTCGCAGGCTTCCTTCACGTACTCTGGTCGACCGCAGATACCCAGCCATTCACCGTTGGCACCCCGCTGAACGCCGAACTTCGTCGCCACGGTCACCTTTTCCAGGCGGTCCGAGAAGGCCTTGGAAATCAGCTCTTCGTTGTGTCCAACGCCGTACATGTCGGCGGTGTCGAAGTGGTTGATGCCAAGGTCAACGGCCGTATGCAGGGTCTTGATGTGGCCTGCTTCGTCACGTGTTCCGCCGTAAAACTCCGACATCCCCATACATCCGAGGCCGATGCGGCCAACCTGAAGGGTGCTGTTGCCAAGCGTTGTGGAGGCATTGGTCATGGAAGTATCTCCTGTAATTATTTGCGATTCAGAATCCTGATCGGACTGGAACAAGAAATTATGCAGAAACTTTGTGGATCCGACACTGTAATGTTATACAGAAAAAAAGATTGTTGGGCAATCTGCAAGCTGTCATAACAAGATAAGGGCCAACCTCACGCTTGAGCTTTCGCACTGCCGGTTTATAACGAAATTCAACTTCAGGAAGTTGTGGTGACTCTATTCAGCAGCTCGACAAATAATGAAGTGCTCATTCGGATGAAATGCCAACGGGTAGAGAAACAGCACAAACGTACTTACCATATGGAGAGGGAACATATCCATCCGGAAACGGATCATTCATTTATCGATAGATCTACTCCCCAGGAGCGGAGAATAACATGAAAATCCTGATCATCGGCGCGAGCAGAGGCATAGGCAAAGTGTTACTGGAGGAAGCCCTGGACGATGGCCATGACGTGTCCGTCATGGCCCGCCATCCTGAAAAAATAACCGTATCGCATGTCAGATTAGGGGTGCATCAAGGCGACGTGCGCGATCGTGATTCGGTGGCCAAACGAGCCAAAGGGTGCGAGGTGGTTTGTTCATGTATCGGGGTACCGATCACGTTCAAACCCGTCGACCTCTTTTCGACGGCGGCAACCAACATTGTCTCTGCGGTTTCAGCGAACCCGGGGCAGAAACTCATCGCGGTGACCGGCATCGGTGCCGGAGATTCCAAGGGGCACGGTGGGTTTCTGTACGACAGGATCTTCAAGCCGCTGCTTCTCAAAACCATTTATGCAGATAAAGATCGTGAGGAGGCAATCATCAAGGCAAGCGCGGTCGACTGGCTGATCGTGCGGCCGGCAGGACTTACGAACGGTCCGCGAACCGGAACCTATCGGGTGATCAACGACCTTTCCGGGGTAACTTCCAGGCGGATATCGCGCCGCGACGTCGCCGACTTTATTCTGGCGCAGATAGCCAATCCCACCCAGTTCGGCAAAACACCGCTGATAACGTACTGAGCATCAACCAGAGTGCAGGTATGTGTTCCTCGCCTGTTGATCCCGCTGTTAATCGTGAATATCAGGGTCTCTCATCGTTTTTTATGCAGAACAGAGACACCTAATCAACGGTACTGAGTGATTCCATTATTCTTGTGCTCATGTTCTGGTACGCAACAATTTCGACGAGACTTACAATGTCTTTTTCAGACAGACCTGAGTCCTTGAGGCGTTGAATATCTTCTGGACAGCATGCATCGGGTGATCGAGTAATCTTGACGGAAAAATCTGCCAGAAGTTTTTCCCGCTTGTTCAAATCTGCTTTGGTATAGTCCTTCGCTACCTGGGCCGCGAAGTCAAGGTTTCTAGCCACTCGACCGAGGGCTTCGAGATGACTGGCAGTTCAGTGAACACACCCAATGAACGAAGAGGTCACCAAAGCGATTATTTCTTTTTCGCGGGCAGTGAAACCGACTGCATTTCGATAAACAGCTGAACCCAGTACAAAAATACTTTCCGAGACCTCAGGGGTTAAGCTGGTAATTTGATTCAGATCTGGAATCTTACCTGTTAAAGGGTTGCGGACCTTTTTGTATACATTCTTTATCTCTTCATCAGTCGAATTTTCATTTTTAATTTCAATCCAGGGAGTCCATGACATAAAACACCTTCCTCTCATTAAATGGTTTTTACTAAACATCAAGATCGCTTTGCATACCGGAATATAACAGACTACAACTCCGTTTCAGACAGGTATGGAAACGTACCGCAGGTATCCGAACCTCTCTGCCCAAACATCTCGGGATCAAGGAATTTTGCCTCTCCCGATACCTGCGAAGGGGAAACTATAACAGCCTTAAACTCTCGTTTCCATGGCCTTCTGCCAGGATGAACGCCCTGAAAAGAATCGAATAACTGAATCTATCCTGCATGTACAGGAGGAGGCTACAATTTTTCGACTTTATTCCATGAATGAGCATAAGTCACAAATTCCTATACCAAGCCTTTTCTTCTTCTTTAAACTCTTTTGTATAACTGCACCTTTTTTGTTTAGTCATTGAACATCTCCTGAGTGTTGAATAAGTCACTCTTGAAAAAGCGTCCAATAAAACCCTACCACGTCACTTCTCATTTTGTTCTTCCACGTTGTGGTATTGAAATTAAATACAGAATCGGTAAAACTAACCCTCAATATTCATACACTCCATCAAAATTTTGGGAGGTATAGATATGTTCAGTCTGAAGACTTTCCTGCTTGTTCCTGTTGCTTTTTTTAGCATGTTTTTGCCCTGCTTACATGCCGAAATGTCAAGTACGAACTATAAAATTACATCAACGGTTATGTCAGGTGGCGGTGGTGCAATATCTTCAGCAAACTTCAATCTTGTGTCTACCATTGAACAATCAACTGCTGTTGGAAACAGTTCAAGTATTAATTTCAGACTAGATACAGGTTTCTGGTACACATTGCTGCTTGTAAATATTGGCGATATCAATGGTGACGGCGAGTTAAATCTGAAGGATATGATAACGGCATTGCAGATAGTAACCGGACAAACGCCTAATGAAATTATGAACCAGGCTGATGCAGATGGTGATGGCCGCATCGGGCTTGGCGAAGCAATATATATTCTGAGAAAACTTAGCGGACTATAAAGAATATGATCAATGTGAGAAGAGGGAAGAGCATTGCAAATCATATTTAAAGCCGCCGTAACATTGTCTGTTTTTAGTTCCATCATAATTTTAACATATCCGGTGATTACGATTATTCACCATAGATCAATTGTTTATAGATTTTAAAAGTGGAGGATTGTTCGCTCTGATAAGGGGAAGTGTTCCTGATTTATTGTAGGACCGAGAGCCAAAATTAACTCCCGAGTACTAATTCGACTTTAAGCAACAGCTCTTTAGCGAAAGAAGGAGGCCAAAATGAAAAGGCAGAAAATAGCTATCGCCAGTGTGCTGATCGTGCTCGCTTCACTTTGTATTCCCTTGTCATCTATTGCGTGGATACCGGAGCGGGTGAGTTACCAGGGACGCTTGACGACCAGCCAGGGAGTTCCGGTCAAGGACGGCCTATACACCCTGATATTCTCTATTTACGAGACAATAGAAGCCACCAAGCCTCTCTGGACCGAAACACAGTCACAAGTGACCGTTACGGGAGGCATTTTTAACACTTTATTGCCTCGAGATACCGCAAACCCTTTTCCTGATGAATTGTTCAAAAGAGCTTTGTATGTGGGTATAGCAGTTAATAACGATGCAGAGATGCTGCCCCGCCTGCCCCTGACAGCCACTCCATTTGCATTCCTGGCGCAAGATGCAGACAAACTGGCAGGTCAGTCTCTGAGTGGCCTGGATAGCCGTTACGTGAATGAAGGTGAAACAGCCAGTGTCAGTTCTGCCATGATAGTCGATGGGGCAATCACCAGTGACGATCTCGCGGAGAGCTATGTATCTGCGGCTGCTCTCCCTTTCAATCAACCATTCCAATTTGATGATTATAATTCCTCAACTATCACCGGTTTAACCAGTTTGTCCATTGGCGTTACCAGCCCCTTAGTGCCGGCAGGAAAGAGACTTGTTATCCAGCATATCTCTTTTAATCTTTCAAGCACAGGAATTGACTCGGATCCTCTTTGTCGTGTTGATGTGCTTGATTACACATCAGGGTCCCCGCAATGGGTGGTAACCCACTTTCTGCAACCGGTACGCTATGAGCGAGCATACTCCAGAATATCCTATATTTCTTCCCAGACTCTCCCGCTTTATGCAGAACCGGACTACAGGGTCCAGGTTGCGTGCTCTGCCTCTGTAACTGAGGATACAAGCCTGTCTGCAGCATTAACAGGCTATTTTGTTGATTTATAGATGAGAAAAAAGAATCTCGATTCAAGCAAAAGATAACTCGCTTACTCCAGTATAGCTTCAGGCCATTCTTACCGAAAAAAAGGGCCTGCCGCACAACCAGGGATTGCCCTGTTCTTGTGAATTGAAAATATTTACAGCAGTGGGATAATAGCTCGTAGTTCTGAAAATCTCACGTTTTACTGTCCTCAATGCCATTGACCTTAACATTGCCAAAGCGAAGGTCTGCAAGCCTGCATTCATTCCCCTTCACTTTGAGATTGTCCTGTGAAGCTAGCGAGTGATGGGGAGTGGACGATTTGCTGACAGGAAACCGGAGAACAGTATCTATCTTCAGCCTAGAAAAAAAGCAGAGTCATTTTTGACACTATCTCTTTGTTCCATACAAGGAACAGTCACTTCTTATTACTGCGTAATCTTTTTGTTAAGGTCTTTCGTGCGATTATGGTTTTGTTCCAGAGACGACATTTTCATTCGGCTGTTGCTGAGGTACCCTATCTTTTAGCCAGCAATGCGCTTGTGGGTTGTTTCTGTTTGGCTTCGTCATTGCCCACGCCAGGCACCTTTGATCTTTGTTGCACGCCTGCTGACATAAGCGCGAATCAGCACGCTGAAGATTAAAACTGCGGTAGTCGCCTCCGGGACGATCTACACCAATCTGTCCAGCACTTAAAGAGGTGTCTCGGACAGGTGGAGGCGGTAGAACACCAGATATAAACGTACCCTTAATGACAGGTCTGGGTACATTCTCTTTTAAGTAGCAACGACTTTCTAGAGGTGAATAGGTCCAAGCCCGACACCTATGATCTCTTCCACAACTTGCTCTGCATTCTCTTGCCTCTCTGGCATATCTTTTTTTATCCCTCATAGCATTATCTGTACGTATTATGAAATTTCGAAAATCAGATCCCGGTAAATCCATATCCCACCAAAGATCAAGAGGGCACTCTTCATCTGCCAATAGATTGACTGTCATCCCGGTAGTCATAATGATTAGCGCAGCTAGTACTAGAACGATTAATCTTTTCATAAATACCTCAACCTCCAGTGTTATCCTGATATCCAATGATGATTGATTAAGACACAGTATTTGAACATAAACTTGGAAACTATTCCCGGTATTTGACATTATCCTAACATTTAGATGCACTCTTGTAAAGAGAAGGTATAGGGGCTTAGACGAGGATACAAAAAGGTTGAGGTTGTTCCCGTGGATCTTGGCAGCCACCATTGCAAGACACACAGACAGTGAATTTAGACTCAATCCAACATTGGATAGGGGCGAAGACATTCGGTTCTTCCTGCAACCGAGTAGATGTATTTTTTCTGTGGTTTGGTTGTCCCCGCTGTTTGTGTCCGCTAGCTACGTGACATTTTTCTTTTTGCTGCTCAGCCTGTATAATTACAAATAGAGAAGAAGTGATACCAAGTCTGTATCTCGTGTCAGTAAAAAAAATCCCTGGTTTCTGCTATGACAAGACATTGCTTGCTGTTCCTGTTCTTATTTTTGCTTGCCACCTGCGTGAATAGTAACACTGCCAATGCTTTCGCGCTCAATACACGGCTGGCAGATACCCCAGTATCCTACCTGGGTGCTTTGAACTATGACTATACCGGATGGGCTACCTCTACTGGAGATATAGATGGTGACGGCATAAATGACCTGCTTGTCGGCGGGGGACGTGTTTATCTGATTCTTGGAAAAAATATTGGCATAAAAAGTGGCACGACTATCGAAGATTTTGCAGATGCTTCATTTCTTGGCGAAGTCGGTTTCGATGATTTTGGCAATGCCGTATGCGCAGCGGGGGATGTGAATAACGATGGCTTTGATGATATTCTTATTGGCGCGCCACGCTACGATTCAGGTACACTTACCGGCAACAAAGTCTATCTTGTTCTGGGAAAAGCTGACGGCTGGTCCATGAATTTACATATTGTAGATATAGCAGATGCCACCTTTGCCGGAGAGAATACCGGTGACTATTTCGGCTACTCGCTAGCCTTTGCAGGTGATATTAACAACGATACCTTTGATGATTTCATAATTGGAGCATACCTGGCTGATGATACCAACTTGGAAAATGCTGGGAAAACATATCTCTTTTTAGGAAGCCCGACGGGGTGGAATGATGCCTTGACGGTTGCTGATGCCGACGCCGTATTTGTTGGTGAAAATGGGTATGAAGGATCTGGTAGAACGGTCGCGGCCGCTGGGGATGTAAATAATGATGGATTTTCAGATTTTCTTGTCGGTGCGGCAAACGGACATAACCAGCATGGTGAAGTCTATTTATTTCTGGGAGCTGAGACCGGCTAGACTGGTAAAATCACACTTGGAGATGCAGATGCATCCTTCCACGGTGAGTATGCCGGAGACTTCGCTGGAGGAGCGGTGAGTTCTGCAGGTGATGTCAATAATGATGGATTCGATGATCTGCTTATAGGAGTCGATGAAAATGATTTCAATGCAGATCGGGCAGGTAAGGTATACCTTATTTTGGGAAAGGCTGCTGGTTGGAATATGAACACCACTCTGTTGAATGCAGATGGATCATTCTACGGGGTGCTGGCAGGAGATCATGTCGGTGGCTCGGTATCCTCGGCTGGTGATGTAAATAACGATGGCATGGATGACTTCCTTGTTGGTGCGACCTGGATTGATCAGTGGGCGGGAAAGGCTTATCTTGTTTACGGGAAATCTTCGGGTTGGGAGAATAATGTCAGTATTGAAACCGCACAGGGGTCATTTCTTGGGGAGGCTCCTTACGATTATGCCGGTTTCTCGTTAACAGCGTTGGGAGATATGAACCATGATGGCAATGATGATTTCCTTATAAGTGCGGCTTATTTCGGTGACTATTATACTGGCAAAGTCTATCTTGTTTATAGTGACGACCCCGTTGTTGGGGACCTCAATGGTGATGGTGACATCAGCCTGCTCGATGCGATTATTGGTCTGAAACTACAAACCGGCGATATGGAGCTTGCAGAGTTCGGCTCACGGGGCGATATTAATGGTGATGGCAAAATAGGGCTGGAAGAAGTCTTATACATCGTCAGGCATATCACAGAACAAGGGATAGATTAGATTCCTCGTCAGGTTTAGAGGAGTCAGGTTTTTGTAAATTTCTGCAAGCCTGATAAGCAAGGTACTATCTTGTTGGAGTCTATAAGTTGCTCTTTCGCTTTCTTGAGGGGGATGGCCAAAATTATCGTCGTTGAGACGTCGTGAAAAGCGCTTCTTTTAAACCTTTGATGAGGCTTGAAAACTACCTCCAGAATATTATCAGGGGTTTTTATATTTTTTCCTTGGCATAGGGAAAGACCCTCCATAAAAAAGGAAGCGGCTAGCATTTACAATGTTACCTGCTTAAGAAGAAAGGAAAATTTATCATATTCTTGTTCATTCACAGTTTTATAAATGTCGTGATGAGTTCTCTATTCCTGCCTATCAATTTTTACCTGCACATGAAAAATGTCAACCTACGAGGTGTGCTTACATACAGAGGCTTGCCATTGGAAATCTTGTGGAAGTGTAGTCATTTTCTGCCCCGACCGTTGTCACATCCTTGAGTGCTATTGATAGTAGATGTTTGCTTGAGGAGTTGTTCAACAACCCTGAGCCACTTATAAATAAAGCTCAGGGACGATGCTGGCAGGTATCGTCCCTGAGAAATTTAATAGAGATTCAAGTCACACTTCATCGAATGCTGCTTATTCTCCGGTTATAATCCTCAAAATGTGAATTACCTCTTCAAGCCCAAGAGCCCCATCGTCGTTCACATCCCAAGGCTCGGATACTGATAGCAGCATAGAGTCAGTATTGGTTAGCCCATCATTATCTGTAACGGTTAACTCAACATCATAGAAGCCAGAATGTAATCCTGTAATTTCTGGATCAGGGCCTGAGGCTGACTGGTTGTATGCAGAATCTACCCTATGATTTAACACCCAATCGTACGATTCAATACTTCCATCAACATCGGTTGACCCACTGCCATCCAAAATAATGTTGTTCTGAGCGATAGCACGATCAATTCCGGCATCCGCGACAGGAGCTGATAAGTCGACGACAATTAGATCATTTTTCGTTTCAATCGTGGTTCCATTCGGCCCATTAACAGTTAAACTGACAGTATATGCTCCTGCTGCATCATACATATGGCTCGGATTCTGTTCGCTGCTTGTACCTCCATCACCAAAAGTCCAGTTCCAGGTCTGCACGTCACCGATTGACTGATCTGTGAAATTGACAGTCAGCGGCACTGCACCAGCTAAGGGGTTCGCATTGAAAAGTGCTACCGGCAGAACCGCTCCTGTGTATTCGTCTGCACCCATATCTGCAATACCATCCATGATACGGGCTTGCCCATCAATGTCAAAAAGAGGAATTTTCGGAGCCTGATTATATCCCATGTTCAGGCAGGGTGATTGTTCGGTTAAATGAAATTCAGCCCCTACCGTCATGTCAAGGATGGGATCTCTATTATTCAGATTACTTGGGTCGATCCTAGTATAAAATGTGGTGTCGGCAACAAAAAAACCGCCTCCAGCTCCGGTAACCGGAGGGCTTTGGTCGAAATCATTATTATATAACTCCAGGATCGCGAAATTGTGATCCTTATCAGCATCGTTATCAATATAAAGATCTGACACACTGAGGGTGGCGTTATTGCCCCAGATGATGTTGTTATAGATGAGGGCACTGGCAGTGCTGTCGCGCAAGGCCAGACGCAAGCCACCGCCTGAACCGGTAGTCAAGTTGTCCGTGATCGTATTATTGATTATGGTAAGGGTTGTAGAAGCAGAAACAGTGGAAATATCAATACCGCCACCATAATCCCTGTACACTTCATTTGAAGCTATGACATTGTTTTGCAGGGTTATCTGTGCAGGATAGATACCAGATCCCGGATCTTCGATAATTCTGATTCCACTCCCTCCGCTGTTATTTATAATGATATTGTCACTGATCGTCATATCCGCTTGATTGTATACATTGAGGAATAAAGCCCCTCCATTTGTACTGCCGGAGATTATATTTTCTTTAAGAGCGAAGGGGGTCGTGTTAGAACTTATATCAAACGAACTAAGAGCAGCGCCTTTTTCATTACCTGCTTCATTTTGAGTGAAGATATTTGCGTTGATCGATCGTTCTCCCCTGATCTGCTGCAGATGAATTGCCCCTCCACTCCCTCCGGTATAATTGTTGACAAATTCATTATTTGATATTGTGACATTCCTTGCTTCTCTTATTTCTAGGGCGCCACCGTGGCTATTGGCGGTATTATTTTCAAAAACGTTATTTGTTATGCTGACATCGCCGAGGTGGGTACCTCGGAAATATACACCCCCAGCATATCGGTTAGCATAGTTGTTGCGAACAATCGAGTTGCCCATTGAAATATCACCATTTTCGGTACTGATAAATATTCCTGCTCCATCGACAGGACTCGCTACTTCACCGTTCTGAACGGTGATTCCGTCAATAACAAAGTTCGCCGTACCTGTAACCCCCGTGCTGACCAGCGCTAGAACCTGATAAAAGTTCTGGCCATCAAGAATAGTGTTTTCCGGGTTTATGGGATTATCATCTCGTGAGACGCAGTCGGCATTATAGCCCCCTTCGATAGTGAGACTGGAGGTGTTGCTTGATGAATAAACAAAACTGCCGAAAGTGGCGTTGTAGGTACCCTTAACTATCTGAAGTGTATAGTCTTCATCACTGTTTGCCGCGTCGTTCAACTCCGAAAGCAGCTGTAATTCAGTTGATACGCAGCGAACAACAGCGCTGTGGGCAGTATGAACTGCCTGTAAAAGGATCAGACAAACTGTCAGGCAGAACGTAGGTTTTCTCATCATAATCCTCCATGATAGGATTTAACATAAATTGATCAGGTTAGACGTTTAACGACGGAGAAACTATTACCAGTAAATATCCAGACGCTTGTGAAAATCTGTTTTACTCAACTGAGGCAAACGGCATAGCTGTTGGATTGAATGATACTCATCTTCCCTCTCCCAAAGTAGATGTGTAAAGATACCCCCTCATTTAACAGAACGAATTGCTGACAAGTTGTCAAGTACCAGAATTTGTGTCACATATGCATGATCTCTTGGAGAGGTTACTAATTCAATTAATTTCAACACACGCCACTCCTTAAAAAAAGCATCTAAGAGTCAATCAGCCGTGAAAGGTTTACAGAATCCATGAAACTCCTATATCCCGAACATCAATATATTGAGATTTCCCAACCAAACCTCAGAAAATTAATGGAATATCAGAATTGAAGATGTTCCCTGTGCATTTTTGATTATTTATAACAGATTGATCCTGCCTGTCCGTTTCGGAGATTCCGGAGAAGGATTAAGCGAAGATCGATCGGTTAAGACATGACATTTCCAACAGACACCTCGATGAAGTGATGCGCTTCTCAAAGTATAAAGTCAGGGCTATTCCCCCTTTTGCCTGCAAAACCCTATACTGAAAATTGATTGTTGTGGCGTGTACCAAAACGGCGAGCATTCATTACCTTCCTTGGTGTGGTCTTTGATAGTTTCATGGAATGCGCTATATCGGCGAAGTTTGCATCCTGCATACTTCTCAAAGAGGAATAACATCTACTGACAGAAGATGAAGGACAATCTAAGGTGTAACAATGTGGCATTTGCGAATAGCAGCTATTCAAAGAACTTATGTTCTGACTTGGATGAGGCATGCAATTTCTGAACTCAACATCAAACACCGGTTCTAGTTCAAATATTTGTTCAATTGTCACTGCTGGCTTAATTACCGGCGTACTGCAGGTTGTACTCTCTACCTCTTATGCCGCACTTATCTATGGCGGGAAACTCAGTCCATATTTGAGCCAGGGAATTGGGCTTGCATTATTTGGCGCCCTGATCATTGCAATTATTATTTCCCTCTTCTCCTCTGTGCCGGGAACCGTTGGCAGCAATCAGGATGTAACCGTCGCCATTTTCAGCCTTATTTCGGCTTCAATTGTGGTCTCAATGCCAGCTGAGGCTCCACTGGAAGACACGTTTTTCACCGTCGTTATTACCATTTCCCTCACGGTCTTCCTCACCGAGCTGTTTCTGTTCGTACTTGGCTCTTTGCGCATAGGGGGGGTGGCACGCTACTTACCCTATCCAGTAGTTGGAGGCTTCCTGGCCGGTACTGGATGGTTATTGTTTACCGGAGGTTTTTCAATAATACGTGGAGGAACAATAGTTGCTGAGTTATGAGAGCCATCATCAATGGCCCGCTGGTTGCCCAGTGTGATATTTTCAGTAATTATACTGCTCATTGTTCAAAGGTCTAAAAACAACTATGCTTTACCGGGTCTGTTGTTGGCTGGATTTATGTTATTTTATGCTGCTGCCTGGTTTTCCGGCAATACTGTTAATGCGCTGTACGAAAACGACTGGTTACTGGGACCCTTCCCTGACGGTATCTTAATACAGTCTTTCAACATTTCGAAAATCCACGAGGCGAACTGGCATGTAATTTCCGGCCAAACTGCAAACATTGTCACTGTGTTCGTCGTCAGTTCTGTTGCCCTCCTGCTCAATGCCAGTGCCTTTGAAGTCGAAACAAAACAGGACATCAACCTCAACAAAGAACTGCAGTTAGCCGGAATCGCCAATTTATTCTCATCTGCAAGTCCTGGATTCGTGGGTTTCCGTCAATTCGCTCTTTCGGTACTGAATTTCAAGACTGGAGCACGCAGCAGAATAGTTGGCATAATCGGAGTACTTGTCCTTGCAATGACCCTCATTTTCGGCTCGACCATCATTTCCTATTTCCCTAAACCATTAATGAGTGCACTCCTGATGTATCTCGGGCTTACGTTTCTGGTGGAGTGGGGATTTAAAACCTGGTTTACCCTGCCAAAAATAGATTTTGCTATTATCTGGCTGGTTCTGATAGCAATTGCTACCGTTGGATTTATGACAGGTGTTGTCGTGGGACTCGTAGCAGCACTGATAATGTTTGTGATTAGCAGCAGCCGAACAGAAGTCGTTCGTAACGAGTTAACTGGGGGGAATTATATGAACTCAGTAGCACACCAAACCGATCAGAATCACATACTGAATAAAAAGGGGGAGCAGCTCTACATTTTGCAGCTTCAGGGAATCATATTTTTTGGGACCGCCCATCGATTGCTGAGCAAAATAAAAAAGAAAATGAACGCTTCAGAAAGAAACAAGATCAGATACATTATTCTGGATTTTGAGCGGGTCGATATCCTGGATTCAACAGGAATACAAAGTTTCATAAGACTCAATGATTTCTCAAAAAATTCTCGCGCCCACCTGCTTGTCACGACCCCGCCTGACAGGATAAAACAGCAGCTGGTGCAAGGCGGGCTGAGCCCATCCTCAACCTCTCTTTTCTTTTTCGATAGTTTAGGAGAGGGGGTTGAGTGGTGTGAAGAGGAAATACTAAAAAAAGAAGGCAAGGACTATTTGGCAACAGCCTATCTTGCCCAATAAATCCTGACTCAAACGGGCCTCCCGAAGCTGTGGATTTCAACCCGGAATATGGCAGAGCTACCGCCCCTTGCCCACGTTCTCAGGGGCGTGCGTGGAGTAAGGATAAGGGGTGAAGCCCTGATGGGTTTCCTTCAAGAGATATTGATTCTTGCTGGACGTGCCCTGTTCTTCCTGATAATCAGCGCTATCTGGCCTTCCGGACACTTGGAAAGACTGGAGATACGGCACTCCTGGGCTATGTGATTCGGGGGGCGAGAACATTGCTTTGTCAATGCTTGGAACCAGGTCAGCAATATTTTTCTGGTCCAACCCATTGAGCGACCGAATATCGATCACCATGCGCCCAGCCGATCGGCAAACACTTCTCTATCGCCTGTAAATCGCTTTCACTCAATGATATGTCTGCACCGGATGCCAACTCTTCCAAATGAGAAACAGATCGCGTACCGGGAATGGGCAATACATGCTCGCCTTGATGCAAGAGCCACGCAACGGCAAGTGCGGCGGTCTTGTAGCCCATGTCCTTCGAGAGTAGTCTGAACCGATCCGTCGCGGCAATGTTGCGGCTGTAATTCGGTTCAAGAAACCTCGGGTTGCCTTTCAAAAATCCTATCGATTGGCATGTTTCAAAAGAATGCGGATTATCCGTGAGCAAACTTCGCCCGACCGGACTGAATGCAACGAAAGAAACACCGAGTTCTCTTGTTTTTTGAACCAATCCCAATTCCGGATATCGTGTGGACAGCGAATATTCAGATTGTACGGCACCGACAGGATGAACGTCTGCCGCCAGCTGGAGTGATGCTGGAGCGATCTCGGAAAATCCGAACTGTTTAATCTTCCCTGATTTGACGAGTTCAGCCAGGGTACTTGCTACCTCTTCGATTGCAATGTCCGGATCACGGCGATGTATATAGAAAAGCTCGATTTGCTCGACACCCAAGCGCTCTAATGACTTATCCAGTTCTGATTTTATATGATCCGGACTGTTATCAAAATGTCTGCGGCCGTCGTTATCACGTCTGATGCCAGCTTTCGTTGCGATCTTGAATAATTCATTTTTTTTGACGCCCTGATCTTTCAGAAACGAGCCAATGCGCTGCTCCGAGAGCCCTGCGCCGTAAACATTTGCTGTGTCGATATGATCTATGCCGAGGTCCAAAGCCCGACGCAATATTGCATGCGATTTTTCTGTATCAGTCGGGCCGTAAAAGTCGGAGAACGACATGGCGCCAATTCCGATCGCGGAAACAGCCGTGCCAGCATTTCCTAATGTTCGTTTTTTCATCTCTTGAAGATACTCCTTACGCTGCTAAGCGAGCGAGGTGATTATTGATAGTCAGCAAATCCACATGAATGATGAACGAATGAAACTGCCCTTTCTACATTAATTGCAGGTCAGGATCTTTTCAAGCAGTCTCGTTTTTCACTTATTGCTCTGTCGAGCAAAACAGGAAACATCCGATGCAGAAAGTAAAGACAAAACCGATCACCTTCGATTTGGCAATGATACATGAAATACTCGATTGCTGGAATCACCATCTCAGGCTCCAGCACAATTTGCAGTTTGTTTTAAATAACTAAGATTGCAACAGGTATTTATTCAGAGATGGGCAGTGCTTTGCTTCAAATTTGAAAAATGCATATTATCATATAGGGAAGCAGAGATAGGATTTTCTTTCTCCAAATGGAATAACGATTACAGCCGTTTTACCTGGCTTTTAGATTTTGCGTTCCGTGCAATTTTTTACCCAAAGCGATCTCATAACAACTGAGGGTGGCAGGTATGTCGAGATTAAAAGCAAATATTCTCATTGGCCTGGCAATGGTTCTCCTGGTTGCCGTTCTTGTTGCGGTCTATTTTTCGATACAGCGATATCGACAACTTGAATCGAATCTGAGCGGACTTGAAACCATCAACAAACAACTCTCTCTTGAAAAAGAAAGTCTGGAAAGCAAACTGGTACGTCGCGATACTCAAGTCTCCGATCTTACCCGAGAACGTCAATCACAGGATCAGGCACTGACTGAACTCACCAATGCTATTAGGGAGATGGAATCAAAATTAAGGACTCAAAGTGCTGTTCTGAAAGATCAAGTTTCAACGTTACAGAGCCAATTAACAGCATATGAAAAAGAACGAGAGGAGCTTGTTGTCAGCAGGCAGTCGATGGAAAATAAGCTGCAAAGAACAATTGAAAGGTACTTGCAGCGCATCAAAGTACTTGAGAATCAGCTCACCTCCCAGGATAAAACAGTGGCAGGCTTGGCTGCGGCTAAAAAAGAGCTCGAGTCTGATTTATCGGTGGAAATCGGCAGAAGAGACAAGCTGGTTTCAGAACTGCAGGAACAATTAGATAAAAACGCAACTGAACTGGGCGCCAGTCAGAAACTGCATGACACGGCAATCGAGGAAAAACGCCTCATCGAGGACGAACTTTCGGATAAAATAACGGAAAACACCCTGCTTGAAGAACAGTTCAAAGATCTGGAGAGGAAACGGGAAGCTGAAGCACAATTTTACACTAAAACGCTCAACGAATATAAAAAGAGACTTCTTGACCGTGATGAACAGATTTTAGATAGCGGTGAGCACATTGAAACCTTAGAAGCAAAAGAACATGATCTTATGAAAAAGCTCGGCACAGTTGCAGAAACAATTAAAAAATATGAAAGAGAACAAGCTGCTACGGAGGAAAAAATCGCTGAGTTACAAAATGAGATTCAGCGGCGCGACACGCAGTTGAACGAAGCAAATACTTCTGTCACCCAACTCATTGATTCCCAGAAAGAGTTGGAAAATCAAATTACACAGACAAGATCGGCGATGCAAAAGGAGGAGGCGGAAAAATCTGAAGTGTGGGATCGTCTCCTTGAACTCCAGAAGAATATGAAAGATCGGGGTCAGAATTTAAAGCAATTACATGCTCGTCTCTCCGAGACAGAAAAGGAAAAAAGAGAAGCTGAAGAATCAGTCAAGCGCATGAAGGCAACGTATACTGACCTCGTTGCCCAGTTTCAGACTGAAATAGCGAGCAAAGAAGCCACAATAGATGAATTAGAGGAGAAACTTTCCATTACCTTTGTTCAGGATATACTCTTTAACCTTGGACAAACGTCTATCTCAGTGAACGGTAGACAAACACTTGAAAAAATAGGCACTATTTTAAAACGGAATACAACAGATAAAATCGTTGTAATGGGCCACAGTGACAATCTGCCGATTACAAAAGAATACCAGGAACGATATCCAACCAACTGGGAGCTCTCCGCTGCAAGAGCAGCTGCAGTCGTTCGCTATTTTCAACACACCGTCGGTATCGACCCGCGTCAAATGGAAGCAGTGGGTCACTCATTCTATAAACCAGTAGCAGACAACGACACGCCTGAAAATCGTGTAAAGAATCGGCGAGTGGAAATATATGTTATGCCGGCCCATTAAGAAGGAAACGATCTGTATAGAGCAATTAAATACAGAGCAGAGAACCGGTTGCGGAAATGGCTGGAACCTGTCAATACGGGGGCGGATACTCGCAGGAGCCAAGCGTGTACACTCTGGCTGGCATTCCGTCGCGATTCAGAACAGCTCTGCCGTATTCATCGAGCATGGGGCGCTCCCAGCGGCACATCCCCGGAGGTATCTCTGGCGGATAGGTGTAAATGCGTGCCTGACCAACCGGTGACCGATAGGCTACCCTGGGCGGAGACGGTTCGACATAAACCACTGAGGGTCTGCGAGGCGCATAGACCACCGCGGGGCGGGACGGCCCATAAACCACCGGCCGGGTAACGACCGCGGTCAGCGCGCTGCCTACCATAAGACCTGCAATACCCCAGACCCAGGCGTCACCATGGGAATAATATCGACTGTGATGCGGGTATTTCTGATAGTGGTAATTGCCTCTCCAGCTCAAGCCCTCCGCTGGGGTCAGCGGGAGTGCAAGCATACACAGAACGAGCGCAAGGATTGTTTTGCGGATCATGCTGCACCTCTTGATTGTCAGAAATTTACGGGTTTGGCTATCAACTCTTATGTCAGAATCCCGTTCACATAAAATAACAATCAAACCGTTGACAATCAATGCAAGTTCTGAAGGATCAATTCCGGGGACATCCATGATAAGTAATGTCAAGAGGAAAACGGAGATTTCCTCCCTCAAAGACGAACTTTGTCGATGACTATAAGCCTAGTGGTTGCGGGCTGGAGAACTTTTAAACTATTCGGAAGTCCGTAACCACCAAGCGGGGCCTGCAACTCAGCCAGAGCCCGCCAACGTCTCAACCGCTTCATTTCGCTTTTCGGCCTTTTTAAATCGTTTCCTTGGGTCAACAATCAGGCTTGTGACCAGACATCCATTTGCAGTATCAGGTGACCAGCACCGTCACAGAAGATTGAGTTTGGGAAACCCACCGGTCTTTATACAGTATAAGGGTGCATCACCTTGCGGATCGCACAGTCCCCAGATTGAAAGATCCAGCGGGAAGACCAAGCCGTCAAAGCGGTGTTTGTTTCAGCCGTCAGGCTGCCTGTTGTTCAGTTGCTTGCATGATAAAGGGTTCTCCTGTTCTATCAACTGCAAACATGTAGGCAACAAGCTTTCGGGCCACGGCAAGGGTTGCTCGATTGCGATGACCACGGCAGAGTTCCCGTTCATGAACCTCCGCCAGTTGCCGGTTCCATCGAGGTGCAATCTTGGCTGCCTCTACCAGGATGGTTTGCAGATGTTTATTGCGCTTCTTCGAAATCGGACCACGTTTATCCTTACCGGCTGACTGGTTCTGCGCACTGCAGAGCCCGCAGTAACTGACCAGTTGACTGATCCGGCTGAATCGGGAGATATCGCCGATCTCAAGGATCCAGGTCAAAGCGCTCACCTTACCCACCCCAGGAATCGTCATCAGAAGCTGGACCCGCTGGGCGATATCGGGATGCTCGACCAGAGCCTGGGTCAATTGATTTTGCAGCTGATCAAAGGTCTCGATGTTCATTCTGCATATTTTCAGCAGCTGGATCACTGAATCAGGAACGAAATCAAGTTGATCGATCAAACCGGCAAAATAGCCTTTGCGGTGCAGTCGCTGTTTATCATACGGTGCTCCGACCTCCATGAGCAACCCGGAGGTTTTGTTTTTCATCTTTACGGCCTCACGCACCAGCAGGTTGCGGTAGCGTAGAACCCGCCGCAAGTCACGAACCTCTGCCGGCGCTATGTAGCACTCCGGTAAAAGGTTACAGCGGAGCAGGTCGGCTATGCGCTCAGCATCATCCCTGTCGTTTTTCTTCTTGGCTGTGGTAATGGCTTTGAGCATCTGCGGATGAGCCACCTTCAAAGCTTGACAATGGGGGAGCATAAAATCGTAGACCCACCCCGTGAACATGGTTGCCTCCATAGCCGCTGCCCAGGGTTGCTTCCTCTGTTGGAGCCATTGAGTCAGCGATGATCGTGTTGCCGGAATGATACCTCGGTCGACGATCGTGCCGTCTACCTTTTTGCAACAGAAGGCAATAGTCTTTTTGTGGATATCCAAGCCGATATGATGCATAGTATTCATTGGAGTCCTCCTTTGTGGCCTATGAATCTGTGAGATTTAATCTACACGGCAGGTCTATATGACCATTCTACCACGGGGAGGGCTCCTCTCGCCCCTCTGACTTTACTTATGCATTCAAACAGTATACGTATCTTCGATACTCTGGTTGAGTCTGGCATGGAGTGCCCATGACCAGGATTGCTTGTTTATGCAACTGGTCATCCTGACCATATTGTCCAAAGAAAAAGAAGGGCGGCAATTAGGTATATTGTCCCCGGAACAGGCGGAACAGGACGGAATATGAATTACCGTCTTTCATCTGCAGGGGATGGCAGGCCCAGCGAACTCAAGGCAGCGAGGACGTAGCAGCCGAGGCCGCCAAGGGCAACCGGCAGAAAGCCCCATTGCATAGCCAGCAGTGGCGTCAGCAGGGTGGCGAGTACCGAGGCGAAGCCATTGACCGCCCAGGCCCAGGGAATGAGGCGAGGCTGGTTTTCACCCAGCCGCTTTATCCCTATGGGGAATACCATTCCCATCAGGGTTGAGAGCGGGGCGATCAAGACAAGCGCCGTGACCACTCGCACTGTTTCTGAATATTTTATGGTGGCGTCTAGTACCGGATCAATAACGAGCAGGAGGATCGTCCCTGTGAGAACGAGAGCGATGGCCACCCGAAAATGTTTTTTCCGTAACGGGTATTTCAGCCGACCGCTCAGCATAGAGCCTATGCCGCCAAAAAATAGAATACCGGAGAGGACGGTGGCTGCCGCCCAGAGAGGGTGGGCGAGATAAACGGTCAAACGCTGCAGTAAGCCCATTTCAAGGAACATGAAACCGAGGCCAAGCGCTGTAAAGAGCAGGAGTACAACCAGCTGCTCCGGCCGCCTTCCTGGAAGCCCGATCACTGGCGCCAGCGGGGCCAGAATAAGAAAAAAAGCAAGGAAGACCGTCTGAAAAAGTGCGGCAACAAGCATAAAACTTCCCAATTCCCAATAAGCCCTGCCTCTCGTTCCAAACTGCTCCTCAAGGAGATGCAATCCTTGCCAGCGGCCAAAGCGGTTTAAGAATGGCCGATTATCATCGGGGATGGAGAGGTCGTAAAGATAATTTCGGATAAGTGATTCACGATCAGGTCCCATCAACGTTTGCGCACCCTGATAATAAAGCGGAGTTTCCAGTTGATGGTGAATATTAATTTCCTGGGGCTGAAGGTCGGGAAGCCAGACAAGATCAAAACCTCTGCTCGTACAAAACCTGCGAATAGTGAGCATCTGGCCTGGGGTTAACGGATTCTTTGCCGCAACCAGGGTGACGTTCGCCCAGCTCCGAATCACGGCTATCTGTTTTTGTGGATCACCGCTTTCTTTCTGTACCACCTCTATCAGCATGTTCAGCAGCCGTAAACCATCCCTTGGTGGAGAGTGGGCAAATGTCGTGATCGCTACTAATCCATCCTCTGTAAGGCGTTTCATACAGAGTTCAAGCGTCTCCAGAGTAATGGTGCCTTCCGGCTGTGCTGCTGACAGCCCGCCATGATCTGAACCGACGGTAGGAAGAACGATGAGAGAAAACCTCTTTGTTGATGCCTGCAAAAAGCCGCGAAGGGTGGATGTCCGCAGTATTACTTCCGGAATGGTATACGGGAAACCGTGATACTTTTCTATCTTTGACACCTTGAGCGTGTTGATGGTGCTGTGCGTTGAAAGAACATGCATTTTCCCTGATCTATGATAAACGGCAAGACCGCTATGATCTGAACCAAAATCTTCTACCAGCAGCACCTCGGAAGGTGTTACCAGATGATAGGGGAGTGCCATGGTGGTGTAATCGAGAAACTCAAAATCATCCGGTGCATCGGCAAGATAGAGCGATCCGGCAACCTGTCCATCGAAGAGGAGCGGGTATTGGGGGGGAACCTTTGCCGGAGTGGTAAACGTCAGCCCGGGTGCAAGGTGGAAGGAAGGAGCGTCAAAAAGTGTGATCAGCCCCCGAGGAGTGTCCCTGCTTGCCAGGATCCTGCTTCCCTTCATTGCCTGGATCTGCGGCAGGTCCTTGTCACCAGCGATCTCGGGAGATTCAGGAATGTACACGATGACAGCCGACATGACAAACCAGCAGAGTACCCAGCAGAGCCTGGGAAGAAAACGTCTCGCATGGAAGACAGCCATGGCAAGAATCAGGCAACCGCAGGCGATTATCAGCTGGCGCGGCGAGAGTATATACAGCAGCAGGATTGAAAGCAGGCCGCCGGCCCCGGAACCAAGGAAGCTGGCACCATAATTGCCTGGCACCCGCTGCGGCCTATCTTCAAGGGCGAGGCCGATATACATTCCTGCAAAAACAAAGGGTAGACCGAGTACAAGTGCAAGAACACCAACCTGCCAGGCCATGGATGGCTGCCAGACCATTTGAATCAGATCGAGATCGATGAGACCTGCCAGGCCGAGACAGCCCGGTAGGCTGATTGCCAGGGATTGCAGAGATATGAACTGCAGGGCCTGTCGCCGGATGCTGGAGAATCTGTGGACGATAACGAGCACTGTGCCGCTGATGCCGAAACCCATCAGGGCAACAGAGATAACCAGCCAGCCCAGATGCTCCCAGAAACGAAGGGCAAGTTCCCGCATCAGAGCAAGCTCGACCGCGATGACAATAAGGGATACGGCAAAGAGTATAAGCCGCTGCAGCCGGAGTTCAGACACCGTCATTTTCTGACCAGCGGCACAAATCGAACGGGCATTATGGACTGGCTGGAGATGCTGCCGTCCATGTTCTTGGTGATCAGAATAAGCTGCTGGGTACCAAACCTCTGGCCAACCGGAATGATCATTCTGCCTCCCGGTGCAAGCTGTTCCAGGAGCGGGGGCGGGACATTACCGGCGGCACAGGTAACAATAATTCCATCAAACGGTGCCGCTTCGGGCCACCCGTAATATCCGTCACCGTGTTGCTGTCGCACGTTTTTATAACCAGCTGACTTGAGGTTGTCAGCTGCAAATTCAACAAGGGACTGAATGATTTCGATGGAGTACACCTTGTTGGTGATTTCGGCAAGCACAGCAGCTTGGTATCCCGATCCTGTTCCGATTTCAAGGACCTTTGATTCGCTGGACAGGTTGAGCAGCCGGGTCATCTCCGCAACAATAAAGGGTTGTGAAATGGTCTGGCCGTAACCAATGCCAAGCGGCGAATCTCTATAACTGAATTTTTTGTATTTTTCAGGCACGAACATGTGGCGTGGAACATTTCTGACGGCTTCAAGAATGTTGCTGTCCGTGAACCCGTATGCGCGGATCCCATTGATCATAGAATCCATTGCACCCCGGGGAATCTTGGTTTCAGCTGCATCGGAATTCAGCGGCTGCGAAACGACGACCAGGAAACAGAGAATGCGGGCACCTGCAGCAGCAAAGAGGGTCAGTATTGCCGACAGGCGACGGGAGATCCTGATTATGGAGTGTGCGTTGTCCATGATATCGTTATAATCACTAATCGGTATTTCATCTGGTAACATGTTTACCTATCTGTCAGGGTGTTTTCCATGCCCGTCTCCGGTTGACGTGTTGGAGCCTTCTCTTTCCGGCCTGATCCAGATCCAGGTAGCGAGAACCAGAGCTCCAAACAAAGAGTAGCCAACAATGAATACCCATTGAGGGGCGTCATAGTACACCAATCTGCCGACCCAGTAGCCGACAAACGACCCCGCATACGGTTGTTCTCCCGCTGCATATCGGAGGGAGTTCTCCCAGGTTGTTAACGGGCAGAGTTGGTCAGCCCATGACAGAGCCACGACTATCCCTATGGCGAGAATATGGCAGAGGCGGAAGGTCATGTTACGTACCCAGCGCCAATTCAGGAAGCGGCCGACAACCACACAGGCCTGCCCTCCCAAAACAAAGACAATAAATGCGAAATGAACAACCAGAATAGCGTCCGCAACCAGTGAGTACAAGGACCGCACCTCCCGACCCAAGAGTGATGTGTCCCTCCCGGCATGCGGCCCTCCATCAAAACTGCCGGTCCATTTTCCGGGCAGGCCCGCGTTACAGGATGAGACTGATTTTTATTTTAAAGTATCTATCTATTCTTTCCCACAATCTTATCTGTTTTCTTGGCAGTAATTTTGCCGACTGGATGGTATAGAGTCGGTATCAGGACACGGATACCATAAACTGGAGACAAAGAGGATGGAAGTCGCAGCGCTTTTAGGCAGCCCGAGAACAAAGGGAAACTCTGCCCAATTGGCAAGGATCATTACCGCCATACTTGCTGAAAAGGGGAATCGCATACATGAATATTGCCTGAATAACCTTAATATAAAGGGCTGTCAGGCATGTGGAGCATGCAAGGGAAAAAGCAGTTGCTGTATTGTGAATGATGACCTTGCTCCCGTTCTCGAAGCAGTGAAATGCGCAAACGTAATCATACTGGCCACCCCTGTGTACTGGGGTGATATTTCTGCCCAACTCAAAACATTCATTGACAGAACCTATTCGTATCTTACGCCGGGGTTTATGACGGCAGACAGCAAACATCGGCTGCCAAAAGGAAAAAAGCTGGTGTTTATCCAGACCCAGGGAGCGGACAAACATCTCTATGGCGGCGTGTTTGAACGGTATAATTCTTTTTTCAAGGTACTGAACTTTTTTGAAGAGACATATCTTCTTCGCGGCTGTGAATTAAATGAGTTGGGTGACGTGGACAAGAGAGATGATCTTGTCAGGCAGGCCAGAGCAGTAGCCGAGAAACTGGGCTGATAACCATATAATTGATAAAGATGCCGGGCAGGGCACTTGCTGCGATGGGCAAGATTCTGAAAAAGTCTCCTCTACCTGTCCATCTTCAAGGCAATATCATCATTCGTACATCAACTCCGCACGCGCTGGCAACAGAGGCGGCCGGGTGTCATACATACATCGATAAAAACTGATTTGCCAGCAGTATGCTGGGTATTTTTTTTCAGAGTGAATCAACCCAGTCACAGAGAAGTTCGATACCTGCTATTGTGTTATGGCAATAAAATTCTATGAATTCGGGACCGATATCCTGATCAAGTGGTATTTGCTCGCTTGCTGCAAGAGCCCGTGCGCCGTCAAAATCAACATAGGCGATACGAACGGTCAGTTCTCTATCCGGTCGCCCGAAAGCTTTCCCTGGGAGAAAGGCCACACCGGTTTCATCAAGAGCTCGACGACAAAGCTCCGAAGATGTATGGATGTTATTTTTGCTAAATTTATCTGCGATCGGGGTAAAATCGGGAAACAGATAGAAAGCGCCTTTGGGGAAGACGACCCGGGCTCCGGCGTCTCGCAAGCGTAATGCCGCCCACTCGCCCAGCCGAGCCAGGATCCTCCTGCTGTGGGCAAGATAACGCTCAATTGCTATCCCGCCTTCAAAGGCCCGCACAGCCGCATATTGAATCGGTGCCGAAGTGGAAGTGTATGTCTCACTTGCTACAGCTGCCATCACATTCTGGAGCCATTTCAGTGAGTCAGGAAAAGTAAAGGTGCCAAGTCGCCATCCTCCGGCACCACACCATTTCGACAGGCCAGAGCTGACGATTGTACCCTCGGGATAAAATCTTGCGATCGAAATATGTTCCCCCGAATGAGAGAGTTTGCCGTATATCTCATCCGAGAGGATGATCATGTCATATTCCCTGGCGACTTCGGCAATCCCCTTGAGTGTCTGCTGGGAGTATGTCCCTCCTTCCGGGTTGCCCGGGTAATTGAGGATAACCAGACGGGGGCGGCCGGGGTCCTCTTCGCACAACTGACGCAGGCTCTCTGGTTGCAGACGCCAATCATTCTCGAAAGATGTGGGAATAGATACTACCTGGCGCCCGACAATCTGGGCTTGTGGGGAGTAGGAAACCCAGCAAGGCGTCGGAATAACCAGATCCCCATAGTAGCAGATCTGTAACAGAAACATCAATTCCTTAGAGCCCGGACCAATAAGCACGGAGTCTGAATTGAAATGAGCGCCGTCATACTTGGAATGGTACTTGGCGACGGCCTCTCGAAGGGTCTGAAGTCCCTGTACGGGAAGATAATCTTTCTGGTGAGAGTTTTGCCGAAGTGCTTTCTGCACCACCTCTGGAACAGGAAAGGGAGACTGCCCCAGGCCCAGCCTGTAGACATGCTTGCCCTGGCGGATTAATTGATTGGATTGGTTGTTTATTGCCAGAGTAGCCGACTCGGTCAGCCCCCGGACCTTCAGGCTGATAGATACATGTTTCTGATTGTCCAGCATATTTCCCCCTTTTTTGAACAACTATCAGGAATCTCCGCCAAGCCATCTTGTGGTCTTTTAAGACGAATCGTGCTTCAAACGAGAAAGAGGACCTACAGGTCATGTATTTCACTATATGGTCTTTTTTTTAATGATCAATTGTGACGTGTTACTTAGAGCGCCAAACCAGTCACCACATATTGTTCTTATCCCGGATAGCAGACGGATTTCAAACGACTTGCTCCAGCGATGGTTTAGACTTTGCTTTTACTTCTACTTTTGCACATTACACAAGAGGGGTTGATTTAGGTGAAACCCAGCGGTTTACGGGTCTCACCTGTCCGCGCAAAACATGCTGATCATAGGCATTGAGCAAATCATCTTTTTTCAAATAACCGACAACCTCTTTTGGTTTTGTTTTGCTCAAAACCGGTAAAAAAGAGAAGTTTCCCTGAGAGAACAGGTGAAAAGCATTTTCGAGATTCTGGTCCTCACGTACGGTAATCACATCCCTTGTCATGATATCGGCAGCAACTTCATCGTCACCTTTGTATTCGGGGTCTGCCAACCTGCTTCTAATGTCCCGCAAGCTGAGGACCCCTGCCAGAAAATCGTTCTCATCAAGCACCATGAAGTGAGGAAACGGACTCTGCAGAACCATTTTTACCAACTCGTGGAATGGTGTGGATGTCCTGAGGAACTCATTGGTTTCACACATGGTGTTTTTTACTTTTAACGATCGAAGGCGGTTGGCGTCATGTCCCCGTACGATCCTGATGCCCTGGGTGAGGAGTTTTGTTTCGTATATTGAGAAATCATGGAACAAACGAACGACAACAAGGCTGGGAATGCAGGCCGCCATCAAGGGTAATACAACATGGTAATTATAGGTTAATTCAAAAATAGTCAGGATTGCAGTTATTGGGGCAAGCGTGGTGCCTGCAACAAACGCCCCCATCCCTATCAGGCCATAATGCGCTGGCGAGAGAGGCAGGTCTGGCCAGAAAAGGTTTGCCACATGACCAAACAGGCAGCCCAGCATTGCCCCGATAAATAGTGAAGGGGCGAAGACACCGCCACTCATGCCTGAGCCGACACAGAGACCGGTGGTGAGGAGTTTGGCGATGAGCATGAGCGCAACCACGCCAAGCACACTCTGGCCATCGAGGACCCCATTGATGGATTCATAGCCGACACCCAGAGCCTGAGGGCAAAAGAGGCCTATTCCGCCAACGGCCAACCCTGCTGCGGCCGGAGCCAGCCACTCCGGGATGCGTAATGTGCTGAACAGCTTTGGGAGTGAGAAAATATAAGCCATGAAAAGTAAACTGAAAAGACCGGTAATCAGGCCAAGAAGGACATAAAGCAGCAGTTCAGCTGGATGAGAAAGGGTAAAGAAGGGGATCTGGAAAAGTGTTTCATTCGACCAGAATGCCTTGGACACAACGGTTCCGGTAACTGAGGCAATTACGATGTTTGAAAGCGATGCGACTTCCAGGTCAAAAAGCAGTATTTCCACGGCAAACATGGTGCCGGTCATCGGTGCCTGGAACGTGGCGGCAATGCCTGCAGCTGCACCGCATGCGATGGCCAGTTTCCGTTTGTCCGGTCCCAGGCGCAGCAACTGGGTAACCGAGGAGCCGATGGAAGCACCGATGTGTACGATTGGCCCCTCGCGCCCAACAGAACAGCCGCAGGCAATAAAGGTCGCGGTGGCAAGGCTTTTGACCGCGGTGACCCGGCGGCGGATAATACCATCCTTGAGGCTGAGGGCCTTGATGACCTCAGAAACTCCCGGGCCTCTCACTTCGGGTGCAGCGCGAAAAATCAGGGGGCTGATTATTAAACCGGCGAGCATCGGTGCCGCCAGACGCCAGGCCCAATGCGCTTTCGTGTAACGTTCTACAAAATCGGCCCCATCCGGCCAAAGGAAATCGATCTCGAAACTGATAAGCATGCGGAAAGCAACGGCGCCCAGGCCTGCGAGAACGCCAATGGCCACAGCTATTAAAAGGGGATAGAGTGTTTCTGCTACGCCTTGTTTTGAAGTCATCGATCCTCATGTTATGCGATGCGGGAAATTTCCTGCAGGAAACGTACATGATGTCCGATCAATAAATCCTTCGACAGATCAAATCAGCTTTTTGTAACGCTATGTATAAGGCAGGTTAAGGTAAATATACAAGCTTCTTTTCTCTTATGTTTTCTGCTTGCATCATTTTCAGCTGTTGCTGTAAATGCGATTCATACTTCTTTTGGACGGCATGAAACCGCGTAACGCGTCTCTTTGATACTTTCAAAAAATCAAACGCCGGCTGCCAATATCTTTAAAACACCCCCGGCAATGTCAATGTTGCCGGCAGCAGCGATCAAAAGGTTGTTTTCCTGTTAACCTCTGGAAATCGAGATAGGAGACGAAATCGTTTCATGATGGCAGACTATCAGCACGAGCGAGTCTGCTGCCTGGAAAACCTGCAGGTAGAGAGGGAAGGATGATAGTTCTATTGACAGCCGCAGGATTGGCGAACAATTAAATTCGTCGTGAGCACAACCTCACGATGAGAACGTGTCGAATCCTGAATCCTTTTAATCAGAAGTTCCGTGGCGGTACGTCCGATTTCATAGGTGGGCTGCTCAATCACGGTCAACGCCGGTTCGACCAGTTTTGCCCAGGTGGTATCATCAAAGCTCGCCAAGGCAATATCGCCGGGCACAGCCAATCCGCTTTTGCGGATTGCCAGAAGTATACCTGCGGCCAGTAAGCTATTGCTGGTGAAAATAGCGTCAGGCCGGTCTCGCATGTTCAACAGCTTCATCGCTACCCTGAAGCCGTCCTCTTCTCGTGCCTCGGTATACTTGATTAAATTCTTCAATGGCTTGATGCCGTGATCTTTAAGCGCATTAACGAATCCATTGCGCCGCTCACGACCGGTAGTGCTCGCTCCGAAAACACCGGCTATGCGACGATAACCGTGTTCAATCAGATGTGTAACGACGTTGTGAGCGGATGAAGCGTTATCAATGAGGACGTTGTCAACGTCGAAGTTACTGATGCGGCGATCAATTATCACCATCGGTGTGTTAAGCGAATGGATTTCATGGAACGTGTCGAGGCCTTTGAGGGTTGGCGCCAAAATAGCACCCGCAACATTTCCAGCGCGCAGAAGATCGAGGCATTTTTTCTCCTTGTCCGGGTCTTCGTCTGTGTTGCACACGATCACGTTATAGCCCAGTTCCTGTGCGGTATCGTCAACAGCTCTGCTCACCTTTTGAAAAAATGGATTTTCTATATCAGCGACAATCAGAGCGATGATCATTGATGTGCTGGAACGAAGACTCTGAGCGACCCTGTTTGGCTGATAATTGAGTTTTTTCACAACCTCCAGCACACGTTTTTTTACTTCGGGCCGCACGTGAGGCTTATTCGCCAGTACCCTGGATACTGTAGCTGTTGAAACACCAGCCGCGTCAGCAACGTTTTTAATTTTTACCATGTTACTTTTTAATGTATTGGTTGTGTGATGATTTGCAATTTATATACTGTAAACGATTGCATATTTTTAGTCAAAGATATTTTTTTTCCAACCCACAACTGACAACTGGGCTTCCAGTTTTGAAAATGAATTCCAGCTTGATAAGAATATATATTAAAGTTGTTACAGGTACATGCATTCATAATTGTCATGTTTGGCGGAAAATACACATGTGTGTTTCTGTGAGGGGGAAAGCTATTTTTTTTGTATTTATATTGTTGATCGATCACATCAACGAATTATTATACTGAAAACGATTACTGAAATAATATCAAAAAAATAAGAAAAATTTCGGCTACAAATTTTGGAGAAAGAATTTTTAATGTTTTATATATACAAATAAAACGATATCTTGGAAGAAAAATAAACTTTATTCACTTTCGTGGATGATTTTTTTTAAAAAAATGTTGGCATAATATATTGTAATCGATTACAAAGAAACATCGAGAGTGATCGTGTTATGTTCAGTTGAGAGGAAGCCAGTTGACCTATCAGGAAGTCAAAAGGTGCCTGGCCAACCAAAAAGAAAGGAGGCCTCAAGTGAAAGGGACTATTCATGGATTTGGCGGCTTCCGGGCCGGGATAAACCACCCCGGCATTGGTGTTTTTATCGCCAGAAGTCAGATTATTGATAATTCAATAACCATGTAAAAAGGAGGTGTGTGTATGTCCGGTAATACGTTGAAAGTAGGTGTCCAGTCATTTGGCAGGTTCTTGAGCGGCATGGTGATGCCAAACATTGGCGCATTTATCGCCTGGGGATTGATTACTGCGTTGTTTATACCAACCGGCTGGTGGCCTAACGAGAAATTAGCGTCACTGGTTGGCCCTATGATTACCTACCTGCTGCCGCTTCTGATTGGTTATACCGGCGGTAAGATGATTGGTGGTGACCGTGGTGCCGTAGCAGGAGCCGTCACGACGATGGGGGTCATTGTCGGCAGTGATATTCCGATGTTCATGGGTGCCATGATTGCCGGGCCGCTGGGAGGCTTGGCGGTAATTAAATTTGACCAGAAGGTTCACGGTAAAATCAAACCTGGATTTGAAATGCTGGTCAACAATTTCTCTCTCGGCATCAACTCCATGCTGGCAGCCCTTGTCGCCTATATAGTCGTGGGCCCAGTTGTATCCTATATCACAAAGGCACTGGCAGCGGGTGTGGGCTGGGTTGTTGACATGTCCCTGTTGCCCCTGGTGTCAATCATTGTCGAGCCTGCAAAAATTCTGTTTTTAAACAATGCCATAAACCATGGTGTCTTTACCCCACTCGGTGCAGAGCAGGCAGCTTCGCTCGGAGCCTCCATCTATTACTTGATTGAAACCAATCCAGGTCCAGGTCTGGGAATTCTGCTGGCCTATATGGTGGTCGGTAAAGGTACGGCACAAAAGTCAGCCTACGGAGCAGGTATCATTCACTTTTTCGGTGGTATTCATGAAATATATTTTCCCTATATCCTGATGAAGCCACGACTGATTATTGCCGTGATCGCCGCTGGTATGGTGGGTGTTGGATTTAATATGTTCACCGGTAATGCCCTGGTCGGTCCTCCCTCACCGGGTTCCGTGTTTGCCCTGACCCTGATGTCCACGAAAGGAATGGGTATTGTCTTAACCCTGAGTTCTATTGCACTTGCCGCCCTCACTTCGTTTCTGATTGGAGCCGTAATCATCCGCATGGATGCTTCTGAAACTGATGACCTGGAAGCAGCTACAGCTGCCGTAGCCGCAAGGAAGTCCATGGCAAAAGGGCAGGCGGTCCCCGTCGCGGCAGGAACTGTTCGATCAATTGTTGTGGCGTGCGATGCGGGCATGGGGTCTTCGGCCATGGGCGCAACGGTATTGCGTAAAAAAATCAACGATGCCGGCCTGAACATCGAGGTAACAAACCTGGCCATCAATGATCTTAAAGACGCTGACATCGTTATAACCCAGAACGAATTGACTGATCGTGCTCGAGCTAAATTGCCCAATGCACAGCATTTCAGCATCGATAACTTCATGGACGCAGGCTTCTATGATGACCTGGTCGCCAAACTGGTATAAGGGCTCTGTTGCGACTTACCGCGGTCGACACTGAAATGGCCGTAGAGATGCAGGCGGAGGGTCTGTGCAAAAATCGACACAATTTTAAAGGAGCTCACTATGTCTTTTTTTAAAAAACTGATCGGTGGTCAAAGTAAATCAGAGAGTACCGAGAAGCCCGAAGTACCCGAAGAAGTCGCTCAGGCACCTGCGCCGCAAGATAACAAACCTGCTGCAGAAGATACACTGGCGGTAAGTCCACAGCAGATTTTACTGAATGCCCAGGCAGCGAACAAAGCTGATGTCCTTGAACTGGTTTCTCAAAACTTGTCCTCCCTGGGGCTCGTCAGTGGAGACTATCTGGCTGCATTGCGCCAGCGGGAAGAAAAAGTCAGTACCTATCTGATCAATGGCGTAGCGATTCCGCACGGCGTAAACGAAGCAAAAGATCAGGTTGTCCAAACCGGTGTTTTCATTGTGCAGGTACCCCAGGGCGTTACCTGGAATGACAAGGGAGACGTGGCTCGCCTGATCGTTGGCATAGCGGCAAAAGGCAAGGATCACTTGAGCTTGCTGCAGCGCCTGACCGAGGTGGTCATGGATGAAGCACTGGCCGAAAAACTGGCAACCACAACCGATAAAACCGAAATTTTGAATGCGCTGAATGCGACCCAGCAGGAGCCGTCCGAACTGCTCGAGGATTTTTCCGTTGTCGCGGAGGCAACGGTTGTCGATTCCCAGGGGATGCATGCCCGCCCCGCCAGCCTGATCTCGGAGCGGGCTGCAGCATTTTCAGGAACGGATATCCGCATTCGAAATGACCAGAGGACGGCGACAGCCAAATCCGTGGCGTCATTATTGTCCATGGGCGCGAGCCAGGGTGATGTTCTGATGATTTCCGCGGAGGGGCCCGAGGCGGAACAGGCCGTCCAGATTCTGGCTGAAATGATTAATCGGGGGTTGGACAACGAGGAAGAACAGGCGAGTGCATCTTATCGCCCACTGACTGTTTTAACCGCTCTGCCCGATGTTGCGTGTCGTCAAACCATACGCGGTTCCGCCGCAT
This sequence comes from Desulfocapsaceae bacterium, assembly GCA_963674815.2. Taxonomy (GTDB): domain Bacteria; phylum Desulfobacterota; class Desulfobulbia; order Desulfobulbales; family Desulfocapsaceae; genus MADRE3. The sequence goes on from CAXXTV010000011.1 coordinate 581,484, forward strand.
CGCCAGGCATCACGATGGCCCCGGCATTTCGATTGCAGGCGGCGAAGATGAGGTTTGAGGAGGAGGCTCAAGATCCCAAGGAGCAGGCCAAGCTCTTTAGCACCGCCCTGACCGAGGCCGCCCAGCAGCTCGATGAACTCAAGGCCAACCTGCAGAGCAGGGCTCCAAATGAGGCCGCCATCCTGCATGCACAGAAGCAGTTGCTTCAGGATGAGCTGGTATTGACCGACAGTGAGAAATTCATTGTAAACGGCAAGACAGCCGCCTGGTCTTTTCATCAGGCCATTGAAAAGCAGGTCGAGTCCTTGAAAACAGTTGACAACGAGCGGTTGCGGGCACGGATCGCAGATTTCATCGACGTCCGCGACCGGGTGCTGGCCCTGATGGTTCCCGCCGCTTCAGCAGTTGAATATCCGCAAACAGAATTCATTTTGCTGGCAAAAGATTTGACGCCTTCACAGACAGCCGGGTTACATGGCCTGAAGGTACGTGGCATCTGCACGGAGCTCGGCGGCCCCAACAGCCATATGGCGATCCTTGCCCGGGCTCTGGGTATTCCGGCAGTGGTCGGTTTGGGCGATGGAAGCCTGAAGAACATCGAGAATGGCGAGTTGATTATTGTCGATCCCCAGGCCTCGTCGGTCTATGTTGACCCGGACGAGGCAACGCAGAAAAACGGGGCGGAATGGATTGCCCAGTGGAACCAGATCCGCAGCGAGGAGGACGCGCAGAAACACAAGGCCGCCGAGACGCTTGATGGTCACCGCATCGATGTCGTCTGCAATATCGCCAACCCGGAAGACGCAAAGCTTGTTCTCGAACATGGTGGAGAAGGTGTGGGGTTGTTGCGGACAGAGTTTCTTTTTGAATCCTCCACTGCAGAACCGACGATTGAAGAACAGAGCAACAGTTTAAAAACCATTATCGAGGAACTTGGCAGTCATCAGCTGATCGTTCGCACGGCGGATATCGGCGGAGACAAACCCGTATCCTGGTTACACATCCCCCACGAAGACAACCCGTTCCTGGGGATGCGGGGGATTCGCCTCTCGTTTAAATACGAAGACATATTCAGGCGCCAGCTCGAAGCCATTTATCGAACGGCAGCCTGGCAGAAGGAAACAAGCGGATCAACCGGGCTGCACATCATGTTTCCGATGATCGGCAGAATGTCGGAGTGGTACAAAGCACGAGATATCGCCGAGCGTGTCCGGCTGCAGTTGGATGCACCCCGGCTGCCGTTGGGCATCATGATCGAGGTGCCATCCGCAGTGATGGTTGCGGAACACCTGGCCAAAGAAGTGGACTTCTTTTCCATCGGTTCAAATGACCTGACGCAATACACGCTGGCCATAGATCGGTTGCATCCAGATCTCTGCTGTGAAGCTGACAGTTACCATCCCGCATTGCTGAAAATGATCGAGATGACTGTCAAAGCCGCACAGGCTCACGGCAAATGGGTCGGTGTCTGCGGCAATGCGGCCGCGAGCCCAAATCTCGCTACACTGCTGGTCGGGTTGGGGGTGAGTGAACTGTCAGTCAGCCCAGCCAATGTGGCGGCGGTGAAAAATATCATCCGTGCAGTGAACTACAGTAAATTACAGGAAAAAGCCAACAAAGCGTTACAACTGGAAAGTTCAGAAGCCGTAATGGAGCTCTATAAAAGCAACGACGATCTGTTGTAGCATCAAACATCTTAGCACTCCTGGGAGGGAACCATGACATCACATTACAACCGATACCGTGCGGCCGATTCCGACTTGCCGGAAAAAAACTGGGCCTGGAATATGTACGGAGCAGGTGAGGAGAATATAGGAAAAGACGGACAACCTGAAAAGGTTCCAGTGCCGAAACCGGGGCCCAACCAACTGCTGGTCAGGGTTGACAGCGTAGGACTCTGTTTTTCAGATGTAAAATTGATTCGAATGGGAGGGAAACACCCCAAGTTGTACGATCGCGATCTCTCCCAGGAGCCAACGAGGCTTGGCCATGAAGCGTCCCTGACGATCATCGATGTCGGTGAAGAATTGAAGGGAAAATACCGTCCGGGACAGCGTGTGGCGGTACAGCCCGATATCTACCAGAACGGCAAAAGTACCGCGTACGGTTATACCATCCCCGGAGGGCTCATCCAGTATCACCTGATCGGCCCGGAAATGCTCGAGACCGACGAGGGAGAATGTTTGCTGCCGGTCGACGAATCCATGGGCTATGCCGAAGCATCGCTTCTTGAACCGTGGGGCTGTGTCCTGGCTTCCTACACCCAGCGTCGGCGCCTGGAACCCAAAGAAGGCGGGGTGATGTGGATAATCGGCAGGCCGGGCGATGACGCGGAATACACGTTCTCTTCGGGGCTGAAGGCACCGGCTGTCATTATTCTCTCGGATGTTCCTGAAACCATAGCCGGACTTGCCGAAAAGACATCTGCGCAGGTCGAGGTTCGCAACAACATTGCGACTGAGCAATACGATGATCTGGCCAGGGAGTTCACCGGCGGTAACGGTTTTGATGATATCGTCATGCTCGATCCGCGCTCCTCCGCTGCTGTCGGCAAGGTGGCCAAGTACATCGCCCGCCGGGGAACCATGAACATGGTCGGAAAAACCCCACTGGACGGGCTGGTCGATACGGATGTCGGTCGTCTTCACTACGACTATATCGCCTTTATCGGTAACCAGGGGCCGGATATTTCGTCATCCTACGGTGAACAGCGCAACCGGTGTGAGCTGCACCCGCAGGGAACTACTGTCTTTGTCGGAGCCGGCGGCCCCATGGGACAGATGCACGTCCAGAGAGCGCTGGAGCTGCCTGATGGCCCGAAAACGGTCATCGCCACCGAAGTGAGCGACCAGCGCCTCGAGGCCATAAAGGATCGGTTTGCTCCACTGGCGGAAAAGAAAGGCCGGAAGCTGCTGACCTTCAACCCCCAGACGAACCAGAAGTCACTCCGTGAGTTCGTCATGGAGGTGACCGCAGGAAAAGGAGCCGATGATGTCGTCGTCAGCGTCCCCATAGCGGGGGTCATGGCGGAGGGAGACACCTTGATGAATGAGAACGGCATGCTTGTCTTCTTTGCCGGAGTCCCCAACGGCACCATGGCACCCATGAACCTGAGCAATGTCTACCTGAGTAACGCCCAGTATACCGGAACCTCCGGCCTGACCCTTGACGACCAGCGGCAGGTGCTCAGCCAGGCGTCCCTGGGTTCTCTCTCCCCCGGCCGCAGTGTCGGGGCAATCGGCGGGATGAAGGCAGCAAAAAAAGGAATCCAGGCGGTCATCGAGGGCACGTATGCCGGAAAAATCGTTATTTTCCCGCAGATTGAGGACTTGCCGCTTGTTGGTCTTGATGAACTAGGCGATATCCTCCCTGAAGTTGCTGCAAAGCTCGAGCCGGGCAACATGTGGACCGCGGAGGCAGAAGAAGCGCTTTTTGAAAAATACCTGAAGGATTGACATGATGATATTCACGGTGACACTCAATCCAGCAGTTGACCGGGAACTGACGGTTACTGAGATCGCTTTTGATACTGTTCTGAGAGCGACGGACTGGAGGGTAGACTGCGGTGGCAAAGGTTTTAACGTTGCTCGCATGCTTAAATCACTTGGCCTTTCAAGCGTGGCTCTGGGCTTTGCCGCCGGTAAAAGCGGGGAAATGTTGAATGAGAAGCTCCAATCGCTCGGAATTGAGACAGAATTTGTCTGGACTGGGGGTGAAACTCGCACCAATGTCTCCATTGTAAGTGCTGAAAATGGACACTACGTGAAGGTCAACGAACCGGGGCCGACCATTACTGAAGCAGACCTTGCGCAGCTGGCACAAAAGATAAGAGATCGGGTGCAGGCCGGAGACTGGTGGGTACTGGCCGGCAGCCTGCCTCCGGGGGTGGAGCCGATATACTATACCGAGCTCATCACCATCATCCAGTCAGCCGGGGCAAAAGTATTTCTGGACACAAGCGACGAGGCCCTGCGTCAGAACTGCGGTGCCAAACCCTTCCTGGTCAAACCCAACGACGAAGAAGCACACGAGCTTACCGGAAAGCCTGTCAACACTGCCGCGGAGATAGCGGCCGTTGGCAGGGCGATCTCTGCAATGGGGCCCGCCAGTGTGATCATCTCCCTTGGAGAAAAGGGCGCCGTGCTGGTCGATGAAGATAAGGCGTGGCTGGCTGCCAGTCCCAGAATAGTTGCTGCCAATCCTATTGGTGCGGGCGATTCCATGGTTGCTGGCATTGTGTGGGGACTCAGCCAGGGGGACAGCATGCAGGATGCCTTGTGCAAGGGGATCGCCTGCGGTGCAGCCACCGCCAGTCAAAAAGGCACCTCGGTTGGTACCCGAAAGCAGGTGAATGAGTTGTTAGCGCAGGTCCAGCTGAGAGAACTATAGCCTGCCGGTGTGGAGGGCTGGGAATAGTTCAGCCAAGTTTATCACAAATGATGTTGAATGGAGGTAAAATGAATAATCCTGCCCGGTACGAAGATCTCGGACTGGTGAATACCAAAGAGATGTTTAACAAGGCCATGGAAGGGGAGTACGCCATCCCAGCCTATAACTTCAACAACCTGGAGCAGCTGCAGGCAATTATCATCGGCTGCGTGCAGTCTGGTTCGCCTGTTATCCTGCAGGTTTCAGGCAGTGCCAGGAAATACGCTGACCCTGTGCTGCTGCCCTATCTGGTGCAAGGGGCGGTGGCCATGGCCCGACACCTGGAAAGCACAATTCCAATCGCCCTGCATCTTGATCACGGCAACAGCTTTGAACTTGCCAAAGAGTGCATTGACAGCGGCTTCTCCTCTGTCATGATTGACGGTTCACATCTCCCATTTGAGGAAAATATCCAGCTCACTGCCGAGGTTGTGGAGTACGCTCACGCCAGGGGTGTAACCGTTGAAGGAGAGTTGGGTGTTCTGGCCGGAGTGGAAGACGAAGTTTCTGCAGAAGAGAGTCATTACACCAGACCTGAAGAAGTCGAGGAATTTGTCGGGAAGACGGGGGCGGACAGCCTCGCCATCTCCATCGGCACCTCTCACGGAGCACATAAATTCAAGCTCAAGCCCGGCGAGCAGCCACCATCTTTACGCTTTGACATCCTGGAAGAAATTGAGCGTCTCCTGCCGGGATATCCTATCGTACTGCACGGCGCCTCCTCGGTATCGCCAGAACATGTCGCCATGATCAACAGGTATGGCGGCAGCCTGGAGAGTGCGGTGGGTATCCCGGCAGAACAACTGCGTCGGGCTGCGAAATCAGCGGTATGTAAAATAAATATCGACAGTGATGGCCGCCTTGCCATGACGGCAATGATTAGAAAGATGTTTGCCGAAAAGCCCGAAGAGTTTGATCCACGTAAATATCTGGGATCGGCAAGAGAAGAATTGATCAGCCTGATAAAAGATAAAAATGTAAATGTGCTGGGCAGCGCCGGCAAAGCTTGAACTATAAGCGTTGACAAGCTCCGAACCTGCTTTGTCAGCGGTTCTGAAACGTAGAAAGATACATTTTTAAAACGTCTTTCGTGCATTTCCGGCACTGGTAATCGCCTGCACTTTTGTAATCCTGAAAGTTCGCAACAACGAAAGTAAACCAAGAATCAGAAGAAAGAGGAGACAGCTATGACAAAAATAAGCAGGATTATCGGCCGGGAGGTGATGGACTCACGGGGCAATCCCACCGTTGAAGCGGACGTGTATCTGGATAGTGGAGCCTGGGGCAGGGCCTGCGCTCCTTCGGGCGCCTCGACCGGGTCACGGGAAGCTCTCGAATTGCGGGATGGTGACAAGAGCAGGTATATGGGAAAGGGAGTGCTTACAGCAGTTTCTGCTGTCAACAAAACCATCGCCCCCGCGCTCGCTGGTGGAAATTCATATGACCAGAAAGATATCGATCGTGTCATGGTTGATCTGGATGGCACCGAGAACAAGGAAAAGCTCGGTGCTAACGCAATCCTGGCGGTCTCCCTGGCAAATGCGAAAGCTGCGGCAGTGGATAAAAAAATGCCGCTCTATCAACATATTTCCGAATTAAATGGGACCCCCGGAAAGTATCTGATGCCGGTGCCAATGATGAATATCATCAATGGTGGTGAGCATGCCGATAATAACGTTGATATTCAGGAATTCATGATCCAGCCGGTGGGTGCGGAAAATTTCAGGGAAGCCTTGCGGATGGGTGCGGAGGTTTTTCATAACCTTAAAAAGGTGCTGAGTGGCATGGGGTTGAGTACGGCGGTTGGCGACGAAGGCGTTTCGCCCCGAACCTCTCTTCAAACGAAGAGGCCCTGGCGGTCATTGTCAAAGCTGTTGAGGCGGCGGGTTACCGTATGGATAAAGACATTACCCTGGCTCTCGATTGCGCGGCTTCCGAGTTCCACAAGGACGGGATTTACACTTTAAAAGGTGAGAGCAAGGCCTTTGACTCTGCAGGTTTTGCTGACTATCTCGCAGAATTGATAACAAAATACCCGATCATATCGATTGAAGACGGTCTTGATGAGAGTGATTGGGATGGGTGGGCAGATCTCACCCAAAAGATTGGTTCTGCTGTCCAGCTGGTTGGTGACGACCTTTTTGTAACGAACACTAAAATTTTGAAAAAAGGCATTGATACCGGTGTCGCCAATTCCATTCTGATCAAGTTTAACCAGATTGGAACACTGACAGAAACCCTCGAAGCGATTCAAATGGCCCAAAAGGCAGGGTATACAGCCGTAATTTCCCATAGAAGCGGTGAAACAGAAGACGCGACGATTGCTGACCTGGCGGTTGGGACGGCAGCAGGCCAGATAAAAACCGGATCGCTTTGCCGGTCTGACCGGATTGCCAAATATAATCAGCTGCTGCGGATCGAAGAGGAGCTGGCTGGACAGGTTGCCTACGCTGGCCGTAAGGGAATTCAGGGGCAGTAATCGTATTGGCAGAAACCAGGAAAACGGTTTTAACGGAAGAGGTGGCGATGATGAAAGATGTCTTGGGGATCATTATGGGCGGGGGACGGGGGAGCCGGTTATATCCCTTGACCCAAAAACGGTCAAAACCAGCGGTTCCGTTTGCCGGCAAATACCGGCTGATCGATATTCCAATCAGCAACTGTTTGCATTCCGGCATTGATAAGATTGCCATCCTGACCCAGTTCAATTCGGTCTCGCTCCATCGCCACATTTTCCGGACCTATCAGCGGGATATGTTTTCTGATGGCTGGGTCCAGATCTGGGCAGCAGAGCAAACCCCGGACAGTTCCGGCTGGTATCAGGGCACGGCCGATGCGGTCAGGCAGCAGCTTGTCGAGATCAATAACACAGATACTGAATATGTCATCATTCTGGCCGGCGATCATCTCTACAGGATGGATTACCGGAAGTTTGTTCAATATCACGTGGACACGAAGGCCGACATTACCCTGGCGGTTCAACCGGTAGACGCCCGGGAGGCTCCCGGGCTTGGTATTCTCAAGCGCAGTCCTGAAGGAGAAATTACCAGCTTCACTGAAAAGCCGAGTCCGCAGATGCTGGGTGATCTGGAAAGCACTCCCGGGTCCGAGAAACCGTTTATGGCTTCCATGGGGATTTATGTTTTTTCCACTGAACTGCTGACTGAGCTGCTGGCTGCGCCGGGCGATGATTTTGGCAACGATATCATCCCGAAAGCCTTGGCAAAGCAGCGTATCATGGGCCATGTGTTCGATGGTTACTGGGCAGATATCGGCACCATTCGCCGTTTTTATGAGGTGAGCCTGGAGATGGCCGCTTCCCAGTCCTTCGATCTCTATGTTCCCAGCCAGCCTGTCTACACCAATGCCCGGTTCCTGCCTCCTGCCGATCTCCAGGGAGCAAAACTGTCCAGGGTAATGCTGGCTGAAGGGTGCTCTGTTGGAGATGCCGAGATCACCAACTCGGTGATCGGTATCCGCAGCATCATCGGCTCCCAGGTGGTCATTCGCAATACCGTCATGATGGGGGCAGACCATTATGAAACCGATGATCAGCGCCTTGAAAACAGGCGCCTGGGGCGTCCTGACATAGGGGTTGGTGACGGCTCGGTTATTGACAGCGCAATCCTTGACAAGAAGGCCCGAATCGGCAGGAATGTGCGCATACGCTTTCACGCCGGCCGGCCTGATTCAGAGAATGAAAACTGGCTGGTACGCGATGGCCTGGTGGTTATTCCCAAAAGTGCGGTCATTCTTGATGATACGGTCATTTGATCATCACGGTCAGACCCCCGGTACAAACAGCCATCCGGTGAAGCCCTGCCTGCTTAATCGCCTTTGTCGAACCATTCCATGATCAGTTTATAAGAGATCGATACACGGGTTGGAAGCAGGTTCGGGCTGCTTTCGATCTCTTTTCTTGTGAACCAGCGGGCATCCTCGAGTTCATGGTTATCGACAATGATTGTATCCTGCTGTGCCCGGGCGTTAAAACCAAGCATCAGTGAACCTGGAAACAGCCAGGACTGCGAATGCTGGTATTCCACCTGGTCGACGGTGATACCCGCTTCTTCCCGGATTTCACGAATCACAGCCTCTTCTGCTGTCTCACCGGGTTCGACAAACCCGGCAAGCGTCGAGTACATACCTTCGGGCCATTCTCTCTTTCGCCCGAGCAGGCATCGATGTCCTGATGATACCAGAACGATAACGGCCGGATCCATGCTCGGGAAATAACGCTCCCCGCAACCATCATTCTGGCAGATGCGAACGTGACCTCCTTCCGATCGTTTTGTCTTGCCTCCGCACTTCCCGCAGTACCGGTTTCTGCGGTGCCAGTAGCTCATGAAACGAGCCAAAGTCAGAATCTGCGTGTCGCGATAATCAAGCAGGGAAAGGACGGAGCGGAGATTCTGGAAGACGGCATTCGTCTGTATGCTCAGATGTGTCGCCATTTCATCTGAGTTTATGACGGTGGCAAAATAGGGTGTGCCTTCATAGATCCCCAGAAACACCATGGAGTCGATGGAATCCAGGGGTTCAGTCAGGTTTTTGTTGCTCAGGTAAATGGCCCTGGGCTGCGGCGTATTGGCGCAGAGAACATTCAGTTTGTGGATTGGAATAATTCGACAATTTTCATCGTGAAAGGTATCGGCAAGCCAGGTCCTGTCGATTCGTTCCATGGAAAAGCGATCCATGCCCTGTTGTACATTGATATCCTGTTTCATTCTGACAGCCTTCATCTCCTGTTACTTGTCTGAATAAGCGTTGCACATCACGTTTGTTCTGCTGCCGCACGTCTTTTCGGATCATCCAGATTAAGCGTACGCTGCAGATTTTGAAGGGGTAAAACCGGCGAAGCACATCGCTTCCGGATGCTGCCCTTCGGCCTAGTCGCCGTTTCACCACGGCTGACAGACAGGCCGTCCATGGCCTGCTGTCAGTTGCGGACCTCATGTCCGCAACCCTTCGGGCCTGATGTGGCGCAACGGCGGGCCTGCGTGATGCTTCCGGAAGCGATGTGCTTCGCCTTCTCAGTCGCAGGTGAGTAGGCTTACCTTGAACCGGATGATCCGTCTTTTCTCACCACTCCCCGGCATGATTCTTCGGCAGGGCGGCTATCTTGGAACAGCCCCGTAGTGTTCAACCAGCCGGGACAGGTTCTCAAAACTTTGGGCGCCGACAAGTTTATGCTGGCCCATGACAAACGTCGGAACCGCGGTAATACCCATTAAACGTGAATCCTCCCAATCCCGGTCCACCCTGGCAGCACAGGTCCTCTCCCTGAGAACCGTCTCGGCAGCCGATTCCTCGAGACCGGTCTGCTTTGCCAGATCCAGCAGCACCCTCTGCTCTGCAAGGTTGAGGCCACTTACGAAATAGGCTCTGAAGGCTGCAATGTGAAAGGAGTGGCCCTGCCCCTGATCTTCCGCCCAGAGTCCAAGTTCCTGGGCAAGCCTGCTGTTGTATGTCCTGGTCCTCGGCCCAAATGGCAGGTCAAGCTCCTCGGCGGTCAAACGCAGTTTTTCAACCATTTTACTGATCTGGTGCGAGTCGGTCCTGAAAAGATCTTCAAGAAGCTGTCCCTCTTCGGGCGTGTCCGGGTGAAGAGGAAATGCCCGCCAGCGAACATCCAGATCATACTTCTCCTGCAATTTTTCAATACGCCCGGTAATGAAGTAACACCAGGGTCAGATATAATCCGAAAAAATCGTTAACTCTTTTGACTGCTCCATCACTGCTCCTCTGTTTCTTCGTGAGAAAGGGGGATGACACTACATCATGCTCTGCTTCATGCAGATGACTGCTGATGCGGCTCTACGTCAATGACAACTGTATGCATCGCCATTAAAAACATCAATGGGGTTGTGCGTTTTTCTTAATCAATACAATCAAGTATGTGCTTTCAGCAAGGCCTCGCCAAACCGCCTGGACCCACCGGTGACTTGCGCTTAACACACCAGCGTGGCTTTACAATTGTAAAACGCGGCATTACCGTCAGAGTGATGGCTTTGGGAATATTCCTGAGCGAAACGTGATGAACAAAACGCTGACTGCCACCAGGGGAAGGAGACTGAGGCGTGTCGGTAAACCGCAAATATTTCCAGTGGAGACTGCAATGTATTTTCAGTGTCTCACCGTTTTCCTGTCTTTTCTTGTCCTCACGGCTGCAGCCGGGTCGGCCGCTGCCTCGGGGGAAGAAACGAGAAGGGGTTCTGCAGGATCAATACTTTTGTCCACGCCTTTGGCTGAATTTAACGAGCCGTGGGCCATGACGTTTCTCCCGAGCGGTGATCTCCTGGTGACCGAAAAACCGGGAAAGCTCCTGCTGGTCAGCGCTGATGGCCGTTCAAAGGTGGCTGTTGGCGGTGTTCCCGAGGTTGCCTATGGGGGGCAGGGGGGATTAGGCGACATCATTTTACACCCGGATTATGAAGCGAACAAGCTGGTGTACCTCTCCTACGCGGAGCAGGGCATGTTTCGGAAAAAGGGCGCTGTTGTCGCCCGCGCGCGCTTCAACCCTGACCGGAACAGTCCAACACTGGGGGACCTGGAGGTGATCTGGCGCCAGGAGCCGAAGGTGACGGGAAACGGGCATTACTCGCATCGCCTGGCTTTCGGGCCGGACGGTAAACTCTATATCACCTCCGGTGAGCGGCAGAAGCAGCAACCGGCACAGGACTGGTCGCAGAATCTCGGCAAGGTTATCAGGCTTAACCCGGATGGCTCGGTACCTGCAGACAACCCGTTTCAGGACAAGGGGAACATTGCCAGAACCTACTGGTCGCTCGGGCATCGGAACCTGCTTGGCATCGCTTTTGATGCGCAGGGGCGATTGTGGACCCATGAGATGGGGCCACGGCATGGCGATGAATTAAACCTGACAGTCAGCGGTGACAACTATGGCTGGCCTGTTGTTTCCTGGGGAGACCAGTATTCGGGTGCAGACATCCCTGATCACGACACGCGGCCCGAATTCAACAGCCCTGAAGTCTACTGGGTGCCGACGATTGCTCCTTCCGGACTGGTTATCTACACTGGCGGCATGTTTCCTGAGTGGCAGGGCAACGCCCTTATCGGGGGCCTTGCTTCCAGAGCGCTGATCCGGGTAAGGTTAGATGGGGACAGTGCCGAGGAGGTTGAGCGTTTTGACATGGACAAACGTATCCGGGAGGTTGAGCAGGGGCCCGATGGTGCCATCTGGGTGCTCGAGGACAAGGAGGGAGGTCGTCTTCTCAGGCTTACACCTTCCAGGTGAATGGGCTGCCGGCACGGTCAGGAAAACGTGGCTTGAACACCAACCGCTGCAGGGAGAAATGGTGGCGCCGGCAGCTGTGTTGAACGCTGTTTAGCGGACCACCAGGACCGAGCAGGGAGCTGTATGCAGTACCCGGTTGGTGACGCTGCCGACAAAAAGACCTTCCAGGCTTGTCAGTCCCCTGGAACCCATGATGATAAGCCCACATTTTTCAATCCTGGCAATCTCTGAAATCGCCGCCGCCGCCGGTTCCTCCATCAATCGCTCCTCAACCTCTAATCCTGCATCTCTCAGGCGCTGCAAAAACGGCGCGATCAGTTTTTCAGATTCGCTCATGATGCGGGAAATTTCCTCATCCCTGTAGGGCTGGCCCAACAGCGTTGGAAACTTCCGGTGGCAATAGACGAGAATGATTTCGGCATTGAACTGTTTTCCATACTCAATGGCTTTGTCTACGACCAGATGAGCGTGCTCTGAGCCGTCTATTGCTGCGAGTATTTTGTTCCGATTCATGGACTTCCTCCCGATTTGAAGTGACGTTCGCTAAGACAGATAACTGAGTCGCTGTCCAGCGCTCATGTTCTCAGAGCATAAACGGTGTTTTTCCCTGGTATTTGGAGAATTCCTTATCGATGGAAGTGAATATCTTCAATATGTTATCTTTTGTTTCCAGGGTATTTCCCACGGTCTCCTGTTCAACAAGGGCGGAAAGGTGGGCGATGGCCGAGTCTAGAGCCGGCTTCAACTGCTCCACTCCTGCGCTCGCATGCTTTACAGGCTGCTGCCTTTCCAGTCTTCCAAGGGCCTGTTGCCATTCCCTTATTTTCTCGTCGACGAGATCTTTGTAGGTCAATGCCTGCATGGCGTTTCTCCTCTTGTCTTCTGTTCGCGAATCACCTTCATTGGACTACGGTTTTTGCCTGTATGTATACTATAATTCATGCACAGCAACCGGACCAAAATAATCTTGCAGTATCGGACAGGGCTGATTTCCTGTACCAGAGGGTAAATCAAGACATCTACAGGCGAGAAAAAGTGCACCGCTGAGTGCGGGAGCGGCAGCGGATTGGAGCGATCCTAACCAGGCGTGTCCGGGCAAAGCACCTGCTTCAAGCGCAGAACTGCACTTACGGGGCTTGTCAGGATTTTGTTTTTGAACACTTCGGCAACAGGACCATGTGCCTGTGCATTGGAAAACTGTGCCAGCATGATCAGGTCATAGTCCCGGAAATAGCGGGCAGCAGCCTGCTGCAGCAACGCGTTGTGACCGGCACTCATCGCCTTTGTCGAGACGATCCATGGCCTCTTCGACAAGTATTGTGGTCAGCCGGGCGCTGCTGCCGTGCTCTGCGGCCTGTTCTCTGAATTCGGCCTCCATGGAGCCGACGCTCGGTCCGAAGGTTGTCAGCATACCGATTTTCTCTCCTGCCTGGAGCGCCTCTTCAAACATCGCTTCATTGGGTTTCAGAACGGGAATGTCCAGCCTGCGTTTTACCCTGTCGATGGCTTCTCCAAAGGCCGAGCAGGTAAACAGGATCGCATCTGCATGTATGCTGTGTGCGTAATCTCCAAGCGTGACGATCCTGCGGATGATATCAGCAGAGCTGGACTGGGCCCGTTTTCGATCGACGCTTAACGAGTCATCAAGGAGATTCACCAGTTCCGCCTCCGGCCAGTTCTCTGCAAAGGCCTGCATTGCCGGAGCCATGGAGAAGGGAAGCGCGTGGATCAGCACGATCCGTTTTGGCGTGGATTTTTCCATTGTTTTTTCAGTTGTCAAAAGGCATGCATGTATTGGGACCGTTTCCGACTTATAGGCGATATGAGCCGTGGGAGCAACGCAAAAGTTGATCAGATTGCAGCAGGCAGCGGGACCTGGTCGCTAATAGAGGCTGCTCCATGCTTCAGTGCCGCTTTATTCTGTTTGCGGAGCTGGGGTGTCTTTTTCGTGAAGACTTTGCCAAAGGCCTTCATCACACTTGATTCACTGACAACGCCGGTGAGTTTGATATAGGCACCAAGCATTACCATGTTGGCCATTTTTACGTTGCCGCAGGTTACGGCGATTTCATTGGCGGGAATATAGTAGGCATGCAGGTCTGCCCTGGTGCTCTGCTCATCAATCAGAGAGCTGTTCACCAGCACTCGTCCACCCGGCACAACCAGTGGCTCAAACTTGTGAAAGGAGGGGAGGTTCATGACGATCGCGCAGTCCGCGTCGTCGCTGATCAATGGTGAGCCAATCGGTCTGTCTGCTATGTTCACACAGCAGTAAGCCGTTCCCCCGCGCATTTCGGGCCCATAGGACGGCAGCCAGGAGACCTCCCTGCCTTCAATCATTCCGGCATAGGCAAGCAGCTGGCCCAGCGACATCACTCCCTGTCCACCAAAACCTGCACAGATGAGTTTCTGAGATTTCATGAGATTGTCTCCACAGCTTTGTACACCCCGAGAGGATAGTAGGGGATCATGTTATCTTCCAGCCAGTCAAGTGCTTCTACCGGGCTCAACCCCCATCCTGTCGGACAGGTTGAGAGCACCTCAACCATCGAGAATCCGTACCCTTGCTGTTGATATGCAAATGCCGTCCTGATTGTTTTTCCAGCCTGGCGAACATGCTTTGCCGAGTGAACTGAAACCCGTGCAATGTAGGATGCCCCGGGAATTTTGGCGAACATCTCAGCGATTCGCAGCGGGCTGCCGCAGTGTGAGGCATCCCTTCCCTTCGGGGCTGTTGTGGTCTTCTGTCCGACCAGGGTGGTCGGGGCCATCTGTCCGCCGGTCATCCCGTATATCGCATTGTTTATAAAAATGACCGTTATATTCTCACTGCGATGGGCGGCATGGACGATCTCCGCAGTACCGATTGAAGCCAGGTCACCATCACCCTGGTAGGTAAAGACAATCCTGTCCGGATGCACGCGCTTTACGCCGGTGGCGACGGCAGGAGCGCGGCCGTGAGCCGATTCGATCATATCCACATTGAAATAGTTGTACGAGAGTATCGAGCAGCCTACGGATGCGCAGCCGATCGTGTTGCCAAGGATATCCAGATCAGTCAGGGCTTCAGCGACGAGACGGTGGACGATGCCGTGGGTGCAGCCGGGGCAGTAGTGGGTCTGGCGATCCTTCAGCCCCGCGGTTCTGGTAAACAGTTTCAGCATGGCTTCACCTCTCTCCCAGCAGCTTTTTGACCTGGTCGGCGATCTCGCCGGGCGTCGGTATGACACCGCCGCACCGTCCATAAAAGCTCACCGGAAAGCGCTCCCTGACCGAGAGCCTGACATCATCGACCATCTGGCCGCAGTTCATCTCAATGCAGAGGACGTGCCTGCAGGGGTGTGATATTTCGTTAAATGGTTGTTGCGGAAAGGGCCAGAGCGTTGCTGGTCGTATTAACCCTGCATTGATGCCGGTTCTTTTCAGCAACTCTATGGAATCCTTTACAATACGTGACGTGGAGCCATAGGCGACCAGAATGATTTCCGCCCCGTCGGTTCGAAAACGCTCAAATTTAGGCTCCTTCTCTTCAATATCCCGGTACTTTCGCTGCAGGTTCTGGTTGTTTTGCTCCAGTATTTCCGGAACCAGTGACATGGTTTTGATGATAACTGGTTTTCTTTTCCCCTGATGGCCGGTCAATGCCCACGTTTTGGGCTGAGAGGGTTCTTTCTTTTGTTTTTTGAACTCGACCGGCTCCATCATCTGGCCCAGCATGCCGTCACTGACAATGAACACCGGAGTGCGGTAGCGTTCGGCAATTTCAAAGGCTTCAGACATCATTTCCACCGACTCCTGGATGGTTGCCGGAGCAAGGGATGGAATCCGATAATCGCCGTTGCCGCCGCCTCTGGTCATCTGGTGGTAATCGGCCTGGCTTGGCTGTATGCCGCCAATGCCGGGCCCTGCCCGCTGCACGTTGAGCACCACGCAGGGAAGCTGGGCTGCAGCAAGCACTGAAAGACCTTCCTGCATAAGCGCTATTCCCGGTGAGGAGGAAGACGTCAACACCCGGCCGCCCGCCGCGGAGGCACCATAGACCATGTGAATTGCCGCTACCTCACTCTCTGCCTGGAGGTACACGCCACCGTGTTTCGGCAGTTCTCTGGAGAGATATTCCGGGATCTCATTTTGAGGGGTTATCGGGTATCCGAAAAAATGTGTACAGCCACCCCTGATCGCGGCCTCGGCAAGCGCCTCATTGCCTTTCATCAATGTTCTGCCCATATCAAGCTCCTGCATGAACGGTGCGCTCAATGGTAATTGCATAGTCAGGGCACATTACAAAACAGTTGGCGCAACCCATACATTCTTCCATCCGCTCAATGATGACCGGATGATATCCGTAAACATTCAAGGTGCTTTTTGAGATTTTGAGAAGCTCAAGCGGACATGAAGAGGCGCAGAGTCCGCAGCCTTTGCAACGATCAACCGCAATGGTAACGACGGCTGTTATTTTTTTTGCCATGCGATACCTCCTCACGCCAGTCAGGATGTAACTCAAGCAGCAGAAACACGGCGTCTTTTGCGACCAGATCAGTTTATTCCGGTACCCTCGTGTGCTTAAAGACACCCACGGGAATACGATCTGCCCCGCAGGGGTTAACGGTCGAGAGCACCATATCTGTCTGCAGATAACTATAATCAGTATTGTGGTCCGGGTCTATATGACAAGGTGGGGGTAATGCGGTTTGGGTCCGCATGGATTGATCAGCCCGAAACCGTGTGCGGATCATTGAGAGGTTCAATCTTCACCAGTGAGAAAAGTACCCCCGCCGAGAAAAAAAGCGTTCCGACAAAAAGCAGCGTCGACTGCATTCCCTGGTACTGGTAAAGGGCTCCGGCGATCAGGGGCGCAGCAGCGCCCATCAGGCTGCGCCAGAATGTCAGGATACCAAGCATGGTGTTTTCAACGCGCCCCTTGACCATGTCGATGATCGTGGCATTGATAAGGGAGTAGTCACTCCTGATGCTGAATCCGAGGAGTATGATCAGCACGGTGAACATGGTGTCTTTGCCGAAAAAAGCAAGCGCAACCACAAGAAGACTCGAGTAGAGAAGGGCGGGAACGAGGATGATTTTTCTGCCAAACCGATCGGATAGATGGCCCATCAGGGGGCTGACGAGAAGGCCGATTGCCCAGAGCAGGCCGAAATGAAAGCCGATTGAACGCGAACTGAAGCCGCTGTCGTGCATGTAAATGGGCAGAAACGTGATTAGAACCGTAAAACACATGCTGCGGAGTCCGGCGACAATATTGACTTTCCAGATATCGGTCGTTTTCAGGAGGTGGTAGGAAACCTGCAGCTGCTGCAGCGGGGATTCCCGAACAGTGTCCGCGCTGCTCTCCTGCTGCTCCTGTTTTTTCCGGTAGAGCCGCCTGAAAAGCAGAAAGGTCCATACCGCAATGACCAGGGGCAGGACGATATACATTGACAGGATCTCCCGCCAGGAGAAATAGGCAAGCAGCACTCCTGTTGCTATCGGCCCAATGATGTCGCCACAGCTTCCTCCGGCACCGTGGATGGCAAAAACAGTGCCCCGTTTTTCAGGAAACCGGGCACCGAGCTCGATGAGTGATGGCATGTGCCAGATGGAGCTGGCTGCAGCAATAAGCAGCATGCCGACGTAGAGAAGAAAATAGATCGGAGTGATTGCAATGATAAACCAGCCGCCCGCGAAAACCACGATGCACAGCGTCAGGATCAGCGCCCGGTGCCGGGCATGATAATCCGACATCATTCCACCGGGCAGGGCAATCAGACCCGAGATAATCTCCCTGGTGGTGATCAGGGCGCCAATTTCGATCGGGGAGACGAGGAACGTCTGCTGGATCGAGGGAAGCAGTACGGCAAAACTCTGCCCCATGAAATGGAATATCGAGTGGCCGAAAAAAAAGCAGAGAATGAGCAGGGCATTGGCTTTCAAAGTGCTGGAGAGCGTGCGCTCTATTGATGACGGTTGAGAAAGTCGATTAGCGATTTGTTAAAAACAGCGGTCTGCTCGATGTTGGACAGGTGTGCGGCCTGCGGAATGATAACGAGTTTTGAGTCGACGATACCGTCATACAGGGCTCTGGCCGCAGAGACAGGGCAGCCCGGGTCATCTTCACCGACAATGATCAGCGTCGGAACCGAGATCTCGGGAAGGCGGTCACAGAGATTCATGTCGCGGATCGCCTCAGCGCAGCCGATGAAGCCCTCGACGTCGGTCCTGCTGATCATGTCTCGGACTTTTGCCAGTGACTCGGCACCTGTCAGGTGAAACGGCGGCGTGAACCAGCGTTCCAGTGTTGCCTCGAGCAGCGCCTCAATTCCGTGATTCCGGGCAGACTTGATACGCTCGTTCCAGAGGGACTTGGGCGGCATGATGCAGGCGGTGTCACACAGGGTCAGCGACCGGAGTTTATCGGGATGGGCGAGGGCAAACTGCTGGCCGGTAAACCCCCCCATGGACAGGCCAACAAAATGAACGGAGCTGATCCCGAGGGCTTCCAGCAAGGCGTGGACATCTTCCGAGAGAAGATCGATACTGTAGGGCCCCGGAGTCGTTTCCGTGCGACCGTGGCCGCGCTGGTCGTAGCGCAGAATACGGAAGGTGGTCGAGAGTTCTGCTACCTGACTGTCCCACATGGAATAGTTAGACATCAGGCTGTTGCTGAACACAACCACCTGGCCGTCTTCAGGGCCGTCAAGCCGATAGCCTATTTCAATATTGTTCGCTTTTATCTTGGAAACCATGCCTTGTACCTTGTTTCGAATGTAACGTGCAGTTTTGCGTTAAGATTTCAGGAGAGCTGCATCAGCTCCAGGGTGATATTTTCCGGGCCGCTCAGAAACGCAATTTTCCGATCGCTCAATTCTGTCGGGCCGCTCTTGATGCTGCACCCCAGTCCGATCAGGCGTGAACATGCAGCATCGAGATCATCAACTTCAAAGCCGACGTGATCATAGCCCAGGCACGACCCTGACTCCCCCTCCGCCAATTCTCCCTGTTTTGGCACCCGCAGGTTGACCTGCAGGTTCCCGGCCATCAGAACGGCGCCGTCAGCACCGCCAAAGACACGGTTTTCTTTAAAAAGAGCCCCCAGTCCTGTTGTCCAGAACTCGATCATTTTTTGCAGATCCTTACAGATGATGTGGAGATGATTAACTTTGAAGGTGTTCATAGCTCGATCCTTTTTTTAAAATGAACGGTTCGACCTGGCTGTCACGAGTTTTCAGCACCAGGTACCTGTTGCTTTTGGTATGATCCGATGGACGCCTGAGATAGTAATCACGTCAAGGCGGAAATGCACCATTTTTGTTGCTTCTGGTGATTGTTCACTGACTGCAAACACCTCTCAACGGCGCAGTTCTCTGAATTTCAGCACCATACGCTATGATCCTGGAAAAAATCCAGAAGATTGTTGACAGAATTTATTGTATAGGATAATTTCACAATCGTATAGGATATCAAGTTCGATCATGTATGATTCTGGGAATGGTCTCTGATTATGCCCGCAGAAGGCAAAACAAAAAACCTGGTTGTCTACGATAAACTTCGGCAGGCGATCATCAAGGGGTCGCTCAAACCCGGGCAGCGGCTTGTCATGGCGAGCCTTGCCAGAGAGTTTAAGATCAGTGAAACCCCGATCCGTGAGGCCATCAGGAGACTTGAAAGCGATGGCTATGTGACGTTTATCCCCCATTCGGGGGCTGTGGTAACAAAAATCAACGACCAGGAACTCTCGGAAATCTACCTGATCCGTATCTCCCTCGAGGGACTTGCCACCCGGCTGGCGGTGCCCTTCATCAGCCCGCTTGACATCACCTGGCTGAAGAAGAAAAATCACGAGATGAGAGTAGCGATAGAACGTGACCGCTATGAAAATCTTGCCCGGCTCAATAAAGCGTTTCACTTACGCATCTACAGGGCGGCACCATTTCCACGCCTGTACAAGATGATAGCCGATCTCTGGGATGCCTTTGAGCGTTGGCCAAGTATCTTCTCCTTTGTGCCGGCGAGGGCAGAAACAGCAATCCGGGAACACGAGCAGATTATTGAGGCCCTGGAGACGGCGGATATAGACAAAGCCGACATGTTGATGAAAGAGCAGAAAAAGAAAAGTTTGGAGGCGCTGCAGAGCTACATGGTTCAACTCAAAACCGGTTCGCCGGAGATGCTGGAACAAGTCTGGCAGAAACAGGCTGAGCGCTGAGTAAATCAGAGCCTTTCAGGCAATAACACGGAGGATACAAAACGATGGATTTGGGAATAGCAGGAAAAAAGGGAATCGTCGGTGGGGCGAGTGCCGGCCTTGGCAGGGCCTGCGCGATGGCACTGGCCCGGGAAGGCGTTGAGCTGGTGATCGTCGCCCGCACCGAGGAAAATATCAAAAAAGCTGCGGAGGAAATCAGCGCCGCCACCGGCACGAAGGTCATTCCTGTCGCCGCCGACATCAACAGCGACGAAGGCAGGGCTGCGGTACTGAAGGCCTGCCCGGAGCCGGATATCATCGTTAATAATTCCGGCGGCCCGCCGACCGGAAATTTTCGCGACTGGGATCGCCAGGCCTGGCTTGATGCCATAAACAACAACATGCTCGGCGCGATATTCATGATCAAGGAGACGGTGGACGGCATGATCGCCAGGAGATTCGGGCGAATCGTCAACATCACCTCCAGTGCCGTTAAGGCCCCGATCAGCATACTCGGTCTGTCAAACAGCGCCCGGGCCGGGTTGACCGGTTTTGTGGCCGGAACCTCCCGGGAGGTTGCCAAGCACAATGTGACGATAAATAATCTGCTTCCCGGTGATTTTGAAACCGAGCGGCACACCTCAAACACCAAGGCGCTGGCCAAACTGCAGGGACGGACCTATGAGGAAATGAAGGCAATCAGGACAGCAGCGGTCGCTGCCGGCCGGTTTGGTGATCCCGCCGAACTCGGAGATCTCTGCGCCTATCTCTGCAGTGACCAGGCCGGATTCATCACCGGCCAGAACCTGTTGATCGACGGCGGCAAATATCCCGGGACTTTTTAGTCCCGTTCATTGATTGCAGCTGCAGGGAGCCTGGCCGTCAGTGGCCGGACCGGCCTGAAAACATAAAGCAGGAGGAACGTGGAAGAAGTTTTTGTTGTAATTTGAGCAGGAGTTTTCAGGACTCCCGCCTTCACAGGAGAAAGCGGGAGTTGACAAGTAAATCTCACACTAACTCTAGAATTGCAGGAGGTACGAAATGAAAGTTCTCACGAAAAGAATTTCAGTAATGTTTGCTGCCGTGCTGGTTGTTCTCAGCATCAGTTTCAACGTGCATGCCGCTGACAAGATCAGGATCGCACTCGGTGATGTCGCGTCGGTTGAAACCCTCTGCTTTCTCGTAGCCCTTGATCGTGCCAAGGATAGGGGGCTGGATTACGAGATGACCGCCTTTGCCAAAGAGCAGCTGGCAATTCAGGCTGTAATTGGCGGCCAGATGGATCTCGCCATCGGTACCCCTTACTCGATCATCCAGAAAAGCAAGGTGTCGCTGCGGAACATTTTCCAGTTGAGCAAACTGGTCTTCTATCCTGTCG
Organism: Desulfocapsaceae bacterium; assembly: GCA_963674815.2. Lineage (GTDB taxonomy): Bacteria > Desulfobacterota > Desulfobulbia > Desulfobulbales > Desulfocapsaceae > MADRE3. Next base: position 602,727 of record CAXXTV010000011.1, read on the forward strand.
TGGCCAATAAGTATAAGACCTGGCAGGACCTCAACGGTGAACCGTTCACCTTTCATGCCCGCGGTACCGGTACCGAGGCAATCGGCGATATCATCATCAAGCGCGAAGGCATCGAGCTTGGCCAACGCAGCTATGTACCGGGTTCTGAGAACCGGATCATTGCGATGATGAAAGGCCAGATAGACGCGACGATCGTCGATCTCTCCAACAAGAACATCCTCATGGAGAAGGCCGGTGATAAATTTCATGTGCTGCCGGGTGTCGATGATCCGGCAAGTGATGAGGTTCTCTTTGGCGAACTTGGCTGGATGCAGGAAAATGAAGAAAGCGTGGCGATCCTGGTCGAGGAACTGCTCAGGACCTGGCGCGAGATGTCCAATGATCCAACAATAATGGAGCAGGAACGTGCCAAGCGTAATCTGCTCGCCGATCTTCCCAAAGAGCTCCTGGCTGACGTTGATGGCTATTACAAGGAAGCCGTGGACGGCGGACTGTATGATCCCAATGGCGGTGGCGTTGAAGCTGCCAAGGCGGACTTTGAGTTTTATGTCGCCGCAGGACAGATGGACGGCCCTGCCGACAGCCTCAAGGTTGAGGACTACTGGTATCTGGCGCCGCTGGATGCCGCTAAAGCCAAGTTAGGTAACTAATACCAAGCACCCATTTGGCTGCCCATGGAGCAATCTCTGTGGGCAGCCGTTTGGAGAATTGAGTCACTCTTTTTAGAGCAACAAGGAACGGCCATGTCCACCTTCTTTAAGCATCCACTGACCCTGCGACTGTTATCTGTCCTGATCGCAGCGGGTTTCTGGGAATATCTCGGGCGCATTCCGATCAGTCCGGCATTCCCGACATTTTTACAGACAATGTCAGCTCTTGGCGGCATGCTGGCTGACGGGTCCATGGTCTCGGTCTATCCAGCTACATTTCAGCCGCTGCTGATCGGGTTGATTATTTCATCTGTTTTCGGTATTTTTTGTGGCGTCCTGATGGGGCTGAACGTGAAAGCGGAATGGTTCGGCGCTCCGCTCTTTATCGTCCTGCAGTCCGCTCCGCTGGCGGCGTTGATTCCACTTCTCACCTTTGCCTACGGAATCGGTCTCACTTCAAAGATATTGACGGTCTGCATCATGGCGACACCGGTCATCGTCTTGAACGCCTACAGCGCGGTACGCCATACGCCGACGTCAATGATCGAGATGGGTCAGTCCTATCTCGGCAGCAATCTGCAGATTATCATGAAGATTATTATTCCCGCCGCAAGCCCGGTAATCTACGCGGGCCTGAGGCTGGGCGCGGCAATGGGGTTCATCGGGGCAATTCTTGCGGAACTGCTGATCACCCCGACGGGGATCGGTGATTTGATCACCTATAACCAGTCAATTGCCGAGTATGATAAGATGTATGCGGCCATTTTTTCAATCATGGCCTTTGCGGTACTTTTTATCGAAATTCTAGAACGAACTGAATATATGTTTTTCAGACCAGACAAGAGGGTAACCCAATGAGTGCTCTAGCAGAAGCTGTTCCTGTTGAAAATCCCGAGATCGCCGTATCGGTAAATGATGTCACCAAGATATACCCCGGAGGAGTTGAAGCGTTAAATGACATGACGATCCAGTTTCCCAAGGGCGAACTCACCTCGCTGCTGGGTCCGTCCGGCTGCGGGAAAACAACACTTCTTAAAATCATCGCGGGATTGCTGAAGCCAACCTCCGGCACGGTGACCGTCAACGGTATTCCGGTTACCGGACCCGGCAGGGAGCGGGCCTTTGTTTTTCAGGACTTTGCCCTGATGCCCTGGGCGTCAGTTCTGCGCAACGCCGCTTTTGGCCTTGAGCTGCAGGGTGTCGCCAAATCTGAGCGCCATGCGATTGCCGAAAAATATATTGAAGCTGTCGGCCTGAAAGGCTACGAGAACCTTTACCCCCATGAACTTTCCGGCGGCATGCGCCAGCGCGTCGGGCTGGCGCGGGCGCTGGCGGTAAATGCCGAGGTCCTGCTGATGGATGAACCTTTTTCAGCCGTTGACGAACAGACCCGCAGAAAATTCCAGGAAGACCTGCTGCAGGTTGTGGCGGATGAGCAGAAGACCTTTATTTTCGTCACCCACTCGATCGAAGAGGCGGTTTACGTTTCGCAATCCATTGCCCTGCTGCTGCCGCGGCCAAGCCGTGTCTCTGAAATCATCAGGCCTGATATCCGGCGTGACATCTCCCCCGATGCTATCCGGCGTGATCCCGTCTACCTCGATATCGTCGAGCGTATCTGGCAGGGTCTGCGGACCTACGTAGAATAGGGGAGGGGAAAAATGAATATATTTGGAATAAAAATACCGATGATGGCCTCGCTGCTCATCTGGGCGGTCGTCTGGGAGATTGTCGGCCAGCTCGAGCTTTCGATCCTGTTGCCGCCATTCAGCCACATCATCATCAGGCTTTTTGAAATCGTCCCGACGGCAACCTTCTTCAGTGCCTTCTGGATAACGGCAAAATGCTTTCTGATCGGCACCGGTATCGCCATTATTGTCGGCATACCTGTCGGCGTGCTGATGGGACGCTCCATCGTCATCGACCGCATGCTGCTTCCCTGGGTGAACATGTTCCTGAGCGCTCCCCTGACAGCTCTGGTTCCGGTTTTGATGACCCTGTTCGGTTTCGGTACGAAAACCATTATTCTCACCACGGTACTCTTCGCGGTCTGGATTATTGTCCTTGATGCCCGGGCCGGTGTGAAAAACATTACGCCCTCGCTGATTGAAATGACGAAATCCTTTCAGGCCAATTTCTGGCAGGCGTTTACCATGGTCTACGTCTGGGCGGCACTGCCGGAAATCCTGGCGGGTATCCGTCTCGGCTGTATCCGTTCGGTCAAGGGGGTTATCATCGGCCAGCTGCTCGTCTCGGTTGTCGGCTTTGGGCGTCTGTTCGAGCTCTACTCGGCAAACTTCCTGATGGAGCACATGTGGGCCCTCTTGTTCGTCCTTTTCTTCTTTGCTTTTCTGATTGCAGAAGGGCTTGGAATACTCGAGAGAAAATTCGAGTACTATGCTGCTTCTCGAGGATGATGATCAGCGATAAAATGACTGGAGATTTATTTCATGACAAACAGGTATTTTCAGGAAGATAAATGGTGGGTGAGCCCCTACAACTTCGTCGACGAGGTGACCGGCAGCTTCGATCTGCCTGACAGGGTTGAGATTCACGATGCCACCCTGCGGGATGGGGAGCAGACCCCGGGGGTCGTGTTTAGAAAAGATGACAAGATCAGGATCGCCCAGAAACTCGACGAGGTTGGTGTCGAGCGCATCGAGGCGGGGATGCCGGCCGTTTCGCAGGAAGATTTCGATGCCATCAAAGCGATCAGCAAGCTTGGCTTGAAAGCAAAAATATTTACCTTTGCACGGGCGCTTCCGATCGATATCGACAAGGCGATAGACTGCGGTGCTGATGGCGTGATCATTGAGATCCCCATCGGCTATCCAAAACTAAAATATCAGTTTGGCTGGACCTGGGAGGATGTCTTTCGCAAGAGTATCGACTGCATAAACTATGCACGCGAAAAAGGTCTCTACGCCGTCTATTTTCCCTATGACACGACCCGTGCCCGGGACGAAGACCTGACCAACCTTCTCACAGGTATCATGAAGGAGTCACCGCCCGACTCCATTGGTGTCGTCGACACCATGGGCTGTGCGCTGCCTGAAGCGATCAAATACATGGTACGCAAGGTAAAAAAACTTACCGGGCTGCCGGTGGAGATTCACACCCATAACGATTTCGGCATGGGCGTGGCGACGGAGCTTGCCGCGGTCACGGCCGGAGCGAGCGTCGTTCATTCATGCATCAACGGGCTTGGCGAACGAACCGGGAACGCCGCTCTTGAAGAACTGATGGTCGGCCTCCATGTTCTGCTCGGCTACGACACCGACTACAAATTCGACGAACTCCTGTCTCTGTGCAAACTGGCAGAAGAGCTCTCGGGCGTCAGGCCCGCGACCAACAAACCCATCATCGGCACGGGCAATTATACACGGGAATCCGGTATCGGCGTCGATATGGTCATGAAAAAGCCGCTGTCGATGTTTGCGACGGCACCACAGTTTTTCGGACGTGAAGGCGAAGTGGTGCTCGGCAAGAAAAGCGGTAAGGCTTCCATAACCTGGGCACTTGAAAAACTTGGAATTGCCAACGTCGGCGATGAAACGGTTGCCGCGATTCTTGCCGAAGTGAAAAATAAAGGCACGGAAAAGCGGGCATTGCTGACACCTGAAGAATTCAAGGCGATCGTTGACCAGCAGTTGAATTGAAACACCCCCTCGTACGAGGAATGAAAAGGCGCATTCTCGCAGGATACCTGCTCGTTGAATGCGCCTTTTTTTTTCGCTTCTCTCTCGGTCTCTATTGACCCCAGGGCTTGATCGCCTCTTTCAAGGCCTTATAGCCCTCTATGAAACCGGGGCGCTTGTCGCTGTAGATCCTGTCAAAGGCGGCGAGTGCTTCGTCCAGCCAGGTGCGCAACTTGTCGTTGCCGGGATTGGCATCAAGGTAGGCCGTGCGGATCAGCACGAAATGGATGCGCGGATCATATGGCTGTTTGGTGCCGCCCATGGACTCGTCGCCGTCCAGGAGGCGCAGGAGCATCGCATCGGCCGAGCCGAGGGTCTGTTCGTGGATCGGGGGCCCTGACATCCGGTGCATGACAGAGGTCATGTCGCGGCCGTTGCCGGTGGTATGGCCCATCTCGCTCCAGAGTTTTGCGGTATCAATTTCCTGTCCCAGCTGCCTGGCGACAAGACCGCTGAAAGCGCGCAGCGGATCGGATACATCGGCCAGCAGATCGGTGAGGCGATCACCGTCGAGGTCAGTGGCCAGGATGATGCAATCACGTTTTTCAATCAGGTCCCAGAGCAGCAGGCCGTAATTGGTGTCGGAGATGTGCTGTTCGATCCGCCCGCCCCAGTTCTCCATACCGGCTTTGAAATCTTTGGGCAGCAGGGCGATGATCCTGTCGACGGCCTCCTTGTGTTCGATATAGCCGTCAACCGCATATCTGCGGCCGACTTCAAACTTTGTGCCCTTGAGCAGCCAGGAATGCAGCCCGGCATTGATCCCGTCTTCCATGGCCTGGGTCGGTTTCATTGCTACGCGGCCGATTTTTCCGCTCTCGTGGACCATCTTGAGAAACAGCCGGTTGGCATACGCCATCTGGATTCCCGGGGTGTTCATTTCCGAGTGGATGATGCCTGTCTTTTCGCTAACGTTAAACACTGCCCGATCCTGCGAGTAGGGCAGACAGGGCATGCAGCGGACAACGGTGATCGGCCCGTACGGGCGGACGTTACAGAAGACGCCGGCCTGGGTCCGCAACGGGGCGTTGGCGGATTTTCCCATGACCACGACCTTGCCGCCTTTGGAGTCATTGACATAGGCGTCACCGGCGGTGGACCACTTGATCGAGGTGCAGTCCATGTTGCCGAACCAGGCGAGCGAGGCAAGCTTCGTGTCGTGCCGGTACTGGGACCACATCGGTACCGCATAGAACGGCAGACCCAGAACGTCGATTGCAGCCAGGGTACCGATAAGCGCGAACGCGTCGGTCAGTGAATGGGCGATGGGATTGACGCTGCCGTCATGGTTTCCGCCTTTCCAGATAACCGCATCCGGATAGCCTTCCGGCTTGACGTCGGCAGGCTCGAAAAGTCCGGACAACTGGCCGAACAGGTCTCCCCCATCATGTTCGGTTCGGGCGATTGACATAAGATCTATCATTGTAACCTCTGGTGATTTTTTTTATGTGAGAGGGCCGGGGAACTCCGTATATGGCAACGCTGCTTCGCCAAACCTTTTTGCGCTGGTGGCAACAACCATAACGAACTGCAGGCTGTCGGTACTGCCAGGAGTTCCATGGAACGGCAAACGAGACTATCAGAGCCTTCCATATTCTCGGCCGAATCTATCATTTTTCTGCTGTCGAGGCAACCAAGATGTTGCAGCTGCTGCAGCGTGCGGACCGGGGGCGAGCACTGTCTTGATCCGCCGCCTTGCTAAAAAGAAGGGATCGTTCAGCCCTAAGAAATAACGGGCGCTAAAGGGTTGGGACCATTCCCCGGCAGGCGCTTGCACCAGTGATTTTTTCCTTGACAACCAGCATCGCTAGCGCCTACATTGCGCCATTGTGACAGCGCTGTCATAGTTGCTGTCTTCTTACCATTGTGGAGAAGTCTGTCACCGGGTTGATGAGTTTGTAGCCGCGATCCTACCCTTTCAATGCAGTCCAGAAATTCAGGAGAAGAAACTATGAAAAGATTTGTCGCTTCGTTCGTAACCGCAATCGCCGTAGTTGGCCTGGCACTATCTGCATCAGCCGGCAATTATCCGGAAAAACCCATCACCTTTATTGTACCCTATTCTGCCGGCGGCAGTTCTGATACCCTTGTCCGCGGCATGCAGCCTTTCCTCGAAAAAGCCCTTGGTGCAACGATTGTTCCAAAAAACGTTACCGGTGGCGGCGGGGCCGTCGGCATGTCGCAGGCGCTCTTTTCATCGAAAGCAGACGGCTATACCGTAACCCTGCCCAGCAATGCAGTTTTTGGCCTTGAAGGGCTTGGAAACGTACCCTGGAAGCACGAAGATTTCGATACTATTGCCCGGATTATAACCGAGGACTATTCAATCACCGTCCGCGCTGATTCGGAATGGAACACGCTGGATGAGTTCATCGCTTATGCAAAGGCAAATCCCGGAAAGATTAAGATGGGTTTTTCAGGTTTTGGTTCCTCGACTCACATTGTCGCTGCGGCTTTTGCCGAAAGATTCGGCCTGGAGTTCTCTTTCGTTCCCTATCAGGGTGGTTCCAAAACGGTCGCCGCCACGATGGGCGGCCACATAGATGCCAATACCCATCACCCGGCTGAAACCAAGGCGGGTGTCGATGCAGGTAAACTGCGTGTCCTGGCGACTATGGGCCCCAAGCGTTCCAACCTGTTTCCGGATGTACCGACCATGCAGGAACTCGGGCATGACTGGGTTGTCTCTCAATGGCGTGGCATATCTGTGCCGAAGGACGTTCCTGCGGATGTTGTCGCGAAATGGGAAGAGGCGCTTGCCAAGGTTGCAGCCGATCCGGAATTTGAGAAATTTATCGTCGAGCGGATGGGCGGCACGGTTTCCCCCGCCTTTGGGGCGGAGCTTGATGCCTTTATCAAGGAAATGGCTGATCTGTTCATCACCACGGCACAACGCCTGAAAGCAAGTCAGTAACAATCATTTTTATCTTCTGCCTTCCGGGTTCATGGAACCTGGAAGGCAGCTGTTCGAGCGGAGTCAGGCGATGCGTTTGAAAGGCGATGCCCTGTTTGCTTTGGTGCTGTTTGCGATTTTTTCATTTGGCACCTACCAGAGTACGGTCATGAAAGACCCGAGCGGAGGACCTTCGGACGTCGGGGCCGCATTCTTTCCGTTTTGGGTCTGTGTGTTCATCCAGGTACTGACCGCCTTTATTTTTTTGAAATCCATAACAGCCAACCAGAGCGTTCGAGCAGTGACGGCATCAATCTGAAAAAACGGTTTGCTCTGTTTTCCTCCATCCTCGTGCTGCTGTTTCTCTATATTTTCATCATGGACAGCGTCGGCTTTATCGCTTCCAGTATCCTGTTTTTAGTGCTGGTGCATCAACTCCTCGTCTATTTCGAGACCGGCAGGCCTTCACCACCGAAAGCAATAGCGCTCTCCGCACTCTTCTTCTCAATTGCCGCTGCTGCCCTGTATTTCATGTTCAATACGGTCTTCAAGCTGGCTCTTCCTTAATTTATTTCGCCGAGGCCCACTCCATGATCGATTTCAGCAATTATGCCGATGCCTTAGGGTTGGTTCTTCAGTTCAAGGTGATCGGTGCAATTGCTGCCGGGACAATCCTTGGTATTATCTTCGGAGCACTCCCGGGATTAACGGCCGCAATGGGTATTGCCGTGCTCCTGCCGCTCACCTACGACATGCCGCCGGTGATGGGGTTCGGCATGCTTCTCGGTACTTACTGCGGAGCCGTGTCCGGCGGATCCATTTCAGCGACGCTGCTCAATATCCCGGGGACACCGTCATCCGTTGCAACGACACTTGACGCCTATCCGATGGCCATGAAAGGTGAGGCCGGCAGGGCACTCGGCATCGCCATTGTCGCCTCGTTTATCGGCGGCATTTTCAGTTCAGTCGCTCTCAGCCTCGCGGCACCTCCAATTGCCGAATTCGCGCTTAATTTCGGGGCTGCCGAATATTTTTCGCTGGCCGTTTTCGGTCTGACGATCATCGCCTCGGTTTCCGGCAAGTCAATGGCCAAGGGGTGTGTCGCAGGGCTGATCGGTATTTTCGTGTCCCTGGTGGGGCTTGATCCGACCACCGGGTCGGCACGGTTTACTTTTGGCGAGATGTCGCTGCTTTCAGGGGTTGCCTTTCTTCCGGCGCTGATCGGGCTGTTTGCCGTCGGGCAGGCTCTGACGGATGCCGAAGAAACATTGAAAACAAGGTCTACCAAGATTCAAAAACAGTTCAGCAGTGTTCACTTGCGCTTTTCTACCGTCCTCAAGCGCTGGAAAACCGTGCTCCTGAGCTGTCTGGTGGGAACGACCGTCGGTGCCATTCCCGGAGCGGGCGGCAGTGTCGCCTCATTTGTCGCCTATGACCAGGCCCGGCGAATTTCAAAGACACCGGAAAAATTCGGCACCGGGCATGACGAGGGCATTATCGCCTCGGAAACATCCAACAATGCCATGACTGGTGGAGCAATCATCCCGATGATCACCCTGGGCGTTCCTGGTGAAGCCGCTGCCGCCGTGCTCATGGGCGGGTTGATGATCCAGGGGCTGCGCCCGGGGACCAATGCTCTTTACCGACCAGGCCGATATCGTCTACGGTATTTTTATCGCCCTGTTCATCGCCAATATTTTCATGATGCTTTTTCAGTTTTTCGGTATCCGGGTTTTTGTCAAGGTGCTTTCAATTCCGAGAAGCTACCTGATCCCGATTATCCTGCTGTTCTGTGTCATCGGATCGTTTGGCGTTTCGGGTAATCTTTTTGATGTCTACCTGCTGCTGATCTTCGGCGTGCTCGGTTATTTTCTCAACCGTTTCGGGTATGGTACTGCTCCTGTAGTACTTGGAATGATCCTCGGCAATGTTGCCGAGTCTGAATTTCGCAAGGGGATGATAATGTTTGAAGGTGACTGGACGATTTTTTTCACTCGGCCAATCAGCCTGGCCTTCCTCGCCTGTGCCCTGATTTTCACGGCGCTGCCGCTGTATCAGAAGTGGCGTGAGGAACGGAAACAAAGTACGGAGGGATGATGTCCATTTCGTTTAGTTCTTTAAAACCGACACTGGCCAGCGACCGGCCCGATACCTTTCCGGCGATGGTTCCGGTCAGACAACGGTTTTTCGCCGGCCCGGAGCTCGATACGGCAGCAGCCGTCACCGGCGGAATGGCAGGGCTCGACCTGTCTTCACTGAAGGGAAAAAAAATTGCGTTGACAGCTGGCAGTCGCGGTATCAAAACAATGGTGGAGGTGCTTCGTGCCGCTGTCGGATTCTTTCTAGCTGCCGGTGCCGAGCCATTTATTGTCCCGGCGATGGGCAGTCATGGCGGGGCGACTGCTGCAGGGCAGGCAGCTGTTCTTGAAAGCCTGGGTATAAACCAGGCCTCTCTTGGTGCTCCGGTAATGTCATCCATGGACGTTGTGCCTCTTGGAACGACTGAGCACGGCCTTGATGTTTTCTGCGACAAACACGCCTATGAAGCCGATGGTATCGTTGTTATTAACCGCATTAAAGTTCATAATGTCTTCAAGGCAGCCTACGAGAGCGGACTTGCGAAAATGATGGTGATCGGCCTCGGCAAGCATAAAGGAGCCGTGGCAGCCCATCACCACGGATTTGAGCGTTTCGGCGAAATAATTCCAGGGGCAGCAGCGCTGGTGCTTGGAAGAACCCCCATTCTGTGCGGTATAGGAATTGTTGAAGATGGCTACGGAAACCTAGGCACAGTTGAGGTCCTGCCGCCGGAGGCGATTCTGGCCAGGGAACCGGAACTGCTTCTTGAGGCCAAACGCACCATGGGGCGCCTGCTGATGCCTGCAATTGATGTCCTGATTATTGATGAAATAGGCAAAGATATCAGTGGCGGCGGCATGGATGCCAACGTGACCGGGCGCTCGCCGCTGGGTCTGCCCGGTTTTGCCGCTCCGCCGATCCAGCGGATTATCGTCAGGGGGTTGTCTGCAGCGACGTACGGCAATGCGATCGGTATCGGCCTGGCTGATCTGACGACGCGTGCTTGTGCCGAGCGGATCGATCTGGCGGTTACCTACACCAATGCTCTGACTGCTCATTCCCTGTTGTCCCCCAAAATCCCGGTGGTTTGTGAAAACGACCGGGAGGCGTTATCCACGGCGCTGCGCATATTGCGCGGCGGTGTACCGGAATCGCCCAAAATTGTGCGCATCGTCAACACCAAAGATTTGGAAAACATCTGGATGTCTGAAACTTATCAAGAACTCATCGAGCAGAACCCCGATCTTGCAGTAACCGGTGCGGCGCAACCGCTCCGGTTTAATCCTGATGGTCTGCTTATCACCTCATAAAAAAGGAAGAGTGACATGGCCCGTAAACGTCCCGAAGAGCTGCGCAGTCATCGCTGGTTTGGCGTCTCTGACCTGAGATCGTTCGGTCACCGCTCCCGCATGCTGCAGATGGGCTATGCCCGCGAGGAGTTTGTGGGCAAGCCGGTAATTGCGGTAATCAACACCTGGAGCGGTATCAACTGCTGCCACACCCATTTCAGGGAGCGGGCGGAAGATATAAAACGGGGAGTCTGGCAGGCAGGGGGGATTCCGATCGAAATGCCGGCAATGACCCTTGCCGAGGCCTTTGAGCGGCCGACCCCCATGCTGCATCGCAATCTCCTGTCCATGGAAGTGGAACAGATCCTGCGCCACCACCCCTTTGACGGTGCCGTGATCATGGGCGGCTGCGATAAAACAACGCCGGCCCTGGTCATGGGTGCCGCGAGCATGAATATCCCGACAATTTTTGTTCCCGCCGGTCCGATGCTCAATGGCAACTGGCGTGGAGAAACGCTGGGCAGCGGCTCCGATGCCTGGAAGTACTGGTCTGAACTGCGTGCCGGCACAATTACCGAGTGCCAGTGGCGGGAGATCGAGGAAGGTATCGCCCGTTCTCCAGGGCTCTGCATGACAATGGGTACCGGCATGACCATGACCTCGCTGACCGAAGCCCTGGGTTTGACGCTTCCCGGGGCGTCGACTATTCCGGCCGTCGATTCCAACCACAACCGCATGGCCAGTGGTTCAGGCCGCCGCATTGTCGACATGGTCTGGGAAGATCTCAAGCTCAACGACATCTGCACAGCGCAGGCCTATGAAAATGCCTGCACGGCCCTGATGGCCTTTGGCGGCTCAACAAACGCCTTTGTCCACCTGATCGCCATGGCCAGGCGTTCGGGCATCCCGTTGAAGCAGGATATCTACGACACTGTTTCGCAGAAGGTTCCGGTAATCCTCAACCTCCGTCCCTCGGGCACGTACCTGGCGGAGGACTGGTACTATGCCGGCGGTTGCCGTGCCGCCCTGAATGTCATCAGCGACAGCCTTCACCAGGACTGCATGACCGTAAACGGCAGAACACTCGGAGAAAACATCAGGGATGCAGTCATTGTCAATGACGATGTCATCCGTACCCTCGACAACCCGATCTATCCGGAGGGAGGTACCGCGGTTCTCTATGGTAACCTGGCACCGGACGGTGCGGTCATGAAGGTGGCTGCCTGTGACCCACGGTTTACGAAACACCAGGGACCGGCCCTGGTTTTTGACAGCTATGACGAGATGACCGCCGAGATCGACCGGGAAGACCTTGATGTGACTCCCGACCATGTTCTCGTTCTCCGCAATGCCGGCCCCAAAGGAGGACCGGGCATGCCCGAATGGGGCATGCTGCCGATTCCCCGGAAACTCCTGAAAGAAGGCGTTCGCGACATGCTTCGTGTAACGGATGCGCGCATGAGCGGCACCAGCTACGGGGCCTGCGTCCTGCACATTGCCCCGGAGAGCTACGTTGGCGGTCCGCTTGCCCTGGTGCGCAGCGGCGACATTATTTCAGTTGATGTGGCGGCCCGGACCATTGAAGTAAGAATTTCTGAGGATGAAATGGTTTCGCGTCGGAATGGCTGGAAGCCGCCGCTGAATAAATATCCGCGCAGCTATACCAGGCTCTATATGGATCATGTCACCCAGGCCAATGACGGCTGTGATTTCGATTTTCTGGAATACACCGAAGACGAGGTCCCGGAGCCGGAGATTCATTGAGGTTTCGAAAAGCCTGCTGCTGTAAGTGATCGGGAGTTGTCCGGGGTAAGAAAATGTTCAACAACCCACCAACAAAGAGGGGCCGACGGTGGCTGCGATAATCATAAAAATCCATCCGGCAGACAATGTCGCCATTGTTGCAAACGATGGCGGGCTTCCTGCCGGAACCGAAATAGATGACAGCACACGGCTGGGTGAGCATATCCCGCAGGGTCATAAGGTTTCCCTGGTCGATATTGCCCGGGGAGCCGAGATCATCCGATATGGTGAGCGTATCGGGGTTGCAGCTGTCTTCATTGCCAGGGGGAGTCTCGTAGACGAGAGACTGCTCGATCTGCCGGAACCGCCCGCCCTTCACGAGTTACCCATCGCCACCAGAACGTTTTCCCGCTGTTCGTCACTCGAAGGCTTCAGCTTTGAGGGCTACCGAAACCAGGACGGCAGCGTAGGAACGAAGAATGTCCTTGCCATCATGACCAGTGTGCAGTGCGTCGCCGGGATTGCGGAGTACGTTGTGCGCCGGATCAAAGACGGCATACTCCGGAAATACCCTCATGTCGATGATGTTGTTTCCATAACCCATGCTTATGGCTGTGGAGTGGCAATACAGGCTCCCGATGCGGCTATTCCCATCCGTACGCTGCAGAACATTGCCCGCAATCCAAATTTTGGCGGTGAAGTCCTCGTTCTCGGGCTTGGCTGTGAAAAACTTGAACCCCAGCAGCTCCTCCCGGAAGGCCATTGCCGGGAAGACAGTATGCTCCGCCTGCAGGACGTTCACCAGGGTGGCTTTCAGGAGATGGTCAAACGCGTCACCGCCATGGCGGAAGAGAAGCTTGCACGCCTGAACCGCAGGAGGCGCGAGAGCTGTCCGCTATCTGATCTTGTCATCGGTGTGCAGTGCGGCGGCAGCGATTCGTTTTCCGGTGTCACCGCCAACCCGGCAGTAGGCTATGCAGCCGACATGATCGTCAGGGCGGGAGGGACGGTCATGTTCTCCGAGGTAACCGAGGTCCGCGATGCGATCCATCTCCTTACCCCGAGAGCCGCAGATGAAGAAGTCGGCAGGGCGCTGATCCGTGAAATGGAATGGTATGACACCTATCTGGAGTCCGGAAGAACGGATCGAAGCGCAAATCCGACACCCGGCAACAAGCTCGGGGGGCTTTCAAATGTCGTGGAAAAAGCCCTTGGTTCCATTATCAAGTCGGGAAGCAGCCCGATCGTCGATGTTTTGAGCCATGGCGAGCGCGTACGGAAAAAGGGACTGGTGTTTGCTGCCACTCCGGCCAGTGATTTTATCTGCGGGACCCAGCAGCTCGCCTCCGGCATGGCGCTCCAGGTTTTCACCACCGGCCGGGGCACGCCCTATGGGCTGGCAATGGTGCCGGTGATCAAGGTGTCAAGCAGAACATCCTTGAGCAACCAGTGGTTTGACCTGATTGATCTGGATGCCGGAAGAATTGCATCGGGTGAAGCACAGATCGGCGCTGTGGGCGAAGAGCTGTTCCGGATGATTATTGAGGTTGCCAGCGGGAGAAGAAAAACGGCGGCTGACAGGCTGGGGCTGGGCAATGATCTTGCCGTTTTCAACCCCGCCCCGGTAACCTGAACCGCCAGAGACAGGCAGTCTGGGCCTACATGGTCTGCCGGCTGATGATTTCGAAACCGACGTCGATGATGTTGCTCTTGACCGGCTGCTCGGTTATTCGGGCAAGAAGGGCGTCTACGGCCTCCCGGCCGATTCGTTTCCTGTCTATCCTGACGGTCGTCAGCGGGGGATGGGTAAAGGCGGCGAAGACCTGGTCTCCAAAGCCGATAATGCCTATTTTTCCCGGCACGCCAATGTTTCTTGACTGAAGCTCAGCGAGCACACCCTGGGCAAGCGTGTCGGAACTGCAGAATATCGCGCCGCCGGTAAATCCCTTGTCAAGAAGCTGCCGGGTGCCAAGCCGCCCGAGTTCCATGCTCGAGGGTACCGGAACCGAGGCGGTGACGATATCTGTGACGCCCAGTTTATTGAGGGTTTCCTGGGTGGAGCGCTGTCTGGTCAGCGCCCGGGCGTCGTCAGCGGAGACAAAACCGGCACTTCTGTAGCCTTTTTCTATCATAAATGCAGCTACTTCCCGGCCGATCCTGACATGGTCGAAGCCGACGACAATGTCAAGCGGCGTCGGCGTCAGATCCCAGGTTTCAACGACCGGAATACGTGCCGAGAGCAGCAGGTTTCTGCACACCGGTGAATGGTCTACCCCGGTGAGCAGGATGCCGTCCGGCCTGCGCGTCAGGATGGCGCGGACAAGTTCTTCTTCGAGAACCTCAGGATACCCTGAATCTCCGAGGATTACCTGGTAGCCGGCCTCCCGGAAGCGGTTGCTGAAAAGGCTTATGGTTTCGGCATAGACAAGATTTGCAATGGAGGGGATGATGGCGGCAATCAGTTTGCTGCTTCTTGAAGCAAGACCGCCGGCCAGCAGGTTGGGAACGTAGCCTGTTTCGGCAATGGCCTGTTTGACTCTCTCGCGGGTCTGCGGCGCGAGTTTCTCCGGTTTATTGATGGCCCGCGAGACGGTAATGGCCGATACCCCGGCGACCCTGGCGACGATGTCAAGGGTTACATCCCCTTTCACCCGGCTTGGGCGGGTCTTGGCTCTCATCTTTTTTTCTTTACCGGAGGAGGACATTTCGGACTATCCCTGGAGTGCATTCTGTAAAGATAGGATTGTCAGCAGTGAACAGCCCGATCTGTTTTCTGCCGGCGGATTACCCGCTGACAGACAAACATACTATACAATTATCCTCTTACCCAGCAATTAAAGAGACAATAGAGGCTCCAGGGGAATGTGCTTCCCGGTAATTTAAAGTATTGACAACCGGTTATGACAGCGCTAACATAACCTGATTATACGATAAATCGAAAGATCATCCCATGGGGAAGCAGCAATGAAACCGATCCAGAACAGTCGTCCCGAATCTCCTGTCGTTACCGGAATGCAGGTAATACCTGTGGCCGGGCATGACAGCATGCTGCTCAACCTCAGTGGTGCCCACTCCCCCTTTTTTACAAGGAATATGTCGTTATCCTCACGGATAGTTCCGGAACGACCGGTGTTGGAGAAGTCCCGGGAGGAGAGCGAATCAGGCAGGTATTGGAGCTCAGCTCAACACTTGTTGTCGGGCAGCAGATCGGCCGCTATAATTCGATACTACACGGCAGTGAGGGATAGTTTTGTTGATGAAGACAGGGGCGGGCGCGGTCTGCAGACGTTCGACCAGCGGGTGATGATCCATGTGGTCACTGCGCTCGAGGCCGCCTTCCTTGACCTGCTCGGGAAATTTTTAGATGTTCCGGTTGCCGCGTTGCTGGGGGAAGGTCAGCAGCGGGCTGAAGTAGAGGTGCTCGGTTATCTCTTTTATGTGGCAGACCGGAAGAAGACCGACCTGCCGTATCTTTCAGGCCGGCAAGGCGACAGTGACTGGTTCAGGCTGCGGCATGAGGAGGCCATGAGTGCTGAGGCTATCGTGCGCCTGGCCGAGGCGTCTTACGAGCACTACGGGTTCAATGACTTTAAATTGAAAGGCGGTGTCTTTGCTGGCGAGGAGGAAATGGCAGCGGTTACCGCCCTTGCCGCCCGTTTTCCCGAGGCGCGGATAACTCTTGATCCCAACGGTGCCTGGTCGCTTGATGAGGCGATAAAGCTCTGCAAGGGTCAGAACCATGTGCTCGCCTATGCGGAGGATCCCTGCGGAGCGGAAAACGGTTATTCCAGCAGGGAAATTATGGCAGAGTTCAGGAGAGCGACTGGGCTGCCGACGGCAACCAACATGATCGCAACCGACTGGCGTCAGCTTGGCCATGCAATTCAGCTCCAGGCGGTTGATATACCGCTTGCCGATCCCCATTTCTGGACCATGCAGGGCTCAGTCAGGGTGGCCATGCTGTGCAGGGAGTGGGGGCTGACATGGGGATCTCACTCCAACAATCATTTCGACATTTCACTCGCCATGTTTACCCAGGTAGCCGCGGCCGCCCCCGGTGCGATCACCGCGATCGATACGCACTGGATCTGGCAGGACGGACAGTATCTCACCCGCGATCCGTACAAGATTAAAAACGGCAAGCTTACCGTGCCTAAGCGGCCTGGACTGGGCATCGAGATCGACCTGGATCGAGTCGATGAGGCCAATAAGCGCTACACCTCGATGGGCTTGGGGGCGCGGGACGATTCGCTGGCGATGAACTATCTCATCCCCGGATGGAAATTTGACCACAAGCGTCCCTGCATGGTTCGCTGAGTTAAGGGAGTTACTGATCATGATGAATACGGAAGACGTTTTCAACAACAGGTTCAAGCAGGGATTAAAGACAAAAGAGCTGCAGATTGGCCTGTGGAGCAGCCTGGCGAGCACTCTGGTGACGGAAATCCTCTCCTGTGCAGGTTTTGACTGGCTCCTCCTCGATACTGAGCATGCCCCGAACGATATTGGTGTTCTCGTCAACCAGCTGCAGGCCATGAAAGGCAGCCCGACCACGCCCCTGGTCAGGCCGGTCTGGAATGATCCCATCGCCTTTAAACGGCTCCTGGATATCGGTTTTCACAACTTTATCGTACCCTTCGTGCAGGATGCCCGGGAGGCTCGAAATGCCGTCACTGTGGTACGTTATCCGCCGCAGGGGACGAGGGGCGTTTCCGTCGGCGCCAGGGGGAGCTGTTACGGGTATACCAAGGATTACTGGCAGAGGATAAATGAGCATATCGGTCTGGTTGTCCAGGTGGAAACGCTTGAAGCAGTTGGCAATATTGAGAAAATCTCCGAGGTTGACGGCATCGACGGTATTTTTGTCGGGCCAAGCGATCTTGCGGCAAGCATGGGGCACCTTGCCGACAACGGACACCCCGCTGTACAGAAAAAATTTGAGGAAATCAGCACACTCTGCAACAGAATCGGTGTTGCGGTCGGAATTCTAGCCGGCGGCGAGGCGGAGGCCCGTCGCTATATCGACATGGGGTTTCATTTTGTCGGGGTTGGCTCGGACACCGGTATTGTGAAGAATACATCCCGGAATCTGGCGCAGTCATTTAAACAGTAAGAGCAGCAGCACCGCAGGCTTGAGCATGGTAATTGGTTTGGGATACGCTGTGTTTCAGGCCGCACAGCAAAGGAGGAGAGGGTATGCATCGTATCATGATTCATCCGGCATCCTATGACAATTGCCGGGAGGCGGTCAACAGGGCCTTTGAGCTTTTTCCGCAGGAGATAGCCGGCAGGAAGGTCTTGATCAAACCCAATGTGCTGCGGGCCTCCGGGGCAGATGAGCATATCGTGACGAACCCTGCCCTGCTGCGCGCTGTTGTCGAAAAAGTTGAGGAACTCGCTGCGTCACAAATTGTGGTCGGCGACAACCCCGGCATCTTCAGCTATGGCGATAACGAGAAGAGCTTCGAGAAAACGGGGCTGATGGCTGCGGCCAAAGGGTATTACCAAAATCTCGGAAATGCGACCAGAAAGATCGCCTTCAACCCCGAGTACCTGGAGACGGTTGGGGTCTCCGAAGAAATCATGGAAGCAGATGTTGTCATCAGCCTTCCCAAGTTTAAAACCCATGGGCTCACGGTGATGACCGGGGCCATTAAAAACAGCTACGGGATCCTGCCGGGTGCACAGAAGGCTCGGCTGCACCAGATTGCCGGCTCGCCGCCGCGTTTTCATGAGGTGATCGTTGAGGTTTTCCGCCTGCGTGTTCCCGATTTATTTATCATGGATGCAGTGGTCGGTATGGAAGGCAGTGGCCCGGCCTCACCGGAACTCAGGGAAATCGGACTCATTCTTGCTGCTGATAACGGGGTGGCAATGGATAGCGTTGTCGCGCAGATGATGGGCGTGGACCCCGCCGGTCTTCGATTTCTGCAGAAGGCGCAGGCCATGGGGCTTGGAGATTTTGATCCCCGTTCTCTTGCAATTGAAGGGAAACTGAGCGTTCTGCCGGACTTCAAACTCCCGCCCCCCCTTGCCGGCGACGCCATTTCGGGCAACCCGGCTAACCAGGAAATTTTTTCATCGCGAACCGTGCTCAGACCCCGGGCTAACCCGGAACTCTGCACGGCCTGTGAAGCCTGTGTAGACCACTGCCCGGTTGCGGCTCTCTTTATGGACCCGGTAGACCAGAGCGTTCCACAGGTTGACGCCGACCTCTGCATCACCTGTTTCTGCTGCCAGGAGATATGCCCCGAGAAGGCGATGACCCTGCAGTAGAAGGGGCGTTACGGCACCGCTCCCCGGGCGGCCCGATCAATGTCTGGAAGCCGTCAATTCGTGTTAACGCCTGCTATCTGGCAAGTGCAGTTGTCAGGTCGCTGAGGTTTTCAAGCGATTCCAGCCGTTCCACCAGTGCGATGATCTTTTCTGTCCTGTCCTTGGGCCACTGCGCGAACTCTGCGCAGCTGCGGAATTTTTCGGCAACTTCGTCATAGGAAAAGGGGTTTTCAGGGGATCCTTTGCCGAAGTCGGCCCTGCCTGAAATTGTGCGGCCGTCGCGGAGATGGATGTCGATAATGGTCGTCATTTTTGCATAACCGGCAGCCTCCGCCTCGGGGTGAACGGTGAAATGGATTCGTTTCACCATTTGCTGGATATCGTCCCGCAGCACGGTTGCATCGGTGAATTCCGCAAGCTGGGCCGTTCCTTCCAGCAACAGGACAGCCATACAGAATTCCATGGAAAACTTGGCCTGGAGCTCATCTTTCGGGCGGTGATGAATCAGGGCATTGAGCATGTTGTGGTTTGTTCCGACATCAACCGCTGAAACCGCATCTGCTTTGATATCATGAGCACCGATCAGCTCGAGCATTTTGGTCATGCCCGGATGGGTGAGTGAGCCGGAAGGGTGCGGCTTGATGGAAATACCTGGTTCAGTAAATGTCCAGGGCTGGCCAAGCCGGCCCCGGATTGCCTCAAGATCGTAGCCGCCGCCATGGGCCTGAAAAAAGCCGCGCGGAGCCTCGAGAATCCTCTCGGCTGCCGTCCAGCCCATTTCGGCAAAGTCGCAGGCGATGATTCCAGCTTCGGCTGCCCGGCCTGCGTGAAACGGTTTGGTCATGGTGCCAAAGTTTTCGCGAAGACCGCCGCTCTGGCTGCCGGCAATGGCAAGCGCTCGAACCATGGTGTCTTCATCGAAGGCCCGAAGCCGGCCGACAGCGCTGGCAGAGGCAAAAGGACCGCAGGTAGCCGTCGAATGAAAACCATGCTGGTAGTGTCTCGGAGATATCGCTTCGGCGATCTTGCACTCGACCTCGACGCCAATGAGATAGGCTGTCAAAAATTCCAGTCCGCCGATGTTGCGGGCCTCCGCCTCACTCAAGGCTGCCGGCAGGCAGGGAGCCGTTGGATGCGTGAGCAGGCCGTAAACACGATCCTCGGCAACGGCAAGCTGGGTGTCATCAAAGTCGTCCGCGTGTATACCGATGCCATTGGTAAAAGCGGCAAATCGCCCGGATGTCCTTATATCCGTGCCGATGACAGTGGCTTCACCATTTCCACCGGCTTTCTCCAGGTACGCCTGAACAATGGTGCCCGATGCGGCGACCGAGCCGGACAAGGCAAGTCCAAACCCGTCCAGGATTGATTTTTTCCCAAGGCTGAAAACTTCCCGGGGGATTTTATCGGCCGCGGTGGCAAGAACAAATGCTGCCACTTCGCGGGTCAGGCCGTCGCCGCAGCTCTTTTCCAGGTCAGGGGTGAAATGTTTCGGTGAAGAATGCGTCATGCTGGTTCCTCTTTCAGATACGATTCTCAGCTGTTCACGAGCCGTTCAATTGTGCCTGAGAACCGGAAATGGTCGATTGTAGGTAAAAGGATTAATCAGCAATCAGTACCTGTCAATGGTATCGAGGAGGCGATGCTTTGGAGATCCAGAACCCTGATCAATAAAATGAGCCTGATACGCCCTTTTTTATTGACAGAACATCCTGGTCGGAATAAGTAAGGACAGACAGGTAAAACCGGTCTTACCAATTTTTACTATTTTAATGGAGGGTACCATGAAACTTTGCTTTAACGCCGGCCCGGAACCGATGGAGGAATATTTCGCCTTTGCCCACGAGAATGGGTTTCCGTGGATGGAGTTGAGTTGCAATAATCCTAACAATTTTTTAAATACCTGGAACTCCGAACGAATTGACAATGTCAAACGGCTCAGAGACAAGTACGGTTTACGGTATGGCCTTCATTCCGCTTCCTTTGTCAATGCCGCGGAGATCGAGCCAACCGTAAAAGTAGCGGCGCAGCAGCATCTGCTCGAATATGTGAAGCTGGCACATGCACTTGGTGCTGAATACATCGTCCTTCACTTCGGCTATCATTTCAGCCTCTTCATGGATGAGGTTTTCCGCTGCCTGATTGACACCTACAAACCGGTGGTTGAGCTGGCTGAAAAATATGAGCTGCCGATCGGTATAGAAAACATGAACAAGATGCACGAGGACTGTGAGGTTGCCTACCTGGGCGTAACGCCTGATGAGCTGTCCCGGGTCCTGGATGCGATACCCTCCAACTATTTTGGCGTAACACTTGACATCGCCCATGCCAGCCTGCTTCCCGGCGGAGTCGATCCCTTTATAGAGCGATTTCCCGACAGGATTGTCAGCACTCATGTCAGCGACAATGACCTGGTACTTGACCATCATCTGCCGGTAGGGGAAGGAAAAATCGATTTCAAGTCGGTTTTCAAGAAACTCATTGAGATAGACTTTACCGGAACGCTCAATATTGAACTGCCGCGTAGCAATGACGATCGATTGCTGAGTAAAAAACGACTGGAACCGATCCTTGCTGAGCTGGGAGTTCTGGAAACCGCGTTGAAGCCTTAATGGCAGTTTCGGGTAAGACTATCCGAGGGGGCGTGGCGAGAAACAGATGATGTCTTCATTTGAAAAAATGGCCCATGCGAAGTTCAAGAGCAAGGGGGCAATTATTGCCGAGCAGATTTTGCAGAAAATCAAGTCCGGTGAATACCCGTCCGGGAGCAAGCTGCCTGCCGAACGCCTCATTGCCGAGCAGATCGGCGTCAGCCGCCCATCGGTCAGAGAGGCGATCAGCGCTCTTCATATTGTCGGCATCATAGAGAGGCATCCGGGTGATGGAAGCTATGTCGCGGCTGATCTGGCCGTTGATGCGCTGTCTTTCCAGGCGACCAATATCCTTGAGGAGAGCGACAGCCCCTACGAGATCCTGCAGGCCCGCAAAGTCGTGGAAATCGGCAGTATCCGGCTGGCTATCAAAGAGGCAACGGACCGGGACATCGGAATCATCAAGACGGTCTGGGAAGAAAAATACAAGATCGGCAAAGCGGGGGATTACCGGGCCTATACCCAACTGGGTAAAAAACTGCACCTCGCCATTGCCCAGGCTACCCAGAACCGCATTATCATAGCCATCGTGGACAGGCTGCTCAATATTACCGGCCAGCCGCTCTGGCAGAGCATGCGGAGATTATATTACGAAAAGGACCCGGCCCGGATCGACCAGATGCTTGATATACATGACAGAATTGTGAATGCAGTCCAGAAACGCAATTTACGCGAAGCGATCCTCGCTCTTGATGAGGATTTTGATGCCGTGATCGAGCAGCTCTACAATATGAACAACATTGATGAATAGAAGCAACGGGAGCATGATGTCAGAAGCGTTCTGTTTAGTATTTCGCTTTAACCCGGCAGTGGCAGCCTTGTCACAATGAGATCATTATTTTAAACCACAGGAGGAGGAACGTATGAAAAAGTTAATATTCAGTATGTCAGTGGTAGCTTTGTCAATGTTTTTTGTCTGGCAGTCAGCAACAGATGTTGCTGCCGAAGACAAGTATCCAAGTAAACAGATCAACTGGAATATTCATTCATCGGCAGGGGGAGGCACCGATATCTTCTCCCGCACGGCAGCCCTGCGGCTTCGTCGGGAATTGAAAGTCCCCATTGTCATCAGCACCATGAGCGGCGGTTCCGGTGCCAGGATGCTCAATCACCTGATGGAGCAGCCTGCAGACGGTTACACTATCGTGAGCCTGACGAATTCAAATCTTGCCACTATGGCTAGAGGGATGACCACGGCGACGAGGGAAGACCTGGTCGGTATCGCCAGGGGATGCTACGATCCCCAGGCCCTGGTTATTTCAACAAAAGATGGCGGCGTCTATAAAGGTATCGAGGAAGTGCTTGCCAAGGCCAAGGAAAATCCGGGAAAAATCAAAGTTGGTGTGGCCCATATGGCGAGCATCGATCATGTCGCTGCCCATGAACTGGGCAAGGCTGCCGGAGTGAAATTTGAATTTGTACCCTTTGACGGCGGCGGGGAAATAATTGTTGCGCTTCTGGGCAATGTCGTCGACATGGGTGTCCTGAATCCGAGTGAATTCTTTGGCCAGTATGAGGCCGGCAACCTGAAACCCGCCGTATTCCTGGTGCAGGAGCGTTTGAAAGATTTTCCTGACACACCGACGGCAAAAGAGCTCGGTTATGACGTCGAGGCGGCAACCTGGCGCGGCGTTGCAGTCAAGAAAGGAACTCCTGATGAGATCGTTCAAGCCCTGCGCGATGCGTTTGCCAAGAGCATGGAGCACAAGATCTACCAGAGCTATCTCGAAGACAATTCCATGGGACCGGAAAGTGTGCTGATCGGTGCCGATTGGGATGCGTTTCTTGATAAAAAATGGCCAATTTGGCAGGCGGCAATGAAAGAGCTTGGTTATGCCAAATAAGCAGTAAAAAATCAATGCCAGGGCCGGCCTGCTGTCGGTTCCTGGCATGATGTTATCATCCCGATCTTTAATTGTCTGAGGTCATTTCGGCTGATCAACGAAGAAAGAGGATACGTTTTGAATAATAAAGATTTGCGTATGGCCATCGTGATGATGGTGATTTTCATTGTACTCTTCGGAATAAGTTTCAGTTTCCAGAGTTCAGGTGTGCATGCTCACCCACACCACTGCGGCATTTCTTTCCACGCGTGGTGCTGGTAGTTGCCATGTTCCTCAACCATGATCACTGATTATTCAGACGCATCCGCAAGGGACCGGGTGGACAAGGCTGTTGACAATAAATGGAACGGTGCAGGTCAATTATTCGGGTCGGTCTATCGATGGCCTGTGTGCGATCGGGTTTGGGTATCGGTACGTTGTCATATCTTGGCACGCTGGTGTCGATGGCTCCCTGTTTATCATAGCCGCATCAATGCTGGTCCTGGGGGGTCAGGAGCAATACGAGTGCCATTTTTTTTACCGCACTGCTGAGCACCGATCCTCGATCTATCTCATATTTAACAGAAGTACTCCTGGTGCAACTGCCATCCGGAATTTTAATATAAAGGAGCATGCACGATGTTTGACCAACTCCTTACTTGGATTCATGACCATCACTGGAGCCCATGAATTTCACTGGCTGTCTTTCATTGGTGTTCTGGGCGGCATGATTCATCGGGGCTATGCCCGGGCTGACCGCGCCGATGGGAGTGTGCGCTTCTTATTCCTTTCACCTACGGCATGATGCCGGTTCCTGCCATTACGCAATGCTGGTCAGTCTTTACTGCGGGGCAACCTTTGGCGGCTCGATTGCCGCCATCCTCGTGCATGCGCCGGGAACTCCGGCGGCGGCAGCCACAACCTTTGACGGTTACCCCCTGGCCCAGAAAGGGCAGGCAGGAAAGGCGCTTGGGCATGGCCTGCATCATCCTCATCCATCGGTGGCCTGTTCAGCGTCATTAGTGCTGATCCTGCTCGCCCCGGTGCTGGCTGAATATTGCCATCAAGTTCGGGCCGCCAGAGTATTTTGCGCTGGCTCTGTTTTCGGCTTGAGCATGATCAGCAGCCTCGGCTCCAAATCGGTTGTCAAAAATCTGCTGGGCGGCACCATCGGCGTGTTTATCTCCTGCGTCGGCATGGACGCGATATCTCGGATTCAGCCGCTATGATTTCGGCATCCACCCACCTGATGGACGGCATCAGTTTTATTCCGGTGATGATCGGACTTTTTGCCGCTGACCGAAATATTCCGCCAGGCCGAGGGGGGAATTCGCAAAGTCGTTATCGACCGCAAGATCTACCGGACTGCTGCCGACCTGGAAAGAGATCAAGTCAGCTCAAGACCTCCTTGATTCGTTCATCGTTGATCGGTACCTTTATCGGGATTCTTCCCGGCAGAAGGGAGGTACCGTTGCCTCTTTCATTGGTTACAACGAGGCAAAACGGTTTCTCCAAGACTCCTGAAAAATTCGGCACCGGATGCCTTGAAGGTGCATTGCCGGCACCGGAATGCGCCAACAATGCCGCGACCGGTGGCGCGATGATCCCGACCATGGCCCTGGGAATTCCCGGCAGTGGCACGACAGCCGTTATCCTCGGCGCTCTGCTGGTATCCATGGCATGCGCCCTGGCCCGTTGCTCTTCATCCAGAATGTTGATGTGGTCTATGCCGTTTTTATCAGGCATGTTCCTTGCCAACCTGATGTTTCTCGGACTCGGTCTTGGCGGTGCCAAGATATTTTCACAAATTCTTCGCGTGTACCCAATTATATTCTCAGCCCGATTATACTGGTGCTTTGCGTGGTCGGTACCTATGCCCTGCACAATAATATGGCCGATGTCTGGATCATGCTTCATCTGCGGTCTCATCGGCTATACAAGATGAAATCGTATGGTTTCGCAGCAGCTCCGATCGTACTGGGACTTGTTCTCGGTGAGCTGATCGAAATATCATTGCGAAGATCGCTCATCTGATCGTTTTTGAGAATAACCCATTTATCTTTCTTTACCCGACCGTGGTCGCTGGCCTCTTATCCTTTTGACGGTTCTTGGGCTCTGCTCGCCGGCTATCAGATCCTACTTTGAAAATCGTGGGGCTAAAAAAAGAAGGGATGAGGCAAAATCTGTGATGACAGCGGTGCAACCTGTGAGGATGGCCTGGACTAGTTATTCCTGTCGGGACCGCACGGGCGTTAACAGGTTTCTGAATCTTCAGCAAAGGAGTCGTTTGTGAATGTCATCGCAGTTCATTTAGATCGCTGTACCGGTTGTAAAACCTGTGAATTGTATTGCGCAACGGAACGTGGGAGCAACTCGAAAACGCTGCTGCAGGCGGTCCAGGAAAATCCACTCCCCCAGGCAAGGGTCCGGGTTGAAGGGAGCAATGAAGTACCCGTTGCCCTGCAGTGCCGCCACTGTCTCCAGGCACCCTGCCTCGATTCCTGCCTGACCGGTGCGCTGGGGCGCGATGGTGAGTCCGGTATGGTCCTTATCCAGGAAAACAAGTGCATCGGCTGCTGGACATGCACCCTGTTCTGTCCCTATGGCGTCATCTATCCCTGGCCGGAGCGCAAAATTGCCGTGAAATGTGACCGCTGCCTCTACATGGAAGTTCCCGTCTGCATCGATGTTTGTCCGACAAAGGCGCTTGAGCTCATCGATATTGACAACTATGAGGAAGTGTTGCGAAAGAAAAGGGCTGAAACCGCGGCAAGGCCCTGCCCATTGACAACCGGCGCGGCAGTACCTTGCTGCTTGACCTGATGTGATAATCCCTGACTTTTTTGATGCAGTATAAAGGAGCTCTGTTACTCATGCAAACTATTCACCTGAAAACGGTTGATCCGCTCAGCCAGGAACTGCTTCGTTCCGCCTCACAGCAGGGGATTGAACTGTCCTGGGATCGTTTTGAGAAACTCCAGCCCCAGGATGGCTTTCTGCGGTTGGGACTGAGTTGTCCTTTTGGGTGTATGCAGGGTCCCTGCCGTATTGATCCGCTTGGCCGGGGTCCCGGAAAAGGTGTCTGCGGCCTCGGAAAAGATGAAATGGCAGCGGCTCTGCTGCTCCGGCTCTGTCTGCAGGGAACGATGGAAGCCCTGGCCGGCGTGCCGTCAGGGAATGACTTTGCTGAGCTGCGGTTGTCTTCAACCCTTGATAAAATGGTAAAGCGGGCCCTGTCGAAAAATGATCGGGGCGCGCTGTCGGTTCATGAAATTGTAAACAGCAGTAACCTGCTGCACCGCCCGTCTTCTTCCTGCGAGTCACTCCTGTCCCAGGCGCTTCGCCTCTGTCTTCTCACCCTGGGTTTGCAGGAGCAGGGCGGCAGGGCGGCGGCAGCGGAATCAGTTCCCTGCACCGTCGGTTATGGTACGGTTTCAGGCGCGTCTGTCCGTATCGGCCTCTGCGGCCGGCCGGCTCCCTCGCTCCTCGATGGACTTGGAAAAGCCCGGAATCAAGACGCCTCGACACCGGAACGTCTTGTCTCACTTGGCGACTGGATTTTATCTGGCGACAGGTTCCTGCCCATCGGCAGCAGTTCAGGCGAAGCAGAACTGCTGCTCAGCAGTGGTGCGATCCACCTGCTGGTCGCCGGTCCAGGCACTGACCCCGGTTTGCTGGAGCTTTGTAAAAACATGAACATACCGGTTGTCAGAGAGGACAGCAGGGATGATGCCGGAGATATCTGGGAGCGTGCCCGCAGATCGTGTAATACCCGGTCTCAGGTCGATCTGTTTTCTGCCGCCCCCGGTGTCCAGGAAGGCCGTGTTCTGATGTCCGAAAAAGATTTCAGACAACGCGGCGGCGTGAGAAATGATGCGGACATTGCCATTATTGGCGGCTCTGATAATCCCCAGGTGACGCTTGGCAGTCTCCCTGTAGAACTGGCTGCAGGACTTCAGAGTAGTGGGCTTCAGATTGCCGGCTGGGGAGATGCTGCCCTGTGGCTGCTGAAGGCAGGATCCGATCTGCAGGGACAGTCCACCCCCCTTATGACCCTTGAAAATTGTCAGGGCCCGTTACATGCTGTCAAAGGATTAGAGTCCGAGGGGCAATTGAGCCGTCTCCGGGGCATCTGTTTCACCGGTATGAGCAGCTGCCAGGAACTGGCGGCAGCTCTTGGGCTGGCGTACCTGGGATGCCGAGTCAGCCTGGCGACACCAATTCCTCTCCAGGGGAGCCGGACAGCAATGGCAACACTGGCGGAAATGCTGGGAGTCAATGGTGGCCAGTTGCTCCATTTCGATCACCCGGCACAACCCGGAGAACTGATAGAATGGTTTACAGCCGCTTAGTGATGATAGACATGACTGCCATTGACGGGGGTTGGGCGTGGACTGCGTAATTATTGGCGGCGGAGCAGCCGGAATGCAGGCTGCCATGACGCTTCGGCAGCAGTGGCCGGATAAAGCCATTACCCTGGTCGACACTGAAAAGGAGATCGGCTACTACCGCACGCTGTTGCCCCAGTTCATGAATCGATCCATGCCGGAGAACCACCTTTTTTTCTGGCGGCCGCAGGATGATCCGCAGCTGCAGGTTCTCTGCGGACTGTCTGTTACGGCACTTGATCGGGACAAGAGAACGCTTTTGCTGAGCAATAAGACAAGCCTTTGCTATCAGAAACTGCTGATTGCCTCAGGCGGACGCCCGATCGTTCCCTCCATCTGCCTGAAGGACAAGAGCAACGGGGTATTTCCGATCCGCAGCCTGGCTGTGGCAAGAAGCGCCCGAGACTGGCTGTCCGCTCATCCCCAGGTCGTGATCGTCGGCGGCGGGCTGGTTGGTGTCAAGACAGCAGCCCATCTTGCTGGATTTGACTTTTCCGTAATGCTGATTGAAAAGGAGGACCGACTCCTTCCCCAGGCGCTGACCCGGGAAGCATCATGCTATGTAGAGAAGCATCTGCGGGCAAAAAAGATTAATCTGCTGCTGGGCAGCACGGTTGAGGATATTTCCTCTGAGGCAGGCGCCATCAGTGCGGTCAGGGCAAACGGCAGGTGGCTGTCCTGCCGGACGCTGTTCATTGCCGCAGGTTCGCTTCCCGAAGTCGACTACCTGCAGGATTCAGGCTTGCTTCAGGACGGTCGCCTCGAGGTGACGACGTCCCTGCAGACCCGGGATAAAAACATCTTTGCAGCGGGTGATGCGGTTACCATTGTCAATGACGGGTTGTTTACCCCATGGACGTGGCCCCAGGCTGTTGTCCAGGGCAAACTCGCTGCGGCAAACCTGTATGCGCCTGACAGTTCCGCACTTGGTTGCCTGTCGCGGGTCAACTGCATGAACCTCAATGGGCTCTCTCTCTCGGTTATCGGCATACCGGTAGACGGAGCGCAGCGGGTGGTCTATTCAAGACCTGATAAAAATGTCTACCGGGAACTTTTCCTGGTCAACGGCCAAATTGTTGGTGGAGCATTGATCGGTAATATCTCCAATGGCGGAAAGCTGCACACGATGATGACCATTGGCAAAAGCGTTGAAAGTGAATTGGACGAGCTGCTTGAACCTCGCTTGGAGACGTTTTCCAAACGATCTCCAAGTTGTGTCAAGTATAGCCGGCGGGCGGCTATTTTGTCAGCTCAGGGAGTGTAACGGATGATTATTTTTAAAGAGGCCTGTGTCGGTTGCGGGCGCTGCCAGCCCTATTGTCCTGCGGGGGCCATTTCTTACGAGGACTGCAAGAGTGTCGTCGACCAGGATGTCTGCTATGAATGCGGAACCTGCCTGCGTAGTGAAATCTGCCCGGTAGATGCGATCCGCGAACCTCCTCACGTCTATGAATATCCCCGGGCGCTCCGCAAGTATTTCAGCGACCCGACTTCAACTCATGCGGTAACGGGAATCCAGGGGCGGGGAACCGAGGAATCCAAAACCAACGATGTGACGATGCGCAGCGGCCCGGGAGAGGTTGGCATTGCCATTGAAATAGGTCGACCCACCCTTGGCATGGGACTGCGGGACATCCAGAAAATTACCCGTGCACTGGCCCGTAATGGCGTCAATGAAATCGAGCCGAACAACCCGATAAACTCCATGATACTGGACCCTCAAACGGGTGATTTGAAACCGGAACTGCTTGATGAGCGGGTTCTCAGTGCCATCATTGAAATGAAGGTCAAAAAAGAGCGGCTGCCGGAAATTTTGCGCGTGGTCAAGCAGGTAATTCCGGAACTGGACTCCGTTTTTACGCTGGATGTGGCAACCCTGCTCGAACCCGGGTTGAAAATTCCAGATGAAATACTGGCGTCCATCGAAGCAGAAGGCTTTGGTTGGCGGCCAAATGCAAAAATCAATATGGGCCTCGGCAGAGTTACCGAGTAGAGGAAGACTATGACACACAGTTTGCATCGGGAAGGGGCGGTTGAATCGCTGGACAAGGATTATGCCGTCTTTATCTATCCGGCGCGGGGGTACAATTACAAAGGGAGCGCACCGAAGGTTCGCCGCCTTGTCGAGATTGTCTACCAGGTTGGCCCGGCCAACATGATTGCCACCACGCTCAGAAAAAATATGTACAGCGGTGTCACACCCGATGAGGTCCTGGACAGCATCCAGGAAGGGTGCCGCGTCTTTACCGTCTTTAACAGCCGCGAAAAGATAAAAACATTGCTGACGAAATTCAAGCAGGCAGATGAAGGAATCTCCATCGTGGTCAGCGGCTTGATCGACCGGGTGCGGGAAATAGCCGCCGAGGTGGGCTTGAATCCCCATACCATCAATCTGTCACTTGGTATTCATGGAGCAACAGCGCTCCTGCCGCCGCCGGAGATACGGGAGTTTACAACCATGTGCGGTCATGCCATGGTCTCTCCAAAGCTGGTCGAGGATGTTGTCCGCAAGGTCAAGACCGGAAAAATCGACACCTGGGAGGGCAGCTGGGTTCTTGCCAAGCCATGTGCCTGCGGGATATACAACCCTCATCGCTCCCAGGAGCTGCTGAGAAATCTGTCACCCCTTTACACGGTTACACGGTGGTAACAGAGGTAGAGGGAAGGAATACAGCTGACCGCAATCTTGTTCAGCTCACTGTAATAATCCAGAAACGAAGGGAAAAAAATGCCAGCTATAGACAAGGAAATATGTACCGGCTGCAGGACCTGTCAGACGTATTGCACGGTTGATGCCATTTTCTTTGAGAACAAAAAATGTCACATCGTTCCGGAACTCTGTACCGAGTGCTATGTCTGCCTGCGGATGAAAGTTTGTCCGGAAGACGCCATCTATGCCGAAGAACTGGTTGGTTTTTATAAGCAGTTTCAGCATGTTATCAGTGACCCGGTGGAGAACCACGGGGTTACCGGCGTCACTGGTCGAGGCACTGAAGAAGTAAAAACGAACGATGTCTCAGGACGGGTGAAAAAAGGAGAAGTGGGGTTTTCCATAGATATGGGGCGACCCGGAATGGGAGTTTACCTCAGAGATGCCGAAAAAGTCGCCATGGCCTGCGCCGAAGCGGGTTTCAAGCTGGCCCCCCAGGAGGAATCACCGCTCGCCGCACTGATGCCTGACTACCGGACTGGCAAACTGGTGGATGAGTGCCTTGACTACCGGCTGCTCTCGGTGATTATTGAAGGGCGCTGCGGGCAGGATAAAGCCAAAGATGTCCTGAGGGCACTCTTGAAGGTAGAAAAGGAGATCGATACCGTATTCTCTGTCGGACTGATAAGCCGTGTCGACGAGAACGGGCACTGTGAGGCGCTCGAATATTTGGACGAACTTGGCATTCCCAGACCCCACCGCGGTAAAGTCAATCCGGGTTTGGGAAAACCGTTATCCATAGACTGATTTCAGGAGATACAGAATGACGCATTCATTACATCGTTCCGGTGATATAGAATCTCAGAAGACGGATTATGTCTGGTTCATGTACCAGACAAAAGGCGTCAATGACGTCAATATAAAACCGAAAGCGCTCGAATTCATTGCCGTTGCTGAAGCTGTTGGTTCGGAAAACTGGGGGGATGTGAAAACAGGCCCGAAGCTCAGGTATCCGATTGAAGAGATCAAAGATAACCTCTCCGATAAGTCCCGGATACGCGGGATCTTTACAAAGAAGGAACAGGTTGTCGAGTTTTTGAGACAGATCAAGGAAAAGGATCTTGGCATGTCGGTAATCATCACCGGCGTTTTGTCCGAAGTCATACCGGCATGTAAAGAGGCTGGGGTCACGCCGCACTCGATCAATTATTCTCTTGGAGTCTGGGGCAAAAAGGACAATCTTCCCGGCGAAACGACCCTTGCAATTACGACGATGTGCGGCCATCACATGATCCCTCCAAAATTTGTCGATCATGTCATGAGGCAGGTGAAAAAGGATAAATTGACACCGGAAGAAGGGGCAAAAAAGCTGGCCGAGTTCTGTTATTGCGGCATTTTCAACCACATCAGGTGTGCTGATATCATCAAGAATGAGACGAAGCGTTCCAGCGAAAAAGATGCCTAGTCAGGACCCGGTGGTGCCCACCCTTCTGAACAGGATGTATTCATGACTATTGGGTTCATTGGCTTCGGCGGTGCCGCTTATGGCCTGACGAAAGGTCTGAAAGAGTCCGGCCTGCAGCAGGTTTGTTTTTTTGACTCGCTTTGTGAGATCCCTGCGAAGAGCGAGGTGATTTTTAAACATGGGGCTGAAACCGGAGCTGTTTTCAAGAAAAGCATTGAACAGCTGGTCAGAGACTCGGAAATCATCATTTCCTCTGTTACCGGTTCCGTTGCACTGCCGGTCGCCGAGCAGGCCGCCCGCTTCATGGAGCCGCACCACCTTTACGTGGATGTCAATACTGCTTCACCCAAAACCATGGAAGCGGCTGCCGATGTGGTCGAGGCCAGGGGAGCATCTTTTGCCGATGTGGCAATGCTCGGCGCTGTTCCGGC
This sequence comes from Desulfocapsaceae bacterium, assembly GCA_963674815.2. GTDB lineage: Bacteria > Desulfobacterota > Desulfobulbia > Desulfobulbales > Desulfocapsaceae > MADRE3. The sequence goes on from CAXXTV010000011.1 coordinate 634,763, forward strand.
GTTTCTGCACCGAGTACCCTGCCTGGCCTCGGGGAGTGGAGCCGAGCGCTTCAAGGCCGCCATGGAGCCCTATGAAATGGATATTACCTGCGTCGGTAAAACAGCTGGGCAGGCGTCCGCGATTAAAATGTTTCGTTCTGTTTTTATGAAAGGGTTCCTGGCCCTGCTGATGGAGATGCTCAGCGGCACGCATCGATACAAGGTGGACGCGCTTGTCCTGGAATCGATTGCCAGGACAATGGAAAAAAATCCATTTCTCGAGACAGTACGGTTGCAGATGGCCAAAGGGGTACTTAATGCTGAGAGGATGTCTCATGAAATGGAAGCCGTTGTCGAGACCTATGCGGAAATGGAACTGCCGTCGGTCATGGCCTCAGCCACCTGCGAAAAATTGAAGTGGTGCAGCGCTATGAATTTCAAGGACTATTTTGCCGGATCCATGTCCGAGTCGCTCGCTGAAATACTTGATGTGATGGATGAAAAGATCAGGGGCTGAATGGTGCTGACCTCCAGCGTGTCATCGCGGTTTGCCTGATAGAGACCTGAAAAAATCCTCTGCCGCGATGAATTGTTGATTTTTCTTTCCTATCTCCTGAATTATTACTACAAAGCACTCTGAGTCATCGTTATCAGTAAAAAACCCACATAAGGACAAGAACACTATGAATACCCAAAAAATGAGTGGCGTGATGACGCCGATATTGACGCCCTTTAATGACGACCTGAGTTTCGCTCCCGATCTGTATGTCAGTCATGCCAAATGGCTGCTGGAGAATGGAATTCATTATATTTCACCCTTTGGCACGACAGGAGAAGCGCTCAGCATGACCGTCGATGAGCGGATTGAGGCTGTTGACCTGCTCGCCGAAAACGGGATAGACCCGGCACTCATGATGCCGGGTACCGGTCTCTGCAATCTTGCAGATACGGTAACGCTCTGCCGCCACGCTATAAAACTCGGCTGCAGGGCAGTGATGACCCTACCGCCGTTCTTTTACAAAAATGCCAGTGATGACGGACTCTATGCTTATTTTGCCAGGCTGATAGAGACGGTCAATTTGCCTGAATTCAAAATCTGCATGTATCATATTCCACCGATGGCAGGCATCGGCTTTACGCCGTCACTCGCCGGACGTCTGGCCAAAGATTTCCCTGATGTTTTTGTCGCCTACAAGGACAGTTCCGGAAATTTTGAAAATACCAAGGCAGTCATCGAGGCAGCACCGGGCATAGCCGTCTTCCCAGGTTCCGAGCATTTTCTCAAACCGGGCCTGGAGGCCGGCGGAATGGGATGTATCTCTGCGACCTGCAATGTCAATCCCGCTGCGATCAGGCAGGTGTATGATGTGGGTGTCGGGGCGAAAGAGGGTGACCTTGAAACGCTTAACAGCGAGATGGTAACATTTCGTAAAACAGTTGAAGCCTACGGACCAATTCCTGCAATGAAAGGGCTCCTCGCGGTAAAGAGAAATGACACACGGTGGAGGAATGTACGGCAGCCTATTCTGCCTGCCAGCCAGGCGAGTACGCAAGAGCTTCTGGAAAAGCTTGGTGATACCCTGCAGGACATGTCCTGATCTGCAGAGCCCGGCCGTTCCGCAATAAACCAGACGACGTCTGTTCCGGGCAGTATGTGACCGGAACAGACGTTTTTTTTTCAGGCAATCAGGTTGAGGGCAGATCCTGCCTTGAACCATTCCACCTGGGCCTCATTATAGGTGTGATTGAGGAGCAGCGTATCCTTGCTGCCGTCAGCGTGGGAAACGATACATTTCATCTGTTTTCCTGGAGCCAGTCCGGCAAGATCGGGAATATCGATCCGATCATCCTCCCGAATCAGGTCGTAATCATCGGGGTTGTCGAACGTAAAGGCAAGCAACCCCTGTTTTTTCAGGTTTGACTCGTGAATCCTGGCAAAACTGCGCACGATCACCGCTGCCGCCCCGAGCAGCCGCGGGGAAAGTGCAGCATGTTCACGGCTGCTGCCCTCGCCGTAGTTCCCGTCCCCGACAACGACCCATTTGACCCCTTTGGCTTTATAATCACGGGCGATATCTGAAAATCCGATATCTCTCTCGTTCGTGAGTACGTTCAACCCCCTGCCGGCTTCCCCGGTATAGGCGTTGATTGCCCCCATGAACATGTTGTCACTGAACTTGTCCAGATGCCCTCTGAGCCTGAGCCATGGTCCTGCCGGGGATATGGCGTCGGTGGTACATTTTCCCTTGGCCTTCAGCAGGACAGGCGCGTTGACAATATCCTTGCCGTCCCATTTTGGCCACGGTTTGAGGAGCTGCAGACGCTGGCTGTCCGGCGCGACTTTCAGTTCGATATCGCTGCCGTCTTCAGGCGGTTCGTAGAAATGGGAATCCCCCTTGTCAAAGCCTTTTTCCGGAAAGGCGGGAGCCGTTTTCGGAGGCTTCAGCTTGAAATCGTTGCCGGACGAGTCTTTCAGGGTGTCGGTGAGCGGATTAAAAGACAGGCGTCCCGCGAGTGACAGGGCAACGGTGATCTCGGGACTCGTAATGAAGTTCATCGTTGTTGGCTGGCCGTCGTTACGACGCGGGAAGTTACGGTTATATGAGGTGACGATGGTATTTGGCTTGCCGGAAACGGCGATATCTCTTTTCCACTGTCCGATGCAGGGGCCGCAGGCATTGGCGAGCACCGTTCCGCCGATTTCTTTCAATGATGACATCTGCCCATCACGCTCGATGGTTGCGCGGATCTGCTCTGAGCCAGGAGTTACCAGCAGTGGAACAGCGCAGGTGATGCCGTGGGCCTTTGCCTGTTCGGCGACGTCTGCCGCTCTGCTCATGTCCTCGTATGAAGAATTTGTACAGCTGCCGATGAGACAGGTCGAGATATCATCGAGGAATTCCTCACTTTCGCGAACCTCTTCAGCAAGCCTGGAAAGCGGACGGGCCCGGTCCGGAGAGTGCGGTCCGACGACATAGGGTTCCAGGCTGGAGAGGTCTATCTCGACGACCCTGTCGTAGTATTTCTCAGGATTTTTCCTGACATCTTCATCGAGGCTGAGCAGCTCTTTATTCTGTCGTGCCAGGTCGGCCAGTTCACTTCGGCCGGTTGCTTTCAGGTAGCTGGCTATGTTTTCGTCAAATTCGAACATGGAGGTGGTGGCGCCCAGTTCAGCCCCCATGTTGGTGATGGTTGCCTTGCCGGTACAGCTGATGGTCGCAGCGCCGGGCCCGAAATACTCGATGATTGCATTGGTTCCGCCGGAGACGGTCAGTTCGCCGGCGAGGTAAAGCACGATATCCTTGGGAGCAGTCCAGCCGCTGAGCTTACCGGTCAGTACAACGCCAATGTGTTTCGGGTAAAGAACCTCCCAGGGCAATCCTGCCATCGCATCGATGGCGTCGGCGCCGCCGACACCGCAGGCACAGGCTCCGATACCCCCGGCGTTTGGGGTGTGAGAGTCGGTACCCAGTATTACTGCTCCGGGAAATGCATAATTCTCAAGATTTACCTGGTGAATGATTCCGGCCCCCGGCGCCCAGAAGCCTGCCCCGTACTTGGCGGCGGCACTTTTCAGAAAATCATACACTTCATTATTTTCCGCAAGCGAGGCCGGCAGGTCAAGATTTCCCGCGACACGGGCCTCGATCAGGTGATCACAGTGGATGGTTGTCGGAACGGCAACCTTTTTACGGCCGGTCTGCATGAACTGGAGCATTGCCGACTGCCCCAGCACATCCTGGAGAACAACCCGGTCCGGCCGCACATTGAGGTAGCTCTTGCCCGCGATCATTTCCTGTTCTTCAGGATTGTCGAGATGGGAGAGGAGCACCTTGTCCGCCAGCGTCATGGGGCGGCCAAGCCGCCTGCGCACGACCTGCAGGTTTCTGTTCATGGTTTTGTAGACATTTGAGACAAATTCGGGAGTGGAATCAAGACCTGTCATAATTGCTTCCTCCTGTCAGGGAACGGATTTTGCCAGCGTTCCGAGTGAGTATCAAGAAAATAGGTGGGATAACCAGATGAATACGCTTCCACACTTGTAATAATTTTTCCTGATTTTGCCAGTATAATATGGAAAAGATCACGGAAAAGATAGGGCGGAGTAGTTTCTGTTCCGGCAGGACTACCGGGAAGGAAGCGGGACAGTGATCTGTCGGCCGAGGTCGGCCGCACCACTGGTTTACAGCATGTGCGACCGGCCACTTTCAGAAGGGTGGGCGAGGGGTATCTGTTTCACCGGGGATCAGATGCCGAGCTTGAATACCTCGTACTCGGTGACCCCATCCATGATCTTGGCATATTTTCTTTCATTTTCCTTGCGGGCCTCACTTTTTTTATAGTTGTCCCAGTCTTCTTTTGTCTGCCACATGGACACCACCATGATGGTGTTGGGGGTGTCGTAGGCGACCAGGGTTTCAGAGGCGATATACCCCTGCTGGGCAATGGCATTGGCACGCGACTTGATCAGCATAGCTGACGCATCTTTCAGGGTTCCTTCTTTGAACGTTCTTCTAATCAATACCTTGACAGCCATAATCTCCTCCTTTGCTTGATCTTCAGTTGTTTCAAGCCATCCAACGATATTTCAGGACTTCTTCTCCAAAATGTTGCAACCGACGGTCTGGTGATTACTGTGGTCTTTGGTCCAGGAGAACGCCCGATGGGCAACTAAGGTACCTCCCCCTTTGGCCTGTGCATGCGTTTGTTCTGTTTACCGATGGACCGGATATCTCACGCGGAAAAACAGGCTCGGCAATCATCTGTTTTTTGAGAATCCGCACCAATAAAATAAGCATGAAACCTAACAATGGAAGGAGTTATTCGTCCGGTTTGCTGTTCCTGTCTTCTTCACAAAGAATTATCTTTTACTGGAAACCAGTATGGGTGTATATGAATGGATATTGGCGTTCCGGCAGAAAGCATTTTGGGATGAGTGACGGATGATCAGACAACCGGGTAGCAAGATAAAAAAGGTCTTTGTGTGGTGTGTTGCCGGGGTCCTTATTCTTGCAGGTATTGCAAGTCTGGCGGGTTTTTATCTTCTCAAGCGCGGCATTGATGCAGAGCGACTGATCATCGGCACGGTAACAATCTCAGATAGCCATCTTGTCTGGAATGAAAGGCTCGAGCTTCAGGTTGACACGCTTTTTATTGGAGAAGACAACACCGGTACGGCACCATTGTTTTCGCAGGAACGTTTTGCACAAACAGCCTGGACTGCTCATGTTTTTTCCAAGTTTGTTGCCAGAATTACTGTCGGATCAATAAAGTTCGGTGACCACCAGCTCAGGCTGGATCTGCTTCGCCAGCAGGATGCGTCATTTCGGTTGAATCTTGCCACCGATACGACAACATGTGTTGCCACCATTGTAACGGAGCCCCGACAGATGCGTGTCATTGTCGAATCCGTCAGTGATACCCGGTTCGACCTCGACCTGTCCGGAACGCTGCAACTTGACACAAGAGATGCGATAATCTCAGGTGCGTTTGTTGCCGATATTGAAAAGAGCTTTCCCGTCCAGCTGAGCTTCACCTCAGATGGCAGAAGTGCGTCATTCCGGGGGGCTGAAGCAGGAATAATCTCCGAGATAAGACCATTGGTCGACCTCTTCGGCCTGGAAGATAATATCCAGAAATGGATCACCACTTATCTGTCAGCCAGTCGCTATCACCTGCTGTCATTCCAGGGAGAATACGTGTTTGGCGAGCCGATGAGCCTTTTCCAGAGCTTTGAGGCAGAAATCATGGTTGACGATGTTTCCTATAGTTTCGAGCCGGGTCTCGAACCTGTTTATGATGATCACCCGAGAGCCTTCTTTAAAAATGGCGTGCTTGATATCAGACCCCACAATCCTGTATTCTCCGGGCATGACGCCGGCGCCAGCCATCTGGATATCAATTTCAACGACGCCGACAATCCTATACTGAGTATTTATATTGACGCTGAAACAGCAGCGGATGCCACGATTATCGATCTCCTTCGTCACTATGAAATTGACCTGCCGTTTCTGCAGGTCAAAGGCGAGACCAGAGCCGATTTGCTCCTGACCATAAATCTTGAGACTGAAGAAGTCAGCGGGGAAGGCTCTTTCTCTATAGACGACGCCGTAATTGCCTACGAAGGCGCTGAGTTTGGTGTCAAGAACAGCCGTTTCTCCCTGAAGGACTCAGAGGTGCTGCTCGAGCATATCGAGGTCAGCCGGGAGGATCTCTTTGCGGCCAGCATCAGCGGCCAGGTTCTCGCCGACAGGGATATCTGGGACCTTGAAATAGAGATTGATCAGTTGAGCTTCAGCCTTGGAGCGTCAACAGTCAGCCTGGACAATTCAGTCCTGAGACCGATGCTTGGTTATCACGTTTCGCCCGAAGGGAATGTCCTGGAAGCTGGAGAATCCGCTTGGAAGCTTGACTCGACGGCTGTCAGGCTCGGTCCATTCACTGCCCCGGTAAATCTTGACGACCTTTCTGCACGGATTCATAAGGTATCGCTGGCAATGCTGCCGGATATTGTTGCCGAGGTTTCCGGATCTTTCTCGATCAAGAAGGAAACGGCGGATTTTAACTGCGAACTGCTCAACTATCATGTCAAAGACCTGAAACTTGAACAACCAAAGGTACCGTTTCGGATTCGTTATCTTGACGGATTGATCATTACGGCGAAAGAAACGGCACAGTGGAGTCTCGGCAATGTTCCGGTGACGCTTTATCCCTCGGAGTACAGGTATGCTGACAACCTGCTGACCTTTGTCTCCGGCAGCTTCAGTTACGGGAATTTCTTTACAAGCAGCTTCACCGGGGATTTCAATATGGTGACGCGGGAGGGTTCACTCTTTCTGTCTAAAATAGACATCACCCACGATAGACTTGCCACAGAGATTGATGTCGGAGACCGGACGCTGGTTGAGGTTGGGGAGAAAGAGGGCACCTTTGTTATCGATTTCAAAGAGTTCGATTTGAAAATAACGAGCGATGCCGAGCGTAACTGGTCAGCTGAGTTCGCCGATCTGGCAAAGATCCACCACCGTTCAGAGTTGCTTAGAAAGCTAAAAATCAGTTCCGGCAGGGTTTCCATATCATCAGTGAACGGCAATATGCCCTATGATTTCACCGCCGATATCGGTTCCCCGTACCCCCTGGTCGTTGCTGAAGGGACGATCAGCGACCGGTTGGAGATCAAAGGAGAACTGAGCCAGGGAGGTTTGTCGGCGACGGTTAACGACACGGTAAGGGTACATTACTTTGAAGATTTTCTGGATATCAGAACCCGGGACGTCGGTTTCAATGTCACCGGAGTCAGGGAACTCATGGCAGATATCTCTGCTCTTAGCGAAGCTGAGGAAGATGAAGCAGAGGCCAGGTTTAAACTCAATCTCTATGCGGAAAAGAGCTATCTCTACCTGTCCCCGGGGTCAAGGGCTGTGGCCGACAGCATCAGCCTCGACTATGCGGGAAATGAACTTTCGATGGTATTGAGGCATGGAGAGGGGCTTCTTGAGCTCGAGCGGATTGGCGGGATTTATTTCGTCAACGGTGAGAACCTCAACGATGCCTTCATGGAGGCTCTTCTTCAGGGAGCATATGTCGAGGGGGGATCATTGGCGCTTGCCGGCATGGGTGCCGATGATGAAATATCCGCGGTTATTGAAATAGAGGATACGGTCATGAAAGACCTGAAGACCCTCAACAACACGATGGCCTTGCTCAATACGCTGCCGGCCCTGGTTACCTTTTCAATGCCCGAATATGAAATGAAAGGGTTGCCGGTTCAGTCGGCCATTATCGGCCTGAAGTACAGTGACGACAAGGTGGTCTTTGAATCGATTGACGTTGACTCCCCTGTCGTTCAGGCGGCAGGGAAGGGCTGGATGGACATGTCCAACCGTACGATCGACATGGACATCCAGTTGACGAGCCAGGCGGGAATGAACCTCCGAAAAATTCCGATTGTCGGCTATGTGGTTGCCGGGAAAAGTGAGGATACCTCGGTAACCCTGAAGATTGCCGGCGATCTCGACAACCCGGAAGTGAGCAATTCAATCCTGAAAGAGATAGTGACGATGCCGATCGACATGTTGTACAGAACCTTGAATCTGCCATTTCATCTCGTCAACAAACTTGGTCCGTTTACCGATGATGACAGCAGCGCGCCGGCCGCGGAAAGTGAAGCGGAGCTGCAGGAGAGCGACAAATAGTTCTACCCGTTCTTTTTGGCTCATCCGGATTAAGCGTAATTACCTGCGACCGACAAGGCGAAGGGCATTGCTGGAAGATGCATCGCGAAGGCCCGCCGTGACACCACATCAGGCCCGAAGGGTTGCGGACAGGAAGTCCGCAACTGACAGCAGGCCATGGACGGCCTGTCTGTCAGCCGTGGTGGAATGGCGACAAGGCCGAAGGGCAGCATCTGGAAGCGATGTGCTTCGCCGGTTCTATCCTGTCAAAATCTGAAGAGTACGATTAATCCGGATAAGCCTTCTTTTCTTCTGCACTGCCTGCCGGGTCTCCGAGCCAGTTGACCATCCGTTTCCTGAATCGCCCGACCTTGCTTTGAATCCGCAGTTTTGCCACGATTCTGCTGTAAGCAGCCAGGGGAATGAGATCGGCACAGCCGATCGCATCAATGTGATAGAGCCTGAACCTGCCGTCCTGCTGTTCCTGCACAAGGGTGTTGGAGTAGGCCATTTCTCTGAGCAAAATCAGCTGATCAAGCTGCCATGAAAAGAATGGTTCAAGTCCCTGCCAGATCAGTTTTTTTTCTCTGTCGCCCAGCAGCTCAGGATTATCGCGGAAGTCTTTCAGGGACCTGCAGGGTGAGCCGTCATGGTTGCAGATATAATCCCAGACAACACCGGTGCCAAGGTCAGTGTCGACATATCCGTAGCAATAGGGAATATGGGCAAATGCTTCGGGAGAGGCTCTTTTTTTAAGCGCTTCTGCATAGACGACATCAACGTAATTGAAGTCGAAATACTTTGTCTGCCCAGCCCGTGAGAGCCAGTAGAGCGTTTCGCTGAAACCGGCTGGCCTGAAGTCGCGTCGGAAATCAATCCGTGGTATCTTGATGCACCGGTCCCGGAGTGCCGGGTGTCGATAGACAATCCGGTCATCGCCTCCGCCAATGGGCGTGTGGTTTGTAAGAGCAATCATACCAGTCGTAGTTCAGTCCCTGAACTGTAGGGTTTGGTCTTTCTCAGCAAATATCGTGATCCCATTAAAAAACCTCACTGATGAAGGTTTTGTTGGAAATACCGGCGACCTGATCCGCCAGCTCACTCATTTCCCGGTAGAGCGATTTATTCCCAAGATCCGGAAACCTGATGTTAAACTGCCGGTATCTCCAGAACGAGGTAGCAACGGCACCATATTCAAGGTGAAGCTTAAAGAGATCTTTCTCAAGGTCTGCAAGCGGGCGAAGCGACTGGTAACCAGCGACCAGGGCGGCAGTCAGCGGCAGGGAGAGTGTTCCGTCGGGACAACAGCAGCCGGCAGCGCACATGCCGAGATCAAAAATCAGGTAATAGCAGCACACCTCTTCAAAATCAAGAATCGCGGCAAGGTTCTCTGCCCGGAAGACGCTGTTGTCGGGGAAAAGGTCTCCATGGATCAACCCCCTCGGCAATTCCTCGTTGAGACATTGGAAAAGACGCTGCGTCTTGTCCTTCAGCCAGCAAGCAAATGGTCCTGTGTCAGATGTTATCTCGGTGAATGATTCAATTCCATAGGAAAAAACCTCAGGGAGATACGGCGGCGGCGAAACGGCGTGCAGGCGGGCGAGGGCGGCTCCAAGCTGGCGGACCATGCCGGGTGTGAGGTAATCCGGTACTGTGCCTTCTATGAATTCTTTTACATACAATGGCTTGCCGCCGTATTCGATGAAGGACAAGCCGTCTGTGGTCCTGACCAGGCGGGTGGCGGCGATACCATGATTTTCCAGGTGCACCAGGGTACGGGTCAGAAGCTCCAGGTCTTCAGGACGTTTTTCATCGCAAACAGAGACCACATAGGTGCCGCTGTCGGTGGTAAACAGAGAGCTGGAATTTGCCTTGCCGCCGTCGAGCGGTCTGACGTCACGGGGCGGGCCAAGCGGATAGGCCCGAAGAAGCGCTTCAAGACTGGACTGGTCCAGGAGAGTGTAGTGTGCCATGCTGTTGTGCCGGGGATAGTTCCCGGTCTTTCGTTATTTCACGATGTGTCGCCTGATTGCGGTCGCCAGTGCCTGCTCGAGTATCTCACAGGAGCCTATCCGCAGATGATGAAACTCCTTTTTCGCCAGCTCAAGGGATGCGTGCCGGGCTGCTTCCGGGAGCTCCCCGGCAGTTTTAAGAGCCCTGCCGATCACCTGCGGGAACTTGGCGGGATGTGCCGTCGCCAGGCAGACAATTTTCTCGGTGCTTGAAGTCTCTTGCCGCCAGCTTTGCGCAGCAGCCAGAGCCACGGCTCCGTGAGGGTCGAGCAGGTAACGGTCGTCTCCCCGGTAGATGGCTTCGATAGTTTTAAGTGTTTCACCATCTGAAATGGAATACGAAACAAAACCGTGGCGAAGCCTGTTCCAGAGGTCAGCCGGGAATTGTATTTTCCCCTCTTCTTCAAATTGCGCCATGTATGTTTTCACGGAGTCAGGATTCTGATTGCAGTTGAAGTAGAGAAAACGCCAGAAATTATAGGGTACAACAATGTCAATGGCCGAGGAAACCGTCTGCTTCAATTGCTGTTTTGACAAGATGCCGCTGCCGAACAGGCGATGCAGGGTGCCGTTCGCGTTGGTTGCGCAGATAAACTGTTTGACCGGAAGCCCCATCGAGCGGGCGATGAAACCAGCGCAGAGGTTGCCGAAAGCGCCGGTCGGTACCGAAAAGATCACTTCCTCACCGACCCTGTCTGCTGTCCTGAAGTAAGCAAAGAAATAATGAATTGTCTGGACCATGATACGGCACCAGTTGATCGAGTTTACGCTCGACAGTCTCAGCTCTTCTTTTCTTTTGACATCGGCAAAAAGTCTGGCCACAACGATATCGAGGTCATCACCGCCGTTGCGGCAGTTTATAACACCAACCGGATGAACGTTTGCAGCGCCCAGGGTGGTCATCTGCCGCTCCTGCTCTTCGGAGATCATCTGGTGTGGATACAGCGGCCAGCACTCGAGCGTTTCCTTGCCTGCCGAGGCATAGGCGGCTGCCGGTCCGGTGTCCCCGGTGGTCGCCAGGACAAGGGAGCGCCTTTCTCCTCGTTTTTGCAGGAAATAGTCCATGCAGTTGATGAGAAAACCCATGGCGATGTCTTTAAACGACAGCGTCGGGCCGTGAAAAAGCTCCTGGATGTAGAGATCGTCCTGCCTGAGGTGAACCACGGGTGCCGTTTCTGCTGATTCAAACCGCTGAAAACTCGCTTTGAGCAGGCGGCTGAGGTCTGCTCCCGGCATGATTCCGGGATCGATGAATGCGCCGATTATCCGCTCCGCCAGCCCCGCGTAGTCAAGCCCTGCCATTTCTTCAAGATCACCGCCCGTGAAGGCGGGAATCGCATCCGGTACGTACAAACCGCCGTCAGGGGCAAAACCATCGAGAATCGCTCCATCAAAACCGGCAGGGGGAGCATCGCCTCTGGTACTTTTATAACGGATCATTTCTTTTGTCTGTTTTGTATTTTTCTTCTTTTTTCTGCTGCAGTCAGGCTCGCATGAGCTCACCGCAGACCGCTTTGGCGATCTGTATATCCTGGACCGCAACACCGGTCAGGTCGGCAACGGTTATCTGTTCATCGGATGACCTGCCGACAGCAGCACCATTGATTATCGTGCCGAGCTCGATAACCTTGTCCCTGGTTATGCTCTTGTCGCTGAGTGCCCTTGCGATTTCACCTCGTTCAAGACATTGGGCAATACTGTCAGCCACGACAAGATCAGCTTTTTGCAGAATTTTGCTGTCCAGTTCCTGCTTGAGAGCTGTATCGGAACCCATGGCGGTAATGTGGGTCCCTGGCCGGATCATGTTCTTATTGAGCAACGGCTGTTGTGACGGCGTTGCTGTTATCAGCAGGTTGCAGGTGCCGGCAACCGCTCTTGCCTCCATGGTTGTTTCAACCTCAAACCCCTCAATTTCCAGCGCCTTTTTATAGGCAAGCAGGCTTGCAGCCGAGCGTCCCCAGGCCATAACCTGCCGACAATCAGTCAGTTCCTTCAGACAGGTGACCTGCATCCTTGCCTGGATTCCGGTGCCGAATACACCAATTGCCGAGATCCTGGAAGGGGCAAGATATTTTGCGGCGATATACCCAGCCACGGCCGTGCGGACGTCGGTGAGGTACCCTTCGTCAAGCAGTATGGCCTGCAGTACTCCGGTTTTCTGCGAAAAGACAAGCATGAGCCCGGAATTGGACGGCAGCCCCTGTTTGGGGTTGTCGTAGAATCCGGAGGCGATTTTAATGACAAAACTGTCATCTCCTTTGATGCAGCCGTACTTTATATGGGTATCTCCGGGGGGGGCCGTAAAAGAAAGTTCGCCGACTGGAGGTACAATAACCTCCCCCCGGGAATAGGCAGCGAAACCGGCTTCAATTGCATCGGTAAAATTCAATTTTTCACATGTGGATTTGATCTGCTCGAGGGTGAAGACGTTTGCCATAGCCTGCCTGTTCCTGAATTTGGTTGAGTTGGATTTTACCAAATCACTTGCTAATCCATAACATTATTAATAGCAAATAATTTCAACTGTTTTAATATGCAGGTCAGTATCGGCGAAGTCCTGCCCGGAGCACGCCTGCCTGGAACCGCTGTATTTCTCTACCTGATCGATTGAGCCTATGCAACCCGTCACTCACATGTCCTTGGAGCGGTTAAAAAAAATAATCGTTCTCCTGACCGATATCGATGACACGCTCACGGAGAACGGGCTGCTCCCGGCTGCAAGCCTTGTCGCCATTGAGCGGGTCGAGCAGGCCGGGATCGCGGTTATCCCTGTAACCGGCAGACCGGCGGGCTGGTGCGATCACATCGCCAGGATGTGGCCGGTAGCGGCGGTTGTCGGCGAAAACGGCGCTTTTTATTTTTCCTACGATCGGTGCAGGCGGAAAATGCGCCAATGCTTTGCCAAAAATGAGCAGGAACGGGGCAGAGACAGAGAACGGCTGGAGCTGTTGCGAACGCGGATCGTCTCTGAAGTCCCGGGTGCCGGTATTGCTTCCGACCAGGATTATCGGATCGCTGATCTGGCAATTGATTTTCGTGAAGATGTCGACCCTCTGCCAGAAGAGGAGATAAAACAGATTGTGCGGATTTTTGAGGAGAACGGGGCAACGGCAAAAATCAGCTCGATTCATGTGAACGGGTGGTTCGGCACCTATGACAAGCTGTCGATGACACGGATCTGCCTGAGGGATCTTTTGGGTATCGATATCGAAAGGGACAATGAAAAAATTGGTTATGTTGGCGATTCCCCAAATGATTCTCCGATGTTTCACTGTTTTGAGAATTCAATCGGGGTTGCCAATGTCGCTGACTTCGTGGTTGACTCTCCGCCGAAATGGATCACCAACAGGAGATGCTCAGGCGGCTTTGTCGAGTTTGCCGAGCTGCTGCTGACAGCTCAGGCTTCCTGATTGCGGTACCAGACAGGCCATCGCTCGGACACTCTTCGGTAGCGGTGATCTTCATTGATGTTGTTGCTCATCTTGCGGTTCGCAATGAGTATCGCTCCCGGTTTCAGGCTGTCTTCGATGCGCTGTTCAAAGAGAAGCTGACGTTTTTTTTCACAGAAGGGTCTGAAATAATAGACCACGTCAAATTCACCTATTTTTGTGTAGTTCCAGATATCCTCACGGCCAACGGATTCTTCTCCAACGAGACTGCAGGCGATCGACAGTGAGCCTGTATCCTTTTCTATGCCGAAGACCTCAAAATCCATCAGTTCGGCGAGAAGCAGAATATTACCGATGCCGCAGCCGATATCGAGAAATCTCAGCGGAAGCTGTTGTGGCCTGCTCTTCAGAAGGTAATGACGGGCCAGTCGTATCTGCTCATAGGCCTGGCGCGTATCCATCGCGACGAAGGGATACTCGCTGGTGATGTCATTGCTCGTGTTGGGCACTGCCTGGCGGGTAAAGTAACCGATGAAACGATTGATGACCCCGAAGAGAATGTCCTGCTCTTCCTCTCGTTCAGTTGTCGGCCGCTCTTCCATATCAGATAATCGAACCCCTGTTCACAGACCTGCAGCGCAGAAGCTGCTACACATTGTCATGGTTTTTGATCACTGCCAGCACGCTCTCCACGTCTGGTCTGTCCCCGGGTCCGCTGCCGATACGATGGAGGCGGATGATGCCGTCCAGGGTCGATCAGGACGTCACCGCCTCTTTGTTCCAAATCACCCTCAGATTTTCGGAGTTTCTGGCCCCTGGCGAGCAGTTTCAGGTAGGCGATCCAGGTGGACGGGCCCCATATGTCCCAGAAACCGGCCGAGAACATCCCGTAATGGTGATAGAGCGTTTTATCGAGGTCAAGAAAATAGTCTACCGGCGGCGGACCAGATGCTGCAGGAAGTGCACAGGACGGGGGGTGCTGAAAGCTGATTGGCAGAACCGTAACCCTCAGCCGGTCCAGTGATTCCTGGTGCTGCCACACCTGTGACAGGTGATCCTGGCAGGGCAGTCAACCAAGGTGACGGTGAAAAACCATCCAGACCCAGGCGCCTTTTAAGTCAATCAGTCTCACCTGCCGGTTGGTCAGGCTCGTCAGTTCAAAGTCGTCGGCCTGCCGGCCTGTTCTGTTGATCTCTTGAGTCATTTATCCTCTGTTTTCTCGAAGAAGGCCATCCTGCAGGGTCAGTATGCGATCCATTTTTGCAGCAAGTTCCATGTTGTGGGTTACCATCAGCACGGAAAGGGCCCGCTCCCGGCAGAGATTCTGCAGCAGTTCGAAGACAAGCCTGCCTGCGCGGCTGTCGAGGTTTCCTGTCGGCTCATCGGCCAGCAGCAGCTCGGGTTTCATAATCAGGGCGCGGGCCAGGGCCGTGCGCTGCTGTTCACCGCCGGAAAGTTCGCTGACCCGATGATCTTCGCGCTGGTCAAGTTCGACCGCCGCCAGCAGCTCACGGGCGGCCGGCTGGGTCTGCTGTTTTGTTTTGCCGCTTATCAGGGCGGGCATCATGACATTTTCCAGGGCGCTGAACTCCGGAAGCAGATGATGAAACTGAAAAATAAACCCGAGTGAAACATTTCTGAACCAGGCGAGTTCCTTTTCGCTCCTGCTCAGCAGCCTCTTGTTTTTAAAGAGCAGCTGGCCGCTCGTTGGTGAGGCGAGCGTGCCGAGGATCTGCAGAAGGGTTGTCTTCCCGGAACCGGATGCGCCGGTGATCGCTGCCATCTCGCCGGCTTCTATGGCAAGGTTTATATCCTTCAAGACCGGGAGATCTTTCAGGCCGGTGCGATAGGTTTTGCAGATCCCGACAGCCTCGAACAGAGGTGCGCTCATGACAGCACCTCGGCCGGTTTTACCTTGGATGCTTTCCAGGAGGGATAGAGCGTTGCCGACAGGCTGATGATGATCGAGCAGCCGGCGATTATAACGATGTCAAGCGGCAATACCTTGATGGGAAGGGTTGTCATCGGGTAGACGTTGGACGGCAGCTCGATAAACTGGTAGCGGGAGAGCAGTTCACAGAGCCCCAGCCCTCCCAGCACGCCAAGAACGGTGCCGGTCAGCGAGATGACAAGCCCCTGCAGGAAGAATATCTTCATGATTGATCGCGAGGTTGCCCCCATGGACTTCAGGATGGCAATATCCCTCCCTTTCTCCATGACAACCATGATCAGGGCGCTGATGATGTTCAGCGCGGCAACCAGGATAATGAGGGCCACACAGATAAACATACCGATTTTTTCAAGTTTGAAGGCGGCGAACAGGTTGCGGTTCATGGCCATCCAATCCCTGGTAATGATA
Source organism: Desulfocapsaceae bacterium (assembly GCA_963674815.2). Taxonomy (GTDB): domain Bacteria; phylum Desulfobacterota; class Desulfobulbia; order Desulfobulbales; family Desulfocapsaceae; genus MADRE3. The sequence goes on from CAXXTV010000011.1 coordinate 650,676, forward strand.
TCCGGGCCCAGTCTGGCACTGATTGCCCGGGCGACCTCGTCGGCTTTGTTGAGGTCCTTCTTGTCAACCGTTACCTCTATGCCGTGGGCAATATCACCGGTCTCCAGAAATTCCTGTACGGCTGGCAGCGACATGAAGGCAAGCGATGAGTCGTACTCATACATTCCCGATTCAAAAATGCCGACGACCTGGGCTGTCTTGATCTTGGGTATGACACCCATTGGGGTCAGCGGACCGGAGGGGGAAATAAGCCGTACCCTGCTGCCTTGCCCGACCCGGAGATCACCGGCGAGCTGGTTGCCGAGAATGATCCCCGGTATGCGGCTGTCCGGCTGATTGGTCAGGTCGGCCAGGGCACCGGCGATCATCTGCTCGCCGAGACTGATGACCCCGGGCGCCGTCGCCGGATCGATTCCCCTAAGTATGACGCCGGAGCCGCCTGTTGCGCCGCTTATCAGTGTCTGGGCGTAAAGATACGGAGTTGCACCGGTGACACCGGGCACGCCGAGCGTCCGCTCCCGCATCAGCCGGTAGTCATCGATAGCGCCGCTGGACCGCTGGACGATGATGTGCGAATTAATCCCGAGAATCTGGTCCCTGAGGCCATCGGTGAAGCCGGCATAGACCGAGAGTACGACGATCAGGGCGATGACTCCGACGGTAATCCCGGCAACAGAGATCAGTGATATCAGCGAGATAAATCCCTGGCGATGCTTGGCGCGCAGGTATCTCAGGCTGATGAACCATTCGAACATAGGGGCTTACCGGCTAGTTGTCCTTCTCTTTATCGTCAGCGGTTGTAATATCGCTGCTTTCTGCTTTCATCTGCGGAAAAAGGATGACATCCCTGATCGAAGATGAATCGGTAAGCAGCATGACCAGCCGATCGATTCCTATGCCCTCGCCTGCGGCGGAGGGCATGCCGTACTCCAGGGCCCTGACGTAATCGTTGTCGAGCACCGGGTGAATCTCATCGTCGCTGCCCCGCTCGGCTATCTGTTTTTCAAAGCGCTTCTTCTGGTCGACCGGATCGTTGAGTTCACTGAAGGCGTTTGCCAGTTCCCGGCCGGTGATGAAGAGCTCAAAGCGGTCGGTAACGCTCGGATTTTCCTCGTTGCGCCGGGCAAGCGGCGAGACTTCGGTCGGGTAAGAGGTGATAAAGGTCGGGTCTACCAGCTTATCTTCCACGAGCAGTTCAAACAGTTCTGTCTTGGCCTTGCCGATACCCGCCTGTTTCTCGAGCGTGATGCCTTTCTGGCTGACCAGGGCAAAGACCTTGTCATCGTCGGCAAGGACTGCGGGGTCTACCTCGCCAATTTCAACGAGAGCCTCTTCCATGGTGAAACGCTTCCAGGGTGGAGCGAGGTTCACCTTTGTTCCCTGATAGGTGATCTCGAGCGAGCCATGAATCGCCAGGCAGATCGACGAGATCATCTCTTCGGTCAAATCCATCATGTCTTCATAGGTTGCATATGCCTGGTAAAATTCCAGCATGGTGAACTCTGGATTGTGGCGGGTCGAAAGTCCTTCGTTGCGGAAGTTGCGGTTGATTTCAAATACCCGTTCAAAGCCGCCGACCAGGAGCCGTTTGAGATAAAGTTCCGGTGCGATTCTCAGGTAAAGGTCCATGCCCAGGGCGTTGTGGTGCGTCTTGAACGGTTTGGCGGTGGCGCCACCCGGGACTGGCTGCATCATCGGGGTCTCGACCTCCATGAAGCCACGATCGCTGAGAAAATTGCGGATCAGCCTGATGATTTCCACACGCTTGCGAAAGGTCTCCCTGCTTTCCGGGGTAACGATAAGATCGACGTAGCGTTGCCGATATCTGGTCTCAACATCGGTGAGGCCGTGCCATTTATCCGGCAGCGGGCGAAGCGCTTTTGATATCATCGTAATCGAACGGGCGTGAATGGAAAGCTCTCCGGTCTTGGTCTTGAACAGCTGCCCCTCAGCCCCGACGATATCTCCGAGGTCCCATTTCGTGAAGATAGCGAATTGATCGTCACCGATGGTGTCTTTGCGGATATAGACCTGCAGCATGCCGCTGCTGTCGGCAATGGTGAAAAAGGCGGCTTTGCCGAACTTTCGCATGGCCATTATCCTGCCGGCAATCGAGTAGAGCTGCCCGCCTTCTTCTGTCTGCTGGGGCTCGAGCAGGCTCTCCTTCGGGAGAAGATCGGCAATCGTGTCCTGCGGCTTGAAACTGTTGCTGTAGAGATTGACGCCGAGCTCGGCGAGTGAGTTTGCTTTCTCGCGGCGCTGCCTGAGAAGCTGGTTGTCGTTACCCATTATTCTTCCGTCCTGATGTCGATGGTTGTCGGTGATGCGCCGTCTTTCCAGGCTGCAATAAAAAAAGCGGCATGATGCCGCTTTCTCACTGTAATCATAACGGGCGCAACAAGCTAACCGTTTACCGATATTCTTCTGCATTGTCAATGCTTTTCAAGGCTTTATTCGGGGGACAGTATAGGTAATTACCGAGATAAAAAAAGATGCACCATCTTGATGATGACTGTTTATAGTAGTGGGTACAACGAACGTATGAGCTGATCGTAATTTAACCTGGTGGAAAAACGGATGGGACATGACCGGATCTATGATGGCTTGCTCGATTATCTGCAGAAACTGGAGCAGGCCGTGGTTGCCTTCTCAGGGGGGGTTGACAGCAGTCTGCTCCTCTATGCAGCCCATCAGGCCTTAAACGACAAGGTTCTCGCCATTACCATAAGAACCCCCTATATTCCCCGCTGGGAAATGGAAGAGGCTGCGTCATTTGCCCGGCAACACCTGATTTCCCATACCATTATTGATCTTCCCACGCCTGAGGCAATGGTTCATAATCCACCGGATCGCTGCTACCTGTGCAAGAAAAATCTCTTTGGGGCTCTCCTTGCAGAAGCCGGCGCGCACGGTATAGAGACCATCATCGAGGGCTCCAACAGGGATGACCTGAACGATTATCGGCCAGGCCTGCGGGCGCTGGAGGAATTATCTGTTGTCAGTCCCTACCTTGCCCTGGGGATTGGTAAAAAGCAGATTCGTGAAATGGCAAAAATCCTGGGGCTTGAGGTCTGGAACAAACCGTCGAATGCCTGTCTGCTCTCCCGTCTGCCCTATGGCATCCCGATAACCGATCCGGAGCTGGAGCGCATCGCGCAGGCCGAAAAGGTCCTCGTTGATCTGCGGCTGCACGGCTCGCGGGTCCGCAGCCATGGGGATATTGCCCGGGTTGAGGTTCCAGTTGAACAGCTTGCAGCGGTTGTCTCACCTACCCTGCGAAAAAAGCTGGTTAAAAAGCTCAAATCGTGCGGTTACCTCTATGTGGCCCTCGATCTTGAGGGCTATCAGACGGGGAGCATGAATAAGAACATCAGCTGAAAGCGTTTGCTGATTGCTGAAAAATGGTCTCAAGGGCTGTTTTTTTCCAGAACCGTTACTGTTTCTATGTGATGCGTCTGGGGAAACATGTCCAGCGGCTGGATTTTTTCTACGGTGAATCCCTGCTCCTGCAGTGAGGCCAGGTCCCGGCAGAGTGTGGCGGGGTCACAGGAAACATAGACAACCCTCTTCCTGCACAGGCGGGCAAGCAACGGTGCCATGTCGCTCATGCCCTGCCGGGGAGGGTCACAGACGATGGTATCAAAGCGTTCTGCTGACCCGACCAGTTTTCTGCAGGCTTCCGCCACGTCTGATTTTTCAAACCGTATATTGGACAGCCCGTTGAAATCGCTGTTGTAGCGCCCGCTCCTGATCGCCGCCCCCTGGCTTTCGACAGCATGGACCCAGCCGGCTTTTTTTGCCAGGGGAAGGGCGAAGTTTCCCATCCCGCAGTAGAGATCAAGCAGCCTGTCTGCAGGTGACGGCTCGCAGCATTCGAGGACAAGGCTGATCAGGTTGTAATTTTGGCCGGTGTTTACCTGGCAGAAGCCGCCTGCTTCCCAGAAGAGTGTCAGGGGATTTTCGCCTGGGATGGTCATGCTCAGCAAGCGATTGCTCTTCTCAGGTTCCGGGACGAACGGCCCTTCCGTGGAAAAGTGACGGCCCTCGAGAAATACCCGGGTACCGGCTCTGTATCCCCCGGCCAGGGCACGAGCTGCCTGCCGGTCGGCGGGGCGCGGTTTTCGGTTTACATTGAACAGCAGGCAGAGGCTGGAATCCTCAGGGTTCAAGAGTATGTCGATTGTTTCCGTTATTGCTGAAAGGCTGCGAAACGCAGCCATCTGCGGAACCATTTCAAGCGCTGAGTTGATCGTTTCCGGTGCCAGCAGGCAATGATCTATCGGGACAATATCGCGCGATCTGAAACGATTGAAGCCAATACCGTTTTCGCCGACATGCAGGCGTATTCTTTGCCGGTAGCCAAGCTCAAGCGGCGATGGCAGGACAGCACCGATTAACGGCTTGAGCTCCTGTACCGATGTTGACTGGTTTCTGTCAAAAAGATCGCTGAGTATGTCCTGTTTGAGAGAACACTGCTCCCGGTAGCCCGCATGCTGCAGGTCGCACCCGCCACAGCCGGGATAGTAGGGGCAGGGGGCAGCGATTCTGCTGGCGTGGGGAACCAGGATGGTTTCAGCGACTCCGTAATCGACATTTTTTTGCTGCTCAACAATCCGGATCTTAACGGTTTCACCCGGCAAACAGTGGCGAACCAGGATTGTCTTGCCGTTTTCGGCACGACACAGTCCGTAACCGCCATTGACAATTTTTTTTACGGTTGCCGTCGTGATTTTGTTGGGGTTCATCAGTGGAACAGACTATAGTGATGGGATACCTTGGTTGCGGTATTTAAACGCTCTATTCCCTATAACAGTCAGCACATATAAACCAATTTCATTCTATAGTACATTATCCTTGCTTTCTCGAACCGTAATTTTTTGTATTCTCCTTGTTGTTTTTGTCTCAGGAACCGGCTGGTGCGAGACCAGGCTTGCCATTGATGTGACTGGGGTCAAGGGCAGAGTATACCGGAATGTCATGGCCCGCCTGCGTATAAATATCTACAGCAAAGACAGTGAGTTGACGGAAAGCGAGATTCGTCGACTCCACCAGCTTGCAGAAAAGGATATTACCGGGGCGCTGCTGCCGTACGGATACTATTCTTCAACAGTCAGGTCCAGTCTTGAAAAACAGGATGAAACCTGGCTGGCGCGCTACGAGATCAGCCCCGGTGAGCCGGTTCGACTCAGAACATTTTCCCTCGCCCTGACACCAGCGGAATGCGGGGTTGAAGAGCTGGGGGATGTCCAGTCATTTTTTTCCATCAAAGAGGGCGACATTCTCAGGCAGCCGCTCTATGAAGAGGGCAAAAAGAACCTGCTCAGGCAGGCGCGTGCCCTCGGTTATCTTGACGCCGCCTACAAGACCCGCGAGGTGCGCATCTATCGTGAACAGAATGAAGCCGAAATAGAGCTGCGCTTGGACTGCGGAGTGCGCTATCAATTCGGACGGACCAGCAGCGAGCAGGAGATTATCAGCGATAGCCTGCTGCGTCGTTACCTCTCATATCATGAGGGCGACAGTTTCAGCCGCAAGAAATTGTTCAATCTGCAGCGTGATCTCTACAAGACCGGTTTTTTCAAGAGTGTTGTAATCGAGAGTGAGACAGATAACCCAGAAGGGCTCAAGGTCCCGGTCTTTATCCGGGTCGAGCCGCTCGAGAACTATAACCGCTATAGTTTCGGCGTCGGCTATGCCACAGATACCGGCGCCCATGCCCTTTTTGAATGGGAGAACAAGCTCTTCAACCAGTACGGTCACCGTGCCAATATAAGGGCCCTGGTTGGAGAACTGGAGAAACACTTTCTTGTCGGTTATACCATCCCGACGGCTGATCCCCGCTACAACAGCATTGTTCTTAACGGGCTGGCCGATCAGCAGAAATGGGATGACACAACCACGAAACTCTACTCGTTCTCCACTGCCTATGAATACAAAACACCCAAATTTCGTTATGCGTATTCAGCCGAGTTGAGGGATGAGGATTACCGGGTAGGCGATACAAAGGGGCACAGTCTTCTCTTGCTGCCCCAGGTACAGGTCTCCTGGGCACTCGCCGACGACATTGTCAACACAAAGAACGGCTTGCGGGCATCCGTCTTTCTTACCGGCGGCAGTGATGAGGTGGTGTCCGATGCGACCTTCCTGAAAGTGCGCGGGGACGGCAAACTTATTCTCAGTCCCCTTGACAAATGGCGGCTTATAGGACGGGGAAGCATCGGTGGGATACTTGTCGACTCAATTGACAGTATCCCGCCCTCACTGCGATTCTATGCCGGGGGTGCCAACAGCGTGCGGGGCTATCGCTATAAAACACTCGGACCGGAGGATGGGTCGGGCACCGTGATCGGCGGTACCTTCCTGTTGACCGGAAGCGTTGAGGTAGAGAGGAAAATCACGGAACTCTGGCGGGCATCACTGTTTTACGATGTCGGCAATGCCATGGACGATATTTCCGTAGACCTGGCGCATGGATTCGGCGCAGGGGTCGGTCTGGCGCTGCCGTTTGGACAAGTGAGCGTGGAAATTGCCTACCCGCTCTCCGACGATGGCAGCTCGCAGTATTTTTACCTGACGGTGGGGGCTGATCTCTGATGAAAAGGGGGCTGCTCCTCCTGAGCATTCTATCTGCTGCTCTTGCCGGCACGGTCTGTTTCATTCTTTTCAGCAGCCAGGGGTTCAGCCTGGTGCTGAGCGCTGTCAGTCAATTCAGCAAAGGAGCGGTCAGCGTAGAAGACTCGGGGGGGCGTCTTGCCGGGGGCTGGTGGGTCTCTGGATTGATCGTCCGCAATAGCGCCGCCGATGTTTCGATTGGAAAACTAGCTGTCGACTGGCAGTTGAGCGATCTTTTCCGGGGGGAATTTCATGTTTCCGCCATGGAAGTGGAAAAGCTTGAAATCGATGTCCAGCAATCAGATAAGGGGCAGCCGGATCAAACACGCCCGGCGTTTGATCCGCCCCCCGTTATTTTTCCACTCTCCGTAAGGCTGGGCAGGCTTGTTGTTGATGGCGGAGTTGTCAGGAATACCGGCTCCCCTGCGCCGCTGTTTGTCATCAATCAACTGCTGCTGCGGGCAGAGACGAATGGCAATCAGCTGATCGTTGACGAGTTGCTGCTCAGGAGTCCGGAAATTGACACGACGCTGGAGGGCACCGTGACGTTTACCGGCAGCTGGCCCCTTGCACTCCAGGGGAAATGGCAGGTCCGGCCGGCAAACTACGCGCCCCTGAACGGCAGTGCAGTGCTCTCCGGAACAGTTGAAAATCCAGGATTTGAGCTGTCAGTTTCAGACCCGTTTCAGGTGAACCTGGAAGGCACCATTACTGATACTTTCAGGGCGTTTTCCTGGCAGCTGCGTGCAGACATGGACGGTCTGGACCCGCGATTGCTCTCTGCTGACTTGCCATCGCTTACGGTTGCTGTGGAAGCCGAGGCAGCCGGTACCCTGGACAGATACAGCGGCCGAATCAAAGCTGCCGTCGACCCGGGCGGACACATCAAGCCGGCTTTTGAGCTGTTGTTTTCCGGCTCCCCGTCAAGCGTATCCATTGAACCGTCACCAGTGGATATCGGCCGAAACAGAGCCACCGTCTCGGCGCAGGTGGACTGGAGCAAAGAGCTCCTCTTTGATGTTCTTGTCAAAACAGATGATTTCGAGCTGTCAGCCTTCAACCCCCAAATCACCGGGCAGGTGTCCCTGACGGCACGCGCTGATGGCAGTTATGACGACGGCCTTGGCTATCATCTCGAGGTGGCTGATTTTATCGGAACGATTGCCGGGTTGAACGAGGATGTCCTTGGCGGGTTGATCCTTGAGGGCAGCGAGTCCGGGCTGACCATTGTCTCTTCAGATTTCTCGCTGGGAGAGGGACACATTGACCTTACCGGCAGGCTCCAGTGGCAGGAAGTACTCAGCTGGGATGCACGGGCCCTGGTGACGTCATTGTCTCCCGGGGTTGTTGAACCGTCGCTTGATGGGTCGGTGAGCGCGGAGATCAGGACCCAGGGAGAGATGGGCCCGGCGGCGGGGGCGGACGGCGGCGCGGGTGCCGGCCTTGGCTATCATCTCGAGGTGGCACATTTCGTCGGAACAATTGCCGGGTTGAACGAGAACGTCCTTGGCGGGCTGATTCTTGAGGGCAGCGAGTCCGGGTTGACCATTGTCTCTTCAGATTTCTCGCTGGGGGAGGGGCACATTGACCTTACCGGCAGGCTCCAGTGGCAGGAAGCACTCAGCTGGGAGGCACGGGCCCTGGTGACGTCGGTCTCTCCCTCCGTGGTTGAACCGTCGCTTGATGGGTCGGTGAGCGCGGAGATCAGGACCCAGGGAGAGATGGGCCCGGCGGCGGGGGCGGACGGCGGCGCGGGCGTCGGCCTTGGCTATCATCTCGAGGTGGCACATTTCGTCGGAACAATTGCCGGGTTGAACGAGAAAATCCTTGGCAGATTGACCCTTGAGGGCAGCGAGTCCGGGCTGACCGTTGTCTCTTCAGATTTCTCGCTGGGGGAGGGGCACATTGATCTTACGGGCAGGCTCCAGTGGCAGGAAGCACTCAGCTGGGATGCGCGGGCCCTGGTGACGTCATTCTCTCCCTCAGTGATCGAACCGTCAGTCGTAGGATCGATAAATGCAGAGATCAGCAGTAACGGGGTTTTGTCAGAAGAACGTCTTGACCTGGATATTGACTTAAAAAATGTCTCCGGTTTGCTGGGCGGCTACGAAGTGTCGGGTGGCGGGGCAATTGACTACAGGGATGGAGACATCGGGATACATAACCTGCTGTTCAAGAATGGCAAAAATCATCTCGAGGTTCACGGCAGCATAGCAGATACGCTGGCCCTCTCGTTTTTGCTGGAAGGTTCTGAGCTCACCAGGCTGCTCCCGTCTCTTGGCGGGGCGGTGAGTGCCCGCGGCAACGTCACCGGAACAAAGGCGTATCCTGAGGTGGTCATGGTGATCGACGCTGAAAATCTTTCATACAGGGATTATTCAGCAGGAACGATTGCTGCAGACATCAAGGTTTCAACTGCTCACGAGGGTGTCGCTGACGCCTCCGTCACGGCGGAGCGGCTCACAATAGCAGGAACACCGGTCCGGCATGCAGGCGTCGAGATTACCGGCTCAAGAGAACAGCACCAGCTGTCAATGGTGATTGATTCTGATCACGGTGCGCTCAGCGTATCAACTGCTGGCGTCCTTGACGCTGATAATGTCTGGAAAGGACAGATTACAGCGCTCCGCGCCGAGCATCTCCAGGTTGGCGTTTTACGCAGCAGTGGTGTCCCCACTGTCCAGTTGTCAAAGCAATCGGCAGATATCAGGGAATTCTGCCTTGCCTCCGAGGATATCCGGTTTTTGCCTTGAAGGGGCATGGCGTGATCCTTCATCGTGGTCCGTTGCGGTTCGTGACCTGGAGATTGATGGTGCCCTGTTGAGGAGAGGATCGGGGATGGCTGCCATGCTCAGTGGAAAAGCACATGGTTCAGCTGCGGCCGCTGGAGAAGGTTTGTTTATCTCTTCCCTGACGGCGGAATTTGTCTCGGAAGAACTGGTTCTCGACGCCGGCCAAACTGCCTATTACGAGGAAATGAAATGGTTTGATACGGTTGTCACCATGAGCATCAAAGACAGGCTGCTGGCGGCAAAACTCTCCTCACGCTTTGTTGACGGCAGCATTTTCAGCGGGAATCTCGGTATCAGGGGTGTTGGTGCCCTCACCGGCCCGTTTGCCGATCTTTCGGTCAACGGCAGCCTGCAGGCGACCATCAACGACCTGGCTCCCTTGAGTATCTTGACCGATGACTACCTGCAGCCGAGCGGACGTCTGTCTGCCGACCTTGTCCTCGCCGGTACAATCGCTGAACCGCGCTTCTCCGGGGATATCGACCTTGTCGATGGTGAGATCCACATCCCCCAGCTGAACATTACCCCCAAACAGATCAGCGGATCGCTCAGTGGGACAGACGAATCGGTTTCTGTTACCCTGGAGGCGGTCTCTGGAGCGGGAAAGGCAAAAGCCGCCGGAGCGTTTACCTTCGACGCTGACGGCTGGTTGGGGAATTTCAGGGTGACCGGGGACAAGGTAACACTGATCAACCAGAAAGAGTTGCACATCATTGCCGATTCCGACCTGCTGCTGGAACTCGGTTCGGCAGGAGGACGTCTTTCCGGCATGCTTGCTGTTCCGGAGGCTCTGATTCAACCGGAAGAAATGAGTGGCTCGGTATCGGAATCCGATGACGTCATTATTGTCCAGGAGGAAGACGCCGCCCCCTGGCCTTTTAAACTGGTGGTCAAAATTGTTCTCGGTGATAATGTGGTGGTCGACGGCTATGGGCTTTCCGGTCGCCTGAGGGGGTCCCTTGAGCTGGCCGAGGGCAGAAGCGGTTCCCTGGCCGGAGCCGGGGAACTCTATCTTGAAAACGGTGAGTTCTCCTTCTATGAACGCAAGCTGGAGATAACCCGGGGCACTATCCTCTTCGGCGGCGGCCCTGTCGACAACCCGGGGCTCGATGTGAGTGCCAGAAGGACGATCCAGGCAACGGAATTCGGGAAAGACGATATTGTTGTCGGGGTCAATGTTCTTGGCAGTGTCGACGATTATGAGATGGAACTGTTCTCCATCCCCCCGATGGATGAGGCCGATATTATCGCCTATATCGTTGTCGGTACGTCAGTGTCTTCGGCAAGCAGCAGTGAAAGCGGTGCCATCGGGGCTGCGTTGAGCGCCATTACCATGAAACAGGGCAATAAAATACTCGGCGATATCGGCGGCCTCTTTGCTGTTGATGATTTGAAACTTGAAGGAAGCGGAGCGGACGATACCTCCCTGGTCGTGGGAAAACAACTGCTGGATGATCTCTACCTCAGCTATGACTTCAATTTATATAAAAATGCGGGTTCTTTTAGAATACGGTATGATTTCGGCAAAGGATTTTCGGTGGAAAGCAAGAGCTCCATCGATTCCAACGGTGTCAATCTGCTCTATTCTTTTGAGAGATAAAAGAACAAGCAGTGCAGGCCAGGTTTTACAGAAGACGTATGAGGCTATCATAATCAAAGAGAGGGTTCCAGCATGGGGTTGCAGCAATCAATAAGTGCAGAGTTACAGGTAGCGATTAAAAACAGGGAGAGTGCTCGAACCAGTGCTGTCCGTATACTCATCGGCGAGTTCCAGCGCCAGCCTGAAAAAGTGTTAGATGATGATCAGGTAATCGGTATCATAAAAAAACTGCTGAAATCAGAACGTGAGCTGCTCGCCGTTTCCGGCCAGAGTACCTCGGATTTTATCGAGGTACTGGAAGGCTATCTGCCAAAGCAGGCCAGTGAAGAAGAAATACGGAAATGGATTCAGGAAAATATTGATTTTTCAGTGTTTAAGAATAAGATGCAGGCCATGAAACCGATAATGGCACATTTTGGCAGCAGTGTGGACGGCAATACCGTCAAAAACATACTGCAGACTAGTGGTTGAACAGGGTCAGCTGTGACGATCCGGGAAAAAGCTGAAGGAAAACGGAGGGTGTTGAGCTGATGCATCTCTATGAGACAAAAGATGGCGATCGCTGGGTATGCGAATATTGTGCACGGGAAGAAGCTGATCTGATAACAAAAGAAGGGTGGGAATACATATTTGACCGTGAAGAGCAGGATTTGATCTGTTCAATGTGCAACAAACCTCAATTTACTCCTGACGATTAATACTACCACGAGTCCCTGCAGCAGCGGGGTGATGAGATAAGCCTATGTTCGGCGGCAATAACAAGAGAGAACAGATACTGATTCTCGGCCTTGGCGGGGTCGGCTATTATCTGGCAAAACGTCTGCAGCACGAAGAGTACGTCGTTACCGCAATAGAACCGGAATCGGCCGACGTGCGCCATGCCGATGAGAATCTTGATATCAGGGTGATCAGAGGCGGCGCCATGGACATCGAGTGCTGGAAGGAGGCGGCTGCGGAGAAAATGTCATCCGTGATTGCCGTAACCGATAACGATGCCATTAACATGATGGCGGCACAGATTGCTGAAAAGTTTGGAATTCCCAACAAGATAGCCCGTGTCCGCTCACTGCAGTTCGGGATGAAGGGCTCCATTCTCAGCTCCGAGGATTTAAAAATCGACTTGCTCATTCATCCGGAAGAGCTTGTCGCCCAGGAAATCGTCAGGTTGATCAGGCTGCGGAATGCCAATGAAATTATTGACATCGCCCAGAAGCAGGTGCAGTTGTTCGCCGCCCGGGTCAGCGATGATTCTGCGCTGGCACACAGAACGCTTCGCGATATCTCCGAGGAGTTCAATGAGTTTACCTTTCGGGTCGTGGCCGTCGCCCGGGGTATCTCGACAATCATCCCAAGCGGGAACATGGAAATCCTTCCTCACGACCAGATCTTTGTCATGGTCGGCAAGGACGATCTTCAGCCACTGATGCAGATTGCCGGTATCTCCGAAGGGCGCAGGCAGCGGGTGATGATACTTGGCGGCGGACTGGTTGGCCAGCGGATTGCCGAACTGCTCCAGAGATCCGTCGAGGTAAAGCTGATCGAGACGAACGAGGAACGGGCGGAGGAGCTCTCGCATTTATTACCTCATGTGGAAGTGCTTCATGGTGACGGTTCGCAATCTGAAATCCTGACCCTGGCCGGGGTCCAGGATGTCGACACCTTCATCGCCGCAACGGGGGAGAACGAGACCAATATAATGAGTTCGCTGCTGGCCAAGAATATGATCCTGCAGAAACGGGGCGGCCAGAACGGCGGTACGGAAAAGACCATTGCCCTGGTCGACAAGGAAGATTATCTGGTGCTGGCTGCGACCATAGGGCTCGACATTGCCTTGAACCGCAAGATCATGGCGGCCAGTGCGATCCTCAAATATATCAGGAGAAACGAGTTGATCTCCGTTGCCCATATGCACGGATTTGACACTGAAGTGGTGGAGCTTGCAGCGGCACCCGGCTCTCCGATCACCAAAAAGCCGCTTTCCAAGCTTGATCCTGCCTATCGCGGAAAAATTCTTGTCGGGGCGGTATTGGGCGAAGGCGGCTGGCAGGTCGCCATTGGAGATACCCATATCAAGGATAACGACCGGGTAATCGTCATCTGCCACTCCCTGCAGCTCAACGACGTCAGAAAGCTCTTTTCTGTCTGACCCCGCCCCTCGCCGGTACTACTTTTTCCAGAAGGCGGGAAAGAAGATGACCAGTGCGGAGAACATCTCGAGCCTGCCGACCAGCATGTTCCAGGCCAGAAACCACTTGCCGAAGTCTGAGATAAAGGCATAGTTGTGCGAGGGGCCCACCCCGTCAAACCCCGGGCCGATATTCATCAGGGTGGCGATGACAGCGCTCATTGCAGTCGTGTAGTTCATATCGTCTGAGACCGTCATGATGCAGCCTCCGATCAGGACGAGAAAAATATTGACGGTGAAATAGCTGAGCGCCAGGTCAATGACCGAGCGGTCAACGGGTTTACCATTGAGCCGGACCGTGACAACAGCCATCGGCTGGATAAAAATCTTCTTGATCGCCGCGTACATGTATTTGCAGATAATCGTATAGTGGACGACCTTGATCCCGCTCGTGGTCGAACCGGCGCATGCCCCGATAAAGCAGACCGCATAGAGAAACATCTGCGCAGACTGCGGCCAGAGTTCGTAATCTGCTGTCGTATACCCGGTCGTGGTAAGTATCGAGGTGACCTGAAATGTCCCGAAGCGCAGGGAACTCCAGAAATCGGGATAGGTGCCGCTGAGCCACAGGGAGATCGTCGTCGCCCCGCAGAACAGCAGCATGAAAGCGATATACCAGCGCAGTTCCGTGTTGACCAGCAGCTCCCTGAAATCACCTCTGAGCATCCGGTAGAACAGGACAAATGTCATGCCGCCCAGAAACATGAAGAGGATCGTGATCCAGTCGATGTAGCTGCTGTTGTAATGGCCGATACTGAGATTTTTGGGAGAGTAGCCGGACGTGGAGATCGTACCGAAGGCGGTGCAGAGCGCATCAAAGAGCTCCATACCTCCGAAGGCAAGGAGTACTGTCTGGAGAATGTTCAGACCCATGTAAATAGACCAGAGCCAGATCATCGCATCCTTGTTCCTGGCGACAAATTTATCCCTGGTTATCACCTGACCGGGACTCGATTCCGCCCTGAATATTCGTACCCCTCCCATGCCGTGGGGGAGAAAAATGATGGTCAGGGTCAGAAAGCCCATGCCTCCGAGCAGATGGGTCTGGCTGCGCCAGAAGAGCAGTCCGTGGGGAAGTGCTTCAATGTCACCCAGAATCGTTGCACCTGTTGTCGTGTAACCGGACATCATCTCGAAAAAGGCGTCGGTAAAAGAGGGTATCGATCCATGAATCAGATACGGCAGGGTTGACAGGGCGGAGATTACCACCCAGCTGAATACGGCAATGAATATTCCGTCTCTGATGGACAGTTCGTTATTCTTCCTGAAAAACCAGCGCAGCGGCAGGCCGAGCAGGAATATGACGACAGCCGACAGCGAAAGTGCAAAAAGGTCATCTTCTCCATAGATGATGGAGCAGATGACGGGCAGGATCATCGACCCGCCGGTAACCAGAAATAACGCACCAACGACATAAGCGATTGATGCCGGATTCATGGAAGGAGCTCCTTTTTAGAGGTGTGGATGCCTGTTGAAATGTGTTTTATCAACGGGCTCCACTATAAGAAATGACAGGGGACATCGCAAGTGCATTCATATACGGTTGGAGAAACAACGGTGCGCGACCGAAAAACACTCTCTTCATCTGTTTTTTCTGTTTAAAGACAAAAGAATGCTTAGCGTAGATTTCGTACACGGATTCTGCTTTGTGAACACTGAGCAGGCGATAATCGTCAGACAACAAGGGAGATTAGCTAAATGTCGGATTTACAGCAACGAATTCTGGATATTGTCCACAAACCGCAACTGGCCGCACTGGCAACGATAACGGAACAGGGTAATCCCTGGGTGCGGTATGTCGTAACCGTTGGCGGCGGCGACTTTTCAATGAGATGTGCTACCTTTGCCGAGTCACGAAAAGTAAAGCACATTGAAAAGGATCCCAACGTGCATTTGACCTGCGGGGTAACCAGCCTGCAGGAGATGAAACCCTACCTGCAGATCCAGGGGCGAGCCCGAATCACCAACGATAAAGAGGAACGCCACGCGTTCTGGAATGATATGCTTGAACCCCTCTTTGAGGGTCCGGATGACCCGAATTACCGGCTCGTTGTTGTTGAGCCATATCGCATAGAGTATTGCAGCCCAGGCTCTTTTACCCCGGAAGTGTGGACCCGGTAAGCAGGTAACAGGCAATGAGAGAGGAATGACGGAATGGAAAACTTCGTTGAAAACTACTGGCGGCTTCGCCTGAGCGCGCTGCAGGAGCGCCTGAAAAAAAATAATTTCGAAGCGGTGATCGTCGGGACGGCAAAAGAGGCAGCCCGCTATGTCATCGAGACCGTGCTGCCCACGGTGAAGCCGCGCTCGGTATCTTCCGGCGGCTCCATGACTCTGGCGGCAAGCGGCCTGCTCGAGCGTCTTGCTGAAAACAAGAATCTCGAGATCATTTCGCCCAACACGCCGGGACTTGAGCTTGAAGAAAAAATAGAACTGAGACGTCAGGGGTTGCTTGTCGATCTCTACCTGTCGGGGACAAACGCGGTGACCGAGGCTGGGGTGCTGGTGAATCTTGATATGATCGGCAACCGTGTCGGGGCAATTACCTTCGGGCCGAAAAAGGTCGTGATCTTTGTCGGCAGGAATAAGATTGTTGCCGACCTGGAGACGGCGATGTGGAGAATCAAAGATCTTGCCGCGCCCGCAAACGCCATGCGGCTTGACTGTAAAACACCCTGCGTTACGACTTCGGAATGTGCCGACTGCAGCAGTCCCGGAAGGATCTGCAACAGCTGGGCGATCACCGAGAAATCGTTTCCCAAGGGAAGGATTACCGTCGTTCTGATAAACGAGGATCTTGGCCTGTAGCCCGGTCCCCGGTTGAGGCAAAAAGATACAGCACGAGCAGTGCCTGTCACCGATAGCTATGCAGCTAGCGGTCCGGGATCATTTTCAGGTGGTCCGGTACTGCAACCATGGCACCGCGTTTGGTGCAGACATAGGCGGCGCGTTCACTGGCCCGCAGATGAATTTCCTCAAGCGGCAGTCCCTGCAGATAACCGATTGCAACTGCAGCCGTAAAGGAGTCACCGGCACCTACGGTGTCGACCACCCGTACTGTCGAACCCCGCTGTTCTGAGATTTCGTCGGCAGTCACGATCAGGCTGCCGGCGCTCCCTCTGGTCAGGATGACCATCGAAAGCGAAAAGCGCTGCACCAGCGTTTTCAGGAAATCTTTCTCCTCCGGAATGATATTGAACAGTTCTGCAAGTACAGCCGATTCTTCATCGTTGAGCTTGACAATATCCGCCAGCATCAGTGACTCTTCAATGATCGGAACAGAATAAAAATGCAGCCGTAAATTGACGTCAAAAATTTTCAGGGTCTTTTTATCCAGTCCTTTGAGATAGCCTTGGATAACGCGGCGTGACTGGTCGGAGCGCTGGGCGAGGGTTCCAAAACATACCGCATCCAGCCCTTTCTTGAGTTTTTCGGCAGCGTTGTTGATCTCCAGGTAATCCCAGGCAACCCCGTCGGGAAAACGGTAGCGCGCACTTCCGTCATCATTGAGCTCAATGTCTACATATCCGGTAGGATAATCAGTGCACACCGAGATTGCCGAGGTCTTCACTCCTTTGCGGGCCAGTTCCTCAAGAGCTTTGCTGCCTCTGTGATCAGCGCCAACCGTGGAAACCGGAACACCGGCGGCTCCAAGTGCGTTGACATGGTAGGTAAAATTGACCGGAGCGCCGCCGAGTGCCTCTTTTTCAGCAAAGACGTCCCAGAGAAGCTCCCCGATTCCTGCGATGGTAAATTGTTTCATGGCGGCACCCCAGCTGGAATTACTTCAGCCCAGATTACATTACATTTCCTGTTTTTAAAACAGCGCTTCTCCTGGTTGTTCTGTCAACCTGATCTTCAAGACTTTTCCACCCGATGCTGGGTTTCATAGTACGAATGCAACTCGGACAGGCTGATCCGGGAGGTTAAATCAAGGCTCAACGGGGTAACGGAGATCACTTTATCTACCGCCAGTGCATAGATGTCGGTATCGGGATCAAGGCGTTCCAGGTCGGGTTTAACAACTGTTCTGCCCGCGCCAAATTTGCTCATCGGTCCCGGTTCTGGTATGTCTCTGTAGTAGTAAAACGACCTGGCCAGTCTGGTTGTTCTCCAAAGGGTAGAGGGCCCTGCGTTTTCCGGTATGTCAATTTTCAACAGGTCAACATCTGGCGGCAGCCTTTTTTCCAGCAGCAGGGTGGAGAATTTCTGCAAAAAGTGCACTGCCGTCGACCAGTCCTGCTCGACATATGAGTGATGATAATCGACACAGGTCTGCAGGGACAGGGCAATGGCCGGTACACCAAAACTGGAGGCTTCAAGGGCGGCGCCGACGGTCCCCGAGCAGGTGATGTTGAAGCCGAGGTTTTCGCCGTAGTTGATGCCCGAGACGAGCAGGTCTGGTTTGGAGTCGCGGAAGATTGTTTTCAAACAATGCCTGACGACAAGGGCGGGGGAAGCGTCGCCGTGATACGCACGGATTCTTGTTCCCCTGATCGTGAAGTCGGCGGCCTTGAGATGGGCCTGCTTGTCGCCGGTCAGTCCGCGTCCGGCACCGGTCTGCTGGTAGCTGGGAGCGATAACGGTTAGTGTTCCAACGTCCATTACCGCTTCTATTGCAGCTTTGAGTCCGGGTGATTCAATACCGTCGTCATTGGTTAGCAGGATGTGTGGTTTTTTCATGGTTTTTCTTTTTAAATTGAGTCTGCACTGTATGTAATGACAGAATTAAAGGCTTCGGGCAACACCTTAAGAGCAGGCCACTTTATTCTGCCGCTTTTATGTGGGGTTTTTGCCAGAACCCCGCACTTCTCCTGGAAGCAGCAGGCAGCAGAGGAGGCAAAGTGATGAGGACAGGACGGTAATCCAGAATATTGAAAAGACGCCATCCAGGACCGCCTGCCTCAGCGGCACGAGCGCTTCGGCGGAAATGAAGCTGCTGAATTCGGGTTGCAAGAGTATTTCTATGCTTTGGCCGAGCCGTTGTACCAGTTCCTCCGGAAAGAGATCAATTGCTTCTTCAAGGTTTGCGAGCAGCCCGCTGGTGACCAGACCGCCGCTGATACCGACACCGACCGCGCCACCGAGCGAGCGGCCGAACTGGTGCAGAGATGTCACGACGCCAAGATCCTCTCCGGCAACACTGTTCTGGACGATAAGCAGCGTCGACAGGGAGACGAAGCCCATGCCGATCCCGATAACCAGAAAGACAGCAAAACACTCCGTCATCGTTGTGTCAGTGCTGAACCGCAGGGTTAACAGGGACCCTGAGAGCAAAATGAATCCCCCGGTGACCGCCCCTTTTTTTCCTCCGCCCCGGCGCGTAAATCTTCCCAGAAAGAGTGAGCCAAAAGACCAGCCAAGGCTCAGTGAGACCATGGCCATGCCGACCTGCATGGGGTTCAGTCCAAGGCCGCCTTGAATATAGACGGGAGCGTAGGCAAAAAAGGCGAATATGGTGAAGCTGGAGAAGAATGTGGCACCATTGCCGAGCGCAAAACTGCTGTTCCTGAAATAGCCGATATCGATAAACGGCTCCCTGGCACGCTTTTCTTCAAGATAGAACAAGAAACCGAGCAGCACGGTCACCAGGGAAAGCAGTGCCATTCCGGTTGATATCCAGGGCAACTCCCTGCCGCCGGTAATGAATATGATCAAAATTCCCAGTACAGACGATGAAAAAAAGGTAAGTCCCTTGATATCAATGGAAACGGCTGTCTTTTTTGTTCGGGTCTCCTTGAGAAAAAAAGCGATCCCGGCAAGGCTCGCCAGCCCCATCGGAATATTGATGAAAAAGATCCAGCGCCAGGAGAAATAAGAGACGATAAATCCGCCAAGCGTGGGCCCGACAACACTCGATATTCCCCATATTGAACTGGCAAACGACAATGTCCTCGCACGCTGACCTGACGGTGCAACCTCCGAGAGTACGATATAGACAAGGGCGAAATTCCCGCCTGCGCCGATTCCCTGGAATACTCTGCAGAAGATAAGAAAGGACATCGATTGAGCCAGACCGGCTGCAATCGAGGAAATAACAAAAAGTGAAATTGAAAGGAGGAAGAGATTTTTTGACGGGTAGATATCGGCAAGCTTACCGAAAATCGGCAGGGCAACGGCGCGGGAAAGAAAATAGACGGAGTAGACCCAGGCATAGAGGTGGAGCCCTCCCAGTTCGGCTACGATGGTCGGCATTGCTGCCGACATGATCAGGGCGTCAAGGGCGCCGAGAAAGAGGGCCATGAGCGCCGAGGCGATCACGCAATTGCGCTCTTTTACCGTCAGTGCAGCGCTCATCTCAGGCAGCAACCGGGCTGCTGTTTTGCCGCTGGCTCACCCATCGGCAGAAAACGGCCTTATTTCGGCGGCTTCGATAAAATCCGGGGTGAGAATAATTTCTTCCTCATGTTTGTCGGTCAGGTAAACCAGAGAATCCGAGGCGGTTATATCGACCTCAAAAAGTTTCCCGCCTCCAAGGTCCGGGTCTTTCCAGCGGTCGGCATACCAGAGGGCGCGTTTTCTGTCGGGAGACCAGCTGAGGCTTCTGGCTGAGCCGATTGTCGCCCCGCGATAGACGGTGGCCCGGCTGAATGAAAGCGGTTTCCCCCAGTCGTACAATCTCTTTTTGTTACAGCGCCTGAAAAATAATGACCAGATTTTGATGTCGCTGGGAGTGGCAAAGGGACCGTTTTTCCTGCGGTAGAGTTTCAGTACCGCCAGCTCCAGTTCTCCATCAGCCAGAAACGCTTCGATATTATTCTGCAGGAATTGGATATGGTCACGGCTGTTGAGCAGCAGCATCGCCTTGAGGGCATTTGCTTCCTGGTCAAGTGCGCGTTTAATCGTTTCAAGCTTCGACCGAACCTGCTGCTCATGTCTGTGCTGCATCATATCGTTGTCAAATGAGCCGAGAAAATCTTCGGGCTGGTGAAGGAAGCCGATATTGCTGATATTCCATCTCATGGTAGTTCCTGTCAGGGTGAATCATTCGGTACGCCACTGCCTGTTCTGTCCCAGAGCAGAGTAACGTGAATGACACAAACAATAAACCGGTCATTCAAATGCGCAACCAGGACGGAAAATAACCGGGTGAGAGCATTGATTTGCTGGAAATAACGGAGCGGACATCGTTCATCAAACAGCTGCTGCCCGCCTGCTGATTCAGGGAAACAGCGGTGATTCTAGAAATTGAATACCTTTGATTCAGCAGCCATGTCAATGAGGTGGGGCCCTCCGTCAAGCTGCATATTGGTATGAAAGGCGGCTTCATCGAGCCCGCGATTGTTTGCACATGGTGTGCAGACGCCGACCTCGACTTCCGCTTCAACAAGATAGGGCAGATAGTCGGCGGGACAATCTCCGGTGACGGTTTTTTGAGAGCCGTCTCTTCCTTTCACCGCCCATTCCACCCCGCTGTCAATCAGGAATATATTGACCGTGTGGTTTTTGGAATGTGCAATTTTTGCAAATTGAAAGCATCGGGTTGCTTTTTCATTGTCGTCTGAGCTCAAAATAAAGAGAAAATGTGCCATGGCAGCTGCTCCTGGGTAAAAAGGTGACGTGTTTCTTCTATCATCCATAGATTCATTTCAAAATCAAGACCACAGTGTAGCCACGGCTGCAGATAATGCGCAGATGTCGCGTGTAAAGAGGTCGGAAATCGCGGCGCTCTCAATTGTTCGGAGTATGTCCAGGGCCGGAACGAAGGAGGGCTATACGGATAATTTTTCCAGCCTCAGGAGATGATCAAGGAGAATACCGATCAAAAAAGCAACAGCCAGGTTTACTGTCAGGGTAATTCCCAAAATCACCATAATGACAAAGAGATCTTTGCGCACTTTGGCATCGAGAATTGTCGAGGTTAACTGTAAGCCGGCGAAGACCAGAAGCACGCCGAGCACAGAGAAAGGAATCAGGTGGATGAAGAGCAGCAGTTGGCTGCCGAGCAAAAGTGCCGAGAGCAGAAAGACACTTCCGATTATCATGTTGGAGCCTGCGGTCCTGGCACCGAATCGGTAACGGGAGGCCAGGCCCCCGGCTCCGTGGCAGAGAGGGATGCCGGCAACGGCGAAGCTCCCGAGACTGGCCAGAGCCATGCTCAGGCACAAGGCTTTATTGGTGACGCGCCGGCTCTTTTCCCCAAAGTACTCCCTGGAGAGGTCGGCGTTGGCCATAACCGCATTGCCGATGGTCATCGGTATCTGAGGCAAGGTAATGATAAGAAGGGCAAACGTGAGGTCGTCCAGGGACGGAAAACCGAAGGGCAGCAATTCCGGCAGATTTATGCCGAGAGTCAACCGCGCCAGTCCGCCGTGATCTCCTAGAATAATACCAACAGCAGTTCCGGCTGCCAGGGTTACCAGAGCAGCGGGTGCCTTTTTATTATCAAGCAGTGCGAGCATCATAATCGCGGCAACGGTTCCCAGAATAATTCCTATGGGCAGAACGTCCGTCTCGAGAACAGTAAGATAGGGCTCGGCACCGCCCAGAAGCTTTTGAACCGAGGATTTGCCGAGGATGAGATTTAATCCCTGGGTCAAGAGGAGTACGCCGGTTGAAAGCTGCACACCTCTTATTACCGGTTTGCGAATGGCCCGGGAGATGATATCTATGAACCCGGTGATACCGATAACCCCAAGGATGACAAAAATCCAGAAACAGGAGGCCTGGATCTGCACTGCCGTTATCCCGGTTGCTATGGCATACGCAGAGATCACCTTCATCGGCTCAACCGGGCAGGTCACCTGAAAATAGAGCCCGGACAGGATGTAAAATAACCCGATACAGAGAAAAATGCTGGTCGGGTTTACCCCGTTGATCACGATCAGGGCAGTGGACAGAGGCAGCAGCGTACCCAGGTCTCCGAGTGATCCCGCCAGTTCCGTTCTGGAAAATCTCATGCGCTCAGCCATATGTTCCTGCAGGTTAGTTTATGAAAGTCTCAGGGATCATCCGCCAGTGTGTTGAATTTCTCTGGCCGGAGAAGCCGACAGTCAGCTGTAGTGGGCTACTTCGATCAGGTTGTTGTCCGGGTCCCGAAAGTAGACGGAGTCCATCTCACCACGCGCACCATACCGTTTTACCGGACCCAGTTCAATGTCGACGCCGCATTTTTTCAAATGGTTGAGATAGTGAGTAATCGGCTGGGGTGTGATAAAACAGAGGTCTGCAGACCCCGGTGTCGGATGCTTGGCCTTCGGAGATAGTTCCTTGCCGGCCTGGTGGAGATTAATCTTCTGACTGCCGACTCTGAGTGCTTTTCTGCCATCCTCAAAGGACTGTACCTGGAGGCCGAGTGCCGTTTCGTAAAAAAAACAGCACCTCTTTATGTCAGAGACGGTGATTACCAGATGATCGAGGTTGCTGATGATGGAATGCTCCGCTCTTTCCCGGTTCGCATGAATCTGGCCGTCAAGGGAGAGAAGCGGGCCGTAGTGGGCCGGTCTCCGGTCACGAAAAACTCCCCAGCCTTCACGGTAAGAGCGGATCTCCTCAAGATCAAAGCGGTGCACCAGAACGGTTTCTTCTGTCCTGCTAGCCTCTGCTACTTTGGCACCGGTGTGGTCGGCGATAAATGATGATCCATAAAAGGTGATATCAGTTTTTTCATCCCCTGTCGCCACCTCGGTACCGATACGGTTAGAGGCAATAAGCGGCATCAGGTTGGCAGCCGCGTGCCCCTGCATGACCCGCTGCCAGTGATCCCGGCTGTCTATCGGCGGGGCCGGCGGAGGCTCGGAACCGATGGCTGTCGGATAGAACAGGAGTTCCGCTCCCATCAGGGCCATGCACCTGGCGCTCTCCGGAAACCACTGGTCCCAGCAGATGCCGATGCCGATTTTGCCGTAGCGGCTGTCCCATACTTTAAAACCGCTGTCTCCGGGATTGAAGTACTGTTTTTCCTGGTAGCCGGGGCCGTTTGGTATGTGGGTCTTCCGATAGACTCCGAGAATCGTCCCGTCGGCATCGACCAGTGCAACTGAATTGTAAAAGGCCCTGTTGGCCCGTTCAAACCAGCTGAACGGCAGGACAACGTCAAGCTCCCGGGCCAATTGCTGAAAGCGGCGGAGATTTTTGTTCTCGTCAATGGCTGTCGCCAGCCGGAAATGTTCGTTTTTCTGTTCGATACAGAAGTAGGGCGTCTCAAAAAGTTCCTGGATCAAAATGATCTGGGCCCCATGGTCTGCAGCCCGGCGGATCAGGGATTCAGCCCGTTCCATATTGCCGGGCAAATCCCAGCTTGCGGCCATCTGGGTGGCGGCAACGGTAATGGATTTCATGTCTTTGGCCTCTCTATCAGTGATCCTGTTTTACTCGTTTCTGCCGGCGCGCAGACCTGACGGCTGCTGTTGCGTGATACAGTGGATATTACCCCCACCAAGAAGTATTTCACGTGATTGAACCGCACGCACCTGCCGCTCAGGAAAGAGTTTTTCAACTGTCTTGAAGGCTTTTTCATCCTGAGGATCGTCAAATAATGGCATGACAATACCGCCATTGGCAATATAAAAATTTACATACGAGCCGGCCAGGCGGTTGCCGATAATCCGCGGTGATGCAGGCGGAGCGGTTTCGGCACCAAGAATCTCGGTTTCCGTTCTGTACAGAGGCCCGGGCTGGTGAATCCTGTGAACCGTGAGCGGCCTTCCCTTTGCATCGGTTGCAGCCGAGAGCAGCTGATAGGCATGAAGAGAACGGTGATACTGAGGGTCCGATGTATCATCGGTCCACGACAACAGAACTTCACCGGGTCTGACAAAACAGCAGAGATTATCGACATGGCCGTCTGTCTCATCCATATACAGCCCTTCCGGCAGCCAGATTATTTTTTCGACACAAAGGTAGTCCCTCAAATACTGTTCGATCTGAATTCTTGACAAACCGGGATTTCGATTTTTATTGAGGAGACACTCCTCGGTGGTAATCAGGGTCCCTTCGCCATCGGTATGGAATGCGCCGCCCTCCATGATGATTTCAGGCCGGTAGCGGGTCTTGCCTTCAAGATGCAGTAAGGTGCGAGCCACCCGATCGTCTTTATCCCACGGGTGGTAGAGACCGCCTTCCAGCCCACCCCAGGCATTGAAAGTCCAGTCAATACCGCGAACCTCACCAGTACCGTTTACGACGAAGGTGGGGCCGACGTCCCTCATCCAGGCGTCATCGGATTCTATTTCAACAACCTGAATCTCCGGCAGCAGCATGGCTCTGGCGCTATCGAACTGGTTCCTGGAAACACCGACGGTAACCGGTTCAAAGCTTGCTATTGCTGCAGCAACAGCAGCAAAGGCCGCCTGTGCCGGAGCAGCATTGAGGCGCCAGGTGTCGGGCCGCCGGGGCCACAGCATCCAGCATCCTTTATGCGGCTCAAACTCGCCGGGCATCCTGAAACCGTCGAGCCGCGGGGTTGTCAGCTTCGCTGAATACATGGAAAAACGCTCCTATGCCGAAAAAGACCAGCCGACGACTCCTGTCGGCGGCTGGAAGGTCGTGTCTGAGGTGATGTTTTCAGTGCGATTTCGCCCGCGTCCAGGCTTGATCAACGATGTTGTTGTCCTTGCCGTGGTCCTTGATGAAATGGAGGGTTTTCATGATCTCAGGCGTTGGGTAGATGCCGGGATTTTCCAGGTCTTCTTTGGTAATGAATGGTTTTGCCGCTTCGTTCGGTGTCGCATACTGGTTATAGTTGGACAGGTCGGCGCCGTTTTTGGGTTCGAGAACCCAGTTGATCCAGGCGTGGGCGGCGTCAACGTTCGGCGCTTTCGCCGGGATGCACATGGAGTCGATCCACACCGTGCTGCCTTCTTTCGGTACAACAAATCCGAATTTGTCAGGCTCTTCGGTGACTGTCTGGATGGCATCACCGTTATAGACAATGGCGGCGTTGGCCGTTCCGGAGATCACATCGTTTTTTCCGCCGACACCGCCTTTAAACCCGAGACATGCTTCACGCTTCTTGGTTGTTACGAGAAGGTCGGCTGCCGCCTTGAGCTCCTGCGGGTCGGCAGAGTTGAAATCATACCCCAGGTAGGCCAGGGCGATTCCAAGCATCTCCCTGACGGAATCGATCAGGTAGAAGGTACCGGGGTTCTTTTTTTCGTCAAAGATCAGCGACCATGACTGAACGTCCTCGTCGCTCAGGTTCTGCCTGTTATACATAAGACCGACTGTTCCCCATTGCCAGCCGACGGAGTATTTGTTGCCGGGGTCATAGGACGGGTTGATGAACTTGTCGTTTAAATTCTTCAGGTTGGGAATTTTTGAGTGATCGAGCGGGGTCAGCAGGTTGAGATTGATGAGGGTCGGCATGATATAGTCCGAGGGGATGATAATATCATATTGACCGAGTCCGCCGGCCTGCAGCTTGGCGAGCATCTCCTCGTTTGATTCATACAGATCGAGTTTTACCTTGATGCCGGTGGCTTTTTCAAATTCCTGCGGAAAATTCTCTTCATCCATGTATTCAGACCAGCTGAATATCTTCAGTTCGTTGTCGGCAGCCCAGCAGCTGCCAGCCAGAACGAGGCCTGCAGCGAGCATGAGCAGAATCAGTTTTTTCATGGTTTTTTCTCCTGTTGTTTCGGTTTGGGTTACCTGCTGATGTTAACCATCGTTACGTATTTCTTCTGCTGAAACGCTCCATCACTACCACCAGGACGACGGTGGCGACCAGAACGAGCGTCGAGAGCGCATGAATCTGGGGTGTGACGACCCTTCTGACTGCAGCAAATATATAAAGCGGCAGGGTGACTGAGTCAGGTCCGGCAGTAAAAAAACTGATGACGAAATCGTCAAGCGACAGGGTGAAGGCAAGCATGGCGCCGGCGACAATGCCGGGCATGAGCAGCGGCAGAGTCACATTGACAAGCAGATAGGGGGTGTCGGCATAGAGGTCTCGGGCAGCTTCTTCGACATCCTTGCCGATGCTGACAAGACGGCTGCGCACCACGAGTGCCACAAAGGCAACCTGAAAGGTGATATGGCCGATAATCATGCTGAACAGGCCCGGCTCGAAGATCGACGACAGGCTGCGCAAAAACCCGAAAGCGACAACAAGTGCCGCTGCCAGGATAATATCGGGTATGATAACCGGCAGGTGCAGGGTAAGATCGAAAAATGTATGCATTCTCCTGGGCCATGGAAACCGGTCCATGCCAATTGCCAGAGCTGTCCCGAGGATGGTGGAGACGATGGTGGAGACGACAGCCAGAACCAGCGTATTCCAGGCAGCCTGCAGAATCACTTCATTCTGAAAAAGTTTAACGTACCAGTCAAAGGTGAAGCCCTTCCAGGCAAGGCCGTATTTTGTATCGTTTACTGAGAAAAATGCAACAGCTATTAACGGCAGGTATAAAAATGCTATGGTGGAGATGGATATGCAGGTGAGAAACAGGTTGAGCTTTCTCATATGACCTCGATGTTCTGGTTTTTTCTGCGATACACGTAGAGGCTGAGCAGGGTGAGCACCATCAGTCCCATGCTGATCGCCGCACCAAACGCCCAGTCGCGGCTCGTCCCGAACTGCTGCTGGATAAGGTTGCCGACGAGCATGTATTTGGCACCGCCCAGCAGGTCAGGCACGACGAACATGCCCATGGCAGGGACGAAGGTCAGGATGATTCCCACCGAAAGGCCGGGCAGGGTCTGGGGCAGAATGGCGTGCATGAAGATCCTTAGATGAGAGGAATAAAGATCCTGGGCCGCCTCGACCAGCGTCCAGTCCAGCCGCTCCACACTGGAAAAAAGAGGCAGAGTGACGAAGGGCAGAAACATAGAGATCATGCCGAGATAAACGGCGAAAGCGCTTGGATAGAGTGCCATTCCCGGAGAAATGAAATCGAAATAGGAAGCCAGCTTGGCAAACGGCAGTTCCGGTGCCAGGATCAGAAACCATGCGTAGGTCCTGATGACCATGTTGGTCCAGAAGGGGATAATGACGATGGTAAGCCAGAGATAACGCGTCCGGGGCGGTTTCCTGGCGATAAAAAAACAGAGCGGGTACGAGAGGATGACCGAGAGGCCGGTGGTAACAATGGCAACCCACAGGGAGCGGGCGAGGATAATGATATAGTCTGCCGACCAGCCGAATATGCCAAAGCCCAACAGCCGTTTATAGTTGTCGAAACTGTAGTCCCAGACCAGTTCGCCATAGGGACCACGGCCCGCAAAGCTGACCAGAACCAGGATCAGGCCCGGCAGGACAAGAAAGAACATCAGCCACAGCATGCCGGGGCTTAAAAACAGGGCACCGCGCTTGATCAGGGTTCGCGGCTTAACCAGCTCACCATACCAGATTATCAGTCTACTCATCGAAGACCACCAGTTCGGATGGAGCAACCTGGAGCCAGAGCTTCTCGCCGATGGCGAACTTTTCATAGGCTGAGCTGCTCACCCGGATAGGGCCGGGATCAAACCAGATATCGAGACTCATCCCCCGGTAGATGATCTCCCTGACGGTTGCCTCGATCCCGTTTATTTCGGGCCTGGTCCTGGAGATCCTGATCCACTCGGGCCTGATTGCCATCTCGCCAGTGTGCCAGGAAGGGGGCTTGTCAAAGGCAAGCGGACCTATTTGAGAATGGAACAGACCATCACGGTAGGTACCTGAAAAGACATTGGCCGCACCGAGAAATTCCGCCACGAATTTTGTTTTTGGATAGTCATAGACTTCTGCCGGAGTGCCGAACTGAACAATCTCACCATCCCTCATCACCGCCATACGGTCGGAAACAACAAGCGCTTCGTCCTGGTCATGAGTGACGAGAATAAAGGTCTGCCCCAGTTTCTGCTGCAATCGCCTGAGTTCTATCTGGACCTGAGCCCTGAGTTTTGCGTCCAGGGCTGACATCGGTTCGTCGAGAAGCAGGACCTTGGGCTCATTCACTAGTGCCCGCGCCAGCGCAACTCGTTGTTTCTGGCCTCCGGAAAGCTGGCTTGGAAGCCGATCGGACATCGGGCCAAGTTCAAGCATGTCAAGTGCTTTGTCGACCCTGGTTTTTATTTCATTCTCGGCAATTTTCCTGGAGCGCAGACCGAAGGCTATATTTTCCGAGACATTGAGGTGGGGGAACAGCGCATAGCTCTGGAAAACGGTGTTTATCTGCCGTTTGATGGCAGGAAGCCTGGTTATGTCCTGGCCTTCCAGGACGGCGCTGCCGCTGTCAGTCAGCTCGAGTCCGGCAATGATCCTGAGCAGCGTCGTCTTTCCGCAGCCTGAAGGCCCGAGAAGCGTAAAAAATTCACCGGAATGGATATCGATCGAAATATCCTTTACGGCTTCCACCTGGCCATAGGATTTGTTGATGTTTCTCAGGGAAAGACCATTATCTGTAGCGCTTGTCACCATGTCACAAACCTGTTGAAGAACCGCTGCACCAGAGGCAGCCGGTGATGTTTATCTTTTCGGCCGACGTAACAAATCAGCCTCCGCTCAGCTGCTGCAGGAATTTGACCACAGCGCCGTCGGGAACAAGGTCATCCGGTCTGGCCAGACGACCGTTAATGGAAACCAAAGCTACCTTCTTTTCGGCGATACCGATACGCGCCACAAGATCTGCGACGCTCATGGTTGTTCCACTTTCAATCTCCAGGCCGGTTTCGGGATAGGTACCCTGGTAATGATCGGGCAGGGTACCCTGGAGTTTCACACGGACTTTCACGGTTCAGTGTTTCAGAAATTCAAAAGTGGAATCCAGCTGTTCGTCAGTGACCTTCACAACCACGTTGTATGGCGGCAGCGGTTCGTTATAGAACAGTAGCGGCAACCGATCGTCCTGGCTGGTGAGCCCTGCTTTCCTGTTGAATTCAAGCTCCGCCCTGATCACCTTTTCTCCAAGCGCCGACCAGTCATCTTTGCTGAACGGTTTACCGGACCTGGCACTCATCATTGTGTAGACATTTTTGATCCCTTCATCCCCTGCCAGGCCGGACTGGGCAAAATCGCAGATACCGACGGAGTCGACAGCTGCCATGTGAATCTGGGTTGCCCTGGAGATCTCTACCTGGCCTTCGGCGCCGTGGGCATCGACCGTTCCGCCGAAAGCCTCGAGGTTCTGGTCAACAACCCAGCCTGCCGTGTGGTCCATCCCCATGGGCGTTGTCGCATAGGTCACGGCCATACCCTGGATGGCGCGAGGGTCATAGGCGGACATACCCTGGCCCTTGACGGTGGGAACACGGGGGTGGTTAAAGTGGGCGCCGACGGCATCGGGCCCGTTGCCGATCAGCCGACCCATTTCGGTGCCCTCCGCCACCTCTTCCACCAGGCGAATCGCCGTCCTGCTGTCCCCGAATGGTGCATATCCGGCATCGAAGGCAACAGCCAGCGCATTGCCGGTGTTGATCGTGTCCAGGCCGATATCATCGCAGAGAAAATCGAGCCTGGCGATGGCATCGAGATCATCATTGCCGATCATACCTCCCATGGCCCAGATCGTCTCGTACTCCAGAGAGGATGTTACATAATCACCTTCCGGGGTCACAAAATCGTTGGAACAGTTGATGATGCACTGGGAGCAGCCCTTGTGGGTGGTCTTGCCGCCGCGTTCGGTGATCACTCTGGCCATGGTTTCACCGCTGATCTTCTCGACTCCCTCAAACTGGCCGAACCGAGCGTTATTAGTGGGAAAGGCTCCAGCTGCATTAATCGGTTCAACCAGTGCGGCCGTACCAAGCTTCGGCAGTATTTCCCCGCTGAACTCGTCAGCCAGGACCGCAGCACCATAGGCTTTTGCTGCCTTTTTAAAACCGTCCTGATCAGCAATGGCAACCGGCACTGTGCCTTTGGTATTGACAATCAGCGCCTTGAGCCCCTTGGCACCCATGACCGCTCCAAGTCCCCCGCGACCGGCGGCGCGGCAGGGCCGCCCATCCAGGTCGGTTGACTGGATCGAGGCGGAGAGAAGCAGTGCATCTCCTGCCGGACCAGTACAGGTTATGGACGTGTCGGTGCCGAAGCGCTGCTGGAGCCGCCTGACCAGCTGATACGTTCTCATGCCTTTGAGTTCACTGGCTGGCAAAAGAGAGGCGGCATCATTGTCGTCAATGCTGAGCAGGAAACAGGTGCCTTCGGTTGCCTGCCCTTCGATAATAATCGCGGCGATGCCGAGGCGTGCCAGAGAAAAGGCAACCGTTCCGCCGACATTGCTCTCTTTTATGCCGCCGGTCAACGGGCTTTTTGCGCCGATAGAGAGGCGGCTCGTATTTATCAGCGGAGTTCCGGCAAAGTATCCGGGTGCAAAGATCAGTTTATTGTCTGCTCCGAGAGCGTCCGTCGTCGGCTCCACCTCACGGTTGATCATGGTTGAGGTCAGTGCTCTGCCACCCAGACCTGAATATGGTTCGGAACATTTCTCCCAGTGGATGGACTGATCGGTCAGGTTTACGCGTAAGAATTTCATACATCCTCCTGCAGAAAAGATTGTGTTGACGTCCGGTGGTGATAAACGAACTCAACTGAGTGATTCAAGGGTCTCTTCAAGACGTTTCAGCATTTCATCAATTAATTCATACGGGATGTTGAGAGCCGGCTCGATGCGGATGGTCTGGGCATTGGTTAACGTTCCGGCGGTCAGGATGCCTCGGCTGAACAAACCTGAGGCGACTTTGAAGCCAATCTCGTCGTCTGGAAATTCCATGCCGAGGAGCAGGCCGCGGCCCCTGATACCGGTAAGGATATGCGGGTATTTTTCCTGCAGCGCGGAAACCTTTTTCTTGATGTAATCGCCCTTTTCAGCCGCCTGTCCGGGAAGGTCCTCCTCGAGCATAACCGTGATGTGGGCGAGTGCCGCGGCACAGGCGATCGGATTTCCACCGGTGGTGGTCGTGTGCATGAACGGGTTCGGTTCCAGGCACTCCCAGATTTTTGCCGTCGAGAAGAATCCTGACATGGCGATGACACCGCCGCCCAGGGCTTTGCCAAAGCACATGATATCAGGTGTCACGTTCCAGTGATCGACCCCAAAGATCTTACCGGTACGGCCGAATCCGGTCTGCACTTCATCAGCTATCAGCAATACCTCGTAGTTGTCACATATTTCTCGAAGTCTCGGCCAGTAGTCATCCGGGGGCTCAATGGCGCCAGCCTCGCCCTGGATGGGTTCGACCACCACGCCTGCAATCGGATCACCAACTTCCTGGGCATTGATCAGCACCTGTTCCATGGCATCCGCATCTCCGAAGGGGACCTGCCGGATACCGGCAAGCAGCGGCAGCAGCGGTTCACGATACACTGCTTTACCAAGCAGGGAAAGAGCGCCAAGAGATTTGCCGTGGAATCCTTTGAGGGTCGAGATAAACCCGCTTTTGCCGGTGTAGAGTTTGGCAAGTTTCATGGCACCGTCAACAGCTTCGGTCCCGCTGTTGGCAAAAAAACCATACTGGATGTCGCCAGGGGTGAGCTTGGCAATGACTTTGGCAAGGTGTGCCCGGAGCGGATCGAGCATCTCCTGGCTGTATTGCGGGGAACGGTCGAGTTGGGCTTTTGCTGCGGCAACAATCTCAGGGTGCCTGATGCCGGGCGAATAAAGACCAAAACCTCCGAGCATATCGATATACTCGCGACCCATGACATCTTTCAGGATAGAACCCTGTCCGAACCAGTCTGTAAGGGCAAAATCATCTGTTTCGGTCACAGACTTCCGGTACTCGAGAAAACCCTTATTAATATGATTTGCAAAGTTCTGGTAGGTGGTTTCAGCTACCCACTGCCGCTCGCTGTCGCTTACTTCTGTTTCCGGTGTTCTGATCAAACGAACCATTTTTTTTGATTCTTCAAGTGCCCGGGCAATACTCCGCTGGGCGGGACGGCTCTCTGCTGTTTCATCTGGTTCAGAATTGGATTCCATGGGAAAATGCTCCTTGTTTTCTCTGTTGAAATTATCGGTTTCCAGCACGATACCGCTGTTATTCATGAGGTTCGGTTGGTTTTTTTCAGACAGTATTATTGTGAAGAACTGCCAGTGCAGCCTTCTTGGCAGTTTCGGCGAAAACCTCAAAGGGTTGTTTTTCACCTAAGAACTGGGCATGGAATTCCAACCCTTCCATCAGGGTAACGATGAGGTCTGCGGCTCCCTGCTCGTCATCCACGTCGATGATGCCTTTTCTGTTATAATACATGAGTTCCTTGTAGAGATAGTTGCGCAGCCAGAGAAACATGTCACTGCAGATCCGCCTGATATTCTCGTCCCTGAAACTCTGATAGTAAAAACCGTAATGAACCCCTGGATCTACCGTCCGCGACCATTCATAACTGAAAAGCATATCCATAAGCGCTTTGAAGCGGGTGCGGTCGTCGGTTATATGATCGAAGGTAATAAGGTGGCTCGACTTGAACTTGTCCACCATCATTTCAATCAGCTCCAGCCTGAGATTTTCCTTGCTCTTGAAGTAATGGATAATAAGGCTTGGATGTATACCAAGATGATCGGCGATTTTGCTGATTGAGGTTCCCTCCAGCCCCTCTTTGATCATCACCGTGTAGTATCCCTCGAGTATTTCAGGTTTTCTCAGGTCGGCATTTTTGTTTTTGCGACCAGCCATATGGTTCTCCCGGGATGACGGAGCGGAGTTGTTTTGTTCAACATTGTTTGAAAACGATAAGTTGAACTGACTGTAATGACATATATGTAACATTTTCCGTTTACCTTATCGTCCGGAATCTGTCAATACTATTTCACGATTGTCCACTGGTCATTTAATAGTTTTTCAGGATACTAATATATACAATAATAATATGATATTATGTATAATATTATCTTTTAGAGAGCCTCAAACAGAGCCGGAATCTGAAAATATTTTCAAACAATATAAAATGAGTGTTCAATTATTTGAAAGGTGCAGGTTGGGAGGTAAAAAAAGATGACAGGCAACGATACGATAGACAGACCTGCAATGGTGCGGGGACGTTGATAACTGTCAATCAAACTTCCCGCACCTCTTGTCAGCAAAGGTGTCGAGTTGTTCAAGCCGGCAAACCATTTCCCCGGAGCAGCGGAGTTCAGGGCTTGTGGATTGCTGCCAGGGATATGGCGACTAGTGCAGAGATGACAGAGAAAAGACTGCTGCTGCCGGCTCTTCGTCCAGCCACCTTCTGCCGTCAGCTTCAAGGAGGGCGTCAGCTTCTTCTGGGCCGGTTGATCCTGCAGGGTAGGCTGTCGGTGCAGAGGCCACCGCACGAAGCCTGTCTACATACTTCCAACTGGACTCGATCCAGTCCTGCCGGGGAAAAAGACTGTGGTCTCCCTCCATCACGTTACGGAGAATGGATTCGTAGGCTTCAGGGGTGTTGGGACCAAAATGACAGTGATGGCAAAAATCCATCAGGACCGATACCGTCTTGTCTTCCTCACCCGGCTTCTGGACATTAACGGCAAGGGCGATCCCTTCATCGGGCTGGATTCGAATGATTATCAGGTTGGGTTCGCCGCCATTGCCGCCGCTGCCTCTAACACATTGTCTGAAGACGATTTTTATATCCGCATGCCGCTGCCGCAGCCGTTTTCCCGTTCGCAGATAGAACGGAACCCCGCGCCAGCGATCATTATTGATATGGGCTCTAATCGCGGCATAGGTCTCGGTTGTAGAATTTTCTGCCACTCCCGGTTCCATCCGGTAGGCGCGAACCTTCTCGGAATCAATGACACCGGAGCCGTATTGCCCGAGAACGATATCGGCTTCCTCAAGCGGTTGTAAATCCCGCATTACCGCCTCAGCCTGATCCCTGAGACTTTCAGCAACGTCGTCGTCTGGGGGTTCCAGAGCCACAAAGGACAGGAGCTGCAGCAGATGGTTCTGGATCATATCGCGTACTGCCCCGTTTTTATCGTAATACCCCGCACGCTTTTCTACCCCAAGGGTTTCGGACACGGTAATCTGGACGTGATCAATGGCATGGGCTCCCCAGACGCCTGAAAATATCTCGTTGGCAAAACGCAGGGTGAGGATGTTCTGAACCAGTTCCTTACCGAGATAGTGATCGACACGGTAGATTTCATCCTCGCCGAGAAATGTGCGGATGTTGGCGTCAAGACGTCGGGCGCTCGCCAGATCGGCACCAAATGGTTTTTCAAATACGATCCTTCGCCATCCATTTTCGGAGTCCAGCTTATTGATCAGCTGGACGGTCTGCTCGAAAATCGAGGTGGGAAGGGCAAAATAGATAAGCTTGTTCTGGGTACAGCCATACTTTTTTTGAACATCGTTGACACCGTCAATGAATTCGTCACTGTTTCCGCTTTCCATGTCGAAGCTCAGATAGGTGATCCGCCCGATTAAATCCTGCATTACTTGCGGATCCTGATTCCTGATGAATTGCTCGACAGACAGGTGCTTGATAAATTCCTGCTGCGTAAGATTTTTTCGGCCGATACAGACAACCGGTGTGCAATCGGTCAGGAGCTGTTTACCTATCAGATAATAGAGAGACGGGATAAGCTTTCTCCGGCTCAAATCCCCGGTTGCTCCGAAAATGATGATCATCTGCGATTCAAGTTTCATGGGCGTTCGATCTCCTGGTCGGTCAACAGGTAGAAGTTTGGCAGCCCGGCCATGAGCTTGGCCGGGCAATCATCGACTGACAGTTTGTCATTCATAAAATTGCGCAGTGCCGCCGCTTTGCCGCTGCCGAAGAAAAGCAGGATGCCGCTATCGGCTCCGCGGATCAGCCGGCGGCCTGCCGACATTCGCCCGGGTGGCGGTTTTGGGGCGTCGGAGACCAGCAGGAAGCCGTCGTCGTTTTTTTCCAGCAGCGGGTGATTGGGGAAAAGTGAACCGATGTGACCGTCTTCACCACTGCTGGCAAGAACGATGTCAAACCGGGAACCGCAGGCTTTCAACTCACTGTTGTAGTCGATGATCCCCTGGTCCGGGTTGTCCGGGTAGTAGTTAAACCGGTGAATCAGAGCGGGCGGAACCGTGCTGCCCAGATGGTCCTGAACAAGCCTGAAATTGCTCTGCGGATGATCACCGGGAACCAGTCGCTCATCGAGCAGAAAGAAATGGACTCGATCCCAGGCAAACGTCTTTTTGGCGAGGTTTTTGTATATTTCAACCACGCTTGTTCCGCCCGGCAGGGCGATAACAACATGCGCCTGGTTTCCCAGGACCTTGCCTGCTGCTTCGAGGAGAAGCAGCACTGCCTTTTCGGCAAGCTGCTTTGATGAACCCTGTATTACCATGTCGATCCGGTGGGAAAAATGTTTACCCTCCTACATTCCAAGGGCGAACATCGATTCCAGATCATGCCTGGAATAGGCTTTGAAAGCCAGCATCGTCTCGGTATGCAGAATTCCCTCAATGGCATTCATTTTATTGGTAACCAGTTCAGCCAGATCATCATTGTTTGCAACCCGTATAATGGCGATCAGGTCGTAGCTGCCGCTTACCGAGTAAACTTCGGATACGCCCTTGGTTTCCTGCAGTTGTCCGGCAATCTCGTTTATTTTTGTTCTCTCGGCGTTTATCAGGATAATCGAGGTGACCATCTCTTCCTCCGGTTGTCAGTAGTATGTAGCAATCTTATAATCTTGTTACGAAGCAGCATGATACCAGATATTTGCAATGTGTGCCGTTTAATACTACTTCAAACGTGCTGATAAAACAGCAGAAAAGAGCCGTCAAAATGAAACATGTGGAACCCTATGGTGGATTTGAGCAGGGGCCGATCAGGCCACCCAGCGAGGCCGACAGCCTGCTGATCAGGATAACCCGAAATTGTCTATGGAACAGGTGTACCTTCTGCCCGGTTTACAAGTCCACCGCGTTCAGTCTCCGGCCGGTCGATCACGTGCTCAGGGATATCGATTCCGTACGTTATTATGTGGAGAAAATTGATCAGGCGAGAGGGGTATCAGGAGCACTTTCCCGCCGGGATGTACAGTCCCTTGTCGACCAGGGCAGTGGTGACCGAAGAGCCTTTCATGCAGCGTATGGTTTTGTTGCAGGCGGCATGAACTCAATTTTCCTCCAGGACGGCAACAGCCTGATTATCAAACCACAGAACCTCATCAGGATCTTGCTTCACCTCAAGGCGTCATTTCCGATGGCCACAAGAATTACCTCCTATGCCCGTTCCCATACCGTTGCTCGAATCAGCGATGAAAACCTGCAGCGCATGGCAGCTGCCGGGCTCAACAGGATTCACATCGGCCTGGAGTCGGGCTCGGATACAGTCCTCACGATGGTCAAGAAAGGCGCAGACAAGAAGACCCAGATCAAGGCGGGACAGAAAATCAAAAAGGCTGGCATGGAATTGTCGGAGTATTACATTCCCGGCCTTGGCGGCAGAGCACTGTCCCTGGAACATGCGGAAGAGACGGCAGATGCCTTGAATCAGATCAACCCGGATTTTATCCGGCTGCGTACCCTTGCCCTGCCAGGATCCGCCCCTTTGACCCAACAGTATGAAAACGGCCGGTTCGACAAGATGGGGGAAGTCGACAGCGCCCGTGAGCTCCTCTGTTTTCTTGAAAATCTCGATGGTATAAGCAGCTGGGTGAAAAGTGATCATGTCCTCAATCTTTTCTCAGAAGTCGACGGGAAGCTTCCCGCCGACAAGGAGAAAATGCTCAGTCCGATCCGTGAGTTTCTGAAACTTGAACCGAGCGAGCAGGTGCTTTTTTGCATCGGTCGGCGCACCCACAGGCTGAGCGGGATCAGTGATCTTCGCGACCCGGTCAAACGGGAGTATGTGGAACAGATCTGTACGGAACTCGGGGCAACCGTTGAAAACATGGACCGGATCATTGACGCCCTGATGCAGCGATTCATTTGAAATCATGAGAAAGCATAATTTTGAGACAGAATAGCTTGAATTGAAGTTCTAATATGTGCCTGCCATTCACCAGATACATAATGATGAGGTCATGTTTTGATACATTATTTGAAAAGGGGGGATGGCAGATGAAAGTTGAAGGTGACGGCCCGGCACTGCCCCTGCTGATGCAGCAATTACGGTCGAATCGGATTAATCAGAAACCTGAAGGATAAGATGTCGATGGCAGCTCCAGAGCAGCTGATAATGTTAGCTACAATAGGGGGAAAGCCCAAGCTGACGGGGTCATAAAGAAGTTCCAAGTTTCAGAATCACACTTTACAGGCGTAGCTGAATTGAGATTCATGATCAGTTTCGCAGACCAGCTTGAGGAATTGACGGCTCCCCTGGCAGGTGAGGTAAAAGGAAAAGGATCCGCATATGGTCGTTTCCTTGAAATGAACCAGAGTCTGGGAACAGGTTGCGAAGATATTGATGAACATGTCTATGTCGATGAATCCGGAGATAGGCAAACAGAGGTTTAGTCAGAAGGGTTCATATGCATGAGGGTATCTGTAATCGATTAACCGATGAAATGTAGTTCTGTCGCCTTCAATGGGATATCATAGACCTGATGTTCTTCAAAAAACTCTTTTCTTATACAATTCTTTTTGCCGGCAGTCTCTCGGTGATTTTGGGATTGGCCTTTGTGTCCATGTATGTTTATGGCGCAATCATTGCCCGCTGGGGTGAGGCTGACCAGTCGCTGCTGTTTTGGCACCTGCCGATTCTATTTATTGGTATCTTTTCAACTGCTGCCGGGCTGGGCTTTTCTTTCTGGGGGATAGGTGGATTAAGATCCGGCAATCCCCCCAATAATTCCTCGGCAGAAGAATCACAATGACACTATCACGCAGGGATTGATAAGACTCTGGGGGGCCAATGCTGCCTCCCTCCTGGCCTTCGGCCGGTCGTCAAGCAGGGCGGTAATAACCGGCCCGGTAAGCACCTCACCCATTCAAACATTGTGCTTGATCAATGGTCTTCGAACTCTGTGAAAAACAGCCTTTCCGCCCGCCTGAATCCGGGCATGTGGTTGCAAAATTCCGAGAATCTTGTTATTTAACGATTCAACAGCGTTATTTTTTCTCGAAGTAATACAGACGGTCAACCTGGTATACCTCTGTTCTTCCTCCGCTACTCCTTTATCCAATCTGATTGTGTGACACGATGGCTGCAAAACTGCCGATCATAGTTTCTGTACCTCACGGAGGTGAGATAATTGCACCCGAGATGTCCGACCTGACGCTTCTGTCAAAAAGAGACATCTTCAGTGACGGTGATCCTTTAACGAGGGAGATCTATGACTTCAGGAACGAGGTTGCCTTTTATTTTGAAAGTACCATTGCCCGCGCGACCGTTGACCTCAACCGTTCACCGGGTGATCTGCCGCCGACAAACCAGGATGGTGTCATAAAAAGTCATACGGTTACCGGTAAAAACATCTACCGAAAAAACCGCATTCCCAACAAAGCCGCACTGCATCTGTTGCTGAAAAAATATCATACACCCTACCATGAAAGCCTGAGTAAAAAGAGTAGAAAGCCATATTTGTTCTGCGGAATAGATTGTCACACGATGCTTGACAGGGCCCCGATTATCAGCCCGAGTTTCGGCAGGCAGCGGCCGTTTATCTGTTTGAGTAATAGTGGCGATCAGAGGGGCAACAGAGTCAGGGGAAGACGGTTGACCTGTCCACCCGAGATGATACGCTCTCTTGCTCGATTCCTAAAAGAACAGTTTCCGACAGAAGCTCACAGTATAACCTTAAACGATCCCTTTTTGGGAGGGTATATTGTCAGGCGTCACAGTGTTAACCTGCCCTGGATTCAAATCGAACTGAATCGCAGAAGCTATCTCTCCTCAGAATGGTATGACCCCGAAAATCTTGAGGTCTGTCACAAACGAATTGCCCGCCTTCGTGATGGGCTGCTGACAGCTATCAAACATTTTGTCAGCTACAATCACCGGCCTCTGATTATCGGGGAAAAAGTGGCTTAAATACTGTTCTCCGGGATGATAGCTGTCCCGTTTGCTGAGAGATCAGGTTTCCGGCAGAACCCCGGAATATCCATGGATGATGCTCAGGGCGCCCAGGCTGAGACCTTAACCTTCAATGGATTCATGGTTTTTCGCTGGGCACGTCTGGCTCCACCAGGTATTGCCCTGAGGAAACGTTCTTCAAGACGCCTGCTCATCGTCCGGTTCTTTCTCGGCTGGGTCAGGAGCGGTGTCTCTTTTCTTCAAAACGTTCGCCAGGCTCCCGACATCAGGCAGGTAATCCTTGAATGAATCGCCGTATATTTCCCAGATGGTGATAAAGAGCGCGGCGATAATCGGGCCGATGATAATGCCGAGTATGCCGAACATGGAGATGCCGCCCAGCGTGCTGAAGAGGATGTAGAGGTCATGCATTTCCGTGTCCTTGCCGACAAGCCTTGGCCGGACGATATTGTCGAGGTTGCCGGCGATGGCGCCACAGCCGACAAGCAGAATGATTACCCCGGTGAAATTTCCGGTGACAGCCAGGATGATCAGAGCCGGTACCCAGACGATAGCAGTGCCGAAGGCGGGAATAATTGAAGCAACGGCCATGACCGTTCCCCAGAACACCGGACCCTGGATGCCTGCCAGAAAAAATGAGAGGCCGCAGAGTGTTCCCTGCATGATGCCGATAATCAGTGTCCCCTTGATGGTGGCCCGCGCCACAGAGGTGAAATGGCCGAGCAGTCGCTGCTCCTCACGGTCCTGCAGCGGCAGGAAGTACAGTATTTTTTTGAGCAGGACGTCCCCCATGGTCAGAAAATAGAACATGGTATAGAGCATGATCAGCGATCCGAAGATTGCGTTCACCGTGAGCCTGGTGACGGAGGATAGGGAGTTGATCAGAAAAGAGGTGACGTTTCCAACAATTTCCCCGGCTTTGCCGATGATGACATCCCGGTAGGGCAGCACCTGCTCATAGTAGGGCAGTTTCTCGATATAGGCGCTCATCACCGTTGGTTCATTGATCAGCGTCTGCACAAACGGGGTGACGGATTGTCCGACATTGATTGCCTGGGCGACGACAACGCTTAAAAGGAGGGTGAGCGGGCCAAGGACAAGAAAAACGATAGCCAGAATTATCAGGATCGAGCCGAGATTTTCCCTGCCGCCGATCCGCTCAGTGATCCAGCGATGGCCCGGTGCGGCCATCGCTGAAACCAGGCCGGCCATGAATATCGGCATCAGGAACCGGTGGATCATCGTCAGGAAAACGGCGGATATGATGAATACAAGAAATAGAAGGACAAGCCTGTTTACAGATTCCCGCTTCACGTTGACTCTCTCCTGTCGTTTTTTTCTGCCCGGGGTGCTGCTCGGTCAGCCTGTTGCTTCAAAGCGGTTTTTCTCGCGGTTTTTTCTCACTCGCCGGGCATCGAAGATGCACCCGTTCATGGCAATATAAACTCCCGGCGCGGCAGTCTGCACGGCAGCGAGGCCGAAGCCGATGTTAAACAGGGCATCACTTGTCTTGAAAAGGGCAGGCTCCAGGGCACCGGTAAGGACTACTGTTTTTGACGCCAGGCCAAGCAGTGCATTTGCGGTTTCAACCATCGTGTCAGTGCCGTGGGTTATCAGGATTTTGTTCTCGGGCGCCTGTTCAACAGCAGACCTGATAACCCTGCGGTCTTCATCGGTGATGTCAAGGCTGTCTTTTCTCATCAGCGATTCGATACGATATAGGATGGCGAGATTCATCTCAGACAGAACCGTTTTAATATTGGGCGGGCCGACCTCGTATTCACTCCTGGCGTCAAAATACACCTTGTCGATGGTGCCGCCGGTCGTCAGGATTACTATCGGTTGCATGCGCTGATTCTGTCTGGGATTGTCTCAGCCGATTGTCGGCCACGCCGGGCCCTTGATCACTAAGCCAGTTAAAATAATTGTTTATGTCTTTTATCCATGTTTGTATGATTGATGGCGTCGTAAAAAGTCCGATCTACTGCGTCGTGGCACTTTTTCAAGCACTCGACATACCATATGTATGCCTTCGCACTTGAAAAAACACCACTTCTTGTTTATCGAAGTTTTTACTTAGCTATCGATTCTGTTTTTACGAGGTTGTCATGATTAGTTCAAGGTTAAAGTGAGCTTGTACATGCTGAGGTTTCTGGCTCGGCAGCCCTCGCAGTAGTTGAAAAGGATACCGTCATATTCAATTTTATATAAGGAGCGCTGTAATGAATGTTGTCGCATTTTGCGGGAGTGCACGGAAAAATGGAAACACGGCCCAGTTGCTCAACACCGTTCTGGAACCGCTTCGCCAGGCGGGAGTCGAGACAGAGCTTGTGGAGCTTGCCGGAAGCAAGATCAGAGGCTGCAAGGCCTGCATGGTCTGTTTCAAGGAGCAGGACGGAACATGCGCAATCAAGGGTGACATGGTCAATGAATGCATTGATAAAATGAGAAGAGCGGATGGCTTTATCCTTGGTTCCCCGACTTATTTTGCTGATGTCTCCACGGAGATGAAGGCACTGATCGACCGAAGCGGGATGGTCGGCCGGGCCAACGGCAACATGTACAGGCGAAAGATTGGTGCTTCAGTTGTGGCGGTAAGGCGTGCTGGTGGTATTCACGCCTTCGATACAATGAATCATTTTTTCCTGATCGAGCAGATGATTGTCGTCGGCTCAAGTTATTGGAATATCGGCATTGGGCGCGAGAAGGGTGAAGTCGCCGGTGACGAAGAGGGCATGGCCACCATGAAGCAGCTCGGTGAGAATATGGCCTGGTTGTTGAAAAAAATACACGCATAGGATTGATCCGTGATTCGTGGCGGCACCCAGCCTACCGTTCTCGTGGTTGACGACGAACAGGTTCATCGTTACATGCTCTGCAGCATGCTGAAAGAGTGGGGCTGGCGGTGCGTGGAGGCCGATGACGGCGACACTGCTGTCACGGCGGTAAAAAACAACCCCTATGATGCTGTGCTGATGGACGTCAGAATGGCGAGGATGAGCGGCCGCCGGGCCTTTGACCTTATCCATGAACACAATCCGGCCCTGCCGGTGGTAATCATGACCGCCTATTCTTCCGTTGATGATGCCGTCGAGATCATCAAGAAGGGCGCTCATGATTATCTCACCAAGCCG
The DNA here is from genome assembly GCA_963674815.2 of Desulfocapsaceae bacterium. GTDB lineage: Bacteria > Desulfobacterota > Desulfobulbia > Desulfobulbales > Desulfocapsaceae > MADRE3. Next base: position 692,809 of record CAXXTV010000011.1, read on the forward strand.
CTTGATTTTGATCGGTTGCGGTTGTCGCTTGACCGCGCGCTGGATCATCATCAGGTGGAGGATCAGAAAAAGCAGGCCAAACCTGAGAGCGAGACCCTGAAGACATCGATCATCGGTGCTTCTCCCCCGATGCTTGAGCTGCTCGAGATGATCCGCTACGTGGCACCGACAGAAGCGACCGTACTGGTAACCGGTGAATCCGGCACCGGAAAGGAACTTGTTGCTGAAGCACTACATTTCAACAGCGAGCGAAAGGCTGGGCCCTTTGTGAAGGTGAATTGCGCGGCTTTGGCCGAAAGCCTGCTCGAGTCCGAGTTGTTCGGCCATGAGAAGGGGGCATTTACCGGTGCTGACCGCCGCAGGGACGGCAAATTTGTTCAGGCCGATGGCGGGACCCTGTTTCTTGACGAAATCGGTGAAACAACACCCGCCATGCAGGTGAAACTGCTGCGAGTCCTGCAGGAAGGTGAACTGCAGCGGGTAGGTGCCGAGGATACGCTACGTGTTGATGTGCGGATTCTGGCGGCAACCAACAGAAATCTGGAGCAGGCGGTGCAGAGCGGTCTGTTTCGCGAAGATCTTTACTATCGGCTCAATGTTGTTACTCTCGTGGTTCCGCCACTCAGGGAGCGGGGAGATGACATAAAATTGCTCGTAGATCATTTCGTGGCGCTGTTTGCCGAGAAAAACCGGCGGCGGGTTGACGGCGTGACGCCTTCCTGCCTGAACCTGCTCAAATCATACCCCTGGCCGGGTAATGTACGTGAATTGGAGAATGCCGTTGAACGTGGTATCATCCTGATGCGAGGTGAACAGCTTACCGAAAAGAGTCTGCCGCTTTCCCTGCAGAAACACGGAGCAGGTTCGGAACAACCCGATGACAACAGACCGGCCTCTCTCCAGGATGCGGAAAAAGCACTCATTTTCCAGACGCTCAGCGAAACCGGGGGCAACAAGAGCGAGGCGGCCAGGCGTCTGGGCATAACCAGAAAAACCCTGCAGAACAAACTTCACAAGTACGATCTGGAAAAGTAAACGACCGGGCTGCAGTGTCTGGAACAGAGTGCTTTGTCTGGCGCAGCGGAGAGAAAAGTTGTTCCCGCTGATGGTCTTCGAGCGGCCTGTTTCCATCTCCGATCCTGCCTGAAAAAAAATCACTTCTCATATCTGATTTTTCTCGTGTATTTGATTAATTAGCATACTTTTCTAATTTTCACACCCCGGGTTGACAATAAAAAACGGGCTACTTATTGTTCGCACAGGTTTTAAGGTTATCACAGCTAGAATACAACACTTGACCGACGTTGAGAGCGTCAGGATTTTTCGGAGGAATTGGTGAGCACGGATAAAACTGAACAGGAACTTGAGCAGGAAAAAGAGGCTGCGGAAGAGTCGCAGGAAGAAACTGCTGAGCGGGAGCAGGAGCAGGAAGAGAAATCCCTGGAGGTCCAGCTGCAGGAAGCGCGTGATGAATCGGCAGCACTACGGGACAAGCTGCTGCGGGTAGCAGCAGAGTTCGAGAACTATAAAAAACGTATGGAGCGGGAACGGGCTACCATGCTCAAATATGCCGGAGAGAACATTTTTCGGGAATTGCTGCCGGTTGTCGACAACCTTGAGCGTGCGCTGGAAGGTGGCGTTGTCGAGGAGGCTGACAGTGAAACCAATCTTGCCGGTCTGGTCGAGGGTGTGCAGCTGACCTTAAAGCTTCTTCTCGGCACGCTGGAGAAATTTGAAATCAAACCGATCGACAGCGTCGGCGCTCCCTTCGATCCCAATGTTCAGGAGGCCCTGACGATGGAGACGAGCGACAGCGTTCCTGCAAACCATGTGGTGAGTGAATTCGAAAAAGGATACCACTACAAGGACCGACTGTTGCGGGCTGCCCGGGTGACTGTTTCCTCGGGTGATAAATAGATTTGTGGGGCCGGTCAAAATAGGGCTGAGTGCTTGACAAATAGTCAGAAATGACAAGTATAACAGGTGTCGCTGCCGCATGGCAGCCCCTCTTTTTTTTGGTTGGAATTCGGAAATTATTTCACAATCCGGTTACTAGATATTAGGAGAAAAAACATGGGTAAAATTATCGGAATTGACCTTGGCACCACCAATTCGTGTGTAGCGGTCATGGAAGGTGGCGAGCCGAAGGTAATCGCCAATGCAGAAGGAAACAGAACAACGCCGTCGGTAGTGGCATTCACCGATAATGATGAGCGTCTTGTCGGTCAGGTTGCCAAGCGTCAGGCGGTGACCAATCCAACCAAAACACTCTATGCCGTCAAACGGTTGATTGGCCGAAAGTTCGAAGATGCCGAAGTTAAAAAGTCCATTAACGTCAGTCCCTTTGAAATAGTTGAAGGGACAAGCGGCAGCGTATCGGTCAAGGTGGCCGGCAAGGTCTATCGGCCGGCAGAGATTTCCGCGATGGTTCTGGGTAAGATGAAACAGACCGCTGAAGAGTACCTGGGAGAAGAGGTCACCGATGCGGTAATCACGGTTCCCGCCTACTTCAACGATTCCCAGCGTCAGGCAACCAAAGATGCCGGAAAGATTGCCGGGCTCAATGTGCAGCGCATTATCAACGAGCCGACTGCCGCATCGCTTGCCTATGGGCTCGACAAGAAGAGCGAAGAGAAGATTGCCGTATTTGATCTCGGCGGCGGTACCTTCGACGTCTCGATCCTTGAGATCGGTGACGGCGTCTTTGAGGTGAAGTCAACCAACGGCGATACCTTTCTCGGCGGGGAGGACTTTGACATGCGCATTGTCACCTGGCTTGCCGATGAATTCAAGCGTGACCAGGGCATTGATCTGCGCAACGACAAGATGGCCCTGCAGCGTTTGAAAGAAGAGGCCGAGAAGGCCAAGATGGAACTCTCAACCACCGTTGAGACAGATATCAACCTGCCGTTCATAACGGCTGATGCCACAGGCCCCAAACACCTGAACATCAAACTGAGCAGGTCAAAATATGAGACACTGGTTGAAGACCTGATTGACCGCACGGTCGGTCCCTGTAAAACAGCATTGAAAGATGCAGGTCTGCAGCCGTCTGATATCGACGAAGTCATCCTTGTCGGCGGCATGACCCGCATGCCGAAAGTGCAGCAGAAGGTTCAGGAAATATTCGGCAAGGCTCCGCACAAGGGAGTAAACCCTGATGAGGTCGTGGCCATCGGAGCCGCTATCCAGGGTGGCGTCCTGCAGGGAGATGTCAAGGACGTGCTGCTGCTTGATGTTACCCCGCTGTCCCTGGGTATCGAGACGCTCGGCGGTGTGACAACCAAGCTGATCGAGAAGAACACCACTGTCCCGACCAAGAAAAGCCAGGTGTTCTCCACGGCCGCCGACAACCAGCCTGCCGTTTCCATTCACGTTCTTCAGGGAGAGCGCGAAATGGCTCAGGATAACAAAACCATCGGCCGTTTCGAGCTGACAGACATTCCTCCTGCGCCGCGAGGCGTGCCGCAGATCGAGGTGACCTTCGATCTTGATGCCAACGGTATTCTCAATGTCTCTGCCAAAGATCTCGGTACCCAGAAGCTGCAGTCCATCCGGATTACCGCTTCCTCAGGTTTGACCGAGGAAGAGATCGAGAGGATGAAGAAGGATGCTGAACTTCATGCCGATGAGGACAAGAAGCGCAAGGAACTGGTCGAATCGAGAAACCAGGCTGATGCCCTCGTTCATGCGACCCAGAAAAGCTTGAAGGAACTTGGGGACAAGGTCGATGCGGAAACCAAAGGAAACGTTGAAAAAGAGATTGAAAATGTCAAGAAGGCACTTGAAGGTGACGATGTAAATGCGATCAAGAGTTCAACAGAGGCTCTGACCGCTGCATCCCATAAACTTGCCGAGCTGATGTATGCCCAGGCATCCAAGAATAACCCGGATGACGATACCACTCCTCCAGGCGCTGACGGAGGGGCTTCCCAGAAAGGTGATAAAGGCGATGATGATGTCGTCGATGCCGACTTCGAAGAAGTAAAATAGCAACGCCACAACCCGGGTAGATGCCCGGCAGAAACAAGGGAGGGGAAATTCGTTTTCCTCTCCTTTTTTTTTTTCTGATTATACAGTATGGTGAGCACCGTTCTATCCAGCCGCTGATTCACTGCTGCCCATTGAAAACACAAAAAGAAGATACGGTATGAAAATTTTATCAGGGATTCAACCCTCGGGAAAACTGCACATAGGTAACTACTTTGGAATGATGAAAACCATGATCTCGCACATGGAAACTTCCGAACTCTACGTTTTTATCGTCGATCTCCATGCCCTTACATCGGTTCATGACCGCGATCGACTGCGCCAGGGGACCCTTGAGGCCGCCGCCGATTTTCTGGCGCTCGGCCTCGATCCTGAAAAATGTATCTTCTGGGTACAGTCCGATGTCCCCGAAGTCTGCGAACTTACCTGGGTACTTTCGACGATTGCGCCGATGGGGCTCATCGAGCGCTGTCACTCCTACAAGGACAAGATAGCAAAAGGGCTTCATGCCAGCCATGGGCTGTTTTCCTACCCGGTTCTGATGGCGGCGGATATTCTCCTCTACCAAGCCGATCGGGTTCCAGTCGGCAAAGACCAGAAGCAGCATCTGGAGGTCGCCCGAGACCTGGCCCAGAAATTCAACAATGAATATGGTGAGACCTTTGTTGTCCCAGAACCGGCGATCAGTGAAACTACGGCCATCGTCCCTGGTCTCGACGGCCAGAAAATGTCAAAATCATATGACAATACCATCCCGATCTTCCTGGAGGGCAAGGAGTTGAAAAAGCGGGTGATGGCGATTCAGACCGATGCGACGCCGGTAGACGAGCCCAAGGACCCGGACAGCTGTAATCTTTTTCAGATACTCAAACTCTTTGCACCCCCTGAGCGGTTGCAGCAGGTTCATGATCTTTACGTCAAGGGCGGGGCGGCCTACGGATATATCAAGCTTGAGCTTTTTGATCTTATCAACGACTATTTTGCTGATGCCCGTGCCAGCAAGGCCGAATTTCTGGCAGACCCCGCTGAGTTGAGAAAGATCCTGGCAATGGGTGCTGAAAAAGCCCGCGAAAAAGCAACGAAAACCCTTGAACTGGTGCGTGATAGGGTCGGGTTAGGTTATTGAAACAAGAGGGTGGTTTGCCTTTTGTCTGTGGCTAGGATTCGCTCTGCTCGACGCTGAAATAGTTGTGGGTGGGCTCTTCCGGGCCTGCGGGCCCGATAACCTCAGAATTTCTGTCAATCTGGACAACCCCTTCAAGAAGCAAGTGGTCGATACGCTCGCTGATTGACACGTCATCTTCTTCCGAGATAACATTTGATATAAATGCAAACGTTCCTGTTTTCCAGCTAAGGACAGAAAAGAATGCTTCCCTGGCCTGCTGTTTGAGTGAATTATGAAGCAGATCTGACTGCAGGAATCCCTTATTGAGCAGAATTTCACCAAGCCGCTTTTTGTTTTTTTGATTTATATGAATCGAGAGGCACTCGTTAAGCTGCTCTTCGGTTATCAGTTCCGAGTCGAGCAGCCGCTGGCCGATCTGTTTTTGGTTGGAATGCAGCGAGCCCCAGGTAAGCTGCCCATTCACGAAATGAAATGTAGCCTTTTCCGGAGGATTCAGAAGAAGGAGTTTTCCCGTCAGGCTGGTGAAATAGAGCAGCTGGAATACCCCTTCGATCGTAACCGTATCGATGGCTCCCTGAAAATCAACGGTTTTTCGTTTTCCGTTTTTGCTGGTCATTGTGCTTTCACTGGCTAATTTTTTGGAATTATAGCCAAAAGTGTCGGATATTCTCTGGTATAAACGTTTCAATGTCATAGCTGTATTCCTTTACCGTTATTTTATTCTATTGCAGCCGGAAAAAAAGAGCAAATATCTGATCAATAAAATAATGATGAATGAATGTATCTGGATTTGTTTGATAATTACCCATTGAAATAAAGTGTTTCAGGAGCAGCCGGCAAAAAGACCCATCTGGAGTTGGAAAATGTTTCAGGGGTTGAACAGGGCAAAGGTCAGCAAAGGCCGAAGGAGAACCCGGCCTTTGCTGAAAGAGGGGGTGTTGGGCGGGAATGGCTGCGCTTAGAAATCGACCAGTTCCACATCGAACACCATGGTTGCATTCGGGGGGATCGGACCTCTCCCTGACGGCCCGTAGCCGAGGGACGGCGGGATGATAAGGATGCGCTTCTCACCCTTGGTCATTGACAGGAAGGCTTCGTCCCAGCCCTTGATTACCCGGCCTGCACCAACCGGGAAACTGATGGGCTCACCCCGATCATAGGAGGAATCAAACTTTTTCCCGTCCAGCAGTTTCCCGGTATAGTGGGCCTTGACGGTCGTACCCTTTGCCGGGCTGTTCCCGCCGTCGCCTTCCTCGACAACAATGTATTTCAGGCCAGAGGGAGTGGAAACGGCATCGGGAAACTGCTTGTCGATGACCGACTGTTGTTCTTCCATGGCCGCGAGTTCTTTGTCACGCCGCCTCTCATCAGTGGTCGCCAGCAGCGTCTCGAATGTCGCCTGGTCAGCAACAAAGGCCTCCGCATCTTTTCCAACGCGGATAATTTCGATGGATTTTATGGTGTCGCCCTGCTTTATGGAGTTAACCACATCCTGTCCGCTGACGACGTGGCCGAATACCGTGTGCTTGCCGTCGAGCCAGGGGGTCGGGACATGCGTTATGAAGAACTGGCTGCCGTTTGTTCCCGGTCCGGCGTTGGCCATTGAGAGGATGCCGGGACGATCATGGATGAGGCTCGGGTCAATCTCATCGGGAAAGGTATAACCCGGTCCTCCGGTTCCGGTTCCCAGCGGGCATCCCCCCTGGACCATGAAGTCGGGGATCACCCGATGAAAGGTCAGGCCGTCGTAAAACCTGGCGCCCTGTTTCCCTGAGCCTCCACCCAGCTCTTTTGTTCCTTCTGCGAGGGCAACAAAATTGGTCACGGTGAGTGGTGTTTTTTCATACTCCAGCATACTGATGATTTCACCTTTATCGGTGTTGAACTGGGCGTAGAGTCCATCTTTTAATTTTGCTTCTGACATTGTTGTTTCTCCAATGAGTAAGATACACAGGGCGATCAGCCCAAGTAGTCGTTTTGTCATGGTCACGTGTCCTCCTGTATAAACAGATGGTTTTTCAGGAACTGATTGACTACTAGATCAGAGCCAGGTTGTCAAGTCCTCGACTGCAGACCTGTTTTCAGCCCGATAGCTGTTGACGGGAACTACCTGAAGGAGTTTATTGTTGTTTCCACCCTGCGGTAATTGTCTGCAATTGGATTATACTTGGTGTTGCTGAAGAGCACAAACGGGAGATTGCCTTGTTTTTTCTCTATCAGGTGTTGACAGGAATGATCTTCCTGGTTTGTTTTCCATTCCTGCTGATCATTGTTCTCATTAGCGGAAAGCATCGCCGCGGTTTATCCGAGCGCCTCGGGTTTATCCCCTTTCGGGAGAAAAAGAAATCCGGCATGAAGCGGGTCTGGATCCAGGCCGCTTCGATTGGTGAAGTAAGTGCGGCGGCGTCTTTAATACAACACCTGAAAAACGCTGTCCCGGACCTCTCTTTTGTCGTGACCACGATGACCCTGCACGGACGCAATTACGGTCGGGTAAAACTCGGGGGGGATATCCCCTGTTTTCTCGCCCCGCTCGACGTTCCCTTCATTGTCGACAGGTTCATGCATCTTTTCCTGCCGGATGCCTATATCTGTCTGGAGACGGAGCTGTGGCCTCTGGTGATCGGCAAAGCCAGGCGCAGAGGAGCGGCAGTGATTCTGCTCAACGGCAGGATTTCCGACAGGTCGATCGCTGGTTACCGCCGGTTTCGTCCCCTGTTCAGGAATGTCCTTGAAAATTTCGTCGAGATTGGCGTGATCGGCAGGGGCGATGCTCAAAGGTTCGAGCTGCTCGGGGCAAAACCTGAAGTCATTACGATAACCGGCAATATCAAGTATGATGCTCTGCTTCCGGAGGACCATCCGGATATCAGAGAAAAACAGCGTAACCTGCTTGGCATCGACAAGAAAATGGACGTTTTTATTGCCGGATCGACCCATGACCCGGAAGAGGAATTATTGCTGCCGGTTTATAAGCGGCTGGCAAAGAAATTCAATCAGCTCTGGCTGATCGTGCCACGCCACCTTGACCGGGTGGAACAGATCAGGAAAATACTTGCTGCTGAAAAGATCGAACATGACCTGTTCAGCCGGATCAAAAACGCTGAACCTCGCCGACATTCTCTCGTTCTGGTCGACACCTTCGGTGACCTTGCCGAACTCTACTCCATTGCCTCGTTTGTCTTTATCGGCGGCAGCTTCACCAATTATGGCGGACACAATCTCATCGAAGCCGCTGTCTGGGGCAACGTGCTGTTCTTCGGTCCTTTTATGCAGGATTTCCAGGAAGCGGCCGATGTCATGGTCAAAGCGGGAGGCGGGATATGTGTTCAATCTCCTGCAGCACTTGAGGAACAGCTTATCCGCTTCTCATCCGACAGGGGCTCTCTCGCCAAGGCCTCTGCCCGGGCGGCAGCCGCAGCACGGAAGCAGCCGCAGGCTGCGCTTCGCCAGGCTGGGCTGGTGATCCGGCATCTTTAAGCGGATTCATGCATGTCTTCAGGAGTTATTTTTCGTATCGATTTCCCTGGTTTCGTGATTATAAAAGTAACAATTTGAAGAGCATACAATAAGGTTAAAAAATATAAGCGAAGGTGTCACCGGTATGAAATTGATTTCCTGGAATGTCAACGGCCTGCGTGCAGTTTTTAAAAAAGACTTCAAGCAAGCCGTTGAAGTGATGAATCCTGATATCCTGCTGCTGCAGGAGACAAAAATACAGGCCCACCAGCGAACTGATGAGATGGTTGATCTCGGCACCTTCGAGTCGCACTGGTCCTATTCACAGGTGAAAAAGGGGTACAGTGGTGTTGCCGCCTATTCACAGCCAGTTCCCCGACAGGTTCGCGATGGCTTTGGAATTGAGCGCTTTGACTCGGAGGGACGCGTTCTTGAACTGGATTACGGCGATTTCGTTCTTTTTAACGTCTATTTCCCAAACGGCCAGAGTGATGAGGAACGACTGCAGTACAAACTTGACTTCTACGAAGATTTTTTCAAATACACGGATGACTTAAAAAACCGGGGGCGGAGCCTTATTATTACCGGCGACTTCAATACTGCCCACAATGAAATCGACCTGAAAAACCCGCAGTCAAACAAGGATCGTTCCGGATTTTTGCGCATAGAACGCGATGTCCTCGATGATATCGTTGCGCGCGGCTATGTTGATACTTTCAGGCATTTTTATCCCGACAGGGTAGAATATTCGTGGTGGAGTTATCGCTTCAATGCCCGGAAAAACAATGCCGGTTGGCGCATCGATTATTTTTTTGCGACGCAGGATCTCATCGAAAACAAAAAAATAACTGATTCGTTTATTCTCAATGATATTCTCGGCTCAGATCACTGTCCTGTCGGAATTGAGGTCAATTTCGGCCCCTCGTAAAAGAGTTCCAGTCTTGTAAAAGCTGCCCGGCGGGCGGGAATTATAATGTGCGGAAACCATTTTGGAGATAATGGAATGAAAGCTTCAGTCGAGTGCTATCCCTGCCTGCTGGCCCAGATTCTGAAGACAAGCGAGCTCTGCGGTCTTGAAGGCGCCGATAAAAAAGAGGTGATGAATTTTGCACTGAAGACGATGGCTGATCTTCCCGCAGATATCTATCCCCATGAAATTGTGGTTGCCGTCAATGAGCATATCAAAACGACCTACTGCAGCAGCCACGACGTTTTCGATCCCTTTTCTGATCTCAAGAATCAGACCAGGGCGATCGCCGAAACATTTTACCTCTCCATAGAGCAGAAGATCGAACAGGCCCCGGATTCGCTGGAAATGGCCGTTAAATGTGCAGCACTCGGCAATATCATAGATTTTGGTGCAAAGAGTCACGGAAATCTTGATGTACAACATGAACTTGAAAAAATCGACACGCTTGATTTTGCCATTTACGATTATCAACCGTTCATAGAGAGTCTAGAAAAAGCCAGGCTCATCCTCTATCTTGGAGATAACGTCGGCGAGGACATTTTCGACAAGGTATGTATCACCGAGATAAAAAAGAAGTATCCTGAGAAAAAAATCATTTTTGCCGTCAGGGATCAACCGGTAATCAATGACGTGACGCTTGCCGATGCGCGGGCAATCGGGATGGACCAGCTGGTTGAAACCATATCCAGCGGCAGTATCTACCCGGGAACGATATTGAGCAAAACCACAGAATCGTTCCAGGAGCTTTTCAAAACCTCCGATCTGATCATCTCCAAAGGCCAGGGGAATTTTGAAACACTGTGCAGCGAAGAGCATCCGCACCTCTTTTTCTTCCTGCGGGCCAAATGCGAGAAGGTTGCAAACTATCTCAAAGTCGATCTCAAAAGCATGATTCTCATGAAATCCGCAACTGACAGGATGGGCTACAGTTAACGCTTATAAAGGCCTTGCTGGAAATGTTGATTTACATCATATCTCGACAATTGGCAGCTTCATTTTAAAAAGACGCCTTTCCAGCTTCCGGCTATCATGCCGGTGACGTCCAGTAAAACAGCGGGTGTCGACAAGGCCGGAGTTGCAAGGTAGCGAGGTCGCCAGACAGGGTTAAATTTTTCTTTATAGGCGTGCAGCCCCTCGAAATTGTAGAAATGGTCGCCGTATTTAAATACAGCATTTCCTACCTTGTGCCACAATGGAGCAAGGGGGCGTCTCTCAAGCCCGGACAGAGGCGACATCCCGAGATTGAACCACTGATACCCCTGGGTTCTGCCCCAGAGCATGAGCTGGATGAACAGGTATTCCATGATACCTGATGGCGCACCCGGCGTATACCGCATGAGATCAATAGACATCTCCTGACGGTTGCCGGTTTCCCACAGGTTGGCAAAGGCAAGAATGGTGTCGGTTTGGGTGATTACTGCGCAGCGACAGCGGCACAGATACCTTTCAGAGAAATAACCGAGTGAAAAACCCTTCTCGCCCGCATTTTTTGTCTGCAGCCAGGAATCAGAGACATGCCTCAATCCGCTCATTCGAGTTTTCACCTGTTCCCGCTCCAGGATGTCAAATTTTAGGTCCAGCTTGGCGAACTTGTTGTACGTTGAGCGCAGCCCGGACCGTTTACCGCCTTTCAAATCGAAATCCTGGAGAAAGACACGTGCTTCTTCACCCAACTTAATCAGCACCAGGCCAAGATCTAAATAGAGTGGTAAATTGTCCTGAGAAACCTGATAAAATGCAATCCTGGCGTTGTTTTTATCTGCCATCTCCCGGAACTGCCAGACGAGAGTCTCCCGGTTTTCAAGCTTGCCCACAGGATCGCCCATGGCTATCCAGTATTTTCTGGTTGTATCGTACATGATAAAGGTTTTTCGGTCTTCACTCCAGAGGATTGCCTTGTCTCCGACCATGGCAAGATGACTCTGGGTTTCTTCACTGCCAAAAACAAGGGGTTCCAGTTCATCAATTTCTTTTTCAGCGGGGAGGTGAGCTTTGGCCGGTTGTGGTCGAAGCAGTCGGTAAAGACAAAAGGACGACACCGTTATGGCAAGCAACAGTGAGGACCGTAAAAATCTGGGCGCATCACCCCTGTAGGCAAACTGCCACCACAAATCAGGTGTGTATTCGACATGCTTGTAGGAAAACAATCCGACCCAGGCTGAACCGATCAGAACCACGCTTACGAAGGCAATCCAGGACCAGGAGAATGGTACAGCAAGCATTGATGACTTACGGTAGAAAAATTGGCGGGAAGGCAGAAACAGGACCAGCAAAATCCCCATAACCAAAGCCTCGTGCCAGTAAAAACCCTTAAGTAGAGAAGTGATTCCGCCAATGGCCAATAAGAGAAGAATCGAGAAATAGGCAGCATCGATACGCAACCGTGCTGCCCGCGCCAGAAGAAGGAGGAGCAATCCAACGATGCTGCCGGTCAGGTGGGAAATTTCCAGAACTGAAAGCGGTAACAGCTCATGCAGCCACTTCAGGCCCCGGTGATCCAGTGGCAGTGATCCGGAGACCAGCAGTAGGCCACCGGACATAATGAGCAAAATTGAAAACACATGAGGGATGGCGTAGGAGAGGTATCCCAATACTGCCCGTGCCCCCTTTTTGGCCTGGGTGCGCTGTTGAAAAAGCTCATAGACAAGCAACCCGGTACCGGAGAGAAGAAGCGGGACAAAATAATAGACAACTCTAAACATCAGCAGTGATGCAAAGACAGCTGATGCGGATACGCTGCCCCCCAGCAGATAGAGAAACGCTCCCTCGAAAACGCCGATCCCTCCAGGAATCTGGCTGAAGAGACCGAGGATCTGGGCAGCCATAAAGATTGCCAGGAAGGAGATAAAAGAAATATCAATATGAACATGCAGAAACACATAGAGGATCATTGAACTCAAGGTTAGGTCAAGCATTGCAACCGCCGTCTGTGCCAGAGAGAGACCAGGGCCTGGCATTACGAGTTTCATTCCCCTGATGGTGAACGGTTTTTTCCGCAACAGTATCATGGACCAGTAGGCAACGAGGGCTGCCGTTATTCCCCGGGCAAACCATTGCACAGTCTGATAAACGGGGAGAGAAAAATCCGTAAACCGGCTCGAGAGTTCCGTACTGATGCTGAAAAGCGTTGCTGCACCGAGAACATACATGAGGCTTATAAACAGGGAAAATTTAATGATGTCCATACCGGTAAGGCCCCACAGGCTATAGAAACGATAGCGCATGGACGAACCACTGATAAGTGCCTGGCCGGTGTTGTTGCTGATGGAAAAACTGATCAGTGAAGCCAGGATTACATTTCCCGGTTTGACCGTGATATTTAGGTATCGCAGTGCCAAAAAATCATACCCGCTGAGAACAAGGTAACTGATTGCAGTAAGCAGCACTGCCCAGAGAATGACGGATAACGGCAGCAGTTCGAGGCCGTGTGTGATTTCAGCGATGGTGTGTGATTTGAGTTCCTGGTGGACAACAAAAAGAGCTGCCGGAAACAGAATAATACCGATGAACGGAGTTATACGCTGAAGAATTTTCTCAACCATGTTTTAAGGTTACCTTGTGTGACGGTTATTCTGTCATTTGGTTGTTTCAACCAGATCCATGGGTTTCTTCCCTATTATCAGATTGGTTTGAACCTGATAGTTCAAGAAATTCTGAAATCGCCTGATTAACCAGGTCAGAGTGAGTGATCGGTGTCGAGTGACCTCCGGCGACGATGTGCAGGTGGCCGTGCGGCAGCAGAGTGGTCATCTTGCTCGCATGCTCAAAGGAGATATCATCATTTCTACCGATTATCACCAGGGTCGGGGAGGTGATTTTCTCCAGGTCGGCCGGAAGCAATACAGGGAAGGTGCGCCACATGTGCTTGATTCGTTTTTCGAGATCGCCGAGGCGCCTGCCTGTTCCCGTCCACCAGCTCCTGATCACGTGGGTCAATCCGCTGCTCAGCGTGTCCGCCTTTCGCCGGGCCTCAGTGGTCAATCCTGCTGGGGAGAAATTTGCGCTGATAACAACAATTTTTTTTATCCGCTGAGGCCAGTAGTGTCCGAGCTGCAGGGCGGTATTCCCGCCATCGCTCCAGCCGATCACATCTGCTTGCGCTATATTGAGCTTGTCCAGAACGTGGATGGCGTCGGAGGCGAGAAGACGATAATTCAACTCATTGGTGCCAAGCTCGGAAGAGCCGTGTCCCCTGGTGTCCAGCAGCACAATTTGCCGGTGGGCCCTTGTCAGCGCGGGAATCTGGGAAAACCAGCTCAGGCGGTTACTCAATCCGCCATGCAGAAGCAGGATTGCCGAGCCATTGCCGTAGCTGACATAATGGATGGTTGCGTCACCGGTATCGACAGCTCCTCGCAGAGCGGCTGCGTCAGGTGTCGTGGTCCAGGCCAGATAGCGTAGCAGAGATCCGGACATTGGCATCAGCAGGACATAGAGTCCCCAGGTAATAAGGATGCAGAGGGTGATACCTGAAAGGATGGTGTAAACTTTCATCAGATTCCGTTACTCTTTATGTTCTTTCCTGCAGGGAACAGATAGATCATAACGTATGGCAGGCAAGGGCTGACATTCGTGTCGGCTGATTGAAGCAAAGGGGAATGGCAATAGAGACAAGCCAGGAAAAAAAAAGTGACAGATTAGTGTTCAAATCTGTCACTTTTTTAAAAATCAACTGCAGATGGCTGCAAAGACGCTAGTACATGCTGCTGCCCTGCGGGTTGAATTCTGCATTTTCAACCCACCAGTCGGGTCGTTGAACAACCTCAAGAAGATTTTCTACCGTTTTGAGATGGTAACCTTCCTGCTTCATTAATACCTCAAAGAGTTTTTTACTTTCAGGGTCTTTCGCCTCTGCAAATTTTTCCTTGTAAAACTCCATTCCGCGTCTTTCGACCTCGACGGCTTTCTGGTAATCAGCAACGGCGTCAACGCTTATGTCCGTCAGCTCCTTATCCTGCTTCATCTCCTCGAAAACGGTTTTTATATCGAGTGCGACCCCTTCGCCTGGCTCCGCTTTTACCTTTTTTTGCAGATTTTCAATAGCAACCCGATGGCGAACCTCGTCCTCGGCAAGCATCAGCAGCACCTTTTTGACCCCGTCAACAGGTGCTGCATCTGCCATCTTTCGATAAAGCATCTCAGCATCTTTTTCCATCTGAATAGAAAACTTGAAAAAATCCATGAAAACCTCCTGTAGTGATTATGTGTTTTTTTGTTGCGATTTGCCTAAACTGTAATGGCTTATTATCTTTCCAGCAAGCAGAAGTTGTTGTTTAAACAACCAAGAGTGCTGTCTGCCGCGGCAACTGATATCTCAAATCTCTCGCTGGGGCGCTGCTTTCGCGAGGGAAGCAGCCGGGCCAGGTTCCTCAACAGGCATATAATGTCGCAGATGCTCCATATCAATCCGGTCGCCATATTTTTTCGCGATTGCAGCAAGGGCGTCCTGCCGTTTGCTGAAAATATGTTCCTCGCCTATCTTGTCATACAGCCCTGTACGCTTGAGTACATCGGTAACCTTGAATTTCGGGCGGGTGATGTAAAAATCGATGCCCGCTTCCTGAAACCACTCCGACATATGCGCAAGCATTTCTTCGCCGGTTGTGTCGATCTGCTCCACTGCCTCGATGTCAAGTATCGCTGCTTTTAACCGGGGCTTGTCTGCCACGGCATTGAGCAGCCGTTTTTCCAGGTAGCCGGCGTTGACAAAATACAGGTCACCATCATAACGAAAAAGAGCCAGGGTGTCGCTGGTTTTCAGGTTGGACATCTGTGCATCTCTAAAGGTTCCATCTTCATACATTGCCACTTCTGCAAAGTGTGGGCGCATTGTCCGGTAGATGTAAAACGCCAGGGAGATCGCTATGCCAATGTATATGCCTTTTTCAAGATGCGGGGCAAAAAATATCGTGGTGTTGAACACCACAAAAGCAACCGCAGTGTCATGCCAGTTGACTTTCCAGGAATGTATCAGCGGTGTAATCTGAAACAGGCTTGCAACAGCGACAATGATAACGGCAGCAAGGGTTGCGATCGGCAGATGATACATCAATGGCGTCAGGAATAGCAAGGTTATAGCGACAATGATCCCGGAGACAATGGCCGCAAAACCTGTTTTGGCACCGGCATCGAAGGCGATCGCCGTTCGCGAGAAAGAGCCCGATACCGGATACCCTTGGGTCACGCCCGCTACAAGATTTGCCAACCCTTTTCCGACCATTTCCTGATCCGCGGAAAGACGCTGACGGGTTTTTGAGGCGACCGCCTTGGCAACGGAAAATGCTTCCACGAAGCTTAAAAAGGCGATCATGCCGGCCGGCAGCATCAGATCTTTGATATGGGCAGGGTCGAATTCAGGCCACACGAAACCGGGCAGCCCCGCCGGCACCTTCCCGACAACCGCTCCGCCACTCTCTGCATATCCGCTCAGCCAGGCGATGACGGTGGTGATGATGACGGTAAAGAGAATTCCCGGCAATTTAGGGGTAAAGCGTTTGAAGAGAATCAAAAGCACGATTGCGGAAAACCCCATGAGCATGGTCAGCAGATGTGTCTTTTCCGGAATGGATACCGCCAGGTTCCAGAGCGTTTCATGAAGATAATGCCCCTGCTCCACGGTGATGCCGAACAGTTTGCCAAGCTGCATGCCGGCGATGACAAGGGCAGCTGCATTGGTGAAGCCGATAACAACCGGGTGCGACAGGAAATCTATCATGATTCCCAGGCGCAGAAAACCAAGAATCAACTGAATAGCGCCGGCAATAATTGCCAGAAGGGCAGCATACATTATGGTCTGCTCGATAGTTAAGCCGAGCGGGGCCAGCGCCGCAGCCGTCATCAGGGAGATAACCGCGACAGGCCCGTTCTGCAGCTGTTTTGAAGAACCAAAAATTGCTGCTACGATCGGGACCAAAAACGAAGCATACAGGCCATAGTGCGGCGGTAGGCCGGCCAACTGCGCGTAGGCCATTGCCTGAGGAATCAAAACCAGGGCCACCGTCGTGCCGGCAATGATATCTGCCTTGACGATTGCAGGGTCTTTGAGCTCACCAATCCAGGAAAGGAAGGGCGTGAAGCGCAGCTTTGCTTCGTTCAACGTTTCAGCCAGAAAGGTTTTCATAGCTCTATTCTACTCGATCTGATTTTGATTATCTTTGGTCTCTTGCTGTGTCGGGTTTGGAATCTACATGTTAGAAATGCTACCGATGATGGACACTATATGCATTCTCTTGCCGGGCTGCGCAACTATAACCGATCGGGCTTTCTCAGCGTTTCACCGACTGTATTGTCCTGACTCCTCATACGGTGTGTCACAACGCACGTTTACTACATGAAACCCGGTTTGTTTACAATGGAAAAGGAGTTGTAAATTGCCTGGGAAACCCTATTTTTTCATTTGAACTGTTTTTTCAAATAGAAGGCGAGCCTGATGGACAAATTCGGAGCGGCAGGGCTGCGCTGGCTGAAAGGACTTCTCCTTGTCGCCGATTCCTGCTGGTTTGGTGGCAAACGGCACCATTCTCCTTGGAAGGGCATAGATTCTGCTGCTGATAGTCACCATTTTCGTGTCAATTTTCAGGCCCTAGAAGAACAGGCCAAAAACATAATGCTTTTGAGCCGGATTATAACTCTGCCCTTGCAGGAAGGCTTCTTCACCGGAACTCCACGACGTTGAGAATGGAGACATCCTCGGGAACTATACAAATGGCAGGTTTAACGCCGTTGACACAATTTTGGTCCTCTTTATTTTGGAACGTAAAATGAAACTAAAAGTTCTTCTCGCCCTCTGTTTCTTTCTTGGCTCCATTTTACTGGTTTTTGCGCTGCTGCTGTTTTGTTTCCTGATGGCACCTGCTGAATATATCCTCGATGAACAGGTTGCTGAGATAAACGCAAAAGCTTTCAGATATCAGGAGAAAATATTCCCGGATTTACCAGTGAAAAGCCGGTACGAGTATCCCGGAATACAGGCTGGCCTTAAAGCCAGTGATACTGAAACCACAGCGTATGTTCTGGTTCCCCGTGATGCAGAGCACGTCAGGCCCATTTTCAAGGCCTATGCAGAACGTTATCTGCAGGGAATTTTATCGCAAAACAGCGGCAGCGGTTATTATAACTATAGAAAGAAGGATGCGGGTGTTGTCGGCCGAATTAAACTCCTGGATGGAATTATCGTCCATGTTGAGGGCAGGGATTATCAGGCGGTTGATCAGGCAATCGACAGCTCAGCACTGATGATTCGTAATCCGGAAGCCAATATGTTCACTGATATTGTCTATACCGACAGGTACCTGGTCCATATTGTTGTTGCTCTATTCGTGTATGCCCTTGCCCTCCTTCCGTTCTGGGGCCGGGTTGCCTCCTGGGCTGCAACGCTGCAACCGCATCCCGGTACTCAGCCTGTGAGCGAAGCTGAACTCAGACAGCGTTTGCTGGCGATCAATGAAACGGAATCGCCGCTTCAGGTTATCGAGGGGAAAAAGGGGAAGATGGACATTGTCTGGCGTCTGGCCGATGCCAAATGGGCAGGGCTCATGACCCTGAACAAGATAAAACGCACCCAGATCATACGGATAAAACTTTCAGGCGAAGATGCTGCATGCCGAGCAATTGAAATTTCAAAAACCGTGCGCGGTTCAGCAGATGCCCGTACCCTGCACCTTGGCTTCAGCTGGAGTTTTTTCCGGGGAATTGTTTTCTTTCATAAGGAATATGAGAGCCAGTATGGCTTGGTGTATAAACAAGGTTGCCTGACGATTGATAATGCCTACCGCTACTCTTTCAGCAGTGCTGAAATGAAGAGCCCTGTTATTCAGATCATCAGAGACAGCGGCTGGAAATACAAACCGGTGATTTTCTTTTCCAAATGGTTGGGCGGTTAATTGTGCTGTGGCTTTGGCCTAACAATATGTTATTGTAGCATTATTTATGTGGAACAATATGCTGCTGAACGGCCCGTAGTTTCTGTGACAAGCTGGACGGTAGCGTTTTTACCTGCTGATTGTTTGAATATCGGTTTAACTGAATGGCGACCCTTTTAGAGCGGGCTGATTCTTTCATCTTCCCTGTTCTGCAGGCCTGTTGCAACGGCAAAATTGTCGCCACTCTTTGCTATGCTCCGCCGATGGTTTAGAGTATCAAAACGGGAACTGCCGGGCAGGCGGGGCCAGCCTGCCTGCAATAGAAAACTCAAAGGACTCCATCATGAGTAATCCACGCTACCACCTCTTTATCATGTTTCTCTTTATCTGCATTGTCATGGTGGTCTGTGCCCTTTTATACATTCCGCTTCGGCAGGCATTCATGTCGAACTGGGGCTTTAACCTGATTATTGTCGGGGCACTGGTCATTGGCATCCTGCTCAACATACGCCGGGTGATGACGCTTGAGCCGGAGATCAACTGGATTAAGATTTTCCGTACAGGGACCTCTGGCTTATCCGTGGCCAACAGTCCGGACCTGCTCAAACCGCTGGCCAAACATCTCGAGGGGATGCATCGTGACCGCTTCAGTCTCTCGGCATTGTCACTCCGCACCGTGCTCGAGGGAATCCGCGGCAGACTCGATGAATCAAGAGAAATTTCCCGCTATCTCATAGGCTTACTTGTCTTTCTCGGACTGCTCGGGACCTTCTGGGGGTTGCTCGGTACCATCAGCTCGGTCGGCGGCGTTATCGGGGGGCTCGATATGGGCGATCAGGACTACGCTAAAATGTTCCAGGCCTTGAAGGCTGGCTTGCAGAAACCGCTTGAAGGCATGGGGACAGCCTTCAGCTCTTCTCTCTTTGGCCTCGGGGGGTCTCTGGTCCTTGGCTTTATAGACATCCAGGCAAATCATGCCCAAAACAGATTTTTCAACGATCTCGAAGAGTGGCTGTCGGGTGTCACTCAGCTGGTAAATCGGACGATAGGAAGCGAAATCGAGGGGAGCGATCACGTGTCGAAACGCCACGATTATCACCTTCAGC
Organism: Desulfocapsaceae bacterium; assembly: GCA_963674815.2. Taxonomy (GTDB): domain Bacteria; phylum Desulfobacterota; class Desulfobulbia; order Desulfobulbales; family Desulfocapsaceae; genus MADRE3. The sequence goes on from CAXXTV010000011.1 coordinate 712,321, forward strand.
TTGACTCGCTGATACGGGAACTACACCAGACGAACCGCAACGTGGAAAACCTGTTGATGAGATCGGAGTCGAATCAGGATGAGGTTGTCAGCAACAAGACCGACAGCGGGGAAACAGAGTAATTATGGCTTCTAATTCCCGCCATTCAAGAGAGTCGTTCAGCATCTGGCCGGGGTATGTGGATGTGCTCTCGGCGTTGATCATGATAATAATCTTTGTACTGCTCATTTTTACCCTGTCGCAGTTCATCCTGAGCACCATTCTTTCCGACCAGAACAGTGAACTAAAGGACTTGCATCTTCGCATCGCCGAGATATCAGGATTGCTTGGCCTGGAGCAGGAAACCAATGCCGCCATGACCGAGAAAATCGCGATCCTGTCCGCAGAAATAGAGACACTTACCGTTGACCGTTCAACGCTGCAGGGCGAGGTTGAATCCTTGACGGAGAAGAGAATTGAAGATCGTGAGATCATTGAAGTTCATTTGAGAACCATCGCCAGTCTCCAGCAGGATATCCAATCGTTGCAAGCACTGCGGCAAGAACTTGAAAGTCAGATCGAAACCGCTGCGGCTGCCCTGAGCCAGGAACAAGGCCTGACGCAATCTTTGCGGGACAGGAGCAAGGCGCTTGAGGCCCGGCTGGCTGATGAAGAGGAGAAAACGCTGCTCGCCCAGAACGACATCGAACAACGCGATATCAGGATCCAGGCTCTCTCCGCCCTGATTGGTGAACAACAGCAGGCATTGGAAGACCAGCGCAGCCTCACTGCTGATGCCCAGGCGGAAATCGCCCTTCTCAGCCAAAAAATCAAACTACTGAGCAGACAGCTTGCCGAAATAGGCACGGCGCTGAAACTTTCCGAGCTTGAACGCGAGGATCAGAAGGAACAGCTGAGTGATCTGGGGAAACGTCTTAACATCGAACTGGCGAGAAGGGTCAACGATCTGGAACGCTATCGCTCAGAATTTTTCGGTCGTCTCCGTGAAATTGTCGCTGATAACCCAATGGTTCGAGTTGAGGGAGACCGGTTCCTGCTGCAGGCCGAATTGTTGTTCCCCTCGGGAACTGCTGATCTTACCGACCAGGGCAAAAGTGAACTCCAGGGACTTGCGGGTGTCCTTCGGGAAATCAGTCTTGGTATCCCGGAGGATCTGCAGTGGATTCTGCGCGTCGATGGTCATACCGACAGGGTGCCCATCAGCACCGGGCGGTATCCCTCAAACTGGGAGCTGTCGACTGCCCGGGCCGTTTCTGTTGTCCGTTACCTCGCCAGCCAGGGGATTCCCGAGGAGCGGATGGCGGCAACCGGGTTTAGTAAATTCCACCCGATAGACCCCGCTGATTCAGTCGAAGCCTATCGCCGGAATCGGCGTATCGAGATTAAACTGACATCGCGATAAAAACCATTCATCCGGAAACCTCAACCGTTGTTGGACCAGTGCCAAGATTGGTTTTTCGCTGCCTGTAATCAGGCGACAATTCCATAGATGATCGAAGAATCATTCTTTGCTCTGAAAGGATGGCGCTCGATTTTTCCAACCCCGGCTGACCTCAGCATGTCTGTTATTTCCTCCTGTGAATAGGAACGGCCGCCATTGCCGGCCAGCAGCATGTTCAGTGAAAACAGTGCCGGGAATTCCGGGCCGTCCTTACTGTCGTCAAGGATGAAATCATGAATCAGTAGCAGCCCGCCCGGCTCCATTGCCTCAACGCATTTCTTCACAACCCGGTAACAGACATCAAGCGGGTTGCTGTGCAAAACATGAGAGAGCCAGGCGACATCATACGGTCCGCCGGCAATGGGGTCTGTGGTGAAATCACCGGGAAGAAATGCTATGTGATCATCGAGGTCAAAGCGTGAGACCGTTTCTTCAGCAAAATCTTTCGTTGTCGGCCTGTCAAAAATAACGGCATGTAACCCGGGATTCGCTCGACAGAAATGGATCGCATACGTACCGGGGCCGCCCCCCAGGTCAAGCAACCGTTTTCTCTTTTGCAAATCGATCTGGGCAGTTATCTGCGGGGCAATCTGCATGGCCAGGTTAAACATTCCCAAGAGAAAACTTCTCCGCTCTGCCTCCTGCCCGAAAGATCGTCTTTCGGGCGGTTTGCCAGTTTGAACAGCTTTTTCAAGTTGAGCCCAGCCGTCCAGCAGGTGATGGTGATGAAGTATGATGTGACCCATGTAATCTGCTGATGATTCAACCAGAAACTTCTGGGCAACAGGATTGTTCGAGTAGAATTTTTCTTCCTTGGTGAGAAGTCCCATGGCGGCCAAAGCATCAAGCAGGAGAATGGTTGCCTGTTCAGAGCTCCCCAGTCTTGCTGCCAGTACTTTACCTGAGAGCGGTCCATCTGAAAATCCTGTAAAAACATTTAATCTGACCGCGGCCTGCAGGGTGCAGCCACGCCAATATGCGCTAGAAGTACTTAAGAGTTCCCCCGGATGCCAATGAGTCGTCATTATTTTTACCCTCCTGGTGAATGCCCCTGAATTCTTGCCAGGGGATGTCATTGTTCCAATAAGCTCCAGGGTGAAGTAATACCCCCTTTATCAAGAGAAATCAGCGTCTAAAATTGACCCCTCAAAGCAGAATATCATTGATGTTACACCTAGCACTCCCTCCGTTGGTTACACCTTGTCGCTACATCAATGCCTGCGACAAAAACCCACAATCACGCCTCAGCACAAAATTTATGCAGTGTTGAAGGGATTATGGGAATGATTATTATTTGTGTATCGAAACATGTTTCGCACGCTGCAAAGACATACAGCTGGGCAAGGCATGTGTTCACAGAACGATAACGCTCCACGTTTCTCATGGGAGGTCATTATGGGATCAAAAATAGAAGGAGTAGATATCAGGTTGGGCGAGGATGGATTTATCCAGGATCGCACCCAGTGGGATGAGAATATTGCCCAGAAGATGGCAAGACTCGAAGGCATGGACCATCTGGATCAGGAGCACTTGACAATTATCAGAACAATACGTCAGCACTATGACCAGCATGGTTCTTTTCCAATTTTGGCAAGTATCTGCAGGAAGGCTGGCAGTAAAAGCAGAGACTGTGTTGCCCGTAAGTTCCAGAATCCGATGCTGGCCTGGAAGATTGCTGGCTTGCCGAAGCCTTCCAATATCTTTTTCACAAGCTTTGATGGAAAGAGATATGTTCCCAACCCGTTTTACTGAACAGGTAACCCAGTCGATTATGATGAGGTAGCGTCGTGTATAAAGAAAAAGAGTTGTGCCAGAAAATAACCGACCTGTATCCTGAAATCGGCACGTGTGGAATTGATATTGATGTGATCAGGAACACGCAGGAAAAGACCTGGATCGTTTCATTGAAAAAGGGGACGCACAGCCTGGAACACTTTCTTGAGTACCAGGAGGCAGACAAATGCATGGATGGCTCACAATGTGTTTCGCTGGGTCTTGAGATTGCACAGTTGAAAAAGAATATAGAAGGGAAACAGTTCTAGTCTGAGTCGTTTACAACTGCCAACGCAGCTCGGGTGCCACGCTCTTGCTTCCGGCAAGAAGAAGTATCGGTTTTGTCCTCGTGTGAACAACCCGCACATCTTGCATATTTTGCAATAATGACTAGCGTGAAATGTGTCGCCGATAACGGTTCGGGGTTGCTCCTGTCCTTCGCAAAGTGTTCTTCACCTTGCTTGTTTTTGTGGTTATTGAGTGAGATTTTCTCTCAAGTGAGGCAGCCGTGACAGGAGGTTGTGGGAAACCACTTGAAACAACGTTTGATAGCTGAAACGCAAGAGGTTTACACCAGTGTATACATGTCGAAATTGCGGAGTCCGGGCTCATAATCCTGATAAGCTGTGTCACCCGTCCAAAGCGCAGGTTGAGGAAAAGTTTTGTGGTGCTAATGCGCTTGATGTGTGTGATGAAAAGATTTCTTCGATGAAATACACCTGTGACGCGTGCATGAGTGTTTCCGCAGACCCCAAAAAATTATGCAGTCCGAGAAAAATGAGCAGATCATAGCATCTGGTCAGATGGAAGAAGTCTGCTCCGCAGGTGTACCGTCTTCAGTGGGCGGGGGTACTGCAATCAGGTATGAACAACCGGAAAAAAGAGGTTTTCTCGCCATGACAAAATGTGGCAGGGCGAAAAACCGAGAAAAATGAGCAGGTTGTAAGCATAATGTTTATGGGTCCGATCATGGTCTTGAACGACGCCATGATCGGCCTTATCGAGGCAAACGTTCAGGTTCATGGGGAGCCTGGCAGCCGTTACCTCTCCTGGCATCCGTTTTTGCTGCTGTCTACCCTGGTAATCTCAGGTTGACCATGGGTAGTTTTAGTCAAGTCGGCAGTCCATGTCAGGATTTACCTATATTTCAGCATATGATCATTTGAATCAGGAGGTCAATAATGAGTGATGACAAAAAAACGCTTTGTGCCCATGTGGAAGAAGAATTGCATGTAAAGAACCCGCGGGCCTACGTTGAGCTTATAAAACCTGCGACCCACTATTGTGAAGGGTGCGGCAGGAGTGCAGCAAAAGCTGAGAATGTTTGCAAACCAAAGAAATTATAGGCAGTGCTTCATGCTTTAGCTCCCACCTGATCTATGCTGAGGCTGCAATAACAGGTGGGAGCTAACTGGAGTGGAGCGGATAATCCATGAGGATTTTAATTCAGGCCCTTTCTCTTATTCTTCATCAGAGCTGATTTCGTTCTCTGACTTTTCCCAGGCGTCGTGGAGCGCTGAATAAGCGTCAGAGAAACCTTTTTTCATATTCCCCCAGGCATCGGCAGAACTGTTTTTCAGGCTGCCATACCATTCGGCAACTTGATTCCTCTGTTTGCGCAGTGCTGCAAGGCTTTCCCGTGATTTTTCGCGGGCCGCTTTGTCCATTTTATCCCAGTTGTCATAGACGTGGTTTTCCAGCGCCTCAATGCGCTTGTCCATGCTGTCCAGAGCCGTTTTGCTCTTGCGCATTGCTTCGTCCCGCTGCTCCGCTGTATAGTCTTTCAGCGTCTCGAGCAAACTTTGCGTTTTTTCTTTGACTTCCTCTATCGACGTCTCATCGCTTGACGTTTCAGCAGAGCATAAAGGCACGATAACGAGCATGCCAAAAAGTGCCATAGCGACTGCCGTATATAAAATTTTTTCAATCTTCATATTTCGTCTCCCTTGCAGAAAAGACAAATAGATAAAATGTGCCAAAAAAATCATGTGGAGAATAACACGACTGCTTTGCCAAGAATAATCATTGAAACGACCAGCCGCACAACAAATGCTATTGATGGGATTGGCAGATCAAATCTTCAGACAACATTAGTAACCAAACCACCTGACAATATTTAAAACAATATCTCGTTTTCTAAATAGAGCATTGCTATTCGGTGCGGAATTTTTAAGAGAATGTATAAAATCTTGAGTTGCACGAGCAAGGGGTGGCGTGGAGTACATTAAGGAATAAGGAAAGACCAAAGCTAGTCTACGACAAATTATTCGTTTCCCTGTTCATCTGTGGTAGTTTGAAAGAATGGCTGATCTCTAGTTTGAAGTTGTTTGATACTGGGTCAAATACAGCCGCTTTCTGGTGTGTGAACAGGATCGTCTCAGGAGTGGGTGATTGCTCTTACACGAGCAGTCAGGAACTGCTGTTTTTTCGCTAAAGTTAATTGCATATGGCCCTTGGTCAGCATAGCTTAATCGGCCAATTGCAACTGGAGAAGTCAAACGTTATTGCTTGTTAATTCTCACTATATTTTTTTATTATAATATGAAAGCTGTTAGAATTCCACATGATCAGTTGAGCCCAGAGGCATTGAAGGGTGTTATTGAAGAATTTGTAACCCGAAATGGTACTGATTACGGTGAAGCCGAAATCCCACTTGAAACTAAAATGGCCCAAGTGTTAATACAACTAGAATCTAAAGATGCCTTTATTGTCTTTGATCATCATTCTGAAACCGCTACTATCGTTAACAAAGACGATCAAATTTTGAAATCTATTGATGCATAAGGGTTTAAATGAGAGCAGGCTCCTTTTATGAGGGAAACCCTTTTAATGCTGGCATCTAGGGACTAAACAAATATCAATGCGGTTTTATTTTTCGGGACTGAGTAAACAATGGGGCAAATGATATGAACAATCTCCGCCGTTCTCAATCAGGCAACTGGAAGATGACAGGCATAGTGTGAACTTTAAGATTTACTTAAATGGCTAACACTACCATTTCAAACACTTCCCATTGTATTTCTGAAGAGCATGTACAATTCTATGAACATTCAATTCAGGTAGTGAATACTGGATTGCCATATCGAAGTTATGAGTTTATCATCAATTCATAAGCTTAGGGTGTTTTTTCCTGTATCAAGTCATTCGATCTTGGCGGAGCCTCAATCAGCAAATCCATATGCCCAATGATATTACCAGAACTCTGCAATAACTTAAAAAACCGGATGCTGTATCAAAACTGCCGTGCTGCTAAACACCATCCTCACCAGTTCCTTGTCCTGGCGGGGAACTTCCACGACCCGCCTTTCCCCTTTATCCTTCACTATCGTATGAAGTGAACCGGTTGCCATGGTGCGGGTGATAACCTCGTGCTCCTGATCTGTCAGGTCGAAGGAATGCATGCAGTTGATTACCCGGGCAATCCGGAATGCGGTCACCAGGGTTTCTGTTGAGAGTGAATTATTCCACGGCCAGGCGGATGATCCGCAGCAGAGCGCGGGGGATAAGGTGTCAAAGATCTCCAAGTCGCGAAAACCGGGAAGGCCGGGTACCGGGTAGAAGAGTGACACGCCGATGGCTGTCTCTCTTTTTATCAAAAATCTGAAGCTGCGGGAAATGGTTTCCTGTGTATCTTCCGGAAAACCGCAGATGATGTAGGTGATTACTTTGCAGCCGCTTTTTCTGCAGAGTGCAAGAAGAGCATCATACCTTTTAATAGACCCATGCCGCGTTTCCTGCTGGAGAACTGATTCGTCTACCGATCCCAGTGTGAAATTGAACTGGATAAATCCGGCATCGATGAGTTCACTGCAGATTTCATCGCTCATAAGCCGGTAGTCGATACCGTTCTCCGCAGTGAATCTGACTCCTGGGAAGCGCTTTCTGCAGATACGGATTATCTCTCTGAACCGGGGCATGTCGCAGAGCAGATTGTCATCCTCGAAATTGAAGAAGACGGTTTTTCCCTCCGCTGCATCGGGAAGTGCACCAACCTGAGCGGCAAACCGTTTGGGTTCTGCGCATCGGAAGGAGCGACCGTGCACCAGGTGGTTCGCGCAGAACCGGCAGGCATTGTTGCAGCCGCGTGAAACGGATGCGGTATAATATACAGCATCCTTCGTCTCGCCTGTCAGGGCCAGAACTGGCTGAAGAGTGCTACTGTCGGTGGGCGGAGCTGCCATATTGAAGATTCGTTGGCCCTTTTTTTTATACCCCAGTCCAGGAACAAGCCCGGGGGCAGGGGATTTGCCGGTAATGTAATCGACAAAGGGGAGAAGATTCGTTTCCGCCTCTCCGCTCAGCGTGAAGTCGATGGAATTGTCGCGCAAGAAATAATCGGGATGCACTGACACTCCAGCGCCGCATGCAACAACAGTTGACCTTGGCCACTTCTTTTTTATCGCCTCCGCAAGGTTCAGCGTACTTTCTCCGTAACAGAAAGCGAAGGTACTGATGAAACACAGATATGGATTAATCCGGGTGATTTTATCCGCAATGGCCTCGTATTCTTCTCCGAAGCGGTGATACCTGGTGAAATAGGAACTGCGGCCTGTTTCATTACTGAGCAGAAAGGGAGAAAGATGGGCCAGTGCGGCCGGAAGCGGAAGCTGACGTTTTTGATCTGCATCGGCAAGGTTGTTTATAATGCAAACCTGATAACCGGCATTTTCAAGAAGAGTTTTCGCGATCCTGCTGCCGAGAGAGGAGATGCGGTGGGGAGTTGCATAGAAATCTTCGATTGGTGGAACGACAATAACGATTTGCAGGATGCCTGGTGTCATGAGTGACATATAATTTAATTGCGCTGATATTTAAACCAATATAACGTAGCGTTGGCACCTGTATTCCACATGAAAAAAATGTTTTTGCAGAAAAAGCCGCCAGCATGTGTCCTTAACGTGACAGGATATCAATGCATAGTATGGCAAACCAGATCACAGAATACCGTCAGATGACGCTGGCTGGGATGAAAGCGGTCTGCACTGCGCTTAGTTGAGGGAACATCCCTGGTGTGTCAGATGAAAATTGTATATAAGCCGTCGAATTGGAATGATTCCGGGTAGCTACACTGTACCCGGACTGGTGCGAGGGACAATCATAGTGCGTAAGCTGCATGGAGAACCATGGTAGAAAAACCAGACAATCGAACCACCAGCTCAACCTCTCCGGCCAGGCCATCAAAATCGATCCTGGCAGGCGTAAAAGAATGGTTGCATGGGCGCGGTGCAGAACGAGCATTTATAGAAGCCATAGTGGAGATTATCGAACCGAAGATCAAGCAGGTTCACGGGTATCGCAAACGGCTGCAAATACCCCTTGCTGTCTGCCAGGAGTACTCTAGAAAGATTGTTGCGGGTATTCCCGGACCAATTTACCTGAAACATCCAGGTGATTATACCGATCCCCTTATTAACGCTGCTTTTGTCGGCCCCGAAAAACTAGAAGATCTTTTATCGAAAACAGAGTCATCACGTCTTCAGGAGGGGGGACTGCCGGGACCGGAGAGAGTTGCACTGCTGACAATGACGCGCACCGACCGAACGATTACTGGGCGCAGCAGGCACGATGACATGCTTGTTGGCGATGAAAGGCTGACCTCGATCACCTTTTCCGATCATAAAATAGTGGGCATGGCTGAAACGCTCGATGCTTCGAGAAAACAGCTTGAGGAGTATATCCTGGAGATTATCGCCGACTCTGCGTCACATGAACTTGCAGCGCACAGGTCAGATCTTGACGAGGTAAGACAGCGCAGGGAGAGGTTACGGGCCATGTGGGAAATGTTTGGTGGTGCAAATGATGGAGATAGAATTACACCCCCTGGTCATGCAGATGAAGAGGAGAACCTGGAAAAAGTTGAGTCAATGCTGGAAGAAACCGAGGCCGAGTTGTCTGTTGCACTAAAAGGCTTTGAAACGCCGGAGGACTGGCTCTCTTTCCTGGAGCAGTACCTCTCCGAGCCTGAAAAAATAGTGGCTGTGAACCCGGTATCTCTCAGGCTTGACTGGAGAAATGTTTTGACCGAAAATCCAGAGGAAAAAGCAAGCACGATAACTTTCGCCCAATGCTCGTTTGGTGAAGGGGTTAAGCGAGATGCCGTATTTATTGCCTATAAAAAAGAACACGCTGATCAAGCTGACTCGCCTCGGGCAAGCAGCCCGGCGCCCGCTTAACCTGCCTTGCATCTCCCGCATCGTTTATTGTTTACAGGACGTAAAACAAAATGGTGAAATATTGGATGACACTGCCGGCTAAAACACATAGATGCCATATGCCGTGAAAGTGTTTGACCCGTTCATCATAGACATAAAAAAATACCCCGAAAGTATAAAATACACCGCCCAGCAGCAGCCAGCCAAAACCCTGTAGACCTATTGCCTGAATCAATGGTTTGATGGCTATTATGATCACCCAGCCCATAGTCAGATAGAGGGCCAGCGATACGAATCGATTGCTGTTATGTGACCGAAATTCCAGGACTATGCCAAGGAGTGCGAGCCCCCAGACAAGACCCAGGATAAGCCAACCCGAGGTTTCCCTCAGCGTGATGAGTGCAAACGGTGTATATGTGCCGGCAATGAGGAGATAAATCGCCAGAAAATCCAATTTCTGAAAAACATCTTTAGCCCTCCCCCGAAGACTGTGGTTAAGCGTTGAGAAGACATAGAGCAGAACGAGGGTGGCACCGTAGACGGTTACACTGAGAAGCGGCAGGAGTTCTCCCCGGCGGCTCGTGATAACGATTAGCACAACAAGACCGGCAATCGCTGCTAGTGCCCCCACCAGGTGGGTAATAGAATTGAGTTTTTCGCCTTTATACATGGTACTTGCTGCTCATAATCATAAAACACTGGTGGTAAAACAGTTGATCATACTATATTTGCAGCGTTTTTGCCTGCATATCATCACGGGTTAATACGTCAGCGCACGCTCCTGAATTTTTGTCTGCGGCATGCCTTTCAGAGCAAATCCCTATCCGCGGCACTTCTGGCAATCAGTGATTGAAAGATCCAAAGAGAGCAGGTAACCTGAAGATGTCCCAACGAAAAATAAGACCATAGAAACCAGCGGCCTCAATCAGTCGAGTCATTTGCCGCTGAAAACATCTCGTCTGTTGTGGCAATGATGAATAGATTGATTGATCGTTGGCATGGGTGAATTCAGTTTGGCAAAAACCTCTCCAGGGATTTTCACAGCCGCTGGCGGGGACAGACATACAAGGAGAGAGTCATGCGTGTACTCGTACTGCCAGGTGATGGCATTGGCCCGGAGATAGTTGCGTCCTCCATGACGGTTCTTGATGCAGCGAACCTGAGATTTGATCTGGGTTTTCATTTCGATTTTGAGGACGTTGGCTTTGTGAGCCTTGAGAAATACGGGACAACCCTTCGTGATGAAGTACTGGAAAGGGCGAGAGGGTACGATGGGATAATTCTTGGGACACAGTCACATGCCGATTATCCCGCTCCTGAGAAAGGAGGGCACAACATATCCGCACACTTTCGTGTTGACCTCGATCTCTATGCAAATATTCGACCGGCCCGAACGCGCTCTTTTTTACCATCTGGCCTGAAAGCAGGTAAAACCATGGATCTGATCATTGTGCGGGAAGCGACAGAAGGCTTTTATCCGGACCGAAACATGGCTCGAGGCTGGGGTGAGGTGATGCCAAGCCCGGATATGGCGCTGTCAACCCGCAAAATCACCCGGCACTGCAGTGAACGTATTGCTCGCCGGGCTTTTGAGTTGGCGATGAGGCGCAGGAGGAAGGTAACCGCAATTCACAAGGTGAACAGCTTCCACATGACAGATGGATTGTTTCTTGAGAGTGTAGACACCATCGCCAAAGCATTTCCTGAAGTCCAGTTGGATGATCTGCTCATTGACGCCTCAACGGCCCACCTGGTGCGTACTCCCGAGCGTTTTGATGTCATTGTGACAACCAATTTCTATGGCGATATAATCAGTGATCTGGCCAGTGAACTGTCGGGAAGTCTTGGACTGGCCGGCTCTGTCATGGCCGGTGACACACTGTGCTGCGCCCAGGCCCAGCATGGCTCCGCCCCCGATATTGCCGGGCAGGACAAGGCCAACCCGGTGTCCATGATTCTTTCAGTCATGATGCTGCTGCAGTGGCTGGGGGAGTATCACCAGAAGCCTGCTCTTGCAGAATGCAGCAAGGCAATTGACCATGCGGTTGACCAGGTGCTGAAGGACCCGGAAAAGCGCACCGCGGACATGGGCGGCAGCTTTGGCTGCCGGGCCTTCGGCGAGGCCGTGGCTCAATGTGTCCTGGCCAAGAATTAGGATGCTGCTTTCCTTCCGGCTGTATACAACCACCCGGGCCACCAGCTGCAGCCTCGCGCAGTGGATGACAGGGCGCGATTGTCAAATTCTGTTGGCCGGCGGCAGCCTGATCAGCTTTAATATAACCTGGAAACGCTCGTCATTTGATACTGAACAGTTTGAGAGGAGCTTCCCGGAGGGTGCATGCCGGCAATGAGTGAGAGCAAAAGAGCAGCTGCCAGAGAAATTGCAGACAAACACCTCAGGTCGGGCAACCCGCTTGATTGGTTTGAGGAACTCTATGCAAAGGCGGCCGGGGATTATGCGATTATACCATGGGCCGATTTGAAACCGAATCCCAGTCTCGTTGAATGGTTGAACCAGCCTGGATCGTGCCCTTCCGGCCGGGCCATTATTGTTGGCAGCGGCCTGGGAGATGATGCCGAGGAACTGGCACGATGCGGTTTAAAAACAACCGCATTTGATATATCCGAAACAGCGATCGCCTGGAGTCGGAGGCGCTTCCCTGAATCATCGGTGTCGTATGTCGTTGCAGACCTGTTTTCAATACCTGCCGAATGGCGGGCACGGTTTGATCTGGTGCTGGAATCCTACACACTTCAAGTACTCCCCCCTTACCTTCGCCAGAAGGCGGTAGAACACATCGCCTCTTTGTTATCCGCTGACGGTATACTGCTTGTCATCGCCCGGGCAAAAAATCCTGATGAGGCCGGCGGGACAATGGCCTGGCCCCTGTCGAGGGAGGACACCTTGCTTTTTGAGACGAAGGGTCTCGAAAACATCTCTTTTGAGGAGTTTATGGACAGGGAAGACCCTCCTGTCCGGAGATTCAGGGCGGTCTATCGCCGGAGACGGTGAGCAGCGAGGCCGTGGTCTTTCAGAACCGGTCTGCGAATACTCCTGTTTCCGCGGTGATGACCCCATAACGATCAGAACGGAACTGCTTATTAGTCGATGCGCTCACTCAAAGCCGCATTAACGAGCAGCTTAACTGCCCAGCGCATAATCTCCCGCCCTCTCTCGGGTTTGATCTGACAGACGTCGGTCAGGGCAATAAAAGGTTCCACACTCACCATTGCACTCAATGCATAGAGGAGTTTTTCGTACGTCTCCTGGTCTACCTTCCTTCTCTGTGGTTTTAATGCCAGCGCCAGCATGGGGATTCGCCGGGCCCCGCGAAGGGGTGTGTCCGAGTGTGTTTTGGCCTGCAGCCATTGTTCCATGGAAGCCTTCAGAAATAAACGGAACTGTGGCTCGTTTTCAGCAACAAGTCCATGGAGGAAATCGTGAACAAGGGCCGCTCTCTCAGCCGCGTCGCTCTCATCACCGTTTTCAAGAATTTGTTCAGGTGACGCAACTTTTCGGTCCAGCGAGACTTCCAACAGCAGTGCGTCCAGATTTGGGAAGTAGCGGTAAGCGGTTGCCCTCGAGACCAAAGCCTTTTCTGCAACGTCGGCAAGCGTTGGCCTTTCCCCATCACTTACCAATTGATTCGCTGCCTCAAGCAGTGCCTTTCTGGTGCGGAGTTTCTGCCTTGATCGGCCATTTTTTAAATTCACTCTTGACATGACAGTCTCATGATTATACATGTGTCTCGTAAAGTCAATCCAAATCTCTTCATGAAGACAGTTATGTGGAGCATACAATGAATAACAACAGAGTGTTATGGGTGCTTGGACACAAAGTGACATATGTGGAAACAATTGGCGATTATTCACTTCTGGAGGTTTCAGTCACCCCTGGTATTCCCGGCCCACCTCCTCACTACCATGTTGATGCCCCGGAGTTGTTTCATCTCATTGACGGGCAGATGGATATCCTGCTTGATGGGACCTGGCACTCGCTGACAAAGGGCGAAAACATAATGATTCCCCAAAACCGTGTCCACTCCTTCAGAGGTTCCGGAGATAATGAGAACCGGTTTATCACCACGTGGTCGCCCAGGGGGTTCGAGGGATTCTTTCTTGAATTTGGAGTGCCAATTTCTGAAGAAAACGGTTTTGAAAAATCAGTTTCCGATGAAATGATTCAGAAAGTTGTCACCGGCTGCAGCAGGTATGGAATGATCGTCGTAGAGGATATATAAAAGTTCAAAATTCGTGAATTGAGAAGATAACCGGCAACCTGATTCCGGGGCGGACCAGGCTGGAACCATGAAGCTGCATGCAGAACCGCAGCCCTTGCTGTCTGAAAAGATGTACATCTTGCCCTTGGCCGCGGAGGCTAAAATTTGAATTACAGAGCAATAATCTGAGTGTTTCATTCCGGGATGGCGGTATACTGCGTCCAGTCCAATGAATCAAAGCGGAGAAGTCATATGAAATCCGAAACAAAATCGATGACTCTGACAAGAGGTCGGACGGTTCGTCAAGATTGAGCGCAGGACCAAACATGACTCCAGAACAATTCAACACGGATGAGGTTCGATGGCAGGCGGTACGCGAGAATGATCCCCGCGCTGATAAGGCATTTTACTACGCAGTCATGACAACAGGTATTTACTGTCGGCCAAGCTGCAGGTCCAGATTACCCAATCGTTGCAATGTGGAATATTTCACCACCTCTGACGAGGCAGAGGCGGCGGGTTACCGGGCATGCAGAAGGTGCAGGCCCGCGGCAACGGCACAGGTTGGAGAAAGAGAGCAGAAGATCATAGAGGCATGCAGGATTATCGAAAAAAGCGAAACCTCCATCAAGCTCGGCGATTTAGCATTGCAGGTAAATATGAGCCCCTATCATTTTCACCGGCTTTTCAAAAAGATCGTCGGAGTCACCCCTAGACAGTACGCTTCCAGGCTTCGCTCGCGACGGTTTCAGGATACGCTCAAAACAAGCCCATCAGTTACCGATGCGATTTACTCGGCTGGATATGGCTCGAGCGCCAGTGTCTATGATAAAGAGCAGGACCAGTTGGCAATGACGCCCAAAATCTATCGCAGAGGAGCCGATGGCGTGGATATAATATATGGAGTTGCCAGCTGTTCTCTTGGCTGGGTCATCATCGCTGCAACTGAGCGAGGAATCTGTGCAATTGAATTTGGAGATGAGCCTGAATCACTTCCGGAACTCGTTCAGGCCAGATTCCCCAATGCCCGGCTCAACAGGGCCGACAGTGGATTTTCATCGCTTGTCGAGGAAGTCGTTGATTTCATAGAATCCCCGCAGGATGTTTTTCACCTTCCTCTCGATATTCAAGGAACAGCATTTCAACAGCAGTTATGGCATGTTTTAAGAGAGATCAAACCTGGCCAGACAATGAGCTATACCGAGGTCGCTGAGCGGATCGGCAAGGCAGGTGCGGCGCGTGCGGCTGCATCTGCATGCGCTGCAAATAAGCTGGCTGTCGTTATACCCTGTCACAGGGTAATATCGAAAGCGGGTAAGGCGGGTGGTTACCGCTGGGGAACTGAACGCAAGAAACGTCTGCTCCACTCGGAACAGGAACAAACCCGGGGAAATCGTCCTATCTGAGCTCTGTGCCGACAGGCTCGCGTTGCAGGGCAGGCTCTCCTCTTTTTTAATTGACAAACTGGGTAAAATACAGGGCAATTTCGGGAAATATGATCAGCAGGAAAATCATGACGGCAATCATGAAGACAAAAGGAGCTGCACCGATCATTACATCACTGATTGATCCTGACCGGCGTACCCCCTGGACGACATAAAGGTTCAATCCCACCGGCGGGGTGATCAGTGCCATCTCAATCAACAGGATCAGCAAGATTCCGAACCAGATGGCGTCATATCCCAGGTTGACCAGGATGGGAGCCACAATTGGAACCGTGATCACCATCAGCGAGAGCGTCTCGATAAAAAAGCCGAGAACAACGTAGAGAGCAATTACGACCAGCAGCGTGTAGAGCGGAGAAGTACCGAGATTCATAACGAAATTGTTGAGCATCTCGGCCAGGCCAATGGAGTCCAGGATGAAGTTCAAAAAATTCGCCGATATAAGGATCAACATAATCATGGAACTCGTTCGCATCGTTCCTTCAAATACCTGTTTGAAAAAACTGATACTGACCGTTCTGTAATAAAATGCCAATCCCAGCGAAGCCAATACTCCCAGTGCTGCGGATTCGGTTGGCGTGGCAAGCCCCGCGTAGATGGAGCCGATGACCACGAAGAAAATAACAAGTACGGGGATCAGGTCTTTCAGGCCATCAAATCTCTCCTGCCAGGTGGTACTCTGTTTGACGCCGCTCAATTTTGGATTTATCAGGCATGCCACAGCGATGCAGAGCATAAAGAGCATTGCGAGCACAATGCCTGGAGCGATGCCGGCCAGAAACAGGCGGGGAATGGAGGTGTTGGTCAGGAAACCATAGATAATCAGGTTAATCGACGGCGGGATGAGTATTCCGAGCGTTCCACCGGCAGCTATTGAGCCGGCAAAGAGCCTTTCCGAATAATTATAGCGCCTTCCCTGGGGCAGTGCTACGGTGGTGATGGTCGCAGCTGTGGCTACCGATGACCCGGACGTTGCAGCAAAGAGCGCCGAAGTGCCGATATTTGCCTGCAGCAGCCCTCCGGGCAGCCAGGAGAGCCATTTGTTTAGCGCGCTGTAGGTTCTTTTAGCGATACCCGCCCGCAGCAGGATTTCACCAAGCATGACGAAGAGCGGGATCGACAGGAGGAGAAAGTCGGTGCTGGCAGACCAGGTAATTTCCCCCATTACTCTGTAGAGCGGAAAGTCTGAAAAAATCGTGCCAATTGATAGCCCGAGAATTATGAGAACCGCTGCGACCGGAACACTCAGCACCAGCAGGGCGATCAAGATTGCCAGGGTAACGGTGATGATCATGTGTTCGCTCCCCCTTGTGTATCCAGATCAGCTGTTTCCTTAATTTCGTCATTCAGGGTGGATATTCCTGACAGCCGGTTTGCCTCATCAGGCTTCTTGTTGAGACGATGGTACATGGTGCCGGCCAGGATTAAGAAAATAGTAAATCCAAACCACAATAAGCCTAGGAACCAGATGCCTTGCGGAATCCATAGCGGCGTTGCAAGCGGCGTGTTGGCTGCGGAGTGCTTGATAATGGAGGTCTTGACAACGAAAAAAGCAAAATAGGAGAGGGTGACGATGTAGATGCCCAGCAGCAGGTGTGCACCAATATCGAGAAAAGAACGTCCTGCCTGGGGAAGGCGGCTGTAGAGGATATCTATGCGGATATGTGACTTTCGGAGCAGGGTATAGCTGAAACCCCAGGTACAGCTTATCGCCAGTGCATAGCTGGAAAGTTCGTCTGCCCCCCCTATGGAGTAGGCAAAGACTTTTCTCATGGTCACTTCGAAGGCAATCATGATGGCTGCCAGGAAAAGAAGCAATCCTGAGCACCAGGCCGCCGCTTGGGAGATCTTTTCAGTTTTTTTTATAAAGCCGGTCATCTTTTACCCGTTGCACTCTCTGCTGGAAAACTCCGGAGGTACACTGTAATCTGCCTTTTCAACTGTCCGTGAAAAGGAGGATTCCATACAGACTTTCAACGTATCGTCGAAGAAAACGGGTACGCGGTATCCGGGAAGAAACCGCGTACCAATCCATGATAAACCGTTTTACTTTGCCTGGACTCCTACCACCTGACCGATCGTCTCGTTCCAGGTGGTAATGGTATCAGGAGAAACTTTTTCTGCAAGAGCAGGCAGTACGTTGTCGACAAGAACCTGTTTGACTCTGGCCTTGGCCTCGTCTGTCACGGGAACTTCTGTAAGATTCTGGGGTTCTCCGTGTGGACAGGGTTTTCCAGTAAGGCAGTCAATACCCTCCTGGGTTTCTTTTGCCGTAACGGCCCAGCCCGGCTCTTCGAGCTTTTCACTAACGAGTGCCTGCAGTTTGTCCTGCTGTTCTTTGGATAAATCGTTCCAGGTGTTCATGGACATAACGCCGACGACATAGTCCCAGCCGCCAACGGGCAGGGGATAAATATATTTGGAGACTTCGCCCCAGCCTGCCGAATACCCGGACAGGGATCCGGTGATTGCGCAGTCTACAACACCGCGTTGAAGGGATTGCGGCACCTCACTGAAGGACATGGTAACACCCGTTGCTCCCAGGGCGGAAACAAACTCGGAAGTGGTCCAGCCTGAGGCCCGGATTTTTTTGCCTTTCAGGTCATCAAGCCCCTCGATCGGAACACGGCAGAAGAGAACCTGTGCCGGATACGGGATGACACTGAGGAGCTTGACATCGAAATCTTTCTCCAGGTATGTCTCGAGTGCGGGCCGGTATGCCTGCACGGTTTGTTTTGCTGTCTCGATGTCGGTGGTCACGCCGGGGAGGTCGAGACCGGCTAGATCAGGGGAATCCGAGACGATGTAATCGGCGACGGTGTGAACCACGTCGAAGACTCCCATGCTCATCTGGCGCACTACGGCCGACCCCTTCAAGTTGACCTGGCCAAGGGAGGTCATGCTGGTTTTTATACCCAGCTCTTTCGGGACGGTTTCAGTCCAGAATGGCTCCTCAAAATTTTTAAACAGGGTTAAGCTGTTCCAGCTCCCCACCACTCGCAGCTCTTCCGGTTGGGCGATTGCGGATGAGCAGGAGAAAAGAAACCCGATGCAGACGAGTGATGCTAATTTTTTGCTAAAATTCATACTACTACCTCCTGGAATTAAATTAATTGTGCGTTTACCTTGTAGAGCAGCCCCGCTGAAGACTGTTTATGCGACTGCGTATTCACTATTCCTGATATCGCTGACGAACATGAAGCCGGGAGCGTGTGTTACGGCAAGGGGCAATTTTGCACTGCGCAGGACATTTTGCGGTGTAACTCCACAGGCCCAGAAAACCGGAACCTCGTCTTCTTTAATTTCGACGAATTCGCCGTAATCCGGGGTGTCAATAGCCATAACACCGATTTTTTCCGGATCTGCAACATGCACAGGAGCCCCGTGCACGTCAGGAAACTTGCCGGTGATGCGGCTGGCCAGTTCTACCTGGTGGCGTGGAATAGGCCGCATGGAAACCACCATGGTTCCCGAGAAAACCCCAACAGGTTCAAGCGGAATAGTGGTACGGTACATTGCCACATTTTTTTTCTGCTCAATATGCCTGAGACGAATTCCGGCCTCGACCAACGCCTCTTCAAAAGAGAAACTGCAACCGAGCAGAAAATAGACAAAATCCGTTGTGACTATTCCCCTCAGGTTTTGGACGGTTTCTGTGCAGACTCCATCACGCCAGACCTGGTATCGTGGAATAACATCGCGGATATCCGCTCCCGGCGCCAGCTTTTTAGAGAGGCAGGTATCTGGTCCGATGACTTCCAGTAACGGACACGGCTGGCGGTTGGCCCTGCAGAACGCTTCGAATTCAATGGCATATTTTTGAGGAAAAGCTGCCAGGTTGGCCTGTACAAATCCGGGGCAGTATCCCGCTGTTGGTTGGTCAAATGTACCGGCTGCAGCCAAGGCTCTGAATTCTTCAGGAGTCATGGAAAACATCTCCTCTTTTTGTCATCAGTCCAGGGTCAGTAAACATCCGGACGACGATCCTTGAATACCGGCACCGCAGTCCGGATATGTTCTACTGTCTGCAGGTCAACACGGACTTGCTTGACACCTTCCTGAAATTCGAACTGGCACAGGGTGCTGCCGTCGGGTCCATGGGCCACAGAGTGCCCTGCAAAGGGAGCATCCCCCATGGCAACATTATTTGCCGCCAGCACATAACATTGGTTTTCAATGGCCCTGGCCCTGAGCAGTGCCTGCCAGTGGCTGAGTCGAACCAGGGGCCACTCTGCCGCAACGACCAGCACCTGGGCACCACCAAGGGCAAGTTTTCGGATAAACTCGCAGAAACGGATATCGTAGCAGATCACAAAACCAAAGGTGATGCCTTCGATCTGCTGGATACAGAGGCTGGAGCCTGCTGCCAGGTATTTGTCTTCATGGAGCATCGGCACGAGGTGGACCTTGTCGTAACGGGCTTGAAGCAGTCCGTTGCGGTCTATGATCTGTGCCCTGTTGGTAATGCCTTCTTTCGTCTTCGCTGCTACCGATCCCCCAGCAAACCAAACCTGGTGTTTTGTTGCCAAGGCGCCGAGAAATGCAGCTTCTTCATCCCCCTCGACACTCGCGAGGCGGTCAAGATCAGCAAGCGCATAGCCTGTGGACCAGAGTTCAGGCAAGACGATCAGGTCAGGTTTCGGAGAAAGGGATATGGCCTGTTCGACCAGCCGGGTGACGGTGTCGTAGTTTTGCTGCTTGTTCCCGGCAGAGATTGCCTGCTGGATCAGTGCAATTTGCATAGTGTCCTCAGCTCCGGTCCGGGAGGGCAATGATTTCGTATTTTTGTGTAATTGCGCGATCGAGGATCGGGTCGGCTATCGTTATTTCGCAGGCGGATGTATAGACCGGCTCACCACCGATGACAGGGACCGTGCCGCTCAGTAGCGAAGGGTGCTTACCTGCAGGAGAATCCTGACGGATCAGGGCGAGCAGGTCTGTATAGTGGAGGATCTGTGCCAGGGTTCCTGACTGATAAGGAATCCATTTGCCATCTTTCAGGACCTTGGAGTGCAGCTCGATTTTATCCCAGTGGTCTGCGATATCGTCTACCTTCCAGAAAGATCTCCCGAGCACTTTATCACAGACCTGTTTGGATTTTCCTACAGAAACTGCCTCAAGTTCCCTGTCTGTATGATCGCTCGCCACCGTTATATACAATGATCCCCTGGCGTCTTCGGCAAGGAAGAATTCGACTTCCGGACTCGTCTGGTTTCCGACGACGTGCAGCTCCTGACTGTTGGTCAGACGCGTCGGGCTGATCCAATATAGTGCTGGAATGGCGTATGGAGTGGCAACGCCGAGCTCCTTGAGCTCATCTATGTGGGTCTGAACCATGTTCTGGTCTCGCCCTGTGTATCCTGCCGCAACACAGCTATCCATCTGCAAATCGACAATTTCTTGATCGCTGTTAAGATGTTCGATATACGCCCGGTGAGTAAACATCAGCTTCTTCCCTGTTATTCAAGCAGCAATCATAAACCCGGTGGTCGGAGACATGATGGTACCGATAGGGTCCGGATCACGGCTTTAGGCTATTCTATTTCACATTGGTTGATAATCTGGATTAATGCACTGAAGACGTCAGACAGTCGTAATATGCCGGTTACTTTGTTATCGTCATACACCAGCAATGATTGATGGTGGCCCATGACAATCTGGTGGATCGCTTCGTCAAGGGATGCGTCCTGGCTGACGTACTCCCCTTCAGCTGGGGTGTACATGATGTCACGTACATGAATCTGACTGGCTTTTGTGCAAATATCTTTAAGAGGTTTTTGCCACAGCAGCCGGTCTTTGAACATGGTCTCAAGAATGTCTTTGCTCAGTGCCCAGTTTCTGATTTCGGTTCCTGGCGCCACATCCCGATAACCGGGTTCAAGCCCGCGAATGACATCAAGCTGGCTGAGCTTGCCAATAACCTGGTTTTCATTATCCAGAACGAGTATTGCCCGATGCTTGTAGCGTGCCTGATCGAACGCTGCCTGCGCCTTTTCCAGAGCCATGATAGCTTCAGATAAGGTCGCATCCTGGGAAACCGTAGCATATTCGGCAATTGGCACCATGATATCTTTGACATGTAATGATTCTAATTTCAAATCTCCCTCCTGATCGCAATCGTCTGCTATCTATTTACGCCTGTTACAACTTTCTCCATTCCCCATACTGATTAAAAATAAAAATAGCATATCTGCGACACCAAGCGCAGAATTTTTATATTTGTTCCAGATTTACACAATGCCGACAGGTTGTCTATAAGAAATTCATTCCGCCTGCTTTCATGATATCCGTGATCTCTGCGGGTCAAGATTTTTATCTGATGAATTGAAGCGAAGAGACAATACTCCTGGAAGTCAAAAAGAGAGGAAAGGTCAATTTGCGTCAGTCATGCCGCTGTTTTTTATATGACCCTTTTTTTATCATCGGGTGCTTTGACTGAGGGAACTCTATCTTTTGCTCTTTATAGAGATCCTGCCAGTTCGACGGAGGCTGGACATAGACAGCGACAGAGCCGTACTGCCGCGTGATCAGAGAACCATCTGCCATTTTGATGATTACACCTGAATCAGTGATTTTTTTAACGATACCATACGACCGGATTATCTTGTTTGGTCTGCTGTCCGGGTGGACAGCTACAACGGAGTCACCTTTGAGCATCTGCTCTCCCTGATAAGATTATAAAAGAAACAATAAGCATTGCTGGTAAGATTTTAAAGGTCATAATCTGATCTTCAGTGATTGGAGGCCGCAAGGAATTCCCGGGCATGACTCAGTCTCCATGCGTTGGAGGAAAAGCCGCATCCATCACTGTGGGTGATTCTCTTGCTGCCGGCTGCAGTTGTCTCATTTTGGTGGTGTCTTCATCATTTCTTCATGTTCTCCCGGTATAATACACTCATTCATTACCGATCTGTTTCGTTCTATCTGATTGGAATTGTGATTTCATTGCTGTTTGGTATCCGTGTACGTGTGTAATTGGAAAAGCACATATTTCATCGGGCTTATCATGGATAGCATGTGCCTGGAGCGATAGGCAACGATGTACCGGGCAGTCTTTCTGCTTTGCTGGACCGCAACTATTCATGATCATCTAAAATCTCAGGTATCACCAGTGAGCGATGCCTGGCAACCAAACCGGAGGTGCTTATGTCCAGATGTAACGCTACAAAGGGAAAGAAGCGTCGGGGGTTCTCCTGCTCTCTCGTCGTCCTAACGGTTTTTCTTGGTTTGTTCAGCGTAGAGAAGAGCTGGGCAGACGAAAAGGGTTTTGACCAGGAAGGCAGGTACTGTTCAAAGACCGCCTATGCGGCCTTGAACGCCTGCCGTAACGAACTCAAAGACGATTACTGGATCACTGTTGGAAACTGCAATAACCTCGGGGAGAGAGAAGACCAGAGAACGTGTCTCGAAGACGCCAAGGGCGAATGGCGAGATGCCCGGCCAGAGTGCAGGGCGCAACTCGAGGCACGTCTTGGTATCTGCGAGGAACTGGGAGAAGAACAGTACGATCCTGATTTTGAAGGGGTTACCTTTGTTGACCCGGCCTCAGATCCAAACCAGTATTTTCCGCTGGTCCCCGGTAATACCTGGACCTACGAGGGAGAAACCGAGGATGGTCTGGAAATAATCGTCGTGAACGTGACAGACATGACTAAGCTCATTGAGTATCCGGTTGGGTCGGGGCAGGATATCGTGTGCACCGTTGTCCAGGATGTGGTCACCCTGGATGGGGTGGTGGTAGAGGACACCTTTGACTGGTATGCCCAGGACCTAGACGGCAATGTCTGGTATATGGGTGAGATTGCAAAAAATTACGAAGACGGCGAGTTGGCGGATGTCGAGGGCTCCTGGAAAGCTGGCCAGGACAGTGCCAAACCCGGAATCGTCATGTTCGCTGATCCCGATCCCGATCAGGTTCAGTTCTATCGACAGGAATTTGCCCTTGGCAATGCCGAAGACATGGGAGCACTTGAGAGCAGGGATAAAGTCGTCGTGACAATTCTGGATGACAATCGGGTAATGTTTTCTTTTGACGATGATGTCCTTGTAACCAGAGACTTCACGCCTATTGAACCTGATGCGTATGAACTCAAATACTATGCACCCGGAATCGGCCTGGTGCTGGAGGAAAATCCGGACAGTGGAGAGCTGTTGAAATTAACCGGTACAAGCCTCATTCCATAGAACCGGGCGGTTGACCTGTATTGCGGAATCGACAGCGTTCACTCTATCTGGTGTGAACGCTGTCAGTATTAATGGCATGGCAATATAAGTGATTTTTCTCCCTCCCCCTGGCCGGGTAGCCAGAACCACCTGGCCGGGGGCATATCAATTCCGGGGACAGTATACCTGATTATTTCCCACTAATCACGAGATGTACCAGGAAGACAGGTCTTACATAGCAGAATTCCAGAGCTATCCCAAATTTTTTAACGACGTGTTCCCGCTCTGTCAGGCAGCTGCCGTCCAGGTATTTGCGGAGATGTTTCTTCCGCTTACAGCCACGCCCAGGTCACACTGAAGACAACCTCGAGTTATAAGAGCAACGAAATTGAACTCGATTGTGTCGAGGTTGATTGCGTCTTATAATATGGGTCAAGCTATTGACGGGAGAGTCACCTAAGAGCGAGCGGGGCAAACTGATCAATCGAGCTCATGTGAATCTTTGAGGACATGGTAATTATGAGAGATTCGATCGAAGAAATCTACACTCAAGAAATTGAGTCGGGCAGTGGCGATCAGACTTCTATACATTGGATGATGGCTCTTCTTTGTTTTGTCGGGATAGGGGTCTTTTTTTATTTTGGAGAAGTCGAACTGAATTTTGAAATGAACTCCCCAGACTTCAATCCATTGGTTGTTATCCCTGGAGCTTTGGCATTTGGTGGAATTGTCAGTTTTGTGATGGCTGCGAAAGGCACTCTCAGGTCTCGAAGGTTTGGACGAGTATGCTTTAAGATGACGGGAGACAGCTATATCGGCGGGACTCTTAGAGGCACTATTGTAACTCCGACTGATGTTTATCCATCCGAAGATTGGGATATCAGGTTGCAGCTGCTTGAAACGATCACCTACTCTTCTTCAAATAAAGCAAAGAAAACCAGGGACAAAGTACATCTGGAATTTAAAGGAAATGTTCCTCGTCAAGGCTGTTCTTCCCGTACAGGCATTCCGGTAGATATTCAAATTCCCGAATCCGCTCGGCATGCCATAAATAAGATAAAAGGGCCGTATCGATGGGTTTTGGTAATTGAAGCTCCGTTTGATACCGGTGTGGATTTTTCTTATTCTTTTGGCATTCGTATACATCCGTATGAAACATGATGCGAAGTGCTTTGTAATCTCAGCCTCATCTCTCCATAACATCTCTCATCTCATTGACACATCGACAAAAACATAGATCACAGATGTTTCCAGACGGTCGATACAAGCGCTACCGGCAGAAAGCCAGGGTTGAGCTTACCGGGGCTCTGCCTGTTGCATGTGTCGGCAAGACCAAGGCTGCTGTTTGAATGATAACCGTATTAATTCCGGAGTTCCTTGGACAGTATATCTAATTACATCCAACTCATTACGTAATGAAATGGGAAAACAGGCCTCGCATTTTAGAAATCCGGACCTGCTGGCATATTATTCCTTACCTGTTCCAACGAGGCCTGATTGTTTTCCGCCACGAACAATACTCGCTGAGGCTGTTCAGTGGAGCGAGCGGGAACGGTGACAACAGGCGGTGAATGCTTATCTTCGAGTGTAAGGGATCTGTTCCCTGAAATGGCTGCGTAATCATCCAGACGGAGATAATAGAATGAAAGCATATGTCCTGAATAAAGCCGGTGGAGTGGAAAACCTCGTCCTGAGCGAGATCGAAAAACCTGAACCGGGTGTCAATGAGGTACTGGTTGAGACGAAAGCGATCAGCATTAACCCCGTTGATGTGAAGGTGAGGCCGCTTGAGGAAGTTCTCAATATGATCGTCGGCGAGGTGCGGCCGGTCATTCTCGGCTGGGATATAGCCGGTACCGTTGCAGCAGTAGGCGCAAACGTTGCAGGGTTTGAGGTCGGCGACAAGGTCTTCGGGATGGTCAATTTCCCGGGGCACGGAAAAGCCTATGCAGAGTATGTCGTTTCACCAGCCAGTCACCTCGCAAAAATGCCGGCAAATGCAACCTTTGAAGAAGCTGCCGCAGCAACACTGGCAGCACTGACGGCCCTGCAGGTACTGCGCCCTCGCGTTAAGGCGGGCGACCGTATTCTTATCCACGCCGGTTCCGGCGGCGTCGGTCATTTTGCCATTCAGATCGCCAAAAACCTCGGCGCAACGGTGGTGACCACCTCCTCGGCCAAGAACCGCGATTTCGTACTATCGCTCGGTGCAGACGAGCACATTGACTACCATGAACAGAAGTTTGAAGAGGTTCTGAAGGATATTGACTTTGTCCTTGACGGTATGGGCGGAGCAGTTCTTGAAAACTCCCTCAAGGTTGTCAAAGACGGGGGTACAATCGTTTCGCTGCCCACCCATGAATTTCCCGAAGCGCTGAAGGCAGCGGCCGAACCACGCACTATCAAACTCGAGTTTGTCCTGGTTACATCCAATGGCGAAGACATGAACACACTCAAGGAGCAGATTGAAAGCGGAACGCTGAAGCCGCATGTCTCCGTTACCTTCCCGTTTGAGCAGATGGCAGAGGCTCACAAGCAGATCGAATCCGGCCACACCGTGGGCAAAGCGGTGATCAGGATGTAAGACGCTCTCTTCAGGGAACATCCACATGAATTCCGGGGACAGTATACCTAATTTGTCATCTAACCAGGAGATGCAAAGGGAGAACAGTCCTCATGTTTCAGAAATCCAGAGCTCCTCTTTCATTTTACCGTACGTGCTCAACCTGGCCTCTCAGCCGGACTGCGGTTTGCAGCGCATCAGAAACAAGTCGATATCTCGACACCGGTTTCGGCGATGAACCGCAGATCTATTCTTCCCCTCGTTCAATGGTAAGATTCAACCCCTTTAACCCTTTGAAAACACTGACATCGCCTTCGATCTTTGCAAGATGATTACCTGGTGAAATCAACCGGGGTTTATCGCCGGTACTCGCCGGTGTGCGTCCGTACAGGATACAAAAACCTGAACCTTGCAACCAATAGGCAATATCCCCAACTTCAAATTCTTCACGTGGGTTTTCTGCCTCGATATCCACCGGAATAGTTCCATAGAGCTCATCTCCCCAGGTAGATAAATTTACCTGTAAAGGGAGCGCCTCCCAGAATGCAGTGCATGTCCTTGGCGCTGATTCGATTAACAATTTTGCTTTTATTTCGCCTATTTCTTCTGCTTTTAAAATAATCGTTTTCATAGCTTTATTCCTCCGCTTCACTCGCGACTCTCTGATTATTTTTCACTATTCCTCTTATCTGACATGGTAAAGATGACCGCTGTTTTCTGTGAAATTTTATCCATGAAATTAACATAGATACTACTCACAAGACAACTATTGACAATGCAGCGGCAGTGCAAAAAAGATGATTTAGACTGACATGGTTCCCTTTACCTCAAGGCTGATTTCTGCAGCTGCTGGTATCCCCGCCACAATGATCGGAGGTTTTTAAAAAAATAAGAACTCTTGTGCCGGACCGCGGTAAATTGTGTAGAATAGCAGCTGGCAGGTACTTTATGTATTGCTTGGTTTTTTCAATTAGTTGTGAGGTATAAACTGCTAAGCAGGGTCGGACATTAACATTCATCCTGGCAGGAGGCGTGGGGTCTCGCCTCTTTCCGCTCACCTTGAAACGATCTAAGCCATCAGTTCCTTTTGGCGGTAAATACCGGATTATAGATTTTACGCTGGCCAATTGCCTGCACTCCGGATTACGAAGAGTTCTGGTATTGACCCAGTATAAATCCCACTCCCTGAACAAGCATCTCAGGGATGGCTGGTCTATTTTCAATCCCGAACTGGGGGAATATATCACTCCAGTTCCACCCCAGATGAATCGTGGCGATCATTGGTATGAAGGAACCGCCGATGCCATTTTCCAGAATCTTAACCTGATGGATCGCAGCGATGCTGATTTTATCCTGATCCTTTCCGGAGACCATATTTATCGCATGGACTATGAGGCTATGCTCAGATTTCACCGTGAGCATGGTGGGGAGGTCACGGTAGCCTGTATGGAGGTTGCCGTGGAAGAGGCAAAAGGTGCATTTGGCGTGGCCGTTACCAATGAACAGCTGCGGATTACCGGTTATGAGGAAAAGCCGGAACAACCGACACCCCTTTCCACTGATCCCGATAAAACGCTGGCCTCGATGGGACTGTATGTGTTTCCTACAGAACTGTTGAAGCAGGTTTTAACAGATGATCAGCGCAATACCGCCTCGAGTCATGATCTTGCCGGAGATGTCCTGCCGCTCCTGGTGCAAAAGAGAAAGGTGTACGCCTACAAATTTGGCGGTAAAGAAGGCAGGGTGACTCAAGATCGTTACTGGCGCGATGTGGGAACCATAGACTCCTACTACAAAGCGAACATGGATCTTCTCAAGCCGGTTCCCCCGCTGAATCTTTATCAACCTGACTGGCCTATTCGCACCTACCAGCCCCAGGCGCCGCCGGCAAGAATCATCCCTGGAACATCAGGAACTGAGGGTGTTTTCATCAGCTCAATGCTGGCCAGCGGTGTGGTGATTTCCGGCGGCAACGTGAGGAACTCCGTTTTATTTGACACTGTTTTTGTTGATGACAAGGCGACCGTAGAACGGTCAATACTGTTTGCAGGAGTTCGCGTTGGCGCCGGCGCCGGATTGCGAAACTGTATCGTTGACAAAAACGTAACAATCCCCCCCAACGAGCAGATCGGTTACGACCTGGCCAGAGACCGCCAGCGGTTTACCGTTACTGAACAGGGCATCGTTGTCGTTCCTGAAGGTTTTGTTTTTGGATAAAGAGACAATTACTTTTCAGCCTGCAGCGGTATCATGCATTCTCACGGGGAGAACGCCTGTCAATGGTTCTTGTGGAGTGGGTGAGGCTGCCACTGGTTGAACTGCAAAACTGGCACTGGCTCCTCAGAAAACAGGCATCATGTACAAGAGATTCCCATGACGACAAAGACAAAAATACTCTTTTATTTATCAATCCTGGCTTTATTAGACATGATTATCCCCATCCCTTTTACTGCCCTTATGCTGATTTATGTTATTTTAGAAAAGCCTGGGTGGTTTAACAAACTGGTTACGGATATCTACAATTCTTGATTTGAACTGAGAAAGACTGAAGGCTGACCCAGGCCGTGGACACCAGGTGGCGTCTTGTTGCTGCATTCATCGTTCTCAGGGCTTGGCTCAAACTGGAATCCCTGTTGGCCAGCGTCTGTCTCCCGCTCCTCTCGTCCGTCGGTTTTCACGCTGAGAACCTGGCTGATGTCGATCTATTTCTTGAGTGCTGAATAATTATTTTCTAGGAACGTGGCGAACGCCTCTAATCCTTCCCGAATCCCCTTCCTCCCAAAACCGATGCGGAAACGATCATCAGGTGTTTCATAAATCTCAGAACGATAGATCGAAGAGGGGAGGAGCAGGACTCCCTGGTCCTGAACGAGCGCTTCGCAAAAAGATTCAACCGTACCCCTGCCGGTATAGCGGGGATAGGCCACACAGCTGCCATCCGGATGCGCCCATTCAAACAGATCGGCGTAATGTGAAAAGAAATGATCCAGTTTTTTGAGGTTCTCACGCAGCAGCTGACGATTACGCTGGAGAATTGTTGTTCGGTGCTCCAGGGCGATCCTGGCAAGCAACTCGCTCGGCCCGGCATTGCATATGGAGAGGTAGTGCTTGTAGCGCTCAAAGCGTACGAGGAGTTCTCTTTCCTGGCAGGCGAGCCAGCCAATCCTCAGGCCGGGCAGGCCATAGGCCTTTGACATTACATTCAGCGATATGCCTTTTTCGTACACATCGGCGACCTGCGGTCGGCGCTTGTTTTCGTCCAGTTCCAATAATCTGTAAACCTCATCACTGAACAGATAGATGCCATGTTTCCGGCATAATTCGATGAGGGCGTTCAGGTCGTCTTTTGGCAGAATTGCTCCCGTAGGATTATTCGGGAAATTGATTGACAGCAGCCTGGTATTCGGGCGAATTGCTTTTGCGACGGCATCGACGTCAAGATGCCAGTTGTTTTCGGCCCGCAAAGGAACTCCGCTGACGCTACAGATAGCCAGGGGAATGGTCTCTGCCGCCTGGTAATTTGGTACCGCAACGATGGCATGGTCATCCCTGCCGAGAAGGACTCGCATAGCGGTGTAAATACCTTCTTCCGCTCCGGCAAAACAGAGAATATGCTGTTCAGACAAACAATCATAGGTGGCCGATATCAGCTTGAGAAGTTCGCTGTCGCCCCACGTCTGGGTGTACCCCAGCCAGCAATCTTGAAAATCGGCCTGATCTTTTTCTGTAGCCATGTTGAGAAGATCGTTCAGGGACATGCTTTCAACATCTGAGGCAGTCATGTGGTGCCTGGCCTTGAATTCCCAGGCTGAGAAATAAACTTCAAGCTCGAAATTACGCATGTTTCTGTTGTCTACCTCTTGATCTGTCCTGTTCAAATTGATCAGCCGAGCCTGAAACATTTCCAGAAAAAAGCATAAGACAGGTCGGCGCGGGTGAAGATGCGCGATATCATCAGTTGTCATCGATCAGAAAACAGCGGTGGATCACTCTTGCCAGGCCAAAACCTGGGGTCAAGGCGGCATGCACCTCAACTCGGCAGGTCTATCGAACATGCCGGTGCCGGCAAATAGTACCTGGGAGGCGGGTCACGCTGCTGATTTCTTCTGAAGACTGGCAATCCTCAGCAGTATATAGCCGAGCAGGGCGCTGACGATGGAGCCGATGATGATACCCAGTTTGGCGTATTCCTGATAAACCGGCACGCTGAATGAAAGGGCCCCGATAAAGAGCGACATGGTGAAGCCGATACCGCCGAGGAATCCGACACCGACGATCATCAGCCAGGTGACACCTTCAATCAGGTTCACCCGCAGCAGGCGCGTGGCACCCCAGGTGAAGAGTGTGATCCCGATCGGCTTGCCGAGCGCCAGGCCAAGCGCAACACCCATGGTGAGCGGGTGGAGCAGGGCGACCTGAATGTCCAGTTCTGCCATTACAACGCCGGCATTGGCAAGCGCAAACAAGGGTAGAACAAGGTAGGCGATCCACGGCTCCATGGCATGTTCCATTCTCTGGAGCGGTGTTTCAACCTCATTGCAGGCTGTATCGATTGCCTGAACGGCTTCGAGGTGGGAGCGCTTCAGCATGATGGTATAGCCGCAATCGCCATCCTTGCAGCGGATCTGCTCGAGCCTGTCCCTTACCATCTGCAGGAACAGGTCGGTGTTGTATCTGCTTTTCGCCGGAACAAACATCGCAACAAGGACCCCGGTAATGGTCGCATGCAGGCCGGAATGCGCGATCGTAAACCAGAGAATCCCGCCCATGGCCATATAGACCAGGGGGCTTCGCACCCATAACCTGTTCAGCATGAAAAGACCCGCGCAGATGGCCAGCGCCGCGCCGAGATAGGAGAGATGGATCGTCGGCGTATAAAAGAGGGCAATGACGAGAATCGCGCCCAGGTCATCGGCAATGGCAAATGCTGTCAGGAACAGCCTGATCCCGAAAGGGACCCGTTTACCCAGCGTTGACAGGATCGCCAGGGAAAAAGCGATATCGGTTGCCATCGGGATTCCCCAGCCCGAGGAACTGTCGCCGCTGCCGTTAAACATATAATAGATGGCTGCGGGAACGATCATACCGCCGAATGCGGCAGCTACAGGAAGCGCTGCTTTTTTAGGATCCGAGAGCCCCCCGACAAGCATCTCCCGCTTGATTTCCAGTCCGACGGTAAAGAAAAACAGCGTCATCAGGGCATCGTTTACCCAGTGGGCAAGAGAGTGTGAGAGGGCGGCGCCACCGATGGTGATGGAGAGCTCCTGGTGCCAGAAGTGAGCGTATCCCTGCGGGCTGATATTGGACCAGATAAAGGCAGCGACGGCAGCAATAATGAGCAGGAAGCCGCCATTTGAGATGGTATTGAAGAAATTCTGGAAGGCGGTGGTGGTAATAATCCTGCCAACCGCCGAGGTGGGGCTGAGTTGGTCGATGGGAGGCTTATTATCACGCATGGGGATATCCAGATTCTTCATACATCCTCTTCTCTTGTCTATCCGCTATCGGCGCTGATCCGTGTCTTTGAGTGCCGTATGTTCAGGCACGCCTCACGGGTGAGCTTTTTTTATGTAGGGATTATAGAGGGTGATACTGAACGAATGATCGGTTGTCGAGCTGTTCTCATCCACCCGTTTTACCACAATTGTAATAATTTCTCCGACAGATTTGTCAAGCATTACAGTTCGTACGTCGTCCATATCACCAACCGGTCGATCGCCGATATGGGTGAGGACATCGTTTTTCAGCACCCCTTGGGCAGCAGCGTCGCTCCCGGGGTTGACCTCGATGATCTGCAATCCGGGTGTGCTCCCCTCCGGATTTTCCTGCAGGACGACACCGATTCTTCCCTGCGGGGGGAAATCGGCCGTTTCCAGGAAAAAGAGATAGTCGGAAACAGCTGTCAGTTCAGCTGCGGATATCATGGATGTTGCCAGGTTCACGACACTTGCCTGGGAACGTGTTTTCCGTCTTTCAACACGCGGCGGGATGCCGGAATCTTTTCGGGTGTGCTGCGATCCTGCGAGGACAACCATACGGGATGTCGGATGCTTGAGCAGATAATCATGGATCGATTCAGCCATGGTTTCATCCCAGATTGCCTGAGCCTGAATGAAGCCGTGAAACGAACCCGA
The DNA here is from genome assembly GCA_963674815.2 of Desulfocapsaceae bacterium. Taxonomy (GTDB): domain Bacteria; phylum Desulfobacterota; class Desulfobulbia; order Desulfobulbales; family Desulfocapsaceae; genus MADRE3. Next base: position 744,212 of record CAXXTV010000011.1, read on the forward strand.
ATCCTCTTCCATGCTGCCATGGAAGGAAAATGTCTCTCCGAGTCGTTCTGCGTAGCCGTCCATATCAAGGACGCGGTCAGCGGGCAGTCCACTGCGTTGTTCAGGTGTCAGGCCATCAAGACCATTTGATTTGAAGACAGAACTCACCGTCTTTCGTTCAGCGTTGAGACCGATGACGTCGATTCGATGTTTTTTCGCATAGGTAAATATCGGCCTGAACAGGCGGAAATCATAGCCCCACACCTCATGGTAGCGTGATTCCCGCAGAAACAGGGCCTCACCGACAGTGCTGTCCTGAATGTAACGATCGAGCGCGTCCTGGCTTGAACGGGGAAACATTTCCATCCCGATTGCCAGATCCGGGTTTCTGCTGTGCAGGGCCTCGATGATCATCAGCTGCAGGAGGTGGTCGGCACGGGATGTGTGCGTCTCTCCGATGTAGATAACCTGATTTCGGCTGAGTGTATCAACCAGTTCGCTGAACGTCATTAATCGCGAGGTGGCAACACCGCCGGGAGCCTCTGTTATTGTGGTTCGTATCCCATTGTCTGCAGGCTTGGAATTTTTTTCTAAGAGGGTTCCGCTGTTGAAGTGCAGAGAGGAGTATTTACCGTAATGTGACAGGCGTGAAACTGCATTTCTGCTCTCAGCCGAACTGCTGGATGAGATCAGGGCAACAGGCTGCCGGAGCTTTGAGGGATGTGAGCGGACATCGAGGGAGAACCCTGTTGCCGGGTGTTGAGGTGTTCCGTACATGACACGTGAGAGCGGGCTGGAAAGACCAAGAAAGATGAGAAATCCTCCACTGGTATCGATGCTGTCCGGTTCTGAGATGTCCTTTATCTGCCAGGAATAACGGGATGCCATATCGAGCACCGGCTGATAGATTGCCCGCTCACTTTCGTCAGCAAGGGTAACAGTGACTGTCCTGCCGCCCAGCAATTGCGACCAGAGGGGAACGTACTCCCTGTCGGAAAGTTCTCGCATGAGGTCATAATTTTCATCTATGCTCAGCTCAAGCGGATGGCCTTCCAGCTCCACGCTGATCCTGGTTGTTTTTTCGGTGACCAGCTGCGTGAAATCGTAGGTACCCGCGATGGTTTTAACCGTATAAGGCACCAGAAGCTCAAATGGCTCGGAACTTCTCTGCTCGATGGTGAAAGAAAGCGAGGTGACAGTGCTTTCCTGGGCCACACGGACATCTCCTACTGCGAGTTCTGGAAGTTCAACGCTGTTCAGCCTTTCGGAGAAAAACCGCTGCAGATCAACTGGTGACAGGCTTGCAAAGAGGTTCTCTATATCCTGCCAGGATGCTTCAGAGCCTCTGTATTTCTGATAAAAGTGCTGAATACCCTGTAAAAAAATTCCTTCCCCGAGGCGAATTTTGAGTTCGTGAAAGAGCATCGCCGACTTTCCGTATCCGACAGCGCGTACTGCTCGATTACCGTCTGTGCCGTGACCCGCATAACGAAAATCAATGAGCGGCAGTGTATCCGCTTTCACATAGCTGCTGTATTCCTGCAGTTTTTCTTTCCGGGACAGTGGTCCGTCATTGCCGTCCTCACGGTAGGCCATGTCGGCTAGATAGGTGGTAAGCCCCTCGCACCAGTTTCCCGAATCAAGACTTACCCCGATGCTGTTTCCGAACCAGGAATGAAGTATTTCATGACCAAGCGAGGTTTCTTTTATGAAAGGAAGTCTCAGCACCTGCCTGCCGAGCAGGGTAAAAGTCGGCATTCCATAACCGGTCGGATTGACATTTTCCACAATCAGATAGTGATTATAGGGAAACGGGCCGATCAGTTTTTCATATCGTTTGATATAATCGACTGCCGCGCTAAGATAGTCCCCGGCGAGGTGTTGGTCTTCGGGGAAAAAGAGTGCGTGAACAAGGAGATTGTCTCGCACCTGACTGCTCTTGATACGATATGGGGCGGCTGCAAAGGTGAGACTGTATACCGGCTGCGAGAACGAGAAAGAAGCCGAACCGTCAGGGCTGGTCCTTGAGAAGAAGTCGGATTCGCAGACAGCCGTAAAGCCCGGCGGCACCTGAGCCTTGACGCCGAACGTTGACTTGCGGTCAGGAAGCGGGTGCCACAGCGAGCTCAGAACAATTGCCTCAGGGGAGATTATATCCCTGAAATCATCGGTGACCGCTTTTTCATAAGAAATCAGCAGGGTCCTGTTGTACGGGGTCGGTTCAAGGCTGAGAACGGGTGATCCCTGCAGAGCCACTGTCCGGTTTTCCTCATCGGCAGAACTGATCACGGTCCCGGTTACCGTGAGACCGTCGAGGCGAAAGGACATGGGCTGACCCGCTGTGACCTCTGCTTTCATGGTACCGCGCAGAAGCGCCTTCCCGGTATCAAATGAAAGTGCCAGATCAATATGCGGTGCGGGTACTTTTGTTTCTGCTGTTGAGGGATAAACGAACTGCGTGAAAATAAACAAGGCAATTGCGAGCGGGTAAATGAACGTGGTAAACAGTGGTAGCATTATCATTATATTATTTTTTCATTACAATGGGTAACGGGCAAAGATATCCTCTCCTATAGGATATTACTTATAAGCAACATGGCTGATAATGCTAAAAAAAAGAACTTTCCAGGACGGTAAGAAACCAGTGAAGATCAAAGCAGTAGGCATAAATGCACGCTATACCCACTCCTGTCTTGCCCTCTTTTACCTGCGCAACGAACTCCAGATTCACAATCCTGATTTCACCGTTGAAATTTGTCAGTACACGATTAACGATTCATACTACACGCTCATTCAACGCCTGTGTGAAGGAAGCCCCGACTATTTTTTCTTCTCCTCTGCCATCTGGAACAGTGATCTGATCATTGACCTGGTGAGCGATCTGCAGCTTGTCAATGACTCTTACCGTTTTGTGATCGGCGGACCCCAGGCAGAGATTGTCGGCGAGGCAGTTGGAAACCCAGAGCGGACAACCATCTATCTGGGCAGCATCGAAGGGGTTGATCCCTGTTTTTTCAAAGATCTTGCTGCGGGCAGCCTTGATCACAGCTATCGGACTCTGTTTTTCAGCACCAGCCACCCGGATTTTACCTATCCCTATCGGCCTGAAGATTTTTCCGGGCCGCTGAAGAACCGCCATATCTATTATGAGTCATCACGAGGGTGCCCTTTTTCCTGCACATATTGTCTCTCTTCTGCTGAGAAAGGGCTGTATCATAAACCACTTGAGCGTGTCTTCAGCGAACTTTCAGATATTCTGAAGTATACGCCCAAGGTCGTTCGTTTTATTGATCGAACTTTTAACGATCTTCCGGATCGGGCACTGAAGATCTGGGAATACCTCAAAGAGCATGGCGGAAGCACGCTTTTTCATTTCGAGATTGCCCCCGATCGTTTTACCGATGATATGTTCTGTTTCCTCCAGACCGTTGAGGCGGATCGGTTTCAGTTTGAAATCGGCATCCAGTCTACTTCCGATAAGACGCTGGAGGCTATCAGGAGGCCGGTTGATCCGCGCCTGGCGGCCCAGGTAGTGAAAAAGATCCGAAACATGGAAACGATCCATATCCATGCCGACTTGATCCTCGGATTGCCGCTCGAGACAAAAGAGCTGTTTTACCACTCTTTCAGCGATATCTTTGCCATGGAACCTCACTATATCCAGATGGGATTGCTGAAATTGCTTCCCGGTACCTTTCTCGAGCGCAACGCTGCCCAGAACGGCTATCGGGCGAGCAAACGGCCGCCGTATCCTGTTTTTTCACATGACTCGCTTGATGCAGACAGTCTCAGGGAGCTGTTCTGGCTCGGAGAATGTGTAGAAAAATACTATAATAACAGGTACTTTATTTCGATCTGGAACTATTTCAGAAAGAGCGCTGAAGATAGTGGTCCATTTTTTTCCTCGCTGGCCAGACGTTTATACAGGCAGGGGTATTTCTGGAAAGCCGCAACCCAGGAACGTTTGAGCGAGATGCTGCTCGGACAGGTCGGGGACCGGCCTGATTCTGCTCTTCTTACTGAACTGCTCCGCTATGACTGGTTGCGCTGCGGCCATCGTTTTCTGCCTGAACATCTCCAGGACGAGACGCTGGCGGTAGATGAACTGCGCAGAAAATTGTTTCATCGCCTCCCGGAGACGCTCGCCGGCTGCTACGACAAGAGCACCAGGGCCTCATTTTTCAAAAAGTCTGTTTTTTATTCTTTTTCCCGTGAATCCCTGGCGCATATGGGGTATGAGGTACAATCCGCCAGTGGTATTATCTGTTTTTTACCAGGACGCGAAGAAAATGTTCTTCGTCTGCAGCAGGTAAAATTGCTCGAAGAAAAGACCTGAGGTGTTTGCGGTCAGTAACAGGGAAAGCCGGCGCTTGAAATGTCCGGTATTCGACACAACAGTGACAATTCCTCTACCGCTGCAGAGAAGCCGTTTAAAAGGACAACCATAACGCAGGAGTTTGACGTGACGCCGTATCGAATTAAAACAATGAACAGTATTGCCCGTGAAGGGCTTGATCTGCTCGGCAAACAGTTCTCTGTCTCGGCAGAGGAGGCCGATCCGCAGGGGATTCTCGTCCGGAGTTCCCTGGTTAGCACCGATGACTATGATTCCCTGCTGGTCGTAGCCCGGGCCGGTGCCGGCGTCAATAACATAACTGTCGGCCGGGCGACTGACAGAGGCATCTGTGTCTTTAACACTCCGGGCGCCAATGCCAACGCCGTCGTCGATCTCGTGTTCCCGATGATCGGCGTCTGGCAGCGGAATATCTGGAAAGGGATTGATTTCTGCAATTCGCTGAGGGAGATCGATCCCGATAAAGTGGGTGGAGAGGTTGAAAAACGAAAGTCAGCCTTCAGGGGCGTTGAAATTGCCGGAAAAACGCTCGCCGTTATCGGGCTTGGCCAGATAGGCGTCAGACTCGCCAATGGCGGAATTCACCGGCACATGAATGTCAAGGGCTTTGATCCGAAGCCGGGACTGGCCAATATTCATATGCTGCTCCCAAAGGTGCAGCTGACCCAGTCCCTGAACGATTGTATCGGTGAGGCGGACATTGTCAGCCTGCACATACCGCTGATTGAAAAAACCAGGGGGCTGGTAAACCATGACTTCATCTCCCGGATGAAACGAGGTGCTGTGCTGGTCAACTATGCGCGTGGTCCGATCGTCGAGGAACAGGCGATACTCGATGGCCTGGCAAATGGTCAGCTTGGTGGCTATATTGCAGACTTTCCGACAAAAAAACTTATCGGGCACGACAAGATACTGCTGACCCCGCACCTTGGTGCTTCAACCTCCGAATCGGAAGAGAACTGCGCGGTGATGGCTGTCAGGGAGCTGAATAACTATCTTCGCTACGGCAATATAACCAACAGCGTCAACTTCCCCAATATCGAGACCATTCCGTCCGATCTCGTCAAGGACAGGCTCATTGTCATCAACAGGGACGTACCGGGTATGATCGCTTTTATCACCAAAGTCATCGGCGGCTACAACATTAACATTGATTCTTTCAAGAACGAATCAAACGGCAGGATCGGCTACAACATTATCGATATGGAATCAGGTATATCGCCGGATGCTGTTGCTGACATAGAGGCGAATGAAAATGTTATCAGGACCCGTGTTATTTCCTTTGCCCGCTAGGTCTCCGACATGCTCCACGAGGCGTAGGTCTGCACTATGGGTGCATGATGAGTGATTCTATAGGGGTAATGCTCGCCAGGCTCGAGTCCTACGACAAAGACAGGCTGAAGGAGTGCATCGACAGGGGAGCCTCCCGTCTTGGTCTGCAGCGGCGTTTTTACGGTAAGAAGGTTTTGCTGAAACCAAACCTGATCAGCGCGCGTGCTCCTGCGCTGGCCTGCACTGACAAACGTTTTATCGGTGCAGCAGCGGAGTGGTACCTTGACTGCGGTGCCCGGGTCGCACTCGGCGACTCACCGGCTTTCGGCAGTGCCGAAGCCGCGCTCAGGCGACATGGCATCGACACCGCTCTTGCTCACCTCGATGTCACAATCCTGCCCTTCAAAACGGTCAGAAAGACGACGCTTTCCCATGGCGTGAGCATCGGCGTAGCCGAGGAGGCTCTCGACTGTGATCTTTTTGTCAACCTGCCAAAGATAAAAGCCCACAGCCAGATGTACCTCACCGCCGGGGTGAAAAACCTTTTCGGTATCGTCATCGGTATGCGAAAGGCTGTCGTTCATATGACGAACGGCTCCTCCCACCACAGGTTTGCTAATTTGATGCTCGATCTTGCTGAGCTTCTGCCCGAGACGGTGACCATTGCAGACGGTATCGTGGCCATGCACCGAAAGGGTCCGGTCAATGGTGACCCCCTGCAGCTCGGCTGTGTGGCAATGAGCGTTGACCCCGTTGCTGTTGATACTGCCCTGCTGGCTCTGCTCGAGCTTGAGGAGGAACGCTGTCCGATCTGGCGGGCGGCGCAGGAGCGGTCGCTCAAGGGAAGTTACCTGGAAAATATACGCTTTGAAGGCCCCTTTCCCGCGGATTTCCAACCCTCCGGGTTTATCGCCCCGCAAACACTGAGCCCTGTTCCTTTCAACCCCTTCCGTTTTTTCTCAAGCCTGGTTAAAAGGCTTTTGCTTAAAGCTGCCTGATACCATCCTCAAAGCGTAAACGTCACGATCCGCGGCCTTGCTGCTTTCTTGAATAATTACTGGAAAGTGTTTACCATGAAGGCTTAGTTTCGTGAAAATAGTGGAGAACAAATCAAGCAATTCAAAATGCATCACCACAAGCAACGTGAGTTCATTCTACCTTGTAAAGGATCATTATGTTTAATCTGACCGGGCGTGTTGCCCTTATTACCGGCGGGTCACGCGGCATTGGCCGGGCGATCGCCATCCGTCTTGCCGAACATGGAATGGACGTGGTCGTCAATTATGTCAGGCATCGGCAGGATGCCCAGAGCACCGCAAATGAAGTGGAAAAGAGAGGGCAGCGCTGCCTGATCGTCAAGGCCAATGTCGCCAAGGAACATGATGTAAAGGAGATGTTTGCGGTAATTACCGACGAGTTCAAGTCGCTGGACGTGCTGGTCAGCAATGCCGCCTCAGGTGTCCTGAAACCGGTAATCGAACTCACCGAGCGTCACTGGAACTGGGCGATGGATATTAACGCCAGGGCCCTGTTGAGCCTGGTGCAGAACGGCTTGCCGCTGATGAAAGACGGAGCCAGGGTTATCGCCGTTTCAAGCCTCGGATCGGTCAGGGCGATCGAGAACTATACCACGGTCGGAGCATCAAAGGCAGCCCTCGAGTCGCTCGTCCGTCACCTGGCAGTTGAACTCGGGCCGCGGGGGATCAGGGTGAATACGGTGAGCGCCGGTGCGGTTGACACGGATGCCCTGAAAAAATTCCCCAATCGCGATGAAATCCTTGAAAATGCGCTGGCCCGGACACCACTCGGCAGGCTCACCACACCCGAAGATGTCGCCGATGTTGCCCTGTTTCTGTGCAGTAATTTAGCCAATATGATTCAGGGTCAGGTTGTGACCGTGGACGGCGGCTATGCAATCATGGGATAACTGGAATCCCGGTGGCGCGGGAAAGGTCTTTTCCCTAACGTGGCCTGAGCGCTGCAAGTCCTCTTCTGCAGATGAAAAAGGCAACGGCGAGTGACAGGACGATGACGCCTGTTCCCCAAATCGTCAGCTGCACCGCGTCTATCAAGGGGATATTTTGGTGGGAAATCCAACCCCTCATCAGGCGATATGTCGGCCTGAAGCCAAGCAGCAGGACGATAAGGACATAGCTCAGGGCGCAGAAAAGATACAAGACGGCACCGGGACCCATTGACGCCGCCCTGTTTTCCGCATTGTAGTCCGCAAAGATCGATCCAAAACCAAGAGCCATCGCCACTAAGGTCCAGCAGATGACCGTTGCACAGAACAGGGATATCCACCACATCGGTCCGCTGATCTGCAGGAAGTGATTTGAGGCGCCGATCAAAAGCGCGGTCAGGCAGGTGAACGGCACGGCATAGAACAGGTATTTGTAGAAGATATAGCGGCTCAGCGGCAGTGGAGAACTCCTTATCAGGTAGAAAGATCCGCCCTCAGCCCCGACGGCAGGGTAGACAAAGCGGGCGGCAAGCGCTGCCGAGAGAAATCCGCTGAGGCCGATATTGCCGAAGGCGATCAGGTTGGCAACGTAAACCGTACCGAAGGTTCGCTCCAGGGGGAGCACCTTGAAGTTGTAGAGATAGACCACGACGAGCGCTGCGATCATGAATAATTGTGACCATTCCTTGGAGTCCCTGAGAAAGGATATGAGCTCTTTTTTGAAGATCCACACCCAGGCTTTATCTGATGTCATCCATGAGCCAAAGCGCCTGTTTCCGCCAAAGGATTCCTGTGACTTGGAAAAACCCGGAAGAAACAGCCTCATCATTGCCATTTCACCAGCATAGGAAAGGATCAGCGGCGTAAGAAGAATCAGGCCGAGCAGCAGCCAGTCAACCTGGCGGTCGAGCAGGTAGGTTGTCAGCAGGTTGGCACTCCATCCTGCCGGCAGCCAGGGGCCAGCAGGATTTGAAACCGCTGAGAGGTATTCAATGAACTGTCCGTATTTTTCAGGATTTACCAGATCCTCCGGGCGCATCAGCCTGAAAACCAGATAGAGAAAAATGCCAAAGCAGAGTGTCAGGTAGAACATGATGTCCCGCGTGCGCCTGGCGGGAAAAATGTAGATAAGAACGATAACAAACAGTAGAGCCGCAGCGGACGCCGTTAACCCGGTTGCCGGCAGGGAGATGATGAGCAGCGGCCAGTACCAGGGGCCGGCCTCGAGGACGATCCCGAAGGCTGCAAAGACTGGCAGCGAAAAGACGAGTGCCATCCACGAGGTATTGAGAAATGTGGTTGTCAGTCGCATTTCATAGAGTTCAGACATGGTTACCGGAGAGGTGACGATGATCTCATTGTCCTTTGAAAGGTAGAGTGTCGAGACCCCGGTGATCATTGAAGAAAATATCAGCATTGCAAATATCGTGATCCAGATCATCTGGAAGATTTTCATGCTGAGGATAACACCCAGCTCATTCTGGGCCTGGAAATAACTGATCGTTTTCCACGAGATGATGTAGAGCGTGACACAGATTACCACGCCGAGCAGGGCGATGGGCAGCAGCTTCAGGTTGAATCGGCCGTTGCTGTGGAGCCTGTTGCTATTAATCCTGAGATAGGGGTAGAGCAGACGGGAAGTCATTATGCACCGCTATGGCATGGTGTTTCGGCTATTTTTCAGGGCGGCAATGACACCCTGGAGTTCGAACGCTCCGGTTAACTGGAGGAACAGATCTTCGAGGCTTGCATTGTCATGTTCGGCCTCCTCCCTCAGCGACCTGACGGTACCGGTGGCAATGACAGTACCTGCGGAAATGATGCTGATACGGTCACACAGCTCTTCAGCAATTTCCATTGAGTGGGTCGAGAGAAAGATGGTTTTTCCCTCCGCTGCTTTTGTTCGGAACAGTTCTTTGACAATGCGGCCGCTTTTCGGATCAAGGCCAACCATCGGTTCGTCGACCACGATAAGCGGCTGATCAAGCATCAAAATCGAGGTGATGATCAACTTCTGCCGCATACCGTGGGAGTAGCTCTCGATCAGGTTGTTTCTCCAGCCGTCAATGTCAAAATAATGCAGGTACTCGTCGGCTTTGGCCTGCCATGTCTTGCCTGACAGTGTGTCGGAATAGAGGCTGGCGCTGAAATTGAGGTATTCCTGCCCGGTCAGTTTTTCATAGAGATAGGGGCGATCGGGGATATATCCGGTCAGCCTGCGGCAGCGGCCAGCGTCTGTGTTCATGTCGCTGCCGCAGATCGAAAGTGTCCCCCCGCTTGGCCTGAGGAGCCCGGCGATCATTTTTATGGTGGTTGTCTTTCCGGCGCCGTTGGGGCCGAGGAATCCGAAGATTTCGCCCCGGAAGATATCAAGTGAAAGCTGTTTTACCGCGGTAAACCGGTCGAAGCGTTTTGTCAGGCCGTGGAGTGAGAGTATCGTCTGATTCATCGCTGTTTACCGTTCTTTTTCATTTTTGCTGTTCAAGGGCTCTATCTCCAGGGTTCCAAGCAGGGAGCCGATCCGCATCTGCTCGCTGAGTTCTCCCTCGACAAATTTGATATGGCTCAGATCTGCCGGGAACTGCCCTGTAGTCGTATCAAGACTTAGCCACTGTCCCGACAGGCATACTTCATTCCAGGCATGGTAATAGAATGCATCCATGTGGAACACGACACCGGCAACAATTTTTGTTGGTATTCCTGCAGCACGGGAGAGAGCGGCATAGAGGGAGGCGTGTTCGTTACAGTCACCGATACGGCTTTTTAATGTTGTCAGGGCATCTGGAATACCCAGTACCGGGCGCTTTTCCAGTTCGCTGTATACCCATTCTGCCAGTGCTTCCGCCTTCGCTCTTCCGGATTCTAACCCGGCTGTTATCTGCTCGCTCTGGGCGACTACCTCAGCGGCAGCGGACTGGATATACGGTGAGGCCAGCAGGTTTTCTGCAGCTTCCGGACAGGAGGAAGCGATATCATCGGCTGCGGTTGCGAAGGTTTCTTTCTGCAGGCTGAGAACATCTCCAGAAAAGCTCTGGCGGCCGTCGTCGAGGTTGAAGTCGCTGTCGACAGGCAGCGTGAGGCGATAGCGCATTACCTCCATTCCGGCCAGGTTGTCAGGCATTGGCGCGCCAGGCTTGACGGCCAGAGCCGAGAGAATTTCGGTACTTTTCGAGGCAACGGTTTTGGCCCTGAATTCAGGTTCCTGGATAAACACAAATCCTGCCGGGGATTCTTCCTTGATCACATTGCCTTCATCATCGAGCCATGAATTGATCCGGGTGCCGGAGAAATGTTCGGTGAACCTGTGCAGGTGGAAGACACGGTCAAGGACAAGCACCTGCTCCCTGCCGCGATATTCAATGGTTGACGTCTTTGCCGAGAGGGAGACGGGATCAAACCAGGGAACGCTCACCTTGTCGCCTGTCTTGATACCGTCCTTCAGCAGGTACCATCGCCTTGACGTTGACAGCAGTGGAGGGGACTGCAGCTCCAGGAGGTCATTGATCGTACTGCTGCCGGTATCAAGCGTAAACTGGACCCGATTGCCTTCAACCGTGCCCTGGGCTTTCATCCGGTAGAAAAGGGATGAAAAGTCAAAATCAAAGCTCTGCAAAGTGCTGTCAGCGCTTACCAAAGATGACAAGCGCAGATCGATCGGATGAATCTGCCCTGAAATGTTGAGATGCATGGAGGCCTGCTGTTCAATGCGGAAAGAATCTCCTGCCGGCAGATAGTGGGTCTCAACATAGCCGATTTTACTGTCTTTGAAATAAATTCCCTGAAACGCTGTCCGTGCATCGCGTTCAAGCGCCAGAGCTTCACGGTTGTCGAGCGGCTGAATAAAATAATCCCGCTGGAGCAGGAGGCCGAACAATATCAGCCAGGTGATGACAACGGCACCCCTGAGGATTGCCGCCCTGTTGCCAATCACAGCGATTGCCTGATCAACATTGTCATGGCCTGTATAGGATGGATACTACTGGGGCTTGGTCAGTTCGTGATTGAGCAGTTTCTCCCGGGCATAGGATAATTCGTTCTCCAGGTGGTTGATTCGTTTCAGGTGCTCGTGATTCTGGGTTTCGACATTTCTGAACCGCTCCACAAGCTGCATGATCAACGGTTTGATTATCGGCATTTTTTCATTTACCAGGGCCTTGTGAAATGCTTTGTCCTGGACCTTGATGAGCCTGCAGTCTTCAGCTGCTATGACCGTTGCGAAGCGCGGTTCGTTGGAGACAAGTCCCATTTCCCCGAATATCTCGCCGCTGCCGATGGTGTTGAGCAGCTGCCGCTGGTTGCCGACTGTCTTGTAGATCCCTACTGAGCCGCTGATTATGAGATAAACATGTTCTCCCGGATCGCCTTCATGAAAGATAACTTCACCCTGTTCATACGTCTGTGTCGTGAGTCTTCCCGTGTCACCCATGCTCATGCTCCTTGATATGGATTATTTTTTCTGTATAGTATCACAGTTTAATTTGTTTTTTAAAGGAGATATTGGTTGCCTGACGATTCAGCCTGCAGCCTGTGCTGCTTGCTCCCGCGGGCAGATCATCCAACCAATGAGGATAAAAGGTGTTCCACACCCGAAAAAAATTGATTCTCGCTTCCCAGTCTCCCCGCCGGAAGCGGTTTCTGGAAAACCTGGGATTGCGTTTTCAGGCAGTAGCTGCCGAAATTGATGAAACCCGGGGCGCGCAGGAAACCCCGATTACATTTGTTGAACGGATGGCGGCGGAAAAAGTGGTGGAGGTGGGCAGTCGCTGCCCCGCTGCCTGGATTCTTGCCGCAGATACCATCGTCTCTATCGACGACACGCTCTTTGCCAAGCCGCGGTCTGAGGCTGAAGCTGTTGACATGCTGATGATCCTTGCCGGCAGGGAGCACAGCGTCATGACGGCCTATTGCCTTTTCTGCAGGGAGGCCGGTGTAAAGGTCGTCGAACGGGTTCTCACCACGGTCCGTTTCATCCCCTTTACTGCCGCTGCCGCTCATGCCTATGTGCGGACCGGCGAGCCGCTGGACAAGGCTGGGAGTTACGGCATACAGGGGAAAGGGGGGGCCTTTGTCGAGTCCATCTGCGGTTCGTATTCAAATGTCGTCGGTCTTCCTCTTGCCGAAACGCTTTCCCTGCTGCAGCGTTATGATGTCATCGCCCTTGACTGAGTGGAGCTTTTCAGGAGAAACAGGACCTGCCGGAGCGCGTAATAATGAGGATTAAACGCCCGGTTTCTTGACTTTAAACTTTGCTGCGTGGTAGTCAATAAATATGGTGTCGTAAAAATTCTTCATCTGCTTCGTTGTTTCAATTTTTCTGTCATCACGACGTACCTGAGTACGCCGAAATAATAGAAAAATCTTACGCCTCGCTTATGAAGCTTTGTACTTAACCATCACAAAATTTGTATTTATTCGAGTTCATCGATAACAGTAAGATCGTGCATCTGCAGCAGGATGACAGGATAACAGATTTTCAGGCGATACTGCCACACCGGACTATTTTGAGCGTGACATGAGTGATTATCCACAGGCCGTCTATGACTTTTACCTCAAGCACCTGCAGAATGGAGTGCTGGATGCAACGATTTTTACCGCGGACTGCCCATTCTGTGCTGAGCGAGGCTATGACGGCAGCAAACGGTTTGTCGTCTTCATTAACCGTGAAGGTTTTTTTCACGGTTATTTTCGCTGCCTGAATCGCTGCGTACCAGGCGGATTTCCGCTCTGGTTTACAAAACTCTTAAAGAGCGATCCCGCCGAAACGCCGGGTTTTGACCCTGACAGGGAGCCTCTGCTGCTCGAATTCGACCTGCCGACACAGACGATAAACCAGGAGATCAAAAAATTTCAGGACAGTCTTACCGATCAGGTGATCAATCGTTTTCAGGAAGCGGCGATTTCCCGGTCCGTTCTCGAGGAGATGAGTATCGGCTATAACGGCCGCTACATTGTCTACCCCTACGTTCAGGAAGACGGAAACTGCTATTCGGCCCGCTGCATTTTCCCCAATCGGCCCGAGGATTTTTTCTGGCATGGTGAAAAGACGGCCTGCGGTGAACAGTTCCAGCTCTACAACGTCGAGGATATCGGCCGCTGTGAAAATGGGGCGCTGGTCATCTGTGAAGGAGAAGATGATCTGCTGGCCCTGAAGCAGCTCGGTCTGCCCGGCGTTGCCGTCCCCGACAGCCAGATATTCGACGCCGTCGATCCGGGCCGATTTGCTCATCTCAAAACGATTTTCATATCGACGCTGAATTGCATGGAGTCCGAGGCCCGGGCACGGTCCCTTGCCGCACGGCTTGGCTACAAGGCGCGTCTGTTGAACTGGCCGGCGGGGCAGAAGCGCAACTATTCCCTCTGGCAGCTGGCAAAAGACAAAGGCCGCGGATTCCGGACGGAAATTACCCGGATGGCGAGAAACTCAAAGGCGTTTTCACCGTTTTCAACACCCAGGCGTGAACATGATCGGTTTTTCGACCAACTGGAAAAGCAGACATCCGGGGCATATGCGAACCTGAATTCCGGTTTTGAGGTGCTTGACCAGGCAATTGGAGGAATTCACGGTCTCAACGTAATCGGCGGGGCTCCCAAGGTCGGAAAATCGTGTTTTGTAATCCAGGCAGGCACCCAAATGGCAATGAGCGGGATACCGGTTATTTATTATGATTTTGAAAATGGTCGCCAGAAAATTTACCAGCGAACGCTGACACGGCTGAGCAGGATTGCCACGGGCAAACTCCTGGCCGGGGATTTCGGGGGGGGAAAAGAGCGTTATGAGAGCGCCTGCAGAGCTTTCAGGAAAATGCTGAAATGGTTCCGTGTCGTTAACGACCGGAAGGTGAGCCCTGAGATTATGCGAAGGCATATTGATTTCATCCGTCATGAAACCCAGAGCGAGTACACGGTCGTTATCATAGACAGTCTTCACAAGCTGCCGTTCAAGGATTTCAGTGAGCGACGGACAGGTATCGACGCCTGGCTTCGGCAGCTCGAGTCCATCAGGGATGAAATGCAGGTTTCGTTTCTGGTTATTTCCGAGCTGTCTCGCGGTGACAAAGGATCGTATAAAGAGACGCCGCACATGGGCGTTTTTAAAGGTTCCGGGGATATTGAATACAGTGCGGACAATGCCTTTGTGTTGTTTCCGGACTGGGATCAGCAGGATACCAGCAGCACTGACAGGACGAATAATCTCTGGCTGGTCGCCAGTCGTGAACACAGTCCCGGGCTTGTCGCTTCGTACCGTCTCGATTACCCCTACTGGGGCTTTATCGAAGCCTCTGCCGGGGTGTGATGCCGCCGCTTCAGCTGTTCTGCGCCAGCTGTCTGAGCCATTCAGCGCGAGCCGCACGCGAACGTTCTGCGCGCAGTTGCCCTCTCATCCGCTTCACCACCTTTTTTTCCCAGGCGGGAAACAGTCCGAAATTGACATTTGACGGTTGAAAATGGTTTGGATCCGAATTTGTCAGATGGTTTATCAGGGCTCCGAGGGCGGTTTCTGCAGGCGGAAGAATCGGTTCTTTCCCTTGTATCAGCTGCTGACAGTTTAAGCCGGCGAGCAGCCCGATGGCCGTTGACTCAACGTATCCCTCCACACCAGAGAGCTGCCCGGCAATGAGCAGGTTCGGCTGTTTCCTGGTCTGCAGCGTCGGCCGCAGGACCTCCGGGGCGCAGATAAACGTGTTGCGGTGAATCGAGCCCAGCCGGGCAAAGCGGACCTGCTCGAGGCCGGGGATCATTCTGAAGATCCGCTGCTGTTCCGGGTAGGTAAGTTTGGTCTGGAAACCAACCATGTTGTAGAGTGTCCCCTGGTTGTTTTCCTTTCTTAGCTGGACGACCGCATAGGGTGTATTCCCGGTATGCGGGTTTTCCAGCCCGACCGGCTTCATTGGGCCGTAGCGAAGTGTGTCAGCTCCCCGGCTGCGCATTATTTCTATCGGCAGACAGCCTTCAAAATATTTCGCTTCCTCGAAATCATGCAGCGGCGCATAGTCAGCGCCGCTCAGCTCGTTGATAAACCGTTCATATGAGATGCGGTCCATGGGACAGTTGAGGTAATCACCGGGGCCGTCGTCGTAGCGTGATTTCTGATAGATGACGTTCATGTCAAGCGAGTCAGCATAGACGATCGGTGCGATTGCATCGTAAAAAAAGAGCCGTTGCTTTCCTGTCAGACCGGCCAGTGATTCTGCCAAGCTGTCGGAACTGAGCGGACCAGAGGCGATAATCGTCAGGCCGTCCGAATGACCTGGAATTTCTTCTATCTCACGGCGGACAATGGTTACCAGCGGGTGGGCGACGAGTTGTTCCGTTACCCTTGCTGAAAATCGGTCCCGGTCGACGGCGAGCGCTTTTCCCGCCGGAACTGATGTTTTGTCGGCCGTGGTGATGATCAGCGAGTTCAGCTGGCGCATCTCGTCTTTCAACAGGCCGACAGCAGAAAACGGGTCGTTTGAGCGCAGGGAATTAGAGCAGACAAGCTCGGCCAGGTCCGCAGACTGGTGAGCCGGGCTGAAAACGACAGGCTTCATGTCGTACAGCACGACAGGAATATTTTTTCCGGCAAGCTGCCAGGCAGCCTCGCAGCCGGCAAGCCCGCCGCCGATTATCGAAACAGGTGGTTGCATCATTGTCGTTGACCTTGAACTCAATGAACGAAAAATCAGGGGTATTCGATTTGCACCCGAACGTTTTTTCGTCCCCAGCGCAGCGCTTCCTGATGGGAGTTGTAAAAAATATCGAGCCGGTCTTTTCCCTTGATGGCACCGCCGCGATCCTCAATGACTCCCCAGCCGTAACCGGGGATGTACATGCGAGTGCCGAACGGATAATACCTGGTATCGGCAGCTATGGTGCCGTCCTGTGGCACGAGATACCAGGGGAAGAGAATTGTTCTCACTGGAATCATCCAGGGTCGGCTGAGACTGTCCAGTGAAAAGAGTCCTTCTTCCGGTTCCCTGGGTTTTGTACCGTCAGCGGTCAGCCCGGAGTATCTCTGGCCTTGCTGCGGCCCATCACTGACGTAACGGTTCCAGAAATCGAACTTGAGGTAGCGCCAGCTGCCACGCTCCCATCCGCAGCATTCCGAACAGCCGCAGTACGCGGTGACTTCCATTATCCTGGTGCTCTGCTGCCGGGCACAGCCTCCGAAGAGCAGAACGAGAAGCATAATGACAGCGATCCGAGAGCAGATTGCAGAGGTGTTCTGGAAAAAGAGGTGTATCATGTCCGGTAAAACCATTTTTTAATCTCAGCGCTGTCAAGAATCTTTACCACCGGCCTGCCGTGCGGGCAGTGTGAAAAAAGACCGGCCTTGAGCATCTTTTCAAGAAGTGCCTTGATCTCCTGGCTGGAAAGCTGATCACCGGACTTAACCGCGGCCTTGCATGCCATGGTTGCCAGGATATCAACAAAGGTGCTGCCGCCGCCTTTTTCTTTTTCAGTCCCGAACTGTTCGAGCAGGTCAAGGAAGAGATCTTGCGGGTTGCCGCCGCCTGCAAGGGCTGGAACGGCGCCGAGTATCCAGGTGTTGCCGCCGAAGTCCCTGAGGGAAAACCCCATGGTTTCAAGCCTCGCACTATTTTTTTCTACCAGCTGAGACTGGAACGCGGACAGTTCCAGTGTAACCGGAAAGAGCAGCTGCTGGGAAGCGATTTTCCCCCGGGTATACTGATCCTGAAGATGCTCAAAGAGAATGCGCTCGTGGGCTGCATGCTGGTCGATGACAATAAGTTTGTCCCCGTTCCTGCAAAAAATATAGAGATCCCTGAAACTGCCGATGACGATCAGGTCTTCAATCCTCAGCACCTCATCTTCAGCTGTTGCCTGGGGTGAGGGGAGTGGGCGGTGAAACTCCCCGGATGATGGCGTCAGCCCGGTAGGTTCCAGTCGCTCTGCTTTCGGTATCGGCCCGCTGTACTTCCCGCTCTGTTCACCTGTCTGGAGCAGCGGCATCGCCTGGGGCGCTGCCAGGGGCTGCCGACGGTCACTGCCAGGGGCTGGCCGATCTTGTCTGCGGCCGGCTGTATCAATGTCCCCGGAGGTTTTGAGGGAGAATATTTCACCGCGGACACGCTGCTGATGGTCAAGCATTGCACCTCTGACGGCCTCCGTCACCGTTGTGTGCACCGTCCGGCTGTCTCGAAACCTGATTTCATGCTTGGCAGGATGAACGTTTACATCAATGCTCTCAGGAGCAACATCAATTACGATCATTCCCGCCGGGCTCTTTCCCTTGAGTAAAAAAGACCGCATTCCCTCATTTACCGCATGCACAATCATGCGGTCCCGAACAGCCCTGCCGTTAACAAATACACGTAAACGCGCAGCAGCAGGCGATGACGATTCAGGCGAGACGAGCAGCCCGGAGACCCTGACCCCTTGCGCCGTGGGGGCACCACTGTCAATCGGAATAAAGGTGCCCCGGTAATTCATCAGTGTCGAGAGGCGGTCCTGCAGGCCTATGTCTGAGTCAAGCCGGAAAATCTCTCGTCCATCGATCCGAAAAACAAAGGCTACATCCGGCCGGGCCAGACAGTAGTTCCTTATCGTGTCGTCGATATGGGCGATTTCGGTTCGCCTGGTCCGTAAAAACTTTCGCCGAGCCGGGGTATTGCCGAAAAGATTGCTGACCTCAAAGCTGGTGCCCGCCTGGTTTCCGGACTCATGCACCTTTTTGATACTGCCATAATGACAGATCAGGGTTGTGCCGAGATCATTCTCTCTGCGCCTGGACGTGATTACCATCCTTGATACCGAGGAAATCGAAGGGATTGCCTCCCCACGGAAACCGAGCGTGCGGACAGCACTGAGGTCTGCACCATCCCTGATCTTGGAGGTTCCGTGACGCTCGAGACAGAGTAGAACATCATCTTCATCCATCCCTTCACCGTCGTCAACGATCCTGATCAGCCTCGTTCCGCCGCCTTCGATCTCAATTTCAATATGAGCGGCTCCGGCGTCAAGACTGTTCTCCACCAGTTCTTTGACAACCGATGCCGGGCGTTCAACCACCTCACCTGCAGCGATTTGATTGGCAAGATGGTCGGGGAGGATGCGAATTTTAGACATCAGTAAAGCTCTCGCGTGTTTCAGGCAGGCCTGCGATAAACAATGGCATCCCCTCGACTTTCAGCCACAAGCGGAAGCGTGGATTCTCTTACTCATCCCAGAGACTCTCGAGCGTGTAGGGACTGCCGGGCATCGTCCAGAACGTGCCGCTGACATAACGCCGATGGCGATCGAGCTTTTTTATCTCAGCCATGTCTTCTGCAGAAAGCGTTATTTGTGTGGCTTCAAAGTTCTGCCTGATCCTCTCAGGGTTCGCCGATTTTGGAATCACTGCAACATTGCGCTGAATTGACCAGGCTATGAGAATCTGGGCCGGGCTCGCATCATGTTTTTGGGCAATGGTGTTGATCACTGGATCTTCAAGCAGTATCGGCTCACCGTCAACTTTCAGCCGATCGGGCCTGTCTCCCGAGCCAAGCGGTGCGTAGGCGGTGAGATGAATATTGTTTGCTCTGCAGAAATCAAGCATTCCCGGCTGCTGGAGATAAGGGTGAAGTTCGATCTGGTTCATCTCCGGTGCCAGCCGGGCTGTCTTGCTCAGGGCCTGGAGTTTGACAATGCTGAAATTTGATACGCCGAGATGTCTGCACAGTCCCCTGTCCGCAAGATTTTCCATGACCTTCCAGGTGTCTGCTATGGGAATTGTATCAATCGAAATCAAGTCTTCTCCGCTTTTGTGGTAGAGAAGGTCACGTTTGATCAGGATCGGCCAGTGGATCAAATAGAGATCGAGCGAGTCGATACGGAGGTCTGCCAGCGTCTTCTCCAGTGCCGGCTGGACATCTTCCACGGCGTGGGAGTTGTTCCATAATTTTGATGTGATCCACAACTCGTCACGGTTGACGATCCCTTCCTTGATAGATTCAGCGATCGCCTGCCCGACTTCGGCCTCATTGCCATAGATAGGGGCGCAATCGATGTGGCGATAGCCGACCTGCAGGGCAGATTTTACCGCTTTATAGACCTCTCCAGGGTTTGCTTTCCAGGTGCCGAGTCCGAATATCGGCATGCTGTCGCCGTTGGCAAATTGAAGCCTCTTCATCATGTTTTCTCCTTAAGCTCTTGATTTTTAGTGAATTGACCCTTTCGACCATGGTACTGGGGTGCTCAGCTCAACGTGACAGGGAGGAGCAGCTATTGAATATGGGCCAGGGTGATTTTCAGCATCCTGCGCAAAGGCTCGGCCGCTCCCCAGAGGAGCTGGTCGCCGACGGTAAAGGCGGTTAGAAAGGTCGGCCCGATATTCAACCGGTGAATCCGGCCGATCGGAATATTCAGTGTTCCTGAAACTTTTACCGGCGTCAGCTCCTCGGAGGTAATCCGTCTGTCATTGGGGATGACCTTTACCCACTCGTTATGGCTGGCGATGATTGATTCGATTTCACCGATGTCCCTGTTTTCTCTCAGTTTGATCGTAAACGCCTGCGAGTGACAGCGCATTGCTCCAACCCTTACGCAGAGACCGTCAATTGGAACGACCTGGTCGCCGCGCCTGCCGAGAATCTTGTTCGTCTCCGCGATGCCTTTCCACTCCTCCTTGGTCTGTCCACCGTCGACGGGTACGTCGATCCAGGGTATGAGGCTGCCTGCCAGCGGCACGGACCAGTTGTCCATGGTGAGTGATCCACCGCCTAGTTTTTCGGTCACTCTCCGGTCGATATCGAGAATCGCTGAGGAAGGATCGGCAAGAAGATGATGAACCTCGGCCTCAATCTCTCCCATCTGGGTAATCAGTTCGCGCATGTTCTGGGCACCGGCGCCGCTTGCCGCCTGATAGGTCATCGAGCTGATCCACTCGATCAGTCCTTTCTCAAACAATCCGCCAAGCGCCATCAGCATGAGCGAGACGGTACAGTTTCCCCCGATGTAATTCTTGATTCCCTTTGCCAGACCAGCGTCGATAACGTCCCTGTTTACCGGGTCCAGTACGATAACAGCATCATCTTTCATCCTCAGCGTGGACGCCGCGTCAATCCAGTAGCCATCCCACTGCTTCCTCAGTGTTTCATAGATGGCGGCTGTATAGCTGCCGCCCTGGCAGGAAACGATAACATCCATTTCAGCAAGACGGCTGATGTCGGCAGCGTCTGCAAGCGGCTTTGAACCTGCACCAACGTCGGGTCCGTCCTGACCGACCTGGGAGGTGGTGAAAAAAAACGGTTTTATTCCCTGAAAATCTTTTTCCTGGTGCATCCGCTCCATCAATACCGAACCGACCATTCCTCTCCAGCCGACAAAACCAACGTTACGCATCGCCTTCTCCATCTCGTTATCTGTTTTTCTCTATCTGCATCATCTGACAGCACGGGCTTTCAGAACCATTGCTTTACCACTTCCTTGAGCACTTTGCCCATGGTATTGCGCGGAACTTCATTTACAAATAGTACTTTTTTCGGACATTTCCAGGCATGAAGGTGTTGTTTGCAAAATGCTGTGACTTCTTCTTCCAGGAGTTGAACGTCCGGGGACGTCTTCACGGCAGCAACGACAACCTCCCCCCATTTGTCATCAGCTTTGCCGACAACTACTGATTCCTCGACACCAGCGATCTTGTCGATGACTGTTTCGACCTCCTTTGCCGAGACATTCTCACCGCCGCTGATGATGATATGTTTTATCCGGTCGGTGATGTAATAGTAACCGTCCTGATCAACCCGGCAGAGATCGCCCGTCCTGAACCAGCCGTTGCTGAAGGAGTCTCTGGTTTCACGTGGTTTTTGCCAATATTCCCTGATGATTGCTGCACTTTTCAACCAGAGCTCTCCGATTTTTCCTGGGGGGACGTCACGGCCGGTCTCAGGATCGACAATACGCACCTGAAGCCCGGGCAGGGGATGTCCTATGGAGCCGGGAATACGCCTCCCCTTGAGCGGATTGGTAAAATTCATCCCTGTTTCCGACATGCCCTCCCGCTCCACGGGCGCCTGGCCGAACAGGCTCGTGATCCGTTCAAACTCCCTGACCGGCAGCGGCGCTGAGCCGGAGGTTATGAGGCGCAGGTGACCGAAATCGAGCTGCCGGCCTTCCAGGTAATCGAGCAGCTTTGTGTACATGGCTGGAACAGCCATGAAAACAGAACTCATCGCCTCGCCTGTCCTTGAAGAAAGCTCGGCGGCGACAATCTCCGGGTTGAAGGTATCGAGCAGATTGATTCGTGCCCCTGCAAGCAGCGGGGTCTGGAGGGCAAAACATAAGCCATGCACATGAAACAGGGGCAGGCTGTGACATACCGTATCAGCTGCGGAGATGTCCCAGACAGCACTAATGTTGCGTGCATCGGCGAGCAGGTTGCGGTGACTCAGGACGGCACCTTTCGGGTTGCCGGTGGTTCCGGATGTATAAATAATCAGCGCCGGATCATCGGGCGTGACAGCAAGACCAAGGGGCTGGAGCCTATCGACTGCTTCCCGCTTGAAACCCCGATATTTTTCTGTGGTCGACTGCTGATAGATCGTGCCCTCGGGATACACCTCTCTGATAAACGAATCTTTTGCCGGTTCTGCAACGATGAGTTTCGGGGAGGAGTCATTGAGGAGATAACCCATCTCGTTTTTGGTGAATCCGGGATTGAGTGGAACCGAAATAGCACCGATCGCCTGAACAGCAAAGTGGGCGACAACCGCAAAGACTGATTTTGGCAGAAAAATAACAACTCTGTCACCGCGGCCTACGCCGTGCGTTTTCAGTTCGGCGGCAAGCATGTTGATATCGTCGAGCAGCCCGGCGAACGTCAGTCTGGTTTCTTCTTCACCGCGGCGCAGGAATGTCAGCGCGATTCGGTCGGGATGCGCCCGGACTGTCCGGACAAGTTGAAAGGGGACGGTTTCGCTGTTCATTGGATATCTCTGACCCTGATAGTGCTCAAGTTGAACATGGAATATAATTGCCGCGCTGGAATAAAACCTGTTGAGGTTCCGATACCAGCAAAAATCATTACCTCTAATAAGGGACTATTTAAATGCAAATATTTCAATAAAGCCGTATTTTTTTTCTCTCAGCCGCCTTTTTGGCTCTGGTGAGGTCAGTGTGCCAAGGATATCATTTAAATCATATGGTTAGGAAAGACCGCCTGGCTGCTGCTGCGGCTATATTTTCATTGACTTGATCACCAGGGCCCGATACCTTAGTCCTGCCGGGTTGCAGTGATGGCTCCGGGCTGACCTTCACTGTACTCCCGTGGCTGATCATCTCTTTTGATAACCTCCGGTTTTGTAAAACGCCTTGATACATGTGCTTGGTATTTCATGTCATTTAAATTCTCTTTCTTCCCGCTAAACTATAAATAGTCAGTCACTGCCTCATTACTCAACCAATAAATCGATCACCTTGAACGCCCAGTGAAGACGGTCACGAGAAAAAAAAAGAGCACAACGGCGGCTCGACGAAAGAAGCCGCTGGATGAAAAACCTGTAATCGTTTTTCTCTTTTCCATTGCCCTGGTGCTGTCACTGTTTCTCGGGGGACTGCTGTTCGCACTTGCTCAGTTAAAAATTCCGGATATCAGGTCGGTGGCACACTACCGGCCACCGCAGACGAGCCTGATCTATGACAGGAACGGCACGGTCGTCGAGCGCATCTTTATCGAGAACCGTACCGTCGTTGCGCTGGACCGGATGAATCCTCTGCTGCCCAAAGCCTTTGTCGCAGCAGAGGATAGCCGTTTTTTCGACCATCCCGGTCTTGATTCCTATTCCCTGCTGCGCGCCTTTTTCAACAATCTTAGAGAGGGCAGGAAAAGCCAGGGAGGCTCGACGATTACCCAGCAGGTCGCCAAGGGGCTGCTGCTGACTCCGGAGAAGACCTATCTGAGAAAATTCAAGGAGGCAATCCTCGCCTACCGCATAGATACGCTGTTGAGCAAGGATGAAATCATATATATTTACCTGAATCAGATTTATCTCGGAGACGGTGCCCACGGCGTTGAAGCGGCAGCCTTGACCTACTTCAACAAGCATGCCTCCCAGTTGAGTCTGGCGGAGGTTGCCATTCTGGCAGGACTTCCGCAGGCACCGAGCCGCTATTCTCCTGTTGAACACTGGGACCGGGCCCGGGTACGCCAGAGATACGTCCTCAATCGAATGGCAGCAGATGGCTATATCACCGAGCAGCAGGCAAGAGCGGCCTATGCCGATGTGGTTCAACTGGCAGAATCAAGCAGCAGGAGCCGGCAGGTCAATGGCTATTATCTGCAGGAAGTGAGAAAACGGGCCGAACAGATGCTCGGTGTTTCGCTCCAGTCTGCAGGGGTGAAAATTTTTTCAAATCTTGATCCGGATGCTCAGCAGAAAGCACAAACTGTCCTTGCAGACGGTGTCGAGAACCTTGTGCAGCGGGTCCGAAGGGCGGGGGGAAAAAACGTCACCGCTCCGGAAGGCGCCATCGTCTGCCTTGATGTCTGCACCGGTAAAGTGCGGGCGCTTGTTGGTGGTACCGACTATGGCCGAACTCCGTTCAATCGCGCCGTACAGGCCAGACGCCCAGCGGGATCTGTCTTTAAAACCCTGGTTTACGGTGCGGCGCTGGAGCGCGGCTGGTCTCTTGAGTCCCCGGTCGTTGACGAACCGTTCTCTATCCGGGGCGGTGACGGCAAACTCTGGCAGCCTCAAAATTTCAGCCACGTATACCATGGAAAAACAACACTCAGGGAGGCGCTGGTGCACTCGTATAACATACCGGCGATCAAGGTACTCCAGCAGGTCGGGATCAGGCCGGTGCACGAGCTGGCCAAAACCTCGGGGATCAGCTCCGCTCTTCCCGCTGATTTGAGTCTTGCCCTCGGTTCAGCTGATGTTTCACCTCTTGAGATGACCGCGGCCTATATTCCTTTCAGCTGTGAAGGTGCGGCTATCCTGCCAACCTTTATTGACCGGATCACCACAGCCGATGACCGGGAGCTCTACCGGCACGATATAAAACCTGTCAGGGTAATGACTCCGGACAGCGCGCGAAGAATGAAAGCAATGCTGGAAGAGGTCATCTCGAGAGGGACCGGCCGGAAAGCAAAAGGGCTCTCCGGAGTCAATGGCGGCAAGACGGGGACATCGGACAATAACCGCGATGCCTGGTTTATCGGTTTTCATGACCGGCTGCTTGCCGGAGTCTGGGTCGGGCACGACCAGAATCAGAGTCTTGGCAAAAATGAAAATGGCGGCATTACCGCGGCACCGATTTGGCATTCCCTGATGGAGCAGATGGATTCCACCTCAGGCCGCTGATCACGCCAATCGCAGGGAACCGTACCTGTTTCAGGCGGTTCCCTGCTTTTTTCTTCGTGGTTAACTGAAGATGCCTTTCAGCGTAAAGAAAAAAAGCATTGCCATGACTGCCCCGGCAGGCAGGGTGACGAGCCAGCTGATGATGATATTCATGACCACCCTGAGGTCAAGGGCGCCTATACCGCGGGCCAAACCGACTCCGAGAACCGCACCGACGAGTATGTGAGTGGTGGAGACCGGCAGCCCGGTCCTGCTGGCCAGAACGACCGTTGTGGCTGCCGCCAGCTCCGCGCAGAAACCACGGGACGGGGTCAGTTCGGTTATCTTGCGTCCAACCGTCAGCATGACCCGATATCCGAGGGTAATGAGACCAAGCACGATGCCCCCTCCGCCGAGAAGCAGGACCCACAGCGGCAGCTCGGATTTTTGCATCACTTCGCCGCCGCTGCTGATAATACTGACGACAGCGGCCAGGGGGCCGATACCGTTGGCAACGTCGTTTGAGCCATGGGCAAAGGCCATCGCGCAGGCGGTGAAGAGCATCATCGGGGCAAAAACCTTCTCGACGCTGGCGAAGTGATAATCTCTGTCTGCGGCTCTATCCTCCTTGATTTTACTGATGAAAAACCAGCCGATGGCAGCAGTTAACAGGCCAAAACAAACGGCCACACCGAAGCTCTGGCCGATCGTCAGATCAATATTGAGGTGGGTCAACCCTTTAAACAAGGTTACCAGGGAAATAATAAAACCGACCAGAAAGACATAAAGCGGGGCATATCGTTTGGCATTCTTGAGCGGATTGTCGGTGTCAAAAATCAATCTCCTGGTGCTGATAACGAGCAGGAATGAAATGGTCCCGCCGACAGCCGGACTGATCAGCCAGCTGGCGACAACGGAGCCGACTTTTCCCCATTTTACGGCCTCAGGACCGATACCGACAATGGCAAAACCGATTAGGGCGCCGACGATCGAGTGGGTAGTGGAAACCGGCCAGCCCTTCCAGGAAGCGATCATCAGCCAGAATGCTGCAGCCAGCAGGGAGGCAAGCATCCCGTAGACGAGGATCTCAGGTGAGCCGACGATGGGTGTCGGGTCAATGATCCCCTTTCTGATCGTGCTGGTGACATGGCCTCCGGCAATAACCGCGCCGGCGAATTCAAAAACAATAGCGATGCAGATAGCCTGTTTGATGGTGACCGCCCCGGCACCAACCGATGTTCCCATCGCATTGGCCAGGTCGTTGGCGCCGATGCCCCAGGTCATGTAGAGGCCGAAGATAATGGCAAGGACGATAAATACGGTACCGTAGGTGGCGATGATATCCATTATGAGTTCCTGTCTAGATTACTTGGAGAGGAAAAGGAGCAGACGATCAGCAATATTTTCGGTCTGGTCTGATATGGAGCCAAGCAGATCAATGAGCTGATACCAGAACATGGCGGAAACCGGGTCCAGCTGACTTTCGTTTTCAAAGAGCGTCCTTCTGGTCCGGTGCATGATGCTGTCGATATTGTGCTCTTTGCGCCGCACTCCTGATATCATTTCCTCTACTTTTCTCTGTTCCCGACCCTTAAATCCTACCTGGAGCAGCTCGTCAAGCTGCTCGATCATGTCCTTGGCCGAGGCAGATATCTCCATCGTTGCTTCGAGCAGTTCATCAATCAGTGCTTTCAGAGCATCGGGTACGGTCATGTCCCGGAAGAGCAGCAGTTTTGCAATATTCTCAGCAATATCGGCAAGATGGTCCTGATCACTGATTAATTTCAGCAGATCTTCCCGGTCTACCGGCAAGAGCAGGGTGTTGGGCATGTTGAATCTGAAGATGTGCTTGATCTGATCGGCTTCACTTTCCAGCCGAATGATTTCGCCGCCAAACTCCTTGAGCTGCTCATCATCTTTTCGGTAAAGTGCATCGAGCAGCGGGGGGATGAAACAGATGCAGGAAAAAACCATCCTCATGTGCTGCTGAATGGGCTTAAAAGGTGACGTCCTGAACAATCCGGAGAACGGGGTGGTTGACTTGATATCCATGAGCATGGTCCCTGTCAGTAAAAGCAAGTATGGATTGAGGGGTCGAGTTCTGACCCGGTAAGCATCCCAGTGTCTGCCTGGTGAAATCCTATGTATCAGTTTGTCCGGGTAAAGTTCAAGTTCAAAAATCACGCTCGGCAAAAAATCGAGACAAGTGGGCTAGCCCGGGTTTTAATCCTTGCACTATAGCCTTAAAATCATCAGATTAAAACCACTGATGATGCACCCCCAGAAAAAGCAGCCTATCTTGTGCGTTTCAATCTGCTGATTAGCCTGCTGAGCGGTTCTGAGGGATAGGTCAAGGGAACCATCTTGTCCTGTATCCTGACGAATAATCCGGGTCCTTCCTGGTGCGAGCTGAAGACGATATGATGATTTTTTATGGAGCCGGCATTCTGCCATATACTGCCGAAAGGGTCCAGGGGGGTGTGACCGACGATTACCGGGATTGATTTGGCCTTTTGCAGTGTCCGTCTCAGTTCTTTGATGTCAGATTTCGGATAGCCGGAGAGGTAGTGAGGCCGTTTGACGCGGTTGTTCGTCAAGGTTTTTGCTATTTCAGGATAGTCCCTGATCGTGATCAGTTGCTCTTTTGACGTGCCGGCGCGCGGCGGGCCGGCGTGGATGGCAATGAATGAGTCGGATGAAATGATGTAGGGCAGACGGTCATAAAAGGTCTGCATGGCTTCCACGTAGGCAGTACCCCGGGTATCCATGAGATATTTTTTCATGATGAGTCCCTGGGGGATGCCGTTTTTGGAGAGATCCGGGCTGAAATCGTCATGGTTGCCGCGGATATAGAAAACATTGTTGGGGAAGGTCCGTTTCAGCGAAAGGATCAGATCCATGATGAGCACTGAACTCTCCATGTTTTCCATTTCCCGGGCATTTTCTGAATGAACCGCATCGCCGAGGATACAGAGAAATGCTTTGTGGGAACGGAGCGACTGCAAAATGGAGTTTTCGGTCAGGATTTTCAGAAGATTGTCCACCTGGCCATGCAGGTCGCCGACAATAACAGGGGTTGGCTCGTCGGGAAGTTCAAGCAGGCCGCCCGGTATGCCGGCAGCGTCGAGTGGCCGGAAAGACTCCGATGCCAGTATTTCATTAACTTCAAGGAGCAGCGACAAACTGCTGCGTTTTTCAAGTCTCTCGATTTTTCCGCCGAGAAGCGACCGGGCGTCAAACATGGCCGTGAGCCTGTTTGACGGTATTTCCTCGCGACTGTCCTGCTCATCGAGCCTAACTATTTTTATTTTGTTGTCAGGATCAGCGGGACGGAATATCAGGTCTCCATTGATGTTGGTGATGGAGACGTGGCGCTTGGCAACGTCTTTTTTAAAGTGGAAGAGGTCATCGTAATCCCTGTTTGCCCTTCCGAGAATGACGGTTTCCCCCTGCCTGATCCGGGCAAACCCGCGAACGGTTTTAATAGAGTCGCCGTCAGGCTTTTTGATGATCCAGTTCTTGTGCAGGCGGAGATATCGTTTGTTTGCTCCCAGCGGTATCTCGGGAGAAAGCTTCAGGTGGGTTTTGCCGATAACGATGTCGAAACTTTTGCCGTCATGGGAAATCCTGCCCGGAGAATTCAGGTCTTTGAGTTTACCGGTAATCGAGAACCAGGGAATTGCAGGGTCTTTGGTAAAAAGGGTTTTCCATCCTGCGAGGGTCGTGAGGCCCGGTTTATGGCTCGCAACAGAGACCGCCCATGGCGGCAGAGCCACGGCACCCTTCTCGGAAATAAGCATCGGTGGTTCATGGATATCCCTGCGAATATAGACATTTAATCCGGCTCGGTGCAGATAGAGGGCAATCTCGCTATAGGTCTGTACCTGGCGGTCAACCATCTCCAGGGTGAGTTTGGCATCAACCGGGAAACAGCCGTCTTTCTGCCTGTTGAGGCGTTGTTGGTAAATCTGCTTGGAATCGGGAAGGATAAACTCAAAGATATAACGGTCGATCCAGTTTGTACTGAGCCGCGAGCGGACCCGGGGTGGAATCTTGATCTGGGGAAAATCAATACTCAGAGCCTCGGCGGGTGTTTCCAGCCACTCCTGATCGAAGACGGTCAACGATTCACGATGACCGACATAGGGAATCCCGAGGTGAATCTCCCGGGGTCTGTATACCAGGCTCTGGTCCTTCCACCAGTTTTTTCTTCGCAGGTCGAGATATCCTTCATTTGGCCAGCCCCTGATCTGATTGATATAGTACGATTTCCCGGCACCTGGCGGACCGGTTACCACCAGTTGCCTGAATTCGAGACCGATGGGAAGCTCGATGCCGCGGATAAGCTGAACCTCTTTAATCGGTTTAAGTATTTTATGAAGCGGGTTTTTCATGGTAAAATAGGTAAAAAAAGCTGACCAGAGTGACAATTATCAAGCGTTCATCCAGGGGATAGTGACGGTATCATATGATAAACGCACGATTTAATCACTCTTTAATCGTTTTCACTGTCATTTTAAATGAGCTGTCTGGCGACCTTGGGATGACCGGAACCGACCAGTTATCTACAGGCGCATTAGAGGAGGGCGAGAGGCATGGAAATAATCATCGGATCATCACCACAGATTAACCGGGAGGTTCCCCCGAAGCAAGCGCAGGCGCCTGGCGCTGCGATTGAGGCCAAGCTTCTCCATGTCCGGAAACCGAGAAAAGGTATCGCCGGACCATCGGGTATGGAGCGGCGTCAAAAGCAGACTCAGGATCCGCTCAAAGGAAGGGTTTTGACGGTGCTGGTAGCTGATGCGACGCTCTTGCCGAAAGATATTGACAGCCATGAGTACCGAGTAATACTGCGTTTCAGCAGGAAGTAGACAGGGGAATATCCCCGCTGGTTTGTGCGGGCACAAAAGGTAGGCTGTTTTCCTGCGTACAGCGGGGTGACACGTGGCGTCCGCCTGGCACCCCGCTGTTGCCCGATACGCGTAAGGTCCTATGGCAGGTAGGTGTCACCCATCAGATAGGTATCCACCTCCCGGGCACAACCGCGACCCTCGTTGATAGCCCAGACGACAAGAGACTGCCCTCTTCTGGCGTCGCCTGCGGTAAAAACACCATCGATGTTCGTGGTGTAGCTGCCGTAATCAGCTTTTATGTTTGATCTTGGATCCCGATCCAAGCCGAACTGTTCGGCCAGATAATCTTCAGGACCGAGAAACCCCATGGCAAGGAGCACGAGGTCGGCCTCCACAACCCGCTCGCTGTTTGGGAATTCACGAGGGAAAAAGAGCCCCTGTTCATCTTTTTCCCAGGAAACAGTGACGATATGCAGTGCTTTTACATTGCCGTCGGCATCGCCTTCGAATTTCTTGGTCATAATCAGGTATTCACGGGGATCTTTGCCCTGGGTGTATATTGCTTCTTTCTGACCATAATCGACTTTGAGCGTTTTTGGCCATTGAGGCCAGGGGTTATTCTCATTGTCCCGTTCCGTGCCCGGCTGCGGCAAAATCTCAAATTGAGAGACATAGGCAGCTCTGTGTCTCAGTGCGGTTGCCACACAATCTGTTCCCGTATCACCGCCGCCAAGAACAACGACCCTCTTGCCTTCCGCAGAAATGAACTTTTTATCGCCGAGCCTGCTGTCGAGAAGGCTCTTGGTGTTGGCTCTGAGAAAATCCATGGCGAAGTGGATATTCTTCAGGTCGCGGCCTTCTACCGGTAGATCGCGCGGCTTGGTGGCTCCACAGGCAAGAACAATGGCATCAAACTGGAGTCGCAATTCTTCCGGGGCCAGGTCCTCACCGACATCAACGCCTGGGCGAAATTCAATGCCTTCGGCGGCGAGCAGATCTATTCTGCGCTGAACGACTGATTTATCCAGTTTCATATTTGGAATGCCGTACATCAGCAGGCCACCGATTCGGTCATCACGCTCATAGACGGTTACCAGGTGACCTGCACGATTAAGCTGGGCGGCGCAGGCGAGTCCTGCCGGACCGGAACCGATTACGGCAACTTTTTTGTCGGTGCGAACTGCTGGAGGCTCTGGAACGACCCAGCCGTTGGCAAAACCCCTGTCAATGATCGTTTGTTCATTGTCATGGATACTGACAGGGGGGTCGGTTATCCCGAGAACGCAGCCCGCCTCACATGGCGCCGGGCAGACACGGCCGGTAAATTCAGGGAAATTATTTGTGTGATGAAGACGGTCAAGCGCCTCCTTCCAGCGGCCTCGATAGATCAGGTCATTCCACTCGGGGATCAGGTTGTTGATCGGGCAGCCGGTTGCACCGCCCTCTATAATGGCACTCTGATGGCAGAACGGGACCCCGCAGTCCATGCATCGGGCTCCCTGTATGATGGACATCTGGTCATCACGCAGTGTATATACTTCATCCCAGTCTTTCAGACGCTCGCGCATCGGCCGGGAGGGGTTGGTCTTTCGATTAAACTCGAGGAAACCGGTCGGCTTACCCATACTGTATTCTCCTTGCAGACAGATCTAGTAACAACAGGGGAACACTGGCTGCACCCCTTGTGTCATTATTGTGAATGAACTACCTGAGCAATATTCATCTCGACATCCCTGGCCTGGGTTTCAATCAGCATATTCTTGATATGCATATTGAAGGCAGCGTCCATGATATCATTTTCGTCACTGTATTTTTCGGTACTGCGCACCTTGCGGATGTAGTTCAGCATACGTTTGTAATCTGAAGGCATCACCTTGACAAACTGGTGGGACCAGCGTTCCCAGTTATTGAGGATGCGCCCGGCAACCGTCGATCTGGTTCTGGCATGATGTTCTTCGATAAGCCAGCGCAGCATGTCGATTTCTTCGCGATCATCAAGTTCTTCGAGTTCAATCATGCCCATATTGCATCTGCTTGGAAAGTCACCAGATTCGTCGAGTACATAGGCGATTCCTCCTGACATTCCAGCGCCAAAATTAAGCCCGGTGGTGCCAAGAATGACAGCCTTGCCGCCGGTCATGTATTCACAGCCGTGGTCGCCGACGCCTTCAACCACCACTTCGGCACCTGAGTTCCTGACACAGAAACGTTCCCCGGCAATACCGCGGATAAATGCCTTGCCGCCGGTAGCCCCATAGAGGGCGACGTTGCCGATAATGATATTTTTTTCGGCGGCAAATTGTGCGCTCTTGTCCGGGTAGACGCTTAAATGACCACCTGAAAGGCCTTTGCCGAAATAATCATTGGCGTCACCTTCCAGTTCAAGATCAACACCCCGGGCAGCGAATGCTCCAAAAGATTGCCCCGCTGAGCCGCGGAGTTTGAATTTTATCGTGCCTTCAGGCAGTCCGGCACCCTCGTAGCGCTTGGATATTTCGTTGGAAAGAAGGGTCCCGATACTTCTGTTCGTATTGTTAACACCAAAGGAAGCTTCAATGCGGTCTCCATTTTCAAGAGCAGGTTTCGCAGCTTCGAGGAGCTTCCAGTCGAGAACTGCATCCATCAGGTGATTCTGGGCCTTGAAGCAGTAGAGTCCTTCCTCTTCACCGCTCCTTTCACGGAATATGATCGGAGAGAGGTCAAGTCCGCTGTACTTCCAGTGATCGATATCATCACGGAATTTCAGGCAGTCGGCCTGTCCGACCATTTCATTGATGGTTTTGAAACCGAGTTCTGCCATGATTTCGCGCAACCCCTGAACAAGAAATTGAAAGAACGTTATAACGTGGTCCACCTTGCCGGTATATTTGGCGCGCAGATCCTCGCGCTGGGTGGCCACACCGACCGGACAGGTGTTGGAGTGGCACTTTCTCATCATTATGCAGCCCTCAACAACGAGTGCCGCTGTGGCGATTCCCCATTCCTCTGCGCCAAGCAGGGTGGCGACGGCAAGATCCCGAGAGGTCTTCAACTGGCCGTCGGTCTGCACGACGATGCGGTTGCGCAACCGGTTGCGAACGAGCGTCTGGTGTGTCTCGGCGAGGCCGAGTTCCCAGGGAAGACCGGCATGTTTGATCGAACTGATCGGCGAGGCGCCGGTACCCCCGTCGTAGCCGGAGATCAGCACAGCGTCTGCCTTGGCCTTGCAGACTCCTGCGGCAACCGTGCCGACACCGGTTTCAGAGACGAGTTTGACGTTAACCCGGGCATCACGGTTGGCGTTCTTGAGATCGAAGATGAGCTGCGCGAGGTCTTCGATTGAATAGATATCATGATGTGGTGGTGGTGAGATCAGCCCGACACCCGGTGTCGAGTTCCTGGTTCTGCCGATCCAGCCGCTGACCTTGTGACCCGGAAGGTGGCCACCCTCACCGGGCTTTGCGCCCTGTGCCATTTTAATCTGCAGCTCTTTGGCCTTGGTCAGGTAGTAGCTGTTAACGCCGAATCGTCCCGAGGCAACCTGCTTGGTTGCAGAACAGCGGTCATCCCCGTTGGGGAGGAGTTTGTAGCGGACTGGGTCTTCTCCTCCCTCCCCGGAGTTTGATTTGCTGCCGATGCGATTCATGGCAATGGCCAGGGTGGTGTGGGCCTCCCAGGAAATGGAGCCGAACGACATGGCTCCGGTTGCAAATCGCTTGAGAATATTCTCCGCAGGTTCAACGTCCTTGAGCGGGATGGGCTTTCTTGTCGGGCGAAATTCCATTAGTCCCCTGAGGGTGTAGGCCGCTTTGCTCTGCTCGTCTATTGCCCGGCAATACTCCCTGTATTTCTCGTAGTTCGATTCTCTGGTGGCCTCCTGGAGAAGGCGGATCGTCGTCGGATTGAAGAGGTGCCGCTCCCCGTTCTGGCGCCAGCTGTAGTCTCCGCCTGAATCAAGGACCTTGCCGCCGCCGCCCCGCAGGGGGAATCCCTTGCGGTGCTTGCGCAGGGTTTCCTCGGCGATCTGGTCAAGCCCCAAGCCTTCAATGCGGCTCACCGACCCGCTGAAATAGGCGCTGACGACCTCCTGATTGATGCCAAGAATTTCAAAAATTTGAGCCCCCTGGTAGGATGCCAGCGTGGAAATTCCCATTTTCGAGAAAATTTTCATCAAGCCGTCGTCGATTGCTTTGACGTAATTGGCGATAACTTTTTTTACCGTCGTCTCGCCCAGGATGCCTTTTTTGTAGAGGTCGACAAGTGATTCGAAGGCGAGATAGGGATTGACCGCTGAAGCGCCGTAGCCAAGCAGCGTGGCAAAATGGTGGACCTCGCGAACGTCTGCGCTCTCGACGACAATATCGACCATGCCGCGTTTACCGGTCCGGATGAGGTGATGGTGCACCGCGCCGGTGGCCAGAAGGGATGGAACTGCTGCATGGTCGCTGTCAGTACCGCGATCAGAGAGCAGGATAATGGAATAGCCGTCATCAATTGCGTCCTCGGTATAACGACAAATCCTTGCCAGTGCATTTTCAAGACGCCCTGGGCGGCCGTCGGCCTTGAAGAGGATCTCCAGCGTCTTCGTCTGAAAATGTTTGTGATCGGCATAACGCAGCTTCTCCAGCTGTTCGTTGAGCAGTACCGGCTGGGGGATGGCAATACGGCAGCAATGTTGAGGTGATTCGGTAAGGATATTTTTAAAACCGCCGACGTAGGTGCGCAGATCCATGATTACTTTCTCACGGATCGGGTCAATCGGCGGGTTGGTTACCTGGGCAAATAACTGTTTAAAATAGTGCGAGAGCTGCTGGGGCCGATCAGAAAGGACAGCCAGCGGATTATCGGCACCCATTGAGCCAAGCGGTTCCTTGCCGTCTCTCCCCATGATCGCGAGGATTTCGCTGAGTTCTTCGTAACTGTATCCGAAGGCGAGCTGGCGTTTGAATAAACGCTCCTGCCTGGGTTGCAGGTGTTCTTCGGTTGGCTGCTCCAGATCGTCTAGATGTATCAGCCCTTTGTCAAGCCACTGACGATACGGCTGACGCGAGCAGATATCGTTTTTCAACTCTTCATCGGAGATGATGCGGCCTTCAGCCAGATCAGCCACAAACATCTTGCCGGGCTGGAGCCTGCCCCTGAATTTTACCGTGGCCGGGTCGATATCGATGACCCCTGATTCAGAAGCCATGATGACCGTATCATCCTCGGTGACGCAATAGCGGGAAGGCCGCAGGCCATTGCGGTCAAGGGTTGCCCCGACAATGACACCGTCGGTAAAGCAGATCGATGCAGGGCCGTCCCATGGTTCCATGAGCGCCGAATAGAACTCGTAAAAGGCTTTTTTCGTTTCGCTCATTGTTGTGTGATGCTGCCAGGCCTCGGGAATCATCATCATCAGGACGTGAGGCAGCGAACGACCGCTGAGCACGAGCATTTCCACGACCATGTCAAGGTTGGCCGAGTCAGAGGCACGTTCATCGCAGATCGGAAAAACCATCTCCAGTTCATCGCGGCTGAATGCACTGCACTCCAGCAGAGCTTCCCTGGCACGCATCCAGTTAATGTTGCCCCTGATGGTGTTGATTTCACCATTATGTGCGATATAGCGAAACGGCTGGGCAAGTTTCCAGGAAGGGAACGTGTTGGTTGAAAATCGTGAATGCACCAGCGCAATTGACGAGACCATACGACTGTCTTTCAGGTCGCTGAAGTACAGCGGCACCTGTGCTGTCGTGAATTGACCTTTGTAGTTGATGGTTTTGTAGGAAGAGGAAATAATGGTGAAATCCTCTCCTCCATCCGTGACTGTTTCGTGAACGAGACGCTCGGTGTAATTTCTGAGAACAAAGAGTTTCCTTTCAAAGGCATCGAGATCCATTCCTTCGGGACGGCCGATAAATACCTGTTGAACAGACGGCTCGGAGTCTTTTGACGTCTGTCCGAGATCCGAGTTGTCGCCTGGAGCGCTGCGATAGCCGAGCAGAGAAAGACCAAGTTCTTCTGCTGCCCGCTCAAAGATCGTCCTGCACGCTGCCTGGGATTCCGTTTTTTTGGGAAAAAATGTCATGCAGACGCCATATTCTCCGGGTCCCGGGAGCTCAATACCCTCAGCTGTGCAGACCTCTGCGAAAAAATCATGCGGCATCTGGATAAGAATTCCTGCGCCATCACCACTTTTCAGGTCGAAACCGGTACCGCCCCGATGATCCATCCTGAACAACATGGAAAGGGCGTCGCTGATGATTTTATGGCTTTTTCGACCTTTCAGGTTGGCGACAAAACCAATCCCGCAGCTGCTGTGTTCAAATTCAGGCCGGTAGAGGCCTTTTGACTGGTTACGGTTCATTTGTTATCACTACCCTTGCTGAAATGATTTGAATGGAGATCCTGACTTGTATTACGATGCCGATTATCTTCGATGACCTTTTGCAGTATTTCGATAAACTCCTGCTCAACCACGGTCAGTTTCCGCTGCTTTTTGAGGATAATACCGAGCGGACGCGTCAGGGTAAAGCCGGCCAGTTCACGAGCGCAGAGCGTGCCGATGCTCAGTTCCCGCTCCACGGTCGGGCGCGGCAGTATTGACAGGTAATGGCTGTCTTCTACAGCCCGTTTAATCGCTTCGATGTTGTCAAATCGCATCAGGACACGCTGACTGACGCCAATTTTCTTCAGCCCATTGCTGATTCGGCGCGAAATAGAGAGGCCGCGGTCAAAACCGACAAACGGCTGATTGTCGAGCTGGGCGGGTAAAATCTCCTCGGTTTTGGCCAGATCGTGCAGCGGTGAACAGACGATGACCAGATCCTCTTCACCGCAGGGGATAACCTTGAGCTCACGGCGGCCAGGCGGAAAGGATACGATACCCAGATCGAGTTCATCTTCAATGACCTGCTCAACGATGATCTCCGGGTGAAGATATTCGACATGCAGCTCAACAGCAGGGTCACCATCAGTAAAGGCCTCGGTGCATTGGTTCATGTAACAGAAACCGACAGAATAGATGCTGCCGATGCGCAGTTTCTTCTGGACCCTGCTCCGGGATCCGCTGATCTCCCTCTCGAGGCGCTCATAGGAATGCAGCACATCACGGCAGAAATCATAGCAGCGGCGGCCGTTTTCGGTGATTTTCCAGGGGCGAACGGAACGGTTGATGAGTTCGGCACCCAGCTGTTTTTCCAGGCGATGGACGCTCTGGCTGGCCGTAGACTGAGTAATATTGTTTATCTCAGCGGCTTGCGAGAAACTATGGTGAGCGACAACATCGCAAAATATTTTCAAGGCCTTCAACTGCATATCCGTATCCTGTTTTCTGTTGAGGAAGACGCAGATTTATAATGTAAATAATTTAATGTCAAGTTCTTTTGGTATTAATAAAACTAATACAAGGCGCGGTGAAATGAGCGTGTGGACTGAATAGAGGTGTCACTGCGACGATTTGTGCGTATCGGGAATGAAATGTGCGTAGAGGGGCGGGGGGCGGAACGAATAGCTGAAAAACAGGACGCTATTTAAGAATGTTGCGGAGATTTTTTACCTCGTCCACTTTTTCCTTCACTTCAGCAACTTCCTTGACACCGGGGATGTCGTTGAGAAGGTTCGTGCCTCCGTCTTCAACTTCGCTGACCCCCTTTTTAAAGGAAGAAATAGCCTTGCCAAGTCCAGAACCGATCTCGGGCAGCTTCTTGCCGCCGAAGACGAGAAAAGCAATGCCGAGAATGACGATTAACTCCGGTGTTCCAAGTCCGAACATAGGGGCTCCCGATGAGAGTGAAATGCTTGTTTTCAGGTTGCTGTATCGTTTTTATCTGCCGGTTTTTCTTCGTCGATTTTCTTGGCATCTTCCTTGGAGGTGGCATCTTTGAAATTCTTGATCCCCTTGCCGATTCCAGAGCCGATCTCAGGCAGCTTGCCCGCGCCAAAAATAATCACGATGATAACCAGTATTACTATCAGCTCAGGCATTCCAAGTCCGAACATATCCTACCTCTATTGATATCTGTATCTCTAACGTCACCGGTCCAGATGTGTGACAATGGTATCTTGTTCAAGGCTGAATGTAGAGTAGTCTGGAGATAAAGTCAAGCTGGCAAGTGATCAGGGTGAAAGATCATTTCAGCGGCTGAGATCCCCCAGGCCGAGTAGCTGCTGCTATGCGCTGTGGTCCGCTTCGCGCATGGCGATAATTTTTCTGCTGATCTCCTGCATCCGTGAAATGACACTATCCTCGTCAATTGTTTTCAGCATGCGGTTTTTCATTACGACTCTGCCGTTGATGACGGAGTGTATGACATCTGCGCCCCTGGCGGCATAGACCAGGTGTGATGGAAGGTTGTAGAGCGGGATGAGATGAGGCTGGTTCAGATCCAGAACGATGCAGTCGGCTTTTTTACCGGGAGCAAGGGTGCCGATCCGCTTCTCTGCATGCAGTGCCCGTGCACCGCCGAGGGTTGCGGCATGGAGTGTCGTCTCGGCGTCCATCGTGGTGGGGTCAGAGGCCATTACCTTGTGGGTCTTGGCAACACTGTTCATTTCAGAAAACATGTCGACGTCATTGTTGCTGGCACTGCCATCGGTGCCTATCGACACAGCAACACCCTGTCTGAGGAGTTCCGGAATCGGGGCGATTCCGGAGGCGAGCTTCATGTTGGATTCGATGCAATGGCTGACCCGCACCTGTTTTTCAGAGAGCAGGAGGATTTCCTCCTGGTCAAGCTTCACACAGTGAGCGCCGAGCGTCCGATCGGTGAGCACGCCGAGTTTGTCAAGATGGCGAACCGGGCTGGTGCCGTACTGCTTCCGGCAGTTATCAACTTCTTCGTCACTTTCAGAAAGATGGATGACCAGGAGGCTCCCGTGCTTTTCGGCGAGCTGTCCGCAGCGGGTCAGCAAGGACGGCGAGCAGGTGTATACGCTGTGGGGATCAACCGTTACCGACAGCAGCGGGTGATTCCTGTATTCCGAGAACATTTCCTCGACATATCTGATACCATTCTCCAGCGGACCATACGCTGGTGAGGGAAAATCATACAGTACTTCCCCGACCCAGCACCTGATGCCGGATTTCTCAGCTGCCCGGGCGACATCTTTGGCAAACAGGTACATATCGCAGAAGCTCGTCGTCCCTGACTTGATCATTTCGGCGATTGACAGCAGGGTGGAATCGTAGACCATAGCGCCGTTCAACCGTGCCTCGATCGGGAAAATATGTTCCTGGAGCCAGGTCATCAGGGGAAGATCATCGGCAAAGCCCCGAAAACAAGCCATTGCTGCATGGGTATGGGAATTAACCAGGCCTGGCATGATCAGCCCGTGGGGTTCATGGATTTCATCGGCACCGGGATAGCGGGCGCAGATATCGCGGCGACGGCCGGTTTCGACAATCACATCTCCGGCAATAGCGAGCGCACCATCACTGATGGCGTCCTGCTGGCGCCAGGTCGGCATCAAGAAGCGCCCTGAGATAATGAGTTCTGCAGCATCAGTCAATGTGGTCATGGTGCCCGGATCCTCCCCATGCTATTCCGCTGACGATTTCAGCAACGAGCTGTTCAAGCTGCGGTTTTGCCGCCTCGGCATTTTCAATGATCTCCTCAAGGCTGATAGGCTGCATATTGTCAGGATCATTAACATTTGCAATAACGGAAAGACCAAGGACCTGCATGCCGCCATGAACGGCAACGATTACCTCCGGTACGGAGGACATGCCGACCGCATCGCCGCCACTTTCCCTGAGCCAGCGGGTTTCTGCAGGAGTTTCCAGGCTGGGGCCGGGAATGCAGACGTAGGTCCCGGTTACAACCTTGCTGATTCCGCACCTGTCAGCGCAGTCAAGAGCCGACTTGAGCAGAGCGGGGTCATAGGGCTGGGACAAATCAGGGAAACGGGGACCCCAGGTATCCACGTTGGGTCCCCTGAGAGGGTTTTCCCCGAGAAAATTGAGATGATCCCGGATCACCATGATGGTTCCGGGAAGGAACAATGGGTTGAGTCCTCCAGCGGCGTTTGTCAGGATGAGAACCTCAGCTCCGAGAAGGCGAAGTACCCTGATTGGAAAGGTAACCTGCTTCGTGTCGTATCCCTCGTAATAATGGAGTCTGCCGGAGAGGATGAGGACCGGGACGTCCCTGAGCGTACCGATGATCAGTCTGCCCTGGTGGCTTGATACCGTAGAGCGCGGAAAAAATGGAATGTCGCCATAGTCGATTGACTGCACTGCCGTTACCTGTTCTGCCAGACCGCCAAGTCCGGTGCCAAGTTGAATGGCAATTTGGGGCGGGGCGGTAACAAATCCCTGTAAAAAGAGAACAGCCTGGTTTACCTGATCAACATAGGCCGAATGTTCACTCATCATTACTGACTGATAGCGTGTTCTTCCAGGTAGGCCATGATTTTTGCGGGACTCGCTTCCAGCAATTCACATCGTGATTCCCTGGTCATTATTTCGGCAAGCGCAGCGGGCAGTTGAACAGGACTCTTGGTTGCCATTTCAACGATATTGCCGAATTTTGCCGGATGGGCTGTTGCCAGACAGACAACCGGAACGCCCTGTTTGCGGACATTCAGTGCCGCCCGCATCCCGACTGCCGTATGGGGATCGAGTATATAGGCGTGCTTGCTGAAATAGTGGGCGATGGTTTCCAGGACCTCTTTTTCTGAAACCGCCGCAGCCAGAAAATCCCTGCGAATATGTTCAAGGTAGCCGTCAAGCTCGAGACGTCCTTCCTGCTGGAATTTTTTCATCGCCTCTCTTACCCGTGAAGGCTCTTCGTCATACAGGTAGTAAAGGTAGCGTTCAAAATTCGATGCCGCCTGAATATCCATGGACGGGCTCGAGGTTCTTCTGACCTCGCCGAGCGAGTAGTCACCGTTTTTAACGAAGCGGGTGAGAATATCATTCTCGTTGGTGGCCAGAATAAGCTTGTTGATAACGCCTTCCGGCAGCATCTTCTTGGCTATGTACCCTGCAAAGATGTCTCCGAAGTTGCCTGTCGGTACCGCAAATGCACAGGAGCGGACCTTTTCATGGGCAGTTATGTGCAGGCAGCTGTAGATGTAATAAACGACCTGGGCCAATACCCGCGCCCAGTTTATCGAGTTGATGGATCCGAGCCGCAGCCTCGATTTGAAGGCAGAGTCGCTGAAAATGTGTTTTATGAGTGCCTGGGCGTCATCAAAGGTCCCGTCTATGGCTATATTATAGACATTGGCATCCATCACGGTGGTCATCTGTTTTTCCTGAACAGGGCTGATGCGCTTGTGGGGGTGAAGGATGAATATATTCATTCGCTGCCGGCCCCGAACCCCGTAGATCGCAGCACTGCCGGTATCGCCGGAAGTTGCACCAATAATGTTCATGACGCCGTCATCACGCTCGAGCAGGTACTCAAAGAGATTGCCTAAAAATTGCAAAGCGATGTCTTTGAAGGCCAGTGTCGGACCGTGAAAGAGTTCTAAAATGTGCAGGTCATCAAGGTGAACCAGGGGGGTGATGGACTGGTGACTGAATGTTGCGTAACTTTTCTGGATAAGGTTTTTGAGATCCGCAGCAGGAATATCGTCGATGAATCTGGACATTACTTCGAAGGCGAGATCCTGATAGGAAAGGTCACGCCACGATTCGAAGGTTTCCGTATCGATGCGGGGAATGGCACGAGGCAGCAGCAAACCGCCATCTTCCGCAAGGCCCATCATTATCGCTGCCGTAAAACCAATGGAGGAGACGCCTCCTCGAGTGCTCAGATATTGCATAGCTTTGTATGGAATAGTGTATGATCTGGTTATCGATCCAAAAGCGGTTCAGGTTACACCGTTTTCCGCCTCTCTTGCCGATTGCAGTTTAATGCGCTTCAACGCGGGGGGCATCATGCCAGAGCCCTTCAAGATCATAAAAGTCCCTCTGCTCGCTGTAGAACACATGGACGATGACATCACCAAAATCCAGGAGTACCCATTTCCCTTCCTGCAGTCCTTCCGCACGGGCTGTCTTGATGCGTTTTGAGCGCAGTTCATTTTCAAGCCCTTCTGCGAGCGCCTGGACGTGCCGGGTGGAGCGGCCGCTCATAATAACAAAAAAGTCGGTAAACGAGGACATGTTTCGGACATCGAGGACGACAACATCTTCTGCTTTGTTGTCTTCCGCAATGCGGGAACAGCTGCGGGCGAGTTCCATACTTTCAAGGTTCTGGTACTCTTCTTTCAATTGTTTCATAGTTACTTTGTGCCGTTTTATAACGTAAGTGTCAATTCTTTTTGTTATTCTTCTGAGACTTTCGCGGGGGAAACTCAAAACTGATTTTGCCCGTTTTTTCAAGGATGAGATAGGCGTCGAACGGTCGTTTTTTCTTGGAAACAAACCCTTTGATCAGGGATGTCTTTCCTTTGTTGAGCATCTGCCGGACATGCTCTGCAGATATTTCCCTGGCAAGTATCAATTTGCTGATTTTG
The DNA here is from genome assembly GCA_963674815.2 of Desulfocapsaceae bacterium. GTDB lineage: Bacteria > Desulfobacterota > Desulfobulbia > Desulfobulbales > Desulfocapsaceae > MADRE3. The sequence goes on from CAXXTV010000011.1 coordinate 786,326, forward strand.
AGTCCTTTTTTCTGGTCATTTTCAAGAGCAGAGGATGACATATAGCCCGTCTCTGTCTCATAGACATCTGTCTGATCGATTGGGGATTTACCGAGCGATCCTGACTTCTTGATGGAATCTATGTCAAGATCGGCCGTTGAGTCGGCAAAGAGGAAATCGACCTTGTTGCTCTTGAGCCTGATGGAGGCGTTGAACGGTTTGCCTTTTTTGGAGCGAAAGTCGGGAAAAGGGCCGATTGTCTCCCCTTTTATCAGGGCAACGATTTCGGGTATTTTCATCAATCTTCCGCCGAGTATTTTACGAATGCTGATGGTTTCGTCTTCGCTGATGTAGGCGCTCGGAGTCTCGTAGAATATTTTGCCGTCGACCGGGCTGAATATCGCTGTTTTTCGCTCCTTCGCGTCATCGAAATTTTTTATCCTTTCGGTTATCTGTACGGTCAGGTCCCTGATTTCCTTCATAAACCGTTTTCTGGTAAGGGAGCCTTTGAGGATCAGGTTAAGTTTGTATTCCCACTCCCCGGTCATCTCGGGTGAGGCCAGGACGTCAATGTTCATCGCCTCCAGAAGGCTGAACAGTTCAAAGGCCTTTCCGGTCGGCGTGAGTTCCTTGCCTTCCCTGACCAGGTATTTTTCATTTATCAGTTTTTCTATGATGGCGGCCCGGGTTGCCGGTGTACCAAGCCCACGCTCTTTCATGGCCTCTGCCAGTTCCTCGTCATCAAGCAGTTTTCCCGAATTTTCCATGGCAGACAGCAGCGTCGCTTCAGAATAGCGGGGAGGCGGTTTCGTTTCCAGATTCTCCTGCTTGACGGCGGTGCAGTTGACCACGCTTGACGGAGGAACAGGCTTGAGCATTCCTGAGCCGGTTTCGTTACTTTCCTGGAGGTAAACAGCCTTCCAGCCGGCTTCCTTGAGGATCTTGCCCTCGGTCAGGAAGGTTTCTTTTTCAACCGTCGAGATTCTTCTGGTATTCAGGTAACGGGCGGGAGGAAAAAAGACGGCCAGGAAACGCTGGACGACCATTCGGTAAATTTTCATCTCAGCGTCGCTGAGCTGAGCCGGTATGATATTGGTCGGAATAATCGCATGGTGATCGGAGACCTTGGCATTGTTGAAGACACGCTTATCAGCCCTGATGTACTTCTTGTCAAGAATGATCTGGGCGTAAGCGGCGTACTGCCACGATTTCTGGGTCACGACCACAGAGGACACGGTCTTCTGGTAATCCTCGGGCAGGTGCCGCGAGTCGGTTCTCGGGTAGGTAAGCACCTTGTGCCGCTCGTAGAGCGCCTGCGCAATGGTGAGGGTGTTCTTGGCAGAAAAGCCAAACCGGGAATTTGCCTCCCTCTGCAGAGAAGTCAGGTCGTAGAGCTGCGGGGCTGTCTGGCTGGTTTCCTTGCTGGTGTCCTTTACCTGTGCACGCTTGTTCAGGCACCGCCCGGCGATTTCCTCGGCCTTTTCAGGCTCCCAGATCCTGTCAGCCTTTTTCTCGGGATTATCAGGATCTTTTTTGAAACCGGGGTCGATCCATTTGCCGGTGTACTCGTCACGGTCAAATGAAAAGGTGGCAACAAGACTCGTATACGGCTGTGGTTCAAAGCCCAAACGCTGCTGTTCCCTGCTGACCAGCAGAGACAGGGTCGGCGTCTGAACCCGGCCGCAGGGGGTCAGGAAAAAACCGCCAAAGCGAGAATTGTAGGCAGTCAGCGCCCGGGTTGCATTGATACCAATGAGCCAGTCAGATTCAGAACGACAGAGCGCCGCATCTTCAAGCGTCAACATTTCGGAATTGTCACGGAGCGATGAAAACCCGCTCCTGATCGCCTCGTCGGTCATAGACTGCAGCCATAATCTCTTGACCTGCTTGGCGGCAACCGATCTGTTCCCGACATAATTGAGGATATACTTGAAGATGAGTTCGCCTTCACGGCCGGCATCACAGGCGTTGATGATCAGAGCGACATCTTTTCGCCTGATCAGTTTCTGCAGCGCGTTGAGCTGTGTTTTGGTGGAGTCCAGCCCCTTGAGGGGAAAGTTTTCGGGCAATATCGGCAGGTCCGCCATATTCCATTTTTGATAACGTGAATCTATCTCCTCAGGATAGCAGATTGATACAAGGTGGCCGATGGCATACGAAACGATGTAGTCGCTGCCTTCATAGTGTGTCCTGCTCTTTTTAAATGAGCCGGGAAGAATTTTCGCCAGATCGCCGGCTACACTTGGTTTTTCTGCAATTATTAAGGTTTTAGTACTCATCTGATGGCCAACGTAGTAATCGTTTATACCCGGGACTCGTTCAACCGCGGCACGCTAACTTTCATGTGTGCAGCCTGCCTGAAACAGGGCAGGTATGATGCAAAATTAAAATCAATGGCGGTGGTGAAGATATCGACCGGGCGGGCATTTTATGTTAAATTTGAGAGATGTTGTATTAATCATGGGTTGATTTGTCAATCTTAAATTAGAGGATCGAGCGCCGGAGCGAACCGTTGATAGAGCAGATAACTGCATGATATGAATACTGGTTTTTCTCACCATCCCCTGCCATTAAGTTTCTGCACCAGCCCGGACCGGCAGGGGGTCCCCTCCAGCAGTTCTTTACTGACAGCTCCCCGTGCCGCCCGGCGGCGGCTGTCCAGGTACTCCTGGTTCTGGTACGACTGGTTCTTGACAATATTCAAATAGTGTGTTTTATTGTCACGGTTCTGGATGAATAAAATGGATTGACGCGGGTATAGCTCAGTTGGCAGAGCGCAAGCTTCCCAAGCTTGAGGTCGCGAGTTCGACCCTCGTTGCCCGCTCCATTGACGGTTGCGAGACGTTCCTGGCGCTACCCAGGCAATCATCCGGAGTGGTTATACCTGGAGTACATTGCGTACAGACAGGCGATTGAAAAGTGGGCTCTGCCCGCTTTTTTTTATGGTTAATCGACGGGTATTGTCCATTGAGTTCTGCAAGAGCGGGGCTTCTCTGGACAGAGAGTTTATGACTGATTTGGTAACAGAGAGAATCCGGGAATTTGCCGCCACGCTTTTACCGTCCATGGGGCTTGAACTCTACGATGTTCAGTACCGGAGAGAAGGGCACGGCTGGGTTGTGCGGCTGATCATTGACAGCGTCGATGGTGTCAGCCTTGATGATTGTTCGCGGGTCAGTCGGGAAACGAGCGACTTTCTTGACGTTGAGGATTTCATTGAGCATGCCTATCATCTCGAGGTGTCGTCACCCGGTGCTGAACGGACATTGCGTAATCTCTCAGAATGCGAGCGTTTTATCGGGGAGAAAATACGGTTGAAAACAAAGGAAGAGGTTGAGGGGCAACGTGTATTTACCGGAACGCTTGAAGCAGCCGCGGAGAAAACACTTGTAATTGTGACAGAAGACGGGAAAAAATACGTTTTCCCCTGGGAGCACATAAAAAAAAGCTCGTCTGGCGCTGTAATGATAATTGGACACAGCTCAGACAAGAGAAATGCAGCACCGGAAATGGCACCGGACGCGCATATTTCGAGGTAATACAAATGATATCGGATTTAAAGCGTATCATCGATCAGATTAGCAGGGATCGCGGATTTGACAAAAATCTTCTTATTGAAGCCATCGAGGAGGCAGTTGCCTCGGCAGCACGGAAAAAACTCGGCAGCAGGCGGGATATCGAAGTCCGCTACAATGAAGAGTTTGGTGAAGTAGAGGTATTTCAGTTCCGTAGTGTCGTTGAAAACGCTGAAGATGAGCAGACGGAAATCGGTCTTGAAGCTGCCAAACTGCTTGACCCTGAGGTCCAGCTTGGTGATGAGCTTGGCGAAAAGATGGAGAACATAACCGATCTCGGGCGGATTGCGGCCCAGTCCGCCAAGCAGGTCATTATCCATCGGATGAAGGATGCTGAGCGCGAAGTCATCTTTGATATGTTTAAGGATCGCCAGGGTGAGGTTGTCAGCGGTATTGTGCAGCGCTTTGAGCGGGGCAACATGATTATCAACCTTGGCCGTACCGACGCTATTTTGCCGAAAGATCACCAGATTCCAAAACGTTCATTCAAGCAGGGCGACCGGATTCGGGCCTACCTGATGGAAGTGCGCCAGAACAGCAGGGATTCCCAGCTTGTTTTGTCTCGAACCGCCGACGAGTTCCTGGCCAAACTGTTTCAAATGGAGGTCCCGGAGATTGCCGAGGGCATTGTCAGGATAATGGGCGTCAGCAGGGAACCGGGATTCAGGGCAAAGATCGCCGTCAGTTCCAGCGAGTCAGACGTTGATCCGGTAGGAGCCTGTGTGGGGATGAAAGGGTCTCGGGTGCAGAATGTCGTCCAGGAGCTTCAGGGTGAGCGGATTGATATTGTCACCTGGAGCCCGGACCCGGCAAAGTATGTTTATAATGCACTGGCTCCGGCTCACGTGAGTATGGTCAGGGTCGACGAGGATGCGAATTCGCTGCTGGTTGTTGTTCCCAATGATCAATTGTCCCTGGCTATTGGGCGGCAGGGTCAGAATGTCCGTCTTGCCTCACGCCTCATGGGCTGGCGCATCGATGTAAAAAGTGAACAGCGCTATGCCAACCTGGAGGATGCCGGGTATCAGAGTCTGCTGAAAATTGCCGGCATTGATGAATCCCTTGCCGACCAGTTGTTTGCAAAAGATATAAAATCTGCTGCCGATTTATCCAAGACTGCGGTGGAAGATTTGATTATAATCAGAGCCATCGATGATGATTTCGCTCAGCAGCTCATAGATGCGGCTGCCAGGGTTGCCGCCGAGGAGCCAGCGGAGGCTGATCAGCCGGAAGAGGCTGGTGGTGATGAAACAGATACCGGGATTGAGCATTCGGATACAGAAATCAGCCTGAAGACTGATGGTGATTCCGAACCGGATACTGACGTCGAAAACAAGACAGAAGAGGCATGAAACGTCAGCCTTTGAGGACGTGCATCGTTTGCCATGGCAAACACGACAAGCAGGATCTGGTTCGGCATGTTTGGAACGATGCCGGACTTGTTGTTGACATCAAACAGATCATGGCGGGACGCGGCGGTTACTGCTGTAACAGGGACACGTGCCTGTCGCAGGTTGCTCTTTCAGAAAGAAGATTGAAGCGAGCTTTTCGCCTGGATAACGGGAGTTCCTAGAGTAATAAATTGCAGACGGGTACGCTATTGTTTGGTTCCGGTTGTGGATAACAGAAAGATGGTTTTTCAGGAGTAAGGAATGAGCAGGGTTAGGATTTATGAGTTGGCAAAAGAAGCAGGGATGAGCAGCAAAGCACTTGCGGATAAATTGATCGCCGGCGGCTACGACATCAAAGGTCACAGTTCCACGGTCGATGAAGAAACTGCTGATCAGATCCGCAAGACGATGCTCAAGGATACACAAACCGAACTGGTGGAAAAAAGAATTGATGCTGCTGAAGGCTCACCAACGGTAATCAGGCGGCGGGCAACGATCATACGGCGCAGGCCAAAAGCCGAAGACAGCACTGCTGAAGATACCGCCATGCAGGAGCCGGCCAGCGATGCTGATACGGTCGATACTGCTGAAGCTGCGGTTTCAGAGCTCGATAGCCCCGCCGATGATGCAGCGCCAGATACGGCTGAGAAGCGTGAGGTGAAAGCAGAAGAGGGTGAACCTGAATCCCCTGCTGATACAGACGATGTTTCCACACCTGAACCTGCTGAAGCGGCTGAAACACTGAGCGAAGCTGCTGCCGATTCCGAGGCTGTGTCTTCAGCACCTGATGCCGATGAGCAGGGCGAGGAAGAGCTGACGGCCGCCAGGAAAGAGAAAAAGAAGGGGAAAAAGCAGCCTAAGGCCGAACGCAGAACGGTGGCCCGCGTTGTCGGGACGATCGAATTGCCCGTAGCCGATGAAACAGAAAAAGAAATACGACCCCGTTCCAAAAAAGGCGGGAAATCGACTGCATCAAGATCAACACGGCCTAATATCAGCGCCACCGTTCCCGACAGTGCCATTGGAGAAAGTGCGGAACGAGGCCGGAAAAAGGGTAAACGGGGCCTTCCCGACGATGATGACCGTGACCGGCGCGGAAAAGCCGCGCGCAAGGGCAAGAAGAGTGTCAAATTCACTCATTTTGACAGCGATTACCAGCGCGCCGGCAAGCGGGGCAAACGCGGCAGGGGGCGGCTTGACAAAAAGGTGTCGCCGTCCACCATCGAGATGAAGGCCAGCAAGAAGAGAATAACCATTTACGACACGATAACCGTTGGCGACCTCGCCGCGAAAATGAAGCTCAAGGCCAACGAGATTATCGGTAAGTTGATGGGACTTGGCGTGATGGCTACGATGAATCAGGCGGTTGATTTCGACACGGCAACACTGATCGCCAATGATTTTGGTTATGAGATCGAGCAGGGAATGACTGAAGAGATTGGTGTTCAGATGCTTGAAGCCCAGGAGGAAGGGGGCGATACGAAACCCAGATCTCCGGTGGTAACCGTCATGGGGCATGTCGATCACGGCAAAACCTCCATCCTGGACGCCATCAGGAAGACCGATGTTGCGGAAGGGGAGGCCGGCGGGATCACCCAGCATATCGGCGCCTATCACGTGCGCTCCAAGGCAGGGGATGTAACCTTTGTCGACACGCCCGGACATGCGGCATTCACCCAGATGCGTTCCCGCGGCGCCCAGGTTACCGACCTCGTCATCCTGGTTGTTGCCGCAGATGACGGTGTCATGGATCAGACGAGAGAGGCGATCAACCACGCCCAGGCGGCCGGTGTTCCGATTATTGTCGCGGTCAACAAGATCGACAAGGAAAACGCCGATCCCGACCGTGTCAAGCGTGAACTCGCTGAGCTCGACCTGGCGCCGGAGGAGTGGGGCGGCCAGACCATTTATTGTGAAACATCGGCTAAAAAGAATGTCGGTATCGACGAGCTGCTGGAAAGCATCCAGCTGATGGCCGAAATGCTCGAGCTCCGGGCAGATGCGACACGCAAGGCCAAGGGCCGCGTTCTTGAGGCAAAACTCGACAAGGGGCGCGGGCCGGTTTCCACGGTGCTTGTTCAGGAGGGAACACTTCAGCTCGGAGACAGTTTCGTTGTCGGTCAATACAGCGGCAAGGTTCGCGCCATGTTTGATGACAAGGGGCGGGCCATCAAGAGCGCCGGCCCGACGATTCCGGTCGAGGTCCAGGGGCTCTCCGGGGTACCGCTTGCCGGTGATGAGTTCGTGGTTGTCACCGACGACAGGATGGCCAAAAGCGTGAGCCAGGTACGGACCATGAAAGCCCGGAATCAGAGCTGGCAGCGGGCAGCAAGATCTCGCTTGACAAGCTGTTTGAGAAGATGAGTGAAGGTGATGTCCAGGAGCTCAGGGTAATTATCCGCTCCGACGTGCAGGGTACCCTTGAAGCGTTTGCCAAGGCGGCCGAGGATCTTTCGACTGCTGAAATCAAGGTGCGGGTGCTTCATGAGGGGACCGGCACGATTACGGAGTCGGATATTCTGCTGGCCTCGGCTTCGGAGGCAATCATTATCGGCTTCAATGTCCGGCCGTCTGTGAAGGTAAAAGAGCTTGCTCATCAGGAAAATGTTGATGTCAGGTCCTACGACGTTATCTATCATGCACTTGATGATATCAGGAAGGCGATGGTCGGAATGCTTGACCCGACCTTTGAAGAAGAGGTTATCGGCACCGCCGAAATTCGGGACACCTTTAATGTTCCAAAGATAGGAACCATCGCCGGCTGTTTCGTTACTGACGGAAAAATCCAGAGAAACGCCCGGGTCCGAGTCTTACGCGACGGCGTTGTTGCCTACACCGGAAAAATCAGCTCCCTGAGGCGTTTCAAGGATGACGTCAGAGAAGTTGCCTCCGGCTATGAATGCGGTATCGGGGTGGAAAACTTCAATGATCTGAAGGTCGGTGATCATCTAGAAGCCTTTGTCATGCAGGAAGTTGAAGCGACCCTCGATTGACGGTAATGGTTATGATTGCAGAATGGCATCCAAAACAGGAGCTTGAATCCCTTGGTGTCGGCAGGGACCGTGGGCAAAAACGAGCGACGCGTGTCGCCGATGTCATCAAGAACGAGTTGTCGATCCTCATAATCCAGCGGGTGAGGGATCCCAAGCTCAGAGATATCAGCATCAGTCGCGTCGAACTTTCCGACGACCTGCGTCACGCCAAGATATATTACACGTCGCTTCAGGGCAATTCTGTTTCGGAGGCCGTAAAAAAAAGACTCCTTAAAGCAGCCGGTTTTATGCGCAGTCATCTGGCAAAAGTGCTTAATCTGCGTTTTACACCGGAACTCCATTTCTGGTATGACGAAACGGTAGAAAAGGTCGAGAAGATGGAGCAGCTGCTTGCGGATATTGCCAGGGAAAGAGATGAGCGAGAAAACAATACCTGATGAGATTCTGCAGACCATTCGGGAAAAGGACAATTTTGTCCTGCTGACCCATGTTCACCCCGATGGTGACGCACTGGGGTCCTTGCTCGGGCTTGCCGATATTCTCGACAGTCTCGGCAAACGTGTTTTTGCCTATCTTGATGAGCCGGTCTCCCATATCTATGAGTTTCTGCCCGGCTGTTCCCGCGTCAGCAACAGCCTCACCGAACTCCGTCAGTTTCTTGACGAGGCGGGCCCGGATATCGCCGCAATTGCCCTTGACTGCGGCGAGGCGGACAGGCTTGGGGAAACAAAAAACCAACTGTTGAAAATCAAGCCGTTCATTGCCGTTGATCACCATCTTTCACACCGTAATTACGGTGATTATCGCTGGATCGATTCGAACCGCAGTTCCACCGGCGAGATGATTTATGAAATCTGTGAAGCGCTGGGGCACACGCCTTCTTTCAACTGCGCATTTGCGCTCTATGTTGCCATCGTGACCGATACCGGCTCTTTCAAGTATGAGTGTACGCGCTCCCGCACGCTTGAGATTGCCGGAAAACTGCTGGGAAGAGGCGTAAAACCTGAAAAGGTTGCGGCTTATCTCTATGACAACTTTACCCCCCAGCGTCTCAAACTCATGGAACTGGTGCTTGGAACCCTTGAGCTGCATGAGAAAGACACGATCGCACTCATCCATGTCACCCGCGATATGTTTGAACAGAGCGGCGCGGTCGTGCAGGATGTGGAAGGTTTTGTGGATTATCCCCGTTCCCTGCAGTCGGTCAAGTTTGCAATCTTCTTGAAAGAGGGAAAAGATGATGGTGTCTCGGTAAGCTTCAGGAGCAAGGGCGATTGCGATGTGGCGGCAATTGCCAAGCACTTTGGCGGCGGTGGTCACCGGAATGCCGCCGGCTGCCGCTTTGCCGGGGCTTCGATAGCAGACGTGCAGAAAGAGGTGCTCGACTATTGTCATTCTCTTGCTGCCTCGCCGTCCTGACTGATTGTTGTCGCGACAGTGGGATTTTGTTATGCTAAACGGTCTTGATGCGGGGGTGCTGCTGGTTGATAAACCGGCAGGAGCAACATCATTTGCAATGGTCCGTGCCGTTCGAAAAATATTCGGAATCAAGAAAGTGGGCCATGCCGGGACGCTCGACCCGTTTGCGACCGGCCTGCTGATCATCTGTATCGGTCGGCCTGCAACAAAAATGATTTCTCTGTTTATGAACGGTGAAAAGGAGTACCTGGCGACGCTCAGGCTTGGTGCCCGCTCTTCAACCCAGGACCCGGAAGGCGAGATAATCATGGATGACTGGGATGAGCAGTACAGCGGCGACCTTATTACAGGGGTTCTGGCCCGTTTTACCGGGGAACTCCTGCAGACTCCTCCTGCATTTTCGGCTTTAAAGCATAAAGGAAAACCGCTCTATCATTATGCCCGAAAAGGTGTATCGATAATAAAGGAAGCCCGAAAAATCCATATTCATACGCTGGAGTGGGAAGACGGGAGAATTGCTGTAGACAGGAGCAATCCATTTATTACCATTCGGGTGGTGTCGAGCAAAGGGACCTATATCAGAACGCTTGGTGCTGATATAGGAGAAGAACTCGGCTGCGGGGCTTATCTGACGTCACTCCGGAGGACCCAAAGCGGTTGCTTTTCGGTGAAGGATTCCTTTGACGGGGCACTTTTTTCCACACCCGGTGCCCGGGAAAAAGCAGAGAATCATCTTCTATCTGTCGAAGATGTGCAGAATTTGTTGCAATAGTCTGAGGGAATGGCTAATATAGTTTGTTTTCAACACAACACTGCCCGATGGGAAACGTTTAAAATTTCTAAACCTTTCCGCCGGCAGGTGATAGAGTCTATAAGATCATACAATAAATGACATTGTTTTAGGATAGTGGAGGTTAGTTGTGGCACAGACGGCTGTAAAGAAAAATGAGATAATCGAAAAATTCAAGACCCATGATTCCGATACCGGATCTTCAGAAGTTCAGATCGCGCTTCTAACTGACAGAATCCAGTACCTGACTGAGCATTTTAAGACCCATACCAAGGATCATCATTCTCGACAGGGGTTGCTCAAGCTGGTTGGTCAGCGCAGAAGCCTGCTTGATTATCTTAAGAACAAGGATATCAGTAAGTACCGGACACTGATCGAGGAGCTGGGTATACGCAAGTAATCCTGCCTGACAGGTACCTCATCTCTGGAAGACATGATTCATCCGGATCCAAAGAACGGGTGACAGGACTTGCGGAGACAGATCTCATTTGTCCGGGTAGTCAATTGTTTTTTGCATTGCCTGCAGTAAACTGCCCGGATCCGCTTCTTCCCACGCCACAGGCTGGTGCCATCTCTTGGAACGGTTACGGTATCTGTCGTAACCGTTGCTAAATTTAAGAATTATACCATTTGTATATAAACAAAGCAGACCGGTGGATAATCCGGTCAAAAAATCAACGGAACTGTTGAGCAGAACCGTAACTGGAGAAATTATGATGAAAAACGTTGAAGTCGCTATCGGTGGCAGCACCATTTCCATTGAGACGGGCAAGCTTGCCAAACAAGCTTCCGGTTCAGTGGTTGTCAGGAGTGGAGATACCGTCGTTCTGGTAACGGCAGTCGGAGACAAGACCAATAAGCCCGAGTTGGGCTTTTTACCGCTGACCATTGAATATCAGGAAAAACTTGCCTCGGTAGGAAGAATCCCCGGCAACTATTTTCGTAGGGAAATCGGCAGGCCCAGTGAAAGCGAAGTACTTACCTGCAGAATTATTGACCGGCCGCTTAGACCACTTTTTGCAGACGGCTACAGCGCAGAAACCCAGGTTATCGCTTCAGTGCTCTCTGCTGATCAGGATAATGCCCCTGATGTCCTGGCGCTCACCGGCGCAAGTTGTGCCTTGATGCTGTCCGATATTCCATTTGACGGTCCGGTGGCTGGCGGCAGGGTCGGCTATATTGACGGCCAGTACGTCATGAATCCCGGTGCCTTCGAGCTGGAAACATCGGCTATGGACATCGTCGTTGCCTGTACGGAAAAAGCGGTGATCATGGTCGAGGGAAAGGCCGACACGCTGCCCGAAGATATCGTGCTGGAGGCAATTTTTTACGCCTTTGAACAGCTTCAGCCCCTCATCACAATTCAGAAGGAGCTGCAGGCGTCACACGGCAAGGAGAAGCGGGTTGTTGAACCGCCCCGTATTGATGAAGACCTTTACCAGAAAATTGCGGAGATCGCAGCAGGTGATATGGCCGAGGTGATTTCAACTTCTGACAAGCTCGAACGGGGAAGAAAATATGATGAGCTGAAGACCCGGATTAAAGAACAGCTTGACAGCGGCGGTGAGCGGAGTGGTGAAATCTCCGAGCTGCTCTCAAAATACCGCAAGATTCAGATGCGCAGTAAAATTGTCAACGAGTCCTGCCGCATTGACGGGCGGGCGTTCGATCAGGTGCGTGAGATCAGCTGCGAAGCCGGCTATCTGCCGCGGACCCATGGTTCTGCGCTGTTCACCAGGGGGGAAACCCAGGCCCTGGTAACGGCAACGCTTGGCAGCGAGCGCGACATGCAGCGGATAGAAACCCTCTCGGGTGAAGAGAACAAGCGGTTCATGCTGCACTACAACTTTCCGCCGTTCTGCGTCGGCGAAGTGCGTCGGCTGAGCGGGCCGTCCCGCCGTGATATCGGTCACGGGACACTGGCCATGCGCGGGCTCGAGGCTGTCCTTCCCGCAGATACCGACTTTCCCTATTCAATCAGGGTCGTTTCCGAGGTGCTCGAATCAAACGGATCGTCTTCGATGGCAACGGTGTGCGGCGGCAGCATGGCCCTGATGGATGCCGGTGTGCCGATCAAGACGCCGGTCTCCGGTATCGCCATGGGACTGATCAAGGAGAATGATAAAGTCGTCGTGCTCTCTGACATCCTCGGTGACGAGGATCATCTCGGCGATATGGATTTCAAGGTTGTCGGAACGGCTGAAGGGATCACCTCCCTACAGATGGATATCAAGATCGACGGGGTCGATCGGGCCATCATGAGCCAGGCGCTCGAGCAGGCGAAAGCCGGCAGGATGCATATTCTCAACGAGATGCTCAAGGGGATTTCCGAAACGCGGACAGAGATGTCCGAGTACGCGCCGAAATATTATGTCCACCAGATTAACCCGGACAAGATCAGGGATATTATCGGCCCCGGCGGCAAGGTCATCAAGGAATTATCTGCCGAGTATGATGCCAAGATAGAAGTCGATGACAGCGGTACCGTCAAGGTCTTTACTTCCAACGGGACCAATCTTGATGAGCTGATTAACCGGATCAAGGCAATCACCGCAGAACCGGAGGTCGGTGCAGTCTACAAGGGTACGGTCAAGACCATCAAGGACTTCGGCGCCTTTGTCGAGATCCTGCCGGGAACTGACGGGCTCGTTCATATCTCGGAACTCGACACCTCGCGTGTCGCCAAGGTCACCGATGTTGTTAAAGAAGGTGACGAGATCGAGGTGAAAGTACTCGAGATCGATAACCGGGGTCGCATCCGCCTGAGCCGGAAGGCGCTTCTTTCATAGAGCAGGGTGTTTCATGGTGAGAACGGCCGGCTGAGAAATCAGACCGGCCTTTCTTTTTTCAGCGGGTAGGAACTATGTCCAGGCAAAATCAGGCTGAGGCAGTAATCAATTTCAAGTGGTTGAGCAGGGAGGCGGGCAGGGACCTGAACATTCCGGCATACCGGAGCGCAGAGGCTTCGGGCATGGATGTCTGTGCCGCACTTGCAGAAGAAACGACCGTCCATCCCGGTGATATCGTCCTGGTACCGACCGGTTTTGCAATTGAAATTCCTGCCGGCTATGAGGTACAGGTGAGGCCGCGCAGCGGTCTGGCCATAAAGCATGGTATTACCGTCGTAAACGCGCCCGGTACTATTGATTCCGACTACCGGGGGGAGGTCATGATCGGTCTGATCAATGTGAGCCGAACAGCCTTCACCATCCGCCGGGGGGATCGCATCGCTCAACTGGTCGTCGCACCGGTAGCCAGGGCACGCCTGAATGAGGTTGAGTACCTGAGTCCGAGCAGAAGGGATACCGGCGGTTTCGGCCATACAGGTGTACGCTGATGCGGTTTTCTGTTCTGGGAAGCGGCAGCAGGGGAAACTGTGTTTTTATCGAAAGCGGCGGGACGGCAATTCTTATTGACGGCGGTTTTTCAGGTAAGGAGATTGCCCGAAGGCTCGCGGTGATCGGAAAGACTATCGACTGCCTGAACGGTATCTTTGTGACCCACGAACATCATGACCATATCGAGGGTGTCGGGGTCATGTCGCGAAGGTGCTCACTGCCGGTTTTCGCCAACGAGGGAACATTCTGCGGAGCGGAAAAACGGTTAAAAAAACTTTTCAAGCGCAATGAATTCAATACCGGAGATACCCTTGATTTCAGGGATCTGCAGGTACGCTCTTTCGGCGTCTCCCATGACACGAATGATCCGGTCGGGTTTGTCGTCAGGGACAGCCACCATGCTCTTGGCTACTGCACGGACACCGGGATTGTCTCAACCCTCGTCGCCAGCAGGCTGCAGTCCCTTGACAGCCTTGTCCTGGAATTCAATCACGATCCCGAAATGCTGCGAAACGGCCCCTATCCGCCATCCCTGCAGCAACGGGTACGCTCGAACCAGGGGCACCTGGCCAATGGCACCTCGGCGAAACTGCTCAAGCAAATCGTGCATGAAAAACTGCAGCATGTGGTACTCGCCCACCTGAGCGAGACCAACAACTTACCAAAAATTGCCTACCAGGAAGCGGCAGCTGCCCTGCCAGAATCATTGCCCCGGGATATGCTCAAACTTTCTGGACAGGACCAGCCGACCCCGCTGTTCACAATAACCTGAGTACTGCAAAATCCCGGGGTCAGGTCTCGGAATAGAACATTTCTGATGCTACCGGCAGAAGCGACAGCTCATGCAACGGCATGACTTGTATTCCCATTGCCCTGACTTTCTGGATCGACTCCCAGGCAGCGACGGCGTCAGGGTGAACACCAGGGCAGACCGCCGGCCCATTTACAGGAAAATTCCTGTTATTGCAACAAAATCCGGTGATGTTGATTGCTCATTCCCCGGTTTTGACAACGACGGACAAGGTTCCAACCGTGTGCCCCGGCATATGCAAGGTTTGTAGTCCGGACAGTATCTCGCTGTCTGCCTGCAGTTCAGTATAGCCGATCCCCTCAACGAAAGAGTCGTCATAACGAAGGACGATGGGATGGGGATTCCTGCAGAAGGAAATCTCGTCGCGATGGGCATAAAAACGGGCCTGGCTGAAAAGCAGGTCGTCGCCGCAGTGATCGTCGTGCAGGGGGGTATTATAACACTGTCTATGCGCTCTGGTGTGAGGTTCAAAGTGGTGAGCGCAGCCCCACGATACTGAGCGGTTCAAGGCCGGTCTCCTACTGAAAACCCGAGGGGACGGTCAATTCGTTTTCCTCAAGACCTGTATCTACCACACTATTTTTTTCGCCGTGCTGGACGAGAAACGCCCAGATCGGCAGCCAGATTTGCCTGCCGTATCCCTGCTGATAGGTCATGATCTCCTGGTCGGAGTACCGGACACCGGGCAGAAGCGGGGTGCTGGAAAAGCTCATGATGAGTTCTCCGTTTTTACATTTGCTTATCCAGGAGCAGCAGTGCAGCAGATCGCACAGCCTGGCCAAGATGATAACAGAAAAAATTGATCGTTGCGGACCTGCACAGCGTCGATTGTGCGATTGCTGACTTGCGGACCCCCGGATACTGACTACTAGTATCCCAGAACAGGCATGAAGCGTGCTGTCTGAACGATCGATGGTCGGCCTGCTTCCTGTATGGGAATAACGGGTGTGGAAGCCATGGAAAAAGAACAAGAATGAACCCGTTGTAAAGATCAGCCTGAAGGGACAATGCACTCACTGCTCATCGTTTTCGGCATCACCGGTTTCTGGCTGTTTTCTCCTGAAGCTCTCGTGCTGATAGGCAAAGGATCAGGCGTCGGGGCTGGAGCAGCTATAGCTGTGCTGCTGATTTTTTCTATCGTCATCTTTTTGGGAACGTCATGCCTGGAAGATGACCATGGTTTGCCTGGCCCGGGCGCCACAGGGGGCCTCCAGAAAAAACTCGACTTCAAAGACCTTCTGGGGGCGGCAGGCATGATCAGCACGACGATATTTGCTTCCACTGGGATGATGGTGACGGCGGGTTTTACCTTCAATGAGGTTTTTTACCATCGTTTTCCAAATTTTGCCTTTGCCTATCTTTTGCTGGCAACCGTACTGGCCCTGCAATTCATGCCGAGAAGACTCAGAAATACTGTTTTGGCAGCAGCGGTAATCTGCTCGTTATCCGGGCTGGTTGCGCTCATCGTTTACGGAGTTGTTTCCGGTGCACCTGTTCGGCTCCAGTTCGCCCACGAAACCACTTCTATCCAGGGTTTGCTGCCCCTGCTGCTGGTCTTTGCCGGAATAGATCGGGCGCGTCTGTTTCTGCTGGAGGAGCCGAAACGCTTCAGGATCGCCTTCCTGTTTTCCGTGATACTGCTGGCAGGCTGGATGGCGACATCTGCAGGATTTGTCGATTCGAAGCGGCTCATCTTTTCGACAATTCCCTACATGACTACAGCCGCGAAAATAGCTGGAGATGCAGGACGGTTGGCGATGGGGCTGGTGATTATCTCAGGGAGCTTCTGGGCCGTCCACGGGCTGCTGAATATCGGCGGATTTACGATAATACGAGTGTCGAAATACCGGCACGGAGGGCATGTTCACCAGGTAATGATTATTCTGCTGGCAGCAGCCGTTGGAATGATGATGGCAGCGGGGGTAGCGGGCAGCAACAGGCTGGAGCTTTATATCCGCTCGTCACTCCTGCTCTGGCTGGTACACACGGCGCTGTCAGTCCTTTCGGGCGCCCTGGGCGCGCGCCTTGATAAGCCGTTTCAGGCCGGATTCGGGCTCGTCGCCGGCATCATTATTCTGGGATGCAGCCTGTCGTTGTTCGTAATCCAGGAGGATGTGCTGACGGCAGCACTTTTCGTTGTCTTCATGATAGCCGTCACGGCGTTGCTGGTGATTGTTCCCAATTTCATCGGCAGTTATCATGGATCAGATAGTACAACTCAATCAAAAGTAACGGAGGAACAAAAATGAGAGTTTTGATCGCAGCACTTTTTTTTATTCTTTTCTCAAGTGTGACATCGGTTCTTGCACAAGATGTCGATACCATCGATGTCGAAGAGCTGCAGGCGATGCTCGGTTCTGAAGATCTCGTAGTCCTCGATGTTCGAGCAGGCAGGGACTGGAGTTCCAGCGAGTTTAAGATTCAGGGGGCATTGCGGGAAGAGCCGGGTGATGTCGAGGGTTGGGTTGGAAAGTATGAAAAGGATAAAACCATTGTCCTCTACTGCGCTTGACCGAATGAGTTTACCAGTGCCGGTGTGGCACGGAAGCTTATCTCCCAGGGATTCACCAAGGTATATGCTCTGAAAGGCGGCTGGCAGGAATGGTTCCGCAACAAGTATCCGACCGAAGAACGATCCTGATACAAAAGGCGTCAGAGCGCCGGCTCCATGCCGGTGGTCTGACGCTGCGCTATCGGGGTATCTGAATCTGCTCTTCCTTTTTTCTTTTGGGATTTTTTCGATAGAGAAGAAGTGTTTTGCCGATGAGCTGCACCAGTGAGCTGCCGGTCTTCTCCGGCAGTAGTTCGGCTGCAGCATTTTTCTGCACCGAGCTGGTGTTGACGATCTTTACCTTGACTAGCTCATGGGAGAGAAGGGCTGTTTCAAGGGCGTCATAGAGGTTGTCGGTAAGTCCTTCTTTGCCGATATAGACAAGCGGCGTCAGCTGATGGCCGAGTCCCCTGAGATATTTCTTCTGGGCGTTGGTCAATGGCGCCGGTCTGTTCTGTTTTTTATCAGTCATGGTACTCCCCGTGTAAAGGTGCGGCAGCTTTCGCTCAACTCATGAGCGTTTTAATGATTTCATAGCCACCGATATAGGTACCGATCGCTGAGCCGATGCCGGTCAGAAAAAAGACCAGAAACACTCTGAGCAGCTTGTTGCGCCACCAACCGGTGAAAGAGGATATGTCATTGCCGACCGTTTCAAATTCGCGAACGACAGGAGGGCTGGCCATAACCTGGATAAATGCGGTGACGTACCCGGCACCGATGACGGGTGTCAGGCTCGTGATCGGTGCGGCAACGAACGCACTTATGATTGTTGCCGGGTGTGCGAGCGCAAGCACTGCCCCGATAGAAGCGGGTATACCGTTGGCGAGAATCCAGTACTGGATATTCGCTCCGGCCGCCGCCGCACCTTTCTGGTAGGCAACCATGGTGATTGCAGTCATGATGATAAGCGGGATTGACCAGCCGGCAATTTTCCAGCCTTTTGAAACCGGCGGGATTGTGTCAATCTCAGCCATTCTTCCGGAATTATCCCGGGGATAACAGTCCAGGATTCCTTTCACATGCCCGGCACCCACAACTGCAACAAGTTTATCCCCGACGCTGGATTTGATTTTTTCAGCAAGGTAGATGTCGCGTTCATCGATGAGTACCTTTTTCATATCCGGAAGTGACTCGCCCATTTCAGCCATAAGTTCAGTCAGGACATCCTGCTGTTTCAGCTCTTCCAGCCGCTTTTCATCTATCTTTTCAGAGTCGAAAAGACCGGCTATCAGCGAGCTCAGCAGATAGGCTTTTCGGAATGTGGACGTTGATTTCCAGGCCCGCCTGAGCGTGACCCGGATGTCCCGGTCGCAGAGCGAAACCGGAATGTCCAGACGCTCTGCGGTTTGCGCGGCGGCCAGTAATTCCGCCCCGGGCGAAACCCCGAGGTTTTCCCCAAGTTTCTTCTGATACGATGCCATCATCAGGGACACCATCAGGGTGGAGAGCTGTTTCTTTTTAATGACTGATTTGAGGTCGAGCTTCTGCCAGCGTTTTTCTTCCTTCAAAGCCTGGAAGCGGTTGGTGTCAAGTTCTATGCAGACGCAGTCCGGGTGTTCCTGCGCTATTACTTCTGTCACCAGGTCGACCGAATGCTGAGAGACGTGAGCTGTGCCGATGAGCAGAACCGTCCGTGAACGGTCCTGAATAATATGGACATCGGCTGGATAGTGATTTTTCGGAAACAGGTTCTGATTCATAAATAATGGCTCTCACAAACAGGCAGTTCCGTTACGCTACGGTTGCTGATAGTAGACCGACAAGAGTTACTGGCGGAAAAAAACCGCTAGACATTCTTCAGCTTCAGGCGGTTTCCAGGATGGATGAGGTTGGATTTTAAATTGTTCCACTTTTTGATGTCACCCGGAGAGGTATTGAAGCGGCGTGATATGGTCCACAGAGAATCTCCGTTCTCTACCTGGTACCAGCGATATTGCGCCTGTTCTGCGCGAGAAGACGGTGCGGATTTGTAGGTGCTCGAGAGAACGACAACGCTGTCGTCGCTGTTCAGTCTCTCAGGCGCGTTTCTTTTTTCAGCCGCCGATGACGAACCGTCGCTCAGATAAAGCGCCAGCTGCTGACCGGCAGATATCTTGTGTACACTGGAAAGACCGTTCCAGGCGACAATGAGTTCCGTCGGAACCTGATATTGCTTAGATATCTTGGACACCGTTTCCCCTTTTTTAATGGTGTGCAGAATCAACTCATCCCTGGCAGCGATGGAGGCATCCATTCCTTCCGGTAAGATCCTGTAATGAATTGTCCGAAAGGGGATTCGCAACCGGGTTCCGGCAACCAGTTTGTGGCTTTGCAGGTTATTGATTTTAAGAAGTGTTGTGGTGTTGATGTTGTATCGCCTGCAAATCTGGGCCAGTGTTTCGTTTTTCCTGATGATATGCGTCTTGTAATCAGTGCTTGCAACCGAGTGCAGCCGGGGCATGTTGCTTTCGGCAAGCGCCTTGGTGCCGTAGGGAATCTTCAGGGTGTAGCGTTGCAGATCGAGCGGTGTCTTACCTGTCGTCAGCGCCAGGTTAAGGTTTTTAATCGCTTTGGTTTCAGCCCCTGTCAAAAGCGCTGCAGCCTCAAGGCTGAGGCCTGGTCCGACAGGCAATTCATCATAGACGAGCGGTTTTTCATAGACGATATCGGTGAAGCCATATTTCTCAGGCTCCTTGGCTATCAGTATGGCGGCAATGAGTTTGGGAACGTATCGCTTGGTTTCCAGCTGCAGGCTCTTTTTCTGGGCAATCTCCCAGAAATCATTGCTCTTGGCTTTTCTGATGGCATTGCGCAGGGTGCCGGGCCCGCCATTATAAGCGGCTACGGCAAGATACCAGTCTCCAAATTCAGCATAGAGATCCTTGAGATAGGTAACCGCAGCCCTGGTTGATTTAACCGCGTCCCTGCGTTCATCGACATACTTGTTGATGCGCAGATCGTACTGATTGCCGGTCGGTTTCATAAACTGCCAGAGACCGACAGCCCTTGAGCGGGAATATGCCAATTGGCTGAAGCCGCTTTCGATCATCGCCAGATAGGCAAGATCAAGCGGGAGCCCGTGGGTTTCAAGCTCTTTCTGTATCATCGGCAGATAATAGCCCGAACGTGCAAGCCAGCGGCTGAAATAGGGACGCTGCTTACCCTGGAACAGATCAAGATAGACCTTGACCTGGCGATTAATCGTGATTGGAAAATCATAGGTGACTTCAGGTAAACTCATTTCTCCAGCCGGGGTTTGCTGGATCATCTGTGATCGGGGGGTGTTCCAGTCGCCGGCAAGCTGCAGGGCTTCAAGTTCGTTGTCAAGACAGATTTC
This sequence comes from Desulfocapsaceae bacterium, assembly GCA_963674815.2. Lineage (GTDB taxonomy): Bacteria > Desulfobacterota > Desulfobulbia > Desulfobulbales > Desulfocapsaceae > MADRE3. The sequence continues at coordinate 806,492 of CAXXTV010000011.1, forward strand.
GGATTCCGACTCGATCCCTTTTAAATCGGGGTCTTCAATTTCTGCCGTCGACTCGGGGTTTATATCCTGGTCTTTCTCGAATAACAGGCCTGACTGGGGAATTGTCGAGGAACAGCCGGCCAATAGCGACAGAAAAAAGAGAACGCAGAAAAAAGATAGACGGGTTCTGTGAAGCAGCATATGTTTTAAACGCTCTGTGAGTTCCAGCAGTTTTCGGGTGAATAGGCAGCGGAATATGAAAAGCAGGTTGAGATATCTTAACTAACGATGTACATTCTCACTACCTTCGGAACGAGGCCAATCTAACGTATTAAACTCTGATGTTCTTACTAAATCAAGAAAATTGAATCGAAAGCCGTCCAGATTAGTTATCTTTATCATAAAAACTCTCTGATCCGGCGGAATTCAACCGGATAAATGATCAAAAAACTTTTTTTCACCGTCTTTGCACTGTCCTTTATTGCCTGCATCGGCGCCGGGGGTGCTCTTTACTGGGCAGTCGTGCTCGAGCCCGGGGAAGAAATCTCCCAGGAAAACATTCGACGCATACTCGGCAAGGAAAGCCCGGTTTTTTATAATGACGGAATTTCACCGCTCGGAGTATTTTTCGCCGATGCACATCGTCAGTACATCGAATACCGGGACATTCCCAAATCCTTCATCGATGCCCTGGTTGCTGCAGAGGATAATCGTTTTTTCAGCCATTTCGGTTTCGATGTCGTCGGCATAGCCCGGGCTGCGATTAAAAATATCCAGGCCCGCCGTATTGTCCAGGGCGGCAGTACCCTGACGCAGCAGACGGCAAAAAATCTTTTCAAGCGCGAGAATCGTTCCTTCAGGGCCAAGATGAAGGAGCTGATCTATGCGCTCAGGCTCGAATATCACTACAGCAAGGAGCAGATACTCGAGTTCTACGTCAACCAGTTTTATGTAAGCGGAAACGGCCTTGGGCTCGGGGTTGCCGCCCGCTACTATTTTGACAAAGAACCAGAAGATCTTTCCCTGATCGAATCAGCCTATATCGCCGGAAGCGTCAAACGCCCCAATTATTACAACCCGTTTATCAAGAGATCCGACGAAGCCTCAGCCCAGGCGAAAGAACGCGGCAAGGCACGGGTCGGCTACGTTCTCAAAAACATGCGCGATATGGGGATGATTGATGAGACGGCCTATAATCAGGTTTCCACCGCTGATGTTCCTTTCAAAAAGGGCTCAGTCGGTTATTCTCTCGATCACGTGATGGACCTCGTCACCGATGCAGTGGCTTCCGATCAGGTTGTTGACGCACTTGCAGCCCGGGGAATCGACAATATTGCGACCTCCGGCATCAGGGTAATCACCACCGTTCACCGGGAACTTCAGGAGGAGACGCTCTACGCACTGCGAAGACAGCTGTCGTATCTCGATGTCCGCCTGCGGGGATATGAACGCGAGGAGGTACAGGCTGAACTGGCAGGTACGGATTACCAGGGAGATCTGGTTGCGGAGAGACACGCCTTTCTTTTCGGCACGGTTGCCGGGATTACTGTTGAAAAAGACACCTTTGAGATCGAGGTGGACCTCGCAGACAACTCAGCAACGGGCTATATAGACCGGCTCGGACTGGAGAGACTCGTCGACGCTCGGGTTAAATGGCAGCAGAACCGCTGGAGTGAAGTGTCCGATCCCGATTATCATGAATTAATCGCCCAACTGCGTGAGAAAGACAGAATCTGGGTGAGCGTCAGGGAGATTGACGAGGAGGGGAGAATAAACCTCGAGCTTGAAAAATTTCCTCTGGTCAACGGTGGGGCGATCGTCATGCAGGAAGGACGGATAGCTGCGGTCGCCGGCGGGATCGAAAACAGATTTTTTAATCGGGCCGTTTTTGGCAAACGGACGATGGGGTCATCGTTTAAACCATTTGTCTATGCTGCAGCTCTCCAGCTGGGCTGGAACACCGGAGATCTGCTGAACAATAAACGCGATGTCTTTGTCTACCAGAAGCAGCCGTACTTCCCCCGTCCCGATCACCATATCGACAACGAGGAAGTTTCGATGAGCTGGGCCGGAGTCCGTTCAGAAAATTTGGCCTCCGTCTGGCTGGCATCGCGTCTCTGTGATCAGCTGGGGAGGCTGCGGTTCGAGGAAGTAGCCGCGGGTCTCGGGCTGGCTCCACGGGTAGTCGACGGGGAGATGGAATCATATCGACTCTTCAGGACACGGCTGCGTGATCGTTACGGCATCATTGTCGATCAGGATCTGCTCCGCAAAGCCGCCTATCACAAAACGCTTCAACACATAAATCCTGATCTGGTCTTCGAGGGACTTGAAGCCGACTATGAGCCGCTGAGAAAGCTCCATTATGGACTGGGCTTCAGGGAATTCATGGCCCAGGTAACAGAGGAACTCAGAAGTGGCCAGGGGCTTTCCGAGACGGATAGAGAGGAGCTTGTTCTGCGCAGGAACATACTGGCAAAAAACTTTCTGTCACTCTCCCGGATGAGGCTCGAGCTGCAAACCTATCTTGAACAGAGGACGGATCCCGCAGTTTGGGTTAATCCCGATACCGAGAAGGCCGGGAGTGGAGGTGCACGGCTCTACTACAATCGCTTGACCAATACCTATGTCTTCGATTACCCATCCTTTTCGGCCCCGGATTTAGTGCCTTTGGGAAGAAATGAGGTACAGCTGTACCTCGGTCGTCTCAATGAACTATCACGGCAGGATTTTGTTGAGAGAATCCGAATCGGCGGGGTTATTTCCACGGCAACACTTGATTTTGTAGAACGGCTTGTTGATGAAGAGTATCAGCAGATGAAAAAACTGCTTCCCTACAGTATGGAAGTGCTTGAACATGTTGATGATTACCGTACGCTCGTCGGTCTTCATTACCTGATAGCATTTGGCAGAGCGCTTGGCATTGAAAGCGGACTTGAACCGGTGCTTTCCTTTCCTCTGGGTTCAAATGTCGTCACGCTTCTTGAAACCACCAGGCTCTACGAGGCGCTCGTCACCGGCGATATTTCAGTTTTCAGGGAAAAAAACGGGGAGCTGACCAACAGTCTTGCCATCCTGGACCGCATCGAATCAGAGGATGGGGAGGTGCTGTATCGACCGGAACCTGAAACCAAAACGGTTGTTTCGGAAAAAACATCCCTGGCAATCGGTCATGTTCTGGAAAATACCGTTAAATTCGGGACCGGGAGCTATGCTGATAAACATGTTAAACTCAGGAATGACGGACTGTCCGGCAGTGTGAGCGATGAATCTACCCTGTCTGTGCCGCTGCTCGGAAAAACCGGGACAGCAAACAACTACACCAATGGTTCATTCTTCGGATTTTTGCCTTCACTTGACAGCGACGGTCACTCGTTCTTGATTCCCGGCGGCTATTCGGTCGGTGTCTATGTCGGCTATGACGATAATAAAAGCATGCGCAGGCGAACAACCAGGATCACCGGTTCTGCCGGTGCCTTGCCTGCCTGGGTTGATATTGTCAACGCACTGATTAAGGAAAACGGCTATGCGGAAGGTCTTGATCCGGTTGATCTTTCTTTTTATGGCTTGATTCTCAGACGAGAAGCTGTCGGTCAACTGAATCTCGGCGTCTCGGCAGAAGCAGGCGGGATTATAGCCAATCCTCTCAGAAAAATAGATGAGGTTAACCGCTATCAACCCTCCATCATGACCTTTGGTACCATCGAGGGCAATGACTTCAAGCCCGACAGGGAATATGCCCCTTTCTGGTCGTTTGACGCCCCGTTACAGGTTCCTGAAAGAGGCCTGATTGGGAATGACGTTGAGGAATCATCTGAAAAAGAGCGCTCAGCGGTCAATTAGGTAAACTCTTTTTGCTTTTTCTCCGATAGGTTATTACAATCTGTCCAGACAAAAACAAGCACACGGGTATTTCGGTCAAGCCCAGTCTTCGCTATAAAAACGAGTGAACAGTAAAATGAACAATACAAAGATTCTGACAGCCATTGTACTATTCCTGATTACCGCCGCAGGCTGCACTCAGACTAAGGTCCTGGCGCCTCCCGCTCAGCAGAATCGCACTTTCGAAGTCCAGCCCGAGATCGTGGAGCAGAGGATCGACCCATTGCCGGAAGAAAACGACTATTTTCAAACCCAAACAGCACCTCAGCCGATCGGGCAGCCCGTCTTCGAAAATGCACCCATGGAGAGCGACAGGGCAGCTGCGGTGGTCCTGCCATCCGTTGATTACGTCAATGACCGGATCTTTGAATATGGTCGCAAGCTTCAGCGCTGGAAGGAACTTGACGGGCAGTCTGTGGTCATGACCCTCAACGAAGAGCAGACTGAATCGATGGTTCGCTGTTTCCGTGATCTTCAAAAGGTTTTGAATGGATATGACAGACTTTATAATGATCTGCTGCAAAGAAACGTCATTTCCGAGGCCGAACGATTTGGCACGGAGGATGTTTTTGAACTGCAGAAGATGGATATCGCCTTTCTTGACAGCGTCTGCGGAAGAATGCTGTCGACCACCGAAGACAAGTCTGCCGGCTGGCAGCAGCGTGAACAGGGTGCGGACCTGAGCCAGATAGAGACCCTGATTGAACGCTATTCCTCAAGTAAGGAATATGATGAAGTCGTCCAGGTCTGGCTGAAGATACCCCAATACCAGGTTGAGCGTGTCGACCTGAAAACGAAAATTCTCTACGGCAGCGCGCTGATCTACCTCGGGCAGCAGGAGAAAGCCGCGGAAATTTACCAGCAGATTGTCGATGAGATGTCCGTCTCAAATGAGCAGCCGACCGATGTGCTGTCACTGAGAAAAATACTCGCCGATCTCTATACCGCCTCGGGAAATTATTTTGCTGCTGAAGGACAATATCAGCAGATTTCTACCGATTACTCGAATATCGGCAGTATTGAGGAGTGGTCGAAGCTTCAGCTTTCCATACTCGAGCGCAGTACAAAGGGCAGTCCAGAACTGACGGAGTTTTCCCGGCTGATGCGCGATTATCTCAGTTTCCGTCCGGAAAAAGACGGCTACCGGGTTATCTGGCAGGCCGATACCTTCCTGGAGAATTATCCCTATTCTCCGGTATCCTCGAATGTGGACGTCATCAAGGCGGAATCGCTGAAACGCGCTGATGCCTGGTTTGATGCCTTCTTTGTCCAGGTCGATCAATTCACCCAGGAAAAAAAGTTTCAAGATGCCATGGACCTGCTCCAGACCATACCCGAGGATATAGTAGGCGCAGACAAAATGCAGGAGGTGAAATCCAGGATTGATGCGTTGGTGCTGGCTGAAGCCGTTGAGCGCGAAACGATGAAAATTGAGCAAATGCAAGATCTGCAGCGCCGCTGGAACGAGGGCATGCTGCTGGCTGACCAGAGTGATTATGACGGTGCCATCCTGATTTTCACCGAGCTTCTTGATACCAGTTATCAGGGGAAGGCCCAGGTGAAGATCGAGGAGTTGAGTGCCCAGGCTGCAAAGGAAGACAGGAGAAAAGCGGCCGAGCTGTTCATCCGTTTTACCAAGACTACCGATATTGAGGGAAAGAAGCGGCTGCTCATCGAATCGCGAAAAATCCTCAAGGATATACTCGTTAAATATCCGGAAGTGGATATCGCCAGAAAAGTGCTCGGCAACATTGATCGTGTCGAAAAAGAGATGAATGCACTCGACCCGCTGCTGCTTCCTGCCATTGAAACGGAAGAACGTCAAAAGGCGACACAAACCAACCCGGCACCGGGTCTACCGGCAGCCGGAATGGATGCCTTTGACCTGCCGGCGCCAAAAATTGAGCCGCAGTCGAGCCCCTTCAGCTCGCCTTTGCCTGTTGTCACTCCGGAGAACCTGCAGTAGCAGCATGCTGACAGAAAACATGACTCTGGGCAGGGAGGGCTGCCCTTCGCCGCCGGCCCTCTGACAAGAGAACCGGCTTCTCATTTCAGATTCAGATCCTGGCACCACCATCTGACAGCGCGAGTCGAGGCTGTGTTCCCCGGCTGTTTTCGTCTGTCGAATCGATAATTTGCTGTCCATCCCCCGCCTTTCTCTCACCATTATCAATGTAATAAATAATAGAGTGGATATTGACTCCGCATTTGTTTGTGGTTAAATGTTAGATAGTAATACATTCCTATTAAAGGATGCTTATGCCGATCAGCAATAAAGAAGTCGTTCAACGAGTGAAAAACTTCGAATCGGTCTGCCGTGACGAAGGAATCAAGCTGACACACCAGCGCATTGAAATTTTCCGTGAAGTCGCTCAGACAGGAGATCACCCGGATGCCGAGCAGATTTTCCAGCGGGTCAGAGACCGTATACCCACCGTTTCACTTGATACCGTCTACCGGACTCTTTGGCTGCTGAAGGATCTTGGGCTGGTGGTGCCGCTTGGTTCGAGCCATGAGCGGACCCGTTTTGACGCGAACCTTAACAGCCATCATCATTTTGTCTGCAGGTACTGTGGATTTACCCGTGATTTTTACAGCGATGATCTTGATAGCATCAGATTACCTGAGTCAGTAGACGCCTATGGTGAAATTGAAGCAACTCATGTTGAGGTTCGAGGAATCTGCCGGAAATGTCTTGAAAATAACAGATACAAGCCCCAATGAAAAGGCCGGATACATCTTTATCACTTCCAGGTCGCCAAGCAAACTGGGGCTTCAACCGCAGACGATCACAAGGTTTTTACAGTGTTACCTGATGCTGAAGGGGCCGGCTGTCACGGCCAGCAGGATCTTGATGTTTTGGCGCTGGATTGGGTTCAAAAAACCCAACAGCGCATGGAGTCTGGGTATTACTAAACAGAACAGACAGAATCAAACTACATTCAAACGACAAATGAAGGAGGCATCATGAGTGGGGAAAGCAAATGCCCGGTTACGGGAAAAACGGACAAACATGTCGTGGGTGGCAGGGCAAATCAGGACTGGTGGCCGAACCGGCTGAATCTTGATATTCTCCGTCAGCACTGTCCCAAGTCCAGCCCAATGGGCGAGGATTTTAACTACGCCGAAGAATTCAAGAGCCTCGATCTTGCTGCTGTGAAGAAGGATCTTTACGCCCTGATGACCGATTCGCAGGACTGGTGGCCGGCGGATTACGGTCACTACGGACCTTTTTTCATCCGTATGGCCTGGCACAGCGCTGGTACTTACCGTACCGGCGACGGCCGCGGCGGCGCAGGGACGGGCAACCAGCGCTTTGCGCCGGTCAACAGCTGGCCGGATAACGTAAACCTCGATAAGGCGCGCAGGCTGCTGTGGCCAATCAAGCAGAAGTACGGCCGGAAAATATCCTGGGCCGACCTGATGATTCTCGCCGGCAATGTCGCGATGGAATCGATGGGATTCAAGACCTTCGGGTTCGCCGGTGGACGCGCGGACATCTGGGAGCCGGAGAAAGACATCTACTGGGGGGCCGAAGAGGAATGGCTGGCTACAAGCGACAAACCCCAGAGCCGATACAGTGGCGAGCGCGATCTCGAAAACCCACTGGCGGCCGTGCAGATGGGTTTGATCTACGTGAACCCGGAAGGCCCGGACGGCAACCCGGATCCGCTCGCGTCAGGAAAGGATGTTCGGGAGACGTTTGCACGCATGGCAATGAACGACGAGGAGACCGTTGCGCTCACGGCGGGCGGACACACCTTCGGAAAATGCCATGGTGCCGGTGACGCTGCGCTGGTGGGGCCTGAACCCGAGGCAGCCGGACTCGAAGAGCAGGGGCTCGGCTGGAAGTCCAGCCATGGCAGCGGCAAAGGCGGTGATCAGATCGGTAGTGGCCTGGAGGGAGCATGGAACCCGACCCCGACAAAATGGGATATGAAATATCTGGACATGCTGTTCGGCAACGAGTGGGTACTGACCAAAAGCCCTGCGGGTGCACAGCAGTGGACCCCGAAGGAGATGACCGACAAGAACAGTGCTCCGGCGGCTCACGATTCGTCAAAGCGGGTCCCGATCATGATGACCACTGCCGACATGGCGATGCGGATGGACCCAATTTATGAACCGATTGCCCGGCGCTTCCATGAAAACCCGGAACTGTTCGCAGATGCCTTCGCACGCGCCTGGTTCAAGTTAACCCACCGGGACATGGGGCCTCGCTCACGCTATCTAGGCCCGGAGGTTCCCAGCGAAGAGCTGATCTGGCAGGATCCGATCCCTGCAGTCGATCACGAACTGATCAATGAAGCTGATATCGAGACACTCAAGGGCCAGATCCTGGCTTCAGGCCTGTCTGTTTCAGAGCTGGTTTCAACTGCCTGGGCAGCGGCTTCGACCTTCCGCGGTTCGGACATGCGCGGTGGTGCGAACGGTGCCCGCGTTCGTCTGGAACCCCAGAAAGACTGGCAGGTCAACCAGCCGGAACAATTGTCAAAAGTGCTGAAAACACTGGAAGGAATCCAGAGTAAATTCGGCAAGAAAGTCTCGCTTGCCGACCTGATCGTACTGGCAGGCTGCGCCGGTGTTGAGCAGGCCGCGAAGAACGGCGGCCACGATGTGACGGTGCCATTCACTCCTGGCCGCATGGACGCCTCCCAGGAGCAAACCGATGTTGTGTCCTTCTCCGCCATGGAGCCGGAGGCAGACGGTTTTCGCAACTATCTCAAGACCAAATACAGCGTGCCAGCCGAGGAAATGCTGGTCGACAAGGCGCAATTACTGACGCTCACCCCGCCCGAGATGACCGTTCTCGTTGGCGGCATGCGCGTCTTGAACACCAACTTCGGTGGGAGCAAACACGGTGTCTTCACTGAGCGTCCGGAAACGCTGACCAATGACTTCTTTGTGAACCTGCTCGATATGGGGACGGCCTGGAAGCCAACCGCAGCAGATGCAGACGTCTTTGAAGGCAGCGATCGCAAAAGCGGTGCGCCGAAGTGGACCGGCACCCGTGTCGATCTTATCTTCGGTTCACATTCCGAACTCCGCGCCCTGGCTGAGGTTTATGCAAGTGCAGACTCGCAGGAGAAGTTCGTCAATGACTTTGTGGCGGTTTGGAACAAGGTAATGAACCTCGACCGTTTCGATCTCGCCTGATCATACCAATGGCTGTGGAAATCATCTGCGGCCAGTGAGCGGTATGGCGGACAGTCGGGAAGAATTGCTACTGCCCTGAGCTGATGGATGGCCTGAAGGCCAGACTGAGGCTGCTGGAAACACATGAGAGCGACGTTTCAAAAGAATCTGAAACGTCGCTCTTTTTTTTAATGTTTGTGGCTCTTCACCACAAAATACATGACCGGAACCGCCATCCTGCTGACCAGAAGCGAGGCAATTTCCCCAAACATCAGCGAAATTGCCAGACCCTGAAAGATAGGATCGGCGAGGATAACCGACGCCCCGACGACAACGGCAAGCGCCGTCAGCAGCATCGGACGAAAACGGACGGCACCTGCTTCTACGACGGCCTCGGCGAGAGGCAGCCCCTGTTTGATTCTCAACTCGATGAAATCAACCAGGATTATGGAATTCCTGACGACAATGCCTGCACCGGCCATGAAACCGATCATCGAGGTTGCCGTGAAGAAAGCGCCAAACGCCCAGTGAGCCGGGAGGATACCGATCAGCGAGAAGGGGATTGCCGCCATGACGACAAGGGGTGTGAGGTAATTTTTAAACCAGCCGACCATCAGCATGTAGATAAGGATAAGCACAACGCAGAACGCCATACCGAGGTCACGGAAGACCTCAAGGGTGATGTGCCACTCCCCGTCCCATTTCATTGCCGGTTCTCTTTCGTTGAATGGTTGAAAGAGGTTATAGATGGGAATGGCCGCCTTCGTACCTCCAAATTCCCGACCATCGAGCTCCTTGATTTTATCGTTCATGTCAAGGATTGCGTATACCGGGCTTTCAACGGCACCGGCAACGTCTGCGGTCACATAGAGAACCGGTTTGAGGTTCTTGCGGTAGATTGGCTGCTCGACAGGGGCAGTTGATATGTTCACCAGTTCACGCAGGGGGACAAGCGGTGCCTGCGGGTCGATTTCCGAGCGCAGCGATATATTCAGCAGCTCATCAACCCGGGCCCGTTGAGAACGCGGCAGTTCCAATACTATCTCGATCGGTTCTTTGTCACGCGGCTGGTGGAAGAGGTCAATCGACAGGCCGCTTACGGCCATGCGGATGGCCCGGGTAACCTGGCCTTCCGTTATGCCGCTCAGGGCGGCTTTTTCCTTGTCCACGGTAATAACCGTTTTATTTCTCTCTGCTTCCCGGTACCAGTCAATATCGACAACTCCTGGGGTCGACTCGAATATGGCCTTGATCTCTTTTGCCAGGGCTACCCGTTTTTCATCACTTTCACCGTAAATTTCGGCAACCAGTGTCTGCAGCACCGGCGGTCCGGGGGGAACTTCGGCAACGGCAAGCGTGGCGCCATACCGATCGGCGATTGCGGAGAGTTGCGGGCGCAAACGTTTGGCGATATCATGGCTCTTGAGATCCCGCGCGTGTTTGGGAAGCAGGTTGACCTGAATGTCGGCAACCGTTGGTCCGCTCCGCATGAAATAATGTCTGACCAGGCCGTTGAAATTGTAAGGCGAGGCGGTGCCGACATAGACCTGGTAATCAGTGACAGCCGGATCGTTCTTGACTGCCTGGGCCATTTCCAGGGCGACCCGTGAGGTGAACTCAAGCGGTGTGCCTTCCGGCATATCGATAATTACCTGGAATTCGCTCTTGTTGTCAAACGGCAGCATTTTTACTTTTACCTGCCCGAAACCGACCATTGCAGCCGAGACCAGTAAAAGCCCGGTGATCACGACGAAAAAGGCAAGGCGCCAGCCGGCATGAGCGAGCAGTGGATCCATGATCCGGTGGTAGAGACGGGTGAAAAAATCATCGGGCACTTCATCGTGATCCCTGTCTGCCTGGTGCGTCTTTTTTTCCTTCAGAATATGGATTGCTGCCCAGGGAGTGACGGTGAAGGCGATGATCAGGGAAAAAATCATCGCTGCCGAGGAACCAATTGGAATCGGTCTCATGTATGGCCCCATCAGACCGCCGACAAAGGCCATCGGCAGGATGGCTGCAATGACAGCCCAGGTTGCCAGGATCGTTGGATTGCCGACCTCTCCGACCGCTTCAATGGCAACAGGCAGAAGGCCGCGGCCGCTGTTGCGGGGCAATCTCATGTGGCGGACGATATTTTCAACAACGACAATGGCATCATCGACCAGGATTCCGATGGAAAAGATCAGGGCAAAGAGCGTGATCCGGTTGAGTGTGTAGCCGTAGAGGTAAAAGACGAGAAGGGTGAGTGCAAGGGTGGAGGGAATCGCCAGCATAACGACGAGGGATTCGCGCCAGCCGAGGAAGAGAAGGATAAGCAGGGCCACGCCGAAAACGGCAATACCCATGTGCAGCAGCAGCTCGTTTGACTTCTCTGCTGCGGTTTCGCCATAATTACGGGTGACACTGACGTCGATATCGGCCGGGATCAGCGTTCCCTTCAGACTGTCAACCTTTTCCAGCACAGACCTGACAACTGCCACTGCATTTGCTCCTGGCCTTTTGCCAATAGATAGGGTTACGGCGGTCTCGAGTTCCCGGGACTGCGTCCCCCCGTAAAGGACATAACTGGAGACTTCCTCCTCTGCATCGCTGATTTCTGCAACTTCTTCGAGATAGACCGGCTTGCCACCATGAACGCCGACAACTATTCTGCCGATCTCCTCACTGTTTGCCAGAAAGGTACCTGTCTGCAACTGCATTTCCCTGTTGCTGCTTACCAGGTTTCCTGAAAAACTCCGGCGGTTTGCCTGTTGCAGGACCGGTACCAGCTCATTTAATGAGAGATTCCTGGCTGCCAGCAGCAGCGGGTCAATCCTGATTCTGACCTGCCGCTTCGTTCCCCCGATCAGCTTTGTCTCAGCGACAGAAGGAATATTCTTTATAGCATCGTCAACCTCGGCGGCAAGCCTTCGCAGCGTGTAATGATCATAGGACCTGCTGTGAAAGGTCAGCGCGAGAATCGGTACGTCATCGATGGTATGCGGTTTTACCAGGGGACGGGAAACATCGTGAGGAATGCGGTCGTAGTTGGTCGCCAGTTTCTGGTTCAGGCGCACAATTGCCGTTTCCAGGTCCGCGCCGACATAAAACCTGACAACGAGTAAACTCTGCCCGGTCATCGAGGTCGAGTAAATATATTCAACATCGGGGAGTTCGTAGAGCAGTTTTTCCATCGGCACCGTCACCTGCTCTTCGACCTCCCTGGGAGTGGCACCCTCCATGACGACCATGACATCGATCATCGGCACCTTGATTTGCGGCTCTTCCTCGCGGGGGAGCATGACAATAGCCATGATACCAAGAAGAAGCGAGGCGATGATGCCTAGCGGTGTCAGCTTGGAGTCGATAAAAGCGCTGGCAAGCCTGCCTGCAAAGCCACTCTGTTTATTTTCCTGTTTATCCATGAAAAACCATTTTCCTCTAAAAATCTGCGTTGGAACCTATTGCAGGCTGACCGGTTGACCGTCTTCCAACCGGGAATCCGCTGCAACGACAATGAGTTCGCCAGGCTCGATTCCGGAGAGAATTTCTGTTCTTTCTCCGTGTTTGAGACCAGATTTCACCAGACGCATCCGTGCTGTCTGATCTTCTACGACAAAAATCCGCTCCATCTGTCCAAAAGGCTGCAGGGCGGTTTCCGGTACCAGAATTGCTCTTCCTCTCGTCCCGGGAAGGCTCACCCGGGCAAACTGCCCGGATCTGATTTTATCTTGAGAAGGGATCTGCAGCTTGACCGGCGCCGTCCTCGAACGGGGATCAGCGGTCGGCGTAACTTCTTCAACAATTCCGTTAACAGTGACATCTGCGGCCGGAATATAGATCGGCAGCTGGTCACCGATTGAAATTTCCAGGATCAGCGATTCGGGGATATTGGTAATGACCTGCAGTTGAGACTCGCTTTCGAGCTGCAGAAGCGGACTGCCGGGGGTGGCAAGATCTCCGATATTGGCATGTTTTTTGGTGACTATTCCGTCAAAGGGGGCTGTTATTGTCGCGTAGTCCAGCATCGTCCGCGCTTCCTTGTAAACAGCTTCAGCTATCTTTTTCGTCTCTTCCAGTGTCTTTACCATTTCAACAGTGGCGGCATTTTTCTTCAGCAACCCCTGTTCCCGCGTATAGTTTCTCGTCGCCTGCTCGAGCTGGGCCTGGGCCTGCAGAAGTTTTGCCGAAATTTCGCCGGCGCTGACTGAGACGAGCAGGTCTCCCTCTTTGACACGTGAACCCGGGCTAACTGGGATATCGGTGATGTTGCCGCTGATCTTTGCAGCGATTGAAGCGCTTTCTGCTGCCTGTACTGTTCCCATGATTTCAACCTGGCGAGCCGGGGAGCTTTCTTCTGCACGTATCGTCTTGACGGCAATTGTCGACAGAACTGTTTCGGGTGCTTGTGCGGCAGGATGTTCGGACTTGCAGCTGCTCAGGACGATCAGAAAAAAAATGATACATATGATACCGGTAACACGGGAATAAAGGGATATCATGGTTGATCCTCCAAAAGATCTGCTGTGGTATGAGAAAATTGTTGAAGGCCGGCTGCACGCCTGAGATTGGCAATGGCAATTTCATAATTGGCCTTGGCGGCGGACTGGCGCACGAGGGCATCGGTGAGGCGAAGCTCAACATCAATCAGGTCTGAGGAAAGGATGAGTCCCTGTTTGAATCGTTCTCTGCTCAACTGGGCACTTTCACCGGCGACCTGGACCATCTGTTCGGTGACTGCCCGCCGCTCGACAGCCTGGTTGTAATTGAGTTCCGCTTCCTGTATGTCAAGATTAATCGCCAGCTCCATCTTGGCGAGCTGCTCCCTGACGCTCTGGAGTTCTGCTTTCTTTTCTGCCGTTTCCGCCTCGGTGTAGTTTCCATTGTAAAGATTGTAGTTCAACATGAGGCCTGCGGCCCAGGAATCCCCTGAACCATCATCTATAAACCCATGATCGTATTGATAGCGGGCAAAGCCGTCCAGGGTCGGATATTTCTGTCCCTCGCTCTGCTGAAGTTCAGCTTCGGCCCGTTCAAGCCGGGCCTGAAGGGCGTCGATTTCAGGACGCTGTCGATAACCTTCCGGAGCAGGGACGACCTGCCCGGTTTCTGTCCGGCTGCTGATTTCTACGGCGCCTTTTTCAAGGCCGAGCAGGTTGAGAAAAATCTTTTTCGACAATTCAAGCTGGTGCTGACTGACGATCAGGTTCTCGCTCGCGCGTGACTTCTGCACTTCAAAATTGAGCATATCGGCTTTCAGGAGTTCTCCAGCCTCGTAACGAGCAACGGCCACATCGAGAGATGCTTTTATGGCTTCAAGCTCAGCGGTTCTGGCGGCGACCTGGTCCTGGGCTTGAACAATCTGCTGAAATGCTTTTACAACCTCGTAACCAAGCCGCTGGTAGGTTGTCTCCCGCTCCATTTCTGTGGACAGCTGAGTTGCTTCTGCCGCATCTCTTCCGGCCTGGTCGCGCCCGCCATTATAGAAGCGATACTGCATTTCAGCTTTGAGGTTGAGATTGTCGGTCCTGCCGGGATTGTTAAAGTCGATTGTCTGATCGAAATTTCCCTGGTTCAGGATGTTGCCGAACGAATACATCGGGTTGTTGGTCTGATCATATCCCGCCGAGAGATTGAGGCGGGGTCGGAAGGACGACTCTGCCATGGCGCGCCGGGCGCTTGCTGCATTGATACGCTGGGCGGCAATTCGGCTGTCCGGACTGTTTTTCAGGGCAAAGGTTACCGCTTCCTTTGGTGTCCATCTCCCGGAGTCTTTGCCCGTTTCATCACCAATTGCCGGCACTGCAAAGAGAAGGGCACAGAGGAGTATGACAGGATGTGAGGAGGCTGCAACAATACTTTTCAAATTCTTCATTTTGGCAGTCTTTCGGCTGAGGTTGTAGATGAGCACTTGAAATTAATAAAATGCTTAAATAGGGGTAATCCGTCTCGCTGGAAATGTCAAAAAAAAATATACCACAATAACGCTATCCAGTCGAAAAAAAACAAAAAATACCACTTCGTAGCATAACTTTTGAAACCGGATTTTTATCATTGACCGCACAGGGTCGTGACAACCGTGGCAGGGTTGGGGCCGACAATAAAATAATGATCATCCTGGTGAAGCGTGCTCGCCTGCGACCGAGCAGGCGAAGGTTCAGGGCTCGGCGGTCAGTTGTCAGGAGATTTTGTCTCTGGTAAACTGCCTTGTCCCAGGCGCTGATAAGCGGATCAAAGATGAGCGGAACCCCCTTTTTTACGGGTGTACCGTTTCGTTAATCCTGGAGATCAAGCTTGATCATTTCTGCATAGTGCCCGGAGCGGGCAATGAGTTCACCATGACTGCCCTGCTCAATGATTCTGCCATGGTCCATGACAATGATATGATCAGCTCTGCGGATCGTCGAAAGCCGGTGAGCAATGATAATAGACGTTTTCCCTGAAAAACTGTCTTCAATTGCCTGTTCGAGGATATCTTCCGTTACCGAGTCTATAAATGCCGTCGCCTCGTCGAGAATCAGGATTTTGGGATTCCGGCACAAAACCCTGGCGAACGAAAGAAGCTGTTTTTCCCCGGTCGAAAGCTCATGGCCGCCTTCACCTATTATGGTATCCAACCCGTTCGGCAGCAGGTCAAGAAAGCGGGACATTCCCGTCTGTTGGAGAACCTCCAGCACATACTCACGGGAACAGCCGCTGTCCATGACGATGTTTGCCAGCAGCGTGTCCTGGAGGATGAAGACATCCTGGAGAATGACGCCGATCGTGGTACGCAGCTCTTTCAACCTCAGTTTGTCTATAGTGACGCCATCGATTGAAATTGTTCCCTGCTGCGGCTCGTAAAATCTCATCAGCAGGCTGATAAGCGTCGATTTGCCGGAACCGGTCGTACCGACGATGGCGACGGTTTTACCTGGTTCAACAGTCAGGGAAAGGTCATGCAATACCGGTTTGTCATCTTCGTAACCAAACGTCAGGTGATCAAAGGTGAGCCGCCCTTTAATATCGCCAAGGGAAACCGGTGAAGACGCTTCTCTGATCTGCCGCTCTCTGTCGAGCATGGTGAAAATACGTTCAGCCGAGGCGAGCGCCGACTGGACGATCGAGTATTTCTGCGACAATTCCCTGAGCGGCTGGAAAAAAAGCCTCATGTAGGCAAGAAAGGCAACAAGTTCACCAATGGTGAGGTTTCTGCCGATGATCTCGGTTCCCCCATACCATAGAATCAAACCGATAGCAGTGGAACTCAGCAGCTCGGTAAGCGGCATGAAGGCCGCAAAGAGCCTGATCTGCTTGAGCGTACGCTGCAGATATTCCTGGCTGAGATCGGAGAAATGACTTTTGGCGGCGGCCTGCCTGCCGAACAGCTGGATGATCGTTATCCCCGATACAGATTCCTGTATAAAGCTGTTGATCCGGGAGAGCTGGCTGCGGATGTCCCTGAATTTCTCTCGGGCGAGCTTCGCAAAAACAACGGTCACCACAAGGGACAGCGGAACGAAAATCATCATCATCAGGGCGAGACGCACATTGAT
This sequence comes from Desulfocapsaceae bacterium, assembly GCA_963674815.2. Taxonomy (GTDB): domain Bacteria; phylum Desulfobacterota; class Desulfobulbia; order Desulfobulbales; family Desulfocapsaceae; genus MADRE3. Next base: position 823,003 of record CAXXTV010000011.1, read on the forward strand.
GAAGAACAGAACGGCGAGGATGCCGACGAGGCGGAGGATATCGTTAAACAGCGTTACCATGACCGAGGTGAACATTTCATGCATATTCTGGACATCGTTGGTCAGTCGGGTAACAAGCCGGCCGGTCGGCTGGGTTTCCAGGAAGGCAAGGTCAAGGTCCAGCAGGTGACGGAACAGTTCCATGCGGATACGATGCATGACCGACTGGCCGACCCATTCGAGCAGGACGACCTGCACGAAGGTGACAGCGAAAATGATCAAGATGAGGGCGAGAAACTGCAGTGCTATGCTGGTAATCCCTGCCAGCCGCAGGCTGCTGGTCAACTGGCTGGCGGTTATGAACAGGTCGATGGCGTTTTTCATCAGGTAGGGGATAGCGAGCGTTGCCCCGGTGACGATCAGCGAGAGGACAACCGCTGCAGCGATTGCATGGACATATCTGCTTGATTTATTGATAATACGGCGCCAGAGATGAATATCGCCGAGTGAGGCGCTCCTGTCTTTTTCGCTATAGCCGAAGTTGCGCATCTCAGTCGTCTCGCTCGCCGTTCTGTTTCTGCTTTACATACATGGAGTGATAGAATTCGTTTTCCCCGATCAATGTTTCGTGAGTACCTTCATTAACCAGCCTTCCCTCTTCGAGGACCAGGATTCTGTCGGTCAGGGACAGCAGTTTTATGCGGTTGGAGACGATGAAGACGGTTTTGCCGGCAAGGCGGCTGCGCAAAATGTCGGCAATCTCATTTTCCGTGGTCGTGTCAACTGCGGACAAGCCGTCGTCAATAACGAGAACTGGGCGGTTGCAGAGTAGTGCCCGGGCCAGTGCGAGGCGCTGGCGCTGCCCACCCGACAGGGTGATGCCCCGTTCACCGATAACGGTGTCGTACGCGGAGGTAAACCCGAGTATGTCGTCATGTATCCTGGCATCACGAGCGGCTGCCTCAATTGCTTCCATCTCGATGTCGCCGACCCCAAAAAAGATATTTGCCTTGATCGTATCGGAGAAAAGGACAGGTTCCTGGCTCACATAGGCTATCTGTGAGCGAACATCATCGAGTGCCAGGGTGTTGACGTCTGCATCGCCGAAGAACAGACAATTGTCGGCAACGGGGTAGAGCCTGAGCAGCAGCTTGCAGAGGGTTGACTTGCCGCTGCCGGTCCTGCCGGCAATGCCGATGATACCGGATTTCACCTCAAGCGTGATATCTTCGAGCTGGTTACGGTCCGAAGAAGGGTATGAAAACGATAAATGTCTGGTCGAAAAAGACGGGGAGTCGGTTTCTACCGGAGCTGGCCGGGGTGGGTCGATCAGGGTCGGTTCCGAGGAGACAAGCGAGTGAATTCGTTTGAGAGCCGTTAAGCCGCGCTGGAGCAGGTTCGTGACCCAGCCGATTGCCATCATCGGCCAGATGAGCATTTGCAGATAGGTGATGAAGGCAACAAAGTCACCCATGCTGATGGTCCCGCGGATCACGAGCCGACCGCCGTAGAGGAGGATGGCGAGAAGTCCGAGGTTGCCGATCAGGGTCGCCGCCGGAAAGAGGACGCCCTGTACCAGCGCTACGCCTATATTGGCCTTGACGTAGGACTTTCCAAGCTGGTCAAGGATGTTTGCCTGGATGTTCTCCAGCGTGTAGGCCTTGCTCAGTTTTGCCGAGATCAAGGCGGATCTGGCGAATTCGGTTATCAGCGAGAAATGTTCCTGCACCCTGTTGAAACGCTGGTGCAGCCTGCTTGAAAGCAGCTTGGTTGAAACGGCAAGGACCGGCATGGGCAGCAGGGCCATGGCGGTGAGGCCGGGGTGGATGTGGATCATGAAACCGATGGCCGCAATCGAGAGGATGAGGGCATCCGCCGCCGCGACCAGGCCCATTCCGCAGCCCATCTGCACTGCCCCGAGGTCATTGGAACCGTGGGCCATGATATCGCCAGTGGTGCGCGTTTCAAAAAAAGGCTGGTCCATGGTGATGATGTGATTGAATATCCGGTTGCGCAAGGCTCTTTCAAGATAACGGGAAAATCCGATTATCAGATTTCTCCAGATGAATCTCAGGATCACCACCAGCACGGCGATGGCGACAATGAGCAGACCGAGTTTGAGCAGCAGCGTGCTCGTCGCCCTGTTTTCAGTGAGGGCATCAACGCCGTATTTCAGGATTCTGGGAATGATCAGCTGCAGGAAATCGACGCTGAGCAGGGCGGCAAAGCCGGCGAAAAGACGCAGACGATGCTTTTTGAATTGCGGGGAGAGCAGCTTCCAGAGGGACGGAAAACCCACCGGTTCGAGCTGTTCCGGTGATTCGTTCTGCTGGCTGGTATATTTTGTAGATCGGGGTGGAGACACGGTGATAGTTATAGGATTGCTAGTGCTGATCAGGATAATTTATTTTTCACAAGATGACCGTTTTCAATGATAATTACGATATAATAATGGGTGGTGGAACCACTTTCGCCGGTGCGAGCCGAGCTGGGAAAGGCTCAGAGCCTTCTTTCCAGCAGCTTCCTGATCTCCTTGGCGCTGAGGACTGTCGGGTTGTTTTTGTTGGCGGCGCTCGAAACGATCGTGTCGATATCTGCTGCTCCCACACCATAGTGTGACAAGCCGGGAATGGCAAGCCGGGCGGTGAGATCATAGAGACAGGTGATAAATGCTTTCCGGTAATAGTCAGCACCGCGGTCTTTTTCGGGCGAAAACAGTTGTCCGAGTCGACTGTATTTACGCAGCGCCGGGCTGTCGGGCTGTTCTTTTTCCAGCTTTTCCAGGATTATGTCATTGGCAGAAGCCATCAGGGTTCCGCAGACAACGCCGTGCGGTATGGCAAAAATGCTGCCAAGAGCAGGGGCGAGCCCGTGAATGACCCCCAGCCCTGCATTCATCAGCACAATTCCCGAGCAGAGTGAAGCAAGGGCCATACGGCTGCGTCCGTCCAGATTAGCAGGGTTTTCATAGGCCGTGAGAAGCGCTCGAGAAACAGATTTGATGCCTGTCCAGGCAATTGCCCCGGTGAGCGGTGAGCTTTTTGTTGAGAGATACCCTTCAACCAGCTGGGAGAAGGTGTCCATACCGCAGGCGGCGGTGACAGGCGGCGGGCATGAGCACATCAGCACGGGATCGACAAGTGCAACATCGGGGATATAGCTATCGTGACGAAGGGATTTTTTAAAACCGTGCTCACCACCCTTGCTGATCACGGCGTTGCTGGTCACCTCACTGCCGGTCCCCGCGGTCGTCGGGATGGCGATAAAGGGGATTTTCCTGCCGGTTGGTTTTTTGGTCCCGACTCCCTCCAGATAACCTGTTACCGGTTCGCCGTCAGGAAGCATCGCCGATACCGCCTTGCCGGCATCGACAACACTTCCCCCGCCGACAGCGACGACAACCTCGATCCTTTGATCAGCATGATCAGTCACTATCGAATCAACCAGCGCCGGCGTCGGTTCGTGATTGACAGCAGCCATGGATACTTCCACCCCGGCTGTTTTCAGCAGCGAACGCAGGCGTGCTCCATTGCCGCTGCGCTCCAGCGAGCTGCTCCCTTTCAGCAGCAGAACCCTGCTGCCGTAAACGTTGATGTGAGCCGGCAGATTTTCAATGACATCTGCACCGAGTTCAATCCTGGGCAGCGGTTTGAGGCTAAAAGGTTTCATCGTGGGTGAAGATTCGAAAAAAAGATAGTCGTTAACCGGCTACGTGGGCGTAGTTCCGTTGTCTTCAGGCCGCTCTGCTGCCTGTCGGTTCTTGTCTGCCGACAGGCCGGCGAGCTGTTCAGGCAGCCCTTTTATGTATATATCCTGCTTTGCATAGGGAATTTCAATGCTTTCTTCGTTGAGCATCTTGTAAACCTTGGTATTAAGGGCATCGAGCACGCGTCCCCGAAGTTCGGGATGATCCACCCAGAATAGAAGTTCAAAATCAAGGCTCGATGGACCAAAAAGGCGAAATCTGACCCGGGGCGCCGGTGTCGCGCAAACCTGCGGTTCCTCATCGGCAATTTTCTGCAGAAGTTTGCTCACCCTTTCGACATCGCTGCCGTAGGCAACACCGATCTTCAGGCGCACGCGCATTTTTTCGTTCGGTCCGCCCGACTGGTTTATAATGGTTGAATTGCCGATGATCGAGTTCGGCACGGTAACCTCAATGTCATCTCGTGTCAGTATCCTGGTACTGCGGAGTCCGATATTGGTCACTTTCCCCCGGCCGATTTTGTCAAGAACAACATAGTCGCCGACCTTGTAGGGTGCATCGGCAATGATGAAAACCCCGCTGAAGAGGTTTGAAAGCGTGTCCTTTGCCGCGAAGCCGATGGCAATGCCGGCAATCCCGGCTGATGCCAGCCAGGCGGTCATGTCGATATTCCAGATCACGAAAACGAAATATATACCGGCGCCGAAAATGACGATCTTGGCCAGATTGTCAAAGAGGGTGACGGTACGGTGCTGGATAAAGGTATACTTGTGGCTGAGCCCGGCAATCCGGTTGAGCAGCAGCGTCGACAGCCTGATGAGAAAAACGAGCCAGACGAGGACGTTGAGCGTCTGGATAACTCTCTGGGTCACATGCCGGACGTTATCTGACAGTGGCATCAGCTCAAGACCGGCCGTAATGCCGAGGACGACAAGGGTATAATAGAGCGGCGGGCGCAGCAGGATGGCGATCTTGTCATCGAGTATGAAATTTGTCCTTCTCGTAACGCTGTTGATCATTTTGTACAGCAGCCAGGTTACCAGTGAAGCGAGCATGAAGGTGATGAGAATGACGAGGATGCCCTGGATCCATTGGTTTTTTGAAATGAGGTTGATTGCCGGCATCAATGTGTTGGCGATGTCGCTGCTGACAGATACATCGGGCGCGGCTTCGGCTCCGCCCTGTGCCGGGATCAGAAAAACTCCACACGCAGCAGCAGTCAGTGCTGTATTCGAATTGAATCGTGTCATATGTTCATAACTATTTGATTTAATATAAAATTAATTGTCCTCTGCTTCCTTGTCACTGTCCTGAACGATAGTCGAAACGAGCGCAATCCACAATTGTTTTCAGCTTGTTTTCCTTTAATTCCGGGGACAGTATACCGATCTGTCTTGAAATAATTGCGTTCCGTGTGCATTTCTCTGGAAAGTGTGGTTTTGTTACTCCTTGTTTCGCCAGCGCCTGGCCATGTTTCATGGCGGAGATTATCTTTGCACAGAAAGGAAGGAGAAAATGGCACATCAGTTAAAGGCAGTTGTCGATTTTGAGGACTCTTTTGCAAAACTAGACATTCGGGTTGGCAGAGTGATCGAGGTTGAACTGGAAAAACGGACCCATAAGCCGACATACCGGATGCTGGTCGATTTTGGCAAGTACGGCAAAAGAGTCAGTTATGGGCGGTTTACCCGTCATCCCGCCGACGAGGTTAAAAACAGGCTGGTACTTGGTGTCTTGAATTTTGCACCAAGGCAGATGGGTCCGGTGATTTCAGAGGTGCTGATTATCGGGGTCCAGTTTCCAAAGGCAGAAAGCGGGGAGGCGACCTTTGTTTCGCCTCTGGCAGAGGCAAAGATCGGCAGCAAGCTGTTCTAAACCATTTTCCCTGTTGCTCAGCCGGTGATTATAGCGTATCATCAATGGTCAAACCATTATAATAATACAGTTGCCCTGTCAGTGTCCGGGACATGAAGCCATGAATTTCAAAAAAGCCAAGCAAAACAGAATTTTCCAGGATGTCGTTGAGCAGATTGAAATGGCGATTCTCGACGCTCGCATAGGCGCCGGAGAGCGGCTGCCTGCCGAGCGCGAGTTGTGCGAGATGTTTCAGACGAGCCGGGGAACACTGCGGGAGGCCCTGCGAATACTCGAGCAGAAAAGCCTCATAGAAATACGACTGGGAGTAAACGGTGGGGCCTACGTAAAGGACGCCAATGCTGAACTCATGGCCGAGAACCTGGCGATGCTCATTCGCTCGCAGACGATTTCCCTGGCTCATCTTGCCGAGTTCAGGGAAGGCGTTGAAGGCAGCGTTGCCAGGCTTGCCGCACAGAGGGCCTCGAGTGTTGACATAATAAAATTATATGGACTCCTGGCAAAGGCAGACGATTTTCGCAAATCGGGAACAAGCGGCTGGAGTGATTTTGTCAGAATCGACGAAAGAATCCATACCGAAATTGCCCGAATCGCCGGAAACCCATTGTACGTTTTCATCCTCAGCAGCGTTCATGACAATATCCAGCGCTATTACGATACATTCCTGCGCGTCGGCACGGAGGAGATGGAGGAGAATTACCGGGATCTGGGACAGATAATCGAGGCCATAAAAAACGGTGAGGAAGAGGCCGCATCATCTCGCGCCAGCGAACACGTCAGAAAATTCAGCAGGTACATGGAGCGGAAAAAAAGAAAAATTATACCGATTCAATAATTATAATAACCAGAAGACAACCATTTTTGCAGGGAGACGATGATGGAAACGCAACAAACTCAGAAGGTGTTCGACAAAGCGGTTGCCCTGGCCGAAACCTGGCAGAATCGAGCCAACGAATTGCTCACCAGGGAAGAGAGGAACATCCAGGAGCAGATGAAACGGCTGCTTACGCATCCCCAGGACAAGGTTCTGCTCTCAAAAATGATCGATCAGAGTTTCCGCTCGCATGATCCCAAACGGGTCGCGGACCAGATCAGCAACCTGATGGAGGAGCAGGGGGTTCCGGAGTTTTTCAGCAGGGTGGAAAAATTGCTGATCCAGATGTTTGTCGGCGTCGGAAAACATTTTTCTTCTTTTGCCGTTCCCCGTATGATCGAGCAGATGCGGAACGCGAGCAGCCGGGCGATTATCCCCGGAGAACAAAAAGAGCTGCATGCCCACCTGCAGAAGAGAAAGGAACAGGGAATCCGGATGAACATCAACCATCTCGGAGAAGCCGTTCTCGGGGAGGCAGAGGCTGCCCATCGTCTGGCCACCTATAAAAAAGACATGGAAGACCCCGCGATCGAATACATCTCGATCAAGATTTCCACGATCTATTCACAGATCAATTCACTTGCCTTTGAGGAAACGGTTACAATTCTTAAGGAGCGCCTGTCTGAAATATACCGGGCAGCCAAAACGCATTATTTCATCCGCCAGGATGGAAACCGCATTGCGAAGTTCGTCAATCTCGACATGGAGGAGTACCGCGATCTGGAAATAACCTATCAGGCCTTCGTGTCAGCGCTCGAGCAGCCTGAATTCAGGAACTATTCAGCCGGGATCGTTTTGCAGGCATATCTGCCGGACAGTTTCAGGATGCAGCAGAGATTGACAGACTGGGCGAAGAAGCGGGTTGCCGATGGAGGCGCACCGATCAAACTGAGGATTGTCAAGGGCGCCAACATGGAAATGGAGAAGGTCGAGTCCTCGCTTTTCAACTGGCCTCTGGCCCCCTACGACAACAAGCTTGAAGTTGATGCCAACTACAAACGAATGGTCACCTACGGGATGGATCCGGAACGGATCAAAGCGGTCAATCTGGGCATTGCCTCTCATAATCTGTTTGAGCTCGCATACGCTTCGGTACTCGCTGAAGAGAACGGGGTTACCGAGTATTTTTATTTCGAGATGCTCGAAGGAATGGCGGATCATGTCAGGAGGGCATTGCAGGAGACCTCGGGTGATGTTTTGCTCTATGCTCCCGTTGCCTCCAAGGAAGAATTCATAAATGCCATAGCCTATCTGATCAGGCGCCTTGACGAGAACACCTCTGCTGAAAATTTTCTCAGATACTCGCCGGACCTGACCGTGGGGTCAGACGAGTGGCGCTATCTCAAACAAACATTTCTCGAATCCTGTCAGCAGCAGCAGCAGGCGCAGAATTTTCCCAACAGGATTCAGGACAGAACAGAAGAGACGTACAACGGATATGTTTCTCCATTAAAAACCAATACATTTACCAACGAAGCTGATACCGACTGGTCGCTGGCACCAAACAGGGCGTGGGCTGAATCGATTCGGGACCGGTGGATGAAATCTGCTGCCGATGAGCCTGCTGATATTCCGGTGGTTATCGGCGGGAAAGAACTGCGCGGAGAGCGGCGTAAAAAAGAGGTGTTGGATTCGTGTCAGCCCGACAGGCAGGTCTGTGTGGCACGATATCACCTGGCCTCGGAGGAAGATGCTCACGAGAGCCTTCGGGTTGCAAAACAGGACCCGGATGGCTGGAGAGAGCTGTCGCACCGTCGCCGACATGAAGTGCTGGCGGCTGCGGCGCTGGAGCTGAGAAAAACGCGGGGTGACCTGATCGGCGCCGCGGCAGCGGACACCGGGAAGATTTTTACGGAACTTGATGTGGAAGTCTCGGAGGCGATAGATTTCGCAGAATTTTATCCTTTCTCCGTCAGGCAGTTAAGCGAACGCGGGAACCTAGCTGCAGCGGGAAAAGGAGTTGGTCTTGTCATCTCACCCTGGAATTTTCCGCTGGCAATCCCCTGCGGGGGAATCGCTGCCGCCCTTGCTGCAGGAAATACCGTCATCTTCAAGCCTGCTTCCGATGCGGTGCTGTCGGCCTGGGAACTCTGCCAGTGTTTCTGGCGCGCCGGCGTGTCACGGAATACCCTCCAGTTTGTCCCCTGCTCGGGAGTCGATGTCGGCCCGGTCCTGACATCGAGTGAGGATATTGATTTTATCATTCTGACCGGGGGAACCGATACCGGGATTTCTATTCTCAAAGAGAGTCCGGACGTCTACCTGGCCGCCGAAACAGGCGGCAAGAATGCAACGATTGTCACGGACATGGCTGACCGTGACCAGGCGATCAAGAACGTTATTCACTCGGCCTTCAGCAACTGCGGGCAGAAATGCAGTGCGACCTCGCTGCTCATTCTTGAAAAAACGATCTATGATGATCCTCATTTCAGAAGCCAGCTTGTTGACGCCGCGAGATCCTTGAAGGTCGGATCATGCTGGAAATTCAGCAACAAGATGGCCGCCCTGATTAAACCGCCGGGCGGTGACCTGAAAAAAGGCTTGAGTTCTCTTGAGCCTGGTGAAGAATGGGTGCTGAAACCCGAAATGGTGGATAATAATCCCCATATCTGGTCACCCGGTATCAAGTATGGTGTTCGACCAGGCAGTTATACTCACATGACCGAATTTTTCGGGCCGCTGCTTGGCGTCATGTGTGCCGATAATCTTGATCAGGCAATCTCCCTGGTCAACCAGACCGGGTACGGTTTGACCAGCGGCCTGGAAAGCCTCGACAAGCGTGAACAGCTCAAATGGAAAGAGAGGGTATTTGCCGGTAATCTCTATATCAACAGGGGAACTACCGGAGCAATCGTACTCCGCCAGCCATTCGGGGGAATGGGGAAATCTGCGCTTGGCCCTGGTCTGAAGGCGGGAAGCCCCGATTATGTCGCCCAGTTCATGAACTGGTCAGAAACCAGCTACCCGCAAACCGGGGTCATCCAGGAAGACCATTCGCTGCTGCGGCGCAGTGCCGAATGGCGGCTGCTCATTGAATGGAATAAGTTGCAGCCGTTGAAAAAAGAGATTTATAAAACAATTCGGGCGATTGAGAGCTATCTCTACGCCATGCAGGAAAAGTTCTCGCTCGAGGAAGACTATTTCCACCTCAGGGGGCAGGATAACATTCTCAGATACCTGCCGATAGAAAGGATGATGATCAGGCTGCACCCGGATGATTCGCTTTTTGAGACCCTTGCACGCATTGGTGCAGCAAAAATTGCGGGTTGTTCTGTCAGGCTCAGCAAACCAGAGGGAATGGCAAACGAGGCGACAGATTTCCTGGCAGGTCGATATGGTAAAGCGTTTCTTGACGGGCTCACCATGGAAGATATGAGTGATGATGAACTGGTCAGGCAGCTTGGTGATCTTGGCAGAATCCGCTACAGTGCGCCCGATCGGGTCCCCTTCAAAGTATTCAGGGCGGCAGCGGAAACAGGCTTTTATGTATCTCGAACACCCGTATACATGGACGGGCGTCTGGAACTGCTGCAGTACTTCCAGCAGCAGGCAATATGCGACAACTATCACCGCTACGGAAACCTCGGGGAGCGTGCCCTCGAATAATCCTGGCATACCCGTTTCAATACAGGACTATTGGTTAAAGCGTGACAGGGCCTTAACAAGAATAACCCTGAGCAGCAGGGCGCCGATAAGAAAGACAAGAAGGCTGCGGAGCAGGCCCTGTTCAAAAGACTCGCTGACAAACACAACATGGATGGGCAGCAGTACAAACACGCCGTACCCAAGGAGCCTGTGGGCAAAACGCCACCGTTCAAACCCGGTCTGCAGTGCTTTTCGCAGGTATGTTGTGATGACCGTAGAGAACAGGGCGGTTAAAACAAGAAAACCCACCATTTCCGGCCAGTATTTTTTACCGATGGGAAGATTTGCCAAGCCCTCGGGAAGCAGAACGAGGGCCACATGAGCTGCGGCCAGCAGAAGGATGACAAGGCCGTTTATACGGTGACATCGTGCCAGCGTTGCTCCTGAGAAAAGTTTTTCAAGGCAGATACCGGGGTTTGCCAGTATGATCTGCAGCATTACCATGACCAGTGCGGACATCCCGGTCAGCTGGCCGGCGCGGAGAAGACTCTTGTCCGCGCCGGTTTTGTACCAGAGAGTCATTGTTTCAAAAAAGAAGGGGACTGACAAAGCTGCTGCAAGAAAAATAAAAAAAACAGTGACAAGGGTGATCCTGGCCAGCCGGGTGTTCTTGCCAGACATCTGTTTTGCTCCATTTCCGGTATTACCCATAGCGACTTCCTCCGTAATGTTGTCTTTTCTGAGAGTAACAATAAGACGGCACAGCAAAGAAAAAAGCCTAACTGTTTAGGGGGTCTGTGTTTCCCCGGCCCTCCGTGCATGAATCCGGACACTCTGAAGACTGACCGTTACCTGAATTTTGCGGGCAAAAGAAAAGAGGCGGAGTTTTCGGACATTCTCTTTGTCCCCGATGACTGGAGCAGGTATTTATTTGAGCGTCTCCCTTGCCTGCCCGTTGCCCGCTGATTAGTGTCTAGGGTAATTGGCTGCGTCTGGTTCCCGGTCTACCCATTTCTCGTTCTGAAAACTGTATCAGCATACGCACCAGAAAGCTATCGGCATGAGTTCCATACAACATTTCTATCAGCAATCTTAATGAAGAGGAGAAGCTACCATGATCAGAAAAACAATTTTGTTTCTTTGCCTTGTCGGCCTCATGAGCGCTCCGGCACTGGCCATAGAGCCGCCGGAAGGTGCCACGATTCCATGGGGCAGCAATAATACTGCCTACACTGCGGAAGAATTCAATGCTGTACTGGAAGCGTACGGCCTGGGTCTGGCACCCGGGGCGGGTAACACAGCGCCGTCAACCTATGCCAAATCGGCAGGCGACAAGGTTGTCTTCGGAAAGACTGCCTATGCCTATCGGCCGGCAACCTATCACGCCATATTCACTTCATACGGGCTGGAGTTGAACCCCGATGAGGTCACTGCCAAGTTGGGTAAGGTTCGATATGCCTCAGTAAAAAACGGGACGGTGGTTTTTGCAGTCAGCCAGTATGCCTATAACAGTGAGGAGTTGAAGACAATTCTCAGTGCCTATAACCTGCCGATGGTTGCTGCTCCGGCTCCTGTTGTGCAGGCGGTTACCGCGCCCGGTGACAGCGACGGAGACGGCGTGACTGATGATAAAGACGCCTGCCCAGGCACGCCAAAGGGGATCATGGTCGATGAGCGAGGCTGCTGGTCCCACCCGTCGAAACTCCTCTTTGATTTTGATAAAGCCATTGTTCGTGAGGAATACAAACCTGCTCTCAGGGATGCAAAAAAGGTTTTTGATGCGTATCCTACGATGACGGTTGAGATCGTAGGCTACACCTGTGACATGGGGCCTGAGAGCTACAATCAGAAGCTCTCTGAAAGACGTGCACAGGCTGTCAGGGACTTCCTGGTAAACGAGGTCGGAGTTGATCCAAACCGCCTCAGTGTCTCTGGATATGGGGAGACAAAACCTGCATACCCGAATGATTCTGAAGCAAATCGTCAGAAAAACAGACGGGTTGAATTTACGCCCGAGATGTAATCAGTGACCGCGGGTTAGTCGACAGGCAGCAGCAGTGTCAGGCTGTCACACCATCACCCTGGTGTGACAGCCTGGGGTCTGGATAGGTCGGAGTACCCGCGCCCCGCTTAAGGACAGCACCAGATCGCTGCTTTTTCCATATTGCTGATAAGCGTGGTGATCGTGCTTCCGCCTATCTTTTCTCTCTCAGCGCTCTGTTCCCGCTCCCCATGGAAGCCGACCGCTACTGCGGCATATTTACCTCTGTTTACTTCGGCCTGTATCGTCGCTGCAATGTTCCGTCCACGAACTGAATTACGCCGGAGTCGATTGCTGTCAACACCGTGTTTGAGCAGAATCCCTTCAGCATCTGCAAAGACATCTGCAGATGCGGTGCTGTCTGGAGACGCTACATGAAACAGGGTGACAGACTGGTGAGTTTCGGCCGCGATGATATAGCCGACATGATCGGCGGCACGCAATGAATTCTGGGATCCGTCAAGACAGAGCAAGACATTTTTTCTCTCTGCTTCAAGCTCCGGACAGATCCATACCGGAATACTATAGAGATTTTTGACAATGGTCTGCGCGGTTTCATCGGCCGGATTTTCAAACATCCACTGCAGGGCATAAGAAGCCCGTCTGCCGAGAATGATCGCATCATACAGTCCCGTCTCACCCTCTTTGAGGATGTCATCGGTTTTGCCATAGTGCTCGGCATAGGTTTTCGTCAATATCCGCTCATTAGGCATCTGCCTGTTCAACAGCAGGTCCCTCGATGAGTTAATCGCGTTTCGAGCTCCGGCAGTGAGCTGGAAATCCACGTCTCTTCCCGGCCTTTTCCACATGTTACCCAGCGCCCGGTTCATATCGTTTCTGTCGCTGCTGCTGACATGAAACAGGGTAATCTGGTAATCGTCTGTCAGATCATTGAAAAATGAGCAGATAAATCGCAGTCCGAACAGGTGCCTGACATCGTTGCTAATGGTGACGAGAAAATGAAATTTCATCCGGGCATCCGTTTGTTAAAATTACAAGTAAAATTACACAGGCGACACTGCCGAAGAAACACCTGTATACTCGGCATCTTTATCTAGTTTGATCCCCTTGAGGTCGATGTTCAGCCTGTATGCACCTTCCTCCCGGTCAAATCGTGCCTGAAAGCCGATTTTCTTTCCTAAGCGAAGCATACCAGTGTTTTCAGGCAAAACAATGCCCCAAAGAGACTCGACCCCCTGTTGTTTGGCAACCTTAAGGAGATAATACAATAACATAGCACCAATTCCCTGTCCATGCCATTGATCTCCGATCATGATGGAAAATTCACAGTGGGTGATGTCAGGATCAGCGATAATCCTCGCCACGCCGAGCATTTTCTCCGCCTTGGTGGAACGGTCCAGGGCAACGAGCGCCATGTGGCGGTCATAATCTGTCTGGGTCAGCATTGCCACTGTTGCGGGGCTCAGTTCCCTGACGTGTTGAAAGAAACGGAAATAGACACTTGATGGGGACAAGGTACCAAAAAGTTCGATAAACAGTTCGGCATCTTCAGGTTTTATGGGGCGAATCTTTAGAGGCAGACCGTTCCTGGCAACGGTATCTATCTCGTAATGGGAAGGATACGGGCTGATAACAAGGTGCAGGGGCGAGGGTTTTGTGCTCCAACGCAACAGCAGCCTGGCATCGACGACAACAGGACTGCCGTTTTTTACAAGAACCGGGTTTATGTCCAGCTCAGCGATTTCCGGGATATCGACAACCAGCTGGGACAATTGCAGGAGCATCGTTACCAGGGCGGCGAGGTCTGCAGGCTTCCTGTTCCTGTAGCCCTGAAGAAGTTTGAATACCCTGGTTTCCTCGATGAGGCGCTTTGCCAGCAGTTGGTTAAGAGGCGGCAAGCCCACAGCCCGGTCATGTATGACCTCGGTAAACACGCCTCCCATTCCAAAGAGCAGCAGTGGGCCAAAGATTTCATCTCGTTTCACCCCCATGAGTAATTCGTAATCCGGGTGAGGGATGTAGGTTTGAACCGTTACGCCATTAATGCGGGCTGTGGCGTCGTAATGGCTTGCTCCTGTCACTATTCTCTCGTACGCTGTTCTGACCTCGGCAGGAGTGCGTAAATCAAGCTGCACCCCATCGGCATCACTTTTGTGGGTAATATCCTCCGACAGGACTTTCAGGGCGACAGGCCAGCCAATCTGTTCGGCAGCGGCAGCGGCAGCGTCAGCAGAATCAGCGGTAAGAGAGGGGTTAACCGTTATCCCGTAGGCACTGAGAATTTCCTTTGAGCGCTGCTCGCTTAAAAAATTCATTGACGTCAGGTCAGCGGATTTGACGATGTCCTGGACGCTTTGTCTGTTAAACGACAAATGGTGGGTTAACCGGGGCGGGATCTGCTTGATCATTTCAAGGTTGCGGCTGTACTGAACCATGTACGCAAAAGCCTGGACTGCCCGTTCCGGGGTAGTATAGGTGGCAATGGAGGATTCATTGAGAAAAGCTACCGCAGATTCCACGTCCCTGCCGCCCATCCAGACTGCGAAGACGGGCAGACGCTGCCCCCGGAATGTGTCGACCAGTATTTCTGCAACGGCCATCGGGCTTGTCAGGGCCTGCGGTGCAAGGATCACCATCAGCGCGTGAAGGGGCTCATTCTTTGCAACGATCTCCATTGTCCGGGCATAAAGATCCGGAGAAGCATCTCCATAGATATCCACCGGATTGCGCTGATTCCAATATGGTGGAAGGATTTCTGCCAGGGCGGAGATTGTCGTTGAACTGAGGGATGCCGGAACAACACCATGGTTTTCCATTGCGTCTACTGCCATGACTCCCGGACCGCCGGCGTTGGTAATCACCACCATCTGGGACCCTGACGTTCGTGACTGCTTGGAGAGCAGCTCGGCAATATCAAACAGTTCTTCCGTGTTGCTGACTCTGATAACTCCTGCCCGCTTAAAGGCAGCATCATAAGCGGCATCCTCTGCTGCCAATGCTCCGCAATGCGAACCCGCAGCCCGAATACCTGCCTGACTCCTTCCTACCTTCAGGGCGAGGATGGGTTTGAGGTGTGATACAGCACGTGCAGCGCTGATAAATTTCCGGATGTTCGTGAGGTGCTCAATGTACAGGAGAATACTCCTGGTTTTCGAATCATGGCCGAGAAAATCGATGACATCACCAAAATCCACATCGAGCATGGAACCAATGCTGACAAAGTGACTGAAGCCAATTTTCTCCTTGAAGGAGTGATCGAGGATGGCGGTGCAGACTCCGCCGCTTTGCGAGACAAAGGCGATGTTGCCGCTGCTGGGCATTCCGGCGGCAAAACTGGCATTGAGTTTTGCCGCCGGCACCATCAGGCCGAGGCAGTTAGGGCCAAGAATTCGGATTTTACCGCGTGAGGCAGCGCTTCTGATCTCCTGTTCCATTTGCAGGCCCTGGACACCGGTCTCTTTGCCGCCGGCGGAAATGATTATGGCTGCCTTGATCCCTGCTTCAGCGCATTCTTCCAGTATTTTCGGCACCTGTTTGATTGGTACGGCGATGACCGCAAGATCGATCCGGGCGGCTTTGCTGATTGAATGGACAGCTTCCAGTCCTCTGACCTGGGAATACTTCGGATTTACCGGCAGAAGACGACCTTCAAATCCGCCTTCAAGCAAATTGCTGATCAAGGCCGTACCGATACTTCCCTGCGACTCGCTTGCTCCGATTACCGCGATTGAATCAGGGGCGAAAAGGTTATGCAGATTTGCTATCCCCATAATAGTCGGTTTCTGGGTTGTTTTTGGCTCTTCCGGCGAACAAGTACTGACTGCGACAGTCATCAATGAGTTGTCCAGCAGATGCCCGTTGCTCGCCGCTGCATTCCGCGACCGGCTCCGCTGTTTTGCACCACCAGATGGGAGGGGACATTCACTCGCCCCATTCCTGTTTTAGGTAGGCGTTATCCGGATGAAACTATTTTTATGCCTGCCCAAGGTAATGCGATCAGCAACGGGAAAGGCCTTTACCATGTTACCGGCGGCCCTGCCTGATATCAGGGTAAAGACCAAGGTGGCCGGTATTTGCGCAGCTGAGTATCCTGAGGCCGATTCTTTTGAAAAGACACGCTATTCAACTTTTACTTCGGTGCGCTTAGTCTTTTCGAGCTTGGGCAGGGTCAGTGTGAGCACTCCATTGTTGAACTGTGCCTTGACCTTGTCTTCTATCACATTCGCCGGTAAGGTAAGAGAACGGCTGTATGAGCCACGGGAGATTTCCTGGTGGAAATAACTGCCTTTCTCTTCTTTTTCTTCCTGGCTGGTCACAGCTTCAATGGATACGCTGTTTTTGGCAACTGAAATTTTGATGTCCTTTTTGTCGACGCCGGGCAGTTCAGCTTTGAGCACAAACTGCTCATCCTCCTCGACAATGTCGACCCGCGGAATTTTACCGGTAAACGGCGGACTTACCTTTCGTGCAGACGGTCTCATCATTTGAAATGGATGCCACCAGCCCATCTGAAATGGGTTCTCAAAGAACGATTCCATCTCTTCAAGTATGCTTTTCCTGGTCAGTGGCCATTCATCACCTGGATTTATTACAACCTGGTCTGCCTGCGATTTCTGTATCTGTTTTTTCCCTTCTTTCTTGTCCTTAAGCATGTTCCACCTCACAATGAACTCTGGTTACGTTTCCGCTTTCTCGTCTGCCGGCCGGCAGTCATCGCGCCAGCAGCAGTTAAACTGATCACAATAAATAATTGTATCGTCCTGGTAACACGTCGTATTGCCTTCCTCTCTCTGGATATCTCTGATGATATCCTGTTTTTTCCGCCTGAAAATTGTAATACCCAGCTGCTTCGCCCGCAGTCTTACACCGTCTATCTTCATCGAAACGCCTCTTGTCATTGGATTGTATGAAAAAATATGTTGATAAACTGCATTAAGGTAGCTGTTCTATCCTGTTGCGTTTTTCGCATTGCCTGCTGTTTTTTTTACATATAATTTCAGTTGCTCGTTGCTATTATGGGCAGAGTGCGTCTGAAGATCAATGGAGAACATTTGATTATACAATGGATATACTTTGTACCTATTTGCATACAAAAAAGATACCGGACGGCTCGTTTTGAGTTTGAACAGCATTCGACAGGTGTGATTATGAATAGGACGAGAGAACAGTCTGGAGGTTTACCCTCTGATTGGTCAGGCCGAGTTTTTTCCTGATGTTTTTTCTATGTATATTAATTGTTCCCGGAGAAAGACGCATGATATCGGCAATTTCTTTTGTTCTTTTTCCCAGTTTCACGAGATTGGCGACCTGAATTTCTGACGGTGTCAGGCGTGTAAATCTTGCTGCGATGTTCTGGGTGAGCGACGAGGTCAGTTCATTGATATTTGAGCTTATGATGGATACGAACAAATCCTGTTCGCTTGTCAGTCTGCTCGCCGAGAGCTTCTGCAGATACGGCACAATCAGTTCGGCAACGTTTGAGAGAATCTGCTGTTCGAGCGATTGCCGGTCACGTTCGCGCTTGGTCAGCAGAACACCGAGGGCAATATTTGTCTCCTCAAGCTCTGCGGTTCGCTCTTTTACCCTCTGTTCAAGCGTTGAGCGGACCGCTTTCATTTCACTCTCGACGCTTTTCATTCTGTTAATGTTTGTATGGGTGCCGAGTACCCTGGTCGGTTTTCCCTCGTCGTTGCGCTCGGTCACCCTTCCTCTTGACAGGATCCACTGCCATTCGCCTTTCTTGTCTTTGATCCGATACTCGACCTCGTAATGCGCTGTTTTGCCGTCGAAATGATCATTGCGGGCGGTAATGACCTGATGCCTGTCGTCGGGGTGGACGAGCGACTCCCAGATACTCGACGCGCCATTCAGGCTCTCCTGGTCACTGTAACCGAGGCTTTTATGCCAGTTTTCACCAAAATAAACCTGATCGTTGACCAGGTCCCTGTCCCATATCCCGCCAAGAGATGCCTCCAGCGCCAGTTTGAAGCGCTGCTTGCTCTTCTTCAGAGCCTGTTCATACTGCTCGCGTTTCTTGATTTCTTTCTGGAGCAGTGCATTCCGCTGTTTGAGCTGGGTGAGGAGATGTTTTTTTTCCAGGCACCGATCCAGGCGATAGAGCAGCTCATCAATGTCGCATGGCTTTGTCAGGTAATCATCGGCGCCGAGGCGCAGGGCATCGATGGCGGAGTTCAGGTCAGCATATCCGGTCAGGATAAGCACGCAGGTCTCGGGTGCCTGTTGTTTTGAGACCTTCAACACCGAAATACCGTCAATATCCGGCATATCCAGGTCGGTAATGACCGCATCAAAACGAGAAGACCTGAGCATCGTCAACCCTTGCTCACCGCCCGCTGCGATGCTCACCTCATAATTCTTCAGTCTCAGTTCCCTGGCTAAAACTGCCAGGATAATTTCTTCATCATCAACCAGCAGTATTTTTATCGGTCTTTTCATTGTGTCCCTTTTCCCGGCAGGGTAACGGTAAATGAGGTGGCTCTGCCCGGTTCGCTGTCGACAGTGATCGTGCCGCCGTGACCTTTGACGATCCCATAGCACACTGAAAGTCCAAGTCCTGTGCCTGTCGCCGGTGTCTTGGTCGTAAAAAACGGCTCGAAGATTTTCGTAAGAGGTTCGGCCTGAATACCGCACCCGCTATCGGCGATTATGATCTGGATACCGCCTTTATGCGCTCTTGTTTCAACAGAGATAGTCGCGCCGTTTTCACAGGCGTCCAGGGCATTGTTCAATAAATTCAGGATGACCTGGCGGATCTGGTCCGCGATTACCGAGATTGCCGGCAGATTATCGGCAAACCTCTTGACAAGATGGATGTTTTTCTTGCGGAGATCGCTCTTGTAAAGCAGCAGCAGCGATTCAAAGATCTGGTTGATATTAACCCAGGAATATTTTCCTGACGAGGGCCTGTTGAAATCCTGCAAGTCCCTGATCAGGGTTGCCATCCGGCTGCACTCCCCGCAGGCTGACTGAATGAGGTCAAAGTCTTCTTTTTCAAATTCCCCGCGTTTTGACACCCCTTTGAGAACTGACATGACGGACTGGAGCGGGTTGTTGAATTCATGGGCAATGGATGCTGAAAGTTGACCGATTGCTGCCAGTTTTTCTACGTGAAGTACCTGCTGCTGGGCGAACTGCAGCTCCCGGGTTCTTTCCATGACCCGTTTCTCAAGCGCACTGTTGAGCTCTTCAAGCTTTTCCTGACTCTTTTTCAGCTCGGATATGTCATTGTAGACCCCAAGGGTCCGTGAAATCCTGCCGTCATTATCCGCTAACGGAGTGAGGGAGACAACGACGGGAAAGTCCCTGCCGTTTTTCCGGCGCATGACCCGGTCAATGGAATGGACCTTTCTGCCGAGACGGAGTTGCTGAACCCGTTTGGGAAGGTTTTTTCTGTCTTCGTCCCGGTACAGTATAGATAACGATTTGCCGACTATTTCTTCTTCACTGTAGCCAAACATTTTTGCCGCACCGGGACTGAACTGGACAATCCTGGCATCATTGTCATCGAGTTCGGTTACAATGAGGCCGATACTGTCTGCAGAGGTATAGATGGAAGAAAGCAGTTCTTTCCGCTCTCTTAACTTGTTTTCGGTATTTTTTCTCATGATGACAGCGGCAATTATCTGCGCAGCGGCTCCAAGCATTTCTTCAACAGCGCTGTTGTGAGCACTATTCTCGTGGGCATACAGTGTCAGGCAGCCAAGACTCTCTGCGGATGCATTCAGGATGGGGATACAATAATGAGTATGGGGCCGGACAGAGGAGAATTCATGGTCAGGATGGGCCGAATCGGCAAAGATCACTTTTTTTTCCGCAACAGCTTTTCCACATAAGCATCTGCCATACGGTATTCGTGCGCATTGGGCAAGCAGGCTCTCCGGAATGTTTTTGTGTGCCTTGATGACAAGATGGCGGCCATCGTCGAGAAACAGCAGTCCCTGCGGTTTTCTTCCACTTTCTGAAAAAGAGAGGACGTCCTCGAGAAACTTCTGGTAGAGATCCTCAACGGGAATATCCTCGAGTGAGCGCCTGAGCAGTCTGTTAAGCTTTCTCTGCCTTCCGGCATAATCCTGAAGCGCCGCAAGCAGCGGGATGATCTTCTCGCCAGAGATTTGGCCCGGTTTCGTGTCAACGCTATCCTTCAGTTCAGTAATCGATGCCTGCAGAGCGGTCCATTGGGAATCATTGTTATCGAACTGATCCATGTAATTCCTCCAGCGGGCAGCAAACCGTGTCGGGCCTGCACCCGACTCTGGGGTAGACAGTATGACAGGGCGAGATAAACGATACACCGAATTGGATAAAAAAGGTATAAATACTATCATAAAGGTATCCATTTTTGCCCAATTGAAAGTCCGTAGGATTTCTTTCATAATGCAACCGGTATGAACGGCTCTACGACATCTAACGTCATGTAAGGGAGGAAGAGATCATGAAAGAGATTCAAAACATAATCGTGCCGGTTGATTTTCTCGAGCATACAGAAAATCTTGTCGAATTTGCGCTGTACATAACAAAGAAACTCGGCGGCACCATACGATTTATTCATGTGGTGGAAAATCCGTACAGCTATGCTGAGTACTCGTACCCGTCCATGAACATCTTCCAAACGGAGGTGGTTGAACTGGCTGAAGAAAAAATGAAACAGCTGGTCGAGAAAAACAGGAATACCTGCGCGGGCTGTGAAGGAAAGGTTTGCATAGGAAATGTCGTTGAATCCATCATCGATTTCGCCACGGAAGAGAAGGGTGATCTTATTATCGTCGGTACCCATGGACGAAAAGGGTTGGAGAAAATGTGGCTGGGAAGCGTGGCTGAACGGGTTGTGAGAAGATCGCCATGTCCATCTCTGACCTGCAATCCTTATCGAGAAAAGATATGATCATTCAGATTGTCTGTCGGCGCTGCTCTGATATTCAAACTGCGATACCATTGATCGCCTAGGGGGCAGGCGGCGGCCTCCCCCTTGATGGCCGAGTGCTGCTCGTTACTTTTCAGGGTTCGTCCGGATTACGCGCACTCGCCTGCAACCGGGAAGGCGAAGACCATTACTGGAGGATGCCTCGCGGCGGCCCGCCGTGGCACCACATCAGGCCCGAAGGGTTGCGGACAGGAGGTCCGCAACTGACAGCAGGCCATGGACGGCCTGTCTGTCAGCCGTGGTAGAACGGCGACAAGGACGAAGAGCAGCATCCGGAAGCAATGGTCTTCGCCGGTTCTACCCCATCAAAATCTGCAGGGTACGCGTAATCCGGATGAACCCTTTTCAGGGTGTTGCTGCAGGATTCTTTAAAGCTTTTTGACGTTGTCTGCGGCGGCACCTTTCTGTCCGACGATGATGTCGAAGCTGACGCGATCTCCCTCCTTCAGGGACTTGAAACCTTCACCCTTTATGGCAGAATGATGAACAAAAATATCGTTGCCGTCTTCCCGCTCGATGAAACCATACCCTTTTGAATCGTTAAACCACTTCACGATACCTTCCTGCATTGGCCTGCTCCTTTCAAGGTTAAAGCTACCCTCGGTTTTTCCAGTTATTTTTGTGGGGGGGCGTCTGCCCGTTCAGTCAAGATAATTTGGCCCGCAGGGGAGGCAGAACTCAACGAGATACCGGGTACCAAAGCCGTAACTGTTCTGGACTCTGACATCGCCGTCAAATATACTGGCGATGAATTTGGCAAAGTAGAGATTTGATGAACCGGACAGACCATCTCCTTCTCTATTTCTTGACGCTGGAGCGCGGAAAAGGCAGTTTTCAGCCGGTTGGGGAATTCCCAGCCCGGATGCGGTAATGGTGAAATAAAGACGGCACCAGTTTTCCTCAGACTGCTCGCCATCAACATCAAGCACAACGCAGCCCTCGGTGAGGTGGCTGAAGCTGTAGGTTGCAAGGTCGTAGAGCAGGTCGCCGATGAGCAGCGGATCACCTTCACACCATTTAGGCAGTTCCGGGCTTATTCTTGTGGAAAGAAAGACTCCTTTTTCTTCGAGTTTTTGCTCATACCATGCGCTGAAGGTTTGTATCAGCTGGTGGAGATCAAACTCCCGATAGTCATGTCGATTGCCAATATCCAGGTACGTTCTGTTTCCGGAGTGCTCGAATAGCGTCTGCATATCAGTCCCTCCTTTGCCAACCACCTTTTTTGCCGCACTGGCCCGTCACACCAGATACTATTACACGTCAGCTCCGCGTTGAAAAGGGATAACAAATGAATACGAAACTGATAGCATTCTTACCCATTAAAGCGTGTTCCCTGGGGAATCTGCCGAGCAGTCTCCCGTGCCCCGCAGACAAAAGGAGAGCGATCCTTTGTGGATCAACTCAAACGTTCACTGCCTGAGGACGACCGATCTGGCTTTTTCTGTCAACTTGGAGAAGATTCTCTCGGCGGCTGTTCGTTTCTGCCAGGCCAGCTCAGCGTTTTTTTCTGAATTCCAGGCGGTGATGAATCCTGGCATTGTCAATTACTCGAATTCGATTTATGCTAGCTCCAAGAGTCCTGTCCCCCGCATTGAGTTTACCGTTCATGGCCTGATGTTCATTCCATACCCCAATGATACCCGAGCTGCACACCTGTGGCTGCTGGCTGCGGCGCTTTTCGCCCTGTGTTCATGTTCGTCGGAGTTGGTAAAATCCGGCTCACCGCTACATGTCTCTGCCGAGATATCGAACTCACTGTTCACTACCCGGGACGGCTCCATGCTGCCCATGCGGAAATGGCTTCCGGCTGGTCCACTCGATGGTGTCATTATCGGGGTTCATGGCCTGAATGATTACTCCAACTTCATAAAGGACGGCGCCCGGTATTTCAATGACCGTGGGTTCGCGGTTTATGCCTATGACCAGAGGGGCTTTGGCGCGACGACAACAAAGGGGCGCTGGAGCGGCAAAGAAACGCTTGCAGATGACCTGGCAGCGTTCATCAAGCTGGTAAAGGAAGCGCATCCGGAGGTTCCCCTCTATGTTCTCGGCGACTCCATGGGCGGCGCCGTAACGATTGTTGCGATGGTTGCCTGCCGGCCGGAAGAGGTTGCGGCGATAATCCTGGTTTCCCCTGCTGTCTGGGCACGCACCGAGATGCCTTTCTATCAGAGATTTGCCCTCTGGTTAAGCGCCCACACGATCCCCTGGATGAAATTCAGCGGCAAGGCACTTGGGGTCGTCGCCTCGGACAATACGGAAATGCTCAGGGAAATGGGAAGAGACCCGCTGGTAATAAAGGAAACACGAGTCGAGGTACTCTATGGACTGGTAAATCTCATGGACCAGGCCTATGCATCTGCCGGGGCGCTGCACGGCGACACTCTTGTTCTGTATGGCCAGAAAGACGAAATCATTCCCCGTGTACCTGTCATGTCATTCTACCAGCGTCTTCCAAACAGAACTGACGGGACACAGCAACTGATCCTCTACGAAAATGGTTACCACATGCTTTTGCGGGACCTCCAGGCAACGGCTGTCTTCGCTGATATCGTCGACTGGATAAGCAGCAGGACGGGCGGAGCCGTAACCATGCAGCGGGGCACAGCCCCGACCTTGCTCAACTGATCCTGGAAACCGGGAATGCAGTACCACTCTAGTTGCCAGGAGACGCCGTATCTTGCCCTCAGTCCCCGGCAAACTGCTGGGCAATTTCGTTGTCTATGACATACATGCAGACCGCCTTGGCTCCCTGTCGGGAATAGCTGTATTTGTTCTGTAGGTTCTCGATCATGAAAATGACATCATTGCCGATTTTCTGGTCATAGGTTTTAAACTCATCGGTATCAAAATCCCTGACGGCCATGCGGAAATTTTCATTCTTGAGAAATGGTTCCAACACTTTTTCCTTGAGATTGTAGACATATTTCAGGAAAAGATTCTGGAAGAGGGCAGTCTCGGCAATGGCAAGCCCTTCCTGCATCATCTCCTCCGAGAGCGTGGTGGTCGTATAGGTTTTCTGTACGTCACGGCGAAACGCTTCGGCATCTGTTGTATCAGATAGCAGTCTTGACTCGATTCGGGAAAAAAGTTCCTCTGTGATATGCAGTTTCTCCCCGGTAAACAGGCAGGTTTCAGTTGTACCAGGATCAAAATTCACGGAAAAAATGTAGTTTTGAATATCGCTGGCAATTCGCTCCTCGTTGTAATAGTACAACGCTTCCTTCACCTCCTGGAGGACAGTGTAGTCGTACATCCGCGACAGTGAATCCAGGAAGTGAGCAGGGATCAGCTCCCGATCCTCTTTGCCGTGTTTTTTGAAGAACTCAACGAGCATCGACATATCGATCAGGGTCCTGTCACTGGAGTAAGAAGACAGAAAATCATTGAAAAGCCTGATCGAATCCCGGCCGGAAAAACCCTTCCAGCCATCCCTGTGTGACTCTTCAATGATCTGCCGCCGCCGTTTTGCAGTAAACCGTTTCAAGTCGTTTTCTGTCAGCCATTTTGGAATGTTGCCCGCATAAATTTCCATTTTCAGCAGGAGCAGATCGCCGTCACAATAGAGCGTATACTGGCCTGGGTTCGTGATCCAGTCGAGCATCGACAGTGACTCGCTGGTCAGCCTGGTTGAAATGATAACACGGGCAAAATTGTGCAGGACACGCGGCAGGAAACTCTCGTCTATATGTTGTCCGAAAATTTCCCGATAGATGGCAACTTCTGTCTTGACATCAAGCACGTAGGGGATGTGAATATATTCAATTCTATCTGAAAACGCCTGCAAACCCTTGAGCTGTTTTTTGTCTTCCGGGTTCATCAGCGCAAAAAACAACGATATGACGGTCTCTTCGAGCTGTTCTACCTTGTGTACACCCTCACTGATGATATTATGCAACTCCATTAACCTGTCCTTGTTGTGGGATTTTATGTCCATCAGGGCGTAGATGCCGTTATTTGTTCTGGCATAGTGTGAGTAGAGATAGCGAACCGGTCTTGAGTCGGGAAACAGCTGATCGAGGTTCTGCTGGATGGCATCGTGCTGCAGGACCGTTTTTTTTATGGGTTTATCCCCCGGATTATAGACCGAAATACCTTCGCCGAGCCGTCTTTTGAAAAAATATGGCCGGGCATGCACACACTCCAGCACTTTACCGACATCATGATATTTTTCCATCAGAGCACTGAATATAGAGCCGCAGATTGTGCAGACTCGGTCATTAAATACCCACTCATACTTCTTGTCGGTAAACAAGGTCCATTTGAAGTTGTCGTTTTCGAACAGGTCATCAAAAAACAACCTTCGTGATTCCTGCGGTATGATAAGAATCGGGTTGTCATGGCTCGGGCAGACAACGTCGAAAAATGCTCTGGCCCCCTCACGTTCCAGTCGGTCGACAGGAGCCCTAGGGTCTGGTGAAACGGATTCGGCGGTGCGGCCTTGATCTGGCGGTTCCCCCTTCGGGAGACGCCAGACGATCTCGTAGCGAAGCCCTTCGGCCGACATGGTATATTCTTCGAATTTTCGCAGGAGATTGTTGAGAAACGTTGACTTTCCGCTGCCGGGAGGACCGTCAAAGATGTATACCTTGTTCTGCTGGGCACCGACCGACAACGAATCAACATGACGAACCAGCCGGTTGGCGAAAAGTCGGTCCGGAAAATACGGCCGATCCGTACCTGTCGCAAGAAGTTCCAGACAATCATAGGCCTTGTAGTTGATCGACTCATGGTCCCTGGAAAATTCATCAATTTCCTCGCATACGTAGTTGTCGATCATGTCGGCATAGAGCTGGTAAATATTTCTTATGAGCCTCGCCGGCTGTCTGACCACCTGCTCCAGGAACGCTGCATAACTGAACAACGGCTGGCTTTCCCAGTCCTTGTTCAGGTGTTTGAGGTTGTCGATTGCCCCGGTGATATCACGCATGGATTCATTCTCCCCTTATGACTGCTCCTGGCGTTCCAACTGTCGGTTCTTCATCGTGTACCTGAACTTTTTCCAGTTTATCTGCTGCGCCGGTTTTTCCGTTTTTGTCAGGGCACCGGTGTCTGCCAGGGCGGCCGCAGCAACCGGCTCGGTCGTCTCAAGGATTACCGGACTGCCCCAGAGAAACTCGATGCCGAGCATGGTCCCGGCAATGTAATCGCGGACCAGCGGTTTTCCCTCGAAGAGATGTTTGAGGTGCAGATAGTTGTTCGATCCTACCTCAAACGTCATGCTCGGTGGATGATAGAGGGACTCCAGAACCATATCTCGGTAGTCCCGTGCTTTTCTGCTCTTGACGTAGTATTGCCAGGTCATTCGCTCCTCGTTCAACCTTCTTCCGGCAACAAACAGCCTGTTCTGGTCCACGAAATCCTGGGTGATATACTCAGACACGAACATCGAGTCACAATAGGTTTTTCTGATGCTAAAGATGAATTCACGCCCCGTTCCGGCACCGCTGTCGTAATGTGTTCTCTGCTCCCGGTCACGCAGCCGGTTATAGGAAAAGCTGATGCGCCCCTTGTCTGCCATTTTTTCCAGGAATGCAAAGAGTCTCATGCCAAGCGCGTAGGGACTCAGGCCGATACGCCGCATTGACGTCACCTTGGCGTGGACCCGGGCAAAATCGACTTCATGGCCGCAGATCCGATCATCCTCGAGAAAGAGTTTTTCATGCCAGTAACTCGCCCAGCCTTCATTGAGTATCTTCGATCTCAACTGCGGCTGAAAGTAGAGCGAGGTATTGCGGATGACCTCTATAACCTCCCGCATCCACCTGTTTTCCGTTTCATTGAGAAAACGGGAGTGCTCCATGATGAATTCCAGCAGGTCTGATCTTCCTGGTTCTTTACTGCTCTCACGATATTTTTTCCAGCTGACTTCAAACTCTGTATAGCGTGCTTTCACCTCTTGAAGGAACAACTCTTCACCGGTCTTGGGGTGCTTGACCAGCAGGTCGTTGTATTCCGCAATGGCCTTGACATAATCGGTTACCGAAACGTGCAGTTTATCCTGAAGGAAGACATCGAAATAGTAATCGACAGCGGTAATTGTTCGCGTACCCGTCGGTTGCCTGTGGCCAGACATGAATGAGAAATAGTCAACCAGGTTGTCTATGGACCGTGCAAACTCAATGACGTAGTCAACCCAGCGCCCCTTCTCTGAGCGAAGCTGGCTGATCAGCCGCTTATCTGAAAGTGCTTTTCCGGTAAAGTCATAGTCCCAGGTATGCTGGAAAAAGAGGTTGTTATTAAAGAAATCTATGTGCCCGAGCACATGATAGAAAATCATGACGTTCAGCCAGTCTGGATTGTTGTCGTTATAGAAGGAAATGGGCGGGCGCGTGTTGATTACCGTTTCATAGGGGTTTGACGGAAACAGCTCGTAGCGTCCCGTCTCTCTGAGGACCTCTACATCCTGAACCCAGTAGTCGTAGAGTGTCGGGATCATCGTTTTCGGCGCCAGTTCCAGCAGATCCCGGTTGGTGACAATATATTCCAGGCTGTCATCCTGGAACTGGAGGCCCGCGTCCCGAGCCCGCTCCTTGCAGCCTTCCATTATTTTTTTAGCGTGTTGGCTGATGAGTTCCATGGCCACCCTCGCTTATCATGAAATCAGGGCCCGTATTCCCTCGATGAGCCGTGGTTCGGTACTATCCGAACCGAGCACGTCAAGCCTGATCAGCTCAGGTTTTTCCTCCAGCAACCCAGACTCCCTGACATATCGCTCAAGGTCACTGCGCCCGGCAATACCGAATTTACTCTCGGCAATGGTTATTCCTATCCGGGCAACATAAGAGAGCATTTTTCTCAGCTCTGGAATCGCCTCTTCACCTTTTGTGTCCCAGTCATCCCCATCCGTGCCGTGAAAGACGTAAATGTTGTAATCCCTTTGAAGATTCTTCTGGGCCACAATCTGGTTGACCAGGCGGTATGCAGAGGCTACCTGGGTACCGCCGGCAACTTTCGAGTTGTAGTAAATATTAAAATTCTCGACTTCCTTGGCCTCTGTATCATGGAGTATGAACCGGGTCTCAACCTGATTTTCGTACTGGTAAATGAGCCAGGAGTAAATCATCACATGCTGGCTGACGACCATTTCAGTTGGCCTGCCACCCATGGAGCCGGAATAATCCCTGAGAAAGAAAACAACCGCCTGGGATTCGTAATCTTTTTCTTTTGACAAGATACGGTAGACCTTGTCATCCGGCGAAAAAAGAAGCGATTCCGTGCGGACAGTGTCGCCTTGTCTGATCCGCCCGAGGCCGATGTTTGTCCTGATGATCTGCCGCAGGGTTGCTTTCTTGTCGATCACCTGGCCAAACCCCCGGTGCCGATCAGTCAAGTCATACGAGTACTTTGTCAGGGACCGTTTCTTGCCCTTGTCCTTGAGATTGGGCAGCTTGAATTCTTCTGTCAGTACCCGGCCGAGATCATAGGCATTTGACTCTATCTCATGGATGCCCCCAGCACCTTTTCCGGCACGTCCCTGGCCCTCACCGATGTCCCGGACAGGGTGCTCACCGATAATGTCGCCTTCCTCGCCTTCTCCATAGCCGCCATGCTCTGAATCCTGCCCTTCCTCACCAATTGCGACGGTATCGTGGAGGAATTTCTCTTCAACCGTCGTCGGAACGACGATGACCCTGTCGTCCTCCTTACCGCCCGGTTTGATTACTTTTCCAAGGCGAATTTTTCTCGGGAAACCATCTTCTTCCCGCTGCTTGTCACGAGCCATCAAGTCATCGAGTGAACGGGCAGAGACGAAGGCACCCATGTACAGGGCAGCGGAGCCTGCCCAGGTCCCTGAGTCAGCAATGTCGGGAAGAAAACCTGAAAATCCATGCCTGTCCAGGGGGATCGCTTGTCGTTCTGCATACTGCACGCCAAACAGATCGAGCTCACGGCGGATATTCAGCTCCTGTCGAGGGGTCAGACCCTTTTTTCTGAGTTTCCGGTATTTTTTTCGAAGATCGCCAATCATATCAACCTCTCGATACGACATACAATTCTTCCAGGCCAGAAACTTCTAGGTCTCGTCGGCCTGCGTGCAAAAATACTCGATGGTCTTTTGAGCGCAGGTTTTACAGTAGCCCAGCTTGTTGAGCATCGTGTCCACCATGCGGTCGTATAATTTCTGGTTCTCCTCATTGGTCCTGTTCGCCAGGGCTCCAATGAGGCTTCCGGCCCCGGCAATATCCGATTTGAGCCTGACATCGGTAACCGCCTTGACGAGTTCGAGATTGTCCATAAAATCATAATTCGGGTTCGTTGATATCTTCTGGCCGTAGATCTTTCGAATCGACGTCCTGAAGGTATCCTTCTGTTCCTTTATCTTCAGCCCGAGACAATCTTCCACCGAGTTGATATAGCGTTCATCGATTTTTAATGCCTGCAGCTCTCCGCTCTGGGGATTCTTGTATTTCCACATCTTGTCGGGACCAAGATTCTCGGCATCAATACCGATGATCATGTTCACGTAGTTCAAAACATCTTTTCTGATCGCCAGCGGTTCATCCATGTAGGCATTGAACATTTCCGTCATGATTCTCTCCCGGTACAGTCCGCGCGCGGTCTTGAGATCTTCAAGGAATTTTGCCCGGTCTGTCGGCTCAGGCACATAATCGAGGACAACCCGCTCAAGTGTTGCAAAAACGTCATAGGCAAACATGCAGCGCCCTTCATTGGTTTCTGAGCTTTCCAGCATCAGCTGCATGGCACGGCCAAGATTCCGCTGGCCAAGACCTTTCTGCCCGAAACGCGTCGTCACATCGGCATCCTGGTTGAGCGTGTCAATCACTTCTGAAAGGGTTTTTATTGATTTTTCACCTGCCACTTCTCCGGCGGCAAGCTTCATCGTCTCAATCGGTGTGAGCTTTTCCGAGCGTGGCAATCGTGTCAGGGCGACACCGACTGAAGCGGCGTAATTGAGATTTGGATCCTGGTGCAGCTCATCCCCGGTCAGGGTCGTTTTGGTTCGATCTCCGATTGCATACGCTGTCAATTGGCCCTGCAGCCGGTAATCGGTATTGTGGGAGACATAACAGATGCGGCAGCGATCGACGATCGGAGCCTCCTCTTTCTCGGCCAGGAATTTATTGAATTCGGCGTTATTGCTCGTCGCCACGATAAGGGTATCGATGGGCCATCTATATCCGTCGATCTCGATGGTGCGGTTCTGGATAATCCCAAGATAGACCTGAACGAGATCCTTCTTATTCTTGTAGATTTCATCACTGAAGTGAATGCCCCCGCCGGCAACCCGGGCCAGCGCACCCCTCCTCAGATCAAAGCGGTAGGGGTTGTTGGTATCGGTTATGTGGAGCAACCGCTGGATTGACTCCTCGCCGAGCAAGTCGACAGCTGAAGAGGTGATTTTGTCCTTGGCCGGATATTTGCCCGTGACCGTGCCCAGGCTCTCGGTAAGGGGAACCGGAATGATCTCGACGAATTTAAGCATTTCGTCGAGCTTGCCGCCGGTGTGTTCCCTGATGTCATTCCAGATATAGGCAGAGCACGCTCCCAGCGGACGATAGTTCTGCCACCAGGATGCGACCTGTGATTCGCTTAATCGATACCGGCGGACCAGGTGCTTTTGCGAATCATCCGGCGACTCAAGCAGGTTCATCGCCAGGATCAGGGGATCTTCGTAGGTTTGTGATTCAACGATATTTATATTGCCGTACGGCCCGAGCTCGCTTAATCCTTTGAAGCGAAAGGTATAACGCCTGTTTTCCGGTCGAAAAAGGAATTGCCGATACATGCTGCACAGGTATTCAACCAGGAATGTTTTGCCGTTTCCGGGTTCGCCGACGAGCACAAAGGCCATCTCCCGCGAAGACCCACCCTGTGAGGCATCCTTGACAAATGACACAAACGAGTTGATCTCGTCGTACATCCCGATGATATGCTTTTCACCATCCCGGAAAATTTTATAATCGAAGGTACTTTTTCCGTTGACAATTACCTTGTCGATCTGCTTCTCCAGAATCATCCGGGTCACGGCCTGGAAGGCATTCTCGAACCGGCGTTCCCCTTTCTTCACTGCCGTTATATGTTCATGGAGACCATCTGGTTTTGATTTAGGCATAGACCCCTCCCTTTGGCATCGTTGCTGTGTCTCAGGTCGTCTGCTTCCAGCTGGCGGCCTTAAAAGCCAACAAAGTGTTAGGCATCGGTGCTGCCAGTTGTTCAAAAGACATTTCAGCAGGTTCCCGGGGGAATGGAAACGGCATCGCTCTATCCATTAGCCCTCTTTATAACGATAGTTACGCATTGCTGCCTGAACAAGGTCTAACATCTTGTCATCTATAAATTTGTTACTATCCTGAACAGTTGTGTTCGGTACTGCTGAGCAGGGAAATCCGCAGGCTGCCGCTATTGTTTGAAACGCTCTGTTATTTCCCCATACTCATTTTCAATAAAAGCCTTATTGTATGGGAAGAACAGGTGACAATCATCGAGACTGCAGGTGGAGACCGGCCAGGTTGTCGTATTGCCGTAACAATAGACACAGCGATGCGGCTGATACGGCAAGGCCCAGCACTACACTCGGTCCGCTTGAGCGATCAACCTGTCCAATGAGGCTGGGCGGGCCCTGCCTTGCAGTTTTACCCGGTCGACGTCTGTTGGTTCAGCCTGACAGGAGAACGGGGCATGATCACATTCAGCAGGCAACAGCTAAAAATTCCTGAGTTACAAAGGCCTGTCTACCTGGTAACGGCAGGGCAGTCCAAGTTCGATCGTGCCATACCGGATATGCGCACGGAGGAGCTCTGCATTGACGCCTTCAGGATGGCGGCGCACCTTGTCAATCTCTCACCAGCAGAGCTGAAGCGCTCGATCCACAGTTGCTATTATGGCCATTTTGCCGATCATTTTGGTGATCAGCTCCTCGGAGAAGCGGTGATACACGACCGGCTCGGCCTCGACCCGCTTGGCAACGTGGGTATCAAGACCGGCGGGGCAACCGGAGGTTCGGCCCTTTGGGAAGGCCTCAAGGCCGTCGCCTCGGGCTACTCGGACTGCGTACTGGTGATGGGGTGGGAACGCATGGATGAGGTCCCGACAGACGAAGGCAATTTTTTGATTTCATGCGCTGCTGACAAGGACTGGGAGTCCCCGCTGGGTCATATCTACACGGGGTATTATGCGGTTATGGCGCAGAGGTACTGGCAGGTGTTTGGAAAATCCGAGGAATCATTCAGAAAAACGCTTGCCGAAATCTCAGTAAAACATCACGGCTATGCCCGTTTCAACCCGTTCGCCCAGGCGCCGCTGGCTATCACCATCGATGATGTGCTGAAATCCCCGGTTGTGGCTTATCCATTGCGGGCCCTTGACTGCTGTTTGATGAGCGTGGGCGCAGCCTGTGCAATTCTCTGCGACGAGCAGACCGCGACTCAGCTGACCGCACGCAGCAGTCACAAACCCCTGAGAATCTGGGTGACTGCGGGGTCCCACACGCTGAGACCTGCCGACAGGATGGCTATGGAAATACCGCTTCTCCCCAACGAAACTGCCCAACAGTATAAAGACCTTAACATTCGCTTTCCAGGCGCTGATCGCTATCCGGGCTTCACCAGTTTTCTGGCGGCTCGAATGGCCGTCTACTACAGCTATGGAATGACCGGCATCACCGATCCGACAGAAGACCTCGATGTGGTTGAACTGCATGATGCCTTTACCATTAGTGATGTGCAGACCTATGAGGACATCGGCATTCGAGCCTACGGAGAGGGCAGGGATTACGTTGAATCCGGTGACTGCTACCACATCAACCCACACACCGGCAGGCCCGGGAAATTGCCGTCGAACCTCTCCGGCGGCCTGCTCGGCTGTATGCATGCGGTTGGTGCTACCGGTATCATGCAAACCTTCGAAATCGCCCTGCACCTCTGGAACCGCTGGGGCGAAGTTCATGGTGACGAGAACACATGGAAAAAATTCAATCGAAAAAAACCTGACGACTGGACAAACCTCCAGGTACGCGGAGCCAGAAGGGGAATGGCCATCAGTCACGCAGGTGTCGGCTCTCACGTCACCTCGACCATTCTCATGGATCCAGACCATCTGATCAGACAGCATTAACGGGAGGTCAGCAGTGAAAAGCAGCAGCGTTGTTATTGTCACAAACAACCGGTACAGGTTGCAGGGAAGGTTTCATCGCCAGAGCCCGCACGCGCCGATCAGGGATGCCGATCATGGCTGGAAACTGGTCGGGGTGACAAATCCGCGAGATATGACATACCTGCACTCCTACGGTGCAGAGGCGCCGTTTTTCGAGTCTCTCAGCCAGGGCAGACTGATGGCAGCCTGCTGCAACCATGCTGGCTGTGAATTGGAAGGCACCGTTTATATGCCGTTTCGAATTCACTGCCCGGGATGCCTCGAGCGCAACGGCCTGGTTGATCTCACGGAAACAGCCAGAACATCTGCCCGGATCCACACCTTTATGGTGTGCGAACGAGCCGGTGCATTCAGCACGCTTGACCGGCCGATACGCTTCATCAACATCGAGTTTGACGGGGTGTCAACCATCCTGATGAGTTATTTAAGCGTGGGCAATCCCCTGATAGGCTTGAAGGTTGTTCCAATTTTCAGGACCAGGGAACCGACATACACCATTCTTGATCTGTCCTGGGTCGTTGCAGGAACTCCCGTTGCAGCGTTGCCGGGGGGGTTCAGCTTCTGACCAGACAGTGACGGAGAGGAGGGATCATGCAACCAATTCCTCATCTGGCTTTCCAACTCGGAGAGACGGCTGATCTTTTACGCGATTCGGTACGTGAATTTGTCAGCGGTGAAATTCTGCCGCTGGCTGCCGGAATTGACAAAGACGACCAGTTTCCCGGAGAAATATGGCGAAAACTCGGTGACATGGGGCTGCTTGGCGTCACGGTCGAGGAAAAATACGGCGGTGCCGGGATGGGGTATCTTGAACATGTCATTGCCATGGAGGAAATCAGCCGCGGTTCCGCGTCGGTCGGCCTTGCCTACGGCGCGCACTCAAATCTCTGCGTCAACCAGATCCAGCGGAATGGAAACGCGGAGCAGAAAGCATGTTATCTTCCAGATCTCGTTGCCGGCGCTAAAATCGGGGCATTGGCGATGAGTGAGGCTGGTGCCGGTTCAGATGTAAAAAGTATGCGTCTGGCCGCAGTAAAAAAGGGGGACACCTATGTCCTCAATGGCAGCAAGATGTGGATTACCAACGGAACGGACGCCGAGATCCTGATCATCTATGCCAAGACATCTCCTGAAAAGAAACAACATGGCATCACCTGCTTCCTGGTGGAGCGCTCCAAGGGCGGGGTGCATTCCGGAACAAAGCTTGACAAGCTGGGGATGCGCGGCTCGCCAACCTGTGAGCTGGTCTTTGAGAATTGCGAGGTGCCGGCAGCAAACATTCTTGGCGAGACTGACAGGGGTATTGATATTTTGCTGAGCGGGCTCGATTATGAACGGCTCATCCTGGCCGGGGGACCGCTTGGTATCATGCACTCCTGCCTGGAAGCAGTAATCCCTTACCTCCACGAGCGAAAACAGTTTGGCAGGGCCATCGGCTCGTTTCAACTGATGCAGGGCAAGCTGGCAGACATGTACACGGCCTGGAATGCCTCCCGTGCATACGTGTATGCGGTAGCCAGGGCCGCTGACGCCGGAGCCTCGATCAGAAAGGACGCTGCCTCCGTCATTCTCTTCGCCTCTGAGGCGGCCACCAGGATGGCGCTGGAGTCAATTCAATGCCTCGGCGGCAATGGCTATATGAATGAGTACCCGACTGGACGCCTGCTCCGGGATGCCAAGCTCTATGAGATTGGGGCGGGGACAAATGAAATCCGCAGAATGCTTGTCGGCCGGGAATTATACCGGCAGACAGAGGAATAGGGTGGTGGCTAGGCTCAATCAAAATAAGAGATCGGCACCGTGACTTGATAGCGATTATTCCAGAATGAAGTCTTTCAGGTCAAAAAAACCGGCTCTTCCGATAAACGAGTAGCTGTTTTCTATAATCATCACCGATTTGTTCATCAGATTCCCCTTGCTCGCCGCCTTATTCCGCCGCCAGTTCTGCTGCCCGGCGGCATCAAACGGGGGAACATCCAACAGGCGAATTCCTGTTTCGGGTACGCGTTGTCCGGATTTACCCGAAAGAAAATATATATGATGAGAATTTGTCTATCAATTAGAGCACATTAGGGTATAGTTACTGTTTTACTGGCACAGGGCGTCGCCATCAAACCGGACGGCAGAAAATCTTAGCGACAGGAGCAGGCCTATGAAGCGGGTGTTGAAAGCGGGAATCAGTTCAGACGATTCACAGCAGGAAAGAGCGAAGGTAAAGGCGTCGGTAGAAAAGATACTTGCCGACATAGAAGAACGCGGAGATGTCGCAGTCAGAGAACTGTCGGAGCAATTTGACAACTGGTCTCCGGAGAATTTCAGGCTTTCGGACAGGCAGATACAGCAATGCATTGACTCGCTTCCTGCCTCGGTGATCGAGGACATAGCTTTTGCCCAGTCCCAGATCCGCCAGTTTGCCCAGGCTCAGCTTGCCTCGCTGCATGATATCGAACTGGAAACAGTGCCCGGAGTTATCCTCGGGCATAAAAATATCCCCGTTGCCCATGTCGGCTGCTATGTCCCCGGCGGAAAATTCCCGATGGTCGCTTCAGCACACATGAGCATACTTACCGCCAAGGTTGCCGGCGTCAAGCGTGTGATTGGCTGCACCCCGCCGACACAAGGAACGCTGCCGGCGGCCACGGTCGCCGCAATGTCGATGGCTGGAGCGGATGAGATCTACGTGCTCGGCGGTATCCAGGCCGTTGCCGCAATGGCAATGGGAACCAGCAGCATGGAAGCGGTCGATTTTCTTGTCGGCCCGGGAAATGCTTTTGTGGCCGAGGCAAAACGTCAACTCTATGGCCGGGTCGGCATCGATCTTCTCGCAGGGCCGACCGAAACACTGATTATTGCAGACGAAACCGCCGATGCCGAAATGGTTGCCACCGACCTGCTCGGGCAGGCGGAGCACGGCTACAATTCACCGGCGGTGCTGCTGACAACGAGCGAAAAACTGGCTGGGGAAATAGAAGGCGAGATACAGCGGCAGCTGGAATCGCTACCGACGGCTGATACCGCATCGGTATCGTGGCGTGACTACGGCCGGATTATCCTGGTTGACAGCGACGAGGAAATGGTAGAGGAGGGAGACCGCATCGCCTCGGAGCATGTGCAGATCCTGACAAAGAATCCTGACTATTTTCTCGAGCAGATGAGCAACTATGGCTCCCTTTTCCTGGGGGAGGAGACTAACGTCTCCTATGGCGACAAGGTCATTGGCACCAATCATACCCTGCCGACCATGGGGGCTGCCCGCTACACCGGTGGCCTCTGGGTGGGCAAGTTTATTAAAACGGTCACCTACCAGAAGTGCAGCAAAGAGGCCAGTGTGAAAATCGGCGAGTACTGCTCCAGGCTCTGCGCGCTTGAAGGCTTCAAGGGGCACCAGGCACAGGCTGATTTAAGGGTGAGACGATACCGCAAAAAATAGGGTCCAGGGCTGATTATCATGAAGAGTGAGCTGAGCGGAAAAGTTGGCGTTGTAACCGGAGGCGGGGGAGGAATCGGCTCGGCAATCTGCCGAATCCTGGCCGAACACGGAGCCCGGGTTGTCATCACCCACCGTGGCGGAAGAGGGGAGGCAGGCGCTGAAAAAACGCTGAAATCACTAGCCGGAAGTGGTCATATGCTTTTCAGGGCAGCCGTTGACAGTGCTGTGGAGCAGGAAAATCTGGCTGAACAGCTCAAACGCCGGCACGGCAAAGTGGATATCCTGGTAAACAATGCCGGTATGACGCGCTTCGTTCCTGCTGGCGATCTCGAGAGCCTCGATGATGAAACCATCGACACTATTTTCAGGGTTAACTGGCGAGGGGCTTTTGCCTCGGTCCGCAGTCTTGAGCCGTTGCTGCGAAAATCAGGAGACGGCCTCGTTGTCAACATTTCATCCATCGCCGGAACAACCGCTATTGGCAGCAATATTGCCTATTGTGCCTCGAAATCGGCGATGAACACCATGACAATGGCGCTCGCCCGGGCGCTGGCCCCGGTTATACGGGTTCTATCGGTTGCTCCGGCACTGGTCGAGGGCGAGTACACCGACAAACTCGATCCCGCCTGGACAGAGCAGCAGAGACAGCTCAACCCGCTGAAACGGCTGACAACGGCAGAAGACGTTGCCCGGGCTGTGCTGGCTTGCGCAACCCTGCTTACCTATTCGACAGGGTGCGTGATTCCCGTGGACGGGGGCCGGCCTCTGACCTGAGGGGAACTCGATAAAGAGCAGAGCGGCAGAAACGGCTGCACAGCAAGAGAGGAATAACAGTATGAAGACGAGGATTAGCAAGGCGGCGGTAATCGGCTCCGGCATCATGGGGCACGGCATCTGCCAACTCATGGCGACACACGGCATACGGGTGAGCCTGGTTGACACGGGAGAGCCGGTTCTTGACAAGGCCCGCAGCATGATTGGTGACAATCTCTGTTACCTGGTCGAGCTGGGGATGCTTGGCCACGGCGACATCGACAGGATCATCGGCAACATCGAATTCACGACGGATCTGGCAGGTTGCCTGAGCGGGGCCAAATATGTTCTTGAAGCGGTAACTGAGAACCTGGAAATCAAGCGTGAGGTCTGGGCGCTCATCGATAGACACGCTGATCATGATGCGATTCTTGCCTCAAACACATCATCGTACGACATCAATGAACTGGCCGAGGGCGTGACCTTCCCGCAGCGGATTATCGGCACCCACTGGTTTCATCCGCCACCAATTACGCCGTGTGTGGAAGTGATTCCCTGCGATCACGCCGGCGTGGCAGAAATCCACTGGACGATGGAATTCTTGAGCTCGCTGGGAAAAACGCCGACGCTGTGCAAGAGCGCTCCGGGGTTCGTCGCCAACAGAATCCAGATGGCCATGGCAAAAGAAGCGATAGCGCTGGTCGAAGAAGGCGTGGCGACTCCTGCTGAGATCGATCGCATCGTCAAAACCTCCATCGGTTTTCGACTCGGTGCGTTCGGCCCGCTTGAGATTGCAGATATGGCGGGAATCGACACCTACGTGAGTATCTATGAATACCTCGACGAGAAGCTGCCGGGCGAGCGTTTCAAGCCGCCGAAGATCCTCAGCGATATGGTCAGGGACGGGCGGCTTGGTTTGAAAAATGAGAAAGGATTTTATGCGTACACCGCCGAATCTGGTGTCAAGGTACGCAGGAAGCGAGACCGGATGCTCTATCGACGGCTCGAGATGTACAGGGACGAACTGGAAGCCGAGAAGGACTGAAACTGAAGTAAACGTGATCACCCCGCTGTCCGCCTGGTGCTCATCAGGGAAAAACCTGGGCAATGCGCCGGTGATTGGCATAAAAAGAAAAAGGATACCAGATGACAGAGAAATCGCTTGCGGTGGGATGCAGTGTCAGCTTTGCGAAAACGGTTGGAGAGAGTGATGTCTATCTTTTTGCCGGCATCACCGGCGATCTTTCCCCCAACCACGTGAACGAGGAATTCATGAAACAGACGTCATACGGCAGACGCATTGCCCACGGGGTCCTGCTCATGGGGTACATGTCCACGGCATCCTCCATGATACTGGAAAAGTACCCGGCAGCGGACGACAATGCAACTCCGGTGTCGCTCGGTTATGACCATGTTCGCTTTTTAAAACCGGTATTCATAAACGACACGATTACCGTGAACTACACCATCCAGGAATTTGACAGCGAGCGCCAACGTTCCCTGTCAAACATAGAGGTTAGCAACCAGCATGGTGAAATCGTCGCCGTGGCGAAACACATTTTGAAATGGGTGCCCAATTCCCGGCCGGGCAGGGAAAACGGGACGGTGCAGCAACGCTGAACAGTGCACCCCCCGTGGGAGTCGCTCAGGCGCTCATTCTTCTAATCTCTTCGGCAATAACCCCCTCCATCACCTCCAGCGGTGCGCTGTGTCCGGTGTAGCGTTCGACCTGGCCGCAGGCCTGATGCAGCAGCATCCGCACCCCTGCAACGACCGTGCAGCCAGCATTCTGAGCTTCCTGCAGCAGTCTGGTCTGAAGCGGAATGAAGACCGCATCCATGACAACCGGAATGCTTCTAAGGTGGTCACGGTGGACGGGGCTTTCCTCCGGGGATTTGAAGCCGATCGAGGTGCTGTTGACGAGAATGTCATAGCCTGCAGCATTGCTGAACTGCTCCAGGGTGCCGCCCACGCTGAGCCCGAGGTCCTCAGCGAGTTTTTCCGCTTTGCTGACCGACCTGTTGTATATCTCTACCAGCGCTCCTGCGCTAGCCAGGCCGTAGCCGATCGCCCGCCCGGCGCCCCCGGCCCCCAGCAGGGCAACCCGCTTGCCCGACAGGTCGGTCACCTCCTGAAGTGCCTGCACCGCGCCAATATAATCGGTGTTGTAACCGGTCAGGATGCCCTCTTTATTGTCGATGGTGTTGACGGCGCCAATGGCTTGCGCAGCAGCGTCAATCCTGTCCAGAAAAGGCATTACCGCAGACTTGAAGGGCATCGATACGTTCATCCCGCGTATCCCCAACGCCCGAATTGCGCTTACCGCTTCTTCCGGGTCTGAAATTCCAAAATAGACGAAGGTGTAATCGATGCCAAGGGCCCGGTAAGCCGCGTTGTGGACCTCGACAGCCAGCCGGTAGGGGTGCGCTGCCATGGAACCGCAGAGGGTGGGGAGCGATGTTGACATAAGGTGTTCCTCGATCTTGAAATGAAAGATTGCTGCAGCGCCGCAGCCGGGCCTGGAGATCGATTAAATCCTGGCCAATTGAGGACCTGCAGTGGTACATTGTACACTATTTGGAGCAGAGCGTAATGATCAATGTTCGCCTGCGAGCTCGAAGGTGCCGTGACGAGACATAACTGCCTGTTCAGCGCGGGCGCAACAACTCAAAAACTGCTTGAGCAGGAAATCGGGTCAGCAACATGACATCTCTTCAAACACAGGATGCCAGAAAGGTCCTGGGGATTATCGGAGATCCAGTGAAACAGGTGAAATCGCCTGCTGTCTTCAACGATTATTTTGACAGCCGGGGGGTCAACGCGGTAATGGTCCCCCTGCATGTCGGCACCACCGAATTTCAAGAGGTTCTCGAAGGATTACGGTTCGTAAAAAATTTTGCCGGGGCTGTCATAACGGTTCCCCACAAGCATGCAGCCTGTAACGCGGCAGAGGTGAGAAGTCCCATGGTGCAGGCTACCGAGATGGCGAATGTCCTTGTCCCCGTCGGGCAGGGCCAGTGGTCAGCGGAAATGCTCGACGGCGTGGGGCTTCTCAATGCCCTGCGCAGGCGAAATATCTCCTCAGCCGGTCTGCGCACCCTGATTGTCGGGGCGGGGGGCGCCGGAACGGCGATCGCTGTCGCGCTTCAGCAGTTGGGCCAGGTCCGCTCGTTCGGTATAGCAGACATTGACAGCCAGAGAGCAGAGACACTCGTTGCCAAGCTCGAGCATGCTGAACGCGCCGAGCCCGATCCTGCGGCCTATCAGTTGGTGATTAACGCCACTCCGGTGGGTATGGGATCCGCTGAACTGCCCGTTGATACAAACCGGATCCTGGCCGGAACCATTGTCTGCGATGCCGTGATGGATCCCCCTAAAACACGGTTTCTTGGGGAAGCCGAGAAGAGAGGCGGCACGATTGTTGAAGGAAGGGAGATGCTGCTCGGGCAGGTTATCCCGATCCTTCGATTTTTCGGGCTGCTGGGGACTCACCCTGCCGGCGAGAAGGACGGCAGGCGGTGACAAAAAGTAGCGGTCGTGAGGTTTCCATGACAGGTATTGCGGTGCGAAAAAAGACAGCTGCCATTACCGGAGGGGGAAGGGGAATCGGTCTTGGCGTTGCCCGCAAGCTGGCAGAAGAAGGGTGTGATCTGGCAATCATCGGACGACGACGCGAGGCGGAAGTCCAGAGCCTCAACGAGCTGAGGTCGCTCGGTTCAGAGGTGTTCTACTGCCGCGGGGATATCGCCCTTGCAGCAGACAGGAAAGCAATCGTGGACGCTATCTACTCCCACTACCCGCGGATAAACCTGTGGGTGAACAATGCCGGCATAGCCCCCGAGGTGCGGGCAGACCTGCTTGACACCTCGGAGAAGAGCTATCATCGGGTGCTGAATACCAACCTCACCGGCCCCTTTTTCCTGACCCAGATGGTCGCTCGCCGCATGGTTGAGGAGAAGAAGAATGATCCGGGATTCGACGCTTTGATCGTGACGGTATCGTCTATCAGTGCAGCTGTTGCAAGCGTCGACCGGGCAGAATATTGTATCTCAAAAGCCGGGCTCTCCATGCTGACAAAACTGTATGCCTGTCGACTGGCTGAGTTCGGTATACCCGTGTATGAAATACGCCCGGGGATCATCAAGACCGACATGACCGCCAAGGTCCGCGGAAAATACGACAAGCTTTTTGCCGAGGACTCCAGCCTTGCCAGCAGGTGGGGCACTCCGGAAGATGTCGGAAAGAGTGTGGCGTCGCTGCTGCGCGGTGATTTCCCGTATTCCACCGGACAGGTCTTTACCCTGGATGGCGGATTGACCATTGCACGGCTCTAGCAGGTTTACCGCTCTTTTCACAATCCGGAGAATGAGGGTTTGCGTTTCTGCCTGAAACTCTGCTTGCCTTCCTCCCCGTCTGCTGTCTGGGCGGCAAGCCCGCTGGCGATTGACTCGAGGGCGGTGACCGGCTGGCCGGCTGCCAGTCCGTTTACTACCTGTTTTGCCAGGCTCACTGCCACCGGCGATGATTGACAGATCTGCCCGGCCAGTTCGAGGGCCTGTTTGAACCCTTCATTTTCAGGGACAAGGCTGTCGATAAGGCCGATTGACAGCGCCTCTTCAGCCGAGATGGGCTGCGCTGTGAAAATCAGTTTCTTTAAGGTGCTCGGCCCTATCAGCTGAAGGGCCTTCTGCGTCCCCATCCAGCCTGGAATCGTGCCGACGCTTGCCTCGGGAAACCCGTATCGTGAGCCCTCTTCACCTATCCTGATATCGGCGGCCAGGGCCAGTTCCAGCGAACCCCCGAAGGTGAAGCCATTTGTCACAGCGATTAACGGCTGCAGGAGCCCCTCCAGGTTCCTGATAATGCGATGGCCAAACCGTACCCAGTCCCTCCACATCTCCACAGGCGGCAGCGATGCCCAGTCGTTGATATCGGCGCCGACCCCGAAGGCCCGCGGTGTCGCGGATGACAGAATGACAGCGCGGATGGCGCGATTCTTGTCAATTTCCAGGGTGAAGGCATCAAGTTGTTCCATCATCTCCCGGGTCAGGGC
This sequence comes from Desulfocapsaceae bacterium, assembly GCA_963674815.2. Taxonomy (GTDB): domain Bacteria; phylum Desulfobacterota; class Desulfobulbia; order Desulfobulbales; family Desulfocapsaceae; genus MADRE3. Next base: position 865,318 of record CAXXTV010000011.1, read on the forward strand.
ATTGAGCTTTTCTGAGCGATTGATGGTGAGCAGAGCAATATCGTCCTGGATTGAAAATTCAATGGGCTCGGTGGAGGTCTTCATCGTTGTTTTCCTGTCTCAAAGGTTTCAGCTATCCTGTCCTGCCAGCCTTTCTCAGTAGGTGGATTGTATGTGCTGTTTCACCGAAAGGAGATGGGTGAGCATGGCCTCTTCTGCTCGTTTCTCATGACGCTGTTGTACGGCCCTGACAATCGCTCCGTGTTCTTCTCTGAATGATGCCCAGGTTAGCGGCGTTATCCATTCCTGTTTTTTCAGAAACCAGTCGTCCGACAAGCGCATCTTGCTGATTCCCGAATACAGAGAAATAATCAGTGAGTTGCCGGTTGCGATGACCAGGGTTTCATGAAAGAGGACGTCCCATTTCTCGTTTGTTTCAAGATCCTTTGCCTCATCATTGCGTTTTGCGCAGAGGGCGAGTCTTTCAATTTCCTGAAACGAGGCGCTTCGTGCTGCGGCTCCGGCAATTTTGGGCTCAAGCAGCAACCGTGCTTCCATGATCTCCAGCGGGTTAGTCTTCTGGGTGACGATGTTAAAGGTCTCGGTACTGAGTGCCGGGCGCGGTCCGGCAAAAGTGCCCCTGCCGACATGCCTCCAGATAAGATCCTCTGCCTCGAGGTGAGAGAGAACCTTGCGAAGCCCGCTGCGGGATAGGCCAAGTTGTTCGCACAACGTCCGTTCAGAAGGGAGTCGTTCTCCAAGCTGATAACGGCCGCGGTGAAGATCCTTCTTTAACGATTCGAGCGCGCTGAGGGTTTTGCTCTGCATCTCTGTTTCTGTTGCTCTCTTTCTGACAAGAATATTTTAAAATACCAATAGCGTTATTGGTATTAAATGTCAACTAACAAATGTATCATTATATTAGATAAATAGACTTTTATTATCAATTTTAATTAGACACCAATAACTGTTTGGTGTATTTTTATCGTGGTGTGTGACCTGGTTCGGACAGGGGCGTGCCTGGCGGCAGGGTTGGAAAATCCTCCGGATGCCCAGGATTTCCTATGACATCGGAACGACAACAAGCAAGGATTGACCAATGTTTAAAATAGTAGATGTGAGAGAGGCCGTGGGCTGTATAAAAGATGGTGATACGGTTGCCATCGGCGGCGCTGGTGCCGGACATGCCGTTCCCGATCGCCTGCTTCAGGGACTGGGAGAGCGCTTTGTCTCGACCGGGAAGCCAGAACGCATAACCGCGCTTCATCCCTGCGGCATTGGCGACAATGTTTCCAGGGGGATGAACCATGTTGCCCATGAAGGGTTGATCGACACCACTATTGGCGGTTTCTGGGGAAACGCGCCGAAAATGGTGGCGCTTGCCCTGGACAACAAGATAAAGGGCTACAATTTTCCTCAGGGGGGTCCTCGGGCACCTCATGCGGGCCATTGCTTCCGGTAAACCGGGCATCGTGACACATGTCGGCCTCAATACCTATGTTGACCCGCGGCTTGAAGGGGGCAGGCTCAATGAAGTCACGACCGAGGATCTGGTCGAGGTCATCGAGCTCGGTGGAAAGGAGTACCTGTTCTACAAGAGCATGCCTGTCGATGTCGCCTTCATACGGGGGACCACTGTTGATTGTGAAGGTAATTTGAGCATGGAGGAAGAAGTCGGTTTTTTTTCCATGCTGTCCATCGCCCAGGCGGCCAAGGTCAACGGGGGAATCGTGATCGCCCAGGTGAAGCGGACCAGCGCTTCCCACTGTGATCCCGGCCAGGTAAAGGTACCGGGTGTTTTTATCGACTATGTCGTTGTCGAACCCGACCAGGAAATGACCTTTCAGACCAGCTTCGATCCAGCCCTGGTAAAGCGGGATGTCCCCTACGAATCCGAGGAACTGCGCCTTGAAGGCGTCAAGCGGCTGGTAAGTCGCCGGGCCGCCCTCGAGCTGCAGCCGGGAGCTTTCATCAATCTTGGCTACGGAATGTCCGACGGTGTGCCGATCGTTGCCCAGCAGGAAGGCATTACCAATCAGCTTGTCTTCATGATTGAGCAGGGCGCTATTGCCGGCATTCCGACGACAGGAATCAATTTCGGGGCAATGTTCAACCCGTCGGCAATTGTCGATGACGTCTATCAATTTGATTTTTTCCAGGGAGGCGGCCTCGACATGGCTTTCCTTGGCTTTGCCCAGGTAGATCAGTTCGGCAACATCAATTCGACACGGTTCGGCAACGTTGTCACCGGCAGCGGGGGTTCTGTCGACATTTCCTCTTCAGCAAAAAAACTTGTCTATTGTGGAACCTTTGCGGTGAAGTCAGAGCAGGAAATAGGTGCTGACGGACTTCTGATAACGAACCCGGGAACGGTTAAAAAATTTGTCAAGCAGGTTCAGCAGGTTTCCTTCTCCGGGAAGAGCGGCTTGGAGCGGGGCCAGTCCGTTTTTTATGTAACCGAACGGGCAGTGTTTACCCTGACGCCTGAAGGCGTTATGCTGATCGAGATTGCCCCGGGTGTTGACCTGCAGAGGGACGTGCTGGAGCTCATGGAATTTCGGCCAATCATCAGTGAGCAGTTGAAAACCATAGACAGGATCATCTACCAGCAGACTCTTCTTGGTCTGCAGAAACGATTCGCTGCGATCGAGAGATGGTTGCAAAAACCACAACGATGAGCAGGATATGCCATGCTGATACAGTTACCGAAGAATTCAGTTGATACCTATGAGCAGATTCGAGACATGGTCTCAGCATTTGCCCGTGAGGAGATCCGGCCGCAGGCGGAGCGGCTTGATCGGGATTCGCATTTTCCTGAAGATCTCTTCAGGCAGATGGCCGGCCTTGGCCTTTTTGGCATCACGACCCCGGAAGCCTATGGCGGAGCAGGGGTGGACTGTTATGGTTATGCGGTCATCATGGAGGAATTGTCCAGGGGGTATTCAGCCGTTGCCGACCAGTGCGGCCTGGTTGAACTCATCTGCACCCTGTTGCATGAATACGGCACAGACGCCCAGAAAGATCACTATCTTCGGGATATCACATCCTTTAACACCCGGGTGGCTTATTGCCTCACGGAAGCCGAGGCGGGCTCCGATCTCTCCGGGATCAAGACCACGGCGGTGAAAACAAAATCAGGGTGGAGCCTGAGCGGCAGCAAGTTGTGGATCAATAACGCTCCATTTGCCGATATCGGTCTCGTCCTGGCACGAACCGACCCAGCTCAGGGCCATCGGGGAATGAGTGTTTTTATTGTTGATCTGCACAGCAGCGGCGTCACCCGCGGAGCGCGGGAACACAAAATGGGACAGCGCGCCTCCCAGGTAGGGGCCCTTTTTTTTGATGCGGTCAGCCTGCCGGAAGAAGCCCTGCTCGGTGATCTGAATCGTGGGTTTTACATGATCATGAGCGTCCTTGAAAAAGGGCGGGTCGGGATCGGCGCCCTGGCGGTTGGCATTGCCCAGGCCGGCTTCGATGCAGCGCGAGAATACTCGAAAACCCGCAAGCAGTTTGGCAGCCATATCTCCGAGTTTCAGGGCGTCCAGTGGATGCTAGCCCAGATGGCAATGGAGATTTCCGCGGCGCGCTGCCTCGTCCACAAGGCCGCCGTGATGCTCGACAACAAGAGCAATGCCACCGCCGCCTGTTCAATGGCAAAATGTTTTGCCAGCGACGTTGCGGTCCGGCAGACCGCGGAGGCGGTCCAGATCTTTGGCGGCAGCGGCTATATTCAGGGCTACGAGGTCGAGCGGTTGTATCGCGATGCAAAAATAACCCAGATCTATGAGGGTACAAACCAGATACAGCGCACCATTATTGCCCGGCAGCTTCTCAGGTAATCAGCTATCGGTAATAGGCAGGGTCTCCTGGAATTTTCCGGGGACTCGAACAGGAAAATCAGGGTACCTCGTGCAGAGGTTCCTGGCAGTCTGGGAGGATTGGGATAATGCTGACAATTGATCATGAACTTGCCCCGGAAGCGCTGGCCAAGAAGCTGGATGTTCTGTTCGAGGCAGCGTCGCAGAAGGTCGCGGCGATAGAGAGCTCCTGGGATCCTTCCCGGGGAACCCCGGTGTATACGGTAAAAGGGCAGTATACCTCCAGGGGCTGGACCGAATGGACCCAGGGATTTCAATTTGGGTGTGCACTGCTGCTCTATGATGCCACCGGCGAGAAACGGTTCCTGGATTGGGGACGTGACAGCACGATAAAGTACATGGCTCCGCACATCAGCCATGTCGGAGTACACGACCACGGGTTCAATAATGTCAGCACCTACGGGAACCTGCTGCGACTGATGCATGAAGGCCGTATCCCCGAGAATCCGAAAGAAAAGGAGTTCTACGAGCTTGCCCTGAAGCTGAGCGGAGCGATTCAGGCAGCTCGCTGGACAAAAATGCCGGGCAGCCTCGGCTTCATTTACTCCTTTAATGGGCCCCACTCTCTTTTTGCCGATACCATAAGAACAGTGAGGGCACTGACCCTGAGCCATCAGCTCGGGCACCTGTTGATGGGAGAGCAGGACGAGAAAATCAATCTGCTCGGCAGAGGGCTTCAGCATTCTGAAACAACGGCGCGATACAACGTATTCTTCGGCGAGAATCGGGACTCCTGGGATATCAGGGGCAGGGTTGCCCACGAAACGATATTCAACGTGCACAACGGGACCTACCGCTGCCCCAATACCCAGCAGGGCTATTCTCCCTATACAACCTGGACACGCGGACTTGCCTGGATTTTCAGTGGTTTCGCAGAGCTGCTTGAATATATCGATACCCTCGAAGAAAGCGCTTTCAAAACCCTCGTTCCCGAACTGTATCCAGCCAAAAAGGATGCCATCGAACGTTTTATCGGGGTAGTTGAGGCGGTTGCCGATTTCTACCTGGCTCATTCAACCACGGATGGCATCGTCTACTGGGACACCGGGGCTCCGGGCCTGGAGCGCATGGGTGATTACCTGGACCGGCCAGCTGACCCCTACAATGACTTTGAGCCGGTCGATTCGTCTTCTGCAGCCATCTGCGCCCAGGGCTTTCTGCGGATTGGCAACTACCTGAAGTCCAGGGGCGATCAACTCAAGGCAGGGCGCTATTTTCAGGCCGGGCTGAGTATATCCGCCACCCTGCTTGACGAGCCGTATCTGTCGTCTGACCCGAGGCACCAGGGGCTTTTGCTTCACTCGGTGTATCATCGGCCCAATGGCTGGGACTATGTGCCGCCCGGGCACAAGGTGCCCTGCGGCGAATCCTGCATGTGGGGCGATTACCACCTGCTGGAGCTGGGAGTTTATCTGCAGCGCCTTGTCAATAATGGCCCCTACCATAAATATTTCATAGACGAAAAGAAGGCGGAGTCGGTATAATCGGTCCGGCGAGAAGCATTCTTCAAGGTAGACAGGGACAATGAAACGAAAAACGGTTCGATGGGGCATTCTTGGCGCGGGCGATGTCTGCGAAGTTAAAAGCGGCCCTGCGTTTCAACTGGCTCAACATGCTGAACTGCTGGCGGTGATGCGCCGTGATCCTGCCAGGGCAGAGGATTTTGCCCGCCGCCACGGCGTCGGCAGATGGTACGATTCGGTGCCTGAGCTGCTTGGTGATCCCGATATAGATGCCATCTATGTGGCTACCCCGCCCAGATACCATCTTGAGCACACACTCGCTGCTCTGGCTGCCGGCAAGGATGTCTATCTCGAAAAACCGATGGCGATGAACAGTGATGAGTGTCGCCGGATCATTGAGGCGGAAGAGGCGAGCCGCAACAAGATAGCCCTGGCCCATTACCGGCGGGCCCTGCCGGCATTTCTCAGGATCAGGGAGCTGATCGAGGACGGTACCCTTGGCACCGTAAAACTTGCCGAGCTTAATTTTTTTCTGCCCCGGAACAGCACCCTGGTGCCGGACAGCAGCAACTGGCGGAACAATCCTGCCATATCCGGGGGCGGGCTTTTTCATGACCTCTCTCCCCACATGCTCGACCTGCTTCTCGTCTATTTTGGAGAGCCGCTCGTCTATGAGGGTTTCTCCTTGAGGCAGAACCGAGATTCAAGCGCGGCCGACCTTGTCCAGGGGACGATCTGCTTTGCAGACAATATCGTTTCCAGGGGCTGTTTGTGCGTTGGCGTGGCCGAAACGGCCGTTTCGGAATCCCTCGTGATTATCGGTACCAGAGGCTGGTTATCCTGCACCTTCTTTGGAGATGAGATACGGTTGCACACGTCAGAAGGCGAGCAGGTTATCGCATTTACCAATCCCGCCCATATCCAGCTGCCGATGATCGAGCAGGTCTCCCGCTATTTTCTGGGTGAAATTTCCTGCCCCTGTCCAACCAGCGATGGTCTCAGGGTCATGGAGATAATAGATGCGTTCAGCAGCGGCAGGAGAGGCGGACCCGGATTACAGCTGTCAACTGTTGATTGAATTTAGAAATGAAACTGTTACTGTCCTTCGAGAAACCATTACCTTACCAAATTTAAAGGGAGAAGCCGATGCTACCAAAAATAATTCTTTACGAAGCTGTCCCCAAGGATCTACTGGAGCGCCTCGAGCAGTACACCGATGTGACCGTTGTTGAGACGTTTGAAGGGCTCTCCGAGAAAGCACTTCACACGCTGCTGTCAGGCGCTGAAGGACTGATCGGGGTGGGGGAGACCATTGGTCCCAAAATCCTTGACCGCGCTCCTCGTTTGAAAGTTGTGTCCACGATCTCAGTTGGTTACGATTATTTTGATGTGGCAGATCTCACCAGGCGAGGCATCATGCTGATGCACACCCCGGACGTCCTCACAGATACCACGGCCGACATGATCTTCATGCTGATGCTCTGCGCTGCGCGCCGGGCAGTAGAAATGGACGAGATGGTCAGGCAGGGGAGATGGACCGAGGCGGTTGGTCCGGCCTGTTTCGGCCACGATGTCCATGGGAAAACGCTCGGCATTCTCGGTATGGGGCGTATCGGCTATGGTGTGGCCAAGCGGGGATTTGGCGGTTTCAATATGAATATCCTGTATTACGGCAGGTCAGTCAATGAGCAGGCCGAAAAGGATTTCAAGGCAATGCTGTCCCCGCTTGACCAGCTTCTGGCCGAATCAGATTTTGTCTGCGTGACGCTTCCGTTATCCGAGAAGACCAAGAAACTCATCGGGCCAAGGGAGCTGGCGCTGATGAAGCCCAGTGCGTTCCTGATCAATGGCGGTCGCGGCCCAATCATTGATGAAGCTGCCCTGGTTGATGCCCTGCAGAACGGTGTCATCCGTGGTGCCGGACTTGATGTCTATGAGCATGAACCGCTCTCGCCCAAGTCACCGCTTCTTGATTTAGCCAATGTCGTCCTTCTGCCGCATATCGGTTCCGCCACCCATGAGACCCGCTATGCAATGGCTCGTTGTGCGGTGGACAACATCCTTGCGGCGCTGCAGAGTCAGTCGCTTGTCAATTGTGTCAACCCTGACGCCCTCGGGAATGTGGTCTGAGTGCTGATGATACGCTCTGGTTTTGCTGCAGATGCAGCAGCTTTGCCGCATCTGGCCTGGTGTTTCAGCAAAAGGACTGGGCGCTGCCAATGAACGTTAAGCCCTTGAACGCTGCCGATGCGCCGGTAAAAAATCGTCCTGTGCTGATGATTTTCATGCTGGTTGTGGCGGTCTTTTTTTCAATGGCTTCCCGGGCGATATTCTCGCCGTTGATGCCGTCTCTTCAGAACGAGATGGGGGTCACGCTGGCTGCGGCCGGGACGCTGTTTCTTCTGCTCAGTGTCAGCTATGCTGCAGCCATGCTGTTTTCAGGATTTCTTGCCGCCCGCATCGGTCACGGTATGACAATCGTTTCCGCCCTTGCCTGTATTACCCTGGGTCTGCTCATCTGTGCAGTCGCTCCGGAGATTACGATACTCGCTGCCGGCATGCTCTTTATCGGTGCCGGAGCAGGCGCTTATCCACCGTCCGGTATGGTCATGATCAATACCAAGATAAGCCTGCGAAGAAGAAGCACGGCCCTGTCGTTTCATGAGATCGGTCCCAATCTGGCCCTGCTGCTCTGCCCGCTCATGGTCCTGATGCTGGAACCGTGGTTTGGCTGGCGGGGGGTCCTGTTTTGGATGGCCCTGATCTGCGGACTTGCGACCGTTTCGTTCTGGCGCTGGGGAACGATAGACAGCGGAGTCGGCGCAGCACCTGACTTCGGCACGATCCGAACGATACTGCGTTTGCGCAGCACCTGGGTTGGGATGGCCATCCTCTCGGCTGCCCTGTCAGGCTTGCATGGGGTCTATGCAATCCTGCCTGCCTACCTGGTTACGGAGTATTCTCTTTCACCGCAGTATGTCAATTTTCTGCTGACTCTTTCACGCGTTGCCGGCGTCTTGCTGCTCCTGCGTACCGGCTGGATTATACAACGCTTTGGCAGGAGGCAGACGATTGTCGGCGTGCTTCTCTTCTCCAGTTTTTTCACCGCCCTGATCGGGCTTGCCCGGGGCAGCTGGATATCGATTGTGGTCATTGCCCAGCCGGCACTTATCGCGGTGATGATCCCGGCCCTGCTCTCTGCGCTTGCCGATATCGGAGAATCCCGCTATCAGAACATCACCTACGCCCTTATCATTACTGCCGGCGTCGGACTTGGCGCAGGCGTGGCTCCGGCTCTACTCGGCTTGTGCGGCGATCTGGGGATGGGCTGGCTCGGTTTTCTTGGCCTTGCAGGCTACATGGTGACAGCGGTTGTCTTTACGATCGTGACGCCTGCTTTCGGGCACGATTAGCTCAAATGCCCGGCTAGCAAATCGAACAGGCTTTTTGGGATAAACTCCTGCCTGAAAGGTGCAAAAGAGTCATGTTGTTAGAGGGTGATAGCGGTTCCCGGAAAATTACTACCCGGTTAAGATACTGATAATTTCAGACATCGCAAGGCGGCTACATCGTTCGGCGTGTATATCCGCATTGGCGAAAGATCGGTTTTAGAGTGGGATTTTCCTCGATATATTTGTGCCATTTTTTGTTGATCGCTTTTCTGGCAAAATAGTTTGAAATGTCTGCAATTTTAATGAAGTGGGGGTTGCCAATTCCATCGATGATGACAAGGCGGGGATTGTCGGCGGTGGGGTAGTGGACAAGCAGATTGTGTGGTGCTGGATCACACACTATGATTTGATGCTCCAGAAGATGGTGATGAAGGGAGTTGAGTAATTCTATTATTTTTTCCGGTTGCAGGCGGGGGGATGCTTTCCCTGATATATGATCGGATAACTTGACAGACCGTTGACCGTCAAAATCCCTGAAAAGACCGAAAACAGCACCTCTTCCAAGGTTGGTTTTGCATAGGCAGTAGAATTTAGGAAGATGAAGCGTGGGCTTTTTTAGCAGAGAATAGAGGAGTAAATACATGATCTCTCTTCTCACTGAACGGTCCCTTTGATGGTTATGGGTTATCTTGATGCATTTATCACGGTCGTGAGGATGCAGGTAGACATTCCGAACTCCTCCCGAACCTATCAACAGCGTGCCATCTATATGGATCGTCCTGGTTTGTTTCATTTGTTGTTCATGTCTAGGATTGTGGATTTTGCCTCGCAGCATACAGTGTACCAAATGTATCAATATGTCCACATCTGAGATAAACGTGGCTCTAAAAAGTGTTACTCGTCAGGAAAAACAGATTGAGCTGAACATGGTATTTCGTATTTGTATCCTGCAGTTTTACCCTTATGGCTCTCGCTGGCATTTGACCTCCTTCTTTTTTCAAATGGCGGAGATCTGCCTTTTGGGGGTATTGTTAAAATCAAAGTTTACTGTTCTTTGCAGCAAACGCATGAAATTATCCGGTGTTAAACGCTGATTTTCATACAGGGAAAGGGATCAGGTTGAGAAATGAAAGGGATTCTTGCTGTTGGAGATTGTAATACGAAAGGAATTCATCAATATGTGGCAAAGAGTTACCCCGAACTAGTTGCACAGGATTTTAGCTGCCCTGTAAAAAATTGTGGTTTTACGATGTCAACCACAAGGGAGGGGATAGCGCTGCTGCAGGATAATCTGACAGCTGAGATCGATGTCGTGTTTATTCAGTTCGGGCTGGTCGACTCGTATACAACCTTCAGATACGCACCCTATGTTCTCTACTATCCAGATAGCTTTTGGCGAAAGATGTATCGAAACGTGATAAAGAAATACAAGAAAACATGTCGTAAGATCGGTTTGAATGAGAAGATTGGGACGTGCAATGTGGTTTCTGAAGAGGAGTATGAGAGTAATATCAGGGAAATGATATCCCGGTGCGGCAGCAGGGGGGTATTTTTACCGGAGACTATCCCTCATCATGACTCAAGCAGGAATCACAGGATAATGCGGTATAACGAGATACTCAAAGACCTTGCTGATGAATTCCAGAGTTGCCATTTAGTGCGAGCATATGACGAGTTTTCCATGAATATGGATACGTACTATCATGACGCTACACACATGAACGGTGCTGGCCATACAGCCCTGTCGAAGAGAATAACAGAGAAACTCAATGAAGTTTTGTGAGTTGCAAAAGGAACCTCTGAAGATTGTTCAGTTTATTGCCTCCGATGGGTATGGTGGCGCTGAAAAGGTTTTTATTGAATTATCAAATGGGCTGGCAGAACGTCACACGGTAATTGCATTGGTGCTTCGCTGTTTTCCAATTGCTCACCGAGATCGTTTTTCTGAAAATGTGCACATCGTAGAATTACGCTCTCACCCAACAGTCAATAACCCCTTCCTTCACTATGAACTTTTTAAGATGTTGCAGAGTATACAACCGGATCTGGTGCATACTCATGCTTCGAAGGCCACGGTACTTGTCAACAGAGTGAATACCTTCAATAGAGTACCCCATCTTGGGACAAAACATAACGATCGTAAAGGTCGTGTTTTTAATAAATTGAGATGGGTTTCCACTGTTTCTGAGGAAGCTCGGCGATCTATCTACCCGCGGTCAGATGCTTATGTGGAGGTGATCTATAACGGTGTCGAAAAGGAGCCGGTCGCGTTACGTGAGAAACCTGAAACATTTACCCTTCTTGGGGTGGGGCGCCTGGATGCAATCAAAGGGTTCGATTACTTGTTGCGTGCCCTTGCCCCGCTCCCCTTTGATTATAAGCTCATAATTGTGGGTGAAGGGCCGGAGCATGGCAACCTAACCAGATTAATCATTGAATTGGGTATTGAGGATAAGGTCGAATTAGCCGGGTTCCGGGAAGATATTCCCCAGATGATGCGTGATGCTCATATGGTGGTCATATCATCTCACAGAGAGGGGGGACCGAAGGTTATGGTCGAGTCATTGTGTTATGCTTCGGTTCTTGTTTCAACTCCCGTCGGGGCAGTACCCGAGGTGATACCTGCGAAATTTCAGGCATCCCTGGACGCCTTAGGGGATAAAATCAGTGAGGTTTACCAGGATTATCCGAGCTATGTGCTTGAGTTCAGCAAGGTCCGCGAGCAAAAGAAATCCGTGTTCCTTCTCGAGGATATGGTGAAGCACTATGAGAAGGTGTTTTATACTCTACTGGCAGATTGAGGGGTATTAGTCCTCTGCATATCGGCAATGGAAGATCCTTGTTCACCTGGGCGCGTGCCGGGAGGAGAAGAGCCGGCGAACAGGCGGTCGTTATCCGCTGAACATGCTCAGCATGTTCAGCAGCACCTTGAAAAGCCAAAAGTTGTTTGATGGGACGGCCAAAGAAGGATGAGTTTGTTGTTGCCGGCGAATGGTAAGGAATTTGCCGAAAACGAAAGACGTTTGCAAAGCGATATCATGTCGCCTGAGTGATCAACGGCACTAACAAGACAAAATGTCACAATGCGGGGCGTATGAGATCATCCTGACCGCACCGCTGTTAGGGTTGTTCTCTGAAATCGATGCCGAATTTCCCGGCAAGCGCTGAAAGGTCTTTTACCACGGGGTCAAGCAGGGGGATACCGGCAGTGCGGCGTTGCCGTTCACTCTCGCGCTCCGGGTCACCGGGAACGAAAACCTCGGCCTGACCGGCGACCGGTTCCGCACTCCTGAACCGCTTGAGCCATTTGTCCATGTGAGCCTTGAAGTCCTCTGCCGGTCGAAATGCGTCTATCCGGAGAGCCCCGAAAAAGTGGCCGATACCGTCTCCGACTGGATCGTTTTTTGTCTCCAGGAAGGAAACATAGGGAGGGACCCATGGACCGTAGTTGGCTCCTGAGAGTACGGCCGAGAAGATGTCGACCATGGCCCCAAGACAGTATCCCTTCTGGCTTCCATGGTCCCGATCGCTGCCCAGCGGCAGCAAACCCCCGCCTTTGGCAACGGCGTGGCAGTCCGTGGTCGGGTTGCCGGCCGGGTCCTGTACCCAGCCCGTCGGTACCGGAGCATCCCTGCGCTGGGCTATTTCGAGTTTTCCGTAGGCCGCAGTTGTCGTCGCAAAATCGGCCACAAATGGAGGTTCTTCTCCTGCGGGAAAGGCGACGGCGATCGGGTTCGTGCCGAGCATTCTTTCCCTGGAGAACGTTGGCACAACGAGGGGACTGGCATTCGTCATACTCACACCGATCATGTCATGTTCCAAGGCCTGCATGGCATGATAGCCGGCAATGCCATAATGGTTTGAGTTTTTCACCGCCACCCAGCCGGTCCCTGCCTGCTCAGCCTTTCGTATCGCACAGGCCATGGCCTCCGGGGCGACCACCAGGCCGAGCCCTGAATCCCCGTCGATGACCGCGGTGGAGGGAGTCTCGTGAACGAGCCTGATATCAGGTCTTGCCTTTATCCGCCCATTTTCCCACAACCGGACATACGAACTCAAGCGTGCGACCCCGTGTGAATCGACGCCCCTGAGGTCGGCTGCCAGCAGCACATCGCTTGCCTTTTCGGCGTCGGAGCCGGAACAGTCCATCTGGAGAAAAACATTCATGGTGAAATCTTTGAGTACATTATATGGAAAAATCTTCATTTCCCGGCTCCTTCTCCCTTGTATTTCTTAATCTATGCTGCAGTGTGCCTTAGCGAAAATACCACTGCTGAGCATTTTTTCAACAATAATAATAAAATAGGGTTTCTGTACTGGTATTTCGAAGCTGACCTCATTGTCGTCTCTGGTGTACAAAAGACTTGCAAAAAGGATCTCTATTCAGTAGTGTTTTTAGACTACTACGCGCCTCTCTGGGGTCCAGAGAAGGCCATTTCCCAGAATGTTTCCCCGCAAAGGGGAAAGGAGCACTTTGAGAAGTTAGAAATTTCGCTGGATAACCAGAAAAAAAGGAGGAGAAGTCAATGAAAAAGAAATGTTTTCGTATCGTCTTTGTTGCTCTTTTTACCAGTTTTATGATGATCTCGGCGCCCCAGGCGGCCGATTTCACCTTCCATGGTGCCAGTCAGTTCGATGAAACCCATGCCTTTACCCGCCTCATGCGCAAGTTCGAGGAGCTGGTCCAGCTCTATTACACTGGCGACAAGACCATTGAGTTCGTCATGCATCTCAACAGTGAACTCGGTCTCGAAAAAGATTATGTTGCCTATATGGCCCAGGGTACGTCAGTTGACTACGCTGTAGCCTCTCCATCCCACATGTCCACCTTCTCTAAGATGGCCTCGCTGATCGATCCACCGATGCTCTATAAAAATCACATCCACTGGAGTAAAGTCCTTGGCGGTGACGCACTGGCCCCGATTGAGGAAGATATTCTGAAAAAAGCAGATATCCGGCTCATCGGCTACGGCGGCGGCGGTACCCGCATGCTGATCGTCAACAAGCCGGTTGCCACCATGGAGGATGTCAAGGATCTTCCCATCCGTGTCATGGGTGCGCCGATTCAGACAAAGATGTTCTCCGCCTTCGGCATGGCACCGACGGTTATCGCCTATGCCGAGGTCTATAATGCCATCCAGACAGGAGTAATCGATGCGGCCGAGAACGAGGCAGCAGGTATCCAGCAGATGAAATTCTATGAGGTTGGACCCTATATCGCGCTGACTTCCCATGCGATTACCGTTCGACCGCTCTGTTTCTCCAACAAGAGCTTTATGAAACTGCCCGAAGACCTCCAGGCCGCCATTCTCCAGGCAGGTAAAGATGCGGGTACATACGGACGCATCCTCGAGTCTTCCGAAGATCGCCAGAAAATGGCCCAGATGGAGGCTGAAGGCAAGCTTAAGACGGTCTACTTCAAAGACCGAGACAAACTGGTTGAGGCTGCAGCACCGGTAATCAAGGCCTATTTTGAAGAAGAGGGTGTACCTGAGATCTACGAGAGAATCCAGGCTGCTGCCAACTAGTCACTGAAATAAAAATTTACAAGATCAAGCACGTGTCGTTTATGGCCAATAAAAGCCGGAAGCCCTTTGGCTCCCGGCTTTTATGCTTTCAGGCAAATGAGGCACGATTTTCGAGCTTTCACCGTTAGACTGGATAAGTGTGCTATGAGAAAACTATTGAATGGTTATTATAAATTTTTAAAAATCATTCTGGCGATTTTGATGGGGTTGCTGCTGATTCCGGTAACCCTGCAGATATTCGCCAGGTATTTCAGTTTTATCCCACGCTACATCTGGACCGAGGAGATGGCCAGGTTCTGTTTCATCTGGATCATTCTGGTGGGATCCATGATTGCGGTGAAAGATGGTACCCATTTCGCTGTCGATCTTTTACCCACCCCGGAAACTCCGCGAAGCAAAGCCATCAGCAGGATGTTTGTTGACTTCTGGATTTTCGTGATGGCCATGATTTTTATCATATGGGGCTGGCCACTGGTGAAATTTGGCCTGCTTCAGACCTCGGAGATGGCTGAGCTTCCGATGGTGTATATCTACATGACCTGGCCTCTGGCCGGGGTGACGTGGATATTGTTCCTTATCGAAAGGTATGTCGACAACATAAAATTATGGCGGAGTGATACGCGATGACACCGGGAGAAGTAGCAGCAAGTCTATTTATTGTATTCGGCGTTCTGGTAATTCTGCGGGTACCGGTGGCTTTTGCTCTCGGCCTTGCCTGCGTTCCAGTCTTCATCATCGAGGAGCGTCTTACCCCGTTTCTGCTGATGAATGAGATGTTCAAATCCTATAACTCTTTTATCCTGCTCGCTGTGCCGTTTTTCCTGATGGCTGCCAATATCATGAACTCGGCAGGTATAACAGACCGACTGGTCAAGCTGTCACAGGCGCTTGTCGGTCATCTGCCCGGAGGGCTTGGGCATATCAATGTCATGGTAAGCATGCTTTTTGCCGGAATATCAGGATCCTCGACCGCTGATGCCGCCGGTATCGGTTCCCTGCTCATCCCCCAGATGAAAAAGCAGGGCTTTTCCCCCAGCTTCTCCGTGGCGGTCACGGCGTGCTCCTCGGTAATGGGCGTTATTATTCCCCCCAGTATCCTGATGGTTGTCTGGGGAGGACTGATGACTGTGTCCATTGGCGGATTGTTCCTTGCCGGTGTGATACCAGGATTGCTGGTTGCGCTTTCCCAGATGGCCACCGTGTACGTCTATGCCAAAATCTACAATTATCCGATCTATTCAAGGTCGACCTTGAAGGAGGCCGTATTCGCCATCACCAAGGCCATTATGCCGCTGATGACCCCGATGATAATCGTAGGCGGTATCGTCGCTGGCTTTTTTACCCCGACCGAGGCATCGGTTATAGCGGTAATCTACTCGTTGGGTCTCGGCCTGGTGGTCTACAACACGCTGACACTTGGAGACATTCCCAAGGTCCTCTACGATTCGGCCCGTTTTGCCTCCATCTCGCTTTTCTGCATAGGAACGGCATCGGCATTCGGCTGGCTGCTTGCCTTTTACAAAATTCCGCTCGTACTGGTTGATTTCCTCAAACAGTTTGGAGCAGGTCCGATCAGTACCGGTCTGCTCGTTGCCGGTGCGTTTTTGTTCATCGGTATGTTTATCGATGCGATTCCGGCGATCATTATTCTTGGCACCGTGCTCTGGCCGGTGGCTGATTTTGCCGGGATTCACCCGATTCATTTTGCAATAATCGGTGTCATATCGCTGTCTTTCGGACTGGTAACGCCGCCCTATGGGCTCTGTCTGCTGATTAGCTGTGCCATTGGCGAGGTTGAACTCAAGAGGGCCTTGAAAGATGTCTGCATCATACTCCTGCCGATGCTGGGAGTGCTTTTCCTGGTTATCCTCTTCCCGGACATAATACTCTTTCTACCGAAACTGTTATTACCCAAATTCGTGAATTGATTTGTCGGTGCAGGAGATCTGGAAATAACGTTGTACAGAAAAAAAACACGTGAGCCGTAAGGATGAGGCAAGAATTCAATACACGCTTCTCCTCAGAAGGAAAAAGAGCCGGGGGCAGGGTTCAGGCAGTGAATGTTGACCCGGTTTATTGTCGCGGAGTGCTGAACACATCATCTTATGAGTAGAGCAATGATAAATGAACTGTTTGACCTGACGGGCAAGGTTGCCCTTGTTACAGGCGGAAGCAAAGGTTTGGGCCGTGCCATGGCGCGTGGGCTCGCGCTCGCTGGCGCGGATATCGTCATTAACAGCCGCAACGGCGACGAGCTGGATTCTGCGCTGGCGGAAATTCTCGAGGGCACCGAGCGCAAGGGTTTCAGTGTGGTGGCCGACCTCTTCAAGCGCGAAGACACGGTCAACCTGGCACGGCAGGCTCTCGAGGCCATGGGGCGCGTTGACATCATCGTCAATAATGCCGGGACAAACATCGCTGACCCGGTTGACGAGATCAAGGATGACGACTGGGGCAGGCTCGTGGAGTTGAACCTGAGCGCGCCGATGGTGCTTGTCCGCGAGCTGTCTGCACAGATGAAAGAGCGAAAATGGGGGCGGATCATCAATATCAGTTCGATTTTCGGGCTGTGCACCAAAGAGGCCAGAGGCTCATATTCAGCAACCAAGGCCGGACTGATCGGACTCACCAGGACAATGGCCCAGGATCTGGGCCCCTGGAATATTACCGCCAACGCGATCGCTCCCGGCCCGTTTTCCACTCCCTTGACTGACCGCCTCGTGCAGGGAGAGCTGCGCGAATATTTCGATCGTATGGGGGTCTTGGGACGATGGGGAAAACCGCAGGATCTCGTCGGGCCGGTCCTGCTGCTGGCCAGTGATGCCGGAAGCTACATGACCGGGTCCACGCTGGTCGTTGATGGCGGCTGGATGACACGTTAGGTTGTTTTTAATCACGGGACGGGAGGACAGGAATGAAGGTACTTGTGTTGGGTGGATCCGGCGTGATCAGCCGGGCAATCGTCAACCTGCTGCTTGAGAAACACCATACGGTCTCCGTTTTCAACAGGGGCAGCCGGACGCTGCCTTACAATGGCGAGGTAAGGCAGATAACCGGCGATCGGCTTGATCGTGAAGATTTTGAATCCCGTATGCGCCAGGAATCATTCGATGCCGTCATCGATATGATCTGCTTCAACGAAGCCGATGCCCGCTCAACGGTTGCGGCGTTTCGTGACAATTGCGGCCAAATCATCATCTGTTCGAGTGTCGCCGCCTACAAACGCCCATACCGCACTGTTCCAACGGTGGAATCGGCCGAAGCACTCTTTGCTGATCCGGGCTTCGAATATGCCTGGAACAAGGCGGAGGTGGAGCGTTATCTGCAGGAAGAATTTCGCTCCCGCCAGCTCCCGGTGACGATCATTCGACCTTCCCTTACCTATGGGCCGGGTGCTGCCAATGTAGGCGTATTGCGGCAGAATTACGGGATCATCGAGCGTATCAGAAAGGGCAAACCCCTGGTAATGTTTGGAGACGGCTCGACACCCTGGAGTTTTACCTTTGCACCGGATCTCGCCAAGGCTTTTGTCGGGGTAATAGGCAACCCGCAGACGTTTGGACAGGCCTATCACGCCTGCAGTGAAGAGCGCTGCCGCTGGGAGGATCTTTACCTGGAGTTCGGCAGGGTGCTCGGTATTGAACCCCGGATCGTTCATATCTCATCTGAACTGCTGGTCGCGGCTAACCCGGAGCTTTTCAGCCATCTCTACCGGGAAAAAACTTTTCCCGGATTGTTCGACAATGCAAAAATTCGATCTGTCATCCCTGATTTTGCCTGCGACATATCGCTGCATGACGGCATAAAAATGATGGTTGCATGGTTTGAAAAGGAAGCAAACCAGGTCGATCCTGCCAAGGAGAGACTGGAGGACCGGCTGGTTGAACTCTACCTTGGCTGGAAAGAACAGCTGCGTGACCTTTCGGCCGCCACGTGATGTCTGTTTCAGAGAAGGACTCAAATAAAGGTGAAGCTGATGTATAATCGTGTTTTGATGACGGGCGCCGACGGCGTTATCGGGCGGGTGCTCCGCGAGGAACTCAGGGGCGTCTACCCGCTGCTGCGTCTTTCTCACCGCCGGCCTTTTGGAAATGCCGGAGTCGGTGAAGAGATCATCCTGGCAAATCTGGAAAATTATGATGAGGTGGATGCTGCCATGGAAGGGGTTGATGCCGTCATTCACCTCGGAGGCAAGGCCGAAGAGGGGACCTGGGAGGTAGTTCTGCAAAGCAATATTCTCGGCGCCTACAACACCTTTGAAGCCGCCCGGCGTCATGGGGTAAAGCGTTTTGTCTTCGCCAGTACCAACCACCTTGTCGGCTACCACCGGCGGTCGCGTAAACTGATGGTCAACGATCCGCCACGCCCGGATTGCCGGTACGCGGCCACCAAGGTTTTCGGGGAGGCACTGGCCAGGCTCTATGCGGACAAACACGGCATGAGCGTTATCTGTATGCGGATCGGCTCCTTCCAGCCCCGGCCGTTGAATGTCCGCATGCTCAGCTGCTGGCTCAGCCACCGGGACATGGTACAGCTCGCCCGGGTCTGCCTGGATGCACCGCCGGATGTTCATTACGAGGTGGTCTGGGGAGTTTCGGCCAATGACCGCAGCTGGTGGGACAACAGCCCGGCTGAACGGTTGGGGTACCGCCCCCGCGACAATTCCGAGGACTATGCCGAAGAGATTTTCGAGGCACAGCGCCAGGCCCGGGCCCGGAATCAGGTAGAATCAAAAAGCAGTACGACGGATGCTGCCGATCAGGCGGCGGTCGTTTCTGCCATCAAGGCAGTCCAGGCCGATGAACCTCCGGCAGAAGGACTGTTCCAGGGAGGTCCCTATTGTGCGATGGAATTCAGCGGTGACCTCGATAAGATAGATTGAATCAGTCAAAAAGAGAGGCTTGAAGATGGTTTCGACAGAAAAAAAACCCAGGCTCAATGCACCGACTGGCGCCTGCGACACACATATGCATTTTTACAATGCTCAATTCCCGTCAGCTCCAACGGCGCTGATGACGCCGCCCGACGCCTGGGTGGACAGCTACCGGGCAATCCAGAAGCGTCTGCACCTCGAGCGGGTCGTGGTCGTGCAGCCGACCACCTACGGAACGGACAATTCCTGTCAGCTGGAGGCGATGAAGGCCTTTGGCGAGCAGGCCCGGGGGGTAATGGTTGCTGACACCTCGACCACTGAAGAGGAGCTGGAGCGGCTGAACTCGCTCGGTGTCCGGGGAGTGCGTTTCCACATGCTGCCCGGCGGGGCTGTACCGTGGGATATCATGGAAGAGATGGCCGCCCGCGTCAGCAGTTTCGGCTGGCATGTCCAGCTGCAGATGAACGGCAGGGAATTTCCTCAGCGGGAAGAACTGCTCAGGCGGTTGCCGTGCGATCTGGTTGTCGATCATGTTGGTCGCTTCATGGGGCCTGTGCCGACCGACGATTCGGCCTTCAAGGTTCTTCTGAAGTTGCTTGAAACTGGCCGCTGCTGGGTAAAGTTGTCTGCTCCGTACGAATCCTCCGAGTCCGGGCCTCCTGACTGGGCCGATGTTGCCCCGGAAGCGTCTGCCCTGGCAAAGGCCGCCCCCGAGCGGATGCTGTGGGCCAGCAACTGGCCGCATCCAGGTCAGAAGAACCCGCCCGATGAGGCGGATCTGCTTGACCTTCTGCTCGACTGGGTCTCTGATGAAAAGACTCGACAGCGGATTTTGGTTGACAACCCGGCCGCGCTGTACGGTTTCTGACCGCCGGCATCCTTGACTTGATTACACGGTGATACCGTCGATAATGGCGGACAGCTGAGCGCTGCAGCTGCAGAGATCCCGGAGCTGTTTTCCAGCAGCCGAGCTTTTTTTACCTGACAGGTATGAATATGAGCACGCATCTGAAAATATTTCTCTCCCACAACCCGGAAGACCTCGAGGTCTATTTCAAAAAAGCGCACGACGCTCTTGCCGGGCTGGGCGAGGTGGTTCGCAACCCGGAAGACCGCGACCTGGATACCGGGGAGGTGATCGATGCCGCCCAGGGCTGCCAGGTTGTTATCTGTCACCGGGCGACGCACGGAAAAGCAGCGATCTTTCAAAACCTTCCCGAACTCGCTGTCTTTATCCGCCCGCAGGTCGATATCAGCGATGTCGATGTCGCCGCCGCCGCGGCCAACGACATCATCGTTGCCAACTCAGTTCCAGCCTTTATCCCGGCGACCGCGGAAATGGCCCTGGCCCTAATGCTCGATCTGGCCCGTGACGTGACCGCTTCAACCTTTGAGTTCAAGAAAGGACTTATGCCGCCATCGAACATGGGACGACAACTCAGCGGCAGCACTGCAGGCATTATCGGCTACGGGGCGATCGGCAGCTATCTGGCCGAAAAGCTTGTTGCGCTCGGCATGCGGGTCCTGGTTTCCGATCCTTACGCTACGGCGGACCGGCAGGGCGTGGAGCAGGTTGAACTGCAGACTCTGCTGAAAGAGTCCGATTTTGTTCTTCCGCTGGCGGTTGCCAACGAGGAGACGGAGAACCTGATCGATGCGGAGGCGATCGCTTTAATGAAACCTGATGTCTATTTTGTCAATGTCTCACGCGGTAACCTTGTAGACGAGACGGCCCTGGAAACGGCCATCAGGGAAAAGCGCATAGCCAAGGTCGCCATGGATGTCGGCCGCGGTCCGGACCAGCGCCCGTCTCCGCATCTGGCGGCGTTGCCGGGTGTTGTCGCAACCCCGCATCTTGGCGGCCTGACCCTGCAGAATGCCGAGACCCAGGCCTGGAGCGCTGTCGAACAGGTCGAAGCGCTGCTTAAAGGAGAAATGATACCCCGATCCGTCAACCCGGAAAGTGACGGGAGGCTCTCCCGACTCTGGGCAGAACTGGGAATCAGGCCCAGCTAGAAATCACTGTCGCCTGGATGCTCAGCACACAAATCCGCTGAGCATCCAAGTTCTTTTTCCTTCGCGTGCTGTCTTACGCCCTGTGAAGAGCTCAGGGTGTTTTTCTCTCGGTTTTGCCCGACGTCAGAATATCGAAATCACAGCCGCTGCCGGCCTGGTTGACATGGTCATGAAACAGACGCAGGTATCCGCGCAGGCCCTGCGTACTGCCGGCTGCAGGAAGTTCGGCGCGGCGCCGCTCGAATTCGGCAGCGCTGATCTCAAGATGCAGCGTTCGCTCAGGCGCGTTAAGGGTAATCATATCACCGTTGCGGACAAGAGCGAGCGGTCCCCCGACGGCAGCCTCCGGACTGGCATGAAGGATGATGGTTCCAAAGGCGGTACCGCTCATGCGGGCATCGGAAATGCGGACCATGTCTTTGACGCCCTGCCGGGCAAGCTTCTTCGGGATCGGTATATAACCCGCCTCCGGCATTCCCGGAGCCCCCCGAGGGCCGGCATTTCGCATGACCAGAACGTCTTCGCCGGTTACATCAAGATCGGGATCGTCAATTCGCTCCGCCAGATCTTCAAGCGATTCAAAGACAACGGCCCTGCCGGTATGAACCAGGAGCTCTGCAGTGCTTGCCGACTGCTTGATAATGGCCCCATCACCGGCAAGGTTTCCGCCCAAAACGGCAATAGAGCCGCCACTGTAGATGGGATCAGCAAAGGGCCGGACAACATCCTGCTCAAACGGTGCCGGCAAATCATCGATGACCTCACCCAGGGTGTGTCCGGTGACGGTCAGGCAGTCCAGGTTCAGCAACGGTTTGAGCTCACGGAGGACCGGTGCCATGCCGCCTGCCTTGTGAAGGTCGTCCATATAGTACCGACCCGAGGGTTTGAGGTCGATGAGTACCGGCGTCTCCCGGCCCATTGAGTCGAAGGCCTGGTAGTCGATCTCGATACCGAGCCGGCCGGCGATTGCAGCCAGGTGGACGATACCGTTTGTTGACCCGCCGATCGCAAGCAGGATCCGCAGACCGTTGGCCAGAGACTCGGGGGTGATGATTTTGTCCGGCGTCAACCGCTCGGCTGCCATGGCAACTGCCCGTCCTCCGGCGATTTCAGCATGGCGGAGCCGATCAGCCATGACGGCGGGAATCGTCGCCCCGCCGGGCAGCATCATACCCAGCGCTTCGGTGATGCAGGCCATGGTGCTGGCGGTACCCATGACGCCGCAGGTCCCGGCACTCGGCACCAGATTGTCGGTGATCTCCTCGATCTCGTCAGCGTCGATATCTCCGGCCCGATAGCTGGCCCAGAAGCGCCGGCAATCGGTACAGGCGCCAAGACGTTCACCGCGGTGAGTGCCCGAGAGCATCGGCCCGGTAACTACAGACAGAGCCGGGATGTTCACGCTGGCAGCTGCCATGAGCTGAGCCGGAACGGTCTTGTCACAGCCGCCGATGAGGACGACCGCGTCCATCGGCTGCGCCCGCATCATCTCCTCGGTATCCATTGCCATCAGGTTGCGCAGGAACATGCTCGTCGGGTAGGCAAAAGATTCATGCAAGGAGATGGTCGGAAACTCAATGGGCAGGCCTCCGGCGAGCATGACGCCCCGTTTTACCGCGGCGACAATATCCGGCACATTGGCATGACAGGGATTATAACCGCTGTAGGTGTTGGCAATACCGATCACGGTCCGGCCAAGCGAATCTTCCGTATAACCCATCGCCTTGATGAAGGCCTTGCGGAGGTAAAGCGAAAAGTCTAAATCTCCATAACTGGTCAGGCTGCGGCGCATCCCCTTTTCTTCATTGCTCATGATCGTTGTCTCCGGGTTATGTTTTGTTAGCTGATGGAGCTGATTTGCTCTATTGTGACCGCCATTTTACAAGAGGCAAAAAGAAATATCCTACTATAACAGGTTCCCGCCTTCAAGCGTTTCCGGAGGCTTGAACGACTGAACCTGCAGAAACGGGCTCTACCCCCTTCGGGAATAATACATGAATATCAGAAGTAATTACCTGGTAGGGTTCCCTGCAGATATCAGTCAGTGCAGGCTTGAGCCGAAACAATAATGTAAAATCGGCTTTTCATGGCTGCTGAAACCGATTATGATGACAAACATTTGTATCAAGGCTCACCATCAGAGCAGAGGCGTTGCTCTCGGTTGCTGTGGACACGGTCTCAGGACAGTTCATAGTACATGACAAAACTTATTTTCAGGTAATGCAATTATGGAAAAAGTCAGATCGCTGCTGGAAGGCATAGAGATTCCACCCCTCTACCGAGTCCGACAGGAGTTCAGTGCCAATCCGCTGGGCGATATCGAAAAGAGTTGTGTTGACCAGGTTACCAGCCTTAAACGGCTTGAAAGCCTGAAACCCGGGGCTCGGGTTGCTGTCGCTGTGGGCAGCAGAGGCGTCGCCAATATTTCACTGATAGCAGCCTCCGTCGTCAAGGCTTTGAAGAGCATGAACTTTGAACCCTATATTGTCTCTGCCATGGCGAGCCATGGCAAGGCCTCACCTGAAGGTCAGCAAGAGCTGCTTGCCGAACTCGGGGTTACCGAGGAGAGGGTCGGCTGCCCTGTCCGGGCTCACGTCGATGTCGTTGAGATCGGCACCCTGGATAACGGTTTGCCCATCTATATGGATCGGATTGCGATGGAAGCGGATGGAATCGTCTTGATCAACCGCGTGAAAACCCATACCGCCTTCCACAGCAGGTACGAGAGCGGTCTGGTTAAAATGCTTGCCATCGGGTTGGGAAATGACCTTGGAGCGAAAACCTGTCACCAGCTGGGGTTTGGTCCGTTTGGCGAGAACATTGTCGCCATGGCCAAGGTTAAACTGGAAAAATGCCCGGTCCTCTTCGGCGTCGCAGTGATAGAGGATGCCAGTGAAAATGTCATGATAATTGAGGTTGTAGACGCCGACAATATCCTGGATCGTGAGCCAGAACTGCTGAAGATTTCCAAGCAGAACATGCCTTCTATCGGCATCGATCCAATCGATGTGCTTGTCGCGATCCGGATGGGTAAGGAAATCTCCGGCGACGGCATGGACCCGAATATTACCGGCCGCTATGCGACCCCTTATGCGAAAGGCGGACCGACTGTCAATAAACTTGCGGTACTCTCAGTCACCGAACAATCCCACGGCAACGTTGTCGGCATCGGGCACGCGGATATCTGCCCCCGCCGCTTATATGAAGCCGCCGACCTTGAAACAACTTATGTCAATTCACTGATAGCAACGGTGACAAGTGTAGCCCGGCTGCCCATGATTCTGCCCACCGACCGTGACGTCATCCGTGCCGCTATCCTGACCTGCAACATATTGGATTTCAGCAAGGTACGGTTGGTGGTGATCAGGGACACGCTGCATCTGGGGGAGTTGATCGTCTCGGAATCACTTGTTGACGAACTGTCTGCCAAGCCGATGGTAACCTCTGTTGAAGGGCCGTTTGACATGGAATTTGATGAAAACGGCACGATTGTCCCGCTCTTTTAATTGCTGCAACGCCAAAGGAGAACAGAGTCATGTCAGAAGATGAAACATTGCTGGTGACGGTTATTTTGCATCACGACCAGGCGAAAACGCTCGATGAGATTATGGACCACCTTCGCACCACCGGGTTTTACCGGGATTTTCCTCCGGAAGGTACCGAGCTGGTGTCCTGGGTGGTGGCCATGTCCTATGGGTTTGTCATCACGCTGCGGCTGAAACCTGATGGGCTTCGTACTCTGAACAGGTTCATGGAGCAGAAGGCCTGGGGTGCGTTTCGCTATGAAGTATACCCAGCCTATGATTTCCAGCCAATTGCCGAAAAGCTGAAGAAGGAACACAGCTGAGACGAGCAGCGCGACACCATAAGGCGTTTTTGTAAGAAGCGTCACAATTATCCAGAAATCTTTGGTCTCGTCTCTGCTCGTCAGTCGACAGTCCTGTCACCTGGATTTGCAGCGCAGACAAGACAGGCTGGGAAACGACAAGGTGTGCAAGGTGGCAATCATCAAAGAGCCTATACTCATCGTCGAAGATGATCAGAATACCTCAACCCTGGTGGCGACCTATCTGCAAAGGGAGGGTTTTTCAACCATTGCCGCCTTTGATGGCGAGCAGGCGCTGGCTCTGGCCCGCAGCCGGAAACCAGGTTTTGTTATCCTCGATATTATGCTGCCGAAGGTGGATGGCTGGGAAATCTGTCGCCAATTGAGGAAGATTTCAGATGTGCCCATCCTCATGTTGACAGCCCGTGAAGAGGAAATAGATCGAATTCTCGGGCTCTCCCTCGGAGCTGATGATTATGTCGTCAAGCCTTTCAGCCCGCGTGAGCTGGTGGAACGGGTGAAAGCCATTCTCCGGCGGACCCACCCCAGGCCCCCCGGGGAAGACAGGATACTCTCCCATGGAGGACTCGTGCTTGATCCCGTCAAGTGCAAGGTCTCTCTCGATAACGAGCCGGTCAGTCTGACGTCCTCGGAATATAAACTGCTCCAGACCCTGATGGCCTCGCCCGGGCAGGTCTTTTCAAGAGATGCACTTCTCGATCGTTTTTATGAACGTGGTGAAACGGTCATTGACCGGGTGATTGACGTTCATGTCGGAAAGCTCAGGCAGAAAATAGAAAAAGATCCGGCGAACCCTCGACTGATCCAGACCGTACGGGGGTTCGGGTATCGATTCGCCGAACCTGGCGAGGAATGATCGCATGAAAAATCGCCTCCTCTGGAAACTCCTTTTGACCAATGTGATCCCGGTCATTGGCGTGATTTTCATGGTGGTCTGGCTGGCTGTGGATAAACTTGCCGCCAATTACTTCATGGCTTTGATGGAAAAATATGACGTTTCTCCGGATGACATACACCAGATGTTTTTGACCTCGGTGCATCACTATCTTGTCTGGGCGAGCCTGGCTGCTCTGGGGGTTGCCGTCGTCCTCAGCTATCTCCTTACCAGGCGAGTTCTCAGGCCTCTGTCAGAAATGACAGCGATCACAAAAGAGGTCGCTGCAGGTAATTTCTCTCTTCGGGCCAGGATCACTACCGTCGACGAGGTCGGACAGCTCGGCGTTGCCTTCAACCGCATGGCCGACAGCCTGGAACAGATAGAACAGCTCAGGAAGACGATGGTTGCCGATGTCGCGCATGAACTTCGTACGCCGCTGACGAACCTGCGAGGGTATCTCGAGGCCATAAATGACGGCGTTATCCCGCCAACATCAGAAACCTTCCAAATGCTGCAGCAGGAGAATTTACGCCTGGTTCACCTGGTGGATAACCTCCAGCAGCTGGCCCGGGCAGATGCCGCTCGGGCCTATCTCAAACTTGAAACAATAGTTCTCCCCGATCTCATCAACCAGATGCTGGATCTGAATCTGCCCAACTTCCAGGCCAAAAAGATACACCTGGAGACCCGTTTTTCTTCTCTGGATTCCTGCGTTTCGGCGGATCGTGACAAGCTCCTCCAGGCACTGAGAAACCTGATAGAAAACTGTTGGAAATACACGCCGGAGTCGGGCACTGTGGTGATCTCGGTCACTGAGGCTGTGGATGGCGTCAAGGTCGATTTTCAAAACAGTGGAAGCGGCATTTCAAAGGCCGACCTTCCCTATATCTTCGAGAGATTTTTTCGCGCCGACAGGTCCCGCTCACGGGGAAGGGCAGGAGGGGCCGGGATCGGTCTGGCGATTACCCGGGAACTCATTGAAGCCCATGGCGGCAGCGTCGGGGCCCAAAGCAGGCAGGGTGAGACGCATATCTGGTTTGTTTTGCCCAGGTGAATCTCGCTATCTCAGCTTTTTACCTCTTTACCTAATCTTTACATTTCCTTTAATCGCTCTTCACATTGAATAGCTACATTTTCTCTCAAGAGGAAAAAGCCTCTTGTCTGTTCAGAACTCAATTCAAGGAGGAACGGTAATGAAAATGTCAAAAGCGGTACTGTTGTCAGCGAGCCTGTGGATAGCTGTTTTCTTTATCTCCGGAACTGTTTTTGCCGCTAGAAGTGCAATGGATGCCATAAAGAAGAAGCAGCCGGAGGCGTCAATGATGGTTGAGGATTCCGGCATGAAAAAGGTTGTGGCTGAAGAAATGGAGAGTACCATGAAAGCAGAGATGGCGGAGCCGATGAAGGCTGACATGGAAGAATCCATGGACCAGAAGATGGAGGAACCAATGAAGGCTGACATGGAAGCCACCATGAAAACAGAGATGGAAGAACCGATGAAATCGGGGATGGAAGAGGGCATGAAGAAGGAGATGGTAAAACCGATGAATAGTGAAAAAAAATAACGAAATGAGGAGGTTTGGGATGAAATGGCTCGGCGTGTCCCTGATATTTCTGCTGGCAGGACTTCTCCTGTACCCTGTTGTAACCTCGGGCACTCCTGGTGTGCCACTGGGTGAAGCAACCTTTGTGGTTGGCTGATACGATGTCGGTAAAGCTGCCCTGGACGGGCAGCCCGGGATCGTGAGTGTTGAAAAGGGCTGGCAGAACAGCAGTGAGGTCAACCGAGTCATTTTCAATCCCGAGAAGATCGATGTCAATCGTCTTGAGGAAATTCTGAAAGAATCAGGTACCTATATTCGTACAGTTTCTCAACAGGATAATCCTCGGAAAGCTTTAGATACCAGGGACAACGTACCTGGTACGATTTGGGGAGGCGAAAAATGAAAATAGTATTGACACTGCTGCTTGGTTTTGGTCTGGCGACAATCGGTACTGTACTGGCCAAAAACAAGGAATCATCATCAGGCCCGGATCATTCTACGGTTATGCATGAAGAAACAGGGCTAAAAGCTACCTTTGCCGGTGGCTGTTTCTGGTGCATGGAGAAGCCCTTTGAACAACTTGAAGGTGTCCGTTCCGTTGTTTCCGGATACTCCGGTGGAACAAGCGAGAATCCGGATTACAGTACCTACATGCGCGGTGGGCATATTGAAGTCGTGGAAATTGTCTTTAATCCGGAAATCATCACCTACCAGGAGTTGCTTGATGTCTATTGGCGGCAGGTAGACCCGACTGATCCGGGCGGGCAGTTTGTGGACCGTGGCCACGGTTACACGACAGCAATTTTTTTTCACAACGACGAACAGCAGCGGCTTGCCGAAGCGTCAAGGGAGGAACTTTCAGACAGTGGCGTTTTTGACAAACCGATCGTAACGCCGATTCTCCCGGCAGCGGTTTTTTATCCTGCGGAGGAATACCACCAGGACTACTATAAAAAAAGCTCTCTCAAATACAAATTCTATCGTTCACGCTCCGGCAGAGATGCTTTCCTGGATAAGGTATGGAAGGAGCGCAAAGGGAAAACGATGAGCAGCAATGACTTGAAAAAAAGGCTTACGGCCCTGCAGTATCAGGTTACCCAGGAAGACGGCACCGAGCCGGCCTTTCGCAATGAATACTGGGACAATAAACGGTCTGGAATCTATGTTGATGTGGTCTCCGGAGAGCCGCTGTTCAGCTCGACGGATAAATATGATTCAAAAACCGGCTGGCCCAGCTTCACAAAGCCACTGCGAAGAAATACCATTAAGGAGATAGAGGATAATTCGTTTTTTATGAAACGTACGGAGGTCCGCAGCGCTGGAGCCGATTCACACCTTGGCCACGTATTTACCGATGGTCCGCAGCCGACCGGGCTCAGGTACTGCATCAACTCCGCTTCTCTTCGCTTCATACCTGTTGAAGAAATGAAAGCGCAAGGGTACGAGGAATTTCTCAGCCTGTTTTCCAAGTAGAACGGCCCGCATCTTTGCTGGTGGGCCCCCGGGTGGAGTGAAAGACCATTCAGGGAATTTGATCGATGGGGAGGATGACATAATGACACACAGGCACGCTATGAATCTCAGCCACTCTATGGTATGTGTGGTGCTCCTGCTGTTTCTAGCTGCAAACCCTGCAGCGGCGGTGATGAATGCAGGCCAGGGAGTTACACCCGAGATGAATTCTATGGATGCACCAGATAAAACCGAATTCCAGGCGATTCCACCAATTGATGCGGCCGTGCCGAGCAGGTATCAAACGGCCTCTTTCGGCCTGGGGTGATTCTGGGGAATCGAATCCCGGTTCGGGATCGTGAACGGCGTAATTCGCACTCGCGTCGGGTACGCCGGTGGACAGACGGCTTCACCGGACTACCATCATATCGGCGACCACACGGAAACGGTGCAGGTGGATTATGACCCCGAGATTATCTCCTATGAGCAGCTGCTGGACATTTTCTGGGAAAGCCACGAGCCGACTAGGCGGTTTGGGTCGGGGCAGTACATGAAAGCGGTCTTTTATCACGATGAGCAGCAGCTCGAGCTGGCAATGGCCTCAAAGACCGCTCTGGAGCAGAAGCTTGGCAGCAGAGTCAGAACCGCAGTGGTGCCGATTCGATCGTTTACCATGGCAGAAGACTATCACCAGAAATTCACCCTGAAGGGGGATAAGCGGCTGAAAAAGGAGATGACCGCCCTATACCCCCGGCACCTTGATCTTGTCAATTCTACAGCCGCCGCACGAGTCAATGGATACCTCGGCGGGCACGGCACAGCAGAACAGTTAACCATGGAAATCGAGCGTCTGGGGTTAAGCGCGGAGGGGAAAAAAGCGCTGACCAGGCTGGTCCGAAAGTAGATTTCCTGTTGCCGTACGACCTGCTTTTAACTCACCTCCTTCCTTGCAATTTGCCGTTCCGGCAAGTAAGTCTGTTATTTCAGTGTGGAAAAAATATTTTTCATGCACAATATGTAATGAACAGTCTGTTTTTGTACGCACAAACCAGACTGGCCCAGAGGTTTCCCATCCTGGCAACGCGCATTTTCAGCAAATGACTACTGCAGTATAACAGGCCTGAGATTGTGTAGCATCCTGGCAATTTTCAAGGAGGAACTATGAGTGAGAAAGCAACCCTGACTGTTGGCGGCAAAACGTATGAATTTGATGTTACGACTGGTAGTGAAGATGAGAAATGTTTTGATATCCAGTCTCTGCGGGCCCAATCAGGCTACATTACAATGGACCCGGGTTTTGGCAATACCGGGGCGTGCTTTTCAGATATCACCTATGTTGATGGTGAAAAAGGGATTCTGCGTTATCGTGGCTACCCTGTTGAAGAAATTGCAGAAAAGGCAAGTTTTGTGGAAACCTGTTCGCTGCTTATCTATGGTGAGCTTCCCGATGCCAAAACCTTGAAGGAGTTCCGCAACGCTCTGGCGCAGCACGCTTCGCTGCATACCAACCTCGAACATCATTTTTCCGGATTTCCCAAAGCGTCGCCTCCGATGGCGATTCTTTCGGCGATGCTCAACCTGGTGTCCTGTTTTCATCCAGATGTCCTGGAAGTGTATTCGGAGGGCCACGGTTTTGACCGGACCGCGGCACTGCTGCTCTCCAAGGTCCGGACGATAGCCGCCTGGTCGTATCGGATGTCCGCCGGTAAACCTTTCAACCACCCGAACCCGGATCTCGATTATTGTGGAAATTTTCTGCACATGATGTTCTCCGAACCCTATCGGGAGTACGTACCCAATCCCGTCATCGAGGATGCCCTGTCGCTTTTCTTGAAACTCCATGCCGATCACGAACAAAATTGCTCCACCTCGGCGGTACGTGCGGTCGCCAGTTCCCGGGCAAACCTGTTCAGCTCCATCGCTGCAGGAGTGAGTGCCCTCTGGGGGCCGCTGCACGGCGGCGCCAACATGGGCGTGATAAAAATGCTGGAGGATATCAGGACTTCGGGCCGGCCGATTGACTATTATCTCAGCAAGGCAAAAGATAAAGATAATAATTACAGACTCATGGGCTTTGGACATCGAGTCTATAAAAATTTTGACCCTCGTTCACGCATCCTCAAGAAAAAAGTTGACGAAGTACTCTCAGAGCTGAACAAGAGTGATCCGCTCCTTGACATTGCCCTTGAGCTGGAGGAGAAAACACTGCAGGACGACTACTTCATCAGCCGCAACCTCTACCCCAATGTCGATTTCTACAGTGGCATTCTTCTCAGGGCCATTGGAATTCCCCTTGATATGTACACGGTGATGTTTTCAATCGGCAGGATGCCGGGCTGGATAGCGAACTGGCGTGAACTGCACAGCCAGCACCTGCGCATAACGAGGCCGCGGCAGATTTACACTGGCGTTAAAGAGCGGTCTTTTATACCAATCGAGGAGCGGTGATTTCCCCTGAGCGCTTCTCTTCGGGGGACAGTGTAGCGAAAATTATCTGCTTGAGCTCTCCAGCGTGCGAGATAAATATACTGTCCCCAGAACTAATTCTCAATCTGCCAGGCCGATGACTCCGGCTTTGGCGAGCTCAGAAATAGTTGTTTCACCCCATCCCAGTTCCGTCAGGATCTCGGCTGACTGCGCACCGAGCGGCTGAGGCGGGATACGAACTTCCGCGACCTCTCCGTCATAGCGCACAGGATGGTTCACCAGGGTCATCGGTGTGCCCTTGGCGCTGATGGCGGAGATGAAGTTGCGGTTGTGGCGAACCTGGGGGTCGCTGATGACGTTGTCATAATCGTTTACCGGCGCACACCAGATCTTGAGGGAAACGAGTGTGTCCAGAACCTGCTGGCAGTCAAGCGTGCTTATTTTTTCTGCGATTAATCCGGCGACCTCCTCGCGGCAGTCGAACAGGTCGCTGGATATGAATGTTTTTAAGGCTGGCAGATCGAGGCCGTCGGCCAGTACGCCCAGGTCACAGTGGGAGATGGCGAGGTGTCCGTTTCTGGCAGCGTATATTCCATAGGGAGCGGCGTTATACCAGCCGCCGATCGATTCTGGAGAGAGCAGCGGTCCCCGGTAATTTCCATTCAGATAACTGACAAACGATTCCGTCTGCAGATCGATGGCTGCCGACATCAGATCCACATCGACATAGCATCCTCTGCCTGAACGCTGCCGCCGGATCAGCCCGCCCAGAATGCCGAGTGCATACAGGGCGGCGCCGTGGTGGTCCGCAATCGATACACCGACCGCTCGCGGGCCGCTTGAACGCGTTCCGCTCAGCAGTGCCAGTCCCGAGAGCGCCTGGATAAGAAGGTCCTGGCCTGGGCGGTCCGCACCGGGGCCGGAGGCGCCGAATCCGGTTGCAGCCGCGTAAATGAGACCGGGGTTGAGTCGTGCCAGTGTGTCGTAGCCAAGTCCGAGCCTCTCCATTACCCCCGGTCGAAAATTCTCGGCGACAGCGTCTGCTTTTTCGATCAGCGCCAGGGCGATTTCAATACCGCTTTCGTGCTTGAGGTTCAAGGCAATGTTGCGTTTGTTGCGTCCGGCCAGGTGAAACGATGACCCGTCACCGTCTATAAAACTTTTTGCCCCGCCGAAGCGACGCTGAAAGCCGCCTTCAAGGGGCTCGACGCAGATGACATCGGCACCCATATCGGCGAGAATCTGGATGCCCAGCGGGCCCATCAGGAAATGATTGAAACTGATTACCCGTATACCGCTCAGAAGATCTAGCATATCACTCTCACCCGGAAGGTTAGCCAGGCCCGCCTCTAAACGTTAAACCAGTCTTGTGGTTCCAGCGGCAGCCTGTTCATAATTATCGGCCATCAGGGGGGCACGATCCGGAAACAGCAGCTCAGGCAAAGAAGCATGTGACCTGGAGCCGTCTGACACTGTGGAGCAGCGGGAGGATTACCTTTTCGAATTGAGCGCATGTGCCCTGCGGATTTTTCTATATATCCTGACCAGTTGCGGTGACAGCCAGATCATGATCGTGACGATACCGAGTACTGCCGAAACGGGTCGCTCAAAGAAGGCGTAGAAATTGCCGTCTGCCTTGATCATTGACGTCATGAAACTCTGTTCAAGCAGACCGCCAAGAACGAGGCCAAGAATCGCAGGGGCGATCGGAAAGTCGTTCTCCTCGAGAAAATAGGCAACGATGCCAAGCACCAGCATGATGCCGACACCAAATACCGTGTTATTGATGGCAAAGGTACCGACAACGCAGAACATCAGGATCACCGGCATCAATATCTCCCGGGGAACACGGAGCAGCTGCTTTGCAGATTTTATGGCAACTAGGCCGAGCGGCAGCAGCAGCAGATTGGCCAGGAAAAATGAGACGAATACGGCGTAGATCAGTTCCGGCTGATCCAGAAACACGGTTGGTCCGGGGTTCATGCCCTTGACATAAAGCACCCCGATGACAATTGCTGTTATCGAGTCGCCCGGAATACCGAACACCAGCGCTGGAACCCAGGTACCGCCAAGTCCGGCGTTGTTCGAGGAACCCGCATCGACAATGCCCTCGACATGTCCTGTTCCGAATTTTTCCGGCTCCTTGGAGAATTTCTTGGAGGTTGCATAGGCAATCCAGGCTGCGATATCCGACCCGGCTCCGGGCAGGGCGCCGACCAGGACGCCGATGATGCTGCCCCGAAACAGGTTAACCTTGTAGCGGTAAAGCACCTTGCCGACGCCGGCGAAGATGTTGCCGATAGTACGCTGCTCGATCTGCGGGGGCGGTTTGACTGCAGTGACAGAACGGATAACCTCAGCCATCGCGAACATGCCGATCATCGCCGGGATGAAATTGATGCCGCCCAGGAGCTCGACACTCCCGAAGGTGAAGCGCGGAAAACCCGTCATGCCGTCGATGCCGACGGTTGCAATCAAAAGACCGATCATCAGCGAGATAAGCCCCTTGGCCGGCGAGTCGGTAGAAATGAAAGCGGCACAGGTCAGCCCCAGAGAAGCCAGCCAGAAATATTCGAAGGACGAAAATTTCAGAGCGAACTCAGCCAGGATCGGGGCCGAAAATGAGAGCACAACGGCACCGAACATGCCACCTACCACGGCACTTAACAAGCCAGTACCAAGGACGAGTTCCGCCTGTCCCTTCTGGGTCATGGCAAACGCCTCGTTCGTATACGCAGCCGAGGCAGGCGTACCTGGGATACGCAGCAATGCACCGGGCAGATCACCGGAAAAGATCGCCATGGCCGTCGCGGTAACAATTGCTGCTAGAGCCGGGACCGGCGGCATAAAGAAGGTCACCGGCACCAGCAGAGCCGTTGCCATGGTAGCTGAGAGGCCAGGAATTGCTCCCATGAACAGGCCGAATGCCCCAGAAAAAATGATCACCATCAGGACATAAGGATCAAAAATCAGTTGAAACGCAACGATAAAAAGGTCCATATCTGCTTCACCAGCTAAAAATCGGTACGATGCCCCACGGCAGAGGAACACGAAGAAATTCTCCAAAGAACTGCTGGATAACGATCGTAGTCATGATCGCGATGGCAGCTGAAGAGAGCCAGTATGCTGAACCCCGCAGCCAGACCAGCAGGATCATCAAACAGATGAACGCGGTGGGGATAAAGCCGAGCAGATCTGAAATCAGGATATAGAAGATCAGGATTCCGATAACAAGGAAGAAACTCGTTACATGTCGAGGTGACGAGACCCAGTCCATGACCACTACCCAGGGAGCGCCGTTGCGGGTCTTGACCCCTCGAACTATCAGGGCAATTCCACCGAGACACATGATGAAGCCGATCAGGCGCGGGAACAATCCAGCTCCATATTTCTGTCCCGGCATGATGGGGAAGTCCTGTGTTAGGTAAAAGATCAGTAATCCAAACAGGATGAAAATCACCCCTGAAACAGCGTCATTTACCTTCACCAGAACTCCCCCCTTTTCACGCGTTCAATAGAGTGGTTATTTGGCGAGACCAGCCGCTTTCATGACTTTGCCGAAAGACTCGTCGGTTTTCATCATCGTCTCAAACGCTCCTTCAGGACCACGGTAAACCATGCCAAAGCCCCGGCCGTCCATGAATTCTTTGTATTTGGGGTTTTCGTAAGCACGTTTAATGGCGGGGACTAAAACATCCATGACTTCCTGCGGTACACCTTTCGGGCCGGCAATCGTACGCCAGACATAGACGGTCCAGTCCGAACCCGTTGCTTCCTTCAGGGTTGGGACATCCGGGAACAGACCGAGTCGCTCGTTACCCATGTTGGCAAGCGGCAGGACTTTACCTGCCTCGATCAGTGCGCGGCCTTCAGCCAGCGACGAGGTGATGAAATCAACACCGCCGGCGACCATGTCCTTCAGAGCAGGGGCCGACCCATCGCTGGGCACCCAGGGAACCTTGTTGACGTCTATGCCCTCAGACAACATCCAGCCGGCATAACCGAGATGCCAGATGCCGCCCTGTCCCGTACCGGATGCTTTGAAGGTCTTTTCAGGCTCTGCCTTGATGGCTTCAAGGAGGGTTTTGGCGTCCTTATAGGGGGAATCGGCGGACACCATGAGTCCACCAGCATCCTCGTTTACCTGGGCAAATACAGTGAAATCCTCATAGGTCAGATCAGTCAGTCCAACCCAGTGCATCATGGCCACCTCAACCGTGGCGATGCCGATGGTGTAACCGTCAGGCTTGGCATTGATAATTGCCGAATGGCCGACCACGCCGCTGCCGCCGGTACGGTTTACCACATTAACCGGCACACCCAGATCCTGCTCCAGCAGGCTACCGAAGATGCGGCCAACAGCGTCGGTGCCGCCGCCAGCGCCCCACGGTACGACGATGGTGATCGGGCGATCGGGATAGGCAGCCTGGGCAGCAGTAAAGCAAGCCGCAGCCAAGCCAACGGCAACAACAGATACAACCACCATCCTGAAGAGGGAACTTCGCTTTCGAGTGCTTGTAACAGACATGATTTTCTCCTTTTGCTATGAAATATTTTAGGTGCGGGTATCAGCCTGTTTGCCAGAGATGCTAATCTCTGGCAAACAGGCTGGCAGATGTAACCAGACAAACCCGCGGTCTTGAACTCATCCCTGGAACGGGATGGGGATGTATCGTACTCAATCACCTGCACCTGTCCTGTTCTGGTCGAGCCGATAACATCCGTAACCAGCAGACCGAACTCCAGCGAATCTGCTGTTTATCCATATATTTGACTGTATTTGTAGATAAAGTCAATACCTATCAGGAATTTAACCGTGCCCGTGCGGCTGACAGCCGCACGTTTCGCCGGGGTTTTCAAGGGAACAGGTGTTCACCTGAGTGAGTACCGCTCACCCGGTAACAACAGCCGGTGTCCGCCTGTATCCAGCCATCGCCTAAAGCTGGTCGGCTGCCCTCCGGACCGCCGTCAGTGCACCCGGCGCATCTGCCTCGAAATTATCGGTGAACGCTTCTATGCTTACCCTGCTGTCGTATCCTGCTTTTTTCAAATTGCCAAGAAACCTTATATAATCGACACCATCTTCAGCTAGCGGATAGACGCGTCCGTTCGGGTTGGCCAGATGGATATGCTGCAGATAGTCTTTGGCTTTATCTATGATGTCCTGATCTTCTTCTTCCATCACCAGGTGGTAATAATCGATCAACAGCCTGATCTTCTCTCGATTCACATCTCTTGCCAATTTCAGCCCTTCGTGGGCGTTTACGACGATGTTGCTTTCCAGTTTGCACAAGGGTTCAATTGCAATCCTGATGTCACGTTTTCCTATTTTTGCATCTACCAGCCGCAGCGTTTCGACAATCTGCTCCCAGGCTCTTTTTATTGGAAATCCCTGCGGAACGTTTTTTGCCCCGGAGCTGCCGAACACGATGCTTTTTGCACCCAGCATATCGGCGCGTTCCAGGGCCTCGTCGATATAGTCACTCAATTTTGCCATATCCGCCTTGTCACCGGTAATTGGATGGTGGGCAGGTATGAAATTATTACACGCTTCGCAGCGAATCCCTGATGACTTGACGTATTCGACCAGCTCGTTGAATTTATCCGGACTCAACTCCATCATCTGCGCAAGCGGCAGTTCCACATAATCGTATCCGGAAGCTGCAAGAGTTGCTATCCTTTCCATCCCGATGCCATCGGGCGCCGTAGCCACCATGTTGACACAACAGCCAATTCTCATCGCCTTATTCCTCATCTCTCAAAATGACTTTTACCAGATCTTCAGGTCTCTTCAATTTCTCAAACCATTGAGCCTCTTGACTCATCGGTACTTCCCTGCTGATGATGGGTTCTGGATCTTTGCGCAGGCAACAATCATCAGCCCGATCGTTCCCGACCCGACCACCAGGATGGTTTTATCCGCGAGATCGCCTGCATGTTTGACGCCCCTGAAACCCACGGCCAGTGATTCAACCGTGCGTCCTGCACAGTATGATACATCGTCATGTAATTTGTAACAGACCTTGGCAGGAACACACAGGTATTCAGCAAAACCACCGTCTACCGTCAATACGCCAAGTTGTCGTTTTTCCGCACAGAACTGTGTATTGCCAGCCGTGCAGGACGAGCTCTTGCCGCAGTAAACCATGGGGTAGGGGACCACCCTGTCGCCGGCCACAAGATGTTTGACCATGCTGCCAACTTCGCTGATGACGCCTGACAGTTCATGGCCCATGATCATAGGTGGTACGCGGCGTCCGGTGATGCCTTGGTAGCCGTGTACATCGGAACCACAGATGCCTGCTGCTTTAACCCTGATTTTCACTTCATTCTCCCTGGCTTGACATCATCGATGTCTTCCCATTCGAGAACTTCATCCCCGTCAAATACCAGACCTTTCATCTGATTCTCCTTCGCGTATGACGCTGAATAACTCATAGATAAAACCCATCAAAAATTTGCACTTCTATTTGTTTCAACGGATAAAGGCCATCACCATCGAAACGAGAGTGTAACACTGATCGGTATTTTCACTGTGGTGGTACCACCACAGTGAAAAGGGTATTGAACAAAGTAGTTGGATTCATTATTCATCTTAATTATTTTCGGGGCACAGTATCTCTATATCATACATATTATCATCTTTACTCGGCTTTTGTTATATTTAGCCTCCTTTCGGTTGCTTTACATGTTTCAGGTGAGCTCGTGTCATGTCAACTATCATGTGTCGAGCAGAGTCGGTGTCGTTTTATCCGGGCCTGTTCTGCTGAAAATTGCCTGTTGACTCTTTATTGTTTCGGTGCTTTTGTCAAGCGGACACTTCACGCGTAACTTTCTCAATAATATCGATTCGTTGATCTAAACATTGACCAGTAAGAACAGTCAATTCTATTTCCACCATGTTCAGCCAACTTCCATGTTCAGGGGGGAATACAAATTCGAATCGATCCCGCAAGTCTTTTGCCTATTCCGGAGAAAATACTCTATAGAATGACCCGCGGTGTCTGGGGTTCAGGTTATCCATTACCACGGTGATTTTTTCAGCCTGACGGTAATGATCAGCAATGTCTTCAAGAAACGTAGCCCAATCTTTTTTGTTTTTTTCTCCGTTCTCGTCACCATGCGCTTACCGGTTAATGGCCATAAGCCATAAAGATATTGCATACTCCGCAACGTTTGTACTCCTCAGCACTTCTTGCAGGCTGGCCAGGAGCGGCTGGTGCCGGAGTTTTTATTTCTGCTAGCAGTTGTTTCGGGGACTCGTCCAGACAAACTACTGGGCACCGATATTCATCAGGACGCTTGTCAATATCGAGAACCGTCTCCATATGTGCAACAAAGCTGCCATTCTGTTCCGGCGGTATTACCCATCTCTAACGCTTCCAAGGCTCGTGTTCGTTTTTTTCAGAATCCGACGTATAGATTCATGTGAAATGTTGTCGATGTAATCAAGTCAGACGACTTGGTCCGCTCGTAAGCTCAAACTCCGTCTGGCAAATCCTTCTGGTGGTTTGCTGCAGCTGAGAGCAACCAGGTGTGCTTCAAAATCTCCATCCACCTTTTTTGCATGGACACGGTTTGCTTTTTACCTCTTTATTGGCTCGGCCGCTTTTCTTTGGAGCAGAGTTCATGATCTTGAAACCTTCTTCTCCGTGTCCTCGATATCATTGTAACCACTTATTCAAAGTAAATCTTCAACTACCGGTGTCTTCACAGATCCTTTGAACAGGATACTGTTGTTTCAGGAACATCCGTATCACCTGGAGACGAAAATCAAGAGGATAGGGGGCTGATATTCTCTTTTGTCCTGTTTTCTTCTGAACCAGGGCAACACTCCTCTTCACCTGAGTCCCTATGGAACTCTTTCTAAGGTAGAGTTATACCTCTTATGGTGTTTTTTGCGCGCTCAATAACTGAGATTTATGACACCTTTTATATAGCCTCAATCCGGTCGGGAGACTCTGGTTAACCGGAGGTACTGGTTGATTGGCTCAGCGGCCTACACGGCGCTACGGAATAATGATCTGCTCAGAACCGACAGACTCGACTATCACAAAAAAGGACGAATCCCCTAAAGTGCCAGGGTTCGAATTGAATGTTGGCTGAATGGTAAATTGTCAGTGCACCATTAATCGAAACGAAAAAGCTGGAATGACGGTTCCGGGATATGTTGAGATAGCGCAGCAATGAACGTTTTGGATTAAACAAAAGAGGAGCTTACTTTCTGTCAATGGAGCGCCGGCTGCGACTCGCCGGATAGTGATGTCTCCTGCCAGGGGTAACCAGGTGAACGACGCAGTTGTTTTAGCGTTTCCTGTAAAACTTGTGTACCGAGCAAGAGGATGGGCAAAAACGCATCAAAGTTGCGCGGCAGGAGTCGAACCGGGCAGAGCGCTCAGATAAAGCGAGAGTAGATACTCGATCGCAATCCATGAATATTATGTGTTCTGTCAAGCAACCCCCTTGCTTAACAAATAAGAGCTATACTGCATATCGGTTTTCTTGAGATGGATGAGCAGCCAATCCCTGAGAAAGTCCATCAACTCAGGTGAGATATCTTTTTCACCCCTGTTATACTGCTCCTGAAACTGCAGGATCTGCTCGATCAGCTTGCTGTGCGCCTCCTCGTGTGTTGCCTGCTCCGGGTAGTCGTGCCTGGCAAAGAGTTTTTCTTCGCTTTGAAAGTGCTGTCCGGTATATTCAATCAGTTCGTTAAGGATCTTCCCAAGAGCTTCTTTTGTCGATCTGGAGTTGATGTTTGCATTGAGTTCGTTGATCAATTCGATAAGTTTTTTATGCTGGGCGTCAAGGGAGTCGATCCCGACGGACAGCGAGTCGGACCAGCGAAGTAACGGCTGGGAGGGTGAAACAGACCGGGTACCTGCCTCGTTCTGCTCGAGCGTGCCAAGATCAAAGCGACCCGTCTCCCGACTGATATTCGCTGCGACTTCTTTAAGCTCCCGGGAATTTTCCTGTAAGCGAAGGCAACGTTCTTTGGCTTCTCCAGCCACGTGGCTGATGTCGGCTATGTCTTTGGCAATTTCATCGGCAGCAGCAGAGGCCTGAGCCACATTATCGTTTACCTCGCTGATTCCGCTTGCCGCCTCGTTGATATTTTGGGATATGTCAACGGCTGAAACCGATTGTTGCTCAACTGCTGCAGCGATGGAGGTGACCAGTTCATTCACATTGTTTATAACCAAACTGATTTCTGAAATTTCCACGACGCTTTCATCGGTAGAGGACTGAATCGATTCGATCTTCGCCTTGATCTCCCCGGTGGCATTAGCCGTCTGTTTGGCGAGTTCCTTGATCTCGTTGGCGACAACGGCAAAACCCTTGCCCGCCTCGCCAGCCCTCGCTGCCTCGATGGTGGCATTGAGTGCAAGAAGATTAGTCTGTTCGGAAATCTCCGTGATCACCTCAGTAACCTTGCTGATCTCCTTTGCCGCCAAGCCGAGATGATTGATTTTGTCGGAGGAATTTTTTGCAGAATCCACAGCATTTCTGGACATGGTGCTGGCCTTGGAGGTATTCTGGGCAATTTCCTGCACAGCGGTGGTCATCTCCTCTATGGCCAGAGCCACCGCATTGACATTCTTTGCAGCCTGCTCACTTGCCATGGTCACCGTGCCCATGTTGGCACTCATTTCCTCGGTTGCGGCGGCCACCGTGTCGGCTCTGGATGAGGACTGTTCAGCGCCGCCGGTCATGTCATCTGCCGCCAGCTCAAGTTCTGTTGAGGTCGACTGGAGCGTGCCGACTTCTTCGACAACATTGCCGATCATATGCCGTAATTTTTCACCCATCTCCTGCAGGGTTGCCTGGAGACTGCCGGGAGCATTGTTTGTACTGTTTTTTGTTGTCAGATCGCCGTCAGCAATCCGCTTGGCAAGTGCCACCATGGCCGTTGGCTCACCGCCAAGAAGTTGGATAATGGAACGGGCATTCTGAAAGAGAATTCCCAAAACCAGGGCCAGGCCGATTATTGCCCCGATGATAAACTGGTTGCGTGTTCGGTTGCTAAGGGTATTGCTCCTCGCCGTGATCTCGCCCACTGTTTTGGTGGACTTCTCTATAATCCCCTTTCTAATAGTGGTTATGACGCTTTTCAGGTTTCCGTTTAAGGTCTTCGATTCCTTCCCGAGAACAGAGACAATGAGGTCGTTGTTGCTGGCAACCAAGGTATCAAACTGAGCGTTCATCTCTTGAGCCTGCTGTCGGGCCTGGGTCATGTCTATTGCCAGGGTGACGCTGCCGATTATTTCACCCTCGGATTTAATGTCCTGGGAAAGAACCAGCGCGTCTGGGTCCTCTTCGCCAGCCTTGATAATTTGCGCGATATCCGGTTTACCTTTTGGCAGGTAGGATTTCAGTTTGTCGTTTTGTCGATTGAGATACCTGGTAAGTGGTTTTTTTTCTTTATCCAGGTAGAAGATAAAGACAATATCCTCATTGGCGTGGGCACTGCGGACATAACCATTCAGCGACGCATAATCTCTGGCGATCAAGGAGTTTACCGCGGTTATGGCCATAAGCTGGGTTATGTTGTCACCATTTTGCCGGCGTAGGTTGCGCATATTCTCCTTTACTGAACCGGCGGTTTTCTGAAGAGCCCCGGAAGATGACTCAGCAAGCAGACGTGAAGCTTCTCCCTGCATTCGCTCAAGGTCCGTGTCAAATTGCTGAGACAAGCGCCTGAGGTCATCGCCGATCGAGGTTTCGATATCAGAAAAAGAGGTCTTAACCTGCTCGTTTAGTGCTTTACTGCTGTTTTTCTGGGTGAATACCGTGAAGGAGATGGCGCTGACGATCATTACCAGCATGGCAATGGCCACTGGAACGATGATTTTTGCCCGAAAATTATTTCGTAGTGTAAATTTTAACACGATATCCCCCGTAGTTTTTCTTGTCAGACCACTGTTGAATGTTCATGTTCGGGTTACATCAAAAGCTGAGGCGTCTTCCTCCTTTTGATGTAACCCGGGAAAGCAGAAGCAAAATCAGTTGGCGGAAGCGCCAACGTTAAGTGACTGCTGCAGGGCTTCAACCCCAGTGTAATCGAGCGGGTCGCTCCAGCCGACGACCTTTGCCGCTTTGGCCGCTTTATCTTCGGGCTTCAGTTCCTTGAGTGCCGCGACGACCCTGGCTACCAGCGCGTCATCGGTTGCGGCAATCTTGCTGAGAGGCCACTCGGGATACAGTGCTGTGGAACAGACAAAGGGGAAATCGGCGATGTCTTTTTCACCTATGATCTTGAAATCCTCCATGGCAATGGCCCCCGTGGCAGCCATACGTTCCAGGGTATCAGTGCGCACCGTACCGGCATCGACCGTTTCGTTCTGTACAGCAAAGACCACGTTGTCATGTTTATTGAGAAATTCCATGGACGCAAAGTCCTTGAACGGATCAATCGCAGCATCGACGAATTCTTTGTAGGCCATCTGCCAGCCGCCGAAGGAGGATTTGGAAACGGCCGCAAATTTTTTGCCTTTCAGATCGGCAAAGGAGTTGATCGTGTCGTTATATGCCGAGGTGAAGACGACGCCACCAAATGAGTTGAGGGCTTTTGACTGGCGGGAGTTGATCATGGTGGCAACGGGAATTGCACCGTATTTGATCTTGGCGGTGACAAACATGGATGAATTCACCAGGAAAAACTGTACTTCTCCTGCCTCTACGGCGGGGAAGACCTTTTCAAATGCAAGTGGAACGATTTCCACCGGTTCACCAATCTTTTCAGCCAGGTATTCACCAGTAGCAGCCCAGGCCTTTAGAGCCGCCGCTGGCCCATCTTTGGCAAGGACGCCAATTTTTACGCTGGCTCCGGCCAGACTGACAATACTGAACAACAAGGACGTGACAACCGCGATTGCAAACAACTTGATTTTCATCACTTTCTCCATAGCAAGGGTTAATGTTTCAAGATATTTGATAGTTATTCTTGGTACCTTCCAGAGTAGTCTGTCACAAATTTTTATCCTCTGTCAAGACAGTGGCTCAATTTTGTTAGTAACAAGTAATATGTCCGGAGTTGTAGCACAT
This sequence comes from Desulfocapsaceae bacterium, assembly GCA_963674815.2. Classification (GTDB taxonomy): domain Bacteria; phylum Desulfobacterota; class Desulfobulbia; order Desulfobulbales; family Desulfocapsaceae; genus MADRE3. Next base: position 908,639 of record CAXXTV010000011.1, read on the forward strand.
AATGTGTCCGGTTTCTATAAAAGCCAAGGAGGTGGCTTTTATGAGACGGACCGAAGTGCTACAGGAGTACCGGAAGATGAGATTTGAACAAGTATATACCGGATGGAAATCAAGAGAACTAACCCAGGAGCAGGCGGCACGTATCCTTGGGATAAGCGATCGGACATTCCGTCGATTAATTCCCCGCTACCAGGAGGGTGGTATTGCAGGGCTATTGGACAAGAGACTGAATCAGGCATCTCACCGGCGTGCTCCGCTGGATGAAGTATTGTCGGTCTGTGAGTTGTACAAAGAGCGCTACAGCGACTTTAATGTAAAGCATTTTTACAAGTGGTATATCCGTCATCATGAAGGCCAACGCAGTTATACCTGGGTCAAGAATACGTTGCAGAGTAAGGGGCTGGTAAGAAAAGCAAGAAAACGCGGTCAGCACCGAAAACGTCGAGCCAGGGCACCGTATTCAGGGATGATGCTGCACCAGGATGGTTCAACCCATGAGTGGGTGCCAGGTAAGAAGTGGGATTTGATCGTAACCATGGATGATGCGACTAATGAGCATTATTCGATGTTCTTTGTCAACGAGGAAGGAACCTTCAGCAGTTTTCGAGGAGTTCGTGATGTGATTGAATCTAAGGGGGTCTTTTCCTCGTTGTACACGGATCGGGGTAGTCATTACTGGTATACGCCCGAAGCTGGTGGCAAGGTTGATAAAACAAATCCAACGCAATTTGGCAAAGCTCTGCAGCGGCTCGGTATAGAAATGATAGCAGCCTATTCCCCGGAAGCACGTGGTAGAAGTGAACGGGCATTTGGCACTCATCAGGATCGCCTGGTCAAGGAGCTGGCTCTGGCCGGCATCACTGAGATGGAAGCAGCCAATCGGTATCTTGCGGATGAGTATCTTCCTGCCTTCAATGAAGAATTTTCATCGCCGCCTCCCGGCGGGAAGAGCGTGTTTGTCCCGTGGTGCGGAAATGATCTGGACGATATCTTGTGTGAACAACATGAGCGCATCGTGAACAATGATAACTGTATCAGTTATAAAGCCTTGATACTGCAGATCCCCGAGGATGGCTACCGTTACCATTATGTGAAGACGAAAGTGCGTGTATTGCGTCATATTGATGGCACGCTGTCACTGTTGCATGGTCCTCGAAAACTTGCCAGTTATGATGCCGAAGGAGTGTTGTTGGTGGAGGCACAGAAGAAAGTAGCGTAGGGGGTGCAGCGCTCTCAGACCTGGCTTTCGCTACGCTTCAGCCAGGTCTGAGAGAGCAAGGAAAAAGTGGACAACTCATTTGCTACAAAACCGGACAAAACTATTTGTTGCTAACAGACAGTGGCTCAATTTATTTATTTTTTAAAAAAAATAGTTGATTGATACCAGCGTGATAGGTTGCAGTGCGAAAAGAAATGACGTGAGGTTGCGTTTTCACGGTACGTCTCAGGATAGGCATCGGGCATAGGTGCGAACAGATCACAGGCACATGTGTTTCTGCCGGCGGTAAAATTTTGCCGGCGCGCAACACATGCAGTTATGGTGATCCGTTTGTGGCTGTCGGCGGTCGGACAGAGGGGATAAACGAAGGCATGCGACAAACAGCTACAATCTAAAGCCCTTCATCATAACCGCAAGGTTCTCAGCGAGTTTTGAGAGTACTTCCGCACTGTCGTTAACCTTGTGGCTGCCGGCTTTTATCTCGAAGGACGATTGGTTGATGGAACCAATGCTTTGGGCAATTTCACTGGAAACAGCAGCACTTTGCGCCACATTCTCGTTCACCTCATTGAGACCCTGAACCCCCTGGGACACATTGGCTGATATTTCCATCGTGGCGGTGGCCTGCTCTTTTACCGTTGTGGTGATATTTGCCACATTTACGTTAATTTCGTCAATAACATTAGTTACTTGGTCAATTTCAGAAACAGAGCTGGCAGTTGATTTCTGCACACTGTCAATCTTATTCTTTATTTCAAGGGTAGCTAACGCTGTCTGTTTGGCAAGTTCCTTGATTTCGTTGGCGACAACGGCAAATCCTTTTCCCGCTTCACCCGCTCGGGCAGCTTCGATGGTGGCGTTCAACGCCAGCAGATTTGTCTGCTCCGAAATCTCGGCAATCGATTCAGTCACTTTCCCGATATCCTGAGCCGCATGCCCAAGTTCTTTCATCCTCTCTGAGGCACTGCCCGCGATTGCCACTGCACTCCGGGTAACTTCTGAGGCTCGATTGGTATTTTCTGCGACCTCATTTATGGTAGAGGTCATTTCTTCTGTCGCCGAGGCAACCATGCTCATATTGGTTGTCACCTGTTCAGCTGCTGCTGATACAGAATTCATATTGGTGCTCATTTCTTCAGCCGCAGCGGCGACTCCATCAGATTCGCTGGAGACCTTGTCTGTTCCACCCAGGAGTTGTTTGGATACTGCAGCAAGCTCAGTTGTTGCTGATGACATGGTTGTGATTCCGCCTGCAACCTGCCTGAACATATTTTGCAGCTTTTCAACAAAACGGTTGAAGGATGCAGCCAGCTCGCCAAGCTCGTCCTTGCTGTCCGCCTTGAGACGTTTTGTCAGATCACTATCCCCCTCTGCAATCTCTTTGAGCATGACGGACACAATACGAAGAGGCTGACATATGGAGCTGGTAATAAAAAACGTACTCAGACCGATCAGTATCAGTATACTGAGCGCACCAACGATAATGGACATCATTATCCGACTGACAGCTGAGAGTGTTTTGCTCATCTCACCGTCAAGCTCATCAAGCTGTTGCTTGAGAAATGGTTGAATTGACGCACCCATAACCAATGCCGCTTCATCAAAGGCTGCCATCAGCTTGTTTCCTGCTGCTGGACCTCCTTCAATATAGGCCTGGGCCATCCGCACACCAGCGGCGTGGTAGTCAGTCATGGCCTGTTCAAGCCTGTCAAGCTGGGCAAGATTTGCGGAATCATTTTCCCGTTTGTACATCTGGCGAAAGGTGTTCACATTTTCAATGAAGGCCTGTCTGGCTTTTTCAGCCTCGTCAAACCCGTCATTTAAGCCATCCTGTGCCCTTGTGGCTGATATATCAGAGAGCCATTGCTGAACCTGGACTACCTCGAGCCGCATGTCCTGGGCAATACCTGCATAGACAACACTTTCTTCCCTGAGAAGAAGCGTTTTCTGTTTGATGTTGTTTATAGAAATTGAGTTGTATAGAGAAAGCAGGAGAAAAACGACAAAGATGGAACCAAATCCAAGGAAGAGCTTGTTTCTTATTTTCATTATGCTTAGGTGCCTTTGTTATTTAATCTTTGTTATATGGCAGCCTTTTCATGGCGAGACCGCCGTGTGTTATCACAAAGTAGGAGCTTTATTCTATCAAAAACGAGCTACCAAAGTAAATTAACACTGATAATTTTTCTCAAAAATGGGCGATTAATGGTTTCAGAATTTATCCATGCATTACTGATTCGGGCAGGGCGGGCACTACCAAACTGCTCATCGCTGGTCTTTCTTCAGCAATTCGCCGGGACAATCCGGAACGTGCTCGATGAAGAATTGTTACCACAGTAACTCCTTGACAGGTGAGACATTATCATCAGTTGCTGCCAGACGTTACCCTCCCAACCCAAAAATTGGTTTACAAAAGACCTTATTGCACTTTGAATCTGCTTATCAGCTGCTCAAGGTTTCTGGATAATCTGCCGAGTTCAGCAGCGTTCTCTTTTACCTGACTGCTGCTTTTTTTCACCTCGCCGGCGGCATTGTTAACTTCCGCAATTTCTGATGAAATTTCCCGTGTTACCGTAGCAACCTGCGAGACGTTTTCTGTAACCTCACGAATACCGCCTGAAGCCTGGACAACGTTGCCGGCTATCTCCTGGGTTGTCGCCGACTGTTCTTCTACGGCAGAGGCCACGGCAGAGGACATCTCATTGACATCATTTATTATACTGCTCACGTCGTTAATCTCTTTTACGGTATTGAAGGTTGCCTCCTGGACCCCTTCAATATTGTTTTTTATCTCAAGGGTTGCTTCTGCTGTCTGTTTAGCAAGTTCCTTTATTTCATTGGCGACAACAGCGAACCCCTTGCCCGCTTCTCCAGCACGGGCTGCTTCAATGGTTGCATTGAGCGCAAGCAAATTCGTCTGTTCGGAAATTTCTGTTATTGTTTCAGTCACTTTGCTTATTTCCTGGGACAAACGACCCAAGTCATCCACCCGCTCAGAAGCCTGCACGGCTTTGCTGCTCGCCTCAGCTGCCATGTTGCTGGTCTTTGCTGTATTGCCAGAAATCTCTGCGATTGTGGACGTCATCTCTTCTGCTGCGACGGCTACCATATTGATATTGGTTGCTGCCTGTTCTGTGGCGGCAGCGACCGAGTTCATATTGGCACTCATCTGCTCCGAGGCAGAGGCGACGGTTGTTGCCCTGCCTGCGGTCTCTTCTGCTCCGTTGGTCATCTGCTCTGAGACTGCTGAGAGGGTATCTGAGGCAGAAGAGAGTGAACTGCTGCTATTTTTAATTTCACTGACCATAGACCGCAGACTGTCTACGATAGTGTTCAGGGCGTTGGCCAGTATACCCAGCTCATCCTTCTGGTTAATCTCAAGCTTTTGGGAGAAATCGCCGGAAGAGAGGCCTCCGGCAAAAGTAACGGCCTGTTTTATCTGACCGGACAAGGTACGGGAAACGAAAAGACTGATGCCAACACCAAAAACCAGGGCAAGACCTGAAAGAATAGCCATATTTCTTTGTGAAGAAGCCTTGGTTTGGCGCAATAACTGTTCTTTCTCTCGTACCTCCTTTTCTACCAGCTCCGAGATCTCATGGAGCGACTCTCTGACTTTTATCAAAGCAGGGGCGATCTGGTTCTGGTATGTCTGGGTGAGTACAGGTTGTGATATGTCCCGGTCCCCTTGGTTATCCTTGAGCTTTTGTTGCATGTCCTTAGCAAATATATGCAGTTTGGAATGTTCCTGAGACATGGATGCAAGAATCGTTTCCAGCTCCGGGACCATCTCTTCGGCGCGATGTACGCTTTCAGTATCGTCAAGCCATTTACCGAGTTTGCATTTCGTGCCGTCTGTCTGTGCGGAAAGCGTGGTTTTCGACGTATCTATCAGGAAGCTGGAGACACCGCTTGCCCACTCGAGGTGGTCTATTTCTTTGCTGAGCATATTGGCATCTAATCCCATGAGTTCCTCGAGATTTTTTGCCTCTGAAGCGATCTGTTTTGTTGCTTGATATCCCTGATAGCCCACTGTTATAAGCAGGATAAGCAGAACTGCTGACATTCCACCTATTTTAACCCCAATAGAAAGGTCCTTTAATTTCACCTTGTCTCTCCACTATTAGTAAATTTGAGTTGTTAACGAGCATTAAATGACATGTCAGAGATGGTATCACTGTTTTCGAAACAATGTCAAACAACGGTTCGAAATCGATCGAAAAATTGAATATGACAAAGTGGCAGTTGATGGTTGTGATATTTTCCGGGAAGCATGAACGGTTGAGTGTGCAGGACGAAGCAAGCGTTGCCTCGAGTTGCCTCAAATTCCCTGGCAACGCTTGCTCTTGCCTGGCTGATGCTGCTATAGCCAACTTCTGACGCCCGCTGCTGACAATTTATGCCTGTCTGGAGAAGTTGCTGAAAAGGCAATGCGCAAGGTGGTTGATTCTGCCATAGATGTCCAGGCCGCAGGCCTCTGCTCCTGCAATGGGCAATGAACAGAGTGCCCGGTAATGTTGTCTCTTGTTCAAGCAGTTTTCTCAATGCGTTTGGTTTCCAAAATTTCCCCCAACGTGATAGCATTATGTATGTAGAGAAAAACATGCAGCCTACGCTGGCGTTTTTTAAAATAATTTACTGTTATTCGTGAACGCGGGAGTTAAAACGGCATGAGTTGTTATGCAATAATTACCAATATCCTCCTGACTTTTGTAATCTGCTTTTCCATTACAGCTAAGACGCTTGCAAGCGCTGACAAAACAGCTGTTTTGCACCCACAGCATATTTTTATTCTACATTCATATCATCAGGAGTACCCCTGGACTAAAAAACAAAATGAAGGGTTTGTAGGTTCTCTAAGTGATCAAAATAATTATATTATTTCCACTGAATATCTAGACACCAAAAGAATAGCGTTTGACGCTAAGTACCAGGAGTTTTTTGCTGATTATCTGCAAAAAAAATATGATAACTATTCACCAGACATCGTTTTTTGTACTGATGACAATGCCCTTAGCTTTCTGCGTTACTTCAAGCCAATCTTGTTTCCGCAAAGCCCTGTGGTTTTTTCCGGGGTGAATAACCTTGATATAGAACAAGACTTGGACCGCAGTCAATATACCGGAGTGCTGGAGCATAAAGAAATTGCTTTAAATATAGAATTACTGAGAAAGATTCTGCCGCAATCAAGCGAAATTATCTTTTTGGGCGACAACTCGTCGACTCATCAGGCCATTAAGCAGAACATCAAGGAGGTAATATCAGAGAAATTTCCTGACATACCGTATTCTTTCATCGAAAATTCCCACCTTTCTTATCTCGTTGATGCACTCGAGCGAAAGAATAAAGGTATTGTTTTCTTAACTACTATTGGAGGAGTATTGGACAATCAGGGATCTGTTCTGCCACTTCCAGAGATTATTTCTTCATTCGCAGGTGCCGGTGAATTTACTATAATCAGCATGGAAGATGCTTACCTTGAGGAAGGCGTGCTCGGCGGTTATGTCACCAATGGTTTTTTTCAGGGGAAAGCGGCCGCACTTCTCGCCAACAAGATCCTGCGGGGATTTTTTCCGGCATCAATGCCACTGACCAAGGATAATCAAAATGTGTACATGTTCAATTATCCAGAGCTGAAAAGAAAAAGCATAGCTGTTTCCCAACTTCCACCGGAAAGTATAATTCTGAATCAGCCGCAAACCTTTTACGAGCAATACAAATATCAAATTATTTCTGCCCTTTTTCTTGTCTTGTTGCAAACCATTGTAATTGTCATTCTTATGATGAATATTAACCAGCGAAGAAGAGCCCAGAGAGGATTAAAAGAAGCTCGTGACGAACTTGAGCAAAAGGTAAAAGATCGAACCGCAGAACTTGAAAAAGAGTTAACTCTGCGCCATGAAGTTGAAAAGGAGCGAGGGAAATTGCTGGCAGAGCGGCTTCACGCCCAAAAGCTTGAGTCAGTTGGCCGGCTTGCCGCTGGAATCGCCCATGAGATTAACACCCCTGCCCAATATATCGGCTCTAATATCCAGTTTATGCAGGAGGCTTTTGAGGATACTCGCAGGCTTGTTGCCAAGTTGTTAGAACTGCTTGAGGCAGCTAAAGAAGAAGTCGTCTCATCCATGCTTGTCGAAGATATTGAAAGGCTCCTGGAAGAGGTGGATTGGGAATATCTGTCCGAGGAGATTCCTCAAACCATAGAGCAATCTCAGGATGGTGTTAAACGAGTTACTTCCATTGTCCTCGCCATGAAGGAATTTTCTCACCCTGGGGGAAAGGAAAAAACACCAGCTAACCTCAATCGAATTATTGAAACCACTGTCACTGTTGCCCGTAATGAGTGGAATTATGTGGCGAGTGTTGAAACGGACCTTGATTCTGATCTTCCACCTGTCCCTGTCCTGACCGATGAAATTGGGCAGGTAATACTTAATCTGCTTGTCAACGCCACCCACGCCATAGCCTCTAAAGTCGGAGAAAATGGAGAAGGAGGAAAAGGGGTGATCTCTATTGCCACCGCCTGTCACGACGGTTGGGCGGAGGTCCGGATAGCCGATAGCGGCACAGGTATCCCGGAAGAGGCCAGGGAGCGGATATTTGACCCGTTCTTCACGACCAAAAGTGTTGGTAAGGGCACGGGCCAGGGTCTAGCCATTGCCTATGATGTTGTAACTCAAAAGCATCGCGGCACCCTCGCCTTTGAGACAGAGCAGGGAAAAGGCACCACGTTTATCATCAGGCTTCCTCTTAATGACTGAATGAAGAAGAGTTTGTGATCGTGTCATCTTTGTTTCCGGGCTTTTCCGCTCCATCAGTATAAAGAAGTTTTTTTGCCATTCTGAGCGATGCTGCGGTTGTGACCGTGAGAGAGGACTTTTGTCGTCTTTTCTCTGATGCAGAGGGCCTTTTTCCACAATTGTTTTTTTTTACAAAGCATGTATCCTGAAATACCGAGATGGCACGAGGGATTGATTCCATCGTCTCTCATCGTTCAGCGGGGCCCGGCCGCCTGCCATGATAATTTTTGAAATACTGCTGCAAGCTTGAATTTGACACAGAAGGCGGTGTCGGAGCTGCCTGTATATCGAGCTGACTGCAGGACGTGAAAAAACCTCAGCAATACCTTGAAAGGAAGAAAAAAATGGCTACTAACGCGGTTCTATTTGTAGACGACGAGCCGAACATCCTCTCCGGCTTGAAACGCATGTTACGGCCACTGCGCAATGATATAGATTTTTATTTTGCCGACAATGGGCCTCAGGCGCTAGATATTCTATCCAGAAAAACCATTCACGTGGTTGTCTCTGACATGCGCATGCCAGCAATGGACGGTGCCACGCTGCTGGCAATCGTGCAGGAAAAACATCCGCAGGTTATCAGGATAATGCTTTCCGGACAGGCCGATGAAGAAATGATTTTAAAGAGCGTGGGAGTGGTGCACCAGTTCCTCCACAAACCCTCGGACTCCGACACCTTGAAGCGGGTGTTGAGCAGAGCCTGCGCTCTTCAGGAAATGATGGATAATGAACACCTCAAGTCGCTGGTATCAAGCCTGGGCTCTCTTCCCAGTCTCCCCTCGGTATACGCCCAGTTACAGGATGCCCTTAGGGACCCGGACTACCCACTGGATAAAATTGCCTCGATCATAGAACAGGACATGGCTATGAGTGCCAAGGTGCTGCAACTGGTCAACTCGGCATTTTTCGGCTTGTTCAACAGAATCGACAGCCCGGGCCATGCAGTCAAGCTGCTTGGGCTTGATACGATCAAGGCCCTGGTACTGTGTGTCGGTGTTTTCTCAGAGCTTAAGCCCGCGGTTCATCATTCATATTCAATTAATGATCTCTGGTCGCATTCTATAGCGGTGGCTGCATTTGCCAAAAAGATTGCCGAGGCGGAGACGGACTGCAAGGAGACCATCGGCAATTGTTTTATTGCAGGCATAATCCATGACATAGGTAAACTCCTGCTTTTTACCACCGTTCAGGAACAGTACGTTCAGGCCGTCCTGTTCGCCAAAGACCGGCAATGCCATCTGGTGGAGGCGGAACAGCAGATTTTTTCCGCAGACCATGGCGCTGTGGGCGGATATTTGATTGGAGTGTGGGGGCTATCAGGCCAAATTAGTGAGGCCGTCGCCTTTCATCATCATCTCGATACGTATCCCGATGCCTCCTTTTGTCCAGCCTTTGCTGTTCAGGCCGCTGACGTCATCTTTTACATGCTGAATACCGATAGGTGTGTGGGAAAACCTCCAACGCTCGACGAAAACTATCTGGCTCGTGCCGGGCTCGACGGAAAGCTTGAACATTGGCTGGAGTTATGCGGCGAGCTGCAGAAGTGACTCGGCTGGGGTAAGCGTAAATCCTCTGGAGCGCGGTTGATCAGCAGAGAATTTATCCGAGAGGTTGAGTTCGGAAATCCAGCGCCTAACTGGATTGAATGAATAATATTTTGCACGATACCAAGAAAATTAACTATGACGGAAAAAATATTACTCGTTGACGATGAGCCCCTTTTACTTCAGTCGATGGCTCGTCAACTGCGCAAGCGATTCGATATAACGATCGCTGGTAACGGCGATGAAGCCTTGAAGGCGCTCGAAGAAAAGGGTCCTTTTGCTGTCATTGTCTCGGATATGCGAATGCCGGGCATGAACGGTGTTGAGCTGTTGGCAGAGGTTAAGGACAGGCACCCCGACGTTGTGCGGATGATGCTGACCGGTAATGTCGATCAGGAAACTGCCATGGAAGCAGTTAACACCGGGCATATCTTCCGTTTTCTTACCAAGCCGTGCCCACCGGCAACTTTTATTATCGCCTTAGCCCTGGCACAGAGGCAGCACCGACTGATCACCGCGGAAAAAGAGCTCCTCCAGCAAACGCTCAGGGGATGCATCAATGTCCTCTCCGAATTACTTGCCATTGCAAATCCCACGGCCTACAGTTCAGGGTTGAGAATCAAGCACTTTGTGGTGTTGCTCGCCGAGGAATTTGGCCTCCCGGCTCCCTGGCAGTATGAAATAGCCGCGCTTATGTCGCAGATAGGCAGTGTTACCTTGCCCGGAGAGGTGTTGAACAAAGTTTTTTCCGGCCTGGAGCTGACCGAAGAAGAAAAGCAGATGTATGGGAAACATCCAGAAGTGGGGGCAAGACTGCTCGAGAAAATCCCTCGGCTTGAGAATGTTGCCAAGATGATTGCTCTTCAGCAGACGCATTTTGAAGACTATACAGAGGCCATTGTTGAAAACCAGTTTAATGAAGTAATCACGGGGGCACAGATCCTGAAAGCAGTCATTGATTTTGACCTGCAGCTGTTTCGGGGAGCAACCCGTGGTGAAGCTCTGGGCCGGCTGAGGAGCCAAAAGGGCTGCTACAATGAAAAAATCATCGATGCCTTGGCCGGCATAAAGGCGGAAAATGAGGGCCAGACCGTGGTTCTGCGGGTAAAGGATATCGCCGCTGGAATGGTCCCAGTGGAGGATGTAATGGCCAAAAACGGCGTGCTTGTTATCCCCAAAGGCCAGACCATAACCTGGTCATTGCTGCAGGGCCTGATTAATTTTTCCCACCAGGTAGGAATCGTTGAACCTATTACGCTGCGAATGGGCCAGGCCGTCGAGACCGAGACCCCTTGAATCATTTCTTCTGATAAAAAATCGTTCGAAGATGGCGCTTGGGCACAAAGCGCGGGCATATGCCGACAAGAGATTCTGTGGAGCCGATAACAAGAAAACCATCATCTGCCAGATTGTCTGCAATTTTATCAAAGAGCAGCTTCCGTTTTTCCAGACTGAAATATATTGCTACGTTACGGCAGAAAATGATGTCGAATTTGCCGAGTGAGCGCAGGGGCTCCATGAGATTGAGTTTTTGAAATTGTACCATTGCCCTGATATCGTCTTTAACCTGCCATGTCTCACCAGACGAGGTGAAATGGCGTTGAAGATAGTGCTTGTCGAGTCCTCTTTCGATTTCAAATTTATTGTATTTTCCAGCACTGGCCTGGAAGATCGCGGCGTCGGAAATATCAGTTCCAAGGAGTTTGAAATGAAATTTTGACAGGTCTTTAATCAGTTCCTTGATGACAATGGCAATGGAATACAGCTCCTGGCCTGTCGAGGAAGCGGCACTCCATATTTTAACTGTTGGCTGCAGGGACGAGGAAACGGGGGTTCTTGCATCAATGATCTCAGGCAGAAGTTTATGCTTGAGCAACTCGAAGGGGCCTTTGTCTCTAAAAAAAAGCGTTTCGTTGGTTGAGATGGCATTAATGATCTTTCGTTCAATGTTCTTGCTGACATCCCTTTTCGCAAGATTCTGCAGCTCCCGAAAAGACCTGCAGCAGAGTTCTTCAGCAATTGAACCGAGGCGGGTTTCGAAAAGATAAGATTTGCTGTGGTCGAGATAAATACCACAGATATCTTGAACATATTGCGAGAACGCATTGAGTTCGCTTGGCTGAATTTTCAACATAGAGAGCTTCTTTGAGCAAAGAATCCGGGTGTTAAATAGCACTTAGGTAACACTTCGGATAATCTCATCGGCTATTTTCCTGAGTGGAACTATTTTATCAGCAAGGCCGGTTTCTATAGGTGTCTTTGGCATTCCATAGACCACGCATGATGCTTCGTCCTGGGCAATAACGTACGCCCCTTTGCCCTTGAGAACCTCAAGCCCTTTGGTCCCATCCATTCCCATGCCGGTCATGATAACGGCGGTAGTCCTGTTTACGTAGTAATCACCAATCGAACGAAAGAGATAATCTACAGATGGTCTGCAGGAATTTTCCGGTGGATCGTCGGTAATTTTTATCAGCCTCTGCAGGCCGTCTGCCGCCGCAATTATTTTCATCTGTTTTCCACCCGGGGCAATATACACGGTGTTGGGCTGAACAACCTCACGTTCAGCGGCCTCCTTTACATGGAGAGCACACTTCCTATCAAGACTGGAAGCAAAAGATTTAGTGAAAAGAGGCGGCATGTGCTGGACAATGAGGACAGGGACGCCGAGATTGCCCGGCAGTTGAGGCAGCATTTGAGCCAGGGCGGCGGGTCCGCCCGTTGAAACACCGATAACGACAATCTCAGATTTTCTGCTCCTGTCAAACGGAGCTGTCGCGGCAGCTGGCGCAATTGGCCTTGCTCCTGGAACAGGAACAGCAGAAACGGTGTTTCGCCGGCTTGGCAGCGGCCTCCTTAAGGCGCCACGTTCATGCAGAGGCGAGGCGTATTTGGATTTTGCAAAAGCCTTAATAATCGGGAACAGAAGGTCTTTGAGAAGTTGTTTTCCCTCTGCCCTACTGGCGCTTTGCTGGGGTTTTAAGATATAATCAAAAGCACCAAGTTCTAGGGCGCGCAGTGTCAACTCGCCACCTTCACGGGTCAGTGTTGAAAGCATAATGGCTCCAACCTCCGGGTGGTATTCCCGCAGTTCTGCCAAAAGCTCAATACCGTTCATCACCGGCATCTCTATGTCGAGCGTAAGGAGGTCTGGTTTTAAAACGGCAATCTTATGAAGTGCAATTTTGCCATTATGAGCGACGCCGACTAGTTCCGTGAAGGGAATTTCCTGGATGATATCTGAAACGGCTTTCCTGTATACTATGGTGTCATCGACGCAAAGTACTCTGATTTTCCTTGTTGGGATCATGCTGGCGTTCTTTATTCATCCATTTCGAGAACTTTATCCACATCAAGGATACCGATCAGTTCGTGCTCTGTTTTGTATACTCCGGTGAAAAATTCCTTCTGTATGCCGCTCATGTTTGCTGGGGGGGGCTCACATTTACCCATGTCAGCTTCGACAACGTCATTGATCTTTCTGACAAGAAGACCAACATGCCCTCCGGTTGAATTTACGATAATATTTTTCGGGTCCTCGGACAGGTCGGTATCACCAAGCCCTAATTTTTTGCCAAGATCAATAATGGTTACGATCTGTCCCCGCAGATTAAGGATACCGAGCACATAATCCGGAGCCTGGGGGACCTTGGTCATCTGCATGAGTTTGTTGATTTCCTGGATGTTCAGGATATTCATGCCGCATAACGCATCACCTACGTAAAAGGTTGCAAGTTCAACGATTCTATTTGAACTGCCAGTATTCAGCTGAGCCATTTTGTTCCTATCTCATGAAATATCTGTTAAATCACATCCAGAGCGGAAGTGCAGTCCCTGGTCCGTCACCATATCTTTTCAAAAGAAAAAGACAGCCCTCCTCAGGTTGAAAAAGAGGACCATTCACTTTTTAGTGGTTCCAATACAAATAGCAAGGTACCGATGCTCCCTTCCGTAAAAACCAGAGTACAGGCGAAGACGTTCTAGTGGGGCCGCCTGACCATGTCGTGTACCGCGGTCATCAGGCGCTCTTTGTCCAGTTTTACCTGATAGTCATCGATACCAGCTGCCAGACCTCTTTCAACATCTATGTCGCTGGCGAGTGTCGTTACAGCAATGACAGGTATATCCTTGTATTTGTCGTTTGTTTTTATCTTTCTGGTAAACTCTAGGCCGTCCATATTCGGCATTTCGATGTCGGTCACAACCAGGGAAATGACATCTATGTTTTTCTCCAGTAGGTCCCAGGCGATCTGTCCGTCCTCTCCGGCAAGGACCTTATATCCGGCCTCAGTCATATATTCTTTGACCTGATTTCTGAAAAAATTAGAATCCTCAGCAATGAGAATTGTCGGAGGGGTCTCATTGCCGTTTGCGTCATAAGTATACGATTCTCGTCCTTCAAACCATTCAGGAAACAGCGTCTGAACGATTTCGAATACATCGACAAGCATTGTCGTGTGTCCGGTAATGATGATTGAGCCCATGATACCTTCCTGTTTCAGGGTCCCATCATCAATATCGGCAGCAACCTCCAGTGCATCGACCGGCCCAATGGCCAGAAGGCCGATGGGACGAGATGCTATCTCAAAGACGATAACCAGCAGGTTGTCATGTTCTGCGATGGGCTGTACCATGGCTACTTCGTCTAAGCACATCAGCGGCAGAATACCGTCGCGGTATCTCACTATTTTTTTGCCGCCGAGTTCTTCAATATCGGATCGATTTATTTTTTCTATGCGCTCAACCAGACTCAGGGGTACCGCAAATCTTTCGTTTTCCGAACTTCCAAACAGTAGCAGGGCTTGCTTATCTTTTTCTGATTTTCTGGCATCTTCAGCCGATTTGGCAATTTCAGTGGCCCGATCACTTCCGTCAAGAGACGTCAGCTTGGCCATCCGTGCAATATTCGCAACATCGAGGATAAGGGCAATTCGTCCGTCGCCCATGATAGTGGCACCGGCATACCCCTTGCAATGCTGCAAGTGGCGACCGAGAGGTTTTATAACAATTTCTTCGGAGTCCTGAAGCTTATCGACAATGAGCCCATATTTCATCGATCCCGTTGAAACAACGACAATGTTGAGGGCACTTGATGCCGAGATCCTGCGGTCTTCCGGCATTCTTTTTTCATGGCTTTCAGATGCTTGAGGCTTGGCCTGGTTATCGTCGCCTGAACTCCTGAAGAGCGGAGATTGCTTGCTTCTGCGATCACTGATCAGTTCTCGCCGGTCAGGCACTACACCGTTTTCGTCGTCGCGGTAGGATCGTTCGACACCGATGACATCGGCCAGCCTGATGAGTGGCAGCAGATTCCCTCGCAACCTGACGACCTCAGCTCTGCCAACCCGTTCTATACGATCCTTGACCTGGCTGGCTGGAATTCTGAGCAATTCTTCAAGGTTGACCTGTGGAATCGCGTAGCGCTCTCCTCCCGCCATGATAATCTGGCACGGGATGATTGCCAGCGTCAGGGGAAGCTTGATGGAAATAGTTGTGCCGCAATCAATTTCCGAGATTATATCGACATGTCCACCGAGTTTGTCCAGATTGGTTTTGACCACGTCCATTCCGACTCCACGACCGGACACATCGGTGACCTCCTTTGCCATGGAAAAACCGGGCAAAAATATCAGGCTTACCTTTTCCTTGTCGGACATTACCTGGGTTTGTTCAACCGTAAGCAGACCTTTGCTCACCGCAGTGGCGGCTAGTGCATCACCATCAAGGCCTTTGCCGTCATCGCTGATTTCTATGACAACCTGACCAGCTTCGTGAAATGCTTTGAGCGTTACGATACCACGCTTTGCTTTTCCCTTTTTTATGCGGTCATGGGGGAGCTCGATGCCATGATCAACAGAATTACGAATGAGATGCGTGAGTGGATCGTTGATTGCCTCGATGATCGTCTTGTCGAGTTCAACATCTTTGCCCACAATGGTAAGATCGATCTGTTTGCCAAGTTTTTTCGAGAGGTCGCGAACAACACGCGGAAACTTGTTGAAGACGTTTCCGATTGGCTGCATCCTGGTGCGCATGATCGCTTCCTGCAGTTCCGAAGTGATCAGGTCGATGCGTTGTCCGACGACTTCGGCGTTGCGTAGATCATCACCTGCAATGGTTTGCAGCAACTGGTTTCTGCTGAGAACGAGTTCGCCGGCTAGGGTCATCAATGAATCCAGAAGGCTGACATGCACTCGCAGGGAAGTGTCAGCCTTAATCTGGGTCTTTGCCGCGCCCTCGCTGGAAGCGCTTGCCTCATCGGCTTGTGTCTTGGCAATTTTTGGGGCTGCCTGTTCTGGTGCGGAACCGTGCTCCACAGCCTCGGAAATTGTTGGCTCAACGATCTTGCCTAGAACCGGAGTTTCTTCTGGCTCAGGCAGTTCCGATACAACAGTGTGGTCATCTTCATCGACAGCTGAAATTTCAACGGCAGGCTCGGAGTGCGCTGGGTGCCCCCCAGGTTTATGGGATGGCACCGCTTCTTGCGCTGATGGTGGTGATGGTTCTGCGCTGGCAAAGGCATTGAGCGCTGTGAGATGATTAGCAATGTCGGTTTCGTTGCTGTTCTGGACATCCTCTATCATGCTCTGCAATTGGTCAGCGCCGTTAAGCAGGCTGTTTATAATTTCCGGATTCGGTATAAGGCTCCTGCTTCTGATCATGCCCAGGATATTCTCCATGGCATGGGAAAGTTCCTGAATTTTGTTCAAACCCATAAAACCGGCTCCGCCCTTTATTGAATGGGCTGCGCGGAAGACTTTGTTGACGAGGTCTTCATCAATATTTTCTTTTGTCTGTTCTATCATCAGCAGGTCATTTTCGATATCTGCAAGATGCTCTAGGGACTCTTCAATAAACCCCTGCAGTAATTTCATCTTCTTCAATTTGCATACATTTACTCCTGATAGGTTCGTGAAAAGCCGTTGCAAGGTTATGATCGGCTTATCGAACGAAGCATTATTTGCAAGGTACCTTATTCTTCGCGGGACAAAACCGCTGTCTGACCTAGATATAATCTTCGAAGAATCTTCCGGCCAGTAAACCGGGTTTAGTGAAAGGCCATACCCTTGACTCCTGACTTTGGGGAATCTGTTTATTGTATACCCCAGCGTTTGACCAATGTACAGAAATTTTTACTTAAAATTGTTTCTCTCGGCAAATATTGGTATATATTAGAATTCCAATGAGATAAAACCTCTTTTTTGCTTGAGCAATATGGTTCAAGCAGCAGGAAAATCCAATTCACTCACGCTGAACCAATACCGTTTGTGCAGTAAGGGGAAAGGTCTCAATATGCCTGCGCAGCTGTTCAAAAATCAAGTATCACCGATACGCTATAGGCAAGAACGGGTTTTGCCTACAGAGAGGCAGAACCCGTTATCCCCTTCCGGGTAGACCGGCAAGCGTCGCAATCGGGGGCTCCTCCTCAGATTTTGAAACTGCCAATCAGTTGACCGAGTTCCGAGGCTGCTTTTTGAAGCTCTTCAGCGCTCGTTTTCACATTGCCGCTGCTTTGGGCTATGTCTGAAGAGGCCGAATTAATTCCTGAAATTTCCTCTGAGATTGAACTTGCGGCCACCGTGCTCTGGCTTACATTCTCATTGACTTCTCCCATGCCGAGCGAGGCTTGAGATATGTTACTGGCAATTTCTTCAGTTGCTGCCAACTGCTGAGTGACGGCAGTTGAAATCGTCGAGATGATTTCATTGACACTGTTTATGACCTTGGTGATATCTTCTATGTCGGTAACCGTTGTGGACGTCGTGCTCTGAACTTCGTCGATCTGGCTTTTGATATTGAGTGTGGCCAGGGCGGTCTGCTTGGCCAGTTCTTTTATCTCGTTGGCAACAACAGCAAATCCCTTGCCTGCCTCACCAGCCCTGGCTGCCTCGATGGTTGCGTTGAGGGCCAGCAGATTTGTCTGCTCTGAAATCTCGGTTATCGTCTCGGTAACTTTGTCGATGGCCTGAGCCGCCTGGCCCAGCGAAGTCATCTTGATGGAGGCATTTTGAGCCATTTTCACGGCCTCTTCAGAGATGGCGTGGGCATTCTCTGAGTTGCGTGGCAATTTCATTGATAGTGGCTGTCATCTCTTCAGCCGCGCTGGCAACCATGGAGGTATTCGTGGTGGATTGCTCGATGGCCGCCGCGACGCTGTTGAGGTTTTGCCGTCATCTCCTCAGCGGAGACAGCCACATTATCCGCTCGCTTGGCTGTTTCAACCGAGTTGCTGGAAAGATTGGAAGCAATTGCAGTCAGCTCTCCGGAAGACTCGTTGACCGCTTTGGTGGTGGACACAACCTGACCCATGACGCTTTGCAGCCGTTCCATGAAAAGATTTAAACCACTTCGCCAGCTCGCCAACCTCGTCCCTCGATTCACATATTGAGACGCATGGTAAGGTCGGCGTCATCCTCGGCAACATCTTTGAGTCCACTTATCGCAGCGTTGAGCGGCTTGGTTATACTCCGTGCTGAATAGAACGCGGCAATCAATCCAAGCAGGATACCCAAGACTATCGTTGAAAAAGCCGTTACCATCGCCCGTCTGGATATCGTGGTTGCATCATTAAAATCCGATTGTGCGTATTGCAGGGGACAGCTCGGTGAGTTTGTCAATATTGTCTCTCATCGCCTCAAATTTTATGCTGGGCCTCTCCCAGGGATAAATCAAGTGCGAGGGTTCTTCCTTCGCGGGTGTCTGCGACTCGCCCATCCACAGCCTGACGCGATAGGGCGTTCCATTCAACATAGAGAGCATCATAAGCACTGATGAGCTCTTGTTCTTCAGGGGTTAACCCTTTAATTTCTTTATATTTAAGCCATCGATCATGGGCCTGCGTCAGATTTTCTTCATAATTCTTCACCAAAGTCTCAAAAGCCTCTGATTTCACGTTAGTAAAGATCATTGAACGTTCAGCTACAAGCAGTTGATGCAAATCGCGATCTATTTCCAGCAGCAGATTATTGGATGGCATCCTGACCGAGAAGATATGATGCAGTTCACGAGTGATGCTCCTGACGCTGTAAAAGCTCGTGAGACCTAATACGCTGATTATCAAGATCATCAGCCCGAAACCTAACAGAAGTTTCGCTTGAATTGTTAAGTTTTTTATGAAATTCATCTGGTTAAATCCTCTCGTGCCAAAATGAAGTAATTAAAGAAATTGATACCCGGGGAAATAACATCAAGCCTAGAGTCCCCTGGATGGTGTTATTGAACCTTCTCAACATCAATGCCAAAAGTAATGGCTCCAATAGCCTTACCTTCATCCATTACTGGTACTGAAACCTGAACAAGATAGAGCTGAGAGCTGTCATCAAATTCTACTGCATCGACGAAAACCGCTCCGCTCCCGCCTGCGAACGATTTCTGGAATTTTGCCTCATCACCCTGCCAGAAGTCTGATGTTTTCCCGGTCATTGCAACATTTGCCCCTTGATTATCCATGACAAAGATCTCTGCAAGATATGGAGTAGTGTTAAGAGTCTTGGTCAGGTGGGTTCCGCATTCAGAAGCCATGAGCGATTTCATGAAATCGTCAACGCCTGCTGTTTCCTGCCACTGCTTATCAACTGCCTTGATTTCATCCAGAGATTTTCCCTCTGAGTTTTGCTTCTTCACCGCCGCAACGATCACCGGGTCGGTTCCATAGGCGGCAAGTGTTGAATGTGCCAGATCTTTAACTGCTTGAGAGGCTTCTTCCGCAAATCCTGTTGAACTGCCGAAAAGGAAAATTAAACTGGCTGCGGCTACAAACAAAACTTTTTTCATTTGCTGATCCTCCTGGAGTGGTCTTTGCGACTCAGTTTATGGTAAAGACTTCATTCCCGAATACCCGGCACATCCAGACATTCGTCGTGGCAATAGTTTGCTAGGGCTGAAAAGATTAATATTTTAAAATACATAGCGGTTATTGCGCGTCGTGTTGATCAATAGTATGTGAAAAATGATTGTTTTGTCAAATGTGCCCATATGCTGCATTTTGCTGTCTAGCGGTCAGCCTCTTCTTTGCTGACAAATGTAATCCAAGCTCCATTGAAGAGAGGGCAGCTTTTCTGTTTTACGCACTGGTCAACAGGCATTACCAGTGCGCTTAATCGAAACTATCTGGGTATGCAGACGCTCCAATTTTCACCGTCGCTATGACATCGTATCACAAATTTTTGTAAATATGAAATTTACTCTTTTAAATATCAATTTTCTTTGCACGCCTGTTGTAGACAGCGTTCTGCAGCAAAACGGAATCCGTCCTTTTGATAGATAAGGTGCGCAATTCTGCGGGTGGGAAGTAAAAAAAAAACCAAAATAAAAGTTTTTATTTCCTCCTTGCTTTTTTTATCCGGACTGCCATACAATCCATCATGACCGTTGAGATGAAAGTGCGTGGTTCTCAAGTTTTCAACCAAGTGGTCGAAAAAGATCTGCAGGTATGACCAGGTTGTCATTCCTGTTTAATATTGCCTGGGCCTTAGGGGCCTTAAATTCAACAAGGAGTGAGTAGATATGCGTAAGTTTTTTTCAGCTGCAGTCGGTTTAGTCTTTATTCTGTCCATGTGCACCGCCTCTTTAGCTGCCGATCTGACGGGGAAAAAGGTGTTGTTTGTCGATTCCTATCATGAAGGTTATGCCTGGAGTGACGGCATCACGTCCGGCATCCAGAAAACGCTTGAAGGCTCCGGCGTTGAATTGAAAATAGTCAGAATGGATACCAAGCGAAATACCGATACGGCGTTTAAGGAAAGCGCCGCCCTTAAGGCCAAGGCCGAAATTGAAGCCTTCAAGCCTGATGTGGTTATTGCCGCCGATGACAACGCGGCGAAATTTCTTATCGAACCCAACTATAAAGACGCGAGCCTGCCGTTTGTTTTCTGCGGTGTCAATTGGGATGAAAAGGAGTACGGTTTTCCCTATAAGAATGTCACCGGGATGGTTGAGGTAACACCCCTTCCGCAACTGATCGAGCAGCTGCAGCCCTTTGCCAAAGGGGACAGAATCGGTTTTATCGGCCCCGACATCGCAAACCGCCAGAAAAGAGGCGGAAAACCTCAAGAAGGTATTTGGGATAGCGCTTACCGAATATTATTCAACCGATGCTGAAGATTGGCAAAAAGGATTTTCAGAACTTCAAAGCAAGGTGGATATGCTCGTAATCGACAGTGACGGAGGGCTTTACAAGGACCAGGCCGATGGGCTGCGGGCGTTTGTTGAAGCCAATACCAAAGTACCTTCCGGGTCGACCTATGACTTTATGGCATCATTTGCCCTGATAACCTACGGTAAAGTGGCAGAGGAACAGGGAGCCTGGTCGGCTGAAGCGGCAATGAACATTATGGGCGGTCAGTCCCCGGCGGATATTCCTATTGTAAAAAACACCCAGGGCACCCTCATTATCAATACCAGAATTGCAAAGGCTCTCAATGCTGAGGTTCCATTCGAGCTTCTTCAATCGGCTGAAAAAGTTATTGAATAATTAAAATAAACAACACCCGGCCACTTTTCTATACTCGGCGCTTTCTCCATGCAATGCAGGAAAAAGCGCCGAGTCGGCATATCACGCAGAGTGTCAGATTTTCTTTTATCAACATGGGTTGAGTTTCAGTGCCAGGCTTGCGGCATGAAATGAAATGAATAGTGCTATGAGTTTAAACATCAGAAATAAGTTTCTTGTGCCGATGGTCATCCTCGTTATTGTCGGCATGGGCGGGTCTTCGGTCATCTCTTATATGATATCC
Source organism: Desulfocapsaceae bacterium (assembly GCA_963674815.2). Taxonomy (GTDB): domain Bacteria; phylum Desulfobacterota; class Desulfobulbia; order Desulfobulbales; family Desulfocapsaceae; genus MADRE3. Next base: position 929,937 of record CAXXTV010000011.1, read on the forward strand.
AAGAAATCCCTGAAATCTGCCTTGACCGGCCAGATCCACCAGATTGCGGGGTCGACTGTGGATGTCATGCGGTCCTGGGTCAATGACCGCACGCTGGACATCGACAACTGGGGCCAGCAAAACATATTCAGCAGCGCATTGAAGGATTCGTTTGTCGGCAAGGCCGCGAGAAAGTCCGCCAGTGCCCAACTCCTTGGTATGAATGATGATTACAAGTACTACGAGGCAATCGGGGTAGCCGACGCCAACGGTGAAATCATTGCCTCCTCCGATGAGGCAACCATCGGCACAATCAAAATAAATGACCGGGACTACTTCCAGCAGGCCATGCAGGGTGAGACCTTTGTCTCCGGGGTCGTCGAGAGCAGGGCGACCGGTAAGCCGGTGTTTATGATCTCTGCACCGATAAAAGAACAAGACACCGTTGCCGGTGTTTTGTTCTCGGTAGTGGATATGGCTTTTTTCAGCGCTCAGTTCATCGACACCATCAAGGTTGGCGAATCCGGCTATGCCTTTGTTTTTAATAAAGAGGGCCTCATCCTCGCCCATCCTGATAAAGCCAACGTTTTGAAGCTGAATCTCAATGATCTCGACTTTGGCCCTGAAATGATGGCCAGGGGCCAGGGATTGCTTGAATACAGTTATGAGGGAAAAGAAAAGATTGCGGAGCTCAATACATTCGATCAAATGGGCTGGACTCTGGCTGTTTCGACAACGAGTGATGAAATATATGCGTCGGTTACCAGACTGGGAAGAGTCAATGCACTCCTGGTGACGGTAGTTGTACTGGTGACTACGGTGGCCATTTTTCTGATTGCCAATACCGTGGCAAAACCGATAAACAAGGTGGTGGCTGGACTCAAAGACGCTGCAGAAGGCGAAGGCGACCTGACCAAACGTTTGAACGTGCGAAGCGGCGATGAAGTGGGCGAATTGGCCAGGTGGTTTGACCTCTTTATTGAAAAAGTTCAGACCATTATTCGTGATGTGGCCGCTAACGCTGATCAGGTGGCCAGCTCATCACGCGATCTATCGGCCATTTCGGGGCAGATGCTGGCAAGTGCCGAGCAGACGACGCAGAAGTCCAGGACCGTATCGGCCTCAGCCGACGAGATGAGTTCGAATATGGATTCGGTTGCCGCGGCCATGGAGCAGACCTCGTCAAATGTGCAACTGGTGGCGGCGGCTGCCGAAGAGATGACCTCGACCATCAGTCAGATTGCCGGTAACACGGAAAAAGCCCATATGGTTACCAGAGATGCGGTAACCCAGGCGGAGAAAACCTCAAGCCAGGTGGGTGATCTTGGTCAAGCCGCCGAGGAAATCGGCAAAGTCGTCGAGACCATCACCGACATTTCGGATCAGGTCAATCTGCTGGCGCTCAATGCAACCATTGAGGCAGCACGTGCAGGAGAGGCGGGCAAGGGATTTGCCGTCGTCGCCAACGAGATCAAGGAGCTTGCCAAACAGACCGCAGCGGCCACCGGAGAAATCAAGCAGCGCGTTGAAAGCATACAGACTTCTACGGATGGAACCGTCGTTCAGATCGGTCATATCACCAGGATCGTCAACGAGGTAAATGAGATTGTTGGGATCATCGCCTCGGCGGTTGAGGAACAGTCAGTTACGACACAGGAAATTGCCGACAATGTGGCCCATGCGTCACGGGGCATAAACGAAGTCAACGACAACGTGGCACAAAGTAGTAATGCCGTCAGCGTCATCGCCGGGGAGATTATGGAGGTAACCCAGTCTGCCGACCAGATGTCAGACAGCAGCGGCCAGATCAAGGTCAGTGCTGAAGCGCTGGCAAAGCTCGCTGAGCATCTGGATGTCATGGTGCGAAAGTTTAAAACATAAAGTGACCCGATGCGACCAGAGAGCGGTAACCGGCAGGGAGATTTTTAAACCTGTGGATTGCTTCTCTTGTCTGAAATAATCTCGTCGAGGCCGGAGAACAGAATGAAACAGTTTCCCTGGTTGATCGTGATTTTGTTCAAGCAGATACTGAAGAAGACCTCACAATTAGGCTGATGATAGTTAAAAATATTATCGTTGCAGAATTTTATGATAAGATCGAAAGAGAAAGGGACCCGCTATTTGGGGATTGCTTGGTATTTTTATCTGTGCTGAACTGTTTCAGTAAAACTTGGTAAGAAAAGAGACGATTTATAACTGGAGACAAGAATGGGAAAAAATGTATTGTTAGTTGATGATTCAAACACTATGAGAAAAATTGTAGGAAGGTGTATTCGTCAGGCCGGGATCAAATTTGACAATACATTCGAGGCTGCCAATGGGCTTGAGGCTTTGGAAATATTGGAAAATGAAAAAGTTGATATTGTACTCAGTGATATTAACATGCCGACTATGGGCGGAATAGAATTTTTGAAAGAAAAATCTACCCGCGACCACATAAAAGATATTCCTGTATTAATGATTTCTACTGAGACGGGTGATGATATCATCAATGAGGCAAAATCCTTCGGCGCAGTAGGAGCAATTAAAAAACCATTTACGCCAGATATTGTAAGCGAGATTCTGGAACCTTTACTGTAAATGACATACGGTCTGTTCTTCCTCTTTACCAGACTCCGATACATCGGACAGAAGAAACAATCACCGTTTCTTGCTCCGGGAATCTCTTTTTTGTTTTTTCGGAAAAGATCTTGTGAAATCAGTTACGCCGGATGACGGACGGGGGTAGTCTCCACTTGAGTAATAGAAGCTCTTCCGCAGACATTATTTCCCGGCACTTTTATCGGTACTTTTCAAGGGGGAGAAAACCGCAGAAAAATACTTTCTGGGGAGTTTAAGGTATACAGGGGTTTTACCTGAATTGTAGTTATGAGCAAATGGTGCATACATGGTTGGGAATTTTAATGTAGGAGAAGAGGTCGTTGCTGGAATTAAGGATGTTTTTTCTACCATGCTTATGGTTGATCTGGAACATGATGAGGTGCTTGAAAATCAATCGTGCGCCATTCAATCGAGTTTGACCAGTATACTTGGTTTTGGCGGAGAAGTGAGCGGCATGCTGGCTATTCATTGTCCCGCAAAAACAGCAAAAGGTATTGTCAGTGCTTTTTTAGGCGAAGAAAAAGAGGAACTGGACGAAGATGTCAAGGATGCCATTGGTGAGATTGCAAACATGGTTGCAGGGAATCTGAAGGTATCCTATGCCAAAAACAATATTACTGTGGAACTGGCATTGCCGACATCTATTGTCGGTGAATCTTTCCAGGTCTCAGGAGCAATGACCGGTGCAAACCGTCTAGTCGTTCCCTTGATTATGGATGGAGATAAGTTCTGGTTGGAATTGATTTATGCTGCAAAAGAGTCCCGTAACGGTTTCATGCCATTCTCAGACTGAGGGTGGCTGCAAAAGTAGTACCCACTGATGTGTCTGTAAAGACAGCCGGCGGGATGGTGTAAAGCTGCCGGTTAATGAAATCAATACAATTTGTTCTTAATGTATTGATCTTTTCCCCCGATAAGATAAGCAGATGACTTGAGTATTGCATTTCGGGTCCGGTTTCCTTCCCTCCTTATTTTCATACTATGGATGCAGAAAAAAAAAATAATACAACAGCTCAGGAATCAGGTTTTGAGCCTGTTGCCTCGTCCAGATTTAACGTTGATAAACATAAGAAAAGAGTTGATCAGACGCTGGCATCCTGTCAGGAGAAAATGGCAGAAGAACTTGGTTCTCTGCTCGGGATAGAGGTAGCGTTGGCGGGATTGGAAACATCTTTTGTCAGTAAAAAAGATTTCTTTTCTGATCATGTATCCGGCAAACAGGTGATCGCCGATATGGATGTTGTCGGTGATCTGCACGATACAAGCTTCTTTGCACTCGGCATAAGGAGCGCAATACATCTTGGCGGCCTGCTGATAATGCTTCCAGCTTCAGAGCTTCAAAAAGTAATAAGTGAGGAGGATTTTGGCGAGGATGCCAGGGATGCATATGGTGAAATAGCCAACATCGTTGCCGGTGTTTACACCTCTGTTTTTGAGGAGCAGTACACCAAAAAGCTACGGTTTATAAGAAAGTCGCTTCAAGAAGTAGTACCGTCCAAAGTTGAATCCGCTGATGATGAAACCATCCCGAATGGAGTCTTCTATTTGAGTACCATGTTACTGTCAGCCGGTGGGGAGGAGTTCGGTAACGTTCATATGCTCTTTCCGGTCAATTTGCTGCAGTTGACCTCGCTCAGTCAAAACGAATCTGCACCGTCAGAAGAAACTCAGAGCACTGCGTCCAAACGGGAAGAAGCACAATCAAGCGCCGCCTCACCAGTTGTAAATCAAACAAAGACACAAGGCAGCGTTGATAGTGCCCGGCATGGGAAGGTGGTTGCTGGTGTTCTTGGAAATTGTCAGAAAAAGATGAGTGATGAGCTGAGCGAGCTTTTAGGAATCAATGTCCAGGTAATCAGTGACGGAAATACAATTATAAGTAAAAAAGATTTTTTTTCAGAGAAAGTTGCAGAAAAACAGGTGGTTGCCAATATAGAAGTCGCTGGTGAGGTTGAAGACACGAGTTTTCTCTCTATCTCGATGAAAGATGCCATATCGATTGGCGGGACCCTGATAGCGCTGCCGGACTCAGAACTGCAAATGTCCGTAGATGAAGAAAATTTCACCTTGGATATGGAAGATGCTTATGCCCAGATAGTTGATATAGTTTCCGGGATTTTTACAACAACGTTCGAAAAGGAATACACCAAAGAAATCCGTTTTGTCAAAACCGGGCTCCAGCAGGTTGTGCCATCTGAGGTTGAGCCTTCTGGTGATGAGCCTATTCCAGACCTGGATTACTACGTTAGCTCCATGAGTCTGATCCTGGGAGACAGCAGACTAGGCTCAATTCATATCCTTCTCCCCACCAGGGTGTTGCAGCTGGAGGGGAGCGTAAAGAGCCCGGGAAATGGTGCCTATAGTGCTGAGCAGCCGTCTTCTCAGGCAGCAGTTCATCCGTTACAGCGGGGAAATGTGCCTCAGTCCGCGGCAGGTCGTGCAGACGAGTCGGCAGAAGGTATCGACATTTTACTGATAGGTGATGATGAAAATGAAGTCGTCAAGCTGAAAAGTGTCCTGGGAAGCAGAGGATATGTGGTCCGGGTACTTTCGTTTAAGGATAATGTGAACAAATTTATTTCCACTGGGCTTAAGGCGGTCTATCTCGTTACTCAGGATGTTGATGAACAGTTGTTTGGTGTGGCAATTAAGGTAAGCAGCGCATGTTCTTCACCTCTGATTGCAGCAGCTCCGGGCTGGACAAAAACAAAGGTAATAAAAGCGGTAAAGTACGGCGTAAAAGACATCCTCCTCACCCCTGCGAACACCGAAGATATTGAAGAAAATATCTCAGATAACCTGGTCTCGCTGACAGCTTGCCCCTGATAAGTCAAATCTCTTCCAGATAAACGGAACGGAGCGTCTGTGTTCTCTGGGTATGTCCGGGTATGCAAATAGAATGGTCCAAATCCGTTCTGCCTGTGAACAGTTTCGGCGACTTCAGTCGGCTAGCGACCTCAACGCTTCCAGTGCATTTACTGTTGCAGCAGCGATCGGTACGGCGGGATATTCTTTTATCGATGATATAGGCACGAACTTCCTGCAACTTGTGCCCAATGACGACAGGGGAGGGGAAAAGAGAGAATTGGCGTAACAGAGACTCAGCTTTATTGTTACACCCAAAGCTTTTTAGTTGTTCTGGTTATATATGTGGAGCAACACTAAGCGTTACCAGCACCGCCTAGGCATAGAGGCTTGGCTCAATAGAGTCAGCGAACAGGTTCGACGTTTGCCGCATATTATAACAGAGAATCGTCGCAATTTTACGGATCAGCGTTACTCCGCATCGTGGAGATTTTTCGATTAGCCGGTCAAAGCTAAGCCTTGAGAGGATAAAAACAGTCGACGGCTCGGTAGCAATTGCTGATGCGGATCGTGTTTCGTGGTCGATAAGTGCCATTTCGCCAAGTGTTGCACCGTGTGTTAGTGAAGCAATCCAGACTGGCGTGTTATTCCCGGTAAGCTTTGAAATCTCAATCCGGCCTTCAATAATAACTGCGAAGAAGGTACTGCTGTCGCCCTCATGGAAAAGTGCTTCATTTTTATCCAATGAGCGAATCCTGGCATGTTTCACTAGAATATCTATTTCCGCATCCAGCAGGTCCGTAAAAAGCTCAAGTCGTCGAATGTTCTGCCGAAGTATCGAAGATATTGTATTATTCTGTTGTGTTGTCACGTGTTCTGCTCCGTTAATCTCACCACTATGCAGTGCTTCATTTTTATCCAATGTTTTTTCTAAGAGAATTATGTATGAGCGCGCTGTTTATACAAACGTAGTTATTTTACATCTTCTGTTAGCATATGGCAGTTTCGCTCATTTTGTCAAATCCGTGGTGCTGCCTGCCAGGTTTAAGGGTTGACCGAAACAAGGGGATACAAGTAGTTGAAATGAATTTTATGGTAAATACCACCGGTTTGATGTAACTATCTAATAATCTATTACTTTGTCAAAAATAAAAAGTCTTGGTTCTGGCTTATTCTTTTTTGCCATTATTGACTTTTTCTTCAGACCCGTTGGCGACTATGATTGTTTCGCTACCGTATCTATTTTTTTATTCGGACAGTGAATAAGGAGATTTCTCATGGATATTCTAAAATGGCGCGCTTCTTATGAAACCGGTATTTCATCAATGGACGAGCAACACAAAAAGCTTATTGGCCTGGTTAATACATTGTACAATGTACTCAGAAACAAAGAGTCCTCCGGGGTGGTAAAGGAGGTCCTGGAAGAAATGGCCAAGTATGCAGAAATGCATTTAAAGGAAGAAGAGGCTATCCTGAAAAACAATGACTATCCTGAGTTTACCAATCATCTGGCCATGCACCAGGGCTATCTGGATAAAGTCAAAACACTGATGGGTGATTCGGAAAAGGATGAAGAAGCTGCCTTGAAGGATGCGTATGTCTTTCTTCGCCACTGGTGGATGGAGCACATTGTCACTGAAGATAATAAATACGGAGAATTTCTTCAATCCAAGGGCGTTAAATAAATCACCGGTCGGATAGTAAAACGGTTCGAAAAAAAAGTGCCGTTTTCCAATACTTCAGAAAAATTAATATCCAGGCCCATTCGGCTATCAAGGATTTCTCTCACTTTTTTGGCAATAGCATGAATAGTAAATGGCTTCTAAATAAACTGCAGACCACATTCCAGAACGTCTCGTTGTTAGGAGTTTTACTGATGACATCGACAAAAAAGAAGAGACGCAAAAAGATTACTATTGCCGGTGGACCACTTCAACTGATGAACGAAGGTATGATTTTTGGGGTGCACAGGAACACCTTGAGTAGAAGGCAAAGACAAAAAAGATTACCTACGATCTGGCAATGGTAAATTGAATGCTCAGTTGCTGAGATTAAGCGCGGAGTAGTCACGAATAACGATCACACAATATCTTGCTATCTATTGAGGAAGGTCAATGACGTTATACTGCCAGTGAAGTTTTGTTTGCTTTTTCCCTTACGCTCTTTGCTGGACTTGCAACAGGCGTTGGCAGTGCTCTTGCCTTTTTTGCCAAGCAGACAAACACCCGTTTTTTGACCGCATCGCTGGGCTTCTCAGCCGGGGTGATGATTTATGTTTCAATGGTCGAAATATTTGTCAAAGGGAGGGACGCCCTGGAGACTATAGCCGGGCCGTCACGGGGCTATCTCTATGCAACACTGGCATTTTTTGGCGGTATTTTGATTATCGCACTTATCGACAAACTTGTCCCCTCTTTTGAGAACCCTCATGAGATCCGTGATTCAAGTGAGATGATAGGAGTTGATGCCGCCGAATCAAGAAAACGAAAAAACCTGCACAGAATGGGAATGTTTTCTGCCCTTGCAATTGCCATACATAACTTTCCTGAAGGCTTGGCAACGTTTGTCGGCGGTTTACAGGACCCTGCACTTGGTATCAGTATTGCTGTTGCAATTGCCATCCACAACATACCGGAAGGGATTGCTGTTTCGATCCCCCTCTATTACGCAACAGGGAGCAAAAAAAAAGCATTTTTCTACTCTTTTTTATCGGGACTCTCGGAGCCGGTAGGGGCAATGCTCGGCTATTTTTTATTGCTCCAGTATTTCAACGACTTGATCTTTGGGCTTCTGTTCGCGGTTGTCGCAGGCATCATGGTTTTTATATCATTGGATGAACTCCTGCCAACAGCAGAAAAATACGGTGAGCACCATGTTGCAATGTATGGCGTTGTTGCCGGTATGGCAGTTATGGCAATAAGTCTGGTGCTTTTTACGTAATATCTCGAGCGACTTGCTGGTTGACGAGTGGTTCGTGAACATGCAAATTACCAGATCACCTGTCGAATAACCTCCTGGCATTGCCATTGGCGATCTGAGCAGCAACTTCCGGCGGAAGCTGGGCCAACCAGTTCCTGTCAAAAGCAAGAATACCCTCGTAGTTATCCCATTGACCGTTGACCCAGGTATCGCTGCCGATTGTAATCCTGTCCGGGTATTTCAGAAACAGCTCCCTCCATTCAGGGTCAAGCTTTCCGTTCGGTGCAATCTCATGTCCACGGATAGAAGTGTCCACCCAGAGGTTTTCAAAACGATCAAACATCTCCGCGATAACAGCGGGAGAATCAGACATGCCGGCATGGGGCCCATAAAATTTTTACACGCGGTTCATAGGCAAAGATCTGTTCTACGGCCTGGTGGGTTGAATGGACATGAATATAGAGGTCCCGCTCCACCGCCAATTGTACCGTCAATTTAATCACAGGCGAATCCGCATCGAGCGGATTATGAATATGGAACTCTCCCAAGCCTTCATAAATCGGCATCTCGAGCCGCTTTTTGAAGTATTCGATGATAGAATCGTTCCGGTACCAGTTGCTTGAAGTGACATCATCATGGTAGGGGCGCAAAAAAGGAACAATTCTTTCAGGATCTTCCCTGTAAAGCATCCTCGTGCCTTCATCAGGAGTGCTTGAGACAAGGGCTTTCGTTACTCCTGATTTTATCATCAGATCAATGACGGCATCCGGCGGGTAGGCTGACCATGCCGGCTCTTTATAGTGTACATGTGTATCGAAAATAGGAAGACTTTCAGGAGTCATGTGTGATGTTTCTGAGGCATGCAATGATTCTGAATCAGCTGTCGTGACAGAAATTATACCAAGAACAATTGAAATTATAAGCAGTCTTTTCATCCAGGATTCTCCAACAATAAAAATAATGTACTGAAACAGCCGCTTAAACCATAAGAAGCGAATTGCAGAAGGCAATGGATCTTGCGGACGGGTGTTTTAAAAAACACGGACGAAAAGAGTGATCTTTGGCAGTTTCGGTCCAGAGCCCTCATATCGATTTGACAAAAAGGGAAGGGGTATTGCGAAATGAGTGACCGAATACCGGTACATGAGCGAAGCTCTGAACCTACGCCTGCCAGGGCGGTGCTGGTGCGAATTATTGGCATTTACCTCGATGTCGATGCAGCTTTGCTGGACGGCACCGGATTGGAGAACTATCAAGACACTGGCGTGAAAGCTTCACACCTTGTAATAATAGACAGAGTGTATCTGATATGCAGGACCGTGATGAAGTGGTTCCGGGAGACGAAAGCGTATGGAAAAGCCCAGACTGCAGGCCGGTGATGTTTTTTGTGTTTCTGCCGCCGGGCCTTTGTCTCTTGTAATACGGGCAATCGAGAGGTTTTGGTCGGAGGACAATTCGGCGGAATTTGGCCATGCCGGGATTATTACCGGTGAGCATGGGGCGACCTTTGAGGCGCTGGCAAGGGTAAGACATGCAAGTATTGATCGCTACAAGGGCAAGCATGTCCTGATTGCAAGACCGATGAGATCAACAGATGGCGCTGTCATTATGCGGGCAGGCAAGATCAAGGCAATAAAACAGCTTGCCAATGAGTATGAGGGCAGGTGGTATCCGTTCTGGCGGATATTTTTGAACAGGATTCCGCCGCTGGCAAAATATAGCTCTATGAGCGGGCGGTTTCTCGTATGCTCCGAGATGTTAGCGAAATATGAGACTTTAATCGGCACACGGCAAACCACTTTTACCGGTGTCAACCCGGATGATCTGGCAGGCGGTTGGAGAAGCGACAAGAAATATATAATAGTCCATGACAATACGTGGTTCTGGGGTGACGAGTATGGGGCAAATTTGCTTGGCAGCCTGCAACCCAAAAATGCATCCTGAGACCCTACGGTTTTGAGACTGAATGCACGCTGACGGCAAGGTTTGTTTACTCAGAGGTCTTGGATCTTATTCGTTCAAACTCTTGCTTGTTAGGCAGGCTAGGATCACCCCAATTGCATTTACTGTCATGAGCATTTGTGGCAAAGGCTGAGAGCAGTTTTCTGAGATTGCTTGATTTGCATTGAGGACAACAGATCTTTTCTTGCCCCCGTGTTAATTCTTCAAATATGGTACTGCAATCTCTACACTCGAATTCAAAAATCGGCATGGGCTACTCCGGAGCTGACCTGGCTGGGAGAAACTGAAAGGGTAAAGGTGAACCTGCAGAAACGATGGTACTTTATCCTGGGCTAGAGCTCAATCACTATTTGGATGATAAACGCAGGTTCAGGCGTTTGAGTGATGTTCGGTTTGCGCTATACCGATCTGCAGGCCCTGAAGAAACATCCTCTAGTCGATGGTGCGATACTTTGTATTTGTGTTGTGGTTTGATGCTTGTTGCGGCAAATCGACTTCGGGGGATCATCTCTTATTTCATCTGCAGCATCCTGCACTGTTGTTTCAGCTGCTTTTCGAGATTATCGGCAAAATCCACTGTCGGTCACCTTTTCTTTCGGTTATGATGTTTCGGAAACAGGTGAACTCGAGAGAAAACCGGTATTGTCCCCGGTTGATACTTGTAAATAGCAATTTATTCAGATTTGGAGATCAAAGTATGCTACGGCTTGGAGAAAAAGGGGCTATCCCGCAGATCGAGGAAGACAGCTATGCAATTGCACCACATATTCCCTGTGGTTTTATCACTCCAGATTTGCTTAGAAAAATTGCCGATGTCTCTGAAAAATTTAATGCAAAATGCGTCAAAATTACGGGTGCCGCACGAATCGCTATTATTGGTCTTAAAGAAGAAGATATTGATTCGGTCTGGGAAGAACTTGGCTTGGCAAAAGGTGCAGCTGTTGGATTATGTGTTCGGAGTATTCGAACCTGTCCAGGCACCACCTTTTGTAGGCTCGGGAAACAGGATGCCGTCGGAGTTGGAATGAAAATGGATGAAAAATATCATTCATTTCAGCTTCCTGGAAAATTAAAAATGGCAGTATCTGGATGTAAGCTGAGCTGTGCTGAATCGTGGGTGAGAGATATTGGCTTGATAGGGGATAGAGACGGCTGGATTGTTACGATTGGCGGCAATGTAGGATCTCAGCCCCGGATCGGTAAGGAATTAGTCAGTGGCCTTGATGATGAGGCCGTCCTCAAGGCCGTTGATGATGTTTTGACTTATTACAAGGACAATGCAAAGAAAGGTGAACGCCTCGGAAAAATGATTGAAAGAGTCGGTATCGAGCCTTTTGCTGCGGCGGTTAAACAGGATCTGTAAATCAATACGGGTTCACCCCTTCTGGTTGGAACATCGAGCCACTTCTTCAGAACTATCTAAAGGCAAACACGTATTTTGAACCCGAAACAGCGTATTCCCCGGCAGTTATGATTGATGGGGGATATCTGTGGGCGGAAAGAAGTCGAGCCAGAGATAATGGCTCAGTAAAAAGCGACTGACAAGTCGCATGCTGTCGCACGCGGAGAAACCTGGTCGCAGAAGTGCCGGGTCAGCAGCAGGAGAAAATCATATTTCTTGCGATGTATGATACCTTCTGTGGCTTTAATGAAATGAAAAGATTGCATGAAGTCCAAGACCAATAAAAACAAAGGTGTTGTCTATTCCACAGAACTTGGAAAGGTCTGCCTAAATGCGGAAATTCTGTCAGCAAGTGCATTTGTGGTAAAAGAATTCCGGTGATTCCCAATGATGGTATTGTGCGAATAAGTCAAGAGACTAAAGGCCGCAAGGGTTCAGGAGTGTCTCTTATAACGGGGATTGCGCTTGATGATAACGATCTCAAAAAACTCGCAAAGCAATTTAAAAAAAAATGTGGAACTGGTGGCACTGTAAAATCAGGTGTTATAGAAATCCAGGGCGATCATCGGGATGTCCTGAAGGAGGCGTTATCAACGTTGGGTTATACCGTTAAACTACAACGATAATAAAAGCAGTTAAAGGCAATATTCATCCATCTTGTGATGCGTTCACCGTTTGTTTTTTCACCCACTGTTTCCATCTGAGGTAAAACAATCGTTATCCCCACATCGCTGCATTATAGAGATTAACTGATAACAGAGAGCCCAAAACTATTGAGCCAGCAGGCAAAGACAGGGGCGTTACGTATACAAGACGGCAATTTTTTTTTCTTGATCAATATAACTGCCTCTGATCTGCCCCACGTATCCGGTACAGATAATATTTTTACAGATCGCTGACACCCTGCTCTCTTGGTCAGGTCAGGGCTCCTTTAAGATATCTTTTCTATTGGTCTATCCCCTGATTTATCAACCAAAAATAAGATTGGGGATTATTAATACCAGCGAAGGGAAAAAGACGAGAAATACTATCAGAATCACAAGCGCAAGAAAAAAAGGCCAGCTCTCCTTCACATAATCTCCAACTGAGCACTCCAAGATAGAGCAGACTGAGTACATTGAAACGCCTACCGGCGGAGTAAGCAGACCGACAGCGCAGGTAACAACCATAATAACGCCGAAATAAACCAGATCGACACCAATCTGTGACATTATCGGCACCAGTATTGAAGTCAATAGCAGGATGATGACCGTCGAATCGACCACCATGCCGAGCAGTAGCAGAAACAGCAGCACCAGCAATGTGATAACATTTTTATTCTCGCTTAAAGTCAAAAGGAACTGTGACAGCAGCTGAGGAATCATTTCCCAGGTTATGCCATAGCTGATTAGTGACGACAAGGCGATCAGGAACATGATCATGCCGACATCCAATATGGTGAGTTTAATGGCAGATAGAAACTTCTCCCAGGTAAGTTCACGGTAAACGACAAGACCAACAAAAATTGCATAAACGGAGGCAAAAGCTCCAGCTTCGGATGGAACAAGATATCCCATTCTTAAACCAACAATGAGTATAACTGGAAAGAGCAACGCCCAGATACTGCCGAGAAAAGACGATAGAATAACCTTGAAAGATTTCAAGCTCGAGTGTTCTGGCATGTAGCCTCTTTTTCTGGCCGTAATAGCAACCGCAATCATCAGGAAGCACATCATAAGAAAACCAGGAGCTATTCCTGCAGCAAACAGCCGTCCAATCGACACCTCTCCGATGCTGCCATATAACACCAATCCAATACCCGGTGGAATAGCAACCGTGATGAGCGCACTGAACCCGTTTATCCCGGCAGCATAACCACGAGCATAGCCCCGCTTGATCATCTCCTGACCGAGAATACGGGACTGCATGGAGGCGTCGGCTATCGCCGAGCCGGAAACGCCTCCATAAGGGTACTGAGCACGACACTCGTTTGAGCAAGACCTCCATACATGTGACCAGCGAGCACGGATGCCAGTCCCATCAGCCGTGAGGTAATCCCTGTATTATTAAGAAGATTGCCAGCAAATATAAACATCGGGATAGCAAGTAATGGCCAATTTTGAGTTTCAGACAAAATCAGCTGGGCTGGCATGGTGAACGGCAGACTCGGTTGCTGAATAAAAAACAAAAAACCTGATATACCTATAGCAAAAGCAACTGGCATCCCCATCAGTAGAAAGACGATAAATCCTATCAGTACAAGGGTCATGACTCAGCCCTCCTGGGTACTGATATCGGTGCTCTGTATCAAGTTTTTACCTTTGATAATAGTCGTTATCAAAATGAGCAAACTACCGATGGGGACACTCAATGTAACCCACATATAGCTGAACCCGGGTATACCCTGGAAAGTTCTAAAGCGGCTGGTGTACGCAAGCACAACCCCATAACAAATGAGGAAACCGAGAAAAATGACAATAAAGAGATAATTAATAATCGAGATATTTCGCTGTAGATTTCGGGGAAAATATCTTATCAGGGCCTCTATACAGATGTGTCTGTCTTGTCGAAGAGCCACATCCGCACTGAAAAAAACCACCCAGGCAAACAAAAAAGTTGCCGCATCCATGCTCCAACTAATCGGATTTCCAACGGATCTGGCAAATCCGCTAGCGAATATCAGCGCCATGATAGCCACCAAAAACACCCCTGTCAGCATTTCTTCTGTGAAACAGACCAATTCGTAGATCTTTTTGAGCTTTTCCATCGATCAACCTCAGCCATATTTATTATGTCCGATAATCGTCGCCTGATACCGCGAGATTGCAAAGATACGGTCAAGATCTGAAGACTCTTTCAGCCAAAAAAGGACTTGCCACGGTGCACAATGCTCCGGCAAGTCCTTTTCTCTTGGTTTTATCTATTTGATTTCGGCCAGTTCTTTAAAAACCTGCTCTCTTGCACCCATCAGGTCAAGCTTCTCATAGGCGGCTATTCCGGCCTCTTTGAACGCTTCGATATCAACATCGGAAACAACTGTCATGCCTTTTTCTTGGACGATTTTCTTGACTGCTTCTGTATTCTCCTGAATCAGATAGGACGTCTCGAGCCCAGCTTTGTCACACTCCTCAACCAAAATCTTCTGGTACTCTGCTGGAAGACTATCAAACCATTTACTGCTGATCACTTGAAAGTTGATGAGTAAAAAGTGTCCGGTTTCATCAACGTACTTAATTACTTCGTAGAGTTTCCCGGCGGTTATATTGTCATATACAAGCTCCGCACCGTCTACCGCACCCTGCTGAAGAGCTGTGTAGATCTCACCAAAATTCAGAGCTGTCGGCACCGCTCCCAGTGCCCGCACCGATTCCTGCCAAATTGGAGCCGGCGGTGTTCTGATGCGCAGCCCTTTCAGATCCTCCGGTTTGCGTATCGGCTTGTTAGTCATGAAATGTCGAAACCCCTGGACCCAGTTGAAAGACAGAACCTTGAATCCAAACTTGGTCGCCAGTTCTTCGTTCCATTTCTGAACGGTGGGACTTTGATTTAATTTTTTGACTTCTTCGATGCTCGTTACAAAATAGGGAGCATTCATTACAGCTATACCGGGAACGTAATTTCCCAACCGGGCCGAGTCAGTATTTTGGCCTACGGGGACCCCTTGGCGTATCTGTTCTAGGATATCTTCCTCAACTCCCAGTTGAGCACTATGAAACACTTTGATCACCAATCCACCATTGGTACGCTCGTTGACGCTTTCGGCCCATTTTTCAAATCCTGCATGATATGGATGTGTCGGTCCCAGTACATGGTTGAAGCGTAATTCGAATTTATCTGCAGCGAGTGTGATAGATGAGAAAGAGATGACGACGAGGACAGCTAGAATAGATCTTGAAATTTTGATCAACATGACAACCCCTCCTTCTTCAGTTAAAAATGGTTAATGATTATGTCATGAACACCTTGGATAGGATTTGAAAAGCAGTTACCACCTCCTTTTAATTTGAATTTGAAAAATGCCACCGATGTATGAAAGTAATCATCTTGGGCCTAAGACACATCGCATACAATAATAACTAATCCTAACTGGTAAAGGTATCCTTAAATGGGGAGTTCAATTTTCATCCATGAACTGCAAACCTTCAGTTGGCCAACCGTGTGGTCATGACTCGCTTCTTCCTGATATGGTACCACGTCTCCCATCACTGCGAGTGAAGAGACACGTTTTGGCAATGTTAACCGTTTAAGACAATCGGTTAGTTCAACGTATAGTTCCTGTATATTTTCGCTCGCCTGTCGTCGAATCATCCAGACCGTATCATTTGCTAGTTTCAGAAATAATTTTTTATTTCCCTCGCCATCACGATGTTGCCTTTATTAGTAGGTGGGAATTGTTATTATTATCAATGATACGTATAGAGCAGAATGCTCAATTTGATTTATCTGGTTCAAGGAAACTGGTCAGGAAGGTTTGTTTTTTTTCAAAATTATTTGAGAGCACGAACCCGGAGATGAAGACAAAGGAATTCAGGATACGGGACAACCGCTTAATTTTTAAATGCCCTCGCTGTGGCTATAGAAGAAACTACACCCTCTTCAATGTCAGAAGAAAAAACATAAAATGTGATGGTTGCGGCGATAAAATTAGATGTCTCTTTAACCGCAGGCCAGAGTTAAGAGAAAGTCAACGTGGATTACTCACTGTTAAAACGAGGGATGGGAAAGAAATAACAGTCATGATGCGTGATATATCCTCTATGGGGATCGGATTTGAAGTACAGAAGGGTAAAGATTTGCGATCAATTAAAAAGGGGCAAGAGATATCATGTACATCCGACTGGAATCCCAGAATGATCCGAAAATCTCGGTTTAAAGTGCAAAATATTAATGGTTTTCGGGTCGGCGCCATGGCCAAGAGGTAATTCGATTGATTATATTTGTGGTTCATCCGGATTAAGCGTACTTTGGAGAATTTGAGGGGAGAGAACCGGCGAAGGGCATCGCTTCCAGATGCTGCCCTTCGGCCTGATGTGGTGCCCCGGCGGGCCTACGTGAGGCCTCCTCCAGCACTACCTTTCGCCTTTATGGTTGCAGGCGAGTACGCTTAATCCGGATGAACCCTTAAGATTATATTTTTGCGCTCGTTGTTTTCTTACCAACTTACTTATTAAATGGTGAAGTGCTCAAAGGGACAGTCTACTTACCTAGGCCTCACTGTTTTTGAGCCATTGCAAACCAGGCGTTTTTCTGTGCCACTCAGTCGCCTTCTGGAAGGCATGTCCGAGTCTTAGGACGAGGTCTTCCCGATAGGGCTTCGCGTATATCATCAAACCGATGGGAAACCCCTCTTGGGTAAAGCCGCAGGGAACAGACAGGGCACAAAGATTCAAAATATTTCCGATTGCTGTATTTCGAAGAATCAAAATGTTTTTTTCTGTGTAGAAAGCATCATCAGAAATCAGGTTATCGATAGGGATTGCAGGAATACAGGTCGTCGGAACCAGGAGAGCATCAATTGTGCTCAGAGATTTAAGCGCCTGAGATCTGAGTCGTTTCCATTCTACAGTCGAACTCAGGTAGCTTTCAGCTGATACTTGTTTTCCCTTGATCATTCGATTGGCAACCAGGGGATCCATCTGATCAAAATGATTCTCAAGCCATTCCTTATTTGCCATGTATGCCTCACCAGAAATGACAAGACCATTCGAGTTGAGTTTTTGTGCATCGGCTGCAATTGTAAAATCGGTATGTCCCACTTCTGCGCCTAGGGCCTTGAATATGTCCCCGCAGTTTCTTACCGCCTTTTCTATATCCGGATGAATGTTGTCCCAAAAGACAGATTCAGCAAATGCCAACCTTAACCCTTTTACACCTTCGTTCAGGCTGCTGAGTACATTACTTACAGGTAGGCCAAGTGTTGTATCATCTTCTATGTCATGTCCCTGAATATTTTGGTAAACCCAGGCAGCATCTTCTGCTGAGCGGGTCAGAGGACCGATGGAGTCCATGCTCATGCTCAGCGGATATACTCCTGTTCTAGAGACACTACCTACGGTCGGCTTCAGCCCGGTAACTCCACAGAGAGCCGAGGGGATACGGACCGAACCCCCGGTATCGCTGCCAAGGGCCATGGGAGTTAAGCCTGCAGCAACTGAGACTGCAGATCCGCTGCTGGAACCACCCGGAATGTGCGGTGTCTTGCTCCATGGGTTATGCGGAGTGCCGTGGTCGGTGTTGATCCCTATGCCTCCGTATGCGAATTGGACGGTATTGGTTTTACCGAGCAGGATCATCCCACTCCGGTTTAGTGCTTTTACAGATGCGGCATCACTTGAGGCAATATTGTTTTTCAGCAAACTGCTGCCAGCGGTGGTGGGCAATCCTTTAACATCGAATAAATCCTTCACTGCATAGGGGATTCCGTGGAGCGGTCCCAGGTCGTATCCTTTGTAGATGTCAATTTCTGCGGCTTTGGCTCGGGCAAAAGCCTGTTCTGGGCATATACACTGATAGGCATTTAAAAAACCATCCATTGAATTAATTCGGTCAATAAAAGACTCTACCACTTCGACGGGGGATATGTTTCTTTCACGGATATCTTTTGCCAGTTCAGTGATTGTTCTAAAATGAACAGGAATTTCTGACATATTATCTACTCCAAAACGTTAAAATGCTTTTTGTAAACGGCTGCAAAATTATTAAATGTTCACCGAGTGTATGGGAACCTGATGGCAACTCAATCCTATTTTCAAGGTCTGCCCTAAAAACGATTATTTCTTCATTAACTTCAGTACAGTATCAAGTAATAACTGGGAGCCAAGCCTAAGATGTTCGGTGCTCGTATATTCTTCAGGGCAATGGCTTCTGCCGCCTTTGCTTGGCACAAAGATTAAGCTAATTTCTGCCAGACCGTCTAGTAAAGCACAGTCGTGCACTGCGCCACTGTTCATCAATCTGTATTCAGCTCCCAGCTCTTTTGCACACCCCTCAATCACACCGGCAGTAAATAGAGAAAGTTCTACACAGGGACCTTCGCCAACGAGCTCCAAGTGTACTTCCAGTCCTCTTTTTTTGCATACTTCATTCAGCAATATTTCTAATCTTTGTATCGCTATATCTATACCGTCTTGATTTATATCTCTGACGTCTACAGTGAACATAATCTCGCCTGCGATCACGTTCGATACGTTCGGGGTCACCTCTATGCAACCTACAGTAGCAACTGCAGAAGAGGACGAATTGCTTGCAATTTTTTCTATCTCTTGGATAGCAATAGCCGCAGCAACAACAGGATCATGCCTCAAGTTCATTGGAGTGGATCCTGCGTGGTTAGATTCCCCGATGATAGTTACCTTCATCGCTTTCATACCCGCCACGTTTGTCACTATTCCTATCTGAGCATTTTCAGAATCCAAGATTGAACTCTGTTCTATGTGTATCTCTAGCATATGCTCGATTTCATCCGGGCCTATAATGTCATTTTCTATGTGTTCTGGAACAAGTCCCATATTCGTTAGATATTCGTAGTACGACTTGCCGTCTTTATCTACGAGCTCTTTCATTTCATCGAGATGTAGCCTGCTTGCGAGTGCTTTGCTGCCTGTCGTCGTGCTGCCAAAGTTACTTCCCTCTTCTTCAACAAAGACGATAAACTCCAGAGGATAGATAGGTACGGCATCGTTTTCAGCAAAACATCTGAATACCTCAAGAGCGGATGCTACGCCATACAACCCATCGAATTGTCCTCCACATCTTACTGTATCAATATGTGATCCAAGCAAAATAGCCTTTCTGTCACTACCACATGGATTCCACTTAGCTCTTAGGTTACCTATATTATCGGTCCAAGTATTGATACCCAGTTTCACCAACTCACGTGTTAGGTATTCTCTACTCTTCCTATCGTTTTCGCTAAAAGAAAATCTAGTAATTCCTCTTCCGGGAGTATCATTAAAACTATTTATAATCTCCATATCTCTGAGGATTCTTTTAACATTTATTTTCATAATATTTTTTTATACGCGTCTATATATTCATACTGTGGTTCTGAACAAAAAGAATTTATACAGGACCCTAATGAAATTTCATGAAATATTTAATAGTATGATTTTATCATAGTTATACGGAAAAATATTTTATGATAATTTTACCCAAATAAAAAATGAGTAATAATTATATATAAAATTACAGTAATATTTCTAAAAAAGTAAATTAGGAATAGCCAAACTAATCCATGGAACATATGTCAAAATGATTAGTGCTAGGATCATAATTATCATGAAAGGTATACATCCCTTGAATATCTCAATTAAATCCATTTGTGAGATGCTAACTGCAACAAACAGGTTTAACCCCACAGGTGGCGTAAGCATACCTACAGAGAAGTTGACGAGGTTTATGACGCCAAAATGTACAGGATCTATACCCACTTTAGCGGCAATCGGTTGCATGAGGGGTGCGAGTACGATAATAGCCGAAGCACTATCAAGGAAAAAGCCTGCGATAAGCATAATAACATTGAATAGCGCAGTAATAGCGACAGATGAGTCTGTGAGTGAAAGCACAGAAGATGCGAGTGCAGTAGGAGTGCCCGTAATTGTTAGTAGCCAAGAGAATGCTGAGGCACCAGCTGTAATAAGTAAGAGTGCTCCTGAGGTAATACCAGTATTCTGCAGAATTTTTAGTAATTCTTTTATGTTTACCTGTTTATAGATGACAATACCAACAAACAGGCCGTATACACAAGCAACAGAGGCAGACTCGGTAGGCGTGAACACCCCGCTATAAATACCGCCAAGCAAAATAACCGGCAGACCTAGTCCCCATGCTGATCCTTTAAGTGAGTCTATAACTTCTGCAAACGATGGAAATACAGAACTGGGATACTCTTTTTTTTTGGAGTAAATTATGCAATATGTTATGAGCATGGCCGCGATGAGAACGGCTGGTAAAATGCCTGCAGCAAAAAGTTTGCCGACACTCGTTGCAGTAACAGAGCCGTATATTATCAGGGCGATACTCGGGGGGACAATAGGTCCGAGTGTTCCTGCAGTAGTGAGTAAACCAATGGAAAATCGCTTACTGTAACCTGCTTCAACAAGAGCAGGAAACATAATACTTCCAATGGCAACAACAGTTGCAGGACTAGAGCCCGAAATTGAACCGAAAAAGAGACAGGAAAGGACAGCTGCTGATGCCAAGCCGCCAGGAACCCAACCTATGAGTACTTGTGCGAGTTTAACGAGTCGAGTAGAGAGACCCCCCACACGCATGAGTTCAGCAGCCAAAATAAAAAACGGAATAGCCATTAAGGAAAAGTTGTTCATTCCAGAGAACATCCTCATTGGAACGATGGTTGGGTCCATCGTCCCAAAAAGTCCCATAGCGCCAATAACGGAAAATGCAAGAGAGGCATAAATAGGTAAACCAAGTAACAATAGTATTATAAAAATTGGTAGTAAAAACGCTATCATTAGAGAAACCTCAGTGTTTCAAAAAAGCTATTGAACTATAGTTGCTTTATATTCAGCATCTTTCGGCTGAACTTCTTTGTCACTCTCTATTTGTACTGGATTTTTCCATGCAGAGTAGATGACTTCTGTATATCTAAAAACCTGGAGTGCCGCTGTGACGGGAATGAAGGCATACATCCATGCTACCGGTATCCTTAAAGCAGGAGAAAGTTGACCACGTGAGAGGGTGGCGATAAAAAGATTGCCGCCATAATACATCAAGGCAAGACCAAATAACATGCCGATAGAGGCGGAAATTACGGTAAAAATACGAATATAGGATTTTGGGATAATAGCCTGCAAAATGTCTACAGAGATGTGTGCCCCTCTCCGAATTCCCATGCTGGTGGAAATGAAACTCATAGAAATAATGAGATAGAGGATAACCTCTTCAGCCCAAAAAATTGAATTATTGAATCCGTAACGAAACACCACCTGTGTAAACGTGAGTATGCTCGCGGCAGCCAATATAGTGGTAATAAAAAAGCCTTCGATTTTATCCAAAAATTTACTGACCCTTTCAAACATGGATTTATCTCTTTATTTTCGCTGCACCCCACAGTGATATTTGAGGAATGTCAAATATAGCGGGGTGAAATGTGGAAGGTTATTCTTGTCCCAAACAGATTGGGGAGGAAGATTATTATTTCAATCTTCTCCTCAAAAGTAAAAAACGCAGTATTGAAAATGAACGTCTAACAGCAGTGCGTCTCGCCTTTACAGACGAGACGCACCTTTGCCTTTCTATTTTTGGCCTATTTCAGCGTATACTGCATCGAGCAATTCAGAAGTGACTACTTCACGGAATTCTTCGTGTACTGGTTGGCTCGCTTTAATGAATGCCGCCATTTGTTCTGGAGTGAGTTCTGTTACTGTAGTGTGTTTTTTTATGACCTCAATCGCTTCTTTTTCGAAATCGCTGGTAAGTTTGCGGGCTAAATCGCGACCATTATTAAATGCTTCAGTCATGATTTCCTGTAAGTCAGCAGGTAGTGCTTCCCAGGCATCTTTGTTAACAACAGCGGCATAGCCATGGTAGGCGTGAGAGGTCATGCTCATGTGTTTTTGCACTTCATAAAAGCGCATGGTGGAAATGTTGGCAATGGGGTTTTCTTGCCCTTCTATAACACCTTGCTGCAGACCATTATAAACTTCTGTAAATGCCATTGCAGTTGGATTGGAATTAAAATTTCGGTAGGTGCTCAACAAAATCGGAGATTGCATCGTCCTCATTTTAATGCCTTTAAGCGACTCGGGTTCTTCAATGGCACGAATATTGTTTGTCATATGACGAAAACCCGCACCCCAGAAGTTTACAGCATACATGCCGTGGCCATCTAAGGTATCAAGAATTTTGCGCCCAACAGGACCATCCAGCACTTTCATCATTATTTCTTCAGAAGGCAGCAGGAAAGGCAGATCGAGAATTTGTACACGTGGTTCAAAATTTCCTAATGTGGCGGTGGGGGGAATAGCAATTTGCACCATGTTCATTTGCAGCTGCTCAATAATTTCTACGTCACCACCCAGCTGTGCTGCAGGGAGAACTGTCACCTCAATTCTGCCCTTAGATTTTTCATTTACTTCTTTGGCGAAGGCTATTGCTGCTTGACCATTCGGTGTGTCCTCGATGAGCACATGGGCGAACGTAAAATTGAACTCAGCTGCAAAAGTCGAAGTGCTCACTAGAAACGCCAGTGCTGCCATGAAAAAAACAGTCTTTTTTTTCATCAAAAATCTCCTTTTGTTACATGTTAACTGTAAATCATTGCTGATAGTGCCAATGATCATGGGATAATGCTAGGCAAGTGCCTAGATTGTTGAGATGATTCAAATTAGAATGGAAATAGTTTAAAATCAATAGTACATAATTTACAGTTGCTGTAAAAAATATGACACTGTTGCTGCTTGTTGTGAAAAATATATTAGGGGGACGCGTGGGTAAAATACGAGATTTGTCACAACTTAATTGGAACGATCTTAAATATTTTATAGCACTTGTACGCAACGGACGACTTTCTTTGGCATCCAAAAAATTGGGCTGTAGTCATGTTACTATTGCAAATAGGATTGAGGCGTTAGAGCAATTTATGCAGACTAAATTGTTTTTCAAGAATAGCAAGGGGTTTCATTTAACAAAATCAGGTGAAAAACTGCTGCCGTATGCAGAGAAATGTGAGAGGACACTCCGTCTTGCTAATGAAGTTTACCGAAAAGAGCAGAAAATCCATTCCAAAATCCGCATAGGAGTTACAGAAGGTTTCGGGAATTATTATCTTGCCTCTCGACTTGCTAAGTGGATTAAAGATAAAGCTATTGATGTAGAATTAATTTCGCTACCAAGCGTAACGAGCATTAGCAGTGGAGCGGTTGACATAAGTGTTACTCTGGATCGTCAAAAAGGGATTGATATTATCCAAAAGAAATTGACACCCTATACCTTGGGTATTTTTGCATGTACGGAATACATCGCCAACAACATTCCTGTTCAAAGTCGTACCGATCTTCTTCAGCATCCTTTTGTAGGCTATATTGAGGATTTAGTTTTTTCTGAGAGTTTGAGGTATCATGAGGAAATCTCACCTGAATTGAAGATCGTGTATAAATCGACAACAATTCACACCCAGCGTAAAGCTGTACAAACTGGGGTAGGCTTAGGGATTTTACCGCATTATGTCGCGCACGATTACAGCACGCTATTGCGCCTACTCCCAGAATTGCAATTTAGGCGAGAATACTGGATATCTACAAGCAAAGATTTGCACCGATTTAAGGATCTTAAACGCACATGGGACTTTATTTCTGACTCATGTGAAGCCGACAGGCACAGGTTTGTTGCGGAAACTCACTCATGAGCGGTCAAGAATTGTTATTTTGCTGTAATTACTTGAAAACAAGATGGATGAAATGTGTAGAAGGCAGGTAATGTGATAAATCTCTGTTCATTGGATATCATACTTGGTTTTACTATTTTATTTTACCTCATGGCCAACCCAGATAATCCGCCCGATTATTGAAAAATTTTCACCTGCCTCGTAATCAGGAAAATTCTCTCTGTCCTGAGATCTGATGATGAGTTTACCTCCCTGTCTGGCGAGTCTTATTACTTTAACGGTTCCTTATTCACATATTGCATAGGCGTAGCCATCAATGCCTGCCTCTGTTTCATTTTCTGATAAATCTGTCAGAACTATATCCTCGCCGGTGATGAAAGGCGCCATTGAATCGACTAAAACTTCAAACATGGCAAGAAATTAAAAACGAGGGTAAAAAAGGCAATAAAAAAGGGCTTTAAGAGGTTGATATCTCTCAAAACCCTTTGTTTGTGTGGTGGTCGGGATGAGAGGATTTGAACCTCCGACCTCTTGTCCCCCAGACAAGCGCGCTAACCAGGCTGCGCCACATCCCGATATGTTGTGAGAGGTCTTTCTACCATGTGATGGCACTGGTGTCAATCATATGGTGAGCGAGTCTTTGTTCGGTTGCTGCTATTCTTTGGTAACAGTCAATTTCTCTTTCAGATCGATCAGTTCCTGTTTGATACTGTTTAATTTTGAGGCTGTTGTCTCGGTCTTTCCGGTCAGCAGCGTGATGTCGCTCAGCTGGCCGGTTTCCTGGATAAGTTTGCGGGCTCCGGCAATTGTGTACCCTTGAACGTGGAGCAGGTTTTTAATAACCAGGATGAGTTCGACATCTTCCCGTCGATAAAGCCGTTGCCTGGATGTGGCGCGCTTGGGTTTGATGTTGTTGAACTCGCTTTCCCAGTAGCGCAGGACATGTGGGGCGACGTCAGCCAGCTTGCTGACTTCGCCGATTTTGAAATAGAGTTTGTCCGGGATCTGCCGCATTGTCATCTCGGTGCCCACTCCTCCAGCAGCGGCGTAAATTTCGTTACGAGTTGTTATTTATCCGTGTCCTTAATTTCTTGCTCGGTCTGAAACTTACAATCTGCCGTTTTTTTATGGTAATTGATTCACCGGTGCGCGGGTTCCGGCCTTTTCGGGGACTCTTGTCCCGGACCAGGAATGTACCGAAGTGTACTAATTTAATCGAGGCTCCGTCAAGCATAGAGGATTTCATCGTGCTGAAAAGGGAGTCAACTATCTCTGAACAGGTGCTCAAGGGGTAGCCGAGTTTTTCGGAGACCGACTCGGCCAGTTCCTTGCGGGTTACGTTATTATTTTTCATGCTTTCATGCCTCGCGGAAGCTGCCGCTGAAAGTACCGGCTAACAATTTCACCAGTTTATTGTGGGCTTTTTCCACGTTCTTTTCAGTAAGGGTTTTTGTTTGTGAGCGATAGGTGATTGACAGGGCAACACTCTTAAAGCCGCTTTCAATCTTATCCCCCTGATATACGTCAAAAACGTCACAATGTTCAACAAGTTTTTCGCCGCTCTGTAAAACCGCAGTGACAAGATCACCAGATGGGGCAGACATTGGCACGACGAGGGCAATATCACGTTTTACCGATGGAAATACCGGCAGTGCGGTAAATGATTTTGGCTCAGAAGCAAGATCGCAGAGCGCGGTGAAATCAAGATCAAGATAATAAACCTCTTTCTTGATGCCAAACTTTTTAAGGATGTGCGACTTAAGTTTACCAATGGTACCGATTGCTTCGTCGTCTTTGGTCAGGTTGAGAGCATAGCTGGCTTCAGCAAACGGTTCGACAGAATCGACCGCAGCCGGTATGAGCCTGAGCCTGCCGGAAAGTCGCATTTCCTGAAGCAGTGCCTCCACCGCGCCTTTGGCATCGTAGATGTCTACCTGATCGTCCTTGCAGTGAAACGGCACATGGCTGCCCTCTCGTTGCCCGCACAACACGGCGGCTATTCTGGAGGGCTCATCCGGCAGGGAGTCAACCGCTGAGGGGAAGAAGACTTTGCCGATCTCAAAAAGCCTGCAGGAAAGTTGCTGAAAATTGACATTTCTGCGGACATTATCCAGGAGTCCGGGGAGCAGGCTTGTTCGCATTACATCCTGATCTTCACTTAACGGGTTGAGGATCTTTACCTGGCGACGACGTCTGTCATGTTCTGAAAGTTCCAGAAAATTGCTGTATTCCGAGGAGTAAAAACTGTAATTAATGGCCTCCGAAAAACCAACAGAGGTCATGAAAGCGTTGACCCGGTTGCGCTTGACTCGCTCCTGGTCCTGCTCCGGGTAACTGAGGTCAACAGCAGGCAGACTGACCGGGATCTCGTTGTAGCCGATGAGGCGGGCTACTTCCTCGACAAGGTCAACCTCTCGTTCAAGATCAACGCGAAAGGTCGGCACGAAAACCCTGAGGGTGTCGTCGTCAACGATCTCACAGGGGATTTCTATCGATTCCAGCAGCTCTTTGACCTGCCCAGCAGTCAGGGAAACACCAAGCAGCTCTGCCGTTCTTGGGATGCGCAGCATGAGAACAGGAGGGGCTGTCAGTCCATCGCGAACATCAATTCCACCCGGCTCGGCGGTTCCGCCGGCAATCTCGCACATCAGCGTGACGGCTCGCTCCATCGCATCGAGTGTTCCACCGGGGTCGACGCCGCGTTCAAACCTGAAGGAGGCTTCTGACGGCAGGTTAAGGTTCCTGGCTGTTCTTCGTATGGAAACGGGATTGAAGCAGGCACTTTCAAGCAGCACGTTGGTAGTGTCTTCGGTCACTTCGGAATCGAGGCCGCCCATGACTCCGGCGACGGCTACCGGTCCGTTGCTGTCGCAGATCATCAGCGTTTCCGGGTCAATGGCACGCACCGTGTTGTCGAGTGTGGTGAATTGCCTTTCATGGTCGCGGGCGGTTCGGACAATGATCTGTTTGTCTGCAATGCAGTCGTAATCAAAGGCATGAAGCGGCTGGCCATATTCCATCATGACCAGATTGGTTATGTCGACGATATTGTTGATCGGTCTCATGCCAACTGAGAGCAGACGCTTTCGCATCCACCAGGGCGACGGGCCGACTGTTATTCCTTTGATCAGGCGGGCCGCATAGCGAGGGCAGAGGTCAGGGTCCTCAACACTGACTGAAAAAGAGGAGCTGTTCTCCTGCAGGGTTGTGGATTTGAACGGGACCGTCAAATTCTTTTTCGTAATGCCGGCTACTTCCCGGGCGATGCCGATCACGGAGGCACAATCCGGCCGGTTCGGTGTCAGGTCGACCTCAAAAAGCGTGTCGCTCAGGCCAGTAATTTCAAGAAAAGACTTGCCGTGCGGCGTGCCTGCCGGAAGCTCCATGATGCCAGTGTGGTCCTCACCAAGCCCGAGTTCACGCTCCGAACAGAGCATCCCCTCTGACTCGACACCGCGAACTTTCGATTTTTTAATTTTGAAATCGCCCGGAAGCGTTGTTCCCGGTAGGGCAATCACGACACAGAGATCTTTTCTGACGTTGGGGGCCCCGCAGACAATCTGGTATTCTTCAGTGCCGACAAGAACGCGGCACAATGTCAGTTTGTCAGCGTTTGGATGCGGCTTGGCTGAAGTGACCAGGGCTGTTTTCAGGGGAGCAAGGTCTTCGAAAAGGCGCTCGACGGCGTCAACTTCCAGGCCGAGCATGGTAAGCCTGTCTGCCAGCTCTTCAGCGGAAGGGTTGTCGAGTCTGACGTATTCCTGTAACCAGTGTAATGTGAACTTCATCGTGTCTAGGCGATCCGGGGCTAATTAGAACTGGGAAAGAAAACGAAGATCGTTTTCAAAGTACAATCGGATATCATTGATGCCGTATTTCAGCATAGCAATACGTTCAACGCCGAGTCCAAAGGCAAAACCGGAATATTTTTCGGGGTCGTAGCCAACCATTTTGAAAACTTCCGGATCAATCATGCCTGAACCGAGTATCTCAAGCCAGCCGGTCTTTTTACAAACCCGGCATCCAGCTCCGCCGCAGATGACACACTCGATGTCGACCTCGGCACTGGGTTCGGTAAACGGGAAAAAGCTTGGCCTGAAACGAAGGGGCAGTTCTTTTTCAAAAACCTTCTGTAAAAAAACGGTCAGGACTCCCTTGAGATCTGCAAAAGAGACCTTTTCATCAACGAGAAAACCCTCTACCTGGTGGAACATCGGGGTGTGGGTGATGTCGCTGTCACAGCGGTATACCTTGCCGGGGGCAATGACCCGCAGGGGCGGCTCCTGTTGTTCCATGATGCGGGCCTGCATCGGCGACGTATGGGTTCGAAGCAGGATGGAGTCGCTGATATAGAATGTATCGTGCATGTCCCGTGCAGGATGATGCGCCGGGATGTTCAGTGCTGCAAAATTATAGTGGTCAAGTTCAACATCGGGGCCTTCTGCGATCGAAAATCCCATACCCGCGAAGATAGAGCAGACATCTTCCATGATCTGGGTGATCGGGTGCAGTCTGCCGGTCTGGGGCCGCCGGCCGGGCAGGCTGAGATCGGGTCTGGCCTGTTCCGCCCCGCTGGCAGCGGCAGTCGTGATATCCACCTGTTTCTGCCTGAAGCTTGCTTCCAACTCTTTTTTTATCGTATTGGCAAACTGACCGAGACGTGGTCGCTCTTCTTTGGCAACCGCACCAAGCTTTTTCATGATGGCGCTTATCTGTCCGTTGCGGCCGAGGAAGTCAACCCTGAAGGCTTCCAGCTGTTCTTTGTCGGAGATGTTACCCAGTGCTGCAGCGGCTTTTCCGCGTATCTGCTCTAGCTCCTGCTCCATGTTATCTGCGAATAAGTAAAGGTCAATAAAACAGCATGCCGGTTACGATGAGACCCGCAACCGGCATGCACTACAGAAGAAGTGGGGTGGTTTTACGCGTTGGCCTGAGCTGCTATTTTTACCACTTCAGAAAAAGCGTTGGGGTCAAGAATTGCCATATTGGCGAGAACTTTTCGATCAAGTTCAACGCCGGCTTTTTTCAAGCCACCCATGAATTGACTGTAGTTGATGTCGTTCATCTGAGCGCCGGCATTAATGCGGGCGATCCACAAACGGCGAAAGTCACGTTTTTTGTTGCGGCGGTCGCGATAGGCGTACACGAGGGCACGATCGACAGCCTCGGTGGCGGATCGGTAAAGCTTGTGACGCCCGCCTCTGAATCCTTTGGCTAGTTTCAAGACACGGTTTCTTCTTCTGCGGGCCTTGAACCCCCTGGTTACTCTTGGCATGATAGACTCCTTTTTATCTTCTTACGCGGCATGAACAGCGATTCAGGTTTTCGACCCGGCATCGTACCTATCAGATATACGGTAAAATCTTCCTGATGGCCTTGGCGTTGGCACTGTCAACAAGCCCGGATTGTCTGAGTCCGCGTTTTCTCTTGGTTGATTTCTTGGTCAGAATATGGCTGCTGTAAGCCTTGTTACGCTTGATTTTACCGGATCCGGTTAATTTAAAGCGTTTAGCAGCGCCTCTGTTTGTTTTCATCTTTGGCATCGTATTGCTCCTATACAAACTATAAAATGCCAGGGCAGAAAATAGCCGGCAGTGGGGGCGCCAGTTATCATTTGTCCCAGCGGGAAACCGTTATTTCTGAGTTTTTGGCCCGACAAACATAACCATCTGTCGGCCTTCCATGGAAGGCGGCTGCAGGATGATTGCATCCTCCTCCAGTGTCTCAGCGATTTTTTTCATCGCTTCAAGACCGATTGTCTGGGAATAAACGATTTCCCGTCCCCTGAAGCGCATGGTGATTTTTACTTTATTTTTCTGGCCAAGGAACTTCTTGATATGGTTGATCTTGAAGTTGAGGTCATGCTCTTCCGTCTTTGGACGGAATTTTATCTCCTTGGTTTCTACAGTAGTCTGCTTCTTTTTGGCCTCTTGCTGCTTTTTCTTCTGTTCGTAGCGAAATTTGTCGTAGTTCATGATTCGGCAGACAGGCGGATCAGCCGCTGCTGAAACTTCGACAAGATCAAGGCCCTCGTCGTAGGCTCGCTCCCGGGCGTCATCTGCAGTTACAACACCAAGCTGCTCTCCATCTGATCCTATCAGCCTGACTTTTGCGTGGTGAATGGAATCATTCATCACGACCCTTTCCTCTCTTTGAACCGGGGCGCCTTTTCCTCGTCTTTTAATATCGAACCTCCTTTATTCTACGAACATGTATACCGACCGGACACGTGATAATCAAACGGTCGGCGCGACCAAAACAAACCTACAGTCCGCGTTCTTCCTGGCATTCTTCCAGGACCTTGGCGGTAAAATCGTTAACGCTCATCGGTGGCAGGTTCTTGCCGTCCCTCATGCGAACCGTTACCGTACCATTTTCTTTTTCTTTTTCACCAATAATCAGCATGTATGGAATCTTGTCCATCTGTGCTTCGCGGATTTTATAGTTCAATTTTTCATTACGCAAATCTTTTTCGATCCGGATACCTGCTTTCCTCAGCTGATTGTAGACTTTCTTGCAGTATTCGGACTGATCGTCGGTAATGTTAAGTATCCTGGCCTGGATCGGGGCAAACCAGAGCGGAAACGCGCCGGCGTAGTGCTCGATCAGGACACCGATAAATCGTTCGAGCGAACCCATGAGCGCCCGGTGAATCATGATCGGGCGGTGCTCCTGGTTGTCCGAGCCGGTATAGGTGACATCAAACCGTTCCGGCAGGTTGAAGTCTACCTGAATGGTTGAACACTGCCATGAGCGGCCAAGCTGGTCCTTGATCTTGATATCAATTTTGGGACCGTAGAAAACGCCTTCGCCGGGATCGATTTCAAACCCCAAGCCTTTTTTCTCGAGCGCCTGTTTCAGGGCATTGGTTGACTCTTGCCAGTGGGCGTCAGTGCCAACCGATTTTTCGGGTCGTGTCGACAGGTAAATATCATAGTCTGCAAAGCCGAACCGCCGGAGAATGAGCAGGTTGAGGTCAAGGATGTTGAAAATCTCTTCTTCCAGCTGGTCCTCGCGGCAGAAGATGTGTGCATCATCCTGGGTGAAGCCGCGGACTCTCAAAAGCCCATGGAGCGCTCCGGCGCGTTCATAGCGGTAGACGGTTCCGAGTTCTGCCCAGCGGATCGGGAAATCGCGGTAACTCTTCTTGTGGGCGTTGTATACCCCGATATGAAAGGGGCAGTTCATCGGTTTAAGCTGGTATTTGACCTCGTCAATCTGCATCGGGGCATACATGTTCTCGGAGTAAAAATCAAGATGTCCTGATGTCTGCCAGAGATCCTGGCGGGCAATGTGAGGGGTATAGAGCAGCTCATAGCCGTGGCGGTAGTGCTCGTCTTTCCAGTAGTCCTCGATTAATCTTCTGAGCTGGGCACCTTTGGGCTGCCAGAGAATAAGGCCCGGCCCGATCTGTTCCTGGATGGTGAAGAGCTGGAGCTCTTTGCCGAGCTTCCGGTGATCACGTTTTTTTGCTTCTTCAAGTTGCTGGAGGTATTTTTTCAGTGCCTTCTGGTCAAAGAAGACGGTTCCGTAGATGCGCTGAAGCACATCATTTTTTTCATCACCGCGCCAGTATGCGCCGGCGACCCGCAGCAATTTGAAGTCCTTGATCCATGATGTGTCGGGAAGGTGCGGTCCACGGCAGAGATCGACAAAGTCGCTTTGCCGGTAGATGCTGATTGTCTCGTCTTCCAGTTCTTCGAGGATTTCAACTTTATATTTCTCGTTCTGGCGGCGAAATGTCTCGATGGCATCGCGTCTGTTTTCTTCGTGCCGGACGAAGGGGTGAGCTTCAGCTGCTATTTCCGCCATGCGAGCTTCTATTTGTTCAAAATCATCAGGGTTGAACGGCTCGTCCCTCAGAAAGTCGTAATAAAAGCCGTTTTCAATGGCTGGACCGATAGCTATTTTTACTTCCTTGCCGTACAGGTCCCTGACTGCTTGAGCCATGACATGAGCAGTGGAATGTCTCAGTATCTCAAGCGCATCCTCGCTGTCGATTTGAATCGGTGCAAGAATGGTATCCTCGTGCAGTTCAGTGTTCAGATCGACGGCCCGGTCACCAGCATAGGCTGCAATGGTTCTCTTTCTCTGTTTGCCGGAGAGAAGCTGAGAGAAGACTTCTTTTACGGAAGTTGATGCCGGAACCGTTAGAGAATCTCCATCCTGAAGTCGTACTGAAATGTCAGCCATATCATGAGCCATAGAATAACAAAGGCTAAAGAGCAAACGGGTGTCGAATCCGTTCTTCCTTTAGCCTTTTTATCTGGTAGGCGCGGAGGGGATTGAACCCACGACATCTACCACGTCAAGGTAGCGCTCTCCCACTGAGCTACGCGCCTGTAAATAACACTGTAAAAACCTTGCCTGCCGCTCTGCTGGGGACATTTCGGCTCTGCTGCCCGTTTGTCTCGGGCGATTGTAGAAAAATCGACACATCCACTATAGCTACGATTCTTCATGACGGCAAGTATGAAACCTGTTTCAATTACCAGTAAACCAGCACTCTGTCAAGAAGAAATAGTGTATAAATCCTTTGACAGAAACAGTTATAACGCCTGCGCTCGGCGTTCGATGGCCTTGGCCAGGGTATACTTGTCCGCATGTTTGATATCCATGCCCATTGGGATGCCGCAGGCAAGCCTGGTCAGCTTTACCGCCAGGGGCTGGAGCCGGTCAATCAGGTATGAGGCGGTTGCCTCCCCGGGGACGGTTGAACTGGTGGCAATGAGTATCTCTGCGATACCTGATGATTTGATGCGGGCTACGAGCTCTTTTATCTTCAGCTCTTCCGGCCCGATCCCGTCAATTGGCGAGAGGATGCCGTGCAGGATGTGGTAATGTCCGCGGTAGCTGTCGGTTTTCTCGATCGCCATCAGGTCCCCCGACTGTTCAACGACGCAGATCGTCGAGCTGTCTCGCCGCGGGTCGGCGCAGATAGAGCAGGGATCACTTTCTGAAAAGGAGAAGCAGGAGGAGCAGAGTTGGATCGAGGTGTGCAGTTCAGCAAGTGCTTCAGCCATTTCCCTGGCCTCAGCCGGCGGTTTCCTCAGCACGTTCAAGGCCATACGGGTTGCCGTCTTGACCCCGATTCCAGGCAGGGACGTAAAGCTGCGAATAAGCCGCTCGAGGGCGGGAGGAACGATATGCGGGTTGCTCATTGTTGTGCTGATCAGAAGAGGTTGTTAAGACCTGGGATCTGCATGCCGCCGGTCAATCCTGCCATTTCCTGTTTGCCGAGTTCCCGGGATTTTCGGATGGCATCGTTCACAGCCGCAGTCAGGAGGTCCTGCAGCATCTGTTTCTCGTCAATTGAGACGAGTTCGTCCTCGATGGAAATCTCTGTGATGTCACCTTTCCCGGTGGCCGTTACATTGACCATGCCACCGCCGGCACTTCCGGTGATTGTCTTGCTGGCCAGGTCATCCTGGATTTTGGCCATTTTTGCCTGCATTTCTTTCGCCTGCTGCATTAATGCGTTGAGATCCATTCTCGTATTCCTCTGGAAAATAATTGATTAACGACTTTTCGAACCGATACGGATATCACCGACCTGGCCTCCGAAAATTTCTTCAGTCATCAGCACCAGTGGGTGGGTTGCCAGCCTCTGGCGCTGTTTTTTCGGGCCTTCCGATGCTTTCATGTCAGGATCATCCGAATCGGCTGGGGTGACAAAGTGGATTACATATTCTTTCTGGAAAAAGTCAAGAACATGCTCGGTGAGCACTTTCCGGTTTTCGACAGCACGCAGCAGCGTGCAATCACTTTCATTTACAAACTCTATCTGCAATTCTTTATCCTGCTCCCTGATTTCACTGGCCTGCTGGAGATTCTGCGCCATCCAGGGTTTAAGCTCTTTGAGATAGGCAATGAAATCAATCCAGTCTTTTCTGATTTCGCGAGGCTGAACCTTCCGCTGGGATGAACTTCTGGCTGATTCCCGGGACGGTTCTGTTTCAGCGTCACCATCCTGGTTATCTTCTAACGGGGGTGTTTCCCTGGTTTCCCAGGGAGGCGTGGAGGTGTCTGCAGGACCGGGATCACTCTGGTTGACAGGTTCAGAGGGCAATTCCCGGTTAACCGGTGCAGGCGCTTCAGGTAGTTTTTTTTTAGGCGGTGGTACCGCAGGTTCGCTCGGAGATGCGGTCCCGGTTGCCTCAGGCTGTTCGGGAAGTTTTGTCAATACCTGGTCGAGCTGTGATATCAGGGAGGAGACAGAGACGATATTGCCCGATTCGATGATTGATAAAAATGACGTTTCCAGAACGAGCTTGGGCTGCTGCGAAAAACGCAACGCTTCTGCTGCCTGCATGAGCAGATTCATTTTCTGGTGAATCGTCTCAAAGCTATAGGGCTCGGCCATTTCCCGGGCGCTCAGCAGATCGTCCTCCGGCAGGTCAAGCAGCTGGTCACACTGCCCGATCTTGACCAGCAGCAGGGCCCTGAAACAGTCGAGCAGATCAGCCATGAAGCGTTTGACATCCATGCCGAACTTATATGTCTCATCAAGATTTACCAGCACCTGCGTCCTGTTTCCCTCGAGCAGGGCGAGGACGATATGATTGAGCACGTCGCGATTGACCAGACCAAGAACATCCGCAACATCGCCTGCGGTGATGGGTGACTGGCCGTATGAGAAAACCTGGTCCAGCAGGCTGAGCCCGTCCCGCACCGAGCCTGCAGCCTCCCTGACGATGAGGGAAAGCGCTCCTCTTTCTATTTCAATGTTCTCGTCTGCTGCGAGTTTGGTGAAATGGGCAGCAAGTTCAGCCGACTGCACCCTCTGCAACTCGTAGCGCTGACATCTTGACAGGATCGTGATCGGGATTTTGTGCAGCTCAGTGGTTGCGAACATGAAATAAACGTGGGCGGGAGGCTCTTCAAGCGTTTTCAGCAGGGCGTTAAAGGCCTCGGTCGTCAGCATGTGCACTTCGTCGATAATGACAATCTTGTGCGCTGCTGAGACCGGCATGAACTTGAGGTTTTCCTTGAGCTCCCTTACTTCCTGGATTCCGCGGTTGGAGGCGCCGTCAATTTCATAAAGATCCAGGGCTGACCCTTTGGTAATCTCAACACAGGATGTGCATTCATTGCACGGCACAGGTGTCGGGCCGTTTTTGCAGTTGAGTGCCTTGGCCATCAGGCGGGCGAGGGTGGTTTTTCCGACACCGCGGACTCCTGAGAAAAGAATGGCGTGGGCAACCCGATCACGTTTGAGACTGTTTTGCAGCGTCTTGACAACAGGCTTCTGGCCAACGACTTGTTCAAACGTCTGAGGCCTGGATTTTCGGGCGAGGACCAGATAGGACATAGCGTTCCGTCCGGATGGAGATAGAGCGACTGAGCACCAGGTGCTGAAAAAATGATAGCCGGGCGCCCCTGCGGCACACAAAGAGGTTCACTACCGTTGCTTCCTCCCGGACCTGGCGGAGTTCGTGATTCTTTGTTGCGCAGGACCCGGCTATCAAACCGAAATCACTGATTTTATATGGTACTGAAACAGGAGCGGCCGGTGAGCGTCTCGTCCTGTTTCAAGCTGGAAATCCGATCCGGACTTATACACATATTTTATTTATACGTCAAGCCTGCAAAGATCGGATGAACAGTTGAAAATCACACTTAAACAATAAGAAATGTCTGCACTCCGGTCAATGCAGCAGCCTCGATAAAAATGGCGGAGAGGGTGAGATTCGAACTCACGGTACTTGCGTACACACGCGTTCCAGGCGTGCACCTTAAGCCACTCGGTCACCTCTCCGACAAGCTGTTTCTTCCTTTACGGGCAGGGTGTATTACATAAACGCTGTGCTCGATTTTATCAATTAAAAAGTGATAACCGTAACAAAAAACAATTCTGCCTGGTTATGCTCTGGAATGATCCCGCCGATTTCTGAAAAAGGTTTTCAGAACTGCACCGCACTCCTGTTCAAGAAGGCCTCCCTCGACGATCAGCGAGTGGTTGAGCAGGCCGTCTGAGCCGATTCGGTAGCGCGAGACGGCTGCGCCGCTTTTGGGATCGGCCGCACCAAAGACCAGCCGCTTGATGCGGGAGTGGATAATTGCTCCCATGCACATGATGCACGGTTCCAGCGTCACATAGAGGGTTGCGCCCGTCAACCGGTAATTACCCTGATTCTGTGCAGCAATCCGGATAGCATTGATTTCCGCATGTGATGTCGGGTCATTGGTTGAAACCGGTCTGTTGCCGGCAGCCGCCAGTAAGGTGCAGCCATCAGTAATGACAGCCCCGACAGGTACTTCACTGAACGTACTGGAATTACAGGCTTCATTTAAAGCGGCCTCCATCCACACTCTGTCTTCATTAGAAAAAAGCATAATAAAAACAACTATATAATTAATTTTTGTAATGCCGTAACACTATTTGAAACGGGGGTAAATATACAATTTTGTTTGCATTTTTATTTCTACTAACGTATAAGGGTTAAGGGGGAATTACAATTACGAAATCTCAGATACGGTGTCGTAATGCCAGGAAGACATGTCATACTCATGTGCGATTCCTGTTCAGGCAGTTCAGAGATAATCGAGCAGGCCTTGTCGGAACACCATGTTCTGATACTTAAGGACAGTGTCGAAGAATTTCAAGCAGAAATGAGTGGCAGGGAATACAGCCTTGTCATTTTCGGGGTTGATGCGCTTCGCGGCGCCCTGATGAAAGTGCTTGAAAAAACCCATCGCCAGAATCCCTACACGCCGATCATTGTCACCAGTGCTGTTGAGCATCCCGAGTTCGTTGTAAAAGTCATGAATTCAGGGGCCTGTGACTTCCTGGTCCATCCCATTTCCCATGAACGCATCATGATGGCGGTTGAGCGGGCAGTCGAACTGAGAAGCCAGCGGCATGAAATAGATTACCTGCGGCACCGGCAGGACGTTGTCTATGATTTTCGTGAAGTCATCGCCAACAGTGTGCGGATGAAATCGGTCCTGAAAACATTGAAAAAGTTTGCCGAGACGGACTCGACGATCCTGATAACCGGAGATACCGGCACCGGTAAAAGCTTTCTTTCCGGTACGGTTCATTTTAACTCCCCGCGGAAAAAGAAACCGTTTGTAAAGATCAATTGCGCAAATATCCAGGAGTATCTTCTTGAGTCTGAGCTGTTCGGCCATGAAAAAGGAGCGTTTACCGGGGCTGAAAGGCAACGGATCGGCAGATTCGAACAGGCAAACGGAGGAACGATATTCCTCGATGAAATAGGTGAAATAAGCTTGGGGCTGCAGTCTAAACTGCTGCGTGTCCTCGAGGAAAAATCATTTGAGCGGGTGGGAAGCAATAAAACAATAATCGCGGATGTCAGAATTATAGCTGCAACCAACAAAGATCTCGTCAGGCAGGTCGAGCTCGGGCTGTTTCGCGAGGACCTCTACTACAGGATAAATGTGCTGCCAGTGGCCTTGCCTCCCCTGAAGGATCGCCATGAGTGCATTCTGCCGCTGGCCACTCGGCTGCTCCGCAGGTACTGTCAGGCAGTCAACAGGACGATCGAAGGACTTTCCAAAGAGGCGACCGAGGCTATTCTTGACTATGACTGGCCCGGAAATATCCGACAGTTGGCCAATACCATTGAACGTGCGGTTATTCTCGAGGAGAGTAACCTGATCCAGGACAGTAATCTGGCTCTGCCGCCCAGAAAACGGGCAGACGCCAAATCTGATACTCCGGTATTCCTGGAAAAGCGTAGACGAAGCGACAGGCTGGGGTCAGATGGCGGCGCTTCGCTTGCCAGCCGCGAAAAGGAGTTGATTGTGCATGCCCTCGAGGAGTGCCTCTGGGTTCAGAAAAGCGCCGCATTAAAACTTGGCATAAGTCCCCGGGCCCTGAATTACAAGATCCGTAAGTGGGGGATCACCCATCCGCACTGGCGCAGGAACAAAGGACGCTAATCCCCTTACATCTCCTCGACGTCAACCAGCATCGAATCGATGACTGCCAACCCCTTTTCCCAGAATTCCGGGCTGTTGAGGTCAATGCCAAACGGCTGCAGCAGTTCGTAGGGTGATGCCGACCCGCCAGCTGCCAGCAGGCCCAGGTATTTGTCCACAAACGATGTTCCCTCCTGCTGGTAGATTCCGTACAGGGCCAAAACCAGCAACTCTCCGAAGGCATATGAATAAACATAGCCCGGTGTCGAGAGAAAGTGTGGTATATAGCTCCACCATACCCGGTAGTCGTCCCGCAGGGTGACCGAATCCTGAAACATTTCCTGCTGGGTCTGCATCCAGAAGGTGCAGAACTGTTCGTTGCTCAACTCACCCTGGTTTCTTCTGCCCTCGTGCATCAGCTGCTCAAAGCGGTTCATCGCGACCTGCCTGAACACGGTGGCAAAAATTGATTCGAGCTTCTGGCAGATAAAGGCCCGCTGCTCTTTTTTGTCCTGCAGCACCTCGAGCTGGGCCTTGAAAACCAGGAGCTCGGCAAAGACCGAGGCTGTCTCGGCCAGGACAAGCGGGGTTTCACTGTTGTAGTAGCCGTTTCTCGCCGCCAGCACCTGGTGGACGCCATGCCCGAGTTCGTGGGCAACGGTTGAGACATCACGCAGTGTCCCGGTATAGTTTACCATCACGTATGGGTGAACCTCAGGTACGCACGGATGGGCAAAGGCGCCGCCACGTTTACCGTTAAGCACCGGTGCATGGATCCAGGACCTGGTAAAAAACTGTTCGGCGATGTGTCCGGACTGCTCTGAAAACTCGAAGAACGAGGCGAGCACCATCTCGGAGCAGCGCTGCCAGCTGATTGACTGTTTCGGCAGGGCCGGAAGCGGGGCATAACGGTCATAATCGCAGAGTCCGTCCAGCCCGAGGAGTTGCGCCTTGAGCCTGTAGTAGCGTCCGACAATATCGTATCTGCCTGTTACTGCTGCGATCAGCGTATCAACCGTCTTGTCCTGTATCTGGTTGTCAAGGTTCATGGAACTCACCCATTGCCGGTGCTTTCGCAGCCGGTCGCTGATCATTTTCTCAGCGGCAAGGGTGTTGTAGATATGGGTGAGAATATGGTTCTGGCTTTTGAGGCCGGCGGTCAATTCGCCGGCGGCAGTTTCCCTGACTTGCCGGTCCGGATGATAGAGATCGCTCAGGACCTCTTCTTCGGTTCTTTCGGCAACGCCAAACCGCAGGTTGCCGATCACTTTTTCAAACAGGGTGTTCCAGCTGCTTCTGCCCACCGTTTTGGTTTCGATCAGCAGCCGCTCCTCGATTTCCTCCAGTTGATGGGGCCGGTACCGTCTTAAAATCTCGAGATGGTGACGATACGCAGCAAGTTTGTCGTCATCGAGCAGGGAGTGGACCGTTTCATCTTCAATACTGTTCCACTCGAGTGCAAAGAAAACCGTCTCCCTGTCGCACCTGCTGGCAAGCTCCTGTATTTTCTGATAAAGCGCACCTGCTGCTTCGTTGTCAATGCGGGTGGTAAAGTTGAGAAAGGCAAAGGTTGCCAGTTTCCCAAGACGGGTGTCAAGGAGTTCGAGCCTGCTGACGAGTTCCTCCAGCCTGCCAGCGCTCAAGCCGGCAACTGCCCCGTGAAAGGTTTCGCCGATGAGTCTGGCCTCCTGCTCGCACCATTTGGAATCATTGATAAATTCAGAGCTCTCAGGAGATTCGTAGAGATCGCTGAGATTCCAGGTGACGTCATCAGTTCCGAGTTCACTATTGAGCTCTTCTGCCCGTGTCATCAGCTTGCACCCAGCAACTCTTTAATAAACGGTGCTACCGCTTCTGCCCCCTGCTCATCGACCAGGGTTATGGTTTTTGACCCGACGACAGCCATATCAGCCTGGCCGGTTATTTCCAGGATGTCAGAGCGCTGCTGGATACCGAAGCCGACGGCCAGGGGCCGGGAGGTGGCTTTTCGGCAGCGCTCGAGATAACTGGCGAAATCCGCCCCGAACTCGGACTGCCTGCCGGTTACACCCCGGCGGGCGGTGCAGTAGATAAAGCCGCTCGCGCAGGTGTCCAGTGTTTTCATGCGCTGCTCGCTCGACGTTGGTGCAAAGATCAAAATAGGGTCGATACCTTTCTGCTGGGCCATTTTACAGAAATCCGCACCTTCTTCCGGGGGAAGGTCCGGGATAATGAGTCCGGAAATATGGCCTTTCCGGCAGGCTTCGAGAAATCGTTCCTCGCCATATTTATAGATGATGTTGAAATAGGTCATGTAGAGAAAGGGGATGTCATAGGTAGCCGCCATTTCACCGCCGAACGAGATGCAGTCGGCAACGGTGGTTCCGTTTGCAATACTTTCCTGGTTTGCTTTCAGAATTACCGGACCGTCAGCCATTGGTTCAGAAAAAGGGATCTGCATTTCGATACAGTCGACACCGCTTTTGACCATCTGCTCTATTACCTGGCGGTTGATTGCAAAAGAAGGATAGCCGAGCACGATATGGGTCATGAGCAGGATTTCCTTATCCTTCTTTTTGTCTTTTATGTATTGTTCAAGCTGCATTTGGTTCACCCCGACCCCGGATCTTTACCGGGACCCTCAGATTATTTACTGTAAGCTTTCGCCCGCTCAATGATAAATGCCTTCCATGACGGATCATCATAGGCATGTGCGATGGTAAAGATATCCTTGTCGCCTCGACCGGACATGTTGATGATAATGGCCTCGTCGGTTGACAGGCTGGGCGCTTCTTTAAAGGCCTGGACAAATGCATGTGCGGATTCGAGGGCAGGGATTATGCCTTCCTTTTTCATTGTCAGGTCAAGGGCTTCCATAACTTCGTCATCGGTTGCAGATTCAAAACGAACCGCACCCTGGTCGTTGAGGTCGGAAAGGATAGGGGAGACCCCGACATAATCAAGACCCGCAGACACGGAGTGGGTATCGAGCATTTGACCGTCCCTGTTTTGGAGAAACATGGTCTTGTAACCCTGAGCGATTCCGGGCGAGGCGTCATTGCCGCAGAGGCGGACGGCGTGCTGGCCGCTGTTGATTCCGCGCCCCCCGGCCTCTACTCCGACCAGTTCAGTTGCTTCTTCTTGCAGAAATCTGCCGAAAATCCCCATCGCATTTGAGCCTCCGCCGACGCAGGCATAGATTCTGGCCGGCAGGCGACCGTGCTGATCGAGGATCTGCGAGGCTGCTTCCAAGCCGATGATGGATTGGAACCAGGCAACCATTTCCGGAAAAGGTGCCGGACCGCAGGCGGTGCCGAATACATAGTGGGTGTTGTCCATATTGGTCACCCAGTCCCGAAAGGTCTCGTTGATTGCATCCTTCAGGGTTTTGGAGCCGTCCTGGACAGGTATCACCGTGGCCCCCATTTTTTCCATCCAGAAGACATTCGGCCGCTGGCGGAGCACGTCCTCTTCGCCCATGTAAATAGTGCATTCGAAACCGAACTTGGCGGCCATTGTGGCCGTTGCCAGGCCGTGCTGGCCCGCACCGGTTTCAGCGATGACCCTGGTTTTTCCCATACGTTTGACGAGAAGACCCTGGCCCATGACGTTATTCGCTTTGTGCGCCCCGGTGTGATTGAGATCTTCACGCTTGATATAGATCTGAGCGCCGCCGAAATACTTTGACAGATTTTCCGCGTAGGTCAGCGGTGTGGGCCGGCAGGAATACGTAGACATTATATCAATGTATTCGCGCCAGAATGACGGGTCCTGACGTATCTCCTTAAAGGCTGTCTCAAGCTCCTGGAACGTGTCATGCAGCACTTCAGGGATAAACTGCCCCCCCCATTCACCGAAATACCCTTTCTTACTCATTATCTATCTCCATTATTAGACAACCGACGCAGCAAGCAAGGAACCGGTATCATCCATGAGTGATATGCCGGAGAAACCAGGGCGCGAGCCGTCACATGTTGTTCGGCTGGTTTATAATATGCATCGTTCAAAACGTTTCCATCCATAATTTTTTTTCATGACAGAACCTACACTAATTACCCCGCTTTTCACAAGGGCGAAAAGCAGCCTGTCCTGTCTTGCCTGTGTGTGGTTTTTGAAAAAAGGTTGAGGATTAATCTGCCCAGAGTTCTGCTCGACACACTGCTGCAAAATCTTCAGGATAGTGCCCGTTTATGTAGCGGTGCTGGCTCTCGCTGAATGCTCCCGGTGAGTTCGGCAGTTTTGGCAGCAGGCTGTAGAGTAGCGGTTGGGAATACTCAGAGAGATCAAAACGTTTTGAGTACTCTATTGAAGAAACCATGCGGGCGCCGCGTCCGGCCAGGGCCTGCTGGGCTTTCAGGAGTGCTGAATCGAGCGAACGGCGGGTTTGGGTGCCGGTCTCGATAATATTTCCTGGCCAGCGTCCATCTCTATCCGGTTTGGTCATCAACTGCAGCTCCCATTGCGAGGTCTGGGCTTTCGGCACAAAAAGAATGACGTTTTCATCCTCCCAGACCACGAGGCTGCTGCTTCTGTCCCTCCTGCTGTCCATGCGCTGATTGGTATTGATCGCCTGCAGATAATTGGCAAAGAAGGACGCGCCGTATTCACCATGATAGTCGCTGACGAATTCTGTTACCATGTCGCCGCAGCAGAACGGCGTGCAGGTGCCGGATGATGTCGAGTTTCCTCCGTAATACTTTTCAACCGAATCAGGTATCAACGCGTACTGCTGGTGTACCTGCTGGTGGGAAGCGTGCAGGCGATATCCTGACGGGGAAAAATCAAAACCAAAATTCCAGCCCCAGAGCGTTGCCCTCAGGTTGACCGGTTGTTTTGTTAATGCCTGTTGGATGAGCAGGCGGAGCTCTTCCAGTGTTTCTGGTGAAAAGAGGGCGGTATCAAAAGATATGTTGAGCGCATCTGCAAGCCGCACATAGGTCCGTTGGTAGTAGAGGTGCCGGAGGCCGAACATGTCCTCGAGGAGAAGGGAGTCTATATCGTAGCGTATTGCGTCGTCAGCCATGTTGGCTGCATAGTGGCCGCCGCCTATATAGGAATTTTTTCTCAGATATTCATAGATGTGCGTAGCTGCCCCATGGTGGTAATCACCGACTATTTCGCTTGTGCCCTGGGCTCCCGGCCTGATCACCATGGCGATCTTGTAGTGATCGGGCAGAGCCGGGTTGTTTGCCACCGCCTCAAAGAGATCATGATCCGTTATCTCGGGTCTTGTCTCACCGTTGTGATCGGACCTGTAGACAAGACCAATAACGTCTCCAGACTCTGCAGTTGTGAACCGGCATGAGATGTGAGCCAGGTGAATGAGGTCGGCAGGATCCGTTGAACTGACTGCCAGGCCAAGCAGGAGCGGGCGGGGGAGTTTGGCTATGAAGCTGTCGTGTATATTTTCTGCAGCGAGCATCCGGCACAACGATACCTCGGCTGGCGGTGCAATCCTGATTCTCCCGTAGTCTTCGGCGCTGCGGTCTGCCCAGCTTTTGCCGATAAAGGTCGCACCCAGGAAGGGAAACGGGTTGGCAATTTCGTAGATCCAGTCAGCGCCTGAGACGCTGACATCAGTTTCCGGGTAATTGCTGCTGTTGTCGAGATGGTGTGCCGCCTGGTCCATGCCCAGCAGTTCATGCCGGGTCCTGGTTCTCAGGTTATGCACCCGGTATGATGGTTTGTGAATTCCATAACAAAACAGTCCATCTGCGGTTATGCAGGTTCTCATGATGTTGTTGCTCTCCAGGACTACGTTTTACCCCAGACACCAAGCGCCTTGCGGTAAACTTCCGAGCGGGAAACGCCCATGTCTGTAGAAATCTTTTTACTGACATCCTTTATGGATAGATCGCTGTTCCGGTAGTACCAGTCAAGGATCTCATCAATCGTTTCTCCTGCGGCGACCTCCTGGGTACCGGGATGAATGATAACAACGATCTCGCCGCGAATTTTTTTGTCATGAAGCGTTGCCGACAGCTCAGAAAGCGTGGTTTCGGTAATATCTTCAAATTTTTTAGTGATTTCCCGTGCCCAGAGAATTTTCCTGTCGCCGAGTATCTCGTGGGCATCGTCAATGAATCTCTTGATCCGGTGCGGTGATTTGTAGAATACCAGGGGGTATTCAGAGGTGCGCAGAGCAATAAGCAGTTGACGTCTCTGACCTCCCTTGGCGGGCGGAAAGCCGATAAAGAGGAAAGAACCGGGTGTTAATCCGGCACAACTGACCGCAGCAACCAGGGCGGACGGGCCGGGTATGGGAATAATCCGGACACCCTGTTTTCGTGCATCTCTTACCAAAACACTGCCTGGATCAGAGATAGCAGGGGTTCCGGCGTCGCTGACCAAGGCAACGTTTGCACCTGAAAGCAGCCTGTCGACAAGTTCCCCGGAACGCTGAGATTCTTTTTCCCGGTAATAGCTGACAAGTTCCGTGGTTATGCCGAAATGGGTGAGGAGCTTGCGGGTGTGGCGCGTATCTTCTGCAGCGATGAGGTCTACTTCCCGGAGAATCCGCAAGGCCCGGTGGGTGATATCCTCAAGATTTCCAACAGGGGTGGCGACGATGTAAAGCGAGCCGGTCATAAGATTTTAAAACTTCGGGTAAAAGGAAAATATGTCGAGATGCCTGCGAACATTATGGACAATCAGCTGAAAAAATGCACATGAATTCCTTGATTATTTTTGTGTATTGTTTAATATATGAACATATATTCATATAAGGAAGAGAGATGACGGAAGATATTTGTGAGCGGCGGATTATTCATGAGGACCGCCTCGAAAAAGCGCGAACGATGTTGCCGGCTCAGGAGGAGATTGAGCGCATGGCTGATCTTTTCAAGGCGATGGCTGATCCCGGCAGGGTGCAGATATTGATGGCGCTCGATGTCCAGGAG
Source organism: Desulfocapsaceae bacterium (assembly GCA_963674815.2). Lineage (GTDB taxonomy): Bacteria > Desulfobacterota > Desulfobulbia > Desulfobulbales > Desulfocapsaceae > MADRE3. The sequence continues at coordinate 974,695 of CAXXTV010000011.1, forward strand.
ATGTGCGTTTGCGATCTTGCGGCACTGCTCGGTGTTTCCGAATCTGCGGCGAGCCACCAGATGCGAATCTTGAGAACAATGAATCTGGTAAAGAACAGGCGGGAAGGACAGGTGCTTTATTATCGTCTGGTTGATGATCATGTCATGCAGCTGGTCCGGGTTGCCCGGGATCATGTGTCTGAAATAACAGGTGAGTAAGATGAGTGTGCTATACGATATCCTTTTTGAAATGTGGCGAATTCTGCTGGATTCATCACCATATATATTGCTGGGAATTTTTGCTGCCGGTCTGATCAAGATTTATATCAACCAGGATTTTATCTCAAAACATCTCAGTCGGGGAAAGTACCGCTCCGTGGTCAAGGCCTCCTTCTTCGGGGTTCCCCTGCCGCTCTGATCTTGTGGTGTACTGCCGGCGGCAGTATCCTTCAAGAAGCAGGGGGCCAACAAAGGCGCGCTGGCCTCGTTTCTCGTCTCTACCCCGGAATCCGGATTTGACTCGATCGCCATTACCTATGCGTTGCTGGACCCGATCATGACCGTTGTCAGGCCTGTCGCCGCTTTTTTCACCGGTGTCTTCGCAGGGGTCCTGGAAAACTGGTTTACCTTTGAGGATAAGGAAAAAACTGACGGCAGGCAGGATAGCGAGCGGCTAGAAGGCGTAAATTGCTGCTCTGAGGATAGCAACCCCGAAGAACCCGGGGTGACACCACCATCAGGTCTTGCTGCCAAAGTAGTGGCCGGTTTCAAATATGGCTGCAACGATGTCTGGGGGGATATTGTTTTCTGGTTTTTTGCCGGGCTGCTGATTGCCGGGGTCATTACCGTGCTGATCCCTGAAAACATTTCGGAAATGGTGCTTGGCGGCGGTCTGCTCTCGATGCTCACCATGCTGGTTATCGGGATGCCCCTGTACATCTGCGCCACCGCCTCCACCCCCGTCGCTGCAGCCCTGCTGTTAAAGGGGGCCAGTCCCGGTGCTGTGCTTGTTTTCCTGCTGGCGGGACCAGCTACCAACATGACTTCGCTTTCGGTTCTGACCCGAATTCTCGGCAAAAACGGGACCGTCAGGTATCTGCTCGTCATTGCTTTGTCCTCAGTCCTCTTTGGTCTGGGTGTGGACTGGCTCTATCGGTTCCTGGCCATCGAGCCAAGAGCGGTCATAGCAGAGGCCAGGGAAACGATGCCTTTTGCGATAAAACTGGCCTCTGCAGCTTTCATTCTCTGTCTGTCCTTCTACCACCTGCTGCTCTGGTGGAGAAAAAAAAGAAGCGGCAGCGCAACGATCTACATGGCAGGCTTTCCGACGCTGGATCATGCCAAACAGAAGACATGCGGCGATGAACAACCATACCTAAAAAAAAGAGAGCATTGAAATTGCCAGAAGCGTGCTTCGGTATTATTGATTGACAGCGAAAGCATGCGGGGCATGCAGCTGTTAAAATGGAACCACTGCTGAATAACATCTCAGTAATTCTTTGCGGGATTATCTCATGAACAAACATGTTGGTATCTTAACTGCCGGTGGCGACAGTCCCGGCCTGAATGCGGCGATTCGGGCCATCGGTAAATCCGCCTTTGATACGGGGCGAATGGATGTTGTTGGATTCAAGGACGGGTTCAGGGGACTCATGGAGAACCGGGTCATGCGCCTTGACCGCCAGATGCTGTCTTCGATCATGACGCTTGGCGGCACAATTCTCGGAACGAGCCGTGACAAGCCGCACAAGATGCCGGTCGGCGGTGAGCTGATGGATATGACCGACGTGATATGCGACAATTATTACAAGCATAATCTGGATGCACTGGTCTGTATCGGGGGAGGAGGGACCCAGAAGAACGCCTACCGGCTTGCTCAGCGGGGGCTCAACATCCTCACCCTGCCCAAGACCATCGACAACGATGTCTATGGAACGGACGTGACGTTTGGTTTCGATACGGCCATGGAGATTGCCACCGAAGCCATTGATCGACTCCATTCAACAGCGCACAGCCACCATCGCATCATCGTCGTAGAGGTCATGGGGCACAATGCAGGCTGGCTCGCTCTAGGGGCCGGCATTGCAGCCGGGGCCGATGTCATCCTCATTCCGGAATTACCCTATGACATGGAGAAGGTGGTCAACGCGATTCGTTTACGAAAGCAGCGTGGGACCAACTTCAGTATCGTCGTGGTAGCCGAGGGAGCTTTGTCGACAGTTGAACTCCAGCAAATGGAAAAACTCAAGAAAAGCAAGCTAAAAGCAAAAGAGAACGGCGGCATCAAGGAGAAGAAAAAGACCCAGGACGCCTATGCGAAGTTTTCCCGGAAACGTTCAGCCCACACACTCCTGCTTTCCCAGCAACTGGAGGAGATGACGGGGCTCGAGTCACGTTTGACGATTCTTGGTCATCTGCAGCGGGGCGGCACCCCCTCCGCCACAGATCGTGTACTGGCGACCCAGCTCGGCAGCGCCTGCGTCAGATATATCGAAGAGGGTGTCAGCGGCAAGATGATTGCCGTAAAAGGGGAAACGACCATCCCTGTTCCGCTGGAAGAGGTGGTCGGTAAAAGAAAAGTTGTGCCGCTGGATCATTGCTGGGTTGAAAGTGCGCGAAATGTCGGAACCTGTCTGGGCCAGTAAGGGTGAACCCGGTTCACTGAGCAGGCGGAACATAACCATGAATTCAGCTGACAAACTTACGAAACGTATCGTCTTGGGGATCGTTGCCGCCTGTTTGTCCCTGTTGCTCTCCTCTTGCGGGACGAGCAGGCTGACCGCTGCCTGGCATGATAGGCAGTTTGCCGGAAAGCATCTGCTGCAGGATGTTTTTATAGTCGCGCAGACCGGGGATGACACGTTACGGCGGCTTTTCGAGGATGCATTTGTCGTCGCCCTGGCAAGAGAAGGGGTAACGGGGCTTGCCAGCTATACACGCTCCCGTCCCGATATGCAGTCAAACGAGCAGGGCATTACTGCAGCCGCCAGGGAGGCTGGCGCCAGGACCGTGCTGCTGACCACCTACCTGGGAACTGATACAAGAGAAGAGTATCGGCCTCCCCAGAGCTCAATTATTTTTCCCGGCCCGTATTACCGGAGGTTTCACCGTTATTACCCGTTTGCTTATCGGGAAGTCTACTCGCCTGGTTACAGGGTAGAGGTCACGACCATATCGTTTGAGTCAAAGGTTTACGAAACTCAAAGCGGCAGCCTTGTCTGGTCGACACGCTCAGAATCGATCAGCCCTTCAATGACCGAGAAGAGTGTCGTCGGGCTGGTGAAACTGTTTATTGCTGATCTAAAAAAATCAGCTCTTCTGTAGTGGTTGCTCCATTTTTCCCGGGAGTTAAGAGTTACCTGAAATGGGTATCCCTGAGAATCAGCTGGGCGCGGGCTTCCTTCCTGTATTTGCTGCATTTCGTCATGCAGTAGCGGTTGTCGACGGACAGCCTTAGAACATCCCTGAAATACGGACCTTGCAGAATCTCGTCCAACGGTTTTGTCGTGAAATTTATCTGGTCGGCATAGGTGTCGATGAGATCGATTATAAACTGGAATGATGGTTCGTGTTCCGTAATATAGTTGCAGTGAGCCAGGCAGCATGGATGAACGGTTCCATCGGCAGCGATGTAGATTGAATGGTTCTGGATGGGTTTGCAGCGCGCCCGTTCATCTGAGTCTTTTGCTTTTTCCCGGTAACGTGTGAAAATCTCGTCCTTGAGCGGGAAGAGCGTGTTCTCCGGGCGCTGGCATTCTTCATTGTACTCTCTTGAGGAAAGCACGAAAAAACGGGCACAGCCGACTTCTTCGGCAAGCCTTTCCGCCTCCTCGACCTGATGCTCGTTGTGCTTAAAAAGAATAAACTGCCAGTAAGCTGTTCCACCTCCCCTGGTGAAGGCTTTCATGTTTCTGATGATGCGCTCAAAGTCTGTCCCTTTTCTGTGCTGGTGATGGTTGTCAGCCAGACCGTCGAGCGAGAAGTACAACTGGCCGTCTGCGTAAAAGCGACCAAGAGATTCCCACCAGCTGCTGTTCTGAACAGAGCCGTTCGTGCTTCCCATGAGCATAAGTGACGGACACTGCTCTTTTAAATAGGCGGCTATTTCAGGAAGTTCAGGGTTTGTACAGGGATCGCCGAAGTTGCCGCTGAAGGAGAGCCATTGCAGGGATTTGAACAACCCGGACGGCAGTTTTTTGAAATCATCAAGAGTGAGAAGGTGCCCTGCATAGGGGCGAACTTTTTTGTTTCGGCTGCAAAAGGGACAGCGAGCATTACACCGGGCGGAGGGTTCCACATTGATACCGGCTATATCTTCGAGGCGGGGCATGGTTTCACTGTATTACATTATCATAAAAGCGTGTTTAAAATGCAGGAAAACACAGTTCTTATACCATCAGCGGTAAAAAGAATAACCATGATTGTCTCGTCTGCAGTCAGATCTGAAAAATATCTTTATTTATACCATTTCTGTCATATACACTCATAAAATTCCCACTCCCAGGCAGAATCGGGATGCGTTTGTCTCGGAACATCAGAATGTAATCAGTAAGGATTGAGCCGGTTTGATCACTGCATCATTATTTCTTTGACACTGGGGAATAACGGGTATATGTTCTAAATCAATTTGTTAAATAGATGGAAAGTCATTGTCTTGCTAATTTAATTACGTGGTCAAACAACCAGAGGAGGGGGTATGAAAAAAGGAGAGAAACTGGTAATCGTCGGCTGCAGCGGGTCAGGTGGACCGGCGGCAATGATGTCAAAAAAACTGCTTCCGGATGTCGATGTCACCGTGATAAGGAAAGAAGAATTCTTTATTGTCCGGTGAGCATTACCTCATGTTGTGGCCGGTCAGGCCACGGAGGAGTCAATTGTTGTTCCCGACAAGATGCTCGAGGGGATGGGGATTAACGTTGTGCAGGATGAAGTGATCGGGATCGACAAGGACAAAAAGCTCGTTTTTACCTCACAGGGACATGACTATGCATTCGATAAATTGTACCTGGCGACCGGTTCAAGCTCGGTTGTCCCGACAATTGAGGGAAATAGTCTAGACGGGGTTTGCACCCTCAGAGGACTTCCGGATGCTGCCGGGATAAAGCAGTGTCTTGCTTCCAGAGATGTGAGAAATATCGTGTTCATCGGGGCTGGTTTTATCAGCATGGAAATTGCCGCTCTGCTCAAGGAGATGAATAAGGTTTCTGCCGGGATTACCGTGGTTGAATTGATGGACCGGCCGCTGCCGCTGATGCTTGACAGGGATATGGGGGATGTCGTCAAGGCCTATCTGGAGGAGAAAGGACTTACTGTCCTGACCGAAGAGAAGGTCGAAGAAATACTTGGCAAGGACGGCAGGGTTGACGGCGTGAGGCTTGCCTCTGGAAAGATTCTTCCTGCCGACATTGTTTTCATTAATGTCGGGGTGAAGCCAAATACTGAGCTGGCTGAAAAAATTGGACTTGAGATGGGTCGCTTTGGGATCAAGGTAAACGAATTCCAGGAAACCTCTCACCCCGACATTCTTGCCGGCGGAGATTGTGTCGAGAAATATAATTTTATTACAAAAAAACCTACTCCTGGTCAACTGCGGGGTCCTGCTGTTGTTCAGGGGCGTCTGGCTGCAAAAAGACTTGCCGGATATGATATCAGGTTTCCCGGAGTTCTTGACTCCGGTGGGTGTAAAATGTTTGACATGACCATAACGGCTACCGGTTTTTCAGAAGAAAGTGCCCGCCGGGAAGGTTTTGAGACAGTGAGTGCGACGGTTGACTCGAGAAGCAAGCATGGCATGATTAAGGGAATGAAACCGTGGAAAATAAAACTGGTATTCGACAAGTGTACCGAAAAATTGATCGGAGGACAAATCGTCAGTCATGATGTTGCTCCCGCCAGGGAGATTGATGCCGTCACCGCCTTTATCCTGGGCGGCAAAACAATCTCTGAGCTGACGACATTCTCATCTGCATGCAATCCCGATATTTCCTCGGAGCCAAGCGCGGAGCCCATCACGATTGCCGCAGAGCAGGCGCTGCAGAAACGGGCGATACCATAAACTGTATGGGTGGGTATAGCTATGCGATGATATAATTCTCCAATTCTCTTTCTGGATACAAAAAAGACCGCCTGGAACGATGTTCAGGCGGTCTTTTTTGTATAAAATTCAAAGAGTACGGAAACCTCCGGCCGTAAAGGTCAATAGATAATCACCAGGTTGATCTTTAGCATCTGTCGTTTTTTGCAGCATGTCCTTATGTCTATTTGACTTAAGTCAAGGAATTTCACTCTACAGCATGGTACAAGCGAATCTGTATGATACTATGCAGTACCCGCAGCATAACAGAAAAAAGGAGTGAGTATGCCGATCTTCAGTTATCTGGCCATACCGGTAAAGGGCGCCAAAGAAACGCTCTGCGCAGATCTCTCAACCACCCCCCATTGTGAAGTGATACCGTCTGACAACCAGGATGTCATTGTCCTGGTGACTGATACACCCGATGAAGTTGCAGAAACAGTTCTTCAGCAGAACCTGAAAAATCTGCAGTCACTGCAGTCTCTAAATCTTACTTTTGGCTATGACGATCATGAATAAACGGGAAATAACGAGGTGACCATGAAATTGAACAGACGAAGATTTATGAAATATGTGGCTGCAAGCAGCGCCGTTGCATCTGCCGGGTCTCTCTTTCCGGGTATCAGTTTTGGTGACTGGCAGCAGGTCGTCAATAATTCCGGACTGGTTTCGTGGCAGAAGGCACCCTGCCGCTTTTGCGGAACAGGGTGTGGCGTTCTCATCGGTGTTTCCGGTAACAGGGCTATCGCGGTAAAGGGTGACCCGAACTGCAGCGTGAACAAGGGGCTGTGCTGTATGAAAGGGTATCATTCCGTCCAGGCGCTCTACGGCAAGGATCGCCTGGTCAAGGCCCAGGTCAGGAAAAATGGATCAATGGTTGACGTACCCATCCAGGAGGCGCTTGATCTTGTGGCAAGCAAACTTGCAGAGACCAGGGACAAGCATGGGAAGGATTCGGTCGCAATATACGGCTCCGGTCAATGGACCATCCCCGATGGGTATGTTGCCTCCAAGCTGTTTAAAGGCTGCCTCGGGACGAATAATGTCGAGGCAAATGCCAGGCTCTGCATGGCCAGTGCGGTCACAGGATTTATGACATCATTCGGGCTGGATGAGCCCATGGGGTGTTACGAGGACATCGATCATGCCAACGTCTTTGTCACCTGGGGCAATAATATGGCGGAAATGCACCCCGTCCTGTTTTCGCGGATGCTTGCCAACCGCAAACAGCGAATCAATGTCAAAATCATTGATTTTGCCACGCGCCTGACCAGGACCAGCCAGGCTGCAGACAAAACACTTCTCTTCAAGCCCCAGACGGATCTTGCTGTCGCCAATGCCATCTGCTATGAAATCATCAAGAATGACTGGGTAAACTGGGATTTTGTCAACAGCCACGTTTCTTTCCACAAAGGTAAAACCAACATAGGGTACGGCACAGAGGATCATTTTTCCTTCCAGGATGAGGCTGAATCAATCAGCCTGGAGGAGTTTGTGCGGTTTCTGGATGACTATACCCCGGAAAAAGTTGAAAAGGTATCCGGCGTCCCGGCAAAAGACATCAAGTATCTGGCATCGCTGTACGGCGACCCGGCCCTGAAGGTTACCTCTTTCTGGTGCATGGGAATGAACCAGCACACCAGGGGAACCTGGATCAACAATCTTGTCTACAATATTCACCTGCTCGTCGGAAAAATCGCAACGCCTGGAAACAGCCCGTTTTCCCTGACAGGTCAGCCGAGCGCCTGCGGTACCGTGCGCGAGGTGGGAACACTGACCCAGAGCCTTCCCCACGGCTTGGTGACCAATGAGGAAGATCGGCAGATGGCCGCTGAGATCTGGGATGTTCCTCTCGGCAATATCGATCCGAAACCAACCTATCATACGGTCGAGATGTTTCGGGCTCTTGATCGGGGCGATATCAAGTTTATCTGGATACAGGTGACAAATCCGATGGTTACCATGCCGAACCTGAAACGCTACCGGGATGGCGCCCTCAAGGATGATCGTTTCGTGGTTGTCTCGGACGTCTATCCCACGCCGACAACTGATGTCGCCGATGTCATCCTGCCGGCGGCCATGTGGGTGGAGCAGGAGGGCATGTTCGGCAACTCGGAGCGCCGCACCCAGCATTTTGGCCAGATTGTCGACCCCCCGGGTGAGGCCATGTCCGACACCTGGCAAATCATCGAGGTGGCCAGGAGGCTGGGTTTTGAGAAACAGTTTTCCTGGAGCCAGGACGATTACATCGAAAAAATCTGGGAGGAATATCGCAGATTTCACGCCGGCCCCAAGCACGAGATGGCCTCGTATGAGGTCCTGAGCAAGCGCTCAGGTGTGCAGTGGCCTTTTGTCGATGGCAAGGAGACCCGCTGGCGTTACAACCCCGAGTATGATCCTGCCTGTTCAAACGGCAAGGATTTTGATTTCTATGGCCAAAAAGACAATCGGGCCTGGGTGTGGGCACGGCCGTATGAGCCGGCGGCAGAGTCGCCCGACAGCGAATACAATTTCTGGCTCAATACCGGGCGGGTAATCGAGCATTGGCATACAGGATCTATGACGAGGCGAGTTCCCGTTCTGCATAATGCCGTACCAGAGGCCTATGTGGAGCTGCACCCGGACGATGCCGCTGAACTCGGCGTTGTCAATGGGGAGAAAGTGAAGATAATCTCCCGCCGGGGGGAGATCGTGATGCCGGCCCAGATCAACGGCAGGGGTGTTCCTCCCCGGGGGATGGTGTTTGTACCGTTCTTTGACGAACAGTATCTGATCAACGAAGTGACGCTGGATGCCTTCTGTCCGATATCCAAACAGCCGGACTACAAGAAATGCGCTGTCAGACTGGAGAAAGCATGATGGAACAGAGAGAGACGAGAACCGGCAGGACAACAGCTGTTGTCGCCGGTTGCCTGGGGGGAATGTGCCTGGCCTGCAGCGCTTTATTCTCCATTGCTGCCGAGACCGGGGAATTTGACCATCAGGGGTATAAACTGTACAGGAGTTACGAAGCAACCCCGGACATTATCATCGGAGCCGATTCCGGAGGCCGTAATCTTGCTCACTATTACACGCTCAGGCAATATCCTGGGTCACCCCCGATAATTCCCCATAAAGTCGATCCAACCTTCAGCGGCAATGAAACGGACTGTCTGTCGTGCCATGCCAAAGGCGGGTACTCGCAGGAGTTTGGCACATTCGTCCCGGTTACTCCTCACCCTGAAAATACGCTGTGTTTCCAGTGTCATGCCCAGGTGGAAACCAAGGAGCTGTTCGTTGCCTCTGACTGGAAATCAATAGCGCCGCCGCGGCTGGGAGTCTCGGCGCTGGCCAGCTCCCCGCCAACGATTCCCCATTCACTGCAGTTGCGGGAAAATTGTATTTCCTGTCATACGGGTCCCGGTGCTGTCGTCGAAATCAGGGTAGACCATGCCTCCAGGGGAAATTGTCGCCAGTGCCACGTCCCTCTGGTTCAAACTGAGACTGTTAGAGAGTTCAAGAGAAACCCATAAGAGAATCACTGCCAGGCTTCCACGAGGGTGCATATGACGAAACTTATCCGACCACTGCAGTTTATCTCTGTCCTGGTTTTGCTCTTTTCTGCAGCCTGGTTTGTGGCAGCCAGTGAATCGTCTTTTATCGATACGGTAAAAAACAGCGATGGGCCGTTTGATAATCGGTCGGTAACAGCGGTCCAGCCAATAACTGATGAGACCGTGCTGGCTCAGGAACTCTATCAGGGAGGCTCGTTTCGCGTGCTGACCAGGAAACAGGATATTGAGCGTTACAGATGCTCAAGCTGCCATACTGAGAAGTCTGTTTTAGCCAGGAATGCGCAGGAACTCACCCATGGCAATGTTGTTGTCAACCATGGCCAGGAAGGCAATAATCTCGGCTGTATCGATTGCCATCATCCCGAGAAGAGAGACTTTCTGGAAGACAAAAAGCGTCGAAAGATCGATTTTGATCACAGTTATCAGCTCTGCGGGCAATGCCATTTTCGGCAAAAGCGGGACTGGCTTGGAGGTGCCCATGGGAAACGGGTAAGCTACTGGACAGGTGACCGTGTCGTTTACAATTGCACAACCTGCCATGACCCCCATTCGCCGCGATTTGAAAAAAGATATCCGGCCACCTACTCCGTACCATTGAATTGAACAGGATAACCCCATGAGTTCGAAAGAGAAAGAATCGGTAGCGATGAACGCCCAGGATGTCATGGAGACCGCAAGCAGCAGGCGCTCATTCATCAAAGGTTTATCCCTGGCAGCCGCGGCCGGCAGTGCGGCTCTTGCCACCGGCTGTATTCCCGATGCCGGAGCAGGGTCGACCGAGGAGATGAAAATCCGCTGGCAGGAATTTTTCAAGAAGAACTACAGGCTGATGAGCCAGAAAGAAAAGGACGATACCGTTTTCCGGCTTGAGCGGCTGGTAAAACTCCATGACGAGATGCGGATTCAGGTTGGCACTGAGGAGCCAATTGCCAAGGTTCTCTACGGTTATGCCTTCAATATTACGCGCTGCGAAGGATTTATGGAGTGCGTGACCGCCTGTGTCAGAGAAAACAATCTCGATCGCAAGACCAATACCCAGTACATCCGGATTTTTGAAATGGAGCCCGGTAAACTTGATCCGAGCACCGGGGATGGCACCTATTTCCACAAGGTGCCGGTTGACAACAAGTTTTATATGGGAACCCAGTGTTTCCATTGCGAAAATGCTCCCTGTACCAAGGCCTGTCCGACAAAGGCCACCTGGATGGAACCCGACGGCATTGTCGTGGTTGATTACGACTGGTGTATCGGTTGCCGTTACTGCCAGGCTGCCTGCCCGTATTACGGTCGCCGGTTTAACTGGGGAGAGGCGGAAGTGCCAAAGGACGAGATCACGATAAAACAGCACTATCTCGGCAACAGAAAACGGCCGAAGGGCAAGATGGAGAAGTGTACATTCTGCATACAGCGCACACGCAAGGGCAGGTTGCCGGCTTGCGTTGAGGCGTGCCCGACCGGCTCACGGGTTTTTGGAAATCTCCTCGATCCCGACAGTGAGATTCGCTATGTCCTGAAGCACAAAAAGGTTTTCAGGATGAAGGATGAAATCGGTACGGAACCTAAATTCTGGTATTTCATAGACTGAGGGAAAGGGAATTACCATGAGTGCACACTCTGAAAAAAATCTTATAACTTTTCTCACAGATGCGATCCGCTGGAATCTCAGAGGAAGCCTCGGTTTTCAGATTTTCAGGATCATCCTTCTGCTGTTCATGGGACTTGGGCTCTATGCCTATTCCTTCCAGGCACGGTACGGCCTTTCCGTAACCGGAATGAACGACATCGTCAGCTGGGGTTTCTACATCTCTAACTTTACTTTCCTGGTGGGCGTTGCCGCTGCCGCGGTGATGTTGATCCTGCCTGCCTATATTTTTCACGATCCCGACTTTCATCGGGTCGTCATCATCGGCGAAGGCGTCGCTGTCGGCGCCCTGATCATGTGCCTCACCTTTATCCTTGTAGATCTGGGCGGTCCGCTGCAGGCCTGGCACCTTATTCCGGGTATCGGCCTGTTTAACTTTCCTTCCTCGATTCTGGCCTGGGATGTTCTCGTACTCAACGGCTATCTGTTGCTCAATGCGCTGGTTCCCGCCTACATCCTTTACAGCCACTACCGGGGACGTGAAGCGGATGAAAGAAAATACCGGCCGTTCGTTTTCCTTTCCATCTTCTGGGCGTTCTCGATTCACATGGTGACGGCCTTTTTATACCAGGGACTTCCGGCCCGACCATTCTGGAACAACCCGCTGATGGGTCCACGATTCCTGGCCTCCGCCTTTGCCGCGGGGCCGGCCCTCATTGCCTTGATCCTTGCCGTCATCCACAGCGTAACTCCCTATAAGATTGATCGGTCCGTTTTTAACAAGCTCCGCCTCATTATCGTAATTTCCGCGATCATCAACCTGATCATGCTGTTTTCCGAGGTTTTCAAGGAATTCTATTTTCCCACTCATCACTCGAGCTCTGCGGTCTACCTGTTTTTCGGCATGGACGGCCACAATTCCCTCGTCCCATGGATCTGGACCTCGATCTGTGTCAATCTCATTGCAACCCTGGTGCTGGCATTTAATCCCGGCAAGAATAATCCAAAAGTTCTCCTGCCGGCCTGCCTGTTTCTATTCGTCGCAATCTGGATGGAGAAGGGGATAGGCCTCATCGTTCCGGGGCTGATCCCGTCACCGCTCGGCGAAGTCGTTGATTATCTGCCTACCTGGGTCGAATTGTGCGTGACGCTGGGCATCTTTTCCCTCGGGATTACGGTGGTGACCTGGTTGATCAGGACAGCCTTGATCATCGAGGAAAACCATGAAAAACTCATGGCGGAGTAGTGCCAGGAAACGAATTAAAACAGCTGAGAAGAAGGGGCATTACAGAGATTAATTTTCCTGCCTGAATATCCCCAGAAACAAAAAAAACCCGCCACGCGATAGTCGTGAGGCGGGTTTTTTTATAGAAAATTAGCGGCGACCTACGCTCCACCACAGTTGCCCATGCAGTATTATTGGGGCAGCAGAGCGCTCACGGTTCATTTTCAAGTTGAGATGGCCTGGAAGTCAAGAAGCG
>CAXXTV010000012.1:0-455576 GCA_963674815.2 Desulfocapsaceae bacterium
ATTCACACCGGGCCATGGGCCAACGAGAATTGCCTGTCGAATGATAAAATGAAAGATATCAGTATAGACTAGGCCATCATCCAGACTATCCTCCCAATCCCAAATTGATATTTTTTTCCTGCCCACATGTATATTCCAAGGTGCAAAGTCACCGTGTGTGCGATGACAGATAACAGTACATTTTTGGAAAGTCGAACTCAGTATTTTACTTACAATTCTTCGTAATACACCTGGAATGTCATTCTCTCGTTGAGAGAACAAATATACTATTTCTTTACAGCAGGATGTCTCTGAAAAAACTAATGACTGCCGGCCTATTCTTGCAAGTTCAGCCAAAAAATCAATATGTTGTCGAGTTAACTGACGCGTTTGACTTTTACTTTTCTTAGGTACGCTCGTTTGAACCTGAATAAAATACCCCGCCCATTCATCTTCTAAAATGAGCTCAGGTAGGCATAATCCCCGCTTTCCCATCCCTGACAGTGCCTGCAACGCCAGGCCCTCTTGGATTATGGCTTTTTTCCCAAGGAAAGAATCAGCAATTTTCACAACTAAATCTTCTTTACTTTCTGCAATGGCCAGGGCAGTTATCTTTCTTCTATCAGTGTCCGAACCACAATAAAGGATTAATTCCTCGAATTGCTTGCCGCTCCTGGCGGAAAGCCAGTTTCGAAGCGAGTACCCCATGTGGTCAATGTCTTTATAGACTAAGGAAACAGCATTTTTTTCTAGGTGGCTCACCCAACCAAGGCTGCTCAACCAGGTGCATGCCAAAACTCCTAATTGGCCTCGCCAACTGCCTGGCTGATGAAACAAGAGTCCTTTTCGACGTAAAACTCGACCAGAAAGCGGAAAAATGATTCGAGGGCTATCAGGAGGTAAAACAGCGTATTTCTTGAGGACCACATCATTTTTTTTTAAGATCAGGCTACTTAACTTGCAGTTTGGATCTCCAGTAAAAACCATTACTCCATGATCAGAAAGATTGTCATAAAACAGTTTTTTAATAGTGGACAAATCAAACGTTCTGAGAATCCCAAGGACTATAACATCATATATTTTTCCCTTATAGGCAGCATCACTTATGTCTAAAAGTGTTAAACGACTCAACAGCCTTTTTGGCACTGCTGATTGCACTTCTCTATGATTATAGAAATCGTGGTCAACTCTGGACCAACTTCGAGCCAAACTTACGAGCTGTCCAAGATTAAGCCCCAAAGCAAGTAAAGTCGCTTCTGGTTTACTTGGTAAAAGCACCTTCCATGAAGCACCACGTTCATCAATCATTTTTTCAGTCTAGAGATCAGGTAATCGCAAGGAATTAACATTTTCTTTGAAAGACGACTAAACGCTTCTACTAACAGAATAATACAATCTTACCTATTGATATATCTTATAGTTTTTCTTCTTAAGGTAGTCTTTTAGTAAAACTAGAGTTTCTTCTCTCGTCGTGTCGATACTGGTTTGAGAAGAAATCAATACAGCACTAGGTTCTCGTGCAGCAAAGGCTTTGAGTGCTTTTATCTGTCGAGTTACTTCGTCTATTGGCAATTCTTTTTTCCGTTCTGCGATCGTTTCAGCACTGCCATGCAGGCAGAATATGATATCTGGTTTGGGAAAAAGAAGAGAAAAACATGAAAGAAGTTTAGGTGGCAGGGAAATACGGAACCGTCGAGAATCCAGTATAACGTCGTACGCATAGCGATCAAAAATTACTACTGCTGGCTGCCTGGCAATTTTAGGTCGAGTCAACAACCAGTACCCCAGAATATAATCCATCACCAGATAACTTAACCTAAAAAATGACCCGATACATCCGGATGGCTTTGAATCATGAGGATTTCGCACAGGCCCAACGTGCACATCTCTCTTCCCCTTAAACCTAGCTAGAGGCGGTAACAGTCCGGGGCGTAAATGTTTAATGAAAGTTGCATTATGGGTTGCTGCGTCTAATACAGGCAGTATGGCGCTGATAACCGTCGATTTGCCAGCACCATCGACGCCAAGAACTGCTACGAACACGCCGGAAGGAGATATAAAACGATAGCATTTCGACAATTCAAAGCAGATTCGATGTTTTAAAGTGAGCAGCGGGTGTCGGCGAACTGCATGGGCTAAAAGAGTAGCGCGCAGGTTTCTGCAGCGTTGTGGCAAATATTCATCATCTAAACCGATTGTGACGATATTATGAAAGACATCTAGAGCTTTGTCACCCATTGGGCGTAACGCAGCCTTTATGTTACTCCAATTTTCTGATATCGCCTTTTGAGCCGACATGAGATAGCGAGGTGGCACCAGACTATTATTGAGAACCTCTTTTAGTACCCCCAAAACTCCAGCTAAGTCGTCAGTTAACACTTCAACATTGTTATAATTAAAAGTGAATTTTTTCCATCCTTCTTCATCAAGCAACGGTATACCCTTATAACTTAAGCCAATATAAATATCTATTCCTAGGCCCCACCATTTTTCCACATGCTTTTTGTGCTGGCCAAAAGCATATACCTGAAAAAATCCAACTGTATTTACGCAACCAATGATAACCCCTTCTGCTCTTTCTATTGCCTTTAAGATACACTCCCTAGTTATTAAGGCATCTATAGGCCTTACGAGAATGTCAAGATCACTTCCTCCGGTACTCAGTGGCAGCGGTTTAAAATTGCGCATGACAGCATAGTCAATCCCTGCCGAACTCAGGAGGTCAAATAGTGCGAGTAGAATTAAGGATTCAGGGTCACCATCAGTAGAACTGCCTGTAGAAAACTCATGGTTCTCATTCGGAATAGACATGTTTATCTAACTGAACTTTCTGGTGGGCCAGGACACGCCTGACTGATCTTGTGAGCTGGAAGGAGCTTACCATATAAATAGTTGATTGAATGTGTAGGAAACCGGGCAATTGAATCTGGGAACAGCACGGTCGGGGTTCCGGTGAACGAATCCATAAGCGATATTGAAGCCATGCTGGTAAATACTTTAGAAAAGAAATAGAAACGAAATTTTAATATATTCATTGATATTTATACTATATTTGTTCTTTTTTTTCTAATATATAATTTTTTATTTCTTTGTATTAAATCTAAAGCCATAATAGAGGTAAGAAGAAAAATAACATTATAGTGTAAAACTTGAAATGATGAAGCTGTAAATGATCGTGCAATGATAAATCCTATATAGGATATATATATTATTAGTGAACCAAGTTGATCAGGTTCATATTTCTGACAGTATTCAAAAGTACTCCAAGATTTATATAAAGCTCCAATGGTAAATATTATCAGCAAAATTAAACCAATGATTCCAAGGTCAACGAGAGTTTCTACATAGGTGCTATCAACGGTTGCAAGGAATCCTCCGTGTGCACCAAATTCAATTTGTTTGTGGCCCGAATAAAATCCATGTCCGAGCCAGGGACTCTTTTTCCAAAATTCTATTGCTCTTTCCCACATATAGACTCTACCACTCAAACTTGAGAACTGTTCCACTGATTGCCCACGATGAAGGTATTGAATGATAATATCCGAAAGAAAATAACTCCCAGCCATATATAATATTAAAATAGGTATAATAAATATTTTTTTATGTGTTATTATAAGGAGTATGAAAAGAAATACTAAGAATGTAATCAGTGATGTTCGACTATAAGATAATAAAAGTGAAAGTATACCAACTCCTATTAGAAACACATCTCCAGCAAAATACTTACTTCGAAATAACATCAACCGAGAAATTCCTATAAAAGCAAGTGTACCTCCCATCTGTCCTAATGTATTAGCATTAACTCTTGGTACAACACCGCTCATCGAATCAATCATTAAGCCATATGTTTCAATTGACCTCCACGCTCGCTCCGGTACTAATACACCTCCCACTATCGATAACACAGAAATTCCATAAATAATGTATGTAAGAGAATTTGCTAACTGCTTAATAGCAATTTTTTGTTTTTCTTTTTTCAAATTCCTAAATGTATCCCACAGACGATTAACAAAAAGTAAAACTACTAATATCTCAAAGGCTTTCCACAAGGACTGAAGCGGGTCAACAGAGTAGAGGGCTGATACAGCCGCATAAATAGTATAAACTAAAAATAATAAGAGTACTGGCGAACGTGGGAAGAGGATTCGGCTACGTTTAATTACAACCTCAGCTAGAAGATGAAAGAAAGTTCCTAAAAATAAAATGATGCGAGCTATTCTCAACCACCCAAGTTCATTACCAACTCGAAATGTTTCAATAGTATCCATCGGCCAACCAAGCAATATCAATAAGGGAATAGTAAAACTTAAAAAATATTTTTGGGTTAGCAAGTCTTTAAAATAAGACCGAATCGGCTGGAAAGTCGTCACCAGTGCTAAGGATGAAATACCAAAAAAAAATACAACTAAATTACTCATTGTCGACAGACTTCCTCAAATTCAGACGATTTGGTGCGGGCACGTAAAAATTCATAATTATTGACCTTCCACAACGGTTAGTGTGGAGTTAAACTATGGAACAGCAGGGATTTGAAGCTGCATATTCAAATATAGTCAAGAGCATTAGGCCAAGAAGCTACCACCTGGAAAACAGAAGCGCATGTTTCTTAATATGGCTTGTTCAATAACCTTCATGACTAAATCGTTTCCTTACATACACGAAGCAATAACACCCATACCATAAAGATAAGAGCTACTTCACCAGTAGCTAAACCGATTAAAGCTCCGACTAAGTCAAATACATGAATAAAAATAAAGACACACGATAAAGATACTATGGCAGATAATGCATTGGCTATCATGAGCATGTCAAATTTTTTTAAAATCTGAACAGTCATCTCTGCCCCATTTCTAATGGCTAGCAGACACGACACAAAACACCAACCCACGACTAGCCAGTATATGGTGCCGGCATAACGAGCCCCTAATAACAAGGGTGCAATGTAGTCAATTGAAAGTAATAACATTGTTGAATATATTAATGACACTCCTAATAATATTGACGTAATGATCAATGCCGTTGAGATAACTTTCTCTGGTTGCTGTGCGCGTGTTGAAGCCAAGCGAGGCATGAACACTTGTCCTAATGCTGGCGTCAGCATTACAGCAGGTGTCACCAGTAACCTGGCTGCACTTAAATTAGCAACACCTACGGGACCAGCTAAGACTGTAACTGCAATTGTATGCGCCTGTGTGCGAAGAAAATAGACTATATTAGTGACAAGCGCCCATCGACCACCAATCCAGCATTCCATGAAGTCTTCGTAGATTGCCTTCCTATTTACAGAACTCAGAGGCAATCTTGTAATTAGCAAGCCTATGCTGACTGCTGCCAAGTGAGCTAAAGCATAGCAGCAAATTGCCAGCTCGACAGTAATATGGATTTCGATTAGAAAGAACAGTAGGAGCAGAAGGCCAAGTGACCCAGCTAGTACAACATGAATTAACAAGGCCCATATTTCCCTACGTGTATTGTAGGCATGTCGTACAAAAAATTCTTTAAGTAAATAAGATGTTGATACTGCAGAGATAGCAAATGCTAAATTTCTATAGTCATCAAAAACTCCTGCCGTAATCAAAAAAAACATTCCAACTAATGATGCAACTGCAATACAAAAAAGTACCACTAAAATGAAAATCCTAGCGGCATATAATAAACGTCCGCTAGGGTCTTTTTCTGGGGTGAAAACAACCATCTGAGTCAGAAAGAGAGCATTGCCAATTCCAGCGTAAAACAAACTGATGGCAAAGCCAATGCCGTAAAGTCCAAAATCTACTGGACTAAGGACTCTGATTAGATAAAAGCCGAACAAGAAATTTGTACTACTACTAACCAACTGATTCAAGACACTAATCGATAGTGCCCTAGCAAGGACATTCATATGCTCAATATTTTAGTAGCAATATTAAAGAATAACACCCAAGATGATAGTACAGTAACAAATATAATACAAGTGGTCACAATTAAAAACGACATAAGAGAAAAGGGCCAGATTATTGATGCTTATACGTCATCGCTTCATATTCAGCAGCACAATCGCCAACCATTGTAGTAAAAAGCAACCATATTTCTACTTATTTTCAAATGTCTTCAAACTCGTCTGTTTCCGGTACAAGTCAGCATACGTGCCATTTTCAGCCACCAGTTCGCTGTGACTTCCACTTTCAATAATTTTTCCATCATCAATGACATAAATTCTATCAGCCATACGCACGGTTGAAAAACGGTGGCTGATTATCAGGGCTGATTTTCCGGCAGTCAGCTGAGCGAATTTTTCATAGAGGAAAAATTCGGTATCCGTGTCAAGAGAACTGGTCGGTTCATCAAGTATTACGAGGTTGGCATCACGTAAAAAGGCTCTTGCCAGAACGATCTTCTGCCACTCACCCTGGCTGATCTCCTTTCCCGACGAAAACAGGCGCCCGAGTATTGTGTCATAGCCCTGGGGAAAGCTTTCGATCAGCGGGTCGACATTGACCATCTTTGCAGCATCCCTGATCTTTTCCGAGTTCAGCAGAAGGGTCGTGTCTCCAAACCAGATATTCTCCCTGACTGTCAGGTAATACCGGGCATAATCCTGGAACACCACACTGACACGCCTCCTGACACTGTTGAGTTCCATCTCTGCGATCGAGACATTATCAAAGGCGACTGTGCCTTTTTGCGGGTCATAGAGGCGGCAGAGTAATTTCACGATGGTACTCTTGCCGGCACCGTTTGCACCCACAAGTGCTACCGTCTCACCACGGTTGATGGTAAACGACAAATCCTTGAGAACGGGTTCGCGGTTTCCGGGGTAGGTGAATTCAACATTTTCGAGGGAAACGGTTGCTATGCGGCCATCCTTTAAGCGTTTGGGGTTCCGCGGTTCTTTGACCCTGTTTTGTATATCAAGAAAGGTAAAAAAGTGTGACACAAAGAGATTATCTTCATGCAGAGCGGTTAAATTCTGTAGCAGGCTTTTTAAATAACTGACACCTCGTTGAAACGCCTGGAAATACATCACCATATCGCCGATTGTTATCATGCCGCTGAAGGCTCTGTAGGCGATAAAGAAAAAGCTTCCCACCAGAAAGGTTATGGCGACAGCCTGGGCGAAGAAATCGGCGATGCTCATACGTTTCGACAATCCCAGTTTCTCACCCATGAGCAGTTTCTTCAGCTCAGCATATAAGCTGCTGAAGTGTGATCCGATGTCAAATAACCGAATTTCTTTGGCAAACAGCTCACTTGTCAGGATGTAACTGAAATACCCCGCCCTTCTCTCCTCGTGAGTCCGCCTCTTCTGCCAGTCGAATCTCTCTTTTGCATACTTCAGCTGAACGAGTACGCCTGGGACAATCGAGACAAACAGCATGATTCCCACCGCCCAGTGAAACAGGAATAACAGGCTCACCATCGCGATGAGTGAAACCCCGTTCTGGAGCAGGCTGGTCAGTCCTTTTACGATGCTTACCGGTCGATACGGCCCCTCCTGCTGAGCCCGGTGAAGCGTATCGTAAAACTCGGGATTTTCGTAATAAGAGAGATCAAGCGAAATCGACTTTTCATGTATCAGGTTTACCACATGGTTCGAAACAAGTGTAACCTGGATTTCCTCTGTATAGGAGGCAAGATGCTGCACCCCTGCCTGGAATAGCATAACCGCAAAGGCCGCGAGGAGATAATAGGCAACCGTGCTGAAATCTGCTGCAGGACTGTTCGTCTGGACAGAACGGGCGATGCTGTCGATAATCAGCTTGATCAGGTAGAGGAGAGCGAGCGGTAGAACACCCTGCACACCGGTCAGAATAAAAGCAAGAAGGGTCCATTTCCTTGTCGCACCCCAGACAAGCAGAAAGGCCCTGTCGATTCGCAGTGCATTCTTGATTTTATTCCCGAAGGTTTCAGCTGGCATGGGTATCTTCTGAGAACAATTGTCTGCTCCCTTCAGACAGAAAAAAACTGAACCAGTAGGCGTTCATGTCATTTTTCGTTATGTCTGCCGGTTTAGAACATCTACAATTTTGCCTGGAAGTTTTTTTATATAATACCATCCATAACTCTTGAAAAAATATTTTGCATACAGGATGACTCGAGAGTCTATCGGGCGCCAGCCATGTTCACCCTTACAGGCGATTACCCGACCAAGAATTTGAGAGCGCTCGATTACAGCATCGGGTTGTTCGCAGTTATCTCCCCAGGTCTGGATGAGCGTCTCAGTTCCTTTCTTCAGTATACAAGAAACCCTGTGAATCCTGGTATTCCCGCTGCTATCAAGGAAATAGACAATGTCTCCCAATCTCACGGGGTTGTGTTGAACTGGTTCAATCTGGAGTACTGTTCCATCCGGAATAGATGGTAGCATACTGGTTCCCGACGCGGATTTTTGTATACAGTGTCCTTCTTTGAGGAAATTCTTTGGTAAATCAGACAGCTTAGCCATCATATGAGGTCCCGGATAGTTTCGACAGCACGCGCATCGGGTACAAATCCGAAATCATAGGAAGGAGTTTTCTGTGCGACTTTATCAAAGAGTTCAACAGCCAGGGGCAGTGTCCGGGGCAGCCAGTTAAATGTTCTCGAGTGTTGAAGCAGGTTGTGACATGATTCGTTAGTCGTTAATGATCGAACCTCGTTCTGCCGGGCATGTCGCAGATAGAAAATTGCCGTCAACTTGCCTGAAAATGCTACATCGGGGCCTCGCCTGCCAGGCCAGGGAGATGCCAGAGCGTAAGGTTCGTCTTTTTTCCAGGACAGGAATGGATCTTCCTCCGTCAGCAGGCTGGCACCGCAGTCACAGGCAAGATTACTCAGGGTTGTCTTGCCGCTGCCGGACTGACCGATAAGGAGGATATATTTTCCATCCAAAACGATGAGCGCACCGTGCATGTAGCAATACCCCTCAATACTCGACCGGGCCCATAAAATGAGCCGCAGTGGAGGATCACCGCTAAAGTTGGCATAGCCGTCGTGGTCAACACTCATCTGCCGTTCAAACGGCACCCAGAGTTTGACATTAGTAAAATCATGATTGGCCAGAAATTGGCCAGTGTAGTAGCGAAACAGATGCTCAGTGTCTCCAATCGGTTCCATTGACAAAGAACCGAAACGTTTTGCTATATGCTGGTAACCATCTGTTCCATCAAATGATTCCTCTTCGACACGTATAACCGTTGACGCATCATAATTATATATCTCAGAGACAACAAAAGGCTTGAGATTCTTGTGTAATGGTAGATATGATCGTTCTGAAAAATGTAATTCAAAAAAAAGACCAAGAATCTGTAACTTGACAACCTCCAAGGCCACTACCTGAAAGATTTAAAAAGTAAACTCGGTTAAAACCACAGCTACTTCACTCCAGGCTCGTTAATGTTCCCTGTGGACCAGCAGGTTCCAGAAGATTGCACTCCACACCCTTTACCATTTGACTGAGGCGTCTTTCCACTCCCATAACAATTTGTCGTCATCTCCTTGTCAAACTCAAGCATAACTTTGGTAATTACTGGTGTTGTCCACGCTTTCTTGATTTCAGTCATTTTACATTTTCTCCAGATCGTTTATTCCTGTAAATCAGGTATCTTGCTCACCTTTTCTGTCATTCCATATTTTTTAGCCCGTTCTTTTGCAAGTTTGCATTTGAACGGCACGGGCCCCGTTGCTGAACAGTTTTCCAGCAATGCGAATGCGACACATTGACCGCAGAGTTCCACACCGTCACATGATTGACAGGGTCCGGGCTGGTGCGGAAAGTCTCTGAGCATTTCCGGGATCGCTCTATGCCATCCATCTTTTAGTGTACCACTTTTTAAATCATAACTCACGCTTTCCAGCGGCAGGCATGGTCGCAGACCTCCTCCGGAATCAATATAAGCAGAGTTAAATCCAATTCCACAATGAAATACCCGGGCACTTGCATGATCTGCTTCGGGTGGATTCCAGGTATCGAACCGATTCTTCAATTCCTGGTTGCGTATTGGTTCTCTTGCCTCAAGTTCCGCGCATTCTTCAGGTGACAGGCGGATATCCTGGGGAGTATTGCTTGAACAGGAAAAAGAGCCAATTAAATCTACATCCCAACGGAAAAGATCACAATATGTTTCAGCGATCGTTTTTATCCGGGAATACTCGCTAATATTCAATCTGCTGAAAACGCCCTTTACCTCCAGAGGTATGCCAGTTTTCGAGAGCATTTCAAGCGCGCGCAATACCCGCTCAAACATTCCAGTCCGTCCGGTAACTTTTCTGTATGTCTCCTCCGATGCTCCGTAAAGGGTAATTGATACCTCAAGCGGTGTCCATTGAGAAAGAAACGCAACAACATCATCATCAACCAGTGAGCCATTAGTAAAAAGAGAGATCAGGAAACCTCTCTTTTTCATTCCAACCCATAGTTGCTGGAAATCGTTTCGCAACAGAGGTTCTCCACCTGTAACCGTGAGAAATAATCCCCCCTCATCTACATACTGGTCAATAAGGGCGATCCATTCATCATATGTCAGCTCACTATCTGGTGATGATGGTTGGATTGGGTTTGCAAGAAAACAATGTGGGCAGCTAAAATTGCATCTACGCGTCAATTCTATCGATAATCCAGTCAGTGAACGAACGTCAGGGTGCTCATGTTTTTTGCTGAAATCCTTAATCTTACATAGTAACACTGCCTACTCCCCCACCACCGATACAAATGAATTTGCAACAAATTCTTCCAGCAGAGAAAAAACCTCGTGCTCGATAATGCCTTCCCCAGCAGAAAATTCGAATTCCAGTTCTTTAATCAACTCATCAACGCTACATTGCGTTTCAAGCTTTTTCCAGACGGCAGCGGCAGTCAGGTTCAAGGTATAGATACTCTGTACATCCACACCAAGCTGATTGATGGGGACCAATACCGTCTCATCACCCAATTGCCGTTCCACAAAATTCTCGCTCCTCACCAACCTGTCCATACCATTCATGTTTCACCATCCTGAGTGCTTGAGTATACATTAGCGGATCATAGCGTAAATGATCCCATCTATATATTGAAAATCATGTCTTTTAAATAGCCCAAACCATCAATCCAGGTTCATTCAAGGATCGAAAATGTATCAGTGATGCTGAGCAATTTCGTTGTGTCATGAATTTTTCGATGGTTCAAAAATGAATAAATCGAGGGTTCAGCAAGAATATCAGTACCAGTAAAAAGGTCCATAAAAATTAGCAGGACAGTATCATATTATACACACGACTATAGTTTTGACCTTTTTTATGCTTGTCAGCAAATGGAAGTGGCAGGTGAAAAGCATCGTGTTTATTATTTGCGATAGGTACATTTGGCTATTGACAAGCCCCTGTCGATCAAGTAGTTTGCCGCGGTCTTTGAGGCACCTGAGCAGCGGTGATCCGGGGGGACACCTAAAGAGCGTGTCTGGCACACATTCCTTATTGACATTGGGTGTTTGATAGATTAGATTAACGTTCTTCCCGCGCAACTTATTGCGCGCTCTGTCCGTCTTGACGGATGGGGAAAACGATCCTTGACAACTGAATAACAACAACAGCAAACGGGCCCACGTGTCTTCGGACACAGGGGGCAATTTTTTGAGTAATTCAAAAGAGAGCTCTTATATATTTAAGCACTATATAAGTAACCATCTCAGCAATGGGATGGTCTAGGATATCAAACTGGAGAGTTTGATCCTGGCTCAGAACGAACGCTGGCGGCGTGCTTAACACATGCAAGTCGAACGCGAACGGGTTCTTCGGAACCTCAGTAGAGTGGCGCACGGGTGAGTAACGCGTAAGTAATCTACCCTCGCATTTGGGATAACCCACCGAAAGGTGTGCTAATACCGGATACGTCTATTTTAATATCTTTTTGATAGAGAAAGGTGGCCTCTGATTCAAGCTACTGTGCGGGGAGGAGCTTGCGTACCATTAGCTAGTTGGTAGGGTAACGGCCTACCAAGGCAACGATGGTTAGCGGGTCTGAGAGGATGATCCGCCACACTGGAACTGAAACACGGACCAGACTCCTACGGGAGGCAGCAGTGAGGAATATTGCGCAATGGGGGCAACCCTGACGCAGCGACGCCGCGTGGATGATGAAGGCCTTCGGGTTGTAAAATCCTGTCAGATGGGAAGAAGTGCATAGTATTTAATACATGCTATGTTTGACGGTACCATCAAAGGAAGCACCGGCTAACTCCGTGCCAGCAGCCGCGGTAATACGGAGGGTGCAAGCGTTGTTCGGAATTACTGGGCGTAAAGCGCGCGTAGGTGGCTGTTTAAGTCAGATGTGAAAGTCCAAGGCTCAACCATGGAAGTGCATTTGAAACTGGACGGCTTGAGTACTGGAGGGGGTAGTGGAATTCCCGGTGTAGAGGTGAAATTCGTAGATATCGGGAGGAATACCGGTGGCGAAGGCGACTACCTGGCCAGATACTGACACTGAGGTGCGAAAGCGTGGGGAGCAAACAGGATTAGATACCCTGGTAGTCCACGCCGTAAACGATGTGAACTAGGTGTTGGGATGGTTAATCGTCTCATTGCCGGAGCTAACGCATTAAGTTCACCGCCTGGGGAGTACGGTCGCAAGATTAAAACTCAAAGGAATTGACGGGGGCCCGCACAAGCGGTGGAGTATGTGGTTTAATTCGACGCAACGCGCAGAACCTTACCTGGTCTTGACATCCCGGAAATCCTTCTGAAAGGAGGGAGTGCTCTTCGGAGAATCCGGTGACAGGTGCTGCATGGCTGTCGTCAGCTCGTGTCGTGAGATGTTGGGTTAAGTCCCGCAACGAGCGCAACCCTTGTCTTTAGTTGCCATCATTAAGTTGGGCACTCTAAAGAGACTGCCGGTGTCAAACCGGAGGAAGGTGGGGATGACGTCAAGTCCTCATGGCCTTTATGATCAGGGCTACACACGTACTACAATGGCCGGTACAAAGGGCAGCCACAGGGCAACCTGGAGCGAATCCCGTAAAGCCGGTCTCAGTCCGGATTGGAGTCTGCAACTCGACTCCATGAAGTTGGAATCGCTAGTAATCGTGGATCAGCATGCCACGGTGAATACGTTCCCGGGCCTTGTACACACCGCCCGTCACACCACGGGAGTTGGTTGTACCAGAAGCAGTTGAGCGAACTATTCGTAGACGCAGGCTGCCAAGGTATGATTGGTAACTGGGGTGAAGTCGTAACAAGGTAGCCCTAGGGGAACCTGGGGCTGGATCACCTCCTTTTTAAGGAAAGATGCAGCGAGTACAGCTGCTGGGGATTAACCCCGTTTGCGTTGTTATTCAGTTTTGAAGGATCGTTTGTTGATCTTTAGAGCGAGTGGAAAACGAACAAAACCAGTACGAATAGGCTTTAACAGTTAAAACCCGGGATTTTGGTTTTAGGCAAGGAGCGTGAGAGACCGCCCCGCAGGCGTACATCGGTACGCCGAGGACGCGGTATCGAGCAGCGACGCAGCATAAAGCCAAAAGCACGGTGTTTTAAGAGGGGCCTATAGCTCAGCTGGTTAGAGCGCACGCCTGATAAGCGTGAGGTCGGTGGTTCAAGTCCACCTAGGCCCACCACGTTTAGGAAGCATTGATGATGGGGGTGTAGCTCAGCTGGGAGAGCGCCTGCCTTGCACGCAGGAGGTCATCGGTTCGATCCCGTTCACCTCCACCATTATTTTGGTGGTTGTTGTTCTGTTAAGTGTTGTAAAGCCTGTAAACGTAAACGTTTATGGGTTTTCTAGCCTTTAACAGGAATTGATCTTTGATAATTGAATAGTAGAGTAAAACAAAATCCTCCGGGTGATGCGGCGCACCGGTCTTTTATATCCTGGCCACGCGTCAGTGAAGCATCAGGGTACCTGGGGGTTACAGTAGCTGAGAAAAGTCCGAAAGGACTTCTTAATAGCAGTATAGTTTAATCAAGTTTTATGGATAAGCTACGAAGGGCTAACGGCGGATGCCTTGGCATCGGTAGGCGATGAAGGACGTGGCAAGCTGCGATAAGCTTCGGGGAGCTGTTAACAGGCTTTGATCCGGAGATTTCCGAATGGGGGAACCCGGCGGGACTCATATCCCGTCATCACATGATGAATACATAGTTGTGTGAAGCGAACGCAGGGAACTGAAACATCTAAGTACCTGCAGGAAAAGAAATCAATTTAGAGATTCCGTAAGTAGCGGCGAGCGAACGCGGAAGAGCCCAAACCGGTACATTTATGTGCCGGGGTTGTAGGACCCCAATGTGGGATTGTATCTTCATAGTGGAACAGTATGGAAAGGCTGATCATAGACGGTGATAATCCGGTACACGAAATGATGATGCACCCGAGGGAGTTCCTGAGTACCACGAGACACGTGAAACCTTGTGGGAATCTGGGAGGACCATCTTCCAAGGCTAAATACTAACCGATGACCGATAGTGAACGAGTACCGTGAGGGAAAGGTGAAAAGAACCCCGGGAGGGGAGTGAAATAGAAACTGAAACCGTTAGCTTACAAGCAGTCGGAGCACTATGCATTTATGCAGTGTGACGGCGTGCCTTTTGCATAATGAGTCAACGACTTACCCTGTGCAGCGAGGTTAAGCCGCGAGGTGGAGCCGCAGCGAAAGCGAGTCTTAAGAGGGCGTCTAGTTGCATGGGGTAGACCCGAAACCGGGTGATCTATCCATGGCCAGGGTGAAGTCTCGGTAACACGAGATGGAGGCCCGAACCGATATAGGTTGAAAACTGTTCGGATGAGCTGTGGATAGGAGTGAAAGGCTAATCAAACTCGGTGATAGCTGGTTTTCTCCGAAATATATTTAGGTATAGCCTCATATGATGACTGACGGAGGTAGAGCACTGACAAGGCTAGGGGTCCCACCGGATTACCAACCCTTTTCAAACTCCGAATGCCGTTAAGTTCAAGTATGGGAGTCAGTCTGTGGGAGATAAGTTCCATGGTCGAGAGGGAAACAACCCAGACCGTCAGCTAAGGTCCCCAAACTATGCTAAGTGGGAAAAGAGGTGGAATTGTAGATACAACCAGGAGGTTGGCTTAGAAGCAGCAACCCTTTAAAGAAAGCGTAATAGCTCACTGGTCTAATGAATCTGCGCTGAAGATGTAACGGGGCTAAGCATAGTACCGAAGCTACGGATCCAGAAGCTGATTTAAGTTTATTAATGAACGCACGGTGGTGGTAAGATGTCGCGAGGGATTAATCCCGAGCAACTCCCCCTGGGCAAGCAGGAGCGTTAATAGGTTTAAATCAGCTTCTGGATGGTAGGAGAACATTGTGGCCGCCTGAGAAGGTACACCGAAAGGAGTGCTGGAGGTTCCACAAGAGCTTATGTTGACACGAGTAGCGATAAACAAGGTGAGAAACCTTGTCGCCGAAAGCCTAAGGTTTCCTGTAGTCAAGTTAATCTGCTCAGGGTTAGTCGGCTCCTAAGGCGAGGCCGAGAGGCGTAGTCGATGGGAAACAGGTTAATATTCCTGTACCACTGTCATGGTGTTTGATGATAAGGGGGGACGGAGAAGGATAGGCCATCCAGCTGTTGGAATAGCTGGTTTAAGCGTGTAGTCGGGGGACTTAGGAAAATCCGGGTTCCTGTATAACGATGAGACGTGATGACGATGTCTTTTAGACAACAAAGTGGCTGATTCCCTGCTTCCAGGAAAATCCTCGTATCTAGTCATGGTGGTGACCGTACCGTAAACCGACACAGGTAGGCTGGTAGAGAATACCAAGGCGCTTGAGAGAACTCTGGTTAAGGAACTCGGCAAAATAGCACCGTAACTTCGGGAGAAGGTGTGCCTATATGGTGATAATGAATACTTGTTTGAGCCTACGTAGGTTGCAGTGAAATGGGGGGAGCGACTGTTTACTAAAAACACAGGACTCTGCGAAGTCGAAAGACGAAGTATAGGGTCTGACGCCTGCCCGGTGCCGGAAGGTTAAGGGGACCTGTCAGCGCAAGCGAAGCAGCGAACCGAAGCCCCGGTAAACGGCGGCCGTAACTATAACGGTCCTAAGGTAGCGAAATTCCTTGTCGGGTAAGTTCCGACCTGCACGAATGGCGTAACGATTTCCCCACTGTCTCAACCAGAGACTCAGCGAAACTGTAGTACCGGTGAAGATGCCGGTTACCCGCAACAAGACAGAAAGACCCCGTGAACCTTTACTACAGCTTGGCATTGGTTTTTGAGGTAACATGTGTAGGATAGGTGGGAGACTTTGAAGTCGGCACGCCAGTGTCGATGGAGTCGACCTTGAAATACCACCCTTGTTATCTTAGGAATCTAACTGCGGTCCGTGATCCGGATCCAGGACATTGTCTGGTGGGTAGTTTGACTGGGGCGGTCGCCTCCTAAAGCGTAACGGAGGCGCGCGATGGTTCCCTCAGGCTGATTGGAAACCAGCCGTAGAGTGTAAAGGCATAAGGGAGCTTGACTGCGAGAGAGACATTTCGAGCAGGTACGAAAGTAGGTCTTAGTGATCCGGCGATTCCGCATGGAAGGGTCGTCGCTCAACGGATAAAAGGTACTCCGGGGATAACAGGCTTATCTCCCCCAAGAGTCCATATCGACGGGGAGGTTTGGCACCTCGATGTCGGCTCATCACATCCTGGGGCTGAAGCAGGTCCCAAGGGTTTGGCTGTTCGCCAATTAAAGTGGTACGCGAGCTGGGTTTAAAACGTCGTGAGACAGTTTGGTCCTTATCTGTTGCGGGCGCAGGATATTTGAGGAGATCTTTCCCTAGTACGAGAGGACCGGGATGGACGAACCTATGGTGTACCAGTTGTTCCGCCAGGGGCATTGCTGGGTAGCTATGTTCGGCAGGGATAACCGCTGAAAGCATCTAAGCGGGAAGCCCACTCCAAGATAAGATATCCCATGGCTGTAGTGGCCATCTGAAGGCACGTGGTAGACCACCACGTTGATAGGTCGGGTGTGGAAGCGTGGCAACACGTGGAGCTTACCGATACTAATGTGCCGTGCGGCTTATCCATATTTTTTGATTAAGCTGCTGCTGTTTTTTACTCTACTGTTCGATTATCTTTTTTTATAGCGTATTACCGATTACCCTTTATCGGTGGTCATAGCGGAGAGGTTCCACCCGTTCTCATTATTACCGGTTACCCTTTATCGGTGGTCATAGCGGAGAGGTTCCACCCGTTCTCATTCCGAACACGGCAGTTAAGCTCTCCTGCGCCAATGGTACTGCATGGGCAACTGTGTGGGAGAGTAGGTCGCCGCCGATTTTCTTTATAGAACCCTCATCTGGCAATTACCAGGTGAGGGTTTTTTGTTGCTGTTTCCGGAGGCAGGCGGCTTCCCCCCTTCCATTTTAAACACGGCAGTTATCAGCACTCTTTTTTAAACCCAGCGGGCGAGGCGATATAACCTGCGACTCTGCGTCGCTGGTGAGCGTGGCATACACATGTATTGCCCCACTCACCGCTTCTTGACTTCCAGGCCATCTCAACTCGAAAATGAACCGTGAATGCTCTGCTGCGCCAATGGTACTGCATGGGCAACTGTGTGGGAAAGTAGGCCGCCGCCGATTTTCTTCTATACCCCTCAGCTGGTTCTTTGCCGGCTGTTTTTTTTTGTTTGCACCCTGCCCTGCGAAGGCTTCATTTTGAAATCAGGGTTTCAATCTCCCCTTTTCAACTCTGCATCATTCTACAATTTATTTTGACTGATCTGGATCTGTGGGATAAAATGATAGAAGTTATCGGAATGTTTCTCATTATTTTTGACGGTTACGACAACGTGGCATTGACATGGGATTATCGGGAAACTCCCGTGCTGCGAGGTTTTGTACCCGTAAGATCAAACACTGACCTTTTGCTGATATATGGAATCTTTCACCTGGGGAAACCAGTTCAATACGAATATTGCGGAAATTGACAGCCAGCACCAGGTACTTGTCTCGCTGATCAACAAGTACGGTAATGCGCTATCTGAAAACATCATCAACGAAAACGTTTTAGAGTCGATTTTTGCCCAACTCACATCGTATGCTAAAACCCATTTCTCTGAAGAAGAACAACTGATGAACGAGATGGAGCTCGATCAGCGCCATCTCAGGGGTCATTTGAAAAGTCATCGTGATTTTTTGTCCGAGGTTACTCATCTTTCTGAAACGACGCAGATGAACAATCAGGAAGATTGTTTGACCCTGTTCAACTATATGGCCCATTGGCTTGCATATCACATTCTTGGTACCGACCTTGTCATGGCCCGCCAGATCAGTTCCATCAAGGAGGGTAAAAGCCCGGCGGACGCCCTTGACATGATCAATTACTCGGAAAGCGAATCGACCGCGACACTGCTTGGCGCCCTGAAAGGGTTGCTGAACCTGCTTTCTCAAAAGAACAGAGCGCTTACGGAATTGAACAGAACCCTTGAGAGCCGTGTTGCCGAACGGACCAAAGACCTCGCCCAGGCCAATGAGGCGCTAAAAGTGATCTCTATCACCGATCACCTCACCGATCTGCCCAACAGACGATTTGCCATGCGCCAGCTGCAGTTGCTCTGGGCCGAATCGGTTGCAAATGACAAGCCCCTGGCATGCCTCATGATTGATGCTGACGGCTTTAAAGCCATCAATGATACATACGGCCATGCGGCAGGAGACCGTGTCCTCCAACGACTCTCTATCGAGCTGCTTCATTCCGTACGCAGTGACGATATTGTCTGCAGGCTCGGAGGTGATGAATTTCTGGTTATCTGTCCCCAGACCTCCTTGAAAGGGGCGCACCATATCGCCGAACAGACTCGCGCAAAGGTCGCCAATTTAAAGGTTATCGCCGGCAGCGGGTTCTGGTATGGCTCTGTCAGCATCGGCGTTGCCGTCCGAGATGCGCAGATGCTGAAAGCAGATGACCTTCTCAGGGCCTCCGACAAGGCTGTGTATGCAGCGAAAAAAGATGGCAGAAATTGTGTCAGGGCCTGGCAGAGTGACGCCTGACCAAGGTACCACCCGCTGATACCGCTGTAGGAGCGAACGTCTGCCGACAGCACTGATGAAATGCTCTGCCTGATATTCGCTCACGATTAATCCCTTTTTTTGAACCACTTCTTCTCTATCAATCACTACACGGAAGAATTCGACCAGATTCCAGACATCGTTCACGGAAGAACTAGAAGCCTCCGACAAGCCTCGTCCCGATTCATAGAAAAATGTATTATATTTGCATAAAGAGTGTTAGGTTACAGTCGATAACAACTATCATTATTGATGGCGTCGTAAAATCGCTCCATCTGCTTCGTTACTGCAAAATTTCTATCGTCACGACGTACTGGAGTACGCCGAGATGATCTAAATTTTGCGCGCCTCGCATATGAAGCATTTTACTTAGCCATCGACTCTGTTTTTACGAGATTGTCATTATTTTAAGAGTAAACCCGCAGTGAGACGACAATGAAAACAATGGTGACAGCAAGGCCTGCAATACAGGATCACGAGCCCACTTACATGGAGCGAATCAGGCGATTAAAAGATCGGGTTGTCTCTGCACGGCCGGAGATGGATCTCGAGAATGCCAGAATCCTTACCGAGAGTTTCCGGGAAAACGAAGGCGAACCGCTTGTCGTCCGAAAAGCCAAGGGGTTTTACAAGCAGTGTCTGCTCAAGGACGTATCGATTGCCGAACATGAGCTCATCGTCGGCTGCCCGGGCAGTAAAATACGAGGAGGCATCCTCTGCGCCGATACCTGCTGGTCGGTTCTCAATGATGAACTCGACTCCATTTCCACCCGAGCATATGATCCTTTCTATCTCAGAAGCAAAGACCGTCACATTTTTGAGCAGGAAATCAGACCGTACTGGAAAGGCCGCTCCAACTATGAAGAATGGCTCGCACAAATCCCGGATGATACCCGGCAGCTCCGTGATAACGGTGTTATTTATATCAACCGGAAAGCGGTCCGCGGCTTTGGCGAAACAACTGCAGGGTATGAATGGCTCCTCAAAGAAGGGCTTTGCGGAATTGAAGCAGCAGTCAAAAATAGAAGAACGTCCCTGGATTTAACGGTTCCGGGAGATTATGAAAAAGACTACTATCTCAAATCGCTGCTGATCGTCGTGGCTGGCATGAAAATGCTTGCCAGCCGCTACGGCGTTGAAGCCGCCCGGCTTGCAGCGTTTGAAAAAGACAGCAGCAGGAAAAGCGAGCTGCTCGAGATTTCCGCAACCTGCGCTCACCTGTCAAAACACTCGGCACGGACATTTAAAGAGGCCCTGCAGGCCCTCTATTTTTACCAGATATGCATTTTCATGGAACAGAATGCCGCCAGCTATAACCCCGGCAGAATGGACCAGTACCTCTATCCCTATTTCACCAAGGACATCAATTCCGGTGCCCTGGACAAAAAAGCCGCGCAGGAGCTGCTCGACTGTTTGTGGATCAAGTTCAGCGAGCCCTGTCTTTTCCAAGACGCGCTAACCGCGGAGTTTGCCGCAGGCTACCCGATGTTTCAAAATGTCTGTGTCGGCGGCGTGGATGAGACCGGCAGAGATGCGGTGAATGAGCTCTCCTACATGATCATTCAGGCGACCATGGATGTCCAGCTCTACCAGCCCTCCCTGTCCGTACGCTACAGCCTGGCCAAAAACCCGAACAGGTTTCTGCGCAAGGTTGTTGAGCTGATTGCCCTTGGCACCGGATTCCCGGCCTTTCACAACGACGACATCGGCATTCGCATGCTTATGAACAAGGGAATTCCACTCAAGGAGGCGTTCAACTGGAACCCCTGCGGCTGTGTGGAAACGAACCTCGAAGGAAGGCTCCGGCACTATACGGCCCTGGCCGATATTAACCTTGGCTCAATTGTCGAATTCGCCCTGCTGGACGGCAGATGCAGAAAAAGCGCTGAACAAGTCTCTATCAGGACAGGTGATCCCGGGGAGTTCAAAGATTTCGAAACATTTCTTGAAGCCGTGCAGAAGCAGTTCGCCTACGTCACCCGTGCCGTGGTCAAGGGCAGCCACGTGATAGACGAGGTCTGCATGAACAGGCCGTCGCCGGCACTCTCGCTGACCTTCAGAGAGTGTATCGACAAGGCCAAAGATTACGCTTGGGGCGGTGCCAAATACAACAGCGGCAACGGCATTATTCTCATTGGCGTCGCCGACCTGATAAATTCCATCGCCGCAGTCAAGCATCTTGTCTTCGATACCCGGCAGCTCACCATGAGCCAGCTGCTGACCGCCCTTGAACATGATTTCAGCGGTTTCGACGATGTCCTGAAGCTCTGCAGAGCAGCGCCCAAGTACGGCAACGACGATCCCCTCGTTGATACAATTGCCGGCGACATGTTCACCTTCTTCGCAGACGAAATTGAGCAATACCATTCAAAATTTGGCAAGATGACCCCAGGGATCCTCCCTGTATCAGGAAACACGCCGTTCGGCCTTGAAGTCGGTGCCCTGCCTTCGGGAAAAAAAGCCTGGAAACCGCTTGCCGACGGAGTAAGTCCGGCAGGCGGGACCGATTTCAGCGGGCCCGGCTCGGTTCTGAAATCGGTTGCCAACATCCCCCATGACCGGTTTGTCCAGGGAACGCTGCTGAACCTCAAGGTTGAACCATCGCTGCTGAACGAGGAGAACGGTATTCAGCAGATGATGGCCCTTCTCAAATCCATGTGCAGCCTCGGGGTGTACCATGTCCAGTTTAATGTGGTAGACCAGGAAAAACTGCTCCTGGCCCAGCAATACCCCGATGATTATCGCGGGCTGCTGGTGCGGGTCGCCGGCTACACCGCCTATTTCGTTGAACTGGGCAAAGACGTCCAGGACGAGATTATCGGCAGAACAGTGCAGCGTGGGATTTCAGCAGGCTAAGAGGATGACACTCGACGCCACCGGTGTGGTTCTGCGAATAGAGAAGACATCCGTTCATGATGGCCCCGGGCTCCGCACCGTGGTGTTTTTGAAAGGCTGTCCCCTCTCCTGTGGTTGGTGCTCAACTCCTGAATCGCAGCATGCGCTTCCCGAGAAGGGGTATAACGCTGAGCGTTGCGTCGGCTGCGCTACCTGCATCAGCAATTGCCCGAATAAAGCACTCTCGATACTTGACGGTGCCATCGTTACCGATACGGACCTATGCCTCAACTGCTTTCGCTGCGTGGACGTCTGCCCCCATTCCGCGCACAAGGGGTATGGCAGGATCATGACGGTTTCCCAGGTGGTTGAGGAGATAAGCAAAGATGAAATCTTCTTTTTTCACTCGGGCGGAGGCGTCACCATAAGCGGTGGAGAATGTTTTACCCAACCGGCCTTCACCCGCTCCATCCTGCAAGAGTGCCGCCAGCGGGGAATCGATACCGCTGTCGAGACAAGCCTGCTGGCTCCTTGGCAGAATATTGCGCAATCACTGCCGTTTCTGAACACCCTCTACGTCGACATCAAGCACAGTGACAGCAAACGGCACCGGGAACTCACCGGCGGCGGCAATGAAGCCATTCTCTCCAACCTTGCTCAGCTCGACGAAGATTCCCAGCCCTTTGCGCTTCACCTCCGTATCCCGCTGATTCCGGGAATCAATGATGACGACGAGAACCTCGAAACACTTCTTTTGATCGGTGAATCACTGAAAAAAGTTCAGCAAATCGAGATTCTCCCCTATCACCGACTCGGGGTTTCCACCTATGCCCTCCTTCGGAAGAAGTACGCCCTGGAGCACCTGCGCCCACCCACAGAGGACTATCTGGCAGAGCGGCTTGCCTTTCTCAGAAAAAAAAGCCGGGCGGTGATTCTGAAAGGAGGCAGCGCCTCTCTCTGATGGTATCTTTCACGAGAGACAGAGTCCTGCTGAAATCTCTGATTTCACCTTGCTTTGAGGATATATTATTCTCAGCTGAGGCTTGACAAACATCGTTTTTTTTATCACTCTAATGGCCTGGCAATCCGCTCTTTCGTGCGTACCATGGAACAACCAAGCTGTTAAAATTCTTAACCAGAAATTTAACAGCTTGGAAATACTTTTTCCCAGCAAAACCGCCGCTGCCGCTCTGTTTTTCGGTTGCGCGGCAAAAACAGGTTCACCAGGATAATGGCCCCGGAAACAGCCTTTTTCCCGCCATTATCAAGAGGCGACCTGTATCTTTCCTGACTTTTCAAGGAGAATACAGGCTCTATTGCAGTTAACTGAGTTATATGGAGGAAAAAGCTGTGAATAAATCATTATTTTCCACTGTTTTGGGCAGTACCCTCGCCGGCATGATGCTGATGGGCCAGGTGGCGATCGCCGCTGATCTGAAAATCGGCATCATGGTACCGACAACCGGTTCTGAGGCCACCTATGGCAAAGATATGGAAAATGCCATTAATCTGGCAGCTGCCGAGATCAACAAGGCCGGTGGGGTACTCGGCATGAACGTTGTCACCATGACCGGTGATGCAGCCTGTGACCCGCAGCAGGCGACTGCCGCAGCAACCAAACTTGTCTCCGCCGATGTTGCCGCAGTTGTCGGCGGCTACTGCTCGGGAGCAACGCTGCCAACCATGAAGATCTACGGCGATGCCAACATCCCGATGGTGATCCCGGCCGCCAACTCCACAAAACTGATCGATGTGAACATGGGTAATGCCTTCCAGATCAACTCCACCGGTTTTGATCAGGTTAAGACGGCAATCAGCCTCTTCGAGGAAAAAGGAATCAGCAAGCTGGCGATCATTCACCAGGGCGACGGTTACTCTGAGGACCTTGCCAAGCTGACCCGGGAAAAATGGGAAGAAATGGGGAAGGAAGTCGTTGCCTACGAGGTCGTGAACAAGGGTGAGCAGGACCAGTCAGCGCTCGTTACCCGCATCAAGTCCAAGGCTCCCGACGCCGTTTTCTGGACGGCATACTATGCCGATGGCGCCATGGTCATCAAACAGCTGAGGCAGGGAGGCTATCGCGATCTTATCGCTGTCGGCGACGGCTCAAATTCACCGAAACTTCTCGAGATTGCCGGCCAGGCAGCCGAAGGCGTCTACTGTTTCTCCAACCCGACGGTCGAGTATCTCCCGGCCGCAAAAGATTTTCATGCCAACTACAAGGCAGCCTACAACCAGGATCCCGATGCCTATGCCGCTCTTTCCTACGATGGAATGAAGCTGATGGCAGACGCCATTACCCGGGCGGGTTCAACGGACAAAGCTGCCATTATCAAAGCCCTTGCCGAAACCAAGGACTTTACCGGCATTGCCGGACCCATTTCCTTCACCGAACAGAACACGCTTGCCAGAAGTAACTTTGTCATTCTTGTAGCAAAAGACGGCAAGTGGGCGCTTCATCAGTAAGCCCCGCCGCAGTCTGAAATAATCGTCCAGCCCGGTTAGATCCAAGAGGCCGGGCTGGATGATTATAACACCTACCTTCTCTTACGATATCAACTATGTCAATCCAGGACATCCTGTTACAGCAGCTTGCAAACGGCCTGATACTCGGCTCCTTTTATGCGCTTGTGGCCCTCGGCTACACCATGGTTTACGGCATTATCAAGCTCCTGAACTTTGCCCACGGCGATCTCTACATGATCGGTTCTTTTGTCGGTTTCATCATTTTATCGTTCTTGAGCGCGTTTATCGGCAACAGCTGGGCTGGTATCATGTGCAGCATGATCCTCAGCATGATTGCCGTCGGCCTGCTCGGCGTCCTGATACAACGGATCGCCTACGTGCCGATGCTTTCCGCGCCGAGGCTCTCGATCCTGATTACCGCACTGGCGGTTTCCATGATCCTCTCCAACAGTGTCATGGCGTTTACCGATGGACAATACCTGGCGTTTCCCACCGATCTTGGCTTTGACGGCTTGGAGTTGGGCAACGTCTTTATCACCAATACTCAGATGATACTGGTCGGAGCCTCCCTGCTGCTGATGGTTACTCTCTACACCTTTGTCCACAAGACCCTGTATGGCAAGGCAATGCGTGCTATTGCCATCGACCAGGACGCCTGTCGGCTGATGGGCATAAATGTCAACAGGATCATTGCCCTGACTTTTTTCATTGGCACCTCTCTGGCTGCGGCTGCGGGCATCATGGCAGGAACCTACTATGGCAGCATTCATTTTTTCATGGGTTTTGTCATCGGCTTGAAGGCCTTCACAGCAGCAGTCATCGGTGGCATTGGCTCGATCCCCGGTGCCATGCTCGGCGGGCTGCTCCTTGGGCTCCTCGAGTCCTTCGGAACCCAGATCCCGTTTATCGGTACCGAGTGGAAGGATGTCTTCTCGTTCGGCATACTCATACTCCTGCTGGTATTCAAACCAACCGGCATACTCGGAAAAACAGAAATAGAACGGATGTAGCCCATGGGACAAAAACCCGCCAGCCCCGCAGACA
This sequence comes from Desulfocapsaceae bacterium, assembly GCA_963674815.2. Taxonomy (GTDB): domain Bacteria; phylum Desulfobacterota; class Desulfobulbia; order Desulfobulbales; family Desulfocapsaceae; genus MADRE3. The sequence goes on from CAXXTV010000012.1 coordinate 25,272, forward strand.
CGAATCGTCTGAAAACCGCCACTGCCGGCCTGATTGATCAGCTCCAGGATCAAAAAAACCGTTTGGTCATTTTGCTGACGCTGGCTGTCCTTGCCATGTTTTTTCCCCTGATAGCCGGAAACTATGAACTTGAGGTTGTAACCAATATCTGGTTTTATGTCATTCTCTGCCTGGGGCTCAATATCGTTGTCGGCTACGCGGGGCTTCTTGACCTCGGCTATGCCGCCTTTTTTGCAGTTGGAGCCTATACAACCGGTATCCTCACCTCCGAATTCGGCGTCAACTTCTGGCTGACGATACCCGTTGCCGTTCTTTTTTCAGCCTGTTCCGGGTGTATCATCGGTGGTCCGACCCTGAGACTGCGCAGTGATTATCTTGCCATTGTAACCCTGGGGTTTGGGGAAATCGTCAGGATAATTGCCCGAAACCTTGAAATAACCGGTGGAGCCAGCGGGCTGATCGGTATTGAAAGACCAAGCATCTTTGGTTTTCAGCTCACCCAGATAATCCATTTCTACTACGTGTTCCTCATTCTGGCCATCATCGCCGGGTTTGTCAGCTACCGGCTGCAGCACTCCCGGATGGGCCGCGCCTGGCAGTACGTGCGGGAGGACGAGGACGCGGCCGAGGCAATGGGCATCAACCGGGTTGCCGTTAAACTCTACGCCTATGTCATCGGCGCGATCTTCGGCGGCGTTGCCGGCAGTTTCTTTGCCGCCAAGATGTCGGCAATTTCGCCAGAGACCTTCCAGTTCCAGCAATCCGTCCTGATCCTGCTCGGCGTCGTGCTCGGCGGAATGGGCAAAATTCCCGGAGTTATCATCGGCGCCTTTGCGCTCGTGCTCTTCCCTGAAGTCTTCCGGGAACTGGGCTCGACGCGCATACTGGTTTTTGCCATCGTGATGCTCATCATCATGCTCTACCGCCCCGAGGGCATCTGGCCTGCAAAGAAAACGTAAGCGCTGCATTCAACAGAGGGATACACGATATTTTATGGCATTACTCGAAGTTACCAATCTCGATCTCAGCTTTGCCGGCCTGCAGGTACTCGATGATCTATCCTTTTCCGTTGAGACCGGCTCCATTGACAGCCTCATCGGCCCCAACGGCGCTGGCAAAACCTCGGTCTTCAACTGCCTCACCGGTTTTTACCGGCCGACAGGCGGTGACATCCTGTTTGACAACGGGAGAATCACCAGAAAAAAGCCCCATAAAATAACCCAGCGGGGCATGGCCAGGACATTTCAGAATCTCAGGCTGTTTAAAAGCATGACGGTCCTGGAGAATGTCATGTCCGGCATGCACTGCCGCAGCTCAGCCGGGCCGCTCAGTTCAGTGCTGCGAACCCCATCCCAGCAGCGTGAAGAGGCCGAAATCAGTGCTTTCTGCGAAGAATGCCTCGATTTCGTCGGTATACTCCACGAGAAGGACCGCACCGCCGCCAATCTCTCCTACGGTCACCAGCGGCGGGTTGAATGGGCCAGGGCTCTGGCGACAAAACCGAAGATCCTGCTGCTCGACGAACCGGCTGCAGGACTCAATTATGATGAGAAGCAGCAATTGATCAAACTCATCAAGCGCATTCGCGATGACCTCGGCATCACCATTCTGCTGATCGAACATGACATGGGGCTGGTGATGAAAGTGTCTGAGAAGATAACCGTGATCGACTACGGGCAGAAAATTGCCGAGGGGAGTGCGGCGGAAGTACAGAAAAACCCGAAAGTGATCGAGGCCTATCTGGGTAAGGAAGAGGACGAAATGGCATGAGCAGAAACATTCTTGAAATTTCCGGCCTTGAAACACACTATGGCAAGATTCATGCGCTCCGCGGTATCTCCCTGGCTGTCCAGGAAGGCGAAATTGTTACCCTGCTTGGCGCCAACGGCGCCGGCAAGAGCACGACCCTGAGGACCATATCGGGTCTGATTCGGGCCAGCTCCGGAACGATTCGTTTCAGGGGGGAGGATATCACCCGCAAACCTGCCCACGAGATCGTCCAGATGGGCCTCATCCACGTTCCCGAGGGGCGCAAGATATTTAAAGGGATGACGATTGTCGAAAACCTCGAACTCGGCTCATTTACACTGAAAGATGAAAGTGAGCGGAGACGGCGGATGAGACATGTTTTCGAGATTTTTCCGCTCCTGGAAAAGCGGAAAAACCGCGATTCCGCCTTTCTCTCGGGAGGCGAGCAGCAGATGCTCGCCATCGGCCGTTCGATGATGACCAATCCCGAGCTGCTGCTCCTCGACGAACCGTCGATGGGGCTCGCTCCGTTCCTGGTTCAGGAAATCATGAAGATTATCGTTCGCCTGAACAAGGAGGGGGTCACGATCCTGCTGGTCGAGCAGAATGCAAAAGTTGCGCTCAAACTTGCCGACCACGGCTACGTGATTGAAACCGGCGAGATTGTCATAAAAGGCGATGCCCGAACATTGCAGCAGGACGAGAGCATCGTCAAAGCATACCTCGGCGAATGACCCCCCGTGCCCTGCTGAAACCGCTCCGGGAACGTTGACACCATTATATGCACAACCAGTCGAAAGCATACCTGCTGACGCTTCTGACCGTAACGTTCTGGGGGACATCGGCCTCGGCTTTCAAGATTGCCCTGCGCTTTGTAGAACCGTACTCGCTGCTCTTCTTCTCGGTTTTTTTTTCAACCCTGGCGCTCTTTCTTGTTATCCTGCTCCAGGGCAAAACCGGGCTGCTCTTCAAACTGAACAGGCTGCAGTTCAGCTGGCTGGCAGTGCTCGGACTGCTCAACCCTTTTCTTTATTACACGATTCTTTTTGAAGCCTATTCGCTGCTTCCCGGCCAGATCGCCATGTCGATTAATTACGGCTGGCCATTCGCGCTAACCCTGCTTTCCGTCCCGATACTGAGACAGAAACTGAACCGGGTGCAGATTACGGCCGTTGTCGTCAGTTTTGCCGGAGCGCTGCTCATCGCCACGAAGGGGAATCTTGCAGATTTTGAGGGAATCAGTAAAACAGGGTTGATCCTGGCGTTTTCTTCAACCGTCATCTGGGCCTCGTTCTGGCTCGTAAACGCAAAGGAGAGGAGTGATCCGGTGATCAAGCTGTTCTGGGGGTTCTGCTTCGGGCTTTTCTATACGACCGTGTGTTCTCCACTGCTCGGACCAATCGCCATGCCGGAACCAAAAGCCTTTCTGCCGCTGGTCTACATCGGGCTGTTTGAAATGGGAATCACCTTCGTGCTCTGGCTGACGGCCCTGCAGCTGAGCAGTTCAGCAGCGCGGATCGGCAACCTTGTCTATATAGCCCCGTTCCTGTCGCTGCTTTTTCTCAGGATAGTGATCGGCGAGACCATTCACCCGACCACGTTCATCGGGCTGTTCATCATAGTCGGATCCATCCTGTTCCAGGAAAAATGTGGCGGGACGGTGCAGGAAACCCGCACGCAGGAGAATGTACCGCCTGCTGCCCCCGGGCAATCCGGGGACAATTGAGTCCGCTATAAGTTTACAACCGTGCCGATACCCAGCTCCTCGGCGCGCTCCAGGACCACGGCTGCAGCGGCAAGATCCTGGACGGCAACGCCGACTGACTTGAAAAGGGTAATTTCATTCTCGGAGCTTCTCGCCGGTCTTCTCCCGGCGGCGACCTCGCCGATCTCCCCGATAATATGTCCCTCGGTGATCAGTCCCTTGTCTATCGGGATAATAAGGTCACCGGTTTCCTCGAGCGCCGATATTCGGTGGTCGACATAGAGGCTCGAGCGCACAACCGTCTCTCCAGGGACTTCCTGGACATGCGGCTTGTAGGAACCGACCGCGTTTATGTGCATCCCGGGTTTGAGATCACGATCAGCAAAAATCGGTGTTTCAGCGTTGGTGGCGCAGCAGATAATATCGGCTTGCCTGATTGTTTCGGCCGGGGTTGCCGCCACATCCACCGTGATATTCAGCTTACGGCTCATCTCTTCGGCGAATTGTCTTGATGATGCAGGTGATGGATCAAAAATAAAGGCCCGGCTGATCTCACGGACTGAACAGACCGCTTCCAGCTGAGTCCTGCCCTGCACTCCGGCGCCAAAAATTGCGCAGGTTGCACTTTTCCTGCGGGCAAGCAGACGGCTGGCAAGGCCGGAGGCTGCCCCGGTGCGGAGTGCGGTTATGGTGGTGCCGTCAAGCACCGCCCGCGGACTGCCGTTTTTTCCGTCAAAGAGGCTGACCATTCCCTGGATATAGGGAATTCCTGCTGACCGGTTGTCCTCAAACAGGGTGACGGTTTTTATCCCGATCATCCCGGCGGTTTTCATGTAGCTGGGCATGAAAAGGGCGGTGCCCTGGGGTTCTGCAATCCTGATATGAGAACGAATCGGCATTTCCGGATGACCAGTCGACAGTTCAATAAATGCGCTTTCAACGGCCTCGATGATATCGTTCATGCTGACCGCTTCCCTGATCTGCTCACCTGACAAAACACGTATGGTATGCATGGCTGCTCTATACTGCCTTCTGGTTGATTAATTCCGAAGCACCACCATCAGCGCTTCATTCTCTGTATGGTTTTCTTCAATGATCGTGCCGACGGTGCTGTTGCCAGTCCGCCCTGCGCCGTGCATCTCAGTTCGCGGGGCAGCATTTGGCCACAGGAATAGACAGCATCGATGGTTTCATCGAGGTTAACATGATTGACATAACCTCCCAGGATCATATCCGCCGTGGTAAACGCACTCGAGGCGGCAACACCGTTGCGGCTGTGACAGGGCACCTCGCACATGCCCTGAACGAGATCGCAGACGAGCCCCATGGTGTTCTGGAAAGAGACAGCGGCGGCGTCACAGGCCTGCCCCGCCGTTCCCCCGGCAAATTCAACAACGGCTGCCGAGCCCATGGCACCGGCGGCACCAATCTCAACCTGGCATCCCGCGACTTCAGCGGCAAAGGTTCCGCGGATGGCGAGAATCAGGCCGATCCCGCCGGCAGCAAAGAGCATCAGCGCCAGCTGGCGCTCTGAGAGGTCATACTCCTCCTCGAGCGCGGTCAGGATTCCCGGGATGGTTCCCGATGCTCCGCCGGTTGGCGCCGCACAGACGACCCCGCGGCTGTTGCAGGTGTGCATGGCGGCCATTGCCGCGGCCGAGGCCCGGGCATGCAGACCGCCGATTGCAACCCGCCGGGCCCTGACATTTTTCATGATGGTGTCGGCCATTGCATCGAGAAGCTGCATCTCGACCCGCTTCCTGTCCAGCCCGTGGGCGACAGATTTTTTCATGACCCCATAGCGGCGGACCATCTCGTCGATCGCGTCTTGTTCACTGATGCCAAGGATCGTTTTTTCGTATTCGAGAACGGCCTCTCCAAGGGTGCAGCCGTTGTCTTCTGAAAACCTGACCATTTCCGCTGCCGAACAGAACACTGCCTCATTTTTCTGGGTGAAATAGACCGGTTCAACCTGCCTGATGTTTTCTGCGGCGATTCGTTGGGTACATTGATCTGCGTCCAGTGGCACGGGCGAGGAGAGCTGGACAATAACCGGGGTGGTGCGGGAAGACGACCTGCGTACAGCAACACCGGGAAAACAGTTCTGTACAGACTCGATAATCTCTGAGCCGGCACCATCAGCAACCCTCAGCAGTGTTTCAAAGCTCTTTCCGTCAAGAAGAACATCGATACCGTCAATTGCCGTTATCCTGAAGGTTCCGCCGCCGACTGATCTGGCTTCCACCGTGATCGTCCGGCCGCGGCGGCTTTCCACCTCGATGATCGCACAGTTTGGATGATCAGCCTGGGGGAGTGGTGCGACCTCAAAACAGAAGCGCACCCCCTGCTCTTCCGCGGTTTTCAGCGCATGGGTAAAGATTTCATCAGTTTGTTTCCACCCCATTAAACCGGTGGCAAAGGCCTGATCGACACCCTGCTGCCTGTAGGTACCGGCGTAGGAACCACCGGGATCAAAACTGATCCTGACCCTCGCAGGTTCATCGCCGAGCAGCTGACGGACAACCACGGCAATGTGATAGGAACCTGCGGTGTGGGAACTGGACGGCCCGCGCATGACCGGGCCAAGCACATCATTGAAAACACTGGTAAACACCTGGATGTCTCACCCTATACCCGGAGCCTGTCGGAACAATCTTTTATTCTCCGACAGGCTTCTCGGTATTTTCTGCTTCCTGCTTTTTTGCCAGCAGGTTTTTCAGCCAGCCAACCCGAATGTAATACTGCTGTCCGCTGTCTACCCAGCGCTCGCAGAGATCCACATGTTCCATGACCGGATAGTCTCGGTGATCAAGCCTGTCCTTGTCGACCCGACAGCGGCCGGTGGACTCGTCCTGCGGTCGATAAAATCTGCAGCTCAAGCATTTCTTGACGATTTTCATTTTGTAACGGTACGCAAAGGATCGAAGGGTTATGAACCTGCTGATAATTCATCGACCAGCTGCTGCCACTCCTGCTCAAGGCTGCCCTGCGGCACGGGGCAATCGGCTCGACTGTACCAGTACGAGGCATTGCCGAGATCTCCTTCCTTGCGGTGCAGATAGGCATGGACGCGCGAGCCGTTTCTCGACAGCACAGCCTGGGCGATGAGGTGGGCGGAGTCCCAGTCACCGTCCTTGTCCAGCTGCAACGCCCTGAGTAATTCGCTTTTTTCGGAAACCATATGACCCCCCGTTTTTTTTAGTCCATTACGCAGTGTTCAAACGCAGGGTCAATTCTGGCTGAGAGCTGCCTGCGCGGCTCTGCCCGATGAGAATCTGACGTAGACTACCATCAAAACCCCAGCGTTTCACAACATTTGTGAAGCGTTTCCGGGGTGTCAAACTGGAGCGCGGTCAGTTGGGCACCTTTGGGTGCTATTTTACGCATCATGCCTTTCAGGACCGTCTTGGGTCCGGCCTCGATAAAGACATCGACTCCGTCAGCGATCATGTTGCTGATAATTTCATACCAGCGCACGCGAGAGATGATCTGCCGGGCCATGATTTTCTTGATCATGGCTGCATCGTTTTCAGACGAGGCCGACACATTACAATAGACCGCAGCCTGCGGTTGCTGGAAGGTAACAGTGTCCATATAGGCTGAAAAATCAGGGACCGCATCGGCGAGCAGCGGACTGTGGTTGGCGATACTGACATTTAACGGTATTACCTTGGCCCCCGCTTCTGCTGCTGTCGCCGAGACCCCGTCAAGGCCTTGCTGATCGCCTGAAATGACAATCTGCTGTTCGGTGTTGTGGTTGGCGACGGTGACAATTCCCTTGCCTTTGTACCCCTGAACGACAGCCTCCATTGCAGCTATATCAAGACCAAGAATTGCCCGCATCCCGCCTGGGTTTTTGTCTCCTTCCCGCTCCATGAAAAAACCGCGTCTCTCAACAAGCTTTATCGAATCCTGGACAGACAGGACGCCCGCCGCGCACAGTGCCGAATATTCACCGAGGCTGTGGCCGGCATAGCAGGCAATTTCAACGTCTTGGGGCAGCCGTGTTTTGAGGGCCTGGAAACAGATTAAATTAGTCACCGTTATGGCTGGCTGCAAAACTGCTGAGCGGGTCAACGCCTCAAGCGGTCCTGCAAAACTCAATTCCCTGATCGGAAAATCACACACCGATTCCGCGAGGCTCATGATCTGGGCGCATTCACTCTCGGTCTCAACGAAATCTTTTCCCATACCGACATACTGGGACCCCTGTCCGGGAAAAAGTACTGCTATCTTCATGGAAAACTCCTAGGTCTTTTTCTTTTTCAGATCAAGCAGATTGACAATAAAGAGTATGGCGACACCAACACAGATAGAAGAGTCGGCTACATTGAACGCCGGCCAGTGGTAACTGCCGAAAAAGAAATCAAGAAAATCTATGACCGCACCATGACGGATGCGGTCTATGACATTACCGAGTGCTCCCGCTGCGATCAGCGCAAATGACAGCCTGTAGAACAGGTGGTCCCTGCGCATGGTAAAGGCGGCAACAGAGAGGCCAAGAAAAGCGATTATATTGATCGACACAAAAAAATAGTGCCTGAGGGGCGACTCAACCGAGGCAAACATTGAAAATGCAGCACCTTTGTTGGTCACGTAGACCAGATTAAAAAAACCCGGGATCACCACCTGTGAATCATAGAGTGAAAAAGAGCTGGTTATCCAGAATTTCGTCAACTGGTCAGCGAAGACAATCAATGCTATAACAGCTAGATAGAGTCGCACGTTAATATGTAACCTGAGGTTTTATGAGGCGACAACGGCAGCGCACCGGCTGCAGATCTGCGGGTGCTCGCTGTTCTCGCCAACCGTTTCCGACCTGGTCCAGCAACGCTCACACTTGCTGCCGGGTGCCGGTTTTATGGCAACCCGGAGCCCCTCCAACTCCTCGCTGGCATAGACGCTCAGGCCAGCGAGCCGGTCCCTGTCGACCCGGGTCAATTTCGAGACGATCGAAATCTCCCTGAGCACCTCCCACTGGCTGGAGAGAAAATCCGCCAGCTCACCCTCGACACTGATCAGGACCTCAGCCTCCAGCGGATGACCGATGACTTTTTCAATGCGACCATTTTCAAGTGCCCTGGTGACTTCCGAACGTACAGCCATCAGCCGATCCCAGCGTCCCTGGGTTTCTTTATCGAGAAGATTCTCAGCGGTTTGCCGGGGAAAATCCTCGAAAAATATGCTGCTGGAAAGATCAGCCCCCTGCCCCCGGTTATGCAGCACATCCCAGGCCTCGGAAGCGGTGAAGCAGAGAATCGGGGACATGAGCCGCAGCAGGCCGTCAACGATTTCATGGAGCACGCTCTGGGCAGCCCGTCTTGAATGTGATTCTGTTCCCGAGGTATAGAGACGGTCCTTGAGGATGTCGAGGTAAAAAGAGCTCATCGTCGTTCCACAGAAATAGTTCAGCCCCTGGTAGATGGCGTGAAATTCATATGCTTCGTAGGATTTGACGATTTTCTGCTTGAGCTCTTCAAACTTTGACAAGGCCCATTGATCGAGCCCTTCGAGTTTGTCAAACGGGACCTGCTGGCTCGACGGCTCAAAGTCACTGAGATTGCCCAGCATGTAGCGTATGGTATTTCTGATTTTCCGGTATGAGTCGGATACCTGCTTTAATATTTCATCGGAAACCTTGATGTCATCCCGATAATCCTCACTGGCCACCCAGAGTCTCAGTATTTCAGCACCGTACTTCTCAATCACCTCCTGGGGAGCGACGACATTTCCGACCGACTTGGACATCTTCTTTCCCTGGCCGTCGACCACGTAGCCATGGGTGAGCACACCCTTGTACGGCGCCGAGCCTCTCGTACCGACGGAGGCAAGCAGGGCGCTGTGGAACCACCCCCGGTGCTGGTCGCTCCCCTCAAGGTACAGATCGGCCGGGGCAGTCAGCTCCTCTCTCTGCTCACAGACGGCCGCGTAGCTGACCCCGGAGTCAAACCAGACATCGAGAATATCCGTTTCCTTGGAGAAATTGTTCGAGCCGCAGGAGGAACAGGTGGTCCCCGGTGGCAGGAAGTCTTTTAGTTCATGACTGAACCAGGCATCGGCACCCTCACTGCCAAACAGTTTCTCGATATTTGCCAGCAGACCCTCATCCTTGACAATCTCTCCGCATTCCCTGCAACTGACAACGGTAATGGGAACCCCCCAGGCCCGCTGCCTCGACAGGCACCAGTCCAGGGCGGTTTTCGATCATTGAGTAGATCCGCTGCATCCCCCAGCCCGGCGTCCAGGTGACCTTCTTGATGTTTTCCAGGGAATGTTTCCTCAGGTCATTTATCTCCATGGAGATAAACCACTGCGGAGTGGCACGATAGATAACCGGTTTCTTGCATCTCCAGCAATGGGGGTAACTGTGGTGGATGGTTTTCTCGGCAATGAGCATTCCCGTTTCAGCCATGTCGTCGTTTATCTGACGATTAACCCCGGGAATTTTCTGTCCTGCATACTTGCCGGCATCCCCGGTATAGCAGCCTTCATCATCCACTGGCGACAGGATATCAAGCCCGTAGCGCAGACCGGTTACATAGTCGTCCGCGCCATGCCCGGGAGCCGTATGGACACAGCCGGTGCCGGCCTCGAGCGTTACATAGTCGGCAAGCACCATGAGCGACTGGCGATCCATGAATGGGTGAAAACAGGTTCGATTTTCAAGAGCGGCCGAGGAAAAGGTGCAGTCGATACGATACTCGTCAATACCGCAGTCCTGCATGACCGTATCGACGAGTTCCCGTGCCATTATCAGCCGCTCGCCGCCTGTTGCCACAGATGCATATTCAAAATCGGGATGAAAGGCAACAGCCAGGTTGGCCGGCAGCGTCCAGGGTGTCGTCGTCCAGATGACCACAAAGAGATCCTCTCCGCCAAGCCTGGGATCGATATCGGAGAGATCACTTGAAACCCGGAATTTTACATAGATCGAGGCAGAGGTGTGGTTGTGGTACTCGACTTCTGCTTCAGCCAGAGCCGTCGTGCAGGTGGAACACCAGTAAACCGGTTTTCTTGCTCCTGATAACCGAGCCCGAGTACAGGAATTTGTTGAATTCCCGGGCAATGGTAGCCTCATACGCATGGTTCATGGTCAGGTACGGGTTATCCCAGTCCCCGATGACCCCAAGTCTCTTAAACTCTGCTTTCTGGGTCTTTATCCACTTCTCGGCATAGGTGCGGCAGGCCTTTCTTTTCGAGAGGAGTGGAATGGTTTTTTTCTTTTCGCCGAGTTCCTTGTCGACGTTATGCTCGATCGGCAACCCGTGGCAGTCCCAGCCCGGAATGTACGGCGCATTGAAACCTGACATCCGTTTCGAGCGGAGGATGACATCCTTGAGAATCTTGTTGAAGGCGGTGCCGAGATGTATGTTACCGTTGGCATACGGAGGACCGTCATGCAGGACGAAGAGTGGCTTGTCTGCATTGTGTTTCTGTATCTGCTGATAAAGGCTGCCCTTTTCCCACTGTTTGAGAGCCTCGGGTTCTCTCTGGGAAAGATTGGCCTTCATCTTGAACGAGGTCTGGGGCAGATTCAGCGTTGCCCTGTAATCCATAACAATCTCCTTTCAGGTAAACAAACAATCAGGCAAGGAAGTGCGTTAATTCAACATGATATTGTCACTTCCGGAAGCAATAGCAAGACAGAACAGATAAAAATAACACCAACGGGCCAAGTTGCAAGGGGAAAGTGGAGAATAATCACCTGTTTCTGGCCCCCGGTCGAGGGGTATTTTCTGAAACCAGCGCACCAATGGTCCCATACGCGCAGAAGCCCACCTTTAAAATTGACACAACTCGCTTACTTTATTAGTTTTGAAGGGTTATAATAGATGCTGTCACCAGGTAAACGATATAGATATGATTCGCCTGAATCAACCATCGTACCACCCCATGAGAACTCCATGACAACAACGAGCAGCAATGGCACCATGGTCGAAATGATCAAGGTGAGCAAGATCTACCCCCCCGACACCAGGGCACTCTCTGACGTGTCGTTATCCATTGCCACCGGCGAGATGTTTTTCCTAATCGGCATGAGCGGTGCCGGTAAAACGACGCTGCTCAAATTGTTGTGCAACATGGAGTCACCGACAAACGGTTTAATCGAAATCAGCGGCCAGAACATACATCGGGCAAAAGGCAGGCAGCTGGCAAGGCTGCGGCAGAGGATCGGGGTCGCCTACCAGGATTTTAAACTGTTGACCAACAGGACTGTGGCCGAAAACATTGCCATATCGATGGAAGTTTCCTACAAAAAACCGCAGCACATCAAAAAACGCGTCAGGGACCTGCTCGACCAGCTGGCACTGGCCGGCAAGCATGATACAATAACGGAAGAACTCTCCCGCGGCGAGCAGCAGCGTGTCGCGCTGGCCCGGGCCGTTGCCAACTCACCGACCCTGATCCTGGTTGATGAGCCGACCGGCAACCTCGATTCAACGACGACCGAGCGGGTCATGCGTTTACTGACAAAGTGCAATAAATCCGGGGCAACCGTGGTCATAGCCACGCATGACCATTCCATCTATACGCACACCAAGCACCGGATCATGGAATTACAGCACGGCAAGCTGAACCTTGTCAGGGAGGGAGTTTTTTCATGAATTTCTGGTTTGCCGTCTTCAGACAGGCCGGCAGAAATCTGAGACAAACCTGGCCGTCCCAGTTCATGACGCTGCTTACCGTCAGTCTTTCTGTCTTGATTTTCGCATTTTTTTTCCTCATCTACAACAACATGCTCCGCGTCGGCGACAAACTCGGCGACGATCTTCTGCTTATCGTCTACCTCGAAGAGGAGCCGGGGCCTGAAATGCAGGAACAGCTGAGAAAGAAAATCCTGGCCTTTGACGATGTGGAAGAGATTCGATTTGTTTCCCGGGCAGAAGCCTTCCGGAGATTTTCCGAGCAGCTTGGCGAAGACCGTGACGTCCTTGAGGATATGCCCCAGGATTTTCTCCCGGCCTCAATCGAAGTTGTGCCGCTGAAAAACCTCAGAAGCCTCAGCCAGCTCAAACTGTTTTCCGACTATCTCGGCAAGCTTCCGGCGGCTGAAAAGGTGCAGTATGGCCAGGACTGGATTGAGCGGTTTTACTATTTTACCCGGCTCATATCCATTATTGTCCTGCTCAGCGGCGGCCTTCTGATTCTCACCTCCATATTCATGGTGTCATACACCATCCGCCTGACCATACTGGGACGGCAGGCCGAACTCGAACTGCTGAAACTTGTCGGTGCAACCAACTACTACATCAGGGCACCGTTCCTCATCGAAGGGCTTCTCCAGGGCTTTATCGGTTCTATCGTTGGCATACTATCGCTCTATGCGCTTTTCCAGTGGATCAGGATAAAATTCTCGGGGCCGGGAATCCTTGCCCTTTTTGAGTTTTCTTTTTTTCAGGCAACGACCATCGCAACAATAATCCTTTTGTCTATTTTACTCTGCGCGGTCGGCAGTTATACCTCAATGCAGAAGTTTCTCCGCATCTAGCTCCCGCTTTTGTACTTATGAGAACATCGCTTCCCTCACCGTTTCATGCCCTGTGCAGCAGAGCCCTTGCCGGCTTTTTCTGCCTGCTGCTCCTGCTGCCGGCGAGAGTCGTCTGCGGCGCAGCGAAGGCCGAACTGGAAGCCGAAAAGGCAAAAATCGAACAGGGGATCAAAAAATATGAGATCAATATCAACAGGCTGGTGCAGGGAATCGAAAAGCAGCAGGGTGATATAGAAAAAAACCAGGTCCAGGAGCGCGAACTTCTCGCCCAGCTCCAGGAAATAGACACAAGGCTCTTCGAACATCAGGAAAAACTTGGTGTCCTTGAAGAAAGAATCAGCGTACAGCGTGATCTCATTGCCAGAAAAAAGAGTGAAATAGACACGGTTCAGACGAGAAAAACAGCTGTCCAGCTGCACCTGCAGAAACGAATCCAGGCGTATTACAAAATGGGCAGCACCGGCTTCATCAATGTCACGTTCTCCACCAGATCGCTCCCTGATCTCCTAAACTTTAACGAATCTTTCCAGAGCCTTATAAAGTATGATCAAGAGGTCATCGTCACCTATAGAAAGACAATTGACCAACTCCACAAAACGGTTGAAACCCTTGAAATAGAGGAAGCGCTGCTCGAAGATTTTATCGATCGAAACAGGGAAGAACAGCAGAATATCACGTTGGTCAAGGAAGAAAAAGAGGGACTGCTCGCCCGGATAAAAACGCAGACGCTGCTCCATGAAAAAGCAGTAGCAGAGCTTGAACAGGCGGCACTGGACCTGACCGCATCCCTTAAAAAACTGGAAAAAAAAGAGGAGCGGTTCGAACAGACCTTTCTTTACAGTAAAGGGAACATCCCACCTCCGGTCAGCGGCACGCTGATCAGCGGCTTTCAGGAGGAGGTAACGAATCGTCTGGGCATTACAACACTATCCCAAGGCATTGCCATCAAGGCTCCCAGCGGCTCCGTTGTCCGCGCCGTGCATGATGGTGAAGTTACCTTCGCCGGATATCTCCGCGGATATGGCAACACTGTCATTGTTAATCACGGTTACCAGTATTATTCTGTATGCTCACGTATTGAACGTATCCTCGTCGAAAAGGGGCAGACTGTTACCGAGGGCAGCGAAATCGGCATCATGGGAGATACAGCAACCCTCATAAACGAAGGTTTATATTTTGAGATCAGGAAAGATTCCACCCCGCTTGCTCCCCTCGAGTGGATTAACCAATCAAAATTACAGACAAGAAAATAACAGTTGGGAGGAACAGTCCGTTCCTTCCCCTGCCCTCGTTTGCACCTATTGAGCGAAAAACAATGAATAAAACAACTACACGCCTCATCAGCTTCCTGAGCTCCACGCTTTTTGTCATCATCCTCGCACAATCACCACTGCTGGCGAAAACGGAGCAGCAACAAGATGAAGAGACCTACCGCCAGCTTGAAACATTTGCCAATGTTTTAAGTATTCTCCAGGAAAACTACGTCGAGGAGATCAAGGCAAAAGAGGCGATCGAAGGGGCAATCAACGGCCTGCTGCTCTCGCTTGATCCTCACTCTTCCTACATGCAAGCCGAGACCTACCAGGAATTCAGGGATGAAACACAGGGGTCATTCACCGGGGTTGGCATTGAGATCACCCTTCGTGACAATGTTATCACGGTGATCGCGCCGATTGCCGACACACCTGCAGCGAAGGCGGGTATCAGGGCCCAGGACAAGATCATGCGGATAAACGGGGAATCTACAAAAAATTTTACCCCGCTTGACGCGGTGAAGCTTCTCAGAGGACCAAAAGGATCAAGCGTGACCATCTCTATTTTCCGGGAGGGTTTTCAGGAGCTCAAGGATATAGACCTGATACGGGACACGATCCCGCTTCAGTCAGTGAAATCGTTTGTCGTGGAACCGGGCTTTGGCTACATTCGCGTGTCAAATTTTCAAAATGATACAACCCGCGAATTTAAAGACCACCTGGCGAGGCTTCAGCGAGAGGTTCCCCTGAGCGGATTAATCCTAGATCTGCGCAACAACCCTGGGGGCCTGCTCAGCCAGGCAGTCAACCTCAGCGATGTTTTTCTCGAGGAAGGCCTGATTGTTTACACCAGGGGCAGGAACAAGGACCAGGATCTGACCTATGAAGCACAACAGAACAACGGAGGTGCCAAATTTCCACTCGTGCTTCTGGTAAACGAAGGTTCGGCAAGTGCTTCAGAGATTGTCGCCGGAGCGATCCAGGACCACAAGCGTGGCGTCATTGTCGGCACAAAAACATTCGGCAAGGGGTCGGTGCAGACCGTGATACCGCTGCCCGATGGGGCCGGCCTCCGCATGACGACGGCCAGATACTACACACCCAATGGCCGCTCGATCCAGGCAACCGGAATAATACCCGATGTTGATGTGACCTACGTTGAGTATATTCCCGAGACGGATGAGCAGAAGAACAGCCGCGCCGTCTTTCGGGAAAAGGATTTGAGCAATCACATATCCAATATAGACGAAGGTGTCGAAGATGCGCTCTCAGGCTCTGCTGACAGTGAAATGAAACGGATGCTGCGTGAGGACAACCAGCTGAAATCAGCCTTCAATATTTTGAAAAGTCTGGCCCTTTATGTCTCATACAAGCAATCCGAATGACCGGAGGACAGCGCCTTGAACAGTGCCCTTCTTTCCATCGCCGAGCGCAGGATTAGACAAGCCATTGAGGACGGAACGCTGCGCACGGACAGCTGGAAATACAAGCCGCTGCCCCTCGACAGTGATTCGTTTGTTCCAGATGACCTTAAAATGGCCTACAAGATTCTCAAGAACAGCGGCTTCGTTCCCCCTGAAATCGAGACAAGAAAGGAAATACAGAAACTCGAAGATCTCATCTCCCGGACTGAAGATGAGCATCAGCGCGTCAAACAGATGAAAAAGCTCAATGTACTGATGATGAAACTCGACAGCAGGAGAAGCCGTCCCAGCTCCATTGAGCACGATGAACACTATTACCGGCGCATCGTTGAAAAAGTAACGGTACGGTCCACCAGCCAAAAGAGCTGAAGCGGCAGGAGCACCGGCTCATTAAAAACCGAGTTCTTTCAAAAAACGCTCGTCCTGTGACCAGTTTTTGCGAATTTTTACCCACAGGTGGAGCGACACCTTCTCCTGCAACAGTTTCTCGATATCTTTGCGGGCGGCGATGCCGATACTCTTTAATTTTGAGCCACCCTTGCCGATAACAATACCTTTCTGTGAAGCACGCTCAAGAAAGATGGTGGCATGGATCGTAACCCTCCCGGTGTCCGGGTTTTCCTTGAACGAGTCAATCATCACCGCGGAGCCGTAGGGTATTTCCTGACCGGTCAGCAGGAATATCTTTTCCCTGATAATCTCTGCTGACAAAAACCGCTCGCTGGCATCTGTTGGGATATCCTCCGGGAAATATCTGGGTCCCCGGGGCATCACGGAAAGCAGTTCGTCCAGCAGAACAGCGGTGCCGTCACCGGTCAATGCCGAAACAGGGATAATCGCCTTGAAAGGAAACAGCGCTGAATAGGTTTCAATAATCGGCAGGAGATCCTGGCGGTCGATCAGATCAATTTTGTTGAGAACAAGAATAGCCGGCGCTGAAACATCCCTGAAATACGCTTTGTATTCCTGTTGTTTTTCCCGCTTGATCTTGTCCGGAAAGGGCAGCGATATGTCAATGATGAAAACGACACAGTCCACATCGGTGAGACTGTCCATGGCTATCCTGACCATCTCACGGTTCAGCGGTGACCTGGATTTATGCAGCCCGGGGGTGTCGAGGAGAACAATCTGATACTCGGCAGTGTTTAAAACGCCGGCGATACGGTTTCTCGTTGTCTGGGGCTTTGGCGTCACGATAGAGATCTTCTGACCGAGCATCGTGTTGAGCAGAGTCGACTTGCCGGCATTCGGCGGCCCGACAAGTGCCGCTACTCCCGAGGTGACACATGCAAAATCTTCCATATCCATAATTTTCCTGCTCAATGAGAATAGAGTGGTGAAAAGTTGAAAACAAACTATATTACTGTTTATAAAAATAATACATTATCAGAAATTACTATGGGTACTGTACAGGGAAAAACGATGCCGGCCTAGACTATAATCCAGCAAACATGAAATTCCGTGCAGCACCCCGCAAAAGTCATCTATGTCTTTTTTCCGCATCAGTTCAGGCAAGCTCATCGAGTATCTTGACAACGGCAAGTTTATCTGCGGGTATGTCACTGAAAGCCAGCCCAGGCGCGTGCGGCTGCTTAACCAGAACGGCCGTGAGCTGAATCTTCCCATATCCCGTGTCGTCCATTGCTCAGAATCGAGCCATTCGGGCAGCAGTGATCGCGAAAACCTGGTAAAGCTGCTGCAGGACACCACCAGGAAGCGGCGTTCACTGATGGAGGCCGTTGACCTCGAGATGCTGTGGGAGCTTGCCAGCGACGAGGCTACCGACACCTTTGAGCCTCATTTCCTGGCCGAACTCAGCTTCGGCTGCAGAGCGGATGATGATATCGTTTCAGCCTTCCTGCGCTCCGTTTTCAATGACAAACTGTTCTTCAAGTACCGGGAAGGCAAGATCAAGGCCCATTCACCGGAGCAGGTAGAGCAGCTCAAAATCCAGCTGGAAAAAGAGGCGGCAAAACAGGTGCTGGCAGAAGAAGGCGCCAGCCTGCTCAGTCGAATCAGCAGCCAGGGCGCGGCCGCCGCGCCATACTCGGATAGCGAAGAGGAAATCCTCGTCATCCTGCAGAATTACTATCTCTGGCCCGGAGAATCGACCCAGAATGATGACCTGGCCAGAAAGATACTGAAAGAGGCAGGTTTTCATAAACCCCACGACCCGTATCACCTGATGGTAAAAGGGGGTATCTGGCACCGGAACATCAACATTCCGCTGCTGAGAAACAATTTGCCGGTATCGTTCTCCATCCAGGCACGCCAGCTTGCCGAAGCCATACTGCAGAACGGCAATGAATCCCTCTTCCACGATCCGGCGCGAAAAGATTTGACCCACCTCTCTCCTCTGACAATCGACGGCCCGACAACCCTTGATTTTGACGATGCGCTGACCATCGAGGAGCAGGATGGCAACTACCTTGTCGGGATCCATATTTCCGATGTTGCCCACTACGTCAGACCCGGTGACGCTCTTTTCCAGGAAGCAATGCAGCGGGGAACGTCAATCTACTTCCCTGAAGGACAGGTCCCGATGCTGCCGCGTCATTTGTCTCAGGGCGTCTGCAGCCTGATCCAGGGAGAGATACGGGCCGCTTTCAGCCACATGATCCTGCTCTCTCCTGAAGCCGAAGTGCTCAAAGTAAGAATCATCCCGTCCCTGATTCAGGTAAAACGAAGACTGACCTATGACGAGGCGGACAGGATGGTTGATTCCGATCCGGAATTGGCGATACTCAACATGCTCAGGAAGAAACTGAGAAAACGGCGACTGGAACGGGGAGCGCTGCTGCTGCCGTTTCCCGATGTCAACATTTACGTGGACAACAGCGGCAAGGTAAACGTCTCTCTTGGCAAGACGGATACCCCGGCACGAACCATAATCTCGGAGATGATGATCCTGGCCAACAGCCAGGCAGCAAAATATGTGTCAGACCGGATGGTACCGGGCCTGTTCCGCTCCCAGGGAGAGATTACCAGACGGCTCGTTCACGGCGAAGACGATGATTTATTCCAGAACACCCTGCAGCGAAAAAATCTGCCCCGCGGAGAACTGTCGATTGAAGTAAAGCCGCACAGCGGTCTCGGTGTCGAGTACTATACCACGGTCACCTCTCCGATCAGGCGGCTGCTGGACCTTGTCATGCAGCATCAGATAAACAACCTGGTGCGCCGTACAGAAATCTGTTTCACCGAGGATATGTGCAGGGATTTTACCTCCCTCATCAGCCGAACCCTTGCAACCGTCAATAACGTCAAACAGCAGAGACACCGCTATTGGCTGCTGAAGTACCTTGAAGATCGCAAGGGAACATGCCTTGACGCCCTGGTCATCGAATCCGGCCCGAAACGGGTGAATCTCGTTCTCACCGACATCCTGATGGACATTGATCTGCCGGCCACCAACCTCCCCGGGACGGACCCCGGGTCGATGGTGAAGGTTCGGGTGGCGGCAGTTGATGCCATTGACAATTCCGTACGCTTCGAGTGGCAGTCGAACTAACAACCCTCAACGGCCGCCCTGCTGCTCGTCTTGATCTTCACCTCCATGTTCGGTTTGAAACTGCTCGTCTCCTTTGAACATTCGAGAGTCAAGATGTTTTCTTCAGATTTTACAACAACACACCTGTCACTTGCAGCCATCGCCGTACTCATGGATAATGATACTACTGCTGCTAATAACGCTGCGGCTCCTTTCTTCATGTTGTCCTCCATTGTCTTGTCTCCAGGCAGCCCGTCTGCCTGTGTTTGATTGTATTGTACGTCGTTTTGTCTTAAAAAAAAGGCGACATCGGACGACATCGCCTCGCTTTTATTGACGTCTTGAGCACGGCAGATGCTTTGATTTACTGGTAAATCAGCGTCTATCTGGTAATATGCCCGAAGGACAGCTCTATACTGAACAGATCAGGAGAACAAACACTCATGAGTGATGAAATGTATCCGGGTGGCCCCGTTATGGTGAAAATCGACGGGTCGAAGGTAAGACAAATCCGGGAGCAGAAAGGCCTCACCCAGCTTTACATAGCAACGGCTGTTGAAGTCACCACCGACACGGTTTCCCGCTGGGAAAACAAACGATATCCCTCGATAAAAAAAGAGAACGGCCTAAAACTGGCAGAGGCACTGGAGGTGCCACTGGAAGAAATCCTTGAGTCAGCAGGGCAGGAACCATCCGCTGAGAACAGCTCTGTTCAGCCTGCAGGCGAAAAAGACAGTGGTGCGTCACCTTCCCCGGCAAAACCTGATCCCCCCCCCCGGCAGGTCCGCCCATACCTGTCCCTCAGGACAGCCCTGCTCCTGAGCCTGATGCTCATACCACTGTTTGGCATCAGCATGTATTTTCTGTTTTTCCAGGAAGATATCGTGTCGCCGCAAATCACCGCCAGGAGGACTGTCTCCCCGCATTTTATAGCCGGGCAGCCGCTACCGGTGTTTATCCACGTTTCAAACCCAGCAGAGAATCCCGTCTCCTTCATCCTGCGGGAAAACCTGCCACCGGGCACAAAAATCCTGTCAACCGATCCAGAGATCTCTGATAAACATAAGAAAAACAAATCAATACAGTGGCTTGGAAACATCACCAGGCCGGCCCTTTTCCTCTATGTCATTGCCACCCCGGAGAACTTTGTCGGAACGATCTCCTTTGACGGCATGCTCAAAATCGGCTCAACGGAAGCAACTGAAATCTCCGTTTCCGGTGCGAGCAGCGCAACCTCAGGTCTTCACCACTGGGCGGACAAGGACCGGGACAACAGGATAAGTGATGAAGAGATTCTGACCATATACGACCTGGCCGAACCCGGCCGCTATGACGACATAGATATGGATCAGCTCGAGGAAATATGGCTCGGTGACGGCTACGTGTGGCAGCCTGACAAACAGCAATTTTCAATTCTCGAATAGCGCTTTTTTAAATCAGGAGAAATTCATGGCACAGAAAAATACAACGCTCTCTATCGTGATTACCCTGGCAAGTGTCATTTTCCTGCTGGCTCTGGTTTCGATTTCGCGAGCGGAGCCGGTAACCGCACGCCTCTATCAGTCAGGCAAAACGATGACATTCATTGAACTGAGCCTTGCCCCTCCGGCACCTGCGACCTTGATCGTGGAGATGAAACTGCCTGCCGGGGTTGATGTCGTCAGAACGGTGCCGCACTTTTCAAAACAAAACAAAAACTCAATAAAATGGCTGCTGAAAAATATCAAAGACCGATCGTTCACGATCCAACTGGAGACCGGAACAAAACTCGATCTCGGCTCATCCCAGGTCCATATCCGCTATCGCAACCGCGACAGCGGTTCGGTCCAGGAGGTGCAGGCACACCAGTAACGTATGCGGTAAATTTGTTCCCTGCGCGTCCTGTCTCCGTATTTTTTCGCAGGTCCTGTTTTCTCACGCTTTTTTCATTCAGAGAAATTTCCAACGCTTCCTTCCGGGACATCGCCGGCGCTTATCTCCTGCCCGCTTTTCTTCCAGACATGGGCGATATCGGGTGACATCGCCCTCCACATCACCCGATATCTTCTGTTTTTCAGCGAACAAATGCCTTACAAGATAGGTAAACCAGCATTACGTATCAACTCTACAAAACAGGAGGAACAACCATGAAAAAAATCATTCTGGTCACTATCATTTCAATTGCTTCTGTAGTTACCGCCCAGGCATCAGATCATCGTCATAATGACATCAGGGGTGTCATTGTCGGTGCCGGCGGGGGCGCGCTTCTTGGCCAGGCGATCGGCAGGAATACCAAGGCGACAGTCGTGGGCACAGCCATCGGCAGCATTGTCGGCTATATAGTCGGCAGTGAGATGGACAGGGGAAGCGGATACTCCGACAATGTTGTTCACTACAACAGCCAGCCGGTCCACTATAACAACCAGCCGGTCCACTATAACAGCCAACCGGTCCACCATAACAGCCAACCGGTCTACTATCAACACTCCGAGACCGTGGTCATGAACCCACAGCCTCGTCAGGTATGGACGAAACATTCACCACGAAACGAGTGCCGGGAAGCGGAAATCCTCGGCACCATCAACGGCAGGGCCAAAAAGATTTACGGCACCGTGTGCAGAACGCCGGACGGCTGGCAGCTGGTTTCACAAGACGACGATTATTATGATGATTACCGCAAGAACAGCCGCTACAAGTCAAAAGGCAAAAAAGACCGGCATCCCAGGCATCCCAACTGGGTGAAGCATCGGTTCTAGGAGTTTCGATACGGGTCTTCCCTTTCTCTCCTCATGCGGTGCCGGTTTCAGCTGTGAGACCGGTACCGCACCGATCTCGTTCTCTTCCTCTTTCCCCCCGCTCTTGTCAAATAAGATTTTCAGCAAACCGGAACAACATGATGGTAGACGGAACGACGTCAAACAAATGATTCGTAAGAGAATAAACATTCTGATATGATAGTCTTATAAATGGTTGAAAATCAGCACCGTTATCCAGGCGATATCCCCAGACACCAGTTCGGTCATGACAAATAATGACAGCAACTTCATCAAACGACTCGTCAGGGAAATCCTCATCGGCACCAGGGAAGGACTCAGCAAATTCTCTGGTCCCAGCAGTGTGGCTGTCATTTATCAACTCAGCAGCGATGCTGAACTCTATATCTGCGATCCGCACAGTCTTCTGCGGGGACATGAGAGCAAGATCGGCTCCACGTTCTTTGCTGACGGGACCGGGCCATTCAAGATCAGGCACCGGCTGGTCAACAAACCCTACAGCCAGATAAACCCGCTGGACGACCTGAAACTTGATGGAATCGTTTCCTGCGGCGGTCACTCAGCTTCTCTATACTATCAGATGTGGTTCACCGAGCATCACCCCGAACTCCTGGCAACCGGCCCTACCGAACGCTGGCTGGAACATACCGTTCTCCGCTTCTCTCATGATGCCGCAAACTCCCAGGAACTGTATTCAGGCATCTCCGGCAGGTTTCTCAGTGAATATGGAACCCATGCCGTTCACGACCAGATCCGAAGAGAACAGCACAGGGCGGGAAAAATGCGGTCTACGCTTGAAATATATCCGATCCTTGACGCCGTTCTCGGCATTTCAAAGACCCGGGAAGAAAAACAGTCACCCCACGGCGAACTGGTATTCGTAGATCCTGACAATGCCCGCTCGATAGATTTTCTCGCCCTCTTCCGCCAATCGGAACAGCCGCTTCTCGGCAATTACAAGCATGTTCGCAAACTGTTGCAGTCAGTTCAGAATTTTCGCTCCAAACTTGTATCCGACGGCGTTCATATCCTCGGGGTAGCGCGGGGCAGAATCGAGTGTTTCAAAATTTCCGCCGATTTCAGAGGGCTGTTCGGTTTTCTCAGATTAAATGATCAAAGCCTGTGCAGCTTTGGCGATGGAGCTTACTCATCAAAGGCGCATCAGGCGAAACTCTTCGAGGTTGAAGAGATTTTACTGGATTATCAACTCGACAGTGCGGTCAGAAACAGCCTCTTCCATATCATCTCCTCCATTGTACACTACGCGGAAACCCATCTTTTTGGCTGTGCCGTGGTTATAGACATGAGCGTGCCCCTGGCAACGATAGCCGGCCAGAACCTGGAACAGCCGCTTGATCTTGAGCGCTCCAACTTGCTTGATCTTGCCTGCAATCTCGCTCGCGTCGACGGGGCCTTGCAGATCGGGGTTGACAGACGGCTTCATCGTTTTGCCTGTCTGCTGGACGGACCCTCCATTGAAGGCGAGGACAGGTCTCGTGGGGCGCGCTACAATTCAGCCCTGAGATTTACCGCCCGACATCACCAGACAATGATCGTGGTGGTCTCATCGGACAGGCCTGTTTCTGTTATTTATCGTGGAATCGAACAGAGTGGTTCCTGCGCGCTCCCTGTCACTGATCCCAGTGTCATCATCGAGCCGCAGCTGCTGAGCCAATGGCTCAACGTCGTTTAGAAATGTGAGTCTGGCCGTTAAAGATCCAGGACCCACCGGGGGATATGGCTGAGGATATAATTCTGCACGGCTTCCTTTCTCTCGCCGGCCGGTGCATCACCCACAGCGGCCATCGTCTCTTCATAATCAAACCAGCAGATTTCCCTATCCGCCTGATTGTAGACGGTGAGAATCCGTCTGTCCCGCTGGTGAATGTCCTCTTCTTCCTGAATCGCGGCGACGATCTTGACTGCCTCGTCGCGGGAGAGAAACTCTATGTGCTCATCACCCATGGGTCACCTCACAAATAAAAAAAGGCGAGAGAGGTCTTCGCCTGTTCTCGCCCATGCACAATCTTCCAGTCTTCAGGATCAGGCTGGCTTTACCACCGCACCGGATCGGATACAGCGGGTACAGACTCGTGCCCGGCGAACGCTTCCGCTCTCTGAGACCATACGGACTTTTTTAAGATTTGGCAACCAGCGTCTGCGTGTCTTATTGTGCGCGTGGGAGACGTTATTGCCGGTGACGGGTCCCTTGCCGCATATCTGACATATTTTGGCCATGTTCATTCTCCTGATATCTGAAAACTGTTCGCCACTGTTTCTAACATGACGAAATAGTAATAATTATTCTGTTTGCAGCATCACTGCTCTTCATTTCAAGAATCTATCTTATTAACCGGTTTTATAACAGTATGCAATACAATTTTTGAACAGTAAGAATTATCCAACACGGGCGGGGCGCCCGCCATCATTCATCCGCCGGCAGGGGAAGCAATGTGACAAGAATCGTTTCACCGGCGCACTTCAAACCATACTTTTTCAACGGCGGAGAATCATTGGTCAAACACTCGCCGCTTTCCAGGTCGTATTTCCACCCGTGACGGGGACAGCAGGCAATAGTGCCGTCTCTGTACGCTCCGAGCAGGTCTGCACCCTGGTGCTTGCATCCGGCCTCTACGGCAAAAAAACTGCCGTCATCTCTTTTTATGATGCCGACTAATCTGCCGAGCAGTTTTACCGTTTTATGATTCTTGTCGGCAAACTCTTGTTTTTCTGCTGCTTTTACATAATCCATGAGGTTTTGCTTTCAAAGTTTTAAAAATCCTGTTTTAGTGCATGACCCGCTACGGAGGACATGACTGGTATCATTTTTCTTGCAGATTTGCTGCTGTCATGATAGCAACTATCCTGTACTTTTTGATAATCGTTACCAACTAAATCAAAACCATGCAAAACAATAATTCCGTCTGGCACTTTTTTGCCTCTGTCAAACTTGCCCTGACCACGCTCTTTCTCATTGCCACGACCTCAATCATCGGCACGATCATACCTCAGAAAGAATCTTTCGACTGGTATGTCTCCCAGTACGGCTCCAAGACAGCCCAGCTCTTTGCTGTACTGGATATTCCCGACATGTATAATTCCTGGTGGTTTATATCACTGCTTTTTCTGCTGGGATTTAACCTGGTCATCTGCAGTATTGACCGTTTCCCCGCTGTCTGGAAACAGGTAAAAGCAGACGGCCTGCAGGTCGGTCCCGAGCGGGTGAAAAAGATGTCCACGCAGAGAGGCTGGCACAGTGAAAGCCCGGCGTCGAGTAATGTCCAGAAAATAACAGAGATCCTGAAAAAATACGGCTGGCAGGCTTCAAAAAAGCAAACCGGCAGCGACACCATCCTGTTCAGCCAGAAAGGCAGCTGGACAAGAACGGGGGTTTACCTGGTCCACAGCTCGATTCTGATCATTTTTCTTGGCGCCATCATCGGCTCTCTCGGCGGTTTCAAGGGCTTTGTTTCTGTGCCGGAAACAATGGCACGAGACAAAGTAGCCCTGTATGGCAGCAGGGAGATCGTCGAACTTGGTTTCGAGGTTCGATGCAACTCCTTTTCCATAGAGTTCTACGCAAACGGAATGGTGAAAGAATACACGTCCAGCCTGACAATTCTGGAGAATGGCCGGGAGTTATTCACCCGGGACATAGAAGTAAACAGCCCGCTGACGTACAAGGGGATCACTTTCTACCAGTCCAGTTACGAAGCCTATCAGGATTTTGTTGTCACCGTGGTCAATACGGCAACGGGAAAGAGAAAAAGCTTTGTTTCAGCGTTTCAGAAACAGATTGACTGGCCGGAAGAAAATATCCGTTTTGGCATTATCAATGCGAAGGCAAAGGGACAATCGATCGTCAGTTCAAAAATATGGTTTACCAGGAATAACGGGACTCCAGCCACCCAGTGGCTCGATGACAACGTCCTTACGCCGCTTGATGGATTCAGCGAGGAGTACCAGGTAAACGTCAAGCAGATGTATGCAACGGGTTTGCAGGTCGCCAAAGATCCCGGGGTCTGGTGGGTTTATATCGGCTGCGGGCTCATGCTTTTTGGACTCTATGTTGCTTTTTTCATGTCCCACAGACGAATCTGGATCCTGGTGAAGGATACCGGCAAAGGATCTGAAATAGTGCTGAGCGGCTCAGCCAATAAAAATCGTCCTGGATTTGAAACCGTATTCGACAAGCTGGCCTCGGAACTTGAGCAGAGCTGACAGGTAGGCATCGGGTATGGACCACATTAATTCTGATCGCGTTCACTTGTAACGGAACTCTTTTCTAACGGAGCTTCAGGCATGGATAGTTCACAGCTGCTGGGAATAACAACTTTCACGTTTCTGTTTGCCTCATTTCTCTATATTTCAGCACTGGTTTTCAGAGCTGAAACAATTGGGAAAGTGGCCAGCGGATTTACCGTCGTCGCCCTCTTCATATTAACGCTGGGACTGGGGCTGAGATGGATCGAATCGTATAAGCTCGGGATTGGTCACGCCCCGCTTACCAATATGTATGAATCCGTCGTTTTTTTCGCCTGGACGATTATCATTTTCTATCTTGGAATCGAGTGGAAGTTCAAAACCAGAACAATTGGGGCGTTTGCGCTGCCGATCGCCTTCCTGGCTATGGCCTACGCATCCTTTGCCCCGCTTAACCGCGGCATAAACCCGCTTGTCCCCGCACTCCAGTCCAACTGGCTGCTCGCCCATGTGGTTACCTGCTTTGTCGGGTATGCAGCCTTTGCCATTGCCGCTGCACTTGGAATCATGTATCTCGGCAAAACGTCCTTTGGGGCAGGCGCCCGTGAAGCCCAGACAAAGGAGCTGCTGCCGCCGGTGAGCGTGCTTGAGGATATCACCCACAAAACCATGATCTTTGGCTTTATCTGGCTCAGTGCCGGCATCATAACCGGGGCGATATGGGCAAACTCAGCCTGGGGAACCTACTGGAGCTGGGATCCGAAAGAAACCTGGTCGCTGATCACCTGGTTTGTCTACGCCTTTACCCTGCACGCCCGCTACACCAGGGGCATCAAGGGAAAAACCATTGCCTGGCTGTCGATTGTCGGCTTTATCGCCGTTATTTTCACCTACTACGGTGTAAACTTTCTTCTCGCCGGCCTGCACAGCTACGGCTCCGGCTGATTTCTACGTATACAAAGGACCTCCTTATTCCCGCTGTTTTGAAGCGGTGGCTGCTTGACAGAAAAACCGGAATCCGTTATAAACAGAGATGAGATATCCTGTTCTTTTTTGCTGTTATCACATGAACTTTCAAATCTAAAAGGAGTGCACACGATGACCAGAAAAATTATTATTTGTGTATTTGGCGTTATCTTTCTCTGCTGTGCCGGTATTGTCATCGCAGATAACGGCCCTGCCGAGATGACTCTGCAGGCGGAAAAAGACAAGGCAAGCAAACCAAAGCCCGCCGTATTTCCGCATGCCAAGCATCAGGAGATAGCAGAATGCGGTGACTGTCATCATGGAGCCGCCGACGGCAAACAGGTACCCTACGAAGAAGGACAGGAAATCGGCAAATGTGAAAGCTGTCACTTCTCAGGAAACGGGATGGATAAAAAGATTGAAACCTACAAGAACGCTGCCCACGAAAACTGCAAGAATTGTCACAAAGAGGTTGTCGCCAGCAAGCCGGAACTGAAGGACAAGTTCAAGGGCTGCCTCCCCTGCCATCCTAAAAGTTAAACGTATCCCGGTCTAACCAATAAAAAAAGGCTGCTTCCCGCCAGGGAGCAGCCTTTTTTTATTGGTATTCCGGAGCTGCTATTCTCAGGCTGCATGCATCCGGGAGATATCACCGACCTCGAGGATCAGATTGCCGATGGCGGTCATCATGTTCAGACGATTCCTGCGCAGCTGCTCATCCTCAGCCATCACCATCACTTCATCAAAGTAACGGTCAATTGGATCCTTCAGCCCGAGCATGTTCTCGAGGAGTCCGGGATAATCTCTTTCCTCCAGTCCTTTCCTGGTGCTGAGTTCCAACGTTTGATAGGCCGCCCAGAGCTGCCTCTCCGCCTCGGCCTCAAAAAGATCGGCATCGACAGTGGTGTCACTGTTGTCCCTGACGATGTTTCTTACCCGCTTAAATGATGCGGAAAGCACTTCAAAAGACGCGTCTTTCTTCATGGCGGTAAATGCCTCTATGCGCTTCAGGCAGTCATTGACATCAACAAAAACCACCGAGGTGACGGCATCGACGGCGCGGCTGTCCATGCCTTTTGCCACGCAGTCGTTATTGAATCTGTTTTTGATGAAGGTAATAATGAGATCGACCGTGTCGCCGCTGCCATCCACCTTGCCGCCATAAAGCGCCAGCGCTTTTTGAATGATGTCAGCCAGCACCAGTTCATATCCCCGGTCCTCAATGATATGCAGCACTGCGAGCGAAAGCCGGCGAAGACCAAAGGGGTCAGCCGTTCCGGTCGGCTGCTGACCGATACCGAAACAGCCGGCGATGGTATCAATGCGGTCAGCGAGACCGACAATTGCCCCTGCTGCTGAAACCGGGAGGTCGGCCCCCGAACGGAGCGGCATATAGTGTTCCCTGATAGCCTCGGCAACACCTTTATCCTCGTTGTCATGCTGTGCGTAGGCGCTTCCCATGATCCCCTGCAGGCTCGGAAATTCACCAACCATATCGGTAATCAGATCAGCCTTGCAGAGCTCGGCAGCCCGGCAGGCAACAGCGACGAGAGATGGCTCGAGTTCTTCACAGAGCAGTCTCGTCAGCTTGACCAGACGATCCACCTTCTCCTTTACTGAACCCAGTTTCGCTTGAAAGATGATCCCAGAAAGTTTCTCTGTCCTCTCTGCCAGCCGGAGTTTTTTATCGGATTCAAAGAAAAACAGGGCATCTTCCAGGCGGGCCCGCAAGACGCGCTCGTGTCCTTCGCGGGTAAGCGTGATATCTTTTACCCCGGTATTGTTGACCGCAACAAACCCGGCGAGCAGATCGTTTTTATCATTGACGACAGGAAAGTACTTCTGGTGCTCTCTCATCGAAGTGACCAGCACCTCCTCGGGCAGTTGCAGGAATTTATCATCGAACCGCCCGCAGACGCCATATGGCTTTTCAACAAGGTTGGTTACGGTGTGCAGCAGCTGCTCGTCAATTGCAACCCCTGCAGGGCAGCCAAAATCTGCAGAAGACACCGCTTGGTTGACTTCCTGAAGAACCGTCTGTTCGCGTCTGCTGAAATCGGCCAGGACAAAAACAGATTCCAGCACCGCTTCATAGTCTGAGGCGTCACTGATCTCTTTTTCGCCGGGAGCCATGAAGCGGTGCCCTCTCGTCAGGCGGCTGGAGACGACGCCTTCGTATTCTATTTCGATCACTGTTTTCCCGAGCAGGGCTACCAGCCACTGGACCGGCCGGGCAAAGGTGTTCTGATAGCTGCCCCATTTCATCGATTTTGGAAACGACAGCTCAAGAATCAGCTCCCGCAGCAGACCAGGCAGCAGTGTCGAGCTTGCTTCACCTTTTACTTCCCGGGTCAACTGCAGATATTCACCCCTGGCTGTCTCCACGAGGACAAGAGCATCGACGGACACGCCTTTTGAGCGGGCAAATCCCTCCGCTGCCCGTGTTGGTTTTCCATCTTTGTCATAGGCCGCCTTTCTGGAGGGGCCCAGGGAAATTTCCAGGCTGTCCTGCTGCCTGTCGGCAAGATCAGAGACGAGCAGGGCGAGTCTTCTCGGCGTGCAGAAGGTTTTAACGGACGCAAAGGGAATTTTCAGCTTTTCAGCTTTTGATTCGAAAAGCTGGTGAAACTGTTCTGCAGCCGGATTCAAAAACCCGGCCGGTATCTCCTCCGTACCTATTTCAAAAAGCAGGTCATTCATGGTATTGGTTCTCTTGATTATAATTCAATAAGGACAAATAATTACTGGCTATCCGCCGATGAGAGGGTCGCGAACAGTGAGTAACCCTGGGAAATATTTTCCACGGTAATCGAGTACCATTTTAATTCCTGCAACAGGGCAAACCGCTTATCAAGACTCTCAAGCAGCGCTTCCATCGGCCGCTCGGCCACATTGTTTTGGCTCTCTCCGGACGACTCCCTGCTGATAGTCCTTTCCACAATGGTTATCAGGTCTTCAAGCCACATGAACTTTTTAAAACGTACGCTTACCGAAACATTCCCCCACAAGCCAACGGCGGCAGCGTGACCGTTCAATGAATCAGCACTGAACGGGTGGGCAACGGGAACTGCTATATCCAGCCTTAAATCATCTTCTCCTTCTAGCCGGCAATGCATCGCACAATCATATTTCCTCACCTGAAAATCATCGGTCTCGCCACTGCCATGGAGAAAAAACGGAAAGGCGATTTCGATATGGGCAGCCTCTGCGTCAAGTCTTTCTTTCATTTCCTCGAGGATCGTACGGAATCCCTTGAGATCTATCTGCCCATGGAACCTGTTCAGAATCTCGATAAACCTGCTCATGTGCGTGCCCTTGAAATGGTGCGGCAGGTTCACATACATATTTACCGTGGCAATCGTCTTCTGACTTTTCTGGGATTTATCAAGGACCGTTATCGGGTAGGTAATCGTTTTGACGCCGACCTTCTTTATATCGATCCTCCGGTGATCTATCTGGCTCTGGATATCCTTCATGTAGATTCTCTGAGTATTACCCGATGACACCAGCAGAGGCAGGAGCGACAGATGATTCTGATCACCCCAGAAAGCGGTGAACCGTGCTCTTCAGCTCCGTCAAATCAGACGATTTGACGACATAAGCATCTGATGCCCAGGCTCCAAGGTCCTGTTTATAATCGTGGTAGGCACTGTTTAATATAATCGGTATGGATGGGTTGATCATTTTCATCTGGCGAAGCACTTCTATCCCGTTCAAGCCCGGCATCTGAATATCGAGAATGACCAGGTCCGGGCTGCTCTCGGTAAAGATCTGCAGTCCTTCATCACCGTTAAATGCAGACTCTACGGCATAGCCCTCATCGGAGAACTCTTCCTGGTAGAGAAGCTGAATAGCATGATCATCATCAACGAGCAGTATCTTTTTCACCTCTATCTCCTTCAATTGTCCAGAGACTCTTTTAAAAACTTTGCAGCCTCTTCCGGCGGCAACGGATTTATGTAGAATCCCGAACCCCACTCAAACCCTGCAATCGAGGTCAATTTTGGAACGATCTCAAAATGCCAGTGGTACGACTCCAATCCCGCAGATCTGAGCGGCTGGGTATGGAGAACAAAATTATACGGCACGCTGGGAATGCAGCCATCGAGCCTTCTCAGTGTTTCTGCAAAGAGCTGTGCCAGACTCGTGAGCATCAGGTCGTTTATCGAACAGAAACCTGAAGCGTGCTCTTTCGGCAGTACCCACATTTCAAAGGGCGTTCGCGGCGCGAAAGGGGCGATGGTGATGAAGTCATCGTTCTGGCAGACAACCCGCACCTGCTGCTGGATTTCCTGCCTGATGATATCACAGAAAATGCACCTGTCCTTGTATCGATAGTAGGACTGGGCCCCGGACAGTTCAGAAACGAGCATTCTCGGCAGCACCGGCAGGGCGATCAGCTGGGAGTGGGAATGCTCAAGAGACGCTCCGGCGGCCTTGCCATAGTTCTTGAAAATCATCACGTAGCGAAAGCGCGAATCCTTTTCGAGGTCAATCAGGCGATCCCTGAATGCCCTGAAAACAAGACTGACATGCTCAACCGGCAGTTTGTGAAGAAGATCTTCATGGCCGGGGCTCTCGATAATCACCTCGTGAGCGCCGATACCGTTCATCCGGTCATAGAGGCCTTCACCCTCTTTGTTGAGATCTCCCTCAATGATCAGGGCGGGATACTTGTTCGGCACGACCCGGACCTGCCAGTTGGAATCATTGGCCACTGATCCAAAAGCCGGGCGGTAGGCCAACACCTCAGGAGGGGTGGATTTTTCATTGCCGGCACAGAGCGGGCAGAAACCGCCGAGCACCTTGGTCTCCTCGACAAAAAAATCCGTCGGTCTTTTCTGCCGCTCCTTGGATATGATGATCCACCGTCCAAGGACAGGATCTTTGCGAAGCTCGGGCATCTGGGTTATTGTCCTTGAGACTTTTCCTTTTGCTCCTGGAGTGTTTTGCAGTCTATACAGAGCGTCGTGACAGGTCTGGCCTCCAATCGTTTGATATTGATTTCGTCTCCGCAGCCTTCACAGATACCATACTCACCGTCATCGATTCGACTGAGCGCTTCCTCGATCTTGCCAAGCAGTTTTCTTTCCCGGTCCCTGATCCTCAGCTCAAAGCTCCGATCAGATTCGATTGTGGCCCGATCATTGGGATCAGGAATATTATTGTTCTGATCGGTCATGTCAGCAAGCGTCTTATCCGCTTCACTGATTATATCATTACGCTTCTGCTCGAGCTGTCTTCTGAACTTTTCCAGTAATTGCTTCTCCATCCTGCCTCTCCTTCAAACTAACAAATGACAAGGGTGTCTGTCCCACGGCTTGCTGCTCAGCATGGTCTCGCAAAGGTACCACTCTTGCCGCCGGTCTTCTTCAGTAAACGTATATTATCAATTACCATTGTTTTATCAACGGCCTTGCACATATCATAGATGGTCAAAGCGGCAACGGAAACAGCGGTAAGCGCTTCCATTTCAACGCCGGTTTTACCGCAGATTCCGACAATCGCCCTGATTTCAATCATGCTGCGCTCGTCAACAAGCTCAAAATCAACAGAAACCTTGGTAATCATCAGCGGATGAGTCAGCGGTATCAGCGTATCCACCTTTTTTGCCGCCATAATCCCTGCAATCCTTGCAACTCCAAGCACATCGCCCTTCCTGATGGATCCGCTCCTCACCAGATCGAAGGCCTCTTTGCTCATGGTGACCGAGCCGGCAGCATGGGCGACGCGCTCTGTTTCCTGTTTTCCGCCCACATCAACCATGACGGCGTTGCCATCAGCGTCAAAATGGGTCAATGGTGATCCTTCTGCAGCCATATCTCAGTCCTCAGGAACTGGTCTTGCCCATCACCTCGTTGACCAGTTTGGTGAAGAAACCCTCATGTTCGTCTTTCTGGCCATGCTCCTCGCACAGGGCGTCAAATTCTCGCAGGACCTTTTTCTGTTCTTCGCAGAGATTGGTCGGCGTGAGAACCTTGAGCTCGACGATCATGTCGCCGCGCCCCCTGCCTCGAAGGTTCTGCACCCCTTCGCCCCGCAGGGTGAAAATTTCACCGGATTGTGACCCTGCCGGAATGGTGAGTTTCTTCTTTCCGTGAATCGTGATGACCTCGGTCTTCATACCCAGGGCCGCATCGACCATGGATACCGGGAGCCGGCAATAAATGGTGTCTCCCTCTCTCTGGAAAAACTCATGCGGTTCAACATCGATGACCACGTAAAGGTCTCCCGCAGGACCGCCTCTCCGGCCCCCTTCCCCCTCGCCCTTGAGCCGCATCCTGGCACCGGTGTCAACTCCGGCAGGGATCTTGATAGAGACTTTCTTTGTTTTTGCCACCAGGCCCGAGCCGTTGCAGTCATCACAGGGATGCGTAACAATCTGCCCTTCTCCGTGGCAGTGCGGACAGGTGGAGCTTACCTGAAAAAAACCCTGGGAACGGATAACCTGCCCCCTGCCGTTACAGCTTGAGCAGGTCTCCTTCTGGTACCCGGGTCGACAACCGGACCCCTCGCAGGTCCAGCAGGTATCTCTTCTGGTCAGCTCAACTTCTTTGCTGGTGCCGTGCACCGCCTCCATGAAGGAGATGGCGATGTCGTAGCGCAGGTCATTGCCGGCGACCGGTCCATTCCTTCTGGCCTGGGTGCGCCCGGATCCGAAACCGAAAAGATCGCCGAAGATATCACCGAAACTTGAAAAAACATCCTCAAAGTTACCGGGGCCGCGGTATCCGCTGTTCTTCAGGCCGTCATGTCCATAGGCATCATAAATTTGCCTTTTCTGCTCATCACTCAAGACCTCATAGGCCTCTGTGCACTCTTTAAAGGCATTTTCGGCCTCGGTGTCACCCGGATTACGATCCGGGTGATACTTCATCGCCAGTTTCCGATAGCCTTTTTTGATTTCGTCAGCACCGGCCTGTTTTCCAACACCAAGAATTTCGTAATAGTCACGTGCCATAAGATCGTCTCGGGAAGCCTTATACTTCTAGGTTTACTTCCTTCTCAATAATTTCTTCCGTATCGTTACCACCATTATCAGGCAACTCATCGATATTGTCAAAAGTAACCTGAGCAGAAGCAATTTCCCTGAGGGTCATTACCACTTCCTTGTTTTTCCCCTCGACCAGGAATGGTTCTCCCTGCCGATGCTGCCTGATTCTCTTGACTGCAAGATGGATGAGGTTGAAACGGTTATCATCTCCAACCTTGTCCAAACAATCCTCTACGGTAATTCTAGCCATGGATACCTCTTTTATACACAATGTTCAGACATTGCGATTTAAACAATAAGTTTGATGAATCTATTCTCGTTCAAACGGGTTTCTCAGCAGCAATGTTTCTTCTCTGTCGGGGCCAACTGAAACAATCGAAGCCGGTACACCGGTCAAATCCTCTATTCTCTTTATGTAATCCTTCGCCTCAACGGGCAACTGCTCAAATTCACGGATATGATCTATCTCTGACTGCCAGCCGGGGACCTCTTCGTACACGGGGGTTACTGCGGAGGCGTTTTTTATGTTTGCGGGCATCGCCTGCAGCTTCTTTCCTTTTAAATCATACGAGGTGGCGATTTTCAGCTTCTGCTGGCCGCTGAGGACATCAAGCTTGGTGATGGCAAGGTCGGTGAGCCCATTGAGCCGGACCGCATCGGTAGCCACAACCCCGTCCAGCCAGCCGCAACGCCTCTTTCGCCCGGTGGTGGCGCCGAATTCGCCGCCCTTCTTCTGCAGTTGGTCACCCGTGGCATCAAACAGTTCAGTCGGAAACGGTCCCTCACCGACCCTGGTTGTGTAGGCCTTCAGGATGCCGACGACAGAATCGATGTGCGTGGGCCCGAAACCGCTGCCGTTGCAGGCGTTTCCAGCCACAGTGTTTGATGAGGTTACAAATGGATAGGTGCCGTGATCGATATCGAGCTGTGTTCCCTGTGCCCCTTCAAATAAGATATTTTTCCCGTCCCTGCGGGCTTCGTCGAGTTCGACAGAGACATTACCGACGAACGGTATCAGCCGCTCCGCATAGACGAGCAGCTGCTTGAACACCACCTCAAAAGACAGCGGTTCAGCGCCGAATTTTTTGGTCAGAAGAAAGTTTTTTTCATCGATGCCGGCCCTAACCTTGTCCCTGAGAAGTTCCTCGTCAAGCAGATCGCCGACCTTGATGCCCATCCTGCCGACCTTGTCAGCGTAGCACGGCCCGATGCCGCGGCCGGTCGTGCCGATTTTTTTGTTTTTGGCAAGCGCTGCTTCCTGGGCAATATCGAGTGTCTTGTGATATTCCATGATCAGATGCGCGTTCTCGCTGATCATCATCCTCCCGGGAGTGACCGGGAGTCCTCTGTCCTTTAATTCATCAATCTCGTGGAGGAGAACTGCGGGATCAATAATGACGCCATTGCCGATCAGGCATCTCTTTTCCGGGTAAAGAATACCGGACGGGATAATATGAAAGATAAACTGTTTGCCGTCCACAACGAGGGTGTGCCCGGCATTGTTTCCGCCCTGAAAACGAACGATACAGTCGGCATATTTGGTTAGTAAATCGACTATCTTGCCCTTCCCCTCATCACCCCATTGAGTGCCAACGATGACCACACTTGACATCTATCCTCTCCTGATATCGTCTAAATTAACAACCTTCAGGTCATGGTTCCTGGGCTGGAATACCGTTAACTCAATAGCCTGAGGTCAAACCTTGTAATTATAGTCAAATGTCGTCACAAAGTCAATCAGTCAAATTTTATCGATCTCTATCCAGAAACCATGCGGGGAAAAGCCGATCTCCTTTTGCCTTCATCTTCCCGGCGCAAATGATTCGGTTGCCATTTTCACACTTGTTTAAATAGATGTGTTAGCAACAAATAGTTTTGTCCGGTTTTGTAGCAAATGAGTTGTCCACTTTTTCCTTGCTCTCTCAGACCTGGCTGAAGCGTAGCGAAAGCCAGGTCTGAGAGCGCTGCACCCCCTACGCTACTTTCTTCTGTGCCTCCACCAACAACACTCCTTCGGCATCATAACTGGCAAGTTTTCGAGGACCATGCAACAGTGACAGCGTGCCATCAATATGACGCAATACACGCACTTTCGTCTTCACATAATGGTAACGGTAGCCATCCTCGGGGATCTGCAGTATCAAGGCTTTATAACTGATACAGTTATCATTGTTCACGATGCGCTCATGTTGTTCACACAAGATATCGTCCAGATCATTTCCGCACCACGGGACAAACACGCTCTTCCCGCCGGGAGGCGGCGATGAAAATTCTTCATTGAAGGCAGGAAGATACTCATCCGCAAGATACCGATTGGCTGCTTCCATCTCAGTGATGCCGGCCAGAGCCAGCTCCTTGACCAGGCGATCCTGATGAGTGCCAAATGCCCGTTCACTTCTACCACGTGCTTCCGGGGAATAGGCTGCTATCATTTCTATACCGAGCCGCTGCAGAGCTTTGCCAAATTGCGTTGGATTTGTTTTATCAACCTTGCCACCAGCTTCGGGCGTATACCAGTAATGACTACCCCGATCCGTGTACAACGAGGAAAAGACCCCCTTAGATTCAATCACATCACGAACTCCTCGAAAACTGCTGAAGGTTCCTTCCTCGTTGACAAAGAACATCGAATAATGCTCATTAGTCGCATCATCCATGGTTACGATCAAATCCCACTTCTTACCTGGCACCCACTCATGGGTTGAACCATCCTGGTGCAGCATCATCCCTGAATACGGTGCCCTGGCTCGACGTTTTCGGTGCTGACCGCGTTTTCTTGCTTTTCTTACCAGCCCCTTACTCTGCAACGTATTCTTGACCCAGGTATAACTGCGTTGGCCTTCATGATGACGGATATACCACTTGTAAAAATGCTTTACATTAAAGTCGCTGTAGCGCTCTTTGTACAACTCACAGACCGACAATACTTCATCCAGCGGAGCACGCCGGTGAGATGCCTGATTCAGTCTCTTGTCCAATAGCCCTGCAATACCACCCTCCTGGTAGCGGGGAATTAATCGACGGAATGTCCGATCGCTTATCCCAAGGATACGTGCCGCCTGCTCCTGGGTTAGTTCTCTTGATTTCCATCCGGTATATACTTGTTCAAATCTCATCTTCCGGTACTCCTGTAGCACTTCGGTCCGTCTCATAAAAGCCACCTCCTTGGCTTTTATAGAAACCGGACACATTATGTGCTACAACTCCGGACATATTACTTGTTACTAACACTTGTTTAAATAGATGTCGATTTCTGCCGGTCAGTTTGGTACATTTTTCTTTCTCCGACCGAATGGTATGCGCCGCGGCTGATGCAGATGCTTCTCACTGCCGCACTCGTATGACCGGTCGACCATCTCAAAGAATATACAGTTGCCCTGCAGGCTGTATTCTGAGGAAGTTATGTTTGGCATCGGTTTACCTGAAATGATTCTGATACTGGCCCTGGCGCTGATTGTCGTCGGACCAGACAAGCTCCCCGAGCTTGCCCGCTCGGTGGCAAAAGGCGTACTCGAGCTGAAAAAGACCGTTTCCTCACTCAAAGAAAGTCTCGCTGATGAAAATCCGTTTGACTCGGTCAAACCAGAGCTTGAGGAAGCAGCCAGATCCCTGAAAGAAAAACTTGGCGACCCGGCAGCCGACGGCTGGAAAGGAATCCTTCCCGATGCCGGGGTCAATCCGTCCGGCACCGACGAAAAGACAACGGTTATCGAGCCTGAACTTCTCAGCGAGAAAGACCGGGAGTCTCTTGAGGCACTGGATAGTGCCACGGCTGAACCCCCAGCTGACGCCCCTTCCCCCGCTGAGGATAATGAGGATGCAGCGGCAATGGACGACCCGCAGCAGGAAACAGACAGCGACGCTGCCGATCAGGACAGCAGAACATCATCTTCCCGATAGACCATGTCGACACTTGAACAGAGCCTGGCCTTTTTTCGCCCTCACCATGACGAGTTGCGCAAACGGCTGGTAAAAGTTTTTTTATCCATTGTCCTGTGCACCATTGTTGCCTATTTTTTCTCCGAGCAGATCGCCCTGTTTTTTATCAAACCGCTCTTCGATGCCAGCCCATTGGTCTACAGGCTTGTCTACACGAATCTGCCGGAGGCATTTATCGCCTACATCAAACTTGCGCTGCTGGTGGGGATAATTGCCTCGTTTCCCGTCATGCTCTATCAGGGATGGAGTTTTGTCTCTCCCGGGCTGCTCGACCACGAAAAAAAACTGACCGTCACCGTTGTCTTCTGGTCCAGCATCCTGTTCCTCTCCGGTGCCGCTTTTGCCCTTTTCAGTGTGCTTCCGAAAATGCTTACCTATTTCATGAGCTACGCCCACCCGGGACTGGAACCCCTGCCCAAACTCGGCCTCTATCTGACCTTTGTGGCCAGGACCGTGATGGCCTTTGGGCTTTCCTTCCAGATTCCCTTCCTGATGGTCATGTCAGGTAAAGCGGGAATCGTTACCGCCCGTTATTTCAGGGATAAACGGCTCTATTTCTACGCCGCTATCGTCATGCTCGCCTTTCTTCTTTCCGCCGGAGATTTCATGGCAACCGGTTTGCTCGCCGTCCCGCTCTTCGCGCTCTATGAAGCCGGTATTTTTTTGACTGCCCTGTTCAGCAGAAAGAAGCAAAAAGGAAAGGAGGGGACGGAAGAAGAGGCTGACTGAGCGCAGCGCTGCTTGGCAGACTAGGAGCCTGTCGGAGAATCGCGGTTTTTCTCAGATCAAACCATTGCAAAAAACTAAGCGGATCCATATATTTGATATTACAAGCATTAATCAGATTACAATAAAACTGAGATGGGAAAAAAGCCTTTTTCCGACAGGCCCTAGAGACGCTGTTTAACCAGGCAGCAGGAAATCCGGTGATGGGGAATCCCATCGTTGTCGTAGGTGATGGTGTCGGGCTGCAGTAATTTATTCATCACGCATCCCTCGGCAATGTCCAGTCCGAAAAAATTCACCTCAGTCAAACCGGTCCGCCGCACCAGCCTGTTGTCCTTTATCTCAAAGGAATGCACGGGGTAATCCTCGCACAGCGGGCACTGGTAGACACGGCCATTGGGAAAGATAAAAAAATTCTCGGCAACCCTGCCGGCACATGCGAACGGTTCGTCTTTATCGAGAAACACTTTCGGGTAGATAACCTCGATACCGCGCCGGGCGATCCTGGCTGCCACCTCCGGCACCACCTTCAGCCACCGTTCGGGATCGACCTGCACCGCTGCTTTCTTTTGCTCGCCGCCAAGCGGGGCCGATTTGCCGCGCAGGCCGATGACCTGGATAAAAAACTTCTTGACGCCAAGTTCCTCCACGAGCGGAACCATACGCTGCAGATGTTCGATATTGCTGCTGCTGACCGTATAGATGAGGCTGGTGTTGAACCCAAGCGCAACGGCCTTTTTGAGGTTTGTCGTGCAGACCTGAAACACCCCTTCTCCCCTGATCGGATTGTTGATTCCGGCGTCGGGTCCATCAAGGCTGAAACTGAGAAAATCGACCATGTCGGCTGAAACACGATCAAGGAAGTCATGAAAGAGGAAACCGTTGGTATCAACGGTAATATGGTAGCCGCATTGCCGGGCAACAATCAGTCCGTGGACAAGATCCGGATGCATCGTCGGCTCGCCGCCGAGAAAAATGATATTGGATTGTTTTTCCACGTCGGCAAAAAGACGAATCCAGGCTTCCATCTCCTCCCTGTCGAGCATGCGTCTGCCGTGCTGCTCAGCATTGATGTAACAGTGCCGGCAGGAGAGGTTGCACCCGGTCAGTATGTGGAGGAACACGTTTCGCTCTCCAGCCCTGAAACCGACGGTCTGCGGGGTCTTTTTCATTGTCGGTCAACCAGACTGCGGAGGAGGACGCGGGAACAGCTATTGCTGCAAGGTGTACTGAGCAAGAAGGGAGCCTTTCCAATAGTCATTTCTACTGTCACTGAAAAAATCCTTGAACATCCGGAGGCACTGCTGCCGCATCACAGCGGGGACGACAGTTACCTTCATGTCCGCATACAGCGGGGGCAGTTCGGCCAGGTTGAGCCGGGTGCCGCCGCCCATCACATCCTCGTACCCGTAGACTATGGTTCTTATTCCGCTGAGGATCAAGGTGGAAAAACACATCAGACAGGGCTCCATTGTCGAATAGAGCGTGGTTCTACCCGGATCTGCCGATTGTTGACCGAGAAGACTCCGCAGGGCGATGATCTCTGCATGATCGAGTTCATTTGGGGTGCCGGTGCTGTTTCGGCGAAACCCCGTTGCGGCGACCTGCCGGTTACAAACGAGCACACAGCCAACCGGGAAATCACCGTTGCTGGCGGCTCTGGCTGCCTGTTCAAGCGCGGCAGTCATAAAACGTTCGTGTTCCTGTCCGGTGCTCATGAACCGCTGAGTGCCTGCCCCTAGAGATTTCTGCCGGTCTGGACAACAGAGGAGGCGATTGCCAGGGATGAATGCTCCTGGACGAGATCGTGTCCCGTATCTTCAAATGGCAGAAAAACAAGCGCAGTTCTTTTCACCTCAAAGGAAAGGGCTGGCAGTTGGGGAAGGACGTCTTTCTTGTTGACCGTTGCAGCCGCAACGATGCTTTTAAGGGACTGGACGGCCTCCTTCAGGGTCAGGGTTACCGGAAAAAGCGGTTTCCGAAGTTTTTTTTCACCGGCGGGAAAGTTCAACTGGGATAGGGTTGCTCCCTTGGCAACCTTCAGAAAGATTTTCGGCCTCAGTTTCATCGCCGGTACCCAGAATTCAAGGTCCTGTTCCTCGTGTTTCCAGTTGACCACAACCGGCTGATTGGTCGCCCGCAGAAAATCTGCCAGCGTCCGCATCTTGATTCCTCCAGTCTCCACGGAAATACGCCAGAACGGAAGCTGCAATCCGTTCTTTTTCCCGCGTCTCAGCCGCGTAAAGGGAACCGGCACAAATTTACCTTTTTTCTCGGTCCAGCAGGAATCACAGTTATAACAGTTCATGACCAGGCTGTCGTGCTCACCCTGCATGGCAGCGCCGCACTGCGGGCAGATGATTGCCAGAAAGCGCGGCTCCCACTCCTGCTGGTAGCGGACAAGTGAGGTTTTGTCTGTCAGCCACGGTTCCACCCGGCCTATTTTCCGGGTCAGAACACCATCATAAACCAGTCCGTTTTCGATATAGAGCGGCAGGTAAATGCAACTGACCGTCTCGCCGATAAAGGCGCGGTGGTTGAGGGCCTGCTCATTCAGCTCAGCAACAGTGTCTTCAACCATGTAGGCCCGCTGCAGGACTTTTATGGCAGTATCTTTACGCCGGATAAACAGTCCCGTGAGCTCTTTGCTCACCAGGGCAACCTTCATGGCCTGGGGTTTCATGCCAAGCGACAGCGGCAGCATCGAGGTTTCAATGCCGCGATGGGTCGTGTCCAGCACTTTCGTCTGCACCTCCATGCCCTGGCAGGTAAACATATTTCCCTTGAAACGCAGGTAGGGGAAATAGAGAATCTTCTCTCGTGAAATGTGCTCGGGAACCTGGTCCGGCAGAACATAGCGCTGCAGGCCGCTGAACACCATGTAATTCTTGACGTCGCAGAAGAGGCAGGAGGTTACCCTGTCTGCTTCCTGCATTTCCAAGGGCCCGCCGCATGATGGGCAGGTGTGGCTGATGTGAAGATCCATTGAATTATCCTAATTTTTCACCGCACTGATTACAAAATGTCGCTCCGGGCATATTCTCGCTGTTACAGTGCCCGCAGACAATGACCTCCGGCTTCTGTGCCGTCGAAGTTCCGCATTTTGAACAGAACCGGGCGTTGGGGGAAAGATTTTTACCACACCTGAAACATTGACTCAAAACAAGCTGCTGGTGACCGCAGGCAGGACAGAAACGGGCATCAGCGGGAATTGTCTTCCTGCAGTCCGGGCAGACCGCCGTGCCGGCGCCACCCGCAGGGACCGCTGAGCCGACAGCAGCACCGACAGAAGCCGAGGAAAACATCGCAGGCATCATCATGCCGATCCCCATCCCCATGCCGGCACCCGCCTCTGACTGGTTCTCCGCGGCCTTTTCCATGGCCGATGCCGCCTTCAGCTTGACAAATTTTTCCATGTCCTTGATGACATTCATCCGCGCCTGGTCATCGATCGCCCGCTGCACCTCTTCGGGAGGGGTAATCGAGGTAATATAGAGATGGCTCAGGCGCAGGCCGAAATGGGCAAAATCAAGCGTCAACCGTTTCTGCAGTTCAACGGAGAGTTCATCGAACTGTCCCGGCAGGTTGAGGATCGTATCGAGATTTTCACCGAGGTAATCGTTGAAACGGGAAACGATGACACGCTTCAGATAGGTGGAAATATCCTCGGTGGATATTTTTCCCATGGTACCGACCAGCGAATTGATAAAAAGCACCGGCTGAACGACCTGGAGGTTGAAAATCCCATGAGCGCGTATCCTGATAAGTCCCAGTTCTGAATCCCTGAAAGCCACAGGGTTCACGGTCCCCCACTTGAGATTGGTGAAATATTTCAGGTTGGCAAGATACACTTCGGCGCGCAGCGGGCTGTCGCCCCGCCACGGGATAGAGAGAATCTTTGTCAGGATCGGCAGGTTTGCCGTTTTAAGCGTGTGCCGTCCAGGCCCGAAAGCATCTCTGGCTTTGCCCTTGTAGAACAGTACGGCTGCCTGGCTGTCGCGAACAGTCAGCTGGGCACCGTACTTTATCTCGCCGGAACCGGATTCCGGAAGCCGATGAACAAGTTCTCTGCCGGTTTCATCAAACCACTCTATGTTTTCAAGAAAAATACCGCCATCAAATCGATTCATTCAGGTTTCCTCGCTCTTTCAAACAATTGCCCTGCACTTCCTCGTCTCAGAAAAGGAATTGTTTGAATCCGGTTTTCTAATAAATTGCACAACGTTAATTATATATTATATTACGGAGAGTTTTGGAACAACAGTAAAAAATTTACAGGACTGAATATGGACTTTAAAGATCACTGGAATCTGGACACGGCAATGCAGATTCTTCAGAATAAAACCGTGGACTCTAAGCTCTGGGCAGAAGCGGTTGAATGGCTGCTGCTCTACGGCCCCCCTGAAATTGTCAGTATGCTGCTGAAGGCCTCCAGCCAGGCAACGGGCAGCATCTTTCCCGAGCTGCAGGCAAACAATTATACCCATGACGGCCAACCGTCATACAACATAGAAGAAATCGCGCAATCGCTGGGGATCAGTGAACGGGAAGTTCGGGAGATTATCATCAGGAAGGAGATGCAGCACAGCACGTTCGGCTTCTGGGATGACAGCAGTTCAGAAACGATTCATTAAAAGCGGCAGTGGTATCTGCCGGGCAGCTCAGGGATTTTTCTCCGGATCAGCAGAAGCGGGTGTCGTCTCCTGCTCCGGAACCTGCTGGTGGAGTTCATAGAGTGTTTCGTCATGAACCGGCGGCACCGGGCGTCCCGTCACTTTTTTCCTGACAGCGTCGAAGGAAAAGTCTCCCTCGTCGCCGAGCAGGTCACCCATTTCCTTTTCTATCTCATCGGGATCTTCACCCTTCTCCATCCTGGAGATGGCTTCTTCCATGGTATCGCCGAGGTTAATCCCGGTTTTCTCGGTAAACTTGCGCATCAGGGTCGCCATCTGCCTGGGATCGTCTTCGTTGATCCCTTCCGACTCTTTCATCAGCGACTCCAGGGCATGCTCCATCTTTGACTCATCGAGACCGGCAAACTGGTCATCGTCCTCTGCTGCGTTGCCGACCGTCGCAAACAGGGATACCTGCCGCGCCAGATCTTTCTTCCGGCAGCGCGGACAATCCGGCCGGGTCGTCGTGTCGATCCTGCGGGAGAAGAAATTGAAAATCATATTACAGTCTTCACAGAAAAATTCATAAATGGGCATCGCTGGTTCCTTTCCTTGCAAACACGTTTATCAGGTTTTAAAGTCGAGCACCGCATCAATCATGCTTTCCGGAACATCCTCGGAAATGGTAACGCCGCCGCCCTCTTTTGGCAGAACATAGGAGATCGTTCCCCCGACACTTTTTTTATCAGTGCTAAGATAGGATTTAATGACCGCCCGGTCAAGGTCCTGCGGAATTTCGGTAGGCAAGCCATATTGTTTGATTAATTCAATATATCTGTCGGCAGTCGCCGCTGACAACAGTGCTTTCATCACCCCGATCCGGCAGATTGCGACCATGCCGATGGCAACGGCAAAGCCGTGCGAAATAGAGAACCGCGAGGCCGCTTCGACGGCGTGGCCAATGGTGTGGCCGAAGTTCAGGATGCGCCTGGCATCGGATTCCCGCTCGTCTGCTGACACCACGTCTGCCTTTATCAGGCAGCTGGTGTGGATTATCCTGACAACCGCTGCGTTTTCCAGCGCCATGAGCTGCGGCCTACTGGTTTCGAGAAAACCCAGAAAATCGTTGTCGCGGATAAAACCGTGTTTGATCACTTCAGCCATGCCGCTGAGATACTCCTCTTCCGGAAGCGTCTGGAGAACATCGGTGTCGATATAGACGGCTTTGGGTTGATAGAAGGTGCCGACCATGTTCTTGCCTTCGGCG
The DNA here is from genome assembly GCA_963674815.2 of Desulfocapsaceae bacterium. Lineage (GTDB taxonomy): Bacteria > Desulfobacterota > Desulfobulbia > Desulfobulbales > Desulfocapsaceae > MADRE3. The sequence goes on from CAXXTV010000012.1 coordinate 69,844, forward strand.
ATATCGACCCCGGTCTTCCCGCCGACGGAGCTGTCAACCTGGGCCAATAGGCTAGTCGGAATCTGGAGAAACGGCACTCCCCGCATGTAGATCGAGGCGAGGAAACCGGTGATATCACCGCTTACACCCCCTCCGAGGGCAATAAACATGCTCTTTCGATCAAGTCCCAGCTGCGCACTGGCGCTCACCAGGCGGGATATGGTGTCGAGATTTTTATTTTCCTCTCCATGAGGAAACGACAGCAAGTCAGCGGTCAAACCAGTATCCCGAATACGGGCCAGCAGATCATTGCCATAAAGAGCGGCAACTCTATCGTCTGCAACGATACAGTAGCGGCTCGCTTTGTATGACTGTGCCAGGTCTTCCGGCACCCGTCCAAGACAGCCGGCCTCGATCCTGATCGGGTAGCTCCTGCTGTCCAGGCCAACCTGTAAAGTAACCATTACATAACCTCCGCTGTCTGAATATCCTGAATGGTACAGAGGATATACCAAAAAAAAGGGGGAGATACCACCTCAAAGGCGGTATCTCCCCCTGTGGAGCGACGTTTGCTCTTCGTTACATGGAGTCGCCGGAGGCTGCACCCTGCATTTTGACCTCAACTTTCTCGGTCAGACCTTCATAGTAGGCGCGGAGGTGGGTAAGAACCTCATCACGACCGAAGTGATCAACGACCTCTGCACCCTCTGAGAGGGCTTTACGCAATTTGGTCCCGGAGAGAATGACGCGGGATTCCTTCTTGTGCGGACAGGTGCGCAGGGAAGCCATGCCGTCACACTCGTAGCAGTAGAAGGTCCAGTCAATTTTCATCGGCTTGCAGAGCAGGTCTTTGGAATCATCACCGGTCACGGGGATGCGATCAAAGATATCCTGCGCCTCGAAGAGACCATAGAAATCTCCGACACCGGCATGGTCGCGGCCGATCAACATGTTGTTGACTCCGTAGTTCTGGCGGAAGGTTGCATGCAGCAACCCTTCGCGAGGTCCGGCATAACGCATGTCAAGCGGATATCCGGCACTGTAGACGTTCTCTTTGACAAAGTAGTTCTCGATCAGGATATCGATTGCCTTGATACGAACCTTTGCCGGGATGTCACCTGCCTTGAGGTTTCCGATCAGCGAATGAATCAGGACACCATCACAGACCTCGACAGCAATCTTGGCCAGGTATTCGTGGGAGCGGTGCATCGGGTTACGCAGCTGCAGTGCGGCAACATTGGCCCAGCCGCGCTGGTCGAACAGGGCACGGGTCTCGGCAGGCTTCAGGTAGATTCCCGGATACTCTTTCGGATACTCGCCCTCTGACAGAACTTTTACCGGACCGGCGAGGTTGAACTCTTTCTGAGCCATTACCATGATAACGCCGGGATGATCCTTGGGTGCGATTTCCCAGAATTTGCCGCCGACAGACTCCTCACCTTCGCCCATGAAGACCTTCTCACATTCGAACTTCTTGTCGGCTTCGGTCATCTCGTATTTTTCTTCAACCTTCATGGTTGCAAAGGTTTCACCATTCCGGACGAGGGCAATTTCATCGCCCACTTTAATAGCTGCTGCATCCGCAGCGGATACGTCAAGGGTAATCGGCACGGGCCAGAAGGTGCCGTCTGCCATCTGGTAATTCTCGCAGACGCCCTTCCAGTCGGCTTTGGTCATGAAACCGGTAAGGGGGCTGAAACCGCCGATACCCATCATGATCAGATCGCCTTTCGTGCGAGCAGAAATATCGATCTGCTTGAGGCCTGCGGCTTTTTTCAATTCTGCTTCACGCTCGGCGCCTTCAAGCAAGGCACATACCAGACCTTTTCCACCGTGAGGTGCAACTAATTTTGACATAATCTTCCTCTTTTAGATGTATTGAACAAAAATAGCCGTATCAGTAAGTTATACGGCGTCTTTCGATAACACGGACTATGAAGAAGCGGCAGAAAAATTCTGAACCGCTATTCATTTATGAAGGTCTATTTATATAGTGGATAGAGAAAAAGTCAAGGAAAAAAGAGGAGAAAACAGGCATGATTCATCCCTGAAAAAAACGAAGTCTCAGGGCGTTGCCGACCACGGAGACCGAACTCAAGGCCATCGCACCGCCGGCGATCATCGGGTTGAGCGCCGGTCCGCCGAAAATATACAAAAGACCGGCAGCCACCGGAATACCGACGACATTGTAGGCAAAGGCCCAGAACAGATTCTGCCTGATGTTCCGCATAACTGCACGCGAAAGTGCCAGCGCGGTTATAACGCCGTCGAGATTGCTCTTCATGATGACGATATCACCTGACTCAATGGCAATATCGGTACCACTGCCCATGGCGATGCCGATATCAGCCTGGGCAAGTGCCGGAGCGTCATTGATGCCGTCACCGACCATTGCCACCTTGCACCCGCGCTCCTGAAACGCTGCCACCTTACGCCGTTTTTCATCGGGCAGCACCTCTGCTATAACCTCCTCGATGCCGGCCTGGCTGGCTATTGCCTCTGCAGTGACAGGGTGATCCCCGGTAAGCATTGCCACTTCCAGTTTCATCTTCTTCAACCGCAAGATGCAGCCTGGAGCCTCCTTTTTCAGCTGGTCAGCTATGGCAATGAGGCCCGAGAGTTTTGTATCAACAGCAATATAGAGCAGGGTTTTTCCGGCAGACGAGTAGCCCTGTTCCGTGCGGATTTTTTCAGGAATGAGAATGTCGTGCGCTTCCAGTATCCTCTCGTTGCCGACGAGTACGTCATGCCCGCTGACCCTGGCGCTGATCCCCGCTCCTGACAGCATGGTGAAGGATTCAGGCTGCAGCAGTTCAGCGCCCTGCTTTCGTGCGTAACCGACAATCGCCTCAGCGAGCGGATGCTCGGAGGACTGTTCTGCCGAGGCTGCGAGTGCAATGGTATCGAGCCCTCCCCGCTCATCATCCAGCACAACGAAATCGGTCACTGCCGGTTTTCCACTGGTCAGCGTCCCTGTCTTGTCAAAAATCACCGTCTCAACCGTTTCGGCGCGCTGCAGTGCTTCACCGTTTTTGATCAGCACCCCGAGCTGGGCGCCCCTGCCGGTCCCCACCATGATCGAGGTCGGCGTGGCCAGCCCCATGGCGCACGGGCAGGCAATGACGAGAACAGCAATGAAAAAACGCAGGGCGAGCGAAAATTCAGCATTGCCGACAAAATACCAGGCGAGTCCGGTAACAAGGGCGATGCTCATGACAATCGGCACAAAATAGAGACTGATCCGGTCAGCAAGCGCGGCAATCGGTGCTTTTGATCCCTGGGCCTCCTGAACCATGCGTATGATCCGGGAAAGAACCGTGTCCGCGCCGGTCTGAGAGGCGCGCACCTGGAGGACGCCGGTCTGGTTCAGGGTACCGCCGAAGACCCGGGAATCTTTCTGTTTCTCGACCGGCAGGCTTTCCCCGGTCAGCATCGACTCATCAAGGGCTGACGTGCCCTGCAGGACAACCCCGTCAACCGGCAGCCGCTCCCCCGGCCGGATCAGTAAAATGTCGTCCACTTCAATTTCATCGGTGGCAACTTCACGCTGATTCTCTCCATCGAGCAGCGTTGCCGTGTCGGGGGTCAGCTCGACGAGCTGCGAGATGGCATCCGAGGTGTGGTATTTGGAGCGCGACTCGAAGTACTTGCCCAACGAGACCAGAGCGATCAGGACGCCGGCTGATTCAAAATAGAGGTCCATCACCCGCTGCTGCACGTCGATACCCAGGCCAATCTCTATCAGCCCCCAGGTGGAATAGACAAAGGCCGCGCCGGTGCCCACCGCAATCAGTGAATCCATGTTGGGGGACCTGCGCAGCAGGGCGGGAATTCCGTTCAGGTAGAACTGCCTGCCCAGGTACATGATCGGCAGCACCAGGCAGAACTGGACCAGACCAAACACGAACGGGTGTGACGAAGGGTGAACGGCTCCCGGCAGAGGAAAGCCAAGCATCTCGCCCATCGCCACATAGAACAGCAGGGCGGCAAAGCCAAGAGAAACAAGGAGATTCTTTTTCATGCCGGCGAGCTGCCCGATGGTCTCGAGACGCTTTCTGCTGAACTCATCCGTGCCCGCGCCGCTCTGTCTGGCGGTAAATCCAAGCCCGTCGATTGCTTCTCTGATTTTTCGGGCAGGTATCAGCCCGGGGTCATACTGAACTGCAGCTTTTTCGGTTGCCAGATTAACCTCGGCGCGGACGACCCCCTCCCTGCTGCGCAGGACTTTTTCTATGCGGGAAGAACATGAGGCGCAGTGCATTCCGGAAATATCGTAGACAATATCGCGCAGCTGTTCACGCTGCTCCTCCAACCCGAAGCCAAGCGCCTCTACCCGCTCGGCGATCGCCTGGGAAGCGGTCTTCGACTGATCAAATCTGCAGGTGAGCTTCTCAGCGGCGAGATTGACCTGGGCGAAATCAACACCCTCCATCTGCGAAACAACGCGCTCAATCCTGCTGGAACAGGCGGCGCAGTGCATGCCTGAAACTGAATAACTCTGTTCAACGGTGCTCATGATTGTTTCTCGCTATCCCGGACTTGACCAGGGCCGGCCAAGACGTTACATGTAACTGTGTACAGCACATTGTGGTATCACTAAGGCACACAGATACGATAAGAAGCGTGGAGGATAATTCAATGAATCAGGTCAAGATCAAGGGAATGAGCTGCGGGCACTGTGTGGCCTCAACGACAAAGGCCCTGGAAGCCATCCCCGGCATCAGCAATGTCCAGGTGAACCTTGACAAGGGACAAGCCACCTATGACGGTGAGGTGGACCGGAGGGTGATTGAAGAGGCAATCACAAAAATCGGCTTCGAGGTTATCCAGTAACCATTCTTTTCAGTTTACCCGGAGCGCATACACCTGTCCGGAGGCGAAAGAGCCAAACGACGTTCAGTCAAATTCAGCGCGCACCCGGCCGAGCACGTTGACAACGATCTTGACCGTGCGGCCGTGGCTGCTGCTCAAGGTCACCGTTCCCGGCTGATTGCGCCCGAACCCCTTGAAGCGGAATTTATCATGCGGAAAGCTCGTCGAGAGCGCGACACCTGCCGGCTGGCTGTGGAGGCACAACAACCTTTCTTCCCCTGAGCGCAGCCAGTCTCCCGGATTCGCGCCGCCGTCGCCGTTATCCACAAATATCTGGTACTGTTTCTGCCCGAATCGAATAACGACATGCTCCTGGTTGATCAGCGCATAGGTCCGCGCCAGCTGCAGGCTCGAGGTCAGCTGGGCCGCAGCGCCGCGCAGGTCGGCATTTCTTTTCCAGCTGAGCAGCGGCGGCGTCGCAACAAGCGTTCCGATCGAGATGATGCTCAAAACCGTTACCGCCTCTACCAGAGAAAACCCTCTTGCACCCATAATCGCCTCCCTAGAATGAAATTTTGGTTTTCAATCATTCTAAAGAAGTGATCTGACAGTTTCCTTACAGAGGCGTCACAGCCCCGTTGTTCTGGTTGACTCCGCTCGTCGGGCAGCGAGCCCGGGAAAGACAGGGAGAGATGCGGCCTGCGCCTGGACAGGAAATGGCCCTGGTTGGAGAAACCAGGGCCATTTGGGTCATGAAAAGCTGTAGAAAAAAGAAAAATCAGTCTATTGCTGCAGCCACAGGCGACCAAGGGGGTTCAGGAATATCCTTACAAGATCCCCGCGTGAATTGACGAATTCGAGGCTGTCTGCCCCGGGGCCGACATCAGCCATGCCCCGCGAATTAAACTGCACTCTGTTGCCGGCCAGGGTAACATTCTGCACGGTAACGTTTGCCGGGGTGGCCACATTATTTTTCACCTCTTCCCCGGCATCGAGCGTATAATCCTGATTGGTGTCGAGAAAAATCTGATAATCTCCAGACGGGACATTGATCAGAACAGATACCGTCTCCGCCTCCCTGATCGCGGTGAAGCGGGCACTCTGCAGGTTGGAATAAAAGACCCGGGCGGCCCCCTGCAGCTGCCGCTCCGCCCGCCAGCCAATCATGTTGGGCACAGCTATCATGGCAAGGATACCGACAATCGCCACGGTTATCATGATCTCAATCAGGGTGAACCCGCCTTCCCTGGAATTTCTGTGCAGTTTCATCAATTTTTCTTCCCGTTAGTTATAAACAATCGGCTAGTTTACCCAGACGCCGTTTTCAAGCCGAATATCGCTTTCCGGCGGGATGCTTTCCCCTATGTCCCTGTCAGCATCCGACACTTCAGCATCATCGCCCTCGGCGGCCTGCCACATTTTAGAGATCTCTGTTTCATCAAGGGCAAAGAAATGAACACCCATCCCCTCAGCAAAACTGGTGATGCCGACGAGCCTGCCGTTCTGATTTCTCAGGATACAGTCGCTGCTGAGCTGGAAAACCCTGTCGTCGATGATGATTTCGCCCCCGCCCCCGCTGCGTTGTTCAGGCAGCTGGTTGATCACCCCGGAATACTCGATGGCGCCATGGGCGATAAGATCATCATGAACATCATAGCGCGGCTCCCCCTGCACCGGAAGACAGAAGAGCAGTGATATAAAGAACAACCCCACAGCAGGGATAATCATTTTCTTACCAGGACACCACATGTGAAAAACCTCCTCGTGTTCAGTTGTCTCTTTATACTATTGCCAGTCGAGTTCACGCCAGTAAAGAATCGGTACACCGTACCCCTGGGTGCCAAGCTGGCTCAAACCTTCATCCTCTCTATTATCCGGGAAATACAACCGGTCAATATTTTCTTCCACCTCCACAAGCGTCGGTGCCGGGCTGATGCCTTCCACCATGACCGAACTTGGCGCCACCCAGATCGGGTTGGCCGCCGTGCCGATATTGATGTAATCATAGCGGTTAATGATGCCGTCACCGTTGAGGTCAAAATAGGCATTACTGGTCCTGCCGCCGGTACAGACTTCAACCGCCCAGATCGAGGAGGTTCCGCCACCCGAGCAGGGAGTATCAGAAGGTGTTGAGCTCGTGAAAATCAGCTTCCCGCTGGCAATAATGACATCCTTGATGGCCCGCTCACCATTGCCCGGCAGATCAAAGTACCAGCCGACATGATGGATGGTTTTATCCGCTGCGGCATTAAACACGGCCAGTTCAGAGGGAAGCATCCAGTTAATCTCGTTGTCCGATACGGTGCGCACCACTTCGTCAACAGCGTTGAGGTTGGTTTCGCCATAGACCTGGCTATCGATGGTACCGTCAGGATTGTAGACGATGCCGTTCGCCGAAATCTGGGTCTGCTGGAGCAGGGCGACATATTGGGCGCTGGTCGCATCCCCAAGGATTTCATCCATATTCGAGAGTGTCCTCACCGAGGAGCAGTTTGACAGACAGCTCGTTTCCTCCTGGGCACATTCAAGTTCACATTCGGTATTACCGAGGCAGGCAAACTCGCAGTCACTCTCAAGTATATTACAGGTATTCACGCAGCTTGCGGTAACTGCCGAACTCTGGGACTCGAAATCCCCGAGGTAGGTAGCTGCGCCCGGCCTGCCCTGGACTTCCCATTCGGCTGACCAGTCCCAGATGCCATACATGGTCTGGACGCTGTCATCGAGGTTGTCTATGGTCGGGTTGTAGAGCCGTCCCGTACCGAACGCCACCAGGTAGCCTTCCGTTCCGCGCACGCAAGACAGCGTCACATCCGGCTGCATGGTTATCGGCTGTCGCCAGCCGGCATCACTGCGTGCCGTAAAGAGCGGCCTGTTGGTATTGACGGGATCACTGCTCTCCTGGAAATAAACACCCCAGTTGGCCCGATCAGAATCACTGATATCGAACTTCCACATGTTGCCGAGCAGGTCGCCGGCAAAGATGAAATCATTGATTCCGTCTCCCTGCGGGAAAATGATGGCAGGCGAGGAAAGCCCGTTGCAGTTATCTTGTGCAGGAAGATCATCACCGACCCCTGTATCAATGGTGTGCGTCCAGACGATATGTCCAGTACTGTCGAGACCGACCAGGAAGAGCACCGCGTGCTTGCTGGCACTGTCATAACCGTTGCCGAAGACAAGCAGCCATTCGGCACTCGGGTCATTGGATCTGATGATCTGGGGCCGGGAGTAGCTGTAGCCCAGATGATCGCTCAGGGCACCGGCGGTTGTCGGCAAAGATATGGTATCCGGCGTGGATGTATTGAGCTCCCACTTGACGACCAGGCCAGCCCGGTCTTCGACCGAACCGAGATTCAGGCCGTTGTTGGCCTCGAGAAGATCGAGGCCATAGTAGCCACGGCCGCCGCGGCCAAGTCCGCCGACAAGCATGATCGCGTTGCCGAGATTGGCGGTGGTGACGTACCCGTCAACGTAGAACATATGGGTATCATTGTAGCCGGGATCGGTTAAATCCGTCAGGTTTTCAAACACCGTCGCCGGGATATAGGCGAACAGCTCCTCGCCGGTCGAACCATCGAAGGCATGCAGCATGCCGTCATTTGCTCCGGCGAGTACCCAATCGATTCCTAGGGCAAGGTTCTTGTAGTAATATGGTTCCGAATTAATGAAATCACCAAGCACGCTTTCCCTGGCCCGATAGTCCCTGGTGCAGCCGGTGAGATTGCCCAGCTCACAACTGTGATCGCCGCGAAGATAGTTGAGCTGTTGCGGCTGGCCGCTGAGCAACCCCTTCATGAATCCGGTCAGGCCGTCAGGCGTCACATCAGAGCCGTCCCCCCACCTGAAAGGCAAGCCATTGCCTGAACCGTCGGCTGTTATAATCTGTCGGGTGTTCCAGCCAAGCGAGTCAAGCTGCTCACTTGCCGACCACTTGACCTCTGGCGGATCCACCAGGCAGGTATCCCGGGCGCTGTCACAGATTGTTTCACAGGCCGTATTGCCGCTGCAGGCATCAACACAGGAAGTGTGGGCGCCGGAACAGGTCTGGTAACTCTCGCAGTTGTTGCTCGTATAACAGTTGCTGCGCGCGTTGATGCAGACCTCCTCACAGTCTGTATCACCAATCGTGCAGAGGCCGATACAGGTTTCATAGTTCTCGTTGCAGGAGGATTCACAGGTTACGCCGTCACACGGGGCGACATTGCCGCGGGTGTCGAGGCATTTTGCCTCGATGTCGCCGCTCCAGTCGCCCGAGTCATACGAGGTCTGGAACAACAGCGTATTGGCCTCGATCTTGTTGGCGTTGATGGAGACAGACGACGCGGTCCCCTCGTTTTCCTCGATGAGATCCTTTATCGCCTTCAGCGAGGCAACGAGCTCAGCCGGGTCAGCGGCATTGAGGAATTCTCCCCTGCCGTTCACACTGGCGTGGAACAGATCGTCCACCGTGCGAGGATTCTCAGTGCCGATCCACGTGTGCCAGTCCGGGCACATGTTGTCAAACGGCCCTACGGACCGAGCGGCCGAGCAGGTGATGACATTGCTTGAATCGCGGGTACAGGTACGACATTCAATGTCCCCGTCACCGTTGGTGATACAATCATCTACCTTGCCGAGTTCTTCGAGCTCCGGACAGCCGTTCTCACCCGGAGTATCACAGGCCGGCAAACAATCGGGATAGAGATCCGGGTCAAATTGGCCGAATACCCCGAAGGAGACACCGTAGGTCACCAGGTGCTGGGTTTCCGAGTCGTCAAACGCCTTGGCCGGCACCAGATTGGCCAGGTTGGTGTCAAGGTCGGTGTGGTAATACTCGTCGGCAATATCCGCCAGCGTATTGGAGATGCCATCGCTAAGGGCATAGACAGAGTCTCCGTCCCGATTGTCAATGGTGAAGCTGCCGTTGTAATAGCCGTCCGTCATGGCAATGACATAGGCCCGCTGGCACTCGCCGCCGCTGTCGTCAATATTGTCGGCATCATCATCAACCGTGGCATCCCAGAAGACCGAGTTGTCGCCGGCGGGCAGACCGTCCGTTGTCAGCAGGACCCCGGTATCTCCGGAGGTGCCGGCTTCAAAATATCGCCCGACATCGTTTAAGCCCCTGCGCAGAGGAGTGCTGCCGACCGCATCGATGTCGTAAATGGCTCTCAGGTAGTCAATTTTCTCCGCGCCTTCGGCATTCACCATCAGCTGGAGTGGTTCAGAAGCTGAACGGTTAATGGTGTGCAGACCCAGCTCGACCCGGTCCATGTCGGCAACAGTCAAGCCGACAGCGGCTTTCGCCGTCAGCATTCTGCGCCGGTAGAATGAATACCAGTCGGCAAAATTCTGCCGAACGACATAGGCCAGTTCATCATCGTCGGTAATTTCCGTCCCGGTTTCATCAAATCTCACCGGTCTGACTGCAGCATAGTCCAACGGATCGGTAAGCTCGATCAACTCCCCGTCATCAACACGTTCATTGCTATTGAGATCGTTGAACTGGTAATACTCGAGCGCATAATCTCCGAGGTTGTGGCCATTACCGGTGATATTGATCAGGTAGATTTCGCCGACATCACGAACATCATCACCATTGGTATCGGACCAGACAAAATAATGCGAGTTTCTGACGCTGACCTCGGTGGAGCCACTCTGCTCGACAAAATTATATGCCTGGTTGCCGATTCTGATCCAGCGCGGTCCCTCAACTGTGCCCCCGGCCGGATTATCTGGCCGCTGGTTCACCCGCTCCTCCTGGGACTGCAGGTCACCGGCAGCATCATAATAGGAGATGGTGTACCTGGCGTTGGAATCACTGTCATAATATTCATCAATCCAGGCATAGACATAATAACTCCCGGCTGAAGCCTGAGTGGCGGTCAGATTTAAACGCCACGCTGCAGATTCACCTTCAACATCTGTAAAATGCAGGTTGCCCTCCCACTCCCAGTCATGAGTTCCCCCGGATACATACCAGTGATCAGATTCGGTATAAATATCCGCTCCATCCTCATTGTCAAAAATGATTTCGGGTGCATCATTTGAAGGGTCTCCGTCATATGGTGGTGTATCATACCAGGTCCAGTAATGTTGAGTATTTAACTGGAGATCGTCTCTAAGTGACAAGCCAATCGCATCTGCACGGGTGTCGTGCCCTGTGCTCCCACCATCTCGCATCACCATAACCTGCTGGCCCTGGTCAAAGGCCCTGACACTGAAAAATTCTGCGTCCAGATTGAGAACATGACGGTCTACCGTTCCATCGTCAGCGACATACGACCAGGAATGTCCGTCAACGGGGTCGAGTGTATTGTTTCTCGGTTCATCCATGTCTGCATGGACGAAGCCGTCTGCAAAGGCGCGGTCCGGAAAACTTGAGTTATCAGCGTCATAATAATTTTCATGCGGGCGCACCAGCATCTGCTCACTTCCATCGTAATCACCGGCTGGAATCGAGGCCGCGACCTGATCCCACATCGGCCATGGATCGTAGACGACGTCGGGGTTAAAGAAGATCCTGTTCTCTCCTGACCATTGGCTCAACCACATTCGGCGTTCGGTCTCTGTCAGTCGATTATTGCTGGTGTCCCATTCGCTCGTTGGATAGTTCCGTGAATCTGTATGATAATCGTAGACATAATATTTTGAGTTAAAAAGCTGATTATCAGCGCTGGTCATAAACTCCCAGTCCATACTGCCCGAATCATCGAGCAGGAACATGATAAGCGGCGGCGCCGGCCTCCTCGAGGCGTTTGCCGGCACGACATCCGGAACGACACAGGTCACCTCGGTGCCCAAGGTCTTGTCACCATCAAAACAGTCCTCATCAATACCATTGCCCGGTATTTCCAGGGCTCCGGGATAGACACTGGCGTTTGTATCAAGGCAGTCACCCTGGTTTGGGGTAAAACCATCGCCGTCTCCATCAGCATCGGCTCCAGTACAGGCGAGATCACCGCCGCTGCAGTCCTGGTCGACCCCGTCCCCGCAGATTTCAGTTGCCCCGGGGTGGACAAGCGGATCACTGTCGTCACAATCGATCTCCGGGCTCGGGCTGCAGCCGCTGGTACCCGCACCTACCGTATAGCCGTCCAGATCAACGTCCTGACAGCCCTCGACAAAAACAGCCTCGACTGTTTTATCGGTGGACATGACAATGGTGAGCGGGTCATCCGTCCCGGTGGCATCCTGGCGCCAGTTATGAAAATACCAGCCGACATCGGGCACCGGGACCAGCATGACATCCGAGTCACTGGTGTAGATATACCGGTTTGTGCCCACTGCGGTCGCACCAACCGGATCAACGGTAATTGAACCATTCGTTGCGACGAGTTCCAGGACATGGGAATCAGCATCATAGAGTCCCTCGACAATCTGATCCGTCATATTGAAATTCAGATCCAGCGAGGCATTTGCTGGTTTCAGCCAGCCATCGGCATCGAGATACTGGATGATGATATAACGGGCATCACAGGGAGCTGCTAAAGGAATATCGCCTGGAATTGAAAATGAATCGCCATGATTTCCCTCCCTGATAAAATTGGCAGGAGCGATTGAGTTAACATAAGCCCGCCAGCCGCTGCCGTTGGCAGGATTCTGGATGATCAGGTCTTCGGCGGTCCCGGTGGCGCCGTCATCAGCGCCCAGAATGACGGTGATCTCCACCTCCCCGAAAACCGCCTCAAGATCGAAGTCATGGTCTATTGCAGCAGTCTGGTGAGAGACGAAGTTGGTCGAGCCGGTGAATGCACCGCTCGATGTACCGTCCTCTAAGATTTCCAGCACGCAGTTTCCGCCGTCTGGTGTTATGGTGAAGGTCTCCGACGCCAGATGATCGGCATACACCCCGGCAGAACCGTCATGCACCGAGGTGCCCCCAATTGTCACAGATCCCGGCGCGGTTATCGTACCGGGCCCGCTGGCAATCATGGTCACTTCGTGATCGAATTGAGCGCTTATGGCGTGGGCGCCATCGGCTGTATCCAAATCCCTGAATATATAAACATGCTCATCTGGGCCATTTATGATTTGGGTAACATAGCCCGCAAGAGCAGCTGGAAATGGTCCAGCCAGAGGTATATTAATCCCATCAATCGAAACACTGGTAATTTCATAATCAGCGTCGACCGTGAAAATGGCATCTGAGTTGTCCGGAATCCCGACGGCGGTTCCATTGCTGATCGGAACCGTGGTGGCCGGAGAAGTAATCTCCAGGTTCAAGACTCCGCCCGGCGTCGTCCATGAAGGCGTGACCACATAAGGGATATCGAGAATCGTCGCCATACCGCGAGCATCGGTGAAGGTGACGATGTCCGGATCAGAAGTTGCGTTCAGGCTCAGATCCAGGTAAAAATTCTCCGTGGCCCCTTCAGCCTCGGCATCATCAAGGATATTTACAAGAATGTCGACACTTGCGTCGTCAACAGCGATCGGCAGCGTCGCAGGTCCAAGCGCGACATAATCATTCGTGCTGGCCTGGGCAGTACCGTCCGCCGTCTGGTAATCTATCGAAAACAGGATATCATCTACCGTCGGGATAGGAGAAATAGAGACGGTAAACGGGATGGCCACATTTCCTTCTTCGACCGGTGTCGGGTCATTGATGCTGACACTGTAGATGTCGTCAACAGGAATCGTTATTACGGCGATGTGGTCAGGTAATGTTCCCCCGTCTACAACAACATTACCACTGGAGGGGTCGATCTGAACGACGATTTGCTCTTCATGCTCTATAAATGCATCGTCGACAATCGGGATATCGATCGTTACCGAACTTGATCCGGCTGGTATGGTTACCGCAGCAGGCGGATCCATGAAATCCACTCCGCCTCCAATGGCAGTGCTGTCGGGCGCGGGTAGGACCGTTACAGCAAATTCAACTGGATTCCCAACGACCATGCGATTGAGGGCTATGGTCAACTGCGCCGTACCGCCACCTTCAGCAAAGGTAATATCAGAGTAGGCACTCACCATGTAGTCGTCGTCGGAAATATTACCCTCTGCAAGTCCATCTACGATCGTTGCATTGTCACTCGGGCTGCTGAGCTGTACCTGGAAGGTCTCAAGGAATTCAGCAATATCATCATTTACTATGGGTACTGTAGCATACTGCTGGCCAATCGTTGGGGAGGCATGTCCCGGACCGCGATACTCGACCACGCCGCCTGCGACCGCAGTATAATCAGATCCTGCAATGGCCGTACCGTTGATGGTCGAATAAGAAACGCTGACAACATCGTCATCCTCCGGGAGGCGATCCAGCGATACCAGGAACGAGGCTGTCCCGACGTCCTCATCGACATTAAGGTTGGTAATGGATATCTGGTAATCGTGATCGGTTATCGTCATCACGGCGCTGGGAACGGTAACTGTCGCATTGCTGCTTGTCGTGGATATCTCCACCGTAAAAAATTCATCAGGCTCAAGCAGAGCATCGTTTATGATTGGGACAGGCAAGTAGAAAGGATTGTTTCCATTCTCAAGAGTTACTGATCCTGATGTTGCAGTAAAATCCTCTGGCGCCACTGCACTTCCAGGTATCGTCTGGTAATTTACAACAACGGAATCTGTACCTGCAAAAACAGGAGTGGCTTGAATTTGAAATCGTGCTTCCCCTGTCGGCTCTTCGTCCACCGGAGAGCCGACGGCGGCAATAGTTATGTTGTGATCATTGTCAACAATCGTGGTTAGTGCAAAACCGTCTGATATCGTGGCGTTGCTGCTGGGGGAGAAGAGTTCGAACCTGAACTGTTCATCCGTGTTCTCGTAAATGGCATCATCGATAATCAGATTTGAAATCGTTATGTTCTGTGAGGTACCGGTTCCGCTGTTAAAGGTCAGCAGTCCCGTGGTGTTTTGGAAATCAGACCCGGCAGCTGCCGATATGCCTGTTGTCCGGTATTGGACGGTCAACGTCTCCGCGCCGACCAGGGCTTGATCGATTACCACTGTATAGGTGATATCTGACGGGTCATCCTCGTCAACGGTGAAATCGGCCGTTGTCAGCTGGACATCGACCGTGTCATCATTTGCAATAATACCAGTTGTTGAAACAGGAAAATTATCCACATTATTATTTTCATTATACAGCTCAAAAAAGAATGTTTCGTCACCTTCCCATAGGGTGTCACCGACAATAGGTACATTAATATCAATGGGGTCAGTCGAGCCACTGGAAAAACTGACGGTACCCGAAACATCTGTGTAATCGCTGCCAACGCTTGCGGTACCATTTTGTAGCCTGTAATCAATCTCTACCGTTTCTGTCCCGGTGATGTCTGGAATGACGTCTATGCTGAAGGTATAAGCGGTGGTGCCGCTATTGCCCTCAATCTGGCTGGCGACTGCGGATACAACAATGTCATGGTCATCATTTACTATCGTGCCGGTCGCTGTACTGCCACTAAACCAGGAATACGTGCAGCCGCCACCAAAGCAATTAGCAACAGAAAGCTGGACCACCACTGTTTCATCTGCTTCCCGTAAATCGTCGTCAGAGGTATTGACAGTAAAGGTATGGGAAGACTGGGCCGTATAGAAATCAAGAGAACCAGTAAGTGCAGTAAAATCGCTGTCAGCAGAGGTCGCAGTTCCGCCGTCCGTTGTTGCCCAATCGATAACCACCATTTCAAAGGGTGCGACAGCTTGATCAAGCGTAACAGTGAAAACAAGACTGCCCCCTTCAGTAACTGAGGGGCTCGACACTGAAATCTCGTAATCAAGAGCATAAACCGGGCCGCTGAGTCCCAGCAGCCAGATCAGACAGCCAAACAAGAAAGTGCGACGGATCCTGTTTTCTTTCATCTTGGTTTCCCCTGCTTTGATACTGCTTTTATTGTGTGACATGATTTTCATCTTTTTTATGGTTCTTTTAGTAATAGAGAACTTTCTTGTATCCAACCGTCATCATCATCCGACCGGTGTATGCCTTGCCTGCACCACGCTTTACGTCATACATCCCGTAGACATCGTAACAGTGCTCTTCCTTGGTCGGGTCAGTGAGACTTCCCCCGGCGCAGATGCCGTTGTCAATTGCGGCATTCCAGATTCGGTCTCCGCCGGCAGTGCCATCCGAGGCATAACCGGGCGGGGTTATATTGGTCGGAACACCATTGAGTGTTGTCTCGGCCGGGGCGATCAGGGCACTTGGCCATTGGTTGGAGAATCTCATATTGATGGCGGGATTCTGCGCTTTTAACCAGGCCGGAAATGCGCCACTGTTTAGCAGGGTGGCATCATCTGTCTGATCAATAATGGCAGCAGCTTCAAGCGTTGCCCCTTCAACAGAATAGAAATTGTGCTGGAATACTTCACTGTTCAAGGTCACTTTCTGTTCAATCATGCTGATGGTCATGGCAAAGGCTCCCATGATGGACAGGATCACCAGCATCAGCAGCGACACGACCAGGACAGCGCCCTGCTCGTTTTGTATTGTGGTTCTTTTCATTGAGATCAGCTCTCTCATATCACGTTCTCACAGACAATGGTTTCTAGTTGTAGGCCGCGTTCGGAGCCGCGTTACGAAATTCAACCCAGGTGGAATAACTTTTTTCTATCATCCCCTGTCTTCCGGCAGGTGCTTCTGCGGTGAGGGTGATAACAACGCCCCTGATATCCTCTATAAAGTTCGTCGAATTATTCTGATTATCCATGTAATCAAGGTCCATTGCGGTAACCCTGGTGTCGGTATTGTTCCCCCCGATGAGAGTCTGCACATCTTGCCCGCCGGTGCTTTCCCCGCAGATTATCTGTAGTGATTCACTGGCATTGGAATAGCGAAATGACAGTCTCTCGCAGTTGGGAAAACCTGTATTATTGACGAGACCATCCTCATTGAGATCGAGCGTAAACATGAGGTGGGTGGCACTTGCCGTCTTGATCTCAAAATCGCCTGTCTTGAACGGGTCATACCCGGCCATTCGAATTTCCCGCGCCATTATCTCAACGGCGGCACGGACTTCCTCCTGAAGCGCCGCGCTGACATTCTGGGTCGTATAGAGTCGTCCGGAACGTTGAAAGGTCGCTGAAAGTGCGATAAGAATCACTCCCACGATTGAGATTGCAATCATCAGTTCAACCATGGAAAAACCATCATTCCCAGCTCGAAAGCATCTGAAATTTTCTTTTGTTCTCATATGCCGTTACCATGGGTAAGTGATTGAATCGTCAGAGGATGACCGCCAGGCCCCGCCTTCGTCACCGTGACCGTGATAAACCGTGAACTGTTTCCGCCGATAGGATTGGTGACGGTACTGCGGACTGTGTAAGGACCACCATTATCGCCGTTCATGTCGACATCGTTCTGGACCGAAGATGAGAGGGAGCTGGGAGCCGCGTTGTTTTTCAAGCGCTCCATTACCCGCTGCGCCAGCATTAACTGCTGGGTGACAACATTACCGTTGGTGTTTCCCCGAACGATCATGTGCTGGATACCGACGATCGCCAGAATTCCGATGCTGAAAATCGCCATAGCCATCATCACCTCAAGAAGGGTGAACCCCCTGCAGCCTGGTTGCACTTTTTGTTCTTCCAGCATTTTCACAGAAACTCCTTTTAAACGTTAGAAGGATTATTAGACAATACTACGTGAGACCTTTGCAATAATAGTTCCAGATGAGGAACAAGCTGAATTACTTTTTGATATCAGGTAGTTTAAACAGCGATTGTTTATTTAGACAGGTATCTAAATTACGAAATTGAAAGCGGATTGTAAACTTTTTTAATAACAAGGTGCCGATTTGCGGCACTCAAGAGGCTCAGCAACCAGGACAAACGGTAGAAATCATCCTACAGAGCATATTGTTTTATCTTACTGAGCAGTGACGGATAGCTCATCTCAAGCAGTACTGCCGCCCGGCTTTTATTACCTTCACAACGGGCAAGAGCAAGTGCTATCAACTTGGCTTCAAGCTGCTTTTGGGCAGCCTTCAGGGACAAATCGGAAGCGGAATTTTCCAGAGAGAGTTGAAGTACTTGGAAATGGTTTTTTACCCTCAATGAATCGGGCAGGTGATCAGCTTCAATATATCCTGATTCAGTGAAGACCATGCCCCGCTGAATGGCGTTTTCAAGCTCCCGTACATTGCCAGGCCATGAGTACTCCAGGACAAGTTTGAGCGCCTCAGGGGATAGACCCTTCACATCACGCTCAAACTTTTTATTAAATTTTTTAACAAAGTGGTGACACAAAACCGGGATATCCTCTTTTCTATTGCGCAGCGGCGGAACGACAATCGGCATGACATTCAGTCGGTAATAGAGATCTTCTCGAAACTGGCCGCCCACAACATGTTTCTCAAGATGCTGAGCTGTTGCCGCCAGGACTCGGACATTAACGCCAATTGTCTGGCCTGAACCAACTGGCCTGACCTCGTTTTCCTGGAGGACTCGAAGCAGTTTGACCTGCATGGCAAGCGGCAGATCACCAATCTCATCAAGAAACAGGGTTGCGCCGTCTGCCTCTTCGAACAACCCTTTCTTATTCCTGTCCGCCCCGGTAAAAGCCCCCTTCACGTGGCCAAAGAGTTCGCTTTCCAAAAGGTTTTCAGGGATACTCCCGCAGTTAACCGCGACAAAGGGCTTATCGCGACGAGGCGATCTCTTGTGAATTCCGCGGGCAACCAGTTCCTTGCCGGTACCCGACTCACCGGTTATCAGCACAGTCGTATCGTATTGGCTTATCTTCTCCGCCATAGTGAACAATTTCTGCATCTGTTCACTGACGGCGACCATCGAGCTGAATTGTACACCTGAGCTGATTTCCTCGATGCGGCTCTTGAGCGCTACATTCTCTCGTTTCAGCTGCTCCCGCTCTCCAGCTTTTTTTAAGGTGAGGAGTACCTCATCGGTTTTGAACGGCTTGGAAATAAAATCATACGCCCCGGCTTTCATGGCCTCAAGGGCCGTGTCAATACTGCCGTAAGCAGACATCATTATGACCGTGGAATCAGCCAGAGCATCTTTTCCCTTGGCAAGAAATGTCAGCCCGTCCATTCCGGGCATCCTCACATCACAGAGGATAAAAGCAAAGTGATGCTCTCTGATCAGCTCCAGACCCTGTGCACCGTCTGGAGAGGTTGATACCCTGTAGCCATAACGTTCAAGCATCACCTTGAGCATATGGCGCATGTTTTGCTCATCATCTATGATAAGAACGTTCGTCTCTTCCAACCTTAGACCTCAACCGTTTGTTTCCGAGGAATTTCGATACTGACAGCAGCGCCCTTGCCCTCTTTCCCCTCAATCCACATTTTTCCCCCGTGCCGTTCTATTATGGAATGTGACACGGACAACCCGAGACCTGTGCCTTTCTGCGAATCTTTGGTGGAATAAAACGGTTCAAACAACAAAGCCTGCTGATCATCTCTGATTCCCACCCCACTGTCTTCAATTCTGATAAGAATATTTTTTGTTGTTTCACCATCCTCAGCAAGGGTAACTGATATGTGAATTTTACCACCCTGCTTATGAGTACACAAATCTATCGAGTCTGCAGCGTTTAGTAAACAATTGAGCAATACCTGCTTGATACCGTCGCGATCACCCTCCACGACACAATCATCTTCCATTTCAATGAGAAACTCTATTTTCGACTGGGAATATTGGGTTGCAAACATTTCCTGAAGTTCCAGGACAACGCTATTGAGAGAAAACTCCTCGAATGGCTGCGGGGTTGCCCGCGCAAAATCAAGAAGCTGGCGGATGAGACGGTTAATTCTATCGAGCTCGCTCAAGGCTCGACCGGCAAATTGCCGTTTATCCTCAGCAGAAATATCTGCGTGCTGGAGAAGCTCGACATAGCCCTGAATGATCCCCAGCGGATTACCGATTTCATGGGCAAGACCTGCCGAAAGCCGGCCCACGGCAGCGAGCTTTTCTGCCTCAACCATTTCTTTCTGGGTTCGAACAAGCTCCTTGTTTGCCTCTTCAAGGGAATCTACCGTTTTTTTCAACTGCTTGCGGTCCAGTTCAATCTTGAGCAGCATTGAGTTGAGCGCCATGGAGAGTTGACTGAATTCGCTCCCAACTTCAACCCCGGTAAAAGCCAAGGAGTCAGACACCTGATAAGACTCAGACACGCTTGCCAGCCGCTCAATAGGCTTTACTACCAGACTGAACATCCTGAAAAGCCCGATGACAAAGAGAATTATCGCATTTACCAGCAGGTAGACAAGTAAAACCTTAAGATTATTTTTTACCACCTGATAAACAGGCTCAAGTTCGATTCTAAGACCCAGGGCTGAATTTTTCTGGACGTCTGCAAGTACCGGCCTGGCCACAAGGAGCGCTTTTCCCCCAAATGATACTACCGCCCACCTTGTTCCTTTCACGGTTACAATTTCCTGCTGATTCAGTCCTGAATTTCTGACCGTCTGCTCGAAAGTGTTACTCTCACGATCAACAGGGTACTGTAATGTTTTGCTTCCATTATAATAGAGAACAGAAAATTCAAGATTCTCAGACTTTTCAACAACCCTTTTTAAATCCTCCGAGGAAACAGTTTTTCCCGATTTTATCTCTGTCTCGAAGAGTTCCTCGATGACGCCAATCATCGCCAGAGCTTTTGCAATCTCGGCATGAACAAGGCTCTTCTGCCAGAAAACAACGGTTACAATGTTCCCAAGCACAAGCGCCACGCTTAGCAGCATCACCAGAGTCGCGGCAATGGATGCTTTCAGGCCTGAGAATTTCATAAATCTCTTTTAACACTCAATTTCTTTGTCATTCTGGTATTGTGGCACATTTTTTAAAAAAGATGAATAGCTTTATGAGGCACCGATTGCAGAAGACGGCGTACACTTTTACGAAAACACCGAATAACAAAATTGAGAGTAACGACCGAATAGTGACACTTTTTGTCACAAAGCTGCTTCCTATTGTCACACAAATTTTTTTAAACATAGCAAAACAAATAGTAGAAATGAACGATACTTCAAACTAAAATCACTTTATCTGTTTGATATATTTATATATAAAACAAAAACAAACGATTTTCATATTAATTGGCATGCACATTGCTATAAAGAGAACAACGATCTCGCCATACGGCAGAAAAAGACAAAAAACCCCAAAAGGAGGAAAACATGAGAAAACTAAGAATCAATCACAACGAGAAAGGCTTCACCCTGATCGAACTCATGATCGTAATCGCGATCATCGGTATCCTGGCTGCAATTGCCATCCCAAACTTTATTGCTTATCGTAATAAAGCATTCTGCTCCCAAGCTGAAAGTGATGCAAATGCAGTAGCTGGTGCGATAGCTGATTATTTTGCCATCCCATCACATATCGACATAGCCGATGCTGATTTGAAAGCCGGCGGATGGAAAGAACTCTCAATAAGTGGTACAAACACCTTTACAGTCACTCCTCCTGCAGATCCTAACGTAGCTATTACGGTTACAGTAACAGATGGATCAGGCCGATGTCCTGCTGACTATCAAGCTGGTGCAACTGCTGCTCTCGACCCAAAAGGTTTTTGGGATGGCAACAACGTTTATCTGAAAGCAATATCACAATAAGTTGAAGTAAATACTATTAAAAGAATCGAAAAGATGCCACTACGAATGGCATCTTTTCGATTCTCTAACATTAAAATTTTTAAATTTTACCTATCACCTATTTTTCATATATCAAAAAAAATACTTATCTATTTGAAAAGATCATTTAGAAAGATTCATTTTGTTTTTTTTCATCAAAAAGAATATCGAAATAAATCTGGTGTTTTATACTTACTGATGATTTTTTAATTAATAATCGGAACATTTTTTACACAAATTTTTTATTTCTCATTTTAAAATAAAAAATTAGAATTATTTATTATATTACCTAATATATTAACGAATCTATAAAATGTCAAAAACAACAATTTTTCGAAATTTTTTTTTTCTATATTTATTATATTCATATATAGTAATACTATATCAACAGGTTGGTATTTAGATGATGTTCCAAACATTATTAACAACTACTCATTACACATAGAAAATATATACCCTGATCTATTTTTGAAATCATTTTTAGCAAAACCTTATGCAGAAGGAGAAATTTACCGACCTATATCAAATATTTCCTTTGCCTTAAATTGGTATGTCGGTAAAGATAATCCGACAGGTTATCATATTATCAACTTGATCATTCATATCCTTTCCGCCTGTTTTTTATACCAAACGATCATTCTGTTACTCCAATCACTTAAACAACATTCTCCAAAAAACATAATATCAATCGCGCTACTTGCCGCAACTCTCTGGGCAATAAATCCTGTACAGACTCAAGCAGTCACTTATATCGTCCAGCGTATGGCGTCCATGGCTGCAATGTTCTTTGTCCTCGCGATATATGCCTATATCCGCGCACGCCACGCTAGAAGAAACCGATCAACCCTGACATATCTACTTCTCACACTTTCATTCTTCTTCTTGGCTTTGGGCTGCAAAGAGAATGCAATTACCTTGATTCCGAGCCTGCTCTTGATCGAAATAATATTTTTGTACAAGAAAGATGATCGAACTTCGAAAGTATTTCTTGTCGGGCTCATCATCGCGAATATCTGCTTTATACTCGCTGCCCTATTTTATGCTTTCGATCACAACTATTTTGTAGATTTTTTTGATCCAATTGGGAGCAGACCCTTTTCCGTTTACGAACGCCTGCTGACCCAGCCATACATCCTCCTTTTTTATCTCTCCCTTCTGCTCTACCCCAATCCATCTCGTTTATCGATCGACCACAGCGTTCCCTTGGCAACATCGATGTTTCACCCATGGACGACCCTGCCCGCCATGCTCCTCATATCCGCACTGATCATTTTCGCTGTTATACGATATAAAAAAAATCCGCTGCTGAGCTTTGCTATTTTGTTTTTTTTCATTAATCATCTTGTCGAATCAACAATTATTCCTCTTGAACTGATATTTGAGCACCGTAACTACCTGCCATCTTTTTTTCTGTTCCTCCCGATATCTGCTGGTATTGTCTATGCGCTCAATGCCAGTGTTCGAAAAAATCGGCTTTTGCATGGAACTTTGATTGCTGCAATCCCATTTCTTCTCATAATGATTGGTCTAGGGACTTATACTCGCAATGCTGTCTGGGCAACGGAAGAATCACTCTGGGCAGATGCTTTGAGGAAAGCGCCTGACAATGCCAGACCTCTTGCTAAACTTGGAGAGATCTACGGCTGGCAGAAAGAAAAAACAGCAGAAAACCTAATAATATCAACAGCATTACTACATCAGGCACTAGAGAAAGAAAGCCCGCGTACTTCCTTCAAACCAGCAATTGTCGATAATATTGGGAAAATATACGCTAATTACGGCATGCACGATAAAGCAATTAATTACTATCACCAATCCTTACAACTTAATCCAAAATTCATCAATGCGCGATTCGATCTCGCAAATGCACTGGCGCTCCACGGAAATTTTGAACAATCACTTGAGCAGATCAATATAGTTCTCTCAGAAAACGATTTGCAAAGTCGTTTCTATAATCTCAAAACGCTGCTACTCCTATGGCTGGGGCGCCCGGAAGAGGCCGCTATTAATAGTTTTCAAGCCATACAGCGAACAATCTACAACAAGAATCGCTACTTCTATAACAGCGGAGTAGCCTTAAGCCGAGCAGGTCATATAAAACAAGGAATGTTGTTTCTTAAATGGGCTCTCGCTTATAACCCTAATGATTTTAGAATATTTTGCAGCCTGATTGAAAATCGTCTGCTTGCAGAAGACAGAGATTCAGCCCATCAATACGCCTTACAACTCTTGAGCAAAGAAGGCTTGGTATTTTTAACGTACCGATTGGACAATCTCCGAACGGAATATGCCGCAGTACCCATCAACGTTGATTTAATTTCACCTATTATCATCGAAACCGCTCAAAGGGCTGTAGCACAATTAAGTGATTAACATATCAATGAATAAAAATCAGTTAATGAGCAATACCAAGCAACTAAATAGACTTCCTTATACTTACTACACGGTTCCGGTTTTCATCCTTTTACTCCTGGGATTTGCCGATACGAGCTATCTAGCCTACTCTCATTACCAGAACTACACGAATATCGTCTTCAGTAGTTTTTGCGCACTCTCTAAGTCGATTAACTGCGATACGGTTTCCCAAAGCCCTTGGTCTATTTTCCTGGGGCTTCCATTGGCAATCTGGGGTTTTTTTGCGTACCTTCTGTTTTTTGTCTTATTTTTAGGAACACTGCGTAATTCAAAAGATGTAAAAACAATATGGTATCTCATATTTCTCCTGGGTGCCGCATACACACTTGCATCACTCTATTTCGGCTATATATCGGCTACCAAAATTAAAGCCTATTGCATCCTCTGTTTGACCAGCTACGCCATCAATTTTTCTTTGTGGTTTGCGAGTTGGATCATCATTCGCCGATTTGGGAGTGGCAAATTCTGGCGTGGCGTCGGAGACGGGGTGCATCAGATCTTTAGATCCAAACTGGTTACAGGCAACATAGTTGGTATTGCGGGATTAGTAATCTGTTTAAAGCTCTTTCTTCCCGCCTACTGGCAGTTCGACTTTCCGGAATCCTCAACCGCCATAGACCATGGATTGACGGAAGAAGGCAACCCGTGGATTGGTGCGAAAGAACCAGTACTTACAATAGAGGAATATTCTGATTACCAATGTTTTCAATGCAAAAAAATGCACTTCATGCTTCGTCAATTAATATCAGAATACCCTGATAAAATCCGATTAATCCATCATCACTACCCAATGGATCATACAGTTAACAGTATAATTGTTCCAACACCTTTTCATGTTGGTTCAGCTAAGATGGCCTATTTAGGAATTTATGCTGCCTATAATGATAAATTTTGGCTGATGAACGATGCTCTTTACCAGTTAGGTGAAAAATCCGAAAATTTTAATACCAAAATAATTGCTGATAAAACTGATTTTACTGCCGGAGAACTTTCTATGGCAATCAAGAATCCAACAATCAGAACAATACTGCTAAAAGATATTAGGAGAGGAATGCAGCTTGAAATTACAGCTACACCAACTTTTGTAATAAATAATGAAAAGTATGTGGGCTCGATTCCTCCAAAAATTTTTGACGGCATTATTGAATGATTTCTCAGGATCCCCGACAAAGGAATCTAGTCAACATATTATTATTCGTTCTTCTTTCATCTGTTATTATTTCAATTTTCATTCTTGGAAGTGTCCCACCAGTCAGCAGAGATGCTTTAACGCACCATTTGTTTGTTCCGAAACTCTGGATTCAAAATGGGAACATTGCCCCCATCCCAGAAATCCCTTTCTCATACTATCCGATGAATCTGGAATTGCTTTACACAATTCCACTTTATTGGGGAAACGACATCTTCCCCAAATATATTCATTTTTCATTTGCACTTGCTACAGCATTTCTTATTTACAATTATCTAAAAGAAAATTCAGGGAGACTGTTTGCACTCTTAGGCGTTATTTTTTTCCTCTCAATACCCATCATAGTAAAGCTATCCATTACGGTCTATGTTGACCTGGGGTTAATGTTCTTTTCAAATCTATCTCTTTTTCTTCTCCTCAAATGGTCAAAATCTAACTATAAATACAGATATCTTTTCTTTGCGGCTATTTCATGTGGGTTGGCAGCAGGTAGCAAATATAATGGTTTAATTACAATTTTTATTTTGTCATTATTTACGCCGCTCATTTACACAAGAACCACTAACACAACTACAGATTTTACGAAAAAATGCATCTCTTATTTTTTGGCTTTTTTTATTATCACTATTTCCACTTTTTCACCTTGGCTCATCAGAAACTACATTTTAACGAATAATCCAATATACCCATTGCATGATACATTTTTTAAAAATATCCATAAAAAAGCTATAACTTTCCAAGAAGACATCGTTACCAACCATGAATCGAAGATTAATCTGGCCCCTAAAAAGAACGTGTTTGTAACACGGAAAATTTTATACGATGAATCATGGTGGCAAACATTATTATTACCAATCCGCTTTTTTTTTGAAGGAGAAGACGGGCACCCCAAATCTTTTGATGGAAAACTTAATCCATTTCTTTTTCTGCTTCCTTTCTTTGCTTTTATCAGAAAGTCTAACGAGAAGAATCTTAAACTTGAAATGAAATTTCTTCTCTATTTTTCAGTACTGTTTTTCTTTATTACATTTTTTCAGGGAGTCCTGAGAGTCAGATACATTGCCTGCATCATTCCACCACTCGCAATACTTTCAATCTTTGGATTACAGAATATATCTTATATTTTCAGAAAGCTGTGCCCTCCTCACTACTATTTCTGGTTAATGTTGGTTGGCTTGTTTATACCTTGTGCCATGTTGGCATACAATTTCATTTACATTGTTCAGCAAGTGCAGGTTGTTCAACCTCTTTCATACTTAAGTAGAGAAGTTAGCAGAGATCAATACATCTCACGATTTTACCCAGAATACCCTGTCATCCAATATGCAAACAACAATTTGCAGGCTGGCGCCAGAGTCCTTTGCCTTTTTCTAGGAAATCGTGGCTATTATATGGATTTTATTCCAGTGTTTGACCGTCCAACAAGACCTGGTGTTTTAAGGGACATTCTTTCATCTTCCCAAAAAGTAAGCGATATAATATCTCAATTACAAGAAAAAGATATTGAATGCATTTTGTTAAGAAATGACCTTGTAAAAAACTGGTTGAATCAACTAAATGAAAGGGAGAGAAGGCTGATGGCATCTTTTTTCCAGGATAACAGTAAGACACTTTCAAACAATCGGTATTATTCATTATTATCTATAAAATAAGGTTCATCCTGATAACGCGTACCTGAAAAAGGAATGCGCCTATTGGATGCCCCCCGTTTAGTGCCCCCGAACAGCGGAGTTGGTAGCGCTTCTAATCATTGATGAGGTCAGCTCTCAGACGCTTACCCGGCTAGAAGCTGCGCTTTTCTTTCGTTTGGTGAGTTATAGATACCAGCGTGGCAGCATTATGCTCACGACCAATAAGCCAGTGCGTGACTGAGCTGTGGTCATTGCCGATGACGAGGTGATGACCACAGCTCAGCTTGACCGGCTGCTGCATCGCTGTCATGTGTTCAATATCAAGGGCTGCTCAATATAAGTTTGGGATTGAGGTGAGTGTTGCTACAACCAGCCGTGACAATTTTGTTGTCGGCATGCAGGCACTGCTTGGTATTCCTTATGATAGCCAGACCCTGCAGACGGCTCTTGAGGAGGTAGTCAGGCTGACTGGTCTACAGCCTGAACGGTGCTATGTTGACCGGGGTTACCTAGTCATGGCGTCACTGATACTGCTGTCTTCATCTCAAGCCAGAGGCACAATGTTACCCCGACGATCAGAAAAGAGTTGAAACGCCGAAGTGCGGTTGAGCCAGTTATTGGTTATATAGAACAGATGGCAGGCTCAGCCAGAATTGTTTGAAGGGTAGCCTGGGCGACAGGATCGATGCCCTCTTATGTGGTACAGGTCACAATATCAGGATCATCCTTAGAAAGCTGAGGGAGGTTTTGTTGTTTTTTGTCCTTCATTTTTTGTTTGGCAGATTATGGCAGGGCAGGAGTAGATTGTCAGATTGGCATGAATTGACCTGCTAATCTGAAATATGGCGTTTTTCAAAGGTCCACTAATTACATCGAGATGTTCTACAACAACAAAAGGTGACTTTCATATTTGGGTTATCTCAGCCCAAGAGAGTTTGAGAAAAAGATGGAATTAAAAAAAGCAGCTAAAAGAACTATCCTTTCTTACTGGACCACATCAGTTACCAAATACAATCGCCCGGTTTCCTACATATCCAACCAACAATTTATATGGTAAGCTCCTTTCTGCTTAAAAGATCAGCTAAGCTTGGCCTGGCGCACCAGAAAGTTCATATTGTAATGATGCTGCGTTCATTTGAATTGGCAGTTTAATAACAGCCATGTCCTCCACTAAAAAAAGGCGGCAGGTTGTTCTATGAGTGGGGGGCAAATTCTCCACAGCATCGATTGAAGCTGGCTGAGGATCAATGGTAATAAAATAAACATATATTCTACTATCAAACAAAATTGTCGTGAACAAAAGTATAACCGTCAATATGCTTTCAACTTTCGGACCCGAAATAAGAGGTATAAGCCCCTACAGTGATGGTCTGGCAAAGGCGCTGGGAAAATGTACAGGACTTACCTTACAACGAAATGATTACCTCAAGGCTTATCCTGAATTTATTTATCCAGCCTCCGGGAACAAGCCGAGTAGCAATAAATACGCTTATCTTCATTATGCAAAACCTGGAACCTGGCGTAAACCATTGGCCAGCAATCCTGACCTTCTACATATACAATACTGGAGTGTGATTCTCGCACATATTCAACTTGGCGTAACCAAGCAAGCCCAAAAACGGGGAATTCCAGTTATTCTGACTCTTCATAATGCCACACAACATGAGGCGATTCCTATTTTTTCTTGGTTGGAAAAAAAATTATTGCGCACAGTCGACCATATTATCGTTCATACAGATGAAGGCAAAAATAGTGTAATTAATAATCTGGCAATTGAGAAAAACAAAGTAACAGTCATTCCACACGGTATTGAGAACTCCGGATTCTCAGGTATCCAGCAGGCCACATTAGCAGATTATGCAATTGCTAGATTGTCCCCTGAATATAAATATCTGTTGTACTTTGGTAATATTCGTTACTACAAGGGTGTCGACATCCTGCTGGATGCATGGAGAGAGATCGGCCCCAATCATCCTGACACAAGGCTGGTTATCGCCGGCCGATGTTGGAATGGAAGCAACCCCCTATCTATATTGCTCAGCAGGCTACTGGGAAACAGTCGACAAAGTCAGGATATACTCCAAAATGCTACAAAAGGAAAACCTGACAATACTCTTTACAAACTGAACTTTATAAATGAAAATGAACTTCAGGCACTGATAAAAATTGCTCGCTACAGCATATTTCCTTATAGAAAATTCAACGCACAGTCAGGTGCCGCATCCAAATCATGCGCATCCGGAACTCCGATAATAACCTCGCAAGAGGGCGGGCTCCCCTTACTCGCCATTGATTCGAGCTATGTATGCGAAACACTAACCAGTGAAAACCTAGCGGCGCTAATCGATAAAAAAATTAATACCTGGTCTGGGGATCTCAGAAAACAGCAAATTGAAAGAATTTCTCCCTACTTCTGGGAGGTAGTTGCAGAAAAACATACTCAGTTATATAGAAAAATATTATTAACCGGTTAATAGTGAACAATATCTACGGGCACTTCTTTCAAAAACTGATTTATGGAAAGATTTAAAAAATATGCTATTATCATCGCTAAAATTGGCTTTTCGATATCGGTTCTCTATTATTGCTTTACCCTCGTCAACCTGGAAAATCTCTGGCTGTCAATAGTTAGCACCAACCCATTAATTCTTATTTTTTCTTTTTTTATTAACTTTGTTGGCACCATTATTTGTAAATCTGTAATGATATGGAAGCTGATGAACATTTCGGGAAAGGTTTCCATTATTAAACTTATATTGATAAATCTTGGTTTACGTTTTTACACCATTTTTTTACCGAGGAGTATTGTCACCACTATTCGCTGGTACAAATACAGAGCTCTCTCAGATGGTAGAAAATCATTTACTTTATTGACATTTGATGCAATTTTGACTCTTTTTTTTCTTTCAGTTGGCTCATTATATTTTTATTACCTAACGGAAACCAAGACAGTCCCATCGCCAATCCTGATAACGCTGGTTGTTTTTTTTATACTCTTGGCAACATTATTATCATGCTTTCTTTCGAGTAATATTCTCACCATCACTAACCGAATTAGCAAGTCAATTTTAACAACTTTAAAGCTCCGTAGAGTTAACAATCAAATTGAATTATTTTTTAAAAGCATCAAAAGTCTTGAACTTTCCGATCGGAAAAATATTTTTTTCACTGTGGGTGCATCTTTCTCAAGCTATATTCTTTTTATTATAAGTGCCTATCTGACAGCTATGGCCATTTCATTGCCGGTCAGCTTGATTGAAGTAGCCTGGGCCCGTTCTATGATATTACTGATAGCCCATATTCCCATATCCATTGCCGGTCTTGGTTTAAGAGAGCTTGGTTTTGTGACACTATTCGGTTACTTAGGCTTGAGTGCCGACCAAGCAATGGGGTATGCCCTAATTTCATTTGGCCTGCAAATTGGCCTGGCATGCTTTGGCGCAATTATTGAGGTGGCAGCTTGGCTGAAAAAGAAAGACGATTAATCAAGAGTAAAGGACCAGTTTCAAAACTCAATCGCTCACTTAAAGCTAAAATGATTAAGGCGTTTCTCGAGGACTTCCTTCAAGAAAGTATTCGTGGAAAAAAAATTCTCGATATCGGATGCGGTAATGGCCAAATCAGTGACTATTTCTCAATAAAAAATGATGTTTTTTCTGTTGATGTTGACGATAAGCGTAGCAAAAAAGACCACAAATATCACTTTCAACTCGTCAAAAACGAAAAACTTCCATTTGATAACCAGCAATTTGACATTATTATTTCACACCATGTTATTGAACATCTCGAAGACCAAAATCTTCATTTACTGGAAATTATTCGCACACTAAAACCTTCTGGAGTAATCTATATAGGCTGCCCCAATAAAAGCTCACCTTTTATGGCTGGCCATATCGGCAATACCCAGGTACTAAAATTAAAAGGATTGATCGAGCTTTTTCATCAGCACCAGCTAGAATGCTTTGATTATTATGGAAAACTATTGAAGGAGCCCCAAAAATATTACTGTGAAACAAAAATCGGGCAATACATTCCTTTAGCAATAATCGAGCTATTTAAAAACTGGTATCCAAGTCAGTGTTTTATTTTAAAGCGAAGTTAGGGCGCGTTACTATGATCGAAAAAAGTTGCATACGTAATCAATAGTGAAGCCCCCAAGCTAACAACAAAATCATCCGAGAAATGTTTTTTATAGATTTTTTCTACCCAAAGATCACGAAGTAGAAAATCAACGTAGCCATGATCATAGCTGCCAGGTAATGACTCGAGAAGCTTTAACAAATATGATTTAAGTTGTCCTGAATACCAACTATCAATCGGCGACCTGATAGCTGCAACCTTTTTCTGGTAAATGATTGCCGCCGGAAGTAAGCCCTGCTGCTCAGCCATACTCATCAGAAGAAATTTTCCCTCTTTGGCCTGTTCTTGTTCGATTGGACGAAGTAGTTCATCGGGAATCTGGGAAGCGAAAGCTTTTAACTCGGGATGCAAGTATGGTGATTCTATGACAAAACCCCCGATGTCAGAAGAGCTTGTTAATTTTGCTCGATTTGGTGAAATCAGGCTTTTTCCGAAATACATTTTCCGTTCATAACTGCTTCCATCTATTTTTTGTTCGGAACTTTCAATTACCCACTCATATTTCTCCCAGTTCGGTGATGCCTGTCTGTTTAACCGCGAATAAGAGCAAGGATCAAACAATTGAAAGCTCCTTAAAGGCCGTTGCTCTATCCTATAACTCGACGCTCTCAATAGTGAAACCAACACTCGAAATATGTGCCCTAAAACATACTCCAAACGTGAAATATTCAGGAGCCTGACCAGAAATAATGAAAGCATAAAGGGGATCTTAGGCAATCGCTGATAAATGCCTCCGCGCCTGTAAGTACTTGGGTACCCCATAAAAGCGGTGTCGCAACCGTCGCCACTGAAACACGCCCTGATCCCCTTTTCAGCCATAATTTTGCAAATATGCTGGGTCTGGATAACATAATTTGGCCAGATAGTTGGTATACTGCAGTTTTCAGAATAGTTCTGAAAACCTTCTTTAATCACCAAAGGATTAATATCTATCCAGTGGTGTTTAACACCTAGATAATGCGATAACTCAGTGACCAGAGGCTGGTTAAAACTGACATCCTGGTAGGAAAAGCTGAAGGTTTCTACTTCAACGCCCAATTTGACTAACAGTGCAGCGACCAATGCAGAATCAAAACCGCCCAGCAAGACACCCGCTTTCTTGTGACCCCTTAATTGTTTTTGAGTTACACTGATCAAGGTGTCATGAAGAGACTGCTGATTAATGATGTCAGGACCAGTCAGAGTTGACTCGAGCTTGATAATTCCCTTCTCTTCCAGAGAACCATCGGAAACATTATATATCCGATAATGGGCAGGCCTTAATTCATGCACACCGACATAAACAGTCTTTCCCAAGGGTAAGTACGCATAACGAAAAAGGAAGGCCTCTATATCTACATCTGGCCTACAGACAGATTCAGGAGCAATAGATTTCAAGGCACTCAAAGCACTTCCAATATAGACAATTCCCCCAATTTCAGCATAATACAGAGAACGCAAGCCGGAAGGATCACTTATCATAATCAATTGTTGCCGCTCATGAATATAACAGACCGCGGAAAACTGCCCCTGAATACTACCTGCAACCGAAGCAACATCGTCCCCGGAATTTAAATGCTCAAGTATACATTTTTGCAAATTTTGATTACTCGCTAATGCCCCTGAACAAACCAGCCAATTTTTCTGTTGTTTTGTGCACGCGACAAAGTCCTCAGCAAACGGTGTTGATAACCAGCAGTGTGCGTGCGATAGGCATATTGATGTCACAGACTTGTTTGGGGTGGGTAATGAATCAAGGAACCCATTGGCTTCAAATGCTATCGCAAAACTATGAATCACTGACAAGTACCTTTTCAATCAACTCGATATTCTCTTCTGCACTCGCCCTTAATACGGGTAACACAGCAGATAAGTGCGCTTGGACTTCTGCTCGCCGATCCTTGAGAGAATCGAGTTTTTTTTCAATATTTTCAAACATTGCAGCATCATTGTCTATGACCCAATCAAGCATACCGAGCTTTTGAAAAAGTCCCTGGGTCTTGTGACTATAAGAAATGCCCAATGTTGGAACTTCCGTATCAAGACCTGCAATAGCTGCATGCATTCTGAATGCGATTAATATATCAGTGGAGGCGATCGCTGACTTTGTCTCGGCAGGAGAAAGCCCAGAATCAAGTACAGTACAAGGAACTGTTATTAATGACTTCATTATTTGACAGGCAGCATTGTCATCTCTGCTCCCTGATGGACTCAAAACATGCGGCACCAATAAAACATGCCACTGATTTTGAATAGCAAATCGATTGATGATATCACACAGGTCAACAAGAGGATCTCTACTATCGATAGCAGCAGAAAATTTTGAGAACAACAAGCCACTTGGGGCTATGCCCAGAACAGGAATATTGGGGTCGGCACTTGTGACAGCCAGCGAAGGCGATAATAAAAAGCCAAGGTCAGCGGTTTCCATCGTTTCCGTAACCCCAATAGATTTAAGGTAATCACGCGATAGTCCCTCCCGAACAGTCACTATACTGGCACTTTTCAACAAGGACCTATACACGCTCAACAACCAATGAAAAGGACCTACAGACTGTCCAATGATAGCATAGGGACGATGGAGAAGGCGGGAAAATATCAACGGGAAAGCGTGAGACAAGGCTATATGAGGTCCATAGTCTTCTGTTAACATGTCGCCACTCAAATCAATTACCAGGTTGGCTTCAAGGTAGTTGCTCAGCTCTTTGTCAAGGCTAGCGTATCGCCTGGCCAGACTGTAGGGCAGAATCAAAAGCAGAAAAGTTTTTAGTAAAGATAACGGTAAGTTTCTTCGACGGGATTTAACTATCAAGATATCTTTATACAAAGCACCATCAATTTCCGGGAAGGAACTGGACAATTTAATATCAACAGGAATGGATGAGCTGGACAATCGGTCAATGACAACCTCTTGCATTAGACGATCACCTTTGTTGAGACCACAATAGGTGCCAACCAGTAAAACACTTTTTTTTGTCATTCTCGTCGGAATTTACCAGGTATAACTATATACAAGAAACGTTCACTGACAGATCTGAGAAACATATTATTGTATTTTGTCATCAAGTTTAGCGAGCTTAAATAAAATTTGCAGCCTAAATTTGAAACAACTAATATTCGCTTTACCGCAATATACAATTCACCCGGAGTTAATCCCTATTTAGTCCACTGCTGTCCGGTTAAGAAAATAAGATAAGGCCTGAAGAGCTTCTTTTGTGTATAATGTTGTTACCGCTAACAACCCAATACAAAAGGAGATTCAAGCCATGGCTCATAGTAACACGGTATACGCACAATTGCTCAAACTTATCGATAGACATGATTTCCAATCCCTCCATGAGGGAGTTTACCGACCCCGGCGGAAATACCGCTCATTAAGCCAGTGGGGCCAGTTTACCACCATGCTGTTTGCCCAAATTACAGGCAGAGTAGGCCTGCGCGACATATGTGACTCTTTACAAACACAAGTCGGGAGGCTTTATCACCTTGGTATACACCACGTCAAAAAATCAACGCTGGCTGACGCGAACAACAACCGACCTGCAGAGTTCTACCAGGCGTTCTTCGAAAAGACCTACCAACGGTGTTCAACTATCGCTCCCGGTAAAAAAAAGTTCAGGTTCAAAAACAAGCTCTATTCTCTGGACGCTTCTACCCATTGATCTCTGCCTGTCGGTTTTTCCCTGGGCCAAGTTCCGCTCCACAAAAGGCGGGGTGAAACTTCACACCTTATTGGATCATGACGGCTATATTCCGAGATTTACAAGTATCACTGATGCAAATGTCAAGGGACATCAACTTTTACGAAGTTAGTGGACACCAAGTTTTACGATTCTTGTCCTTTTGTTATGCCCGGCCAGGAGGGAGCCCGTAGGGCGACCGGAAGGCCGGGCGGGTTGCTATTGTTTCAAACTTCTCTCCAAATCACGGAGCCGGTACGAACGGCCCTTGATATTGAACACATGACAGCGATGCAGCAGCCGGTCAAGCAAAGCGGTGGTCATCACCTCGTCACCGGCGATGACCTCTGCCCAGTCACGTACTGATTTATTAGTCGTGATTATAATGCTGCCCCGCTGGTATCTATAGCTCACCAATCGAAAGAAAAGCGCTGCTTCCTGCCGGGTGAGCGTCTGAAAGCCAACCTCATCAATAATCAGAAGCGCCACCTTGAGATACTTTTTTCCCTTGAGCCGACGAGGCGGGATCTCCGCATCCTGCTTCAGGCTGTGCAGCAAATCATCGAGCCGGTAAAAGGCAACGGAGAAACCATTCTCAACAGCTTTTATCCCCAGGCCAACAGCCAGGTGCGTCTTACCGATCCCCGGAGGTCCCTGGAACAGTATGGTCTCATGCGCCCTGACCCAAGCGCAGGTCGCCAGGGTTTCGATGCGATTCTTCTCGATCCCCGGCTGAAAGACGAAATCAAAGGTGCCAAGCGTCATACCCGGCGGCAGACGCGGAAAGACGCAGAGACGTCCCGATGCGCCGCTCTTCACGGCGATCCTGCTCTACCTTCAGCAGATGGTCCAGGAAAACATGTGGTGCCTGATTATTTTTCACCGCATGGTTCAGCATCTGTTCAAGCTGCTCGGCGCCATGGCACAAGCCAAGACCTTCAAGCCGGGTGCGTGTGGTGTCAAGGTCAACCCGTGCGATTGTCTGTTTACTCATCGGGCCACCTCCATCAGCGCATCATAGAGATCGAGTGGACGCTGCTCGACCGGCATGGCGATAATCTCCTGCAGCTTTCTTCCCATGCGTCCCAATGGCAATGGCGGCAGCACACGGTCTGTGGCCTCTCCCTCGAAACAGCTCTGATCAAGAAGAATACGCTCATTGCTGCGGCGAGGATATTCTCGCTGCAGCCTGCCGTCAGCCCATATCTGCACCGTTCTGGAGCACCCCCGGATTTCCACCAGTCGGCCCACATACCGGAACGGTACACTGTAGCTGCGTCCCTCAAAGTTCACCAGGCAGTCCTTGCCTACCGGCCGTGATACCACCACATCAAAAGGTTGCGGATAACCATCGACTTTTCTCAGGCGCGTCTGCTCCGCCTCCCAGCTTGCCCGTACCGATTTGCCGGTCGCCGGGCAGAGTGCCTTTTCCGCCCACTGAATCAGCCGGCGGTCAGTCCAGTCCTGAAGGTGCTCTATACCGTCAAACTGCTGCCGACCTGGATTTACCCGGAGGCGGGAGAGGTGCACCTTCGATTCAACTTTACCTTTGGCATTGGGTGCAGACGGTTGACATGCGTCGACGTGGAAACCGACGGAAACGGCATAGCTGCGATAGACCCGGTTGATCCGGCCCCAGGCGCCTGCACCATGTGCAATTGCAGTCTTCACGTTGTCAATACGATTAAACCGCTGCCACCCCCTCCAACCTTCTAAATGCCTCGTTATGGCTCTCCAGCCAGCTCAACTGGTCTTTTGATTCACGCCATATCACTGCCGGCATGCGGCTGTGGCTCAGGCACATGATAAAAGCACTCAGCGGTTGATAATCAAAACCGAGATTTACCCTGGAAAATTCTGCCCAATCGGTCTGGCTCTGTGCGCCGGCTGGAGTCTCCACTCGCCGGTAGGTCCTGGTTCGGGGACGGGGGTACTTCCGACGCACATAGCGCAGAACGGATTTGTAGGACCCTTCATACCCGTGTTCTGTCACCAGGTGCTCGTGGAGCTCGAGAATGTTGACGGGGCGCTCGTTTTTCCCCTTCGCAGCTCAAACCAGTGGGTGATCACCTCAGAGAACTCATCTGCCTTTTGAGGCTTGTCTGCTCGACCGTCCTTTGCATCAATTGCCTGCCGCTTCAGGTGGTAACGCACCGTTCCTTCGCTTACTCCCAGCATGGCAGCAATCTTGGTCTTCTTCATCTCTTTCTCGCCAAGTACACGGAGTGCCACAATTTCCTCCTTAGAAAGTCGACACGGCATCTCGGGCTCCCTCCTGTAAAGATTTTCAACCTTCTTTACAGGTCTTTATAACCGCCGATCGACCGTCTGGTCAAAATCGTAAAACTACGTGTCCACTAAGAACCATTTTATACTGTCTCATGACAGCAAAGACCTCGGATCTCGCGTTTGCCAGAACACTCACCCTGCCAGCCGGCTCTATTGTCGCTGCGGACCGAGCGTATATCGATTTCGCCTGGCTCTATAAACTTAATCAGAGGAGGTGTTTTCTGGTTACCCGTCTCAAACGCAACATCAAATACAAGGTCATGGAACGACGACCGGTTCTCAAATCAAAAGGCATCACCTCTGATCAAACCATTATCCTTGCTGGTACAAAGGCTAACCAATGTCCCATTCCCCTGCGGCGGATAGGTTACAAAGACCCGGATACCGGTAAACACTATATATTCCTCACTAACAACTTTTACCTGGCTGCCAAAACCATTGCTGATATCTATAAAAGCCGCTGGGAGGTGGAGCTGTTTTTCAAGTGGCTCAAGCAGAACCTGAAAATCAAGACCTTCCTCGGCACCAGTAAAAATGCGGTAATGACACAAATATGGATTGCCCTGATTACGATGCTTCTCCTCTGCTATATGAAATTTTTAGCAAAACTTGGAAAAACCATTACACAGATACAACGATTATTGCAGTTAAACCTATTTAAAAGGCAGAATTTATGGAAAGTACTCGAACCTCCATTGATGAAACACAAAACAGAGAATCGTCAAAAATTATTGTTTGATTTCATATGATTATGACCGGACAGCAGTGTATTTAGTCTCATTTTGTCCTGTTATACTTAAGTTGAGTTACCTGTTCAGACACCAACCCGATCATAAATATTATTACAGAAGTGTTCAGTAACAATGCTGACATATTGGTAAATCTACCCATTGTTAAAAAAGTAAAAGCATAATAGGAAATGCCTGTTAAGAAGAATGTAAAACTCACCGGAAGAAATATACGTAACGGCGCAAATAGCGTAGCAATTTTTGTTATAATTAATAAAAATCGAGCACCATCTCTAAACAGTTTGATCTTACTTTTACCTACACGATATTTTGTAGTAATCGGCACATATTTCACGCTTCGGCCACTACGGAGGTAAGCCATGGTTATAGTGCTTGGATAAGAGAATGTGTTTGGCAACAAGTAAATGTACTGATCTACGGTTGATTTCCGCATAACCCGAAAACCTGAAGTCAGATCCTCAATTTTAAATCTGGTTACATAACTGGCAAAAGCGTTATAAACTTTGTTTGCAAGATTTCTGTGGAGTTTGGTCTGGGAGTCGGTAGTCCGTGCACCGACAACCATTTCATATTTTTCGGTGTATTTGATCAGTGTCGCAATGTCTTCAGGGTCGTGCTGGCCGTCTGCATCCATGAGTACAATCCACTCACCCTGAGCTATACGCAATCCGGTCTTGACCGCCGCTCCATTTCCTATGTTATAGGGGTGGGGCCAGACATTTGCACCTGCATCCAACGCGACCTGCATGGTTTTATCGGTTGAGCCGTCATCAACAACCAGCACCTCAAAGTCAGGATACAGTTTTTTAATTCTCCTGACGGTATCACCGACAACCTTCTCTTCATTATAGGCAGGCAACACAACAGTTACTCTTGGCCTTTTATCGCTACTCCCCATATCAACTCCTTATGCGATAATTACATCCGGTCGGCATTGATCACCAGCTCACAGAGCTCGTCCGCCATTTCATTGATAATCGCTTCGTCCTGGCCCTCGACCATCACCCGTATAACCGGTTCTGTGCCCGAGGGCCGGACAAGAATCCTGCCGCTGGTGTCGAGTTTTTCTTCAAAACTCCTGATGGTTTTGGCGAAGTGCGGTATTTCGTCGATGCTCATGCGGGTTGCGGTACGGACATTTTTGAGCACCTGGGGATAGCTCTCCATGATGGTGGCAAGCTCTGAGAGCGGGCGATCCTGCTTCTGCATTACCGAGAGCAGCTGCAGCCCGGCGAGGATGCCGTCTCCGGTGGTGATCTGATCAAGAAACACCAGGTGCCCTGACTGCTCGCCGCCGAAGGAATAGCCGTGTTCCCGCATGCACTCGACCACATACCTGTCTCCGACTGCGGTTCGCACCATTTTGGCCCCGAGGCGCTCCATGGCAACCTCAAGCCCCATGTTGGACATGACGGTTGCGACCAAGGTCTTCTTTTTGAGCTTGCGGCGCTTGAGAAGGTCCCCGGGCGCAAATGGCCATCAGGTGGTCGCCGTCGACAATCTGCCCTCGTTCGTCGCAGACGATCAGCCGGTCGCCGTCACCGTCAAAGGCAAGACCGAGGTCGGCGCCGACGTCTCTGACCGTCTCGGCCATCACTTCGGGGTGGAGGGCGCCGCACTTGCGGTTGATGTTCGTGCCGTCAGGGTGAACAGAGAGCGGGGTCACCTTTGCGCCGAGTTCTTCAAAGACATGCGGGGCGACGCCGTAGGTTGCACCGTGCGCGCAGTCGAGCACCACGTGAAAGTCATCGAGGGTCTGGTGTTTGGGGAAACTGTTTTTGAGGAAAACGATATACCTGCCCCTGGCATCATCGATTCGTCTGGCTTTGCCGACCTCTTCGGCCACCGGCCTGAGCGCCTCCATCTTCTGGGAGAAGATCAGGTCCTCGATTTCTTCCTCGACCCGGTCAGGCAGCTTGAAGCCGTCATGGGCAAAAATCTTGATGCCGTTGTCCTGGAAGGGGTTGTGCGAGGCAGAGATGACGACTCCGGCATCGGCGCGCATGGAGGTGGTGATAAACGAGATGCCGGGTGTCGGCAGCGGGCCGACGAGCATGACATCCACCCCCATGGAGCAGATTCCGGCGGCAAGCGCATTCTCCAGCATATAGCAGGAAAGCCTGGTGTCCTTGCCGATGACAATGCTGTGTCCGCGTGCCTTGTCCTTGACGATAAAGGCAATCGCCCGTCCTACCTGCATCGCTATCTCAGTGGTCATCGGGTGCTGGTTCGCCTCTCCCCGGATGCCGTCCGTTCCAAATAGTTTTCTCACGTTAATCAGTCAGTTATGGTTTCTGTTGGCCGTTTCCATTATCTCCCTGCTGGATGACGGCTGGAGCTGTGGTCTGCGCCTGCGGAAGCTGATCAGGGGGACTCAGCCGTTTTTTTCAGCTCTACGGTAGCCGGATCAATACTGATCACCTCGACAGGCAGGGAGAGATCCTGTGAAGGGATAATCCTGACGACGCCGACAAAACCGTTTTCCGCGTTCTCTTCAACGCGTGCCGAAAGCAATGAGGCAACATTGGTCTTGTTGTCGAGCAGCAGCTTGGGAACATTGGCAATGACATGAACCTGCTCGATGACCGTGTCACCGCTGGTTGCCGGCTCGACGAGTTTTACCTTGTACTCTTTCTGCACGGTTTCCAGGGCCACGGTAATCTCTGCGGTTATCGTCGTTTCCCCAATCAGGTCGACAATTGCCGGTTCCAGGTCAAGCGGAACCTGCTGCTGTATGGATTTTTTCAAGCCGTTGAGATTAATGACCCTGGTTCGCAGAACTTCATACCGGGACAACACCGTCTCAGGTCCGGTGATGGTAATCACCTCCGGATCCATCTGCAGCCGCTTGAGGATGTATCCCGGGGAGGGCTGCCCGGTCGTGACCGGATTGACGGTAAATTTTTTCTGGATCAGCTTGTCCAGGGAAAGGATAATGGTTGACGGCTGTACCCTGAGCACCGTTACTCCGCGCCGCATCGGTATCGAGTCAACATCGTTGGTGATGACGGTCGTTCCAGGCACCGCCTTCGATAGATCTATCTGGCGGGTGATCTGCTTTGTTTCCAGCTCGAGGATCAGCGAGCGCGGTCCGTTTACGGTCACCTCGATCTCCTTTTTGAACTGGTTGGAGATCACCAGGTCTCGCGGCAGGTTGATTACCTCGACAGGGATCATCACATTTTTGTCCACGGTCCGCTCGCCGCTGACAAAATTCCACAAGAAAGAGGCCAGGACCAGGGAAACCACCATCAGGAACCATTCCTTGGCCACGAATTTACGCCAGTATGTCATGCTGAAGGGCTTCATTTTCGATTAAACAGGCTCCTCCAGTTCAAATTCATGCTTGGTGCATCGTTTTTGCCGATAAAAATAGCACGGAGACTGTTTGAAAGTGAAATTTCATCATTTGCCGCCGTCATCGCCCCATGCTGAACAAGCGAGATCCCCTGGGTCTCTTCAGAGACGACGAGGACCACCGCATCAGTCTCCTCGGAGAGACCAATGGCAGCCCGGTGCCTGGTGCCGTACTGTTTGTCGATGTAGGGATTCTGGGTCAGCGGCAGGATGCTCCCGGCCGTATGGATGCGACCCTTGCTGATGATAACACCGCCGTCATGCAGAGGAGATACCGGCATGAAGATAGAGATCAGGAGCTCCTTGGTGAGCCTGGCATCGAGCACAAAGCCGGACTCGACATAATCCCTCAAGCCCATTTCCCGTTCGATGACGATCAGTGCACCGATACGTCTTTTGGACAGATAAAAAACAGTACGGATTATCTCCTCGAGTTCCTTGTCCATGGCCCCCATGGATTTCTGAAACGGAGATTTGCCTACCTGCGTCAGGGCCCGCCTGATGTCATCCTGGAAAACGATAATAACGATGATGAACAGGGAACTGAGAAAGGTCTGCAGGAGCCAGAGCAGGGTGACCAGCTCAAGGACGCTGGCCATAAAATAGACAGCGACCAGAACGCCGAGGCCGAACAGCATCTGAACCGATCGTGTACCACGAATAATTGAGATAAGCTGGTATATGACAAAGGCGACGACAAGGATGTCAACCGCATCCTGCCACCTGAATAATTGTATAAATTCAAACATTTAATCAGAAAAAAGAAAAATGGCTAGAGGTTATTCATTCTGGTTCTTCAAACCTTCTTTGTACCACATTATGGTATCCATGTAATTGACTGAAAACCGCCTGTGAGTGAAAATCGCCGTATCAGTATCTAGTTTACCTGTAATACCTTAGATTTACAAAATATTATTTCAACAAACGCAAAAATAATCTGCTTTTTTCATTTATGCAGCCCAGGACGTATTGCATCCCTGCTTTTTCCACTTTTTTGACGCTTTATCACCACGCGTTTTTCAAATGGCATGACATTTTTGCTTCTTGACCACTCACCACCACATATTTCCTCTTTTCCTGGCAAAAAGTCCCCTTTCACGCCAAAATAAATGATTCTTCTTGAAAAATAGGCTGGAGCAAGGCATATCTTCCTTGACAATACTGTTCCGAAGTTTCGTGCTGCCCCCGGACCAATCAAAATCCGCAAGCAGCGCAGCACACAAAAATGTTAACTCAGAGATTACGTTGCAGGACATGAGTGATAATTCCAGTGATTTATTTGGATCGATTTCCATATCAGACGATCAAAAACCGGTAAAGCCCCCGGAAAAAAAAGTTGCCGCACCAAAAAAACAGAAGAAAGAGCCGAAAACCCAAAAGCGGCGGTCGACAAGCGGCATTCTCAAGTTTTTTTTCCTGCTCTTTGCAGGGATCGGCATATACGCAGGGATCGGCTTTATCCTGGTGCCCTACCTCGTCAAAAACATCCTGCCCGGCTATCTCGGAGAAAACCTGCACGTCAAGGTATCCATCAGTGATGCCCGGTTCAGTCCGTTTGATTTCCAGCTGACACTCTCGGGAATTTCCGTTGAGACAAATGAGGATGGTGAACCGCAGAGCCGTTTTCTGTCAGTGGCAGAAGCGACGATAGACCTTGATTTTCTCTCCTTGCTGCGAGGCGATCTTGTCTGCTCGACCATGGAGGTCAACCGCTTAAACGCCAGGATCGACCGAGACCGGAACAAACGCTACAACATCTCCTATCTGCTGCACAGCAAAAGCAAGAGTAATCAGACAGGGATCATCGATTTTGCCGAACTTCCCTTCCTGTTTTCCCTGAATAACATCAGGATACTCGATTCACAGATCATCTTTGACGACAAGAGCAGCGGAAAAACGCACCATCTAGAGGATATCGAACTCGCCCTTCCGGCCATATCGAATTTCCCCTACCATCTCGACACCTATATTCACCCCCGCTTTTCAGCCATTGTCAACGGCAGCCCGGTTAAATTGACCGGCGAGACAACGCTCGGTGGCACAAGCAGAGACGGGCGGCAGACGCTGCTTAGCTGTGACCTCGATGATATCGATATCCCGCTCTATTTCGACTACCTGCCGGTTGCCCTCCCTATTGACGCCAAAGAAGGGAGAGCCAACGGCAAACTGCAGATATCCTTCTCACCGGACCAGGAGCAGAGCAGCAAACTCCAGATTCAGTTCAGCTTTACCGCAACCGACCTGGCCCTTGAATCAAGAAACAGCAAACTGTCACTGAAAGTCCCGACGGCAAAATTCGAAGGCGCTCTGGAACCGTTCAGCCAATCCCTGACAATCCAATCCATACTCTTGCGGGAACCGACCATAAGCAGTGACGGCGACATCAGCCGGGAAACCATGGCAAGCCTGATTCCCCTGACCCTGAGGCCAAAAGCCGACGATCCGCTCTACCAGGTGATCCCGTCGATTTCAATTAAACTGCTTATCGCCGACGGCGGCAGCGTCATCATAAAAAACAACGACAAGAAACCTGTCCGCATCTGGCATTCAATCCAACTGAGTTTAAAGAACTTTACCAATACCCGCCTGCTCCCCAGCGAAGAGGAAAACAGCTTCAGGCTCAGCGGAGAACACCTGAGTTCTTCGGCGTTTTTCACCTGGCAGGGCCAGTTTGACAAGGAAAACAAGCCGGGCGGCAACCTGCAGCTCAACAATATCGCCGCTTCCTACATCGCGCCCTTTCTGGGGAAAAATCAAAAAGATATCGATGGTACCGCCGACATCTCCGGCCTGCTGAACCTGGCGCTCCAGGAAAAAGGCGACAAACCGTTCAACTACACGCTGAAAAGCACCAGGGTAACCGTCAAGAACCTGGCGCTCAGGGAAAACGGCAAAGAATGGCTGAGCGTGCCGGAGCTGCGCTGCGAGCCAGTCAGCCGAATCGACAACATCACCGACCTGGGCAACATTTTCCTTGAAAACAGCAGCGTGACCCTTGATGGCTCAGGTTTGCCTTCTCTCTTCCAGAAATTTTCCAAGCGCCCCGCACAGCATGTCATCCACGGAATCGATTTCTCCGGCACCATCCGGATTTCAGACAAAAACCGTACCATCGACACCGTCGACTTTACCAACGCCGCCTTTCAGGCCAACCGGCTTGAACAGCAGCAGATCAGCGAAGAAAACTTTGTTTTTTCGGCAACCGTCAATAAGGCGGGAAGCCTGAAAACAAATGGCACCCTGCAGATTGCGCCGTTACAGGTCTCAGCGGACATTGCCTTTTCAAATCTCAAACCGCTGGAACTATTTTCCTGGTTCAGCACCAGTCCAACATTTCGGCAGAGCCAGGCAAGCCTTT
Source organism: Desulfocapsaceae bacterium (assembly GCA_963674815.2). Classification (GTDB taxonomy): domain Bacteria; phylum Desulfobacterota; class Desulfobulbia; order Desulfobulbales; family Desulfocapsaceae; genus MADRE3. The sequence goes on from CAXXTV010000012.1 coordinate 113,948, forward strand.
CCGGACAGGGAACCTTTCGCTATCCTCAAAAGGGGTACAAGGGAAGCCTTACTGCGGAAAATGTCGTAGTCGGTGACCCCCAGAAAGCGGTTTTTCAAGCCTCCACTGCCCGTTTTGACGAATTATCCTGGGTTGAACAGGCCCAACAGCTCTCTATCAATTACATTCTGGTTGAAAATCCGGAATGTTCCTGGCAGCGGCCAGCCGATGAAACCAACCCGGCAGCCCCTCTCTCACGTTTTCTGCGCCTTCTGTTTCTTCCAGAGCCGGGTTCAGGTGAAAAAGATCCCGGCAAACCGATATCGGCCTTTTCGGTGGCGATCAACCAGGTTGATTACAAGAACGGCACCGTCTCCTATCGGGATAACCGTATAGCGCCGCCCCTTGCGCTTGATTTGACAGCGATCAGCGGAAGCCTGAACAAGCTGGAGTATCCCGGAAAAGAACGCAGCGCCTATAAACTTACCGGCAACCTGGACGGCCACCCGTTCGGGCTTGAAGGAAAGGGAAATCTTTTTCAGGACCAGCCCGTCCTGGAGTCCTCGTTCAGCGCCCAATTGCTCCCCCTGAGCCTGTTCTCGGAGCAGATAACGCAAAAAGTTACCGGCATCAATCCTTTAAAAGGCTCTCTGAGTGTGCAATCGTCCAGCCAATTCGACAATGACGGGACAAAGCAGTCGGCACGAATCGTCGGCTCCGGCCTGCAGCCGCAGTCCCCGGGCAGTGCTGCAGCGCTGGCGCTCTCCCTGCTGACCGGAGCGGACGAGACCGTCTCTCTTGAAGTGGAAACGGAAGGGAACCCAAAGGCTGCTCTGCTAACCGAAACACTAAGCAGTGTGGCAACCTCGATCATAAAGACGTCAATCAACCCGATTCTGCTCGCCGGCCAGGAGTTTAAAGACCTGATGGACAGCCAGTACGTTTCCTTCCTGCCCGGCTCATCTCAACTTACCGGGGAAAGTATCGAACGGCTCAACCGCTTCAGCGAGTTTATCGGCGCACACCCCCGCATCAAGATGAAAGTAACCGGCTATGTTGACAAAATTGAAGACTACACTGCCATTTATAACAATCTCGTCGAACTCGAAAGAAATCAGACCGAGCAGAAAAACCGTCTGCTTCGGCAGGAGTGGCAAAAAAGAAAAGAAGCCGAAGACGCGCTGATTGCAGAGCAGCTGGCAGAGCAGAACGACGAAATAAAGGAAACGGATATCCCGGCAGACAGGATCGGTGAATTTGTCCCTGCCCTCCCGCGCCCGGTTGAGGTGAAGGACACGATGCTGCAGATACTTGCCATGGAACGTGAGAAAAACATCATCAGTTTCCTGATTGACAAGCTCAATGTTCCGCTGGCCCAACTCGAACATGCAGACCCTGATCTGGACCGGATAAAAGACGGGGAAAGCTATTCCCGGGCCGATCTCAGTTTCTCCGCTCTTTATTCCGAAACTGCACTGCAGCAGAGGTGAGCGGTCGAGCGCTGTTGTCGCAGACCGGAGACAACAATACTTTGTGGAGAAGAACATGCTTGAATTGACAAGACAGACAAGAACCTACCGAAGATTTGAACAATCCCGCAGAATAGCTGAACATGACCTGAGACAGCTCGTTGAACTCGCCCGGCTTGGAGGGTCTGCCAGAAACCAGCAGGCCTGGCAATATGGGCTCATCACAGATCCGGAGTTGTGCGCACTGATATTTCCCTCTATCGGCTGGGCAGGATATCTCAGTGACTGGAAAGGTCCCGCCGAAGGAGAACGCCCAAGCTGCTATATCCTCTGCCTTCTTAACCGTGACTGGCTGAAAGGCTCTGAAAAAGAGGCCCACTTTGATCTTGGGATAGCGACCCAGAATATTCTCCTCGGGGCGATGAAACAAGGCATTGGCGGCTGCCGTATCGGCTCATTTTCGCCGAAACTTGCGGACAGATTCAAGATTCCTGCCAACCTTGAACTTTCCCTGGTCATTGCCCTCGGCTACCCGGCCGAGACGGTGAAAATCACCGATCCGCCTGCAAAGGATGACATCAGATACTTCAGAGACGAGCATGACGTGCACTGGGTACCCAAACGCTCCCTTGAGGAAATCATTATCCACCTGTCCTCCAGATAGAATGGCAGCACTGGTCACCATTCCCCATTCTCCGCTTTTAAGGAAAAATTGATTGCCATTCTGGTAGTTGATATCATGACAGACAACCAACTGGAATAACATGAAGTTCATTCATGTTATTCCAGTAAAATATACTATTTTTCCACAAATCAGGAAATTTTGACAGCAAGACTGTTTAATTCTCTTTTCTCCTGTGCTACAATTTGAGTGAGAGTGAAAAAAAATCAGAACAATTACTCCTGGTACAGGTAAGATGCCATCGGCGGAAACAGCCAAAGAATTCAAGAGACTGGCGGCCAACCAGAAGGCTCTGCTCGAAGCTATGCCGGAGATGGTTATGCTCGTCAATGCCGGCAAGTCCATTGAATACATGAATCCCAGCGCCATCAGATTTTTCGGTGACCTGAGGCTGCCTGCCGCCACGCTCGATCCCGGCCAGCAGACGGTGTTTACAGAATTGTTGAATCTCGTCAACCTGTCCCTGACAAACAGCCGGTCCACCGATGTCGTTTCCGGGGCAATTCACGATTCCCACCTCGAATACTGCATCGCCCCCTTTCTCGGTTACAAAGGTGACGACCTCTACTGGCTGACAATCAGGGACCTCACAGAGCAAAAACGCCACCAGGAAGAACTGGCGAAATTCCAGGCCAATATCGAATCCATCCTCGCCTACAAGATTAACCGGCTCAAGGAGAGCGAGCGTATTCGAAAAAAACTGGTAAATCAAATTGATACCCTTCAGGATCACCTAGAAAACCAGCCGCCGAACGGAACCATCATCGGCTCAAGCAAAATGCTTCGGGACCTCAGGGACATGGTGCTCCAGGTATCAAAATCCGACGCAACCATCCTGATTACCGGGGAGTCAGGAACCGGCAAGGAGCTGGTAGCAAACCTTATCAGGGAGACGAGCAACCGCAGCAACAAACCATTTCTCAAGATCAACTGTAATACAATCAACGACTCGCTGCTGGAAAGCGATCTTTTCGGCTATGAAAAAGGCAGTTTTACCGGGGCATACAAAAAGAAAATCGGCAAATTTGAGATCGTCGACGGCGGTACAATATTCCTTGATGAGATAGGAGACATCACTCCGCGTATGCAGGCCGCGCTGCTCAGGGTCCTCCAGGACGGTGAAATCATCAGGGTTGGCGGAAACACTCCGATCAAGGTCAACGTCCGGGTCATTGCCGCGACAAACACCGACCTTGCCTCCGCCGTCAAAAACGACCTGTTCAGGCTTGATCTCTTCTACCGCCTCAATATTATCAACATCGCGATCCCGCCGCTGCGAGAACGCAAGGAAGATGTCATTGATCTGGTGAGCCATTTCGTCAAGCGTTACCGGACGGCGTTTAAAAAGGACATCAACTTCGTGCCGAAATCGATCATCGAGACACTGCTGGCCCACGACTGGCCGGGTAACGTACGCGAGCTTGAAAATGTGATCCAGCGTGCCGTACTCATGGCAAAATCAAATATCATTACCGAAGATGAACTGATCTTCGACATCCAGCCGCTCGATGACCAGCCGGTATCAGTTTCCACATTGCTCAACAAGTACAACGGTTCATCGTTGAAGGACATTGTCGCCGATTTTGAACGTGACCTGATTGTCAACGCGCTCGAAAAGAACCAGGGAAACGTCGCCGCTGCTGCCCGTTCACTCGATGTTGGCAAAACCGCTTTTTACGACAAGATGAAGCGATACACTATTTCCCCGAAAGATCACAAGTGACAGTGGCATGGAATATGCATTCAACGAGGTAACGTTTTTTAACCATCTACCCGGGGAAGGTCTACAATGACAAAAAACAGACATTCCAGCTGCCCGTTCTGGTCTCCAACATCTGGTAATTGCAAGATTTCCGATGAAGGCCTCTTTATTCCACTTGATGACCATATCGATATATACTGTAAATCAGACGAGTATTCCGGGTGCGAGCACTTTTGTGTCAATAGTGCCACAGACAACAAGACAGCTTGCAACACTGTCTCTGAACGGAGACGGTCTGACCGACATTCCGGATTCCAGGAAATAAAGATTATCCAGTCTCCTGAATACACGGATGAGCAAGGCTCCCACCTCTCAGCGCATGTGGTAGATTTCAGCGAGAACGGAATCAGGCTGTTAGCGGCAACGCAGCTAGACAGGGACAGCACCGTGACCTGCGCCCTGGATGAACGCTACCCGGAGCATCTGCGGTCCGCTGCGGCAATGATCCGCTGGTGCCGCCCTCTTCGCAACAACGGCGGGTACCAGGCCGGTCTCTCTTTTCGAGACAGCAGGATTTCTATCGCCCTGAGCTCCGGAGTCGAGCAAATCCCGATATAGCGCGGCGCAGCAGTTCCACCATCTCATCTCTTCGTCTATTTTACCTTCCGTACCAGCCAGATAAGGTAGATCACCGGTATCCCCAGCAGAGCCGTCATCAGGAAAAACGGCTGATAGCCGATGCCGGATACGATCGTGCCGGAATAGCCGCCGATCAGTTTTGGAAAAAGGGACATCATCGAGGAAAAAACCGCGTATTGAACTGCGGTAAAGGAAATGGACGTCAGGCTTGATAAAAAAGCCACAAATGCAGCAGACGCAAGACCCGCCGCCAGATTGTCCGCGCCAATCACCACCTTGAGCAGCAGCGGGTCGGGGCCGCTGCCGGCAAGCAGCATGAACAGCACATTGGTGGCAGCTGACAGGACGGCACCGGCAAGAAGTATCCGCAGCACGCCGAAACGCACGGTCAGCAGGCCTCCGAGAAAGCCGCCGGCAATCGTCATGAGCAGCCCGAAGGTCTTCACGATCGTGGCAATCTCCATTTTCGTGAAGCCAAGGTCCAGGTAAAAAACGGTAGAGATTACCCCGAGAACAATGTCCGAGACCCGGTAAAAGCCAACGAGCAGCAGCAGCAGCACGGCCGTTCGCAGACCGTAGCGCCTGAAGAAATCCTTTACCGGGTCTACGTAGGTATCATCGACCATCTGCCTGTCCACAAGCTTTAGCACTACCAGGCCGCGGGCTGCCACCAAGGCACAAAAGACGGCAAAAAACAGGCGCCCACCCTCCAGGAAAAAGCCGAGCGCCCCGGCGGACAGTGGCGAGATTTCCGTGAACTGGTTCCTGACGCTGCCAGTCACCGGGCCGGCGTACCAGAAGACCAGGACAAAGACCAGGACGACGCAAAGAAAGAGCATGAAAAAACGAAAATATTCCATGGTTGAGTAGCTGAGCTTCTTCGGGATATCATTTCGTTCTGGTTCGGAGGTGGACGAGGGTTGTTACGATCCCGATGAGCATGCAGCCGCCGACCCCGTAATAGGTGAGCTGCCAGGCCCGGTAGTGATAGGTTTCCATGGTCGTTCCGAGGTAGCCGGCAAGTGCCAGTGAGCCAGCTCCGGCAACAAGCATGCCAATCCGGTACCCGGCAATGTAGGTAGCTGACAGCATCGCCTGCATCTCCTCTTCGACGCACTCTATCCGGAAGGCATCGATAACGATATCCTGCGTTGCCGAGGAGAACCCGAGTAAAATTGCGGCAAAGGCCATGGCCGTCAGATGATTCTGCGACAGGGAAGGATCGATGCTCGCCATCCACAGTATCGCGGCCAGAATCATCGCCTGGGAGACGAGCATCCAGCTCCTTCGTCTTCCCAGACGTCTGGTCAGCCCAGGGAGCGGCATCCGGTCAATCAACGGTGCCCAGACAAATTTGAATGAATAGCCAAGCGCCGCCCAACTGAAGAAGGTCACCGCGGCGCGTTCAATCCCCGCCTCGCGCAGCCACGCCGACAGGGTGGAGAAGATCAGCAGAATGGGTATGCCGGCAGAAAAACCGAGGAAAAGCATGGTCAGGACACGTGGGTGAAGCCAGGCCTTCAGTGTCTTACTCCAGGGCGTAACCATCCTATTTGCACCTATCATTCTTGTCTTTTCCCACTAATAAGATTAAGTTTGTTGCTTGTATGCGACCAGGAGTGCCTGAAAACCGGAATATTCAGCCCCGCTGCCATGGTGAAGCTGACAGTTTATAAAATGTTACCATTAAAGGATTTTCCACCCGATCATGAGCATCAGAATTTATAACACCCTCACGCACAAAAAGGAACCCCTGACCCCGATAGAACCAGGCCATGTGAAGCTCTACGTGTGTGGAATCACTTCCTATGATTATTGTCACATTGGCCATGCCAGATCCTCACTGGCCTTTGACATGATCGTCAAGTACCTGCGCTACCGCGGCTATCGGGTAACCTTTGTACGTAACTTTACCGATATTGACGACAAGATCATCAAGCGGGCCCAGGAACAGCAGACAAGCTCGGAGGAACTGGCAAACCGTTTTATAGACGAGTTCTATGTCGATATGGATTATCTGGGGCTGGAAAGACCGGACATAGAGCCGAAGGCCACCGAACACATCCCCGAAATGATAGCCCTGATCGCCACATTGATAGAAAAAACAAAGCGTACCCGGTTGACGGCGATGTCTATTACGCGGTAAGCGAGTTCAGGGAGTACGGCAAGCTTTCCGGCAGAAATCCAGACGATATGCAGGCCGGCGCCCGCATATCAATCAACGAAAAGAAGAGAAATCCACTGGACTTTGCTCTCTGGAAAAGTTCAAAGCCTGGAGAACCTGCCTGGGAAAGCCCCTGGGGACCTGGGCGGCCGGGGTGGCATATCGAATGCTCGGCGATGAGCAAAAAATACTTTGGCAGCACCTTCGATATTCACGGCGGCGGCAAGGACCTCATCTTCCCGCACCATGAAAACGAGATTGCCCAGAGCGAGGCAGCAAATGGGGCTCCTTTTGTCAACATGTGGATTCACCACGGTTTTGTCACGGTGCGCAACGAGAAGAGTGCTGAAACCGAGAAGATGTCAAAATCACTCGGGAATTTTTGACAATCAGGGAGCTCTCCAAAAAATTTCACCCGGAAACCTGAAGCTCTTTGTCTTTTCAACCCAGTATCGCAATCCACTGGAATACTCCGAACAGGCAATGCAGGATGCCGAGAGCGGGCTGGTACGGCTCTATGAATGCGTTGCAGGATATCAGGGACTGGACAGAAACGAAAATCCGGCGGCCCCTTCGGTTATAACCGACAAGGAAGCCGCCAAACTGGGCTCCCTGGAACAACGTTTCCAGCAGGCGATGGATAATGACTTTAACAGTGCCCAGGCGATAGGACTTCTCTTTGAAGGGGCAAAAATCATCAACAAGATCATGCAAAAACTGCCGCCCGAACAGTCTGAAAAAGACCTGCTGATCGTAGAAAAAAGTGTTGACACACTGGTCAGACTGGCACAGATCATGGGTCTTTTGACCGAACCGGCCCGGCAGTTCCTGGCTGAGCGCAAGCAGTCAATCCTTGAAAACATTGCTGTTGACGAGGCAACCATTACACGCCTCATCGATCAGCGATATGAGGCAAGAAAGCAGAAAAAACTGGGAGCTCAGCGACCAGATCCGGGACCGTCTGCTCGCCCAGAATATCGAGTTGAAGGATGGTCCTGATGGAACAAGCTGGACGGTAAAAAAAGAATAAAGCCATACGGGGGGACAGCATGAATCGACAACCTGCTGCTGCAGATCGTTTTTATCCCGGGTCCCGGTCAGCCCTCACCCAGATGATTGCCGGACTGATGCCAGATTCAGACGCTCAGAAAGAAAATGCTCTGGCCCTCATAAGTCCCCATGCCGGTTATATCTACTCCGGCAGCCTGGCCTGCAGAACCATCAGCTCGGCGATCATTCCCGAACGGGTAATGATAATCGGCCCCAACCACCACGGTATTGGAGACCGTGCCGCCATTTCAACCGCTGACTGGCAGATGCCCCAGGGGCTTGTGCCGATCGACCGGGAATTTACCCGGGCACTGGTCAGCAGTTCAGCGCTGGTCAGTGCGGATGAAGCACCGCACCTTCATGAACACTCGCTGGAAGTGCAGGTTCCGTTCCTGCAGACCTTCCAGAAAAACCTGAAGATCATCCCGCTCGCCGTCTCCCAGATCAGCTATGAAGACTGCCAGGCTGTTGCCGAGGCCATCACCGCTGCCATGCAGCAGACAGGCACCCAGCCGCTGCTGCTCGCCTCAACCGATATGTCGCACTATGAATCAAGACATTCGGCGACGAAAAAAGACAGACAGGCGCTGGATCACATCATCGATCTTGACCCGGGCGGACTGTATCAGACCATTGTTGAAAACAGGATTTCCATGTGCGGATTTATCCCGGTGACCATCACCCTGCTGGCAGCAAAGCAGCTTGGCGCGAAGACAGCCCGGCTCGTTGGCTATACGGACTCCGGTGAGACCTCAGGGGATTTGAATCAAGTGGTTGGATATGCAGGTTTTGTCATCTCCTGAGGTGGTAAAAACAGACACCTTTATACTTGACAGTGCCAGTCTCATATTTTATATATCTCAGTCTCACCATCACAAAACAGCACTGGGGGATGGTCTAATGGCAAGGCAGCGGACTCTGACTCCCGCCTATCCAGGTTCGACCCCTGGTCCCCCAGCCAGCTTTATATCCTGATATTCTGTCTGGAAGCCTTCCTGAGCCCACTGTTGTTAATTCTTCGACAACACCTGTTAATTGTAATGACGGAACAGTCGAAATACCCTATTCTACCCGGTATTAAGTAATCTCTTACTCATTGAGCACTGCAGATGCTACTACGTGTAATCGCGCTGGATTATGATGGAACCATTGCAGAAGAAGGTGTTCTGCACCCGGAGGTTCGCGAGGCCATCGCCGAGGCCCGCCAGGCCGGGCTTTTTGTCGTCATTGTTACCGGTAGAATTCTGCGCGAGTTACGACGGGTTGCCGGAGACCTGTCATTTGTCGACGGCGTCGTCGCCGAAAACGGAGCTGTCATCCTGCTGGCTAACGGTCACCGGAGACTGTTGGGGCCGCCGCCCTTTCCCGTTTTTCTGAGCGAGCTGAGCGAACGGGGCATCGAGTTTGTCGTCGGCCGCTGCCTCATCGATCTTGACGCGGAACACTGCCAGTCTGTACTGTCAATCATCCGCGAAAAAAGCCTGCCGCTGATGATCTCGTTCAACAGAAACAGGATGATGGTGCTGCCTCATTCCATCAGCAAAGCGACCGGCCTGTCCGCGATACTCGATATTCTTGGCACCTCGGTCCACAACGCCCTCGGCATCGGTGACGCTGAAAATGACTTTGAACTGCTCAAGGGATGCGAATACGGGGTAACCGTCGAATGGGCTCCTGATTTTCTGAAGAGTGAAGCCGATTTTGTTCTTCCCGGCAAGGATCTGGCGGCGGTCGCCCGATATATCCGCCATGCTGCAGCTGAAAATCGTATCCCCACCGGTGTGTCAAGACACCGCAAACTGGTTCTTGAATCGAAAAAAGGAGAGCCTTCTTTCGAAATCACCATACGCGGGCGCAACATCCTCATAGCGGGTGGGACAAAGAGCGGTAAATCATGGATCGCCGGCTTGTTCTGTGAACAGTTGATCCTCCAGCGCTACACCGTGATCATCATTGATCCGGAAGGTGATTACAGCAGCCTTGCCCCCCTGCCGAACACCCTTATGCTGGGCGGCGGCCGGCAGCTGCCGACGATCGAGAACCTGATGTCGCTGTTCCAGCAGGGGCTCAGTATCATTCTCAACCTCTCCCACCTCGATCATCAGGATAAGGTTTCCTACGTCTGCGAACTGCTGCCGGTGGCGGCAAAATACCGGCGGATCTGGGGATATCCCCACTCAATACTCCTCGATGAATGTCACTACTTTTTGAAAGGCTCAGAGTGCGAGACCATCCTGGACCCTGAGCTCGGGTCATATACCCTGGTAACCTACCACCCCTCGGAACTGCCCCGGTCGGTTCTCCAATCGTTCGAAGCTGTCATCGCAACCCGTATTGCTGACAAAGAAGAAGTTGATGCGATCAGGTCGATCTCGAAATCCGAAGGAGCTGACAACTGGTATGAAATCTTGAGGAACCTGGTTATTGGCGAAGCCGTGCTGCTCCCGCCGACACTCGAGGCGATGGATTCTCCCCGGCAGTTCAGCATTGTTCCCCGTCTGACCCTGCATGTGCGCCACCGGACAAAATATTTCGACAGGCGTATGAGTCCCGAGCAGGCCTTCGTCTATACCGACAATGGCAGACCAACCGGTAGATTGGCTGTGACGCTGAGTGAGCTTGCCGGCAGTGCGACGCAGGAAAAAGAACAGGTCATCTACGACCATCTGCGGCGACACGATTTTTCCCAATGGATTGCCAAGGAGTTCGACGATGTTATTCTTGCAGACGTGGTGAGAAAGATCGAATCACTGCACTACCACGACCGGACGGCAGCGCTGTTTGGTGAAGACCTTTCAGCTGCCATCAAAGAGCGCTACGACCATGATTTCCAGCCAACCTAGCATGCGGCACCTCTCCCCAGAAAAGAACAGGGCGGAACAAAGGCTGTTGCCAAAGCCCCAGGAGCATATTATACCTCATCAGACGTGAAAACCTCAGGAAGGGCTTGACCGGTTCTTTCTGCTTGGTCCGCCTCTGCTGCTCTGTGACGAATTGGCCTTCTTCCGGCAGCAGAGGCGCTGATACTATGAGAGGAATGAACAATGGCCAATAAAACCAGCGGACCTGAGCAGCGGGGAGAACAACGCATTTCCGATGAGACGATTCTCAAGATGAGCAAGGAGATAGCAGTGAAATTCATCGAGGTCGGACGACTTACCCCCTCCACCTTCAACGAGGTCTTCAGGGAAATTCACCGGACCATAGAAGAGACCGTACGCAGCGATGCCTGAGAAGATAGTCGACCTGGAGCCGTCGCGTAATTTTATTCCCGAGCGTGTCAGGACTGTCCATATCATGGGAATCTGCGGTACGGCAATGGCTGCGATGGCAGGGATGCTCAAGGAACGAGGGTTTACCGTCAGCGGCTCGGACAGCCAGGTCTACCCTCCCATGTCCGATTTTCTCAAAGAACTTGGCATCTCCCCTTACTCCGGATACAGGGCGGAGAATCTGCAGCACAGACCGGACCTTGTCATCGTCGGCAACGTGATCACCCGGATCAACCCCGAAGCCCAGGCACTGGCTGCCAGCGCCATACCCTATGTATCGATGCCGCAGGCACTCGGGCATTTTTTCATCAGTTCCCGGCGTTCGCTTGTGCTGACGGGTACCCACGGCAAGACGACGACCAGTTCAATGCTGGCCTCGGCGCTCCATGATCTCGGTGCCGACCCGACGTTCATGATCGGCGGCATCCTGCGCACCTTCAACTCAAACTATCGTGTCGGCAATGGCCCCTATTTTGTCGCCGAAGGCGATGAGTACGATACCGCTTTTTTCGACAAGGTGTCAAAATTCCTCCATTACCGGCCTGAAGTTGCGGTGATCACCTCACTCGAATTCGATCATGCCGATATTTTTCAGGATCTGGCGGCAATCAAGGACTCATTCAGGAAATTTGTCAGCCTCCTGCCAGCCCGTGGACTGATCATTGCAAACTATGATGATGATAATGTCGTTGAAATTATCGACAGGGCGCCCTGCCCCGTTCAGAGCTATGGAACCTCGACAGGCTGCGACTGGCGCCTTTCACAGCCCAGCTGCTCAGCAGGTTACAGCCGTTTTCCGCTTTTTTTCAGGGATCGCCCGTATGCCGACATAACTTTGAAATACCCGGGAATCCACAACTGCATGAACGCGACGGCAACAATCGCCATTCTCCATCATCTCGGCTTCACACCAGAAGACATTGTTCCGACCCTGCATGATTTCAGCGGCGTAAAACGGAGGCAGGAGATACGAGGGGTTATTGACGGCATAACAGTCATCGACGATTTTGCCCACCACCCCACCGCCGTGCGCGAAACGCTGAAGGCACTCAGACAGGTCTATTCCGACAAGCGCCTGATCGCCGTGTTTGAACCGCGGACCAACACCTCCCGCCGAGCCTTCTTCCAGCAGGAGTACGTCTCCTCATTTCTCCATGCGGACCTCTGCCTGATCAGAGAGCCGGACACAACGAAAATAATTGAGGAGCACGATCGATTCTCCTCTGCCCGCCTGGCCAGTGATCTGCGCGACAAAAAGAAGCAGGCCCGGTCATTTTCAGATACCGACTCCATTCTCGACTACCTGAAAAACAGTGTCCGCACTGGTGACATCATAGCCATCCTCTCCAATGGCGGCTTCGACAATATCCACGAACGACTGCTGGCAATGCTCCGCGATAGAACCGTGAACCACAGCATTACCTGATGATTGGCCTCGGCCCATGAAGAGACACGATACTATTTGATATAGCGGTTCAGCTTTTCCCTGATCGAGTGTACCAATTCCTGGTAATCGGCATCTTTCTGTCCCGCTTTTCCACTTTTTTCGACGGTGCAGGCGATATCAGCGCACTCCTGAAGTCCGAGGTTGAGCAAGGCTCCCTTGATTGTATGAGCGGCTTTGCCAAGCAGTGCCGGGTCGTTGCCATGCAGTGCCGTCTCCAGGTTGTCGATATGCCCTGAAAGCGCTGCCAGCAGTTCCGGCAACAGATCATCCGCCTGTTCAGGCTGCAGGCTAAATTGTTTGAGCAGGTATTGTTTGATCTCTTCTCTGTATTGGTTCATTACTTTTCTCGCGAACGGGCAATTGTCTCGGCTGCCTGCCTGGACCATTTCACGTAATGATCCAATCGCTTTCGGGCGGCGAACATTGCACCTTTTCAATCTTTTCCTTATGATATACCAGGCATACATTTTATAGAAATAAAAAGCTCATCTATCTCTATTTTAAGACTATTGTCATGAAGCCGCTTGAACGATCGGTTCTCGAAACCATTCGCCGTCATCGCCTCATATCCAGGAAAAACAGAATTCTTGTCGGCGTTTCCGGTGGGCCGGATTCGACCGCCCTGCTCGCCATACTGGTCAGACTTGTCCCTGAATCTGTCAAAACAGCTGTGTACATCGATCACCAGCTCAGACCTCTGGAAACCGGGGCTGAAATCAGCCACGTGAAAAAACTCTGCAGTTGTTTCGGCATCACGTTTGACAGCTGCTGCGTCGACGTGCAGAACGTCAGGATGTCGAGTGGCGAATCCCCTGAAGCGTGCGCCCGAAGGCTCCGCTTCGCTGCTTTTGCCAGGATGGCTGAAGAACACGGTACCGACCTCATCGCCCTGGGACATAATCGTGATGACCAGGTAGAGGAAGTCCTCATTCGGTTGATTCGCGGCAGCGGAGCAAGCGGACTGTCGGGGATGAACGTCAGGAACAGGCAGATCATCAGACCGCTGCTCTGCAATTCCAAGCAGGAGATCATCGAATACCTGGATGGATCGGATTTACCGTACTGCACGGACAGCAGCAACACGTCCCGGGCATACCTGCGCAACAAGATCCGCCTCGAGCTGATACCGCTGCTCGAACAGGAATTCAACCCATCCATCAAACAGACCATCCTCAATGCTGCCGCTATCCTCACTGCTGAAGACAGCTATCTTGACGAAACCGCGGAGAAACTCTACTGCAGTGTTGTCAGAGAGACAGAGCTGCCAGGAACAGCGAACCGGGAATGCTCCTTTGCGACAAGACCATTTCGGAAAATTTCCCGGGCCCTCGGCCGCAGGATTCTGGAAAAAATGTTCAGACAGTCCGATTGCCCCCCGACCTTTCAGGCGATAGAAGAGATCATGAAACTGGCTCAGAAGGGGCGAACCGGAACAACAATTCATTTCTCAGGTGGATTGAGGATTATAAAAACCGCCGAAGAAATAGTCTTCTCCTCCCGCCCAACTGACCGGAACAGGCGCCACCGACGCAACGACACCTTTAATCAAACGGTTTCCATAGAGGGTGTCGGGGAGTACCAGGTTCCGCAGTTGGGAAAAACGCTCTGTATCACCAGGAGTGCTCCGGTAAACGTTTTTGACGACAGCGCCCAATACATGGACGCTCAGCAGGCCATCTTCCCTTTTGAATTACGTGCCCCGTTGCCGGGTGAACAGTTTCAGCCGCTCGGGGCTCCGGGCAAGAAAAAGATATCGCGCTTTTTTTCAGACAGGAAACTTCCCCGGCACCAGCGTCACCTGTTCCCCGTTCTGGTATCCGGAGACAACGATATTATCGCCATTCCCGGCATAACGATAAGCGATTCGATGAAGGTATGCCAGCAGTCAGCTGCGGTATTGAAGATCTGCTGGAAGCAGACAGAATAGAGGGGTTCACCCTTTTTTACGCAGGACGCGTTTGTCACCAACCCGTATGGTCAGCTTTATCCGGTCATAGTATTCAAGGATCGGAATCGAGAATTTCCGGCTCAGCCCACTTAAATTTTTAAACCGCGGGGCATCAATCTCGCCCTCCGTCTGCATGAAGGCGACCACGTCGGCCTCGAGTTTCGCCAGTGCTGCTGCATCGTAGTAGAGGGTCTCACTTACCTTGACCAGAGTACCTTCCTTGATCAGGATATCAAGAACCTCCTTTATCAGCGAAGCGGGATAGTCGGCAAACGTTTCGGCTGTCTCCTTGATGGTTGCGGTTTTCAACCCCTTGCCGGCGTACCAGCTGGAGATATCTTTTTTCAGTTTCTGTTCATCGGCTTTCAGTGCGACCTGGTGAGATGTCAGCCTGATAAGCGAATCTTCCTGGACAACATGATTTTTGCGGATCTGGTCATTGAGGCAGTAGGTGAACACTTTCGGGTCGACAGGCTGGGAGAATCCGGAGCGCAACTCTTCTTTGGAAAGCCCGTTCTTCAGGGGGTTCTCCTTGTGGTAGCGGGCAAGTGAGCCGAGAATCGTTTCCACCACTTCATCTGCTATTTCTCCGAGCAGATAGCGCTGCGTTGCCGAGTCGACCACAACCATGCGCCTGGCGGAAAGCGGCTCGTTCAACACCTTTGTCAACTGCTTGCCGAACATGCCGAGCCTGATGGCCAGGTCGTCAAAGTTCAGTCCTGACATTCCTGACTCTTTGAGCAGCAGGAGTACCTTGTCCTCGAGGCTTCCCGTCTGCAGGAGCGCAAATACCTCCCTGTTGTACAGCCGGTCCTTTTCAGCCAGCCGCTTCCGCTTCCGATTCGACTGATTGCCAAGAACTTCTCCACCGCCGATGGTCGTAACCGGGGAATAACTCCTGATGACATAACGATCACCCGGCCACACCGCCACCGGTTCTTCAAGCAGCAGCTGGGCAAAAGATTCCTCACCCGGTTTCAGCTCGTCACGATCAAGAAGTGACACCCGTCCCATCAGTTCCGCGGTGCCGAGATGAACTCTGACCCGGCTGCGGTGCTTGAGCGGTTTGGTACTGGAGCTGAGATAAAAGATGGAACAGTCAAGCATGTAGTTGCCCTGAAGACTCCCGGGTGGGGCCACCACCATGCCTCTGCAGATCTCATCAATGTCAACGCCCTGGAGATTGATTGCAGTCCTGTGCCCAGCTTCGACCATGTCAACAGCTTCTGAATGAACCTGGATTCCCCGAATCCTGGCGGTTCTTTCAGAGGGGTAGAAACGCATTTCATCTCCTACCGAGGCTCTTCCGGAAATCGAGCTGCCGGTCACCACCGCCCCGAAACCCTTCATCGCAAAGACCCGGTCTATCGGGAGCCTGAAGGGTCCAAACGCTTCGCTGAACTGGTGATTTTTGACCATCTGATCGATCGTTTCAATTACCTGAGGAATCCCCTCTCCGCTCACCGACGATACGGCAATAATCGGGGCATTTTCGAGAAAGCTGTCCCGGCAGAAATCCTCAACTTCTTCGCTGACCATTTCCAGCCACTCTTCATCGACCATATCTTTCTTGGTAATGATCACCAGTCCCTGTTTAACGCCGAGCAGCCTGCAGATGTCAAAATGTTCGCGAGTCTGGGGCATGATGCCTTCGTCGGCGGCGATGATAAAAGCCAGCAGGTCCATGCCGGTGACCCCGGCGACCATGTTTTTTACAAATTTTTCATGCCCCGGGACATCGACGATTCCCAGACGGTGCCCGCACGGCAGGTCGAGATAGGCAAAACCAAGTTCTATGGTGATACCGCGTTTCTGCTCTTCCTTGAGCCGGTCGGTTTCTATTCCGGTGAGAGCCCTTACCAGGCTTGTCTTACCATGATCGACATGGCCTGCTGTACCGAGAACAATTTCGCGCATGTGTTTCTCAGGCTGGAGGTGTGGTTATCTCAGGTAGGGATTTGACTGGGCTTCTTCCCCGATGGTTGAGCGGCTGCCGCCATAGCCATGCCCCGGCCAGACGATCGTCTCAGGCGGCAGGGTCAGCAGCTTGTTTTTAATCGAGCTGATCAGTTCCTGGTGTGAACCGCCGGGAAAATCGGTTCGGCCGATGCCGCCGACAAAGAGGGTGTCGCCGGTAATGACATGCGGTTTTGCGTATAAACAGATGCCACCCGGCGTGTGCCCAGGAGTGTGAATGACACCAAGGGATACCTCACCGAAGGTGATGACATCTCCTTCCTTCACCCTGACATCAACCGGAGGTGAGGGTTCAAGGCCGAGCATTGAAAAGTAGTTTTTAATATTGGGCTGCGAGAAAAAATCGTCATCATCCTCGTGCATGACAATCCGGGCACCAGTCGCTTCCGTTATCTTCCGGTTGCCGCAGACATGATCCGGATGTCCGTGAGTATCGATCACATACTCCACATCGAGGTTCTCTTTTTTAACGATATCCAGGAGTTTTTGTTCATCCCCGCCCGGGTCAACGATTGCGGCTTTTGAGGTTTTTTCGCAACTGAGGATATAACAACAGACACCCATCGTCCCGACAATATGCTGGTCTATTTTCATCGCCTGTCCGTCACCTGAATTTTCAGAAAAACATGACCGGAACAGCTTTCAACACTGCTGTCCGGCCATGGGAATCGTTATCGACCGTGCTTAACTGGTCGGCTTGCAGCCACTCGGTCCGCAGGCACATGCTCCGGACATTGCCGACATATTAAGCGTCACCGGAGCGGCCACCGGGGGCAGACGCTTCTCGATCGCGGAAACGATGGCTGAAAAAGCCGTAACAGCCGGACTGTCCTCAGCCGAGGAGAGATATGGCTTGCCATCATCTCCGGCGATGACAACCTTCGGGTCCATAGGTACCCGGCCGAGAAACGCGAGGTCAAATTCCCGGGCTACCTGCTCACCGCCGCCCGATTTAAATATATCAACGGTCTCGTTACAATGGGGACAGACAAAACCAGACATGTTTTCAATGACCCCAACAATATCCACCTTGACGGTCTTGCAGAAATTTATCGACTTGCGAACATCGGCAAGCGCCACGTTCTGTGGAGTCGTAACAACAACGGCTTTGACATGCGGAATTGTCTGGGCCACCGAGAGCGGTTCATCGCCGGTTCCGGGGGGAGAATCGACGATGAGGTAATCGAGCTCGCCCCAGTCCATATCCGCGACAAACTGCCTGATTGCCTGTATTTTCAGCGGACCACGCCAGATAATCGCCTCATCACGATCTTTCATCATGTATTCCAGGGAGACGACCTTCAGGTTGTCACTGTATTTGAGCGGCGGTACAAGGCCGTCAGGTGAATCAGGCGGCTGTACGTTGCCTTTCAGGTTCAGCATGCGGACAACATCGGGACCATGCAGATCAACATCCATCAGGCCGACTTTGTGACCCCTTTTGGCCAGACTGAGTGCCAGGTTTACCGAAACGGTGGATTTTCCCACCCCTCCCTTGCCGCTCATGACCAGAATCTTGTTCTTGATTTTGCCAAGCGATCGGGTGATCGCGTTTTCCTGTTGGGCGAGTGCAGCCTGCTGGGATTCGTTTGACCCCTGCGCCCCACTGCCTGCGCTTGAGCATGAGCTGCTGCCACACGATTGAGACATGATACTTCCTCCTGAGAAAAGAACAAATGCTTGCTTATGTGTAAGTACTGCTGCTGCAACGGTAAATGACGCTAATACCTTAATGCCGGCTGTACTAATTGCAATTAAATTCATGCCCGCAACCGTATTTTTGGTTGGCAGTGGTGCGAACAGGGAATCAATCTCTTTTTGTTGCGTTATTGGTTGATTGTCCGTAATATGCATGGTTTGGCATCTAACACGGCAACAGCAACAGTGCGTGCTGCAGCGGCCCTGCAGCCTTGGTCTGCGGGAGTTGTCCAGGACAGCCTTGTGAACCAGATAAAAAGGAAAACACTCATGTTGGGATGGTTTAAGAAGAAACAGAAAAACAAAGCGCCTGCAGAACCGGCTGAACAGAACGCTCCTGGACAATCCACTGAGAGCCGGCAGCCTCAAAAGAGCGTTGTCAGCGATGTCGATGCTCCCGCAGCCGGCAAACGCGGCCCCGTGGCAGATCACACCCCTGCTGCTGACAGGCTGAAAGAAAAACCCGCCGCAACTACGACTGCAGCTCCTGAAAAATCACCATCTCTTTTCAAAAAACTCTCGGAGCGGCTCAGCAGGACCAGAGAATCCTTTACTCACCGGCTCGACGAATTGTTCCTCGGCAAAAAAGAGATCGATGGTGAGCTCTTCGATGATCTCGAAGAACTCATGGTGACTGCTGACCTTGGAATCTCGACGACCCAGGAGCTCCTCGAATCGGCGCGGCGCGAGGTCAAAAGGGACGGGCTCTCCGATCCGCAGAAACTCAAACTCATACTCAAAGCCAAGATACGATCGATCATCACGGATCATGAACGGGCCGGCGAGCTGGTGATGCCTGACGAGGGACCGTTTGTCATCATGGTGGTCGGCGTCAACGGCGTCGGCAAGACCACGACCATAGGAAAAGTGGCCAGGAAATTCCAGAATGCAGGGCAATCCGTACTGCTCGTTGCCGCCGACACATTCAGGGCTGCGGCAGTATCTCAGCTAAAAATATGGGGTGAGAGAAACAACGCGCGGGTGATCGCCCAGCATGAAGGTGCAGACCCGTCATCGGTCGTCTACGACGCCATGACGGTGGCAATGAGCAAGAACTATGATGTGGTTCTCGTCGATACGGCCGGCCGCCTTCACACCAAGACAAACCTCATGGAAGAGCTGAAAAAGATCAAACGGGTGATACATAAAAAACTCGAGGGCGCACCCCATGAGGTTCTGCTGGTCATCGACGCCACGACCGGTCAGAACGGCATTTCCCAGGCCCTGCTGTTTGACGAAGCGGTCGGGATAACGGGGATCGCCCTTACCAAGCTCGATGGCACGGCCAAGGGTGGTATCGTCGCAAACATCGCCAAGGAATTGAAAACACCAATCCGCTTTATCGGGGTCGGCGAGCAGATTGACGATTTGCGTGACTTTGATGCCGATGAATTTATCGAGGCAATCTTTGAATCATGACCGCTACACCTGAATTTCATCGAGAATAACCGTGACAGCAAAATGAGATATCGACAACAGCAGCCGCCTGGATGCGGAGGATGCCTTCTCATCGTATTACTGATCGTTTTCGTCTCCGGAGGCGCTCCGGCCCTGATCAACCTGATGGGCTTTATCATCTTCTCCGGCATGGCAGGTGTCCTGCTCTTCATCGCGCTCTTCTGGGGGTTCAGCTACTGGGTGCAGAAGCAGGTTTCAACCTATGAATCATCGCAGTCTGAGAGCCACAATCGCTTTGTCTGGCTTCTCGTCAATATCCTGGTAAAGATCTCCCAGCTTGACGGTCATGTGTCACGGGACGAAGTCCAGACAATCCAACGGTTTTTTCAGCTGAATCTTCGCTATAACCAGACCCAGATGAACTGGGTCAAGAACCTGATCAAGGAAGCGACCGGTTCAACGGAAACTCTTGAGTCGCTCCTGGAGGAATTCCGGCGTACCTTTGCCTACGAACCGCGCCTGATCCTTCTGGAACTGATCTACCAGATCGTTTACACCAAGGATCCCGTTCCCGAAAACGAACTTTTGTCTGCCAGAAGAATCGCCGTATTCCTGGAAATATCCGAATATGACCGCCGGACCATCGAGGCCAAATATCGTTATCAGAGACAGCGGAGCGCGACAGAATCCAATGAATCTGCGGCACGATATTATGCCAGCCTGGGTCTTGACGATGGCGCCGACATGGACACCATCAAAAAAGCCTATCGCCAGCTCAGCATGAAATATCACCCGGACAAGGTGAGCCACCTCGGCGATGAATTCAAAGGTGTTGCCGAAGAGAAAATGAAAGAACTCAACGCTGCATACGATTTTTTCAAGAAGAAATTTGAACAGCAGGGGTGAATGGGACATGGTTCACCCGGCTGAAAAAACATAAACCGTTTATCTGGAGATACGAACATGGCAGTTTCTGAAAAGATGAAAAATTTCAGTCAAAAGTCTTCCTGGATTCGAAAAATGTTTGAAGAAGGGGCACGGTTGAAAGCACAATATGGCCAGGACAAGGTCTTTGATTTCAGCCTGGGAAACCCTGACGTGCCGCCACCCAGCCAGTTCAGGGAACTACTGCTTGAAACCGCCCAGGACACGACGCCCGGACAGCACTCATATATGCCGAACGGCGGCCTGCCCTGGGTCCGCCAGGCGGTTGCTGCCCGGATGTCTGCGGAGCAGGGGATCACCGTGGAGCATGGAGACATGCTGATGACCTGCGGTGCAGCCGGGGCCCTGAACGTCACGATGAAAGCGATTCTCAATCCCGGTGACGAGGTGATCCTGCTCGCCCCCTATTTCGTTGAATACAGCTTCTACGTTGATAATCACGGCGGCGTCGGCAAGGTGGTGCAGACCGACAGTGACTTTAACCTTGACCTTGATGCCATCTCAGAGGCAATCAGCGACAGGACGCGCGCCATTATCATCAATTCGCCCAACAACCCGACCGGCCAGATATACAGTGCGGAAGCCATTATTGCACTCGGCAGCCTGCTGGAAGAGGCAGGCAACAGTTACGGAACGTCCATTTACCTGATTTCCGATGAACCGTATCGAAAAATTGTTTTTGACGACCACCAGGTCCCGCCGATCTTCCAGCACGTCCGCAACAGTATCGTCCTCTCTTCTTTTTCCAAGGACCTCTCGCTGCCTGGAGAGCGCATCGGTTACCTGGCACTGCATCCGGAAGCAGACGATAAAAAAGCAGTCATCGATGCCATGACCCTGGCCACCCGCATACTCGGCTTCGTCAACGCCCCGGCGTTCATGCAGCGGGTTATCGCCGGTCTGCAGGACGTTTCGATTGATGACTCCATCTACCGTCGCCGGCGAGATACCATCTGTTCGATCCTGGCAGACGCCGGATACGAATTCATACCTCCGAAAGGCGCCTTTTATGTCTTTCCCCGGGCACCGATTGATGATGACGTACTCTTCTGTTCCCTGCTCCAGGACGAAAAAATACTCGCGGTTCCGGGACGAGGGTTCGGGGCGCCCGGTTACATCAGGCTGGCCTTTTGCATGGAGAATGAGATGATAGCCAGGGCAGCCGGCGGATTCAAGGCAGCGTTTGCCAAAGCTATGGAAATCTAGAGGAAACAGCCTCGGGGCCAAGTGTTCAGGCGATAGTTCAGCTTTTTTTCTTATCTCGCTGATTTTTCTTGTCTTTGAAGATTATTCTCAGGGGCACCCTGTCCAGTCCGAGGCCTTCGCGAAACCGGTTTACCAGGTAGCGTTTGTAGGAAAAATGGACCCCTTTGTAACTGTTGGTCATGATGATAAAGGTGGGCGGCTGAGTGCTCAGCTGGGTGGTGTAGTAAAACTTCAGCCGTTTGTTTTTATAGATCGGCGGGGTGTGATTCTCCACGGCATCTGCAAGCAGCCGGTTGAGCGCCGCGGTTGGAATCTTTGCCGTGTATTGCCGGTAGACTGAACCGACAGCAGGAAAAATGCGTTTTATACCGTATCCTGACAGGGCCGACACCGTCAGCAATGGCGCAAATCCGACAAAAGGTACGGCCCTGCCGATTTCCTCCATTATCTGGGTCTGCCGCTTCTTGTCGTCAGCCACCGTATCCCATTTGTTGACCAGCAGCACCAGGCCTCTGCCGGCATCCTGAGTATAACCGATCACCGTTGCATCCTGTTCGGTTATCCCTTCCGAGGCGTCGATGAGAACGAGTGCGATATCACAGCGGTCAAGTGCTGACAGGGCTTTCAGGATGCTGAATTTTTCCAGCTTCTCGCGGGTCTTGCCTTTTCGTCTGATGCCGGCAGTATCGATCAGCAGATAGTTCTTGTCCTTGTGGCTCAACAGGGTATCAACCGAATCCCGGGTGGTTCCGGATATCTCGGATACGACCATCCGCTCCTCGCCGAGAATCTTGTTTATCATCGAGGATTTGCCGACATTGGGACGGCCCAGGAACGCCAGGCGAACCGTGTTCTCGGGAAGATCTGCCGGCGCCTGATCTGCGGGCAGAGTGGCACACAATTCATCCATCAGCGCGTAAAATCCGTAATTGTGCTCCGCCGAAAGCGGCCACAGCTCCTCGACTCCCAGTTCATAAAAGGGGGCAAGACGCTCATGTTCGAGCTCAGGACCGTCAATCTTGTTGACCACGTACAGTACCTTTTTATTGGTGCGGCGAAGCAGGTCAACGACCTCGTGATCAAGCGGCATCAGTCCGCTTTTCCCATCCATCAGGAACAAGATACTGTCGGCTTCGTCTATGGCGGCCATGGCCTGTTCACGGATGGTATCGACCATCTCGTCCTGAGGATCGGTATCGATGCCACCGGTATCCACCAGGATAAACGGCTGCCCTCGCCATTCGACCCGGTCATAGTGCCGGTCTCTGGTTACACCGGGAGTCGGATCCACGAGTGCCTTCCGAGACCTGGTTATGCGATTGAACAGTGTTGATTTACCGACGTTTGGCCGGCCGATCAGGGCGACAATTGAGGTGGCTTGGCTGTGCATGGGTTATCTATTTCTCCTTTGTGTGCTTCTCTATACTCGAAAGGAGCGTAAATGTCATCACCCGACAGCGGTGGTGTATCTTCTGAGTGCCTCTGCAACCGTTTTTCTCAGGACGGCGTACTGCTGGAAGACACTCTCCCCGAGCCTGTTGTCCAGCGCCAGAAGAGACGGCAGGATATAGGGCCTGAAAAATGGCTTCTGCATTTTTCCCGATAAATACGAAAATGCGCCGATAATCTGCAGGTTCCTCTGTACAGCAAGAAACGGAAAAGAGCCTCTGATCCTCTCGACATCGACCTCAGGATATGATTCCATCTCATTGATGTACTGAGAAAAGAGTTCCTGCTGCTCGGCGTCTGACAATGCTGCATACGGATCTATCAGCAATGAGGCCAGGTCATATCCGGGAGGCCCCAGGCGACCCGCCTGAAAATCGATGATGCCGATACGCTCCCCGCTGATCATGACATTTCTCGACTGAAAATCGCGGTGGAGAAACAGTTCCTCAGAGCTGCTCATTACCCGGGCGGCAAGGTCCTCAAACTCCTCGGCAAGTCCCTCGACCGTGTTTGCCTGCAGGGTGGCGTGCCAGAAAGCTTCCAGGAAATAGCCCGACTCGCGCCTGAGCATGACCTCGGTATCGTAGACAGCGCTGTCGTAGCACCAGCTCCTGTCAAAATTTCTTGAGCCTTCTACCTGCAGGCGGACCAGTTCTTTAACCACCTCAGGGTAGTAGTGCTCAATCGCCCGCTGCCGATTCCCTGCACCTATATCGTGGAGTCTCGTGTCGCCAAAATCTTCAAAGAGGATCAGCCCGGCAGCGGCATCGGATGCCAGCACCCTGGGGACCGCTGTCCCGGCGTTGTAGAGGTGGTTGCCGATTGCAACTGCGGCCCGGAATTCAGCCATGTCCCGATCGCTCTGAGATGCCGGCAAAACGGCAATACAGGCCGGCTCCCCGCCAGTAAAGACCCGGATGAACTTCCGGGAAGAACCATCCGGACGCAGCCACTCAAAGGTGATATCCCGAAGCCGGCGGCCTTGCCGCGCAGCACTGTTCAGCTCTCTTTCAACAAGTCTGCCTATGATCTGTTCCACTCGAGCAGCAGTTGTCATCAAGCGACCCCACTGATGAGCGTGCCCTCTATGCGGGAATGGGAGGCCACCCGTGCCTTGTCCCATACCACCGACCGGCTGAGATGCACGAAGTCGCCAATCTCAGCTGCACCAACACAGTTCCAGCCTGTAAATCTGCAGCTCCGGCCGATCACACAGTCTTCATCTATGAGCATGCTGTTTTCCGGCAGTACACCGAGTTCAGGCCAGAGGGGCATTCTGCCCAGCAGAAGCATCTCATGGAGTTCAAGGTAATCCCCGATCGTTCCCATATCGCTCCAGCACAGATCATCGGCATGAAAACAATGAATTGCCCTGCCATTCGCCAACATCCGCCGATAGAGATCGATGATACAGGAGTAGACTCCCGTCCTGATTTCCATGAGAATCCGTGGGTTAATCACCTGAATGCCGGTATAGGCACGCCAGTTGCTCTGCTGTTTCCGGTGAAATCCGCTCACCCTGTTTCCAGCCAGCGAAACCGTGTTGAACCGCGGATAGTCGTGAAATACCATGGTTACCTCCGCATCGTTTTTCAGGTGATGGCGGTACAGTTTCCTGAAATCGAGGTTATGGTAGATGTCACCGTTGGTGACCAGCAAAGGCGCATCATCGAGGTTGTCAAGCGCCTGACGTAGACCGCCTCCGGTGCCGAGGATAATTTCTTCCTCCTGGAGGATAACACCAGCCCTGCCCGCCACTTCCTCCCTGACCTGTTCACGGAGATGATGACAATTCACGGTAATCGAGGAAAATCCGGACGACCTGAGGC
Organism: Desulfocapsaceae bacterium; assembly: GCA_963674815.2. Taxonomy (GTDB): domain Bacteria; phylum Desulfobacterota; class Desulfobulbia; order Desulfobulbales; family Desulfocapsaceae; genus MADRE3. The sequence continues at coordinate 138,802 of CAXXTV010000012.1, forward strand.
GATCGATGGTCGCCCGCAGCAGCGGGACATTGAGAACGGGAAAAAGCGGCTTCGGCTTAGCAAGGCTGTAGGGTTTGAGCCTCGTGCCAAAACCTGCAGCAAGTATCATGGCCTGCATAGACTTCCCCAGATAGAACCAACGGCAAGAGATTTTTGGAGGGTACGCGTCTGTTGTCTCGAAGGCAGGAGGCTCATCACCGCTGATAGTCGAGCGTCCCGTCAGGCAACTCTTCAATGCCAACCACGGCTATTCCCGCCTTTTCTGCGGCCGCTATCATTTCCCGGCGATCAAACAGCAGCGACTGACCCGCCTCAACCGCGAGCACACTGCAGTTCACCTCCTGCATGGTCCTGATGGTGCCAAGACCAGTGGCAGGCAGATCAAAACGAAAATCCTGGTTGGGTTTTCTCAGCTTGACGACGACCGCCTGCTCTTTTGCCAGCCTGCCGCCGCGCCGTATTGCCTCATCGGTCCCCTCAATGGCCTCAACGGCCATGACCGAACATTCACGCACCACGACGCACTGGCCGATGTCAAGCCTGCCGATGGCCCGAGCATTTCTCCAGCCGAACTCAATATCACGCTGCTGAATTTTAGTTGGCTTCTTCCGAGTCAGGACACCTTTGGGAAAGAGCAGATGGGCAAGATACAACGTCGACTCCAGGACGGAAATTCCCTCCCGCTCAAGGGACGCAGCGACTGCCCGCAGGATGGCATCGTCCTGCTTTATATCGATCTTATTCCAGAGGGTCAAGCCTTTCAGGTCCGGCAGGATGTCCCTGAAAATTTGTGTTTTCGTTATGGTTCCCAGGAAAACCGTTTCCGTGACCCCGTGACTCTTGAAAAAATTGATGATCCTGCCGAGCTGGCCAAGCTTGACCCAGCAGACCTTGTCGGCCGCCCTGGCAACATTTTCGTCGGTCTCGCTGCGATGTGCCACCGCATAGACCTGCCTGCCGGCACGGTGAGCCGCCTCGATAAACAGCAGCGGAAATTGCCCGCCCCCCGCGATTATACCGATACCGTCATGCTCATGTTTCCTCATTTCCGGGCCTAATCTTCACTGGTGCGCCTGACGACACCTCGTTTGGAGGTCTCGAAAAAATCAATCATCTCGGCGACTTCACGGCAGTTCGGAAATTCCTGGCGGGCCAGGACAAGGGCATCTTTGAGCAGCAGGTTCGGGGAGCGATAGATGATCCTGAAGGTGGAATCGAGCTTGCTTATCGTCTCTCTGCTGAACCCGTTTCGACGCAGACCTACCTTGTTGATGCCCGATACCCTCGTTCTGTTGCGGGTGCCGGCGACAATGACATACGGCGGGACATCAAGCCCCAGCCCTGATATGCCGCCGATATAAGAAAATGTTCCGATACGGCAGAACTGGTGAACAGCGACCAGGCCGCCAATCGAGGCATTGTCTCCCACCTCGACATGACCGGCGAGCGTCGCCACATTGGCCATGATGACATTATTGCCGATGACGCAATCGTGGGCGATATGGATATAGGCCATCAGCAAATTATTGTTGCCGATTACCGTCTTTTTCTTACCCCGCGGGGTACCCCGGTGTATTGACGCGTATTCCCTGATCTGATTGTCATTGCCGATGAGCAGTTCGGTCGGCTCACCCCGGTAACTCAGGTCCTGCGGGGCTCCCCCTACCGTTGCAAAGCTGCCGATCAGATTTCTCTCGCCAATTATCGAAGGTCCGCTGACAACTGCATGGGGTTCCACTTTCGTTTCAGCACCGATTCTCACATCAGCGCCGATAACGGCATATGGTCCGATGTGCACGGACGAGTGAAGTTCGGCAGAAGGATCAATGACTGCCGTCGGATGTATGGTCATGGTATATGTGTATTAGAAATTAATCTTTACTGGTCGCAGCCGCCTGTTTGTTTAACGCCTCAGGATGCTACCCGAAGCTTGCCATCAGGGTCGCCTCCGTTACCAGCTGGTCGTCGACGAAGGCTCTGCCCTCCATCACCATCACTGAGCGTTTATGCTTTGTCAGTTCCAGCTTGTAAACAAGCTGATCACCGGGAACCACCGGCCTTCTGAAACGTGCCTTGTCGATGCCGGCGAAATAGAGCAATTTATCCCCAATCATTTCAGGAAATGAGTGGTAGGCCATGCAGCCGCCGGCCTGCGCCATGCCTTCCAGAATCAAAACACCAGGCATGACTGGTCGTCCGGGGAAATGACCCTGAAAAAACGGTTCATTCATTGTTACATTTTTTATTCCGACAACACGCACCCTCGGGAGCAGAGAGGTAATCCGGTCAACCAGGAGAAAGGGATACCGGTGGGGAAGCAGTCGCATGATCCCTAAAATATCAATATCTTTGATTTCTGCCATATCTTCCATGTTACAATTCCTCAATCCTTGTCATTTTGCAGCTCTGCAAGCCTGATCAGTTCTTTTTTCATTTTCCTCATATCACGGACGATCTCCGGCAACTTGCCGAATAAAGAGGCCGCCTTGAACCAGGTCCTGGCCGGGATTGCCGGTGTTCCCGCAAGCATTGAGCCGGCAGGCTGATCACCATGTACGGCACTCTTTCCGGCCACCATGGTCCCATCGCCGATACGCTGGTGACCCGCAGCCCCGGCATTTCCGCCGAAAACCACGTTCCGGCCGAGGATCACCGAGCCGGCAATTCCCACCTGAGCGACGAGCAGACAGTTTTCGCCTATTTCCACATTGTGCGCAACCTGTACCAGATTATCGATTTTTGTGCCCGAACCGACGCTGGTGACCCCAAACGTCGCCCGGTCGACACAGCAGTTTGCGCCTATCTCCACATCGTCACCGATCCTGACAATACCGGTCTGGGGCCGTTTGACGTGCTTTCCCTGCGCATCTGCAGCATAGCCATAGCCATCACTGCCGATAACAGTACCCGAATGGATGATTACCCGTGCCCCCAGTTCACAATGGTGGCCGATGGTAACATTTGCTTTTATCAGACAGTCATCTCCGATAGTTACATTATCGCCGATAACCGCACACGACTCTATGGTGACCCGCTCCCCGAGAACGACATTGTTGCCGATAACCGCATTGGCTGCAATCGAGATCTGCGCAGGGATCGCAGAACCGCTGCCGACGACCGCGCTGTCGTGAACGCCTGATCCCTGAAAGGGTTCCTGCAGCATATGGTTCTGGATGATTGCCGCCGCCAGATAGCTGTTTTTCACCCTGATCAGGTTTTTTCCGCCGGACTCCTCGATCTCCTGCGGAACGATGAGCGCTCCGACAGATGTTTGGAAGGCCAGTTCACTTCCCGAGGCTTTGGCAAGAAATGACAGATCCTCGGGCCCGGCAGTGTCGAGCGGGCCAAATCCTCTGACAATCATGCTCCTGTCACCGATTATATCCCCATCAACCAGATTTGCCAGCTCTTCGAGCACAAATTCCTTTTTCATAAACGCACTATCCTTGCCTATTAATACATGATGGCGTCGTAAAAACGCTCCATCTGCTTCGTTGCTAAAAATTTCTATCATCACGACGTACTGGAGTACGCCGAAATAACAGAAATTTTGCGCGCCTCGCATATGAAGCTTTTTACTTAGCCATCCAGAAATTAGCCTTGTTACGAGTCCATCAATACATAAAATAAGCTTCTCTCCGCTGAGCAAACAGATCAAGCTCCGCGTGCCAGCCGTCCTCGAGCTCCCGGAGCGGTGTTCCCCGTTCAAGTTGTATCCGGACGCTGCGGTCTCCGAGGATCAGGTCCATCGGCAGCTTTTCATATTCATACTCGTAGGGCGGCTGCGTATATTTGAACAACTCCGGGTAGAGCATGAAAACAGCCTGAAAGAGCGCCAGGCTTGTCCTGTAGGGCTTAAACGTCAGGTGATCAGTGACATGGAGCTGAAAGCCGGTGCAGCGCTTTCCCACCTGCTTTCCGGAGGTCGGTTCGAAGACCAGCGGCCTGAAAAAACAGCCCGGCAGCTCGGTCTCAGCGAGTTTATCCAGGATCGGCCGATGCTCCCACCACGGAGCGCCAACCAGTTCAAACGGCAGCGTGGTCCCCCTGCCTTCCGAGACACACGTACCCTCCCAGATGACCTGACCGGGATAGACGACAGCCGTTTCAGGGGTCGGCATGTTGGGTGACGGGAAAACCCATTTCAACCCGGTATCACGGTAGTACATGGACCGTTTCCAGCCGCGCATCGGCACGACATCGAGGTCGGCATATAAGGCAAACTCCCGGTTCAGGTAGTGAGCAAGTTCGCCAAAGGTCAGGCCATGGCGCATCGGCAGCGGATAGAGCCCGACAAACGACGAATAGTCCGTATTGAGAATATTACCCTCTACCGCCTCTCCTCCAATCGGGTTTGGGCGATCGAGGACAATCACTTTCTTGCCGTATTTCGCCGCTGCCTCGAGGCAGTAGGCCAGCGTGTAGAGAAAGGTGTAGACGCGGGTTCCGACATCAACGATATCGACAATCAGCACATCCAGGTGAGAAAACATCGCCTCTGTCGGCCGTCTTGTTTCTCCATAGAGGCTGAAAACGGGCACGCCCGTTGCCTCATCGATACCATCGGCAGACTCGATCATGTTATCCTGTTTCTCACCATAAAACCCGTGCTGGGGAGAAAACAGGCAGCTCAGGTTATCACCCAGCAGCTCTTTTAAAAGCATCCGGGTATGGACAAGGTCCCGGTTTACCGATGCCTGGTTACAGAGCAGCCCGACCCGCTGCCCGTCCTGCCAGGGCGGGCGTCCGGCGAGCATGACATCGATGCCGAGGGTTACCATTATTCAACCGTGACACTCTTGGCGAGGTTGCGGGGCTGATCGACGTCGCATCCCCGCCGCGTGGCGATCTCATATGACAGCAGCTGGGCGGGAATCGTGTACAGAATCGGGTTGAGGTCCTCATGAACCGCCGGCAGGTAGATCACATCGTCAGTCAGACGGGCCAGGTGGTCGTCCCCTGCGGTTCCGAGCAGGATAAGCCGTCCCTGACGCGCTTTGATCTCTTCGACGTTGGAAATCGTTTTCTGGTAGACACTGTCCTTCGGCACCACAGCAAAAACCGGCATATCCTTGTCAATCAGGGCAATCGGTCCGTGTTTCAGTTCGCCGGCTGCATAGCCCTCGGCATGAATGTAGGATATTTCCTTAAGCTTGAGCGCTCCTTCCAGGGCAATGGGGTAATTCACCCCACGGCCGACAAAGAGAAAATCGCGACAGTCGTAAAACGATTCGATCATGCCTGCAATCTGCTCACGGAGTCTCGGCAGTTCCCGCGTGATCGTCTTGGCCAGCAAGATCAGTTTCTGACCGAGCTCTTTGCGCTTTTGGGCTGACAGCGTGTTTTTTACCTGGGTGAGATAGAGTGTAAAAAGATAGAGAGCGGCAAGCTGGGAGGTGAAGGCTTTGGTTGAAGCCACACCGATCTCCGGGCCAGCGTGAGTATAGAGGATACCGTCGGCTTCACGGGTCATGGTCGAGCCGACCACATTGCAGATGGTGATGACCCGGGAGCCCATTTTTGCAGCCCGCCTGATACCGGCAAGCGTGTCTGCAGTCTCTCCGGACTGGGAAATTGCTATTGTCAGGACGCGTTCATTGATGATGAGACTTCGGTACCTGAACTCCGAGGCAATATCCACTTCGACCGGAATTTTTGCATATTTTTCGATCCAGTATTTTGCCACCAGGGCGGCATGCCATGAGGTGCCGCAGGCGACGATGAAGATTCGCTCGATTGCCTTGAGATCCTCGCCGGAAAGTTTCATCTCAGGCAGCACCACATCACCGGTCTCAAGGTTTATTCTGCCGCTGACCGTATTGGTAATCGCCTGGGGCTGCTCGTATATCTCTTTGAGCATAAAATGCTTATAGCCGGCTTTTTCAGCCATCGCCGCATTCCAGTCAATTGTGCTGATCTCTTTTGAGACCGGAGCTCCGGTCACCAGTGAGATAACCGATTGACTCGTGTCGGTCAGGATTGCCAGCTCTTCATCCTCGAGGAAAATCACCTGCCTGGTATAGGGCAGCAGTGCCGGAATATCTGAGGCAAGGAACGAGCCGCCGCCTTCATCAACGCCAAGAACTAGCGGGCTCTGGTTCCGGGCGGCAATGAGCATATCCGGGAAATCAGCGGACAAGACACCCAGTGCGTAGCTGCCTTCCACTCTGCCAAGGGCCTTGCGCACCGCCTCGACCAGGTCGGATTCGAGGTACTGCTCGATGAGGTGGGCCAGCACCTCGGTATCGGTTTCAGAGGTAAACAGGTGTCCCTGCGCGATGAGTTCTTCCCTCAGAGAATGATAATTTTCGATAATCCCGTTGTGGACAACGACCAGCCTCCCGCTGCAGTCAGCATGCGGGTGGGCATTTTCTGTTGTCGGTGCGCCATGGGTCGCCCAGCGGGTATGTCCCAGCCCGATGCGAGAATCTGCGATGATCGCCTCATCAATGATTGCCTCAAGACCGGAGAGCTTGCCCTCACAGCGGTACTTGATGAGAGCGTCGTCCTGATGATAGACGATCCCTGCAGAATCGTAACCCCGATACTCGAGCCGTTTCAGGCCTTCGAGCAGGACGGAGACGACTCTTCTGTTACCAGCATATCCGACAATACCGCACATTGTTCATCCCTCTGTCGTTAAATTTAATCGTAGCGTTTTAATGATCAAGGCAGATGTAAAGGTGACAATATCATAGGATAACATTAGTATTTTTGGTTTGGCGAGTTTTTTCTTTTATCATTTGGAAAAAACAGGTAGGATTGCCGAATTCCTCGCAGACCCCACGACAATACGAGACATTTTCAGGTTCAATGGACAGAACGCATGGATAACAGAGCACGCTTAAAATCGATTTTACTGGAAAAATCCTACCGGAAAGGGACCTTCACCCTGACCTCCGGGAAAACCTCTGATTTCTATATCGACGGCAAACAGACAACGCTCAGTGGTGAAGGAGCATACCTCTGCGGCAAACTCCTCTTCGACCTCATCAGGAAAGAATCGCCTGCTATCGAGGCGGTCGGTGGCATGACCCTGGGCGCCGATCCGTTGGTCACGGCGGTGTCACTGGTAAGTTTTCTGGAAAAAGCCCCTATCCCCGCCTTTATTGTACGCAAGGAAGCGAAGGGGCACGGTACGGACAGCTATATCGAGGGTTTGAAAAACATGATGCCGGGCTGCCGGGTCGCCCTTGTCGAGGATGTCGTGACGACCGGAGGCACGCTGCTCAAGGTCATTGAACGGGTCGAGGCTGCCGGTTTCACCGTTGGACTGGTTGTCACCGTTGTTGAGCGGCAGGAGGGAGGAACAGCAGTTCTGGCTGAAAAGGGCTACCCGTTAAAAGCTCTGTTTACCAGGGCGGAGCTGCTGGAAGCGTCATGAAATGCAATGAATGTTCCGGCTCGCTTGAAGTACTGAGAAGTTGCGGCTCTGTTCAGATGCGTTGCGGTGAATGCGGGAAAAAGTACGCCATCCGCGAAATTGCAGACCAGCTCGACTCCCGGACCGAAAAAATCCTTGAGCGATACAGCGCCATTATCTACGACTAACTTTGCAGCGGATCTCCCGCAACCTTTTCGTCTTCCCTCTAAGTGTTATTTTTTCTGGGCCTTTCTGGATTTTTCCTGCTGGATTAGGTAACATGAGAGAGAAGTGTCTTATTAGTTGAAAATAATTGAAAAAGCGGGAATTAATGGGAATTTATGACATCTGAAACACTCTCAGCCAGGCGGCCCCAAAAATCTGAAAAAGTATTTGTTTCGAATAACACCGCCACCATCAGCTGCCCGAGTTGCGGCAGGACGAAACGCCTCACCGTAGCCAGGTATTGCGGCAGGAAGCATACGATCAAGGTGCGCTGCAACTGTGGCACATCTTTTTTAGCCTACCTGGAATTTCGCAGACACTATCGCAAGGCTACTGAACTCCAGGGATTTTACCGGCTCAGATCGGAAGGCGGCGGAGGCGGCAGCGCTTCCATTCGCAACGTGTCCCGCGGCGGGCTTGGTTTCACCGTTTCCGGGAAACATAACATCCGCATCGGTCAGAAAGCGCTTATCGATTTTGTCCTTGATAACCACAAGAGCACGAGACTCAGCAAGGAAGTGGAAATCAAGGCGGTCAATGACAATTATATCGGCTGTGAATTCATCAGCCACCAGCCATTTGAGAAGGATCTGGGATTCTATCTCCACCCCTGAGACTCGCCGCCGATTACCTTTCGCATCATCTGCTGGGCTCGCTCCAGAAACGGTCCGAACGTTGTCGAGTCTAGTGCGCTCAGGGCAATAGCGTCGCTGCCGATCCCCATCTGTTCCCCTGCAGAGCGGTCAAAGAGGTCTGTCTTGTTATAGACCTTCAGGCAGGGGATGGTGCCGAGGCCAAGCTCCGCCAGCAGGTTGTCAACGACCTCTATGTGATAGAGGTAATCAGGGTTGGAGAGGTCGACCACGTGCACGAGCAGGTCCGCTTCCTCAAGCTCTTCGAGTGTTGCCTTGAACGCCTGGAGCAGATCCGCCGGCAGATTGTTGATGAAGCCGACCGTATCGGTGATTATCACCTCAATCTCCTCGGGAAATCTGAGGCGGCGGCTGGTGGGGTCGAGCGTGGCAAACAACTTGTCCTCGGCCGTTATATTGCTGTCGGTCAGGGTGTTGAGCAGGGTTGACTTGCCGGCATTGGTGTAGCCCACAAGGGAGATGACCGGAAGTTCCTTCTTTCTCCGCTGTGCCCTTCTTCGAAAGCGTTCCTTGGCGACCGTCTTGAGCTCCTTGCCCAGGCGAGCCAGCCGGTCGTTTATCCGCCGACGGTCTATCTCGAGTTTCGTCTCACCCGGCCCTCTTGCTCCGATTCCTCCTGTCAGTCGCGACAGCGCATCATCTCGCGACGACAGCCGGGGAAGCATATATTTCAGTTGAGCCATCTCAACCTGGAGCTTGCCTTCCCTGCTCTGTGCCCGGTGGGCGAAGATGTCAAGTATCAGCTGGGTCCGGTCAATGACCCGCAGGTCAGTAAAATCGGTAATTGACCTCACCTGGGAAGGGTTCAGTTCCTGGTTGAAGATCAGCAGATTCGCATCGAGCTGCAGGGCCTGGATAATAATCTCGGTGAGACGGCCCCTGCCGAGGATAAAGCGCGGGTTAATCCGTTTCCGCCGCTGCAGCACCTTGCCGAGAACCAGGATATCATCCGATCGGGCCAACTCCGCCAACTCGTTCATCGAAGAGTCCGCCTTCTGGCGTGACTCGGTTGTAACACTGACCAGAATCGCCCGGTCCTGGTTCTGCGGCCCCCCGATCCCACTCCTGCTCCTGCTGAATTCCTCCTCGAGCGCCCCGATCATCTCGGTAAAGGAATCCCGCTGCCGGGCCGGATGCACTGGCTCAAGAAACGCCCAGCTCTTGCCGTCTACTGCAGCCGGCAGTAGATGCGCGGAGTAGAGACGCTCGGGCAGCCCCTCGCCGGTAATCTTGATAACCGAGAGCAGGTCGAGGCGGAGAAAGAGCAGGTCCATCAGGTCATCATCAGATATATCCTCCCCGCCTGGGTGGGTATGAACCAGTCTGACTCCCCTGAGCCTTCCCCCCGAAGAGCGCATGTGCGACAGGGGAGGGATCACCAGCCTGTTGTAGTCACCGACAATAATCGCCACCACCTTGCCCGAGCGATCAATCAGCAGTCCGATCTGACGGTTTAACTCAAACGACAATTCACAGACGGCGCGGGCCATTTCCGCTCCTATTACCTGCTCCCGGGGAACCCGCCTGGAACTGAGGCGCTCCAGCAGCTTGAGCTGGTGCTTTTTGAGGCCCTGCGTATTTCCTTCTACTTTTGAAATAATTATTCCTCTTTTAGCTCTGCTTTTTCCTGTTTCGCGGGTACCCTCGGCCAGACGGCGCCGGAAAAATAATCGTCAGCTCCCACTCTCGAGCACACCGTCTGCTCGCTATAGTTCTTCCAGGCAGGATCCAGATAAGAATCATGACAGCCGACGCAGCTGCCGATCTGCAGGATCTTCCGCAGCTCGTCGCCATTGAACGGTCTGAGGTCTGCACGGGAACCATGCTGCAACGGCGTCCCGTCCAGGGCGACAAAGGTGTCAAAACCGGTGGTCTGTCCGCTTGCAGTCTTTACCCCCTGGTCGAGGGGGACGAACTGCACCCGTCCGTCTTCAACAAAAAGGTTTCCTTCTCCGAGTCCGACACTCCTTGTCGAACTGTGGCAGTCCACACAGCTTCTCCCTTCTTTTTGGGTGGTGTGAGGATTTATCGCCGCCATGGTGAAGCGGTCAAAACTTTTTTCCAGCTCTCCATCCTTGCCAACCACCGTGACAATATCCTGACATCCGGGGGTCACGATGACAACCTCGTCTGCCCAGACGGCAAGCATCGGCTGCTGGTACCTGATATAGGAGCGTCCCTCCTCCCACCGTCCCGGGGTCTTTTTAAGACTGAGCTTATCGAGATGGGTAAGGGATTCGTCACGTTTGGCGTGACAGCCGTAGCATTGCGGGACCCAGGTTGAATGGCACGACTCGCAGGTAACCCGCCGATGCCCGGAAAAATCGCAGACTCCAGGCTTCGGGGGTCTCAGGTTCCACAGCACGTCATCGACTTTACCGCTCAGCTTATAGCTCCCGTCCAGCAGGTCAACATTGCTCAGCGTATTGTTTTTTCTCGTCATGCCTGGTTGCCGGCTATGACAGGTCTCACAGGAAATTTCAAGCTGCTCTTCATAGTGGGCATAGCTTGTTCCATCTCCCATGATTTCGTCCCTGGTGTGGCAATCGATGCAGCTCATACCCCGGCGGTGGTGAATGTCATCGGCCAGGTCGAGATAAAAACGGTTTCCGGGAAGTTTCTTTGGTGTCAGGCGACCGCTCTCATACGGCGTGCCATACCCCTCAGACTCAAAGACCCCGGTGTAGGAAAGCCCGATTCGTCCCGAGCGGTTATGACAGCGGACGCAGTTTACGTCTGGCACGTTGCTGGTAACGAGCGGATGCATAAAATCCTTTTCCTCTGGAGAATCCTCACCCTCCGGGTCGGTGACGGCCGGACGTTCATGTCCGGCAGGCATCACGTAATGACAGGCTGAACAGCCGCCGCCCTTCTCGTTAAAAAATGGGGCAACCCCTTCCAGGTCATTTTTCTGCTTCCACAAGTGGCAGGTGCCGCAGAGTTTTCGATAATAGTCGAGGGCAAGCGATGTCCGGCCGGAGTTGATCAGTGTCTCCACCGTCAGGTCAGTGTCCTGGGACTCGCTTTCACCCCAATAATAGAGCAGTGTCCCCAGGATGCCGCGGTTGGTGGCCATCAGGGAGTTTTTTACTTTCTTGATATCCGTGGGGTGGCACCCTTCAACCCCGCAGGTTTTTGCAGCCACCCTCAAATCGCCGGGATTATTTACGATACCAGCATGGGCCTGGTCTTTGTCAATGGCCAGCGGATCCCCGAGATGACAGGGTGTGCAGCCGATTACCCTGGCATCGTGGGCGGGATCAAGCTTCTCCGTGGTGTGGCAGAACAGGCACATGTCCACCCTGCCCGAGGTGGTTATATGGATTTCTTCGGGCCGCTTTATCTGAAATTCTCGGTAGATGAGATAGATGAAGGCACAGACTACCGCCGAGAGGGCAAGAACGAAAACAACCTGTCTTGGGGATAAAGGAACGCGGACCATAGGTGTCGTGATCAACCCCGGTAATTTTGAACGTTCGGCAACCGCCTGCCGAAGCCAAAGGCCTTGCTGGTGACTTTCAAGCCGATCGGCGCCTGTTTGCGCTTGTATTCATTGATCCTGATTCTCCTGACAACATCATCGACGACATCACGGTCATGGCCGAGGTCAATAATCTGCTGGCGGCCATAGCCCTCCTCGAGGTAGAGCTGCAGGATCTGGTCAAGCAGATCATAGGGTGGCAGGTCATCCTGGTCGCACTGTCCCGGCCTGAGTTCAGCGGTCGGTGGTTTACTGATGGTGCGCTGCGGAATAATCTCCTCATGCCGGTTGACAAAGCGGGCAAGCTCGTAGACCAGCTGTTTGGGCACATCCGAAATAACGGCCAGTCCGCCGCTCATGTCACCGTAGAGGGTGCAGTAGCCGACCGCCATCTCACTCTTGTTGCCGGTCGTCAGCAGCAGATGATTGAATTTATTTGAGAGTGCCATCAGCAGGTTGCCCCGGATGCGGGCCTGGATATTCTGTTCGGTGACATCCTCCTCGTAACCGCGGAACAGCTGCTCGAGGGTCTTGCGATAGCAGTCAAAGAGCGGGCCGATTGGAATCGTTTCGAATCTGCACCCCAGACGTGCTGCCAGCTGTTCGGCATCCTCAAGCGAATCGACAGAGCTGTAAGGTGACGGCAGGGCTACACCGAGCACATTCTCGGCACCAAGTGCCTGCGCCGCAAGCGCTGCCGTCAAGGCCGAATCGATCCCTCCCGAAAGGCCCAGAACAGCTGAACTGAAGCCGCTCTTGCGCACGTAATCCCTTGTCCCCATTACCAGCGCATCATGGATCGAGCGAATTTCGCCTTCGTCTTTGCAGAGGCGCCTTTCGCCAGCGAGCCTGTCGAGGTCGACGACAATCAGGTCCTCCTGAAAACGGTGCGCATTGGCGATGACCGCACCGCTCTTGTCAAGGGCACAGCTGTGCCCGTCGAACAGCAGGGAGTCCTGGCCGCCTACCTGGTTTACATAGAGAAACATGGTGTTGAAATCGACGCAGAGCGAAGAAAAAATAGCACTTCTTGTTTTTGTCTTGCCGCGGTGATAGGGCGATGCCGAGATATTGACCAGTACGTCGATGTGAGCGTTGCGCCGCGAAGCATGGTCAAATAGGTCCCTGACCGGTTCAACCCTGTATTCTCCAACCGTGTGATACCAGATGTCTTCACAGACAGTTATCGCAAATTTTTTGCCGTCCAGTTCATAAATCTCGGGAGCAGCACCGGGCTCGAAGTAGCGGTTTTCGTCAAAAACGTCATAGGCGGGCAGCAGGCGCTTCCGGGTCCGATGAATGATTGACCCCGAACGGCAGACCAGTGCGCTGTTGTAGAGCGGTTTGCCCGAGCCGCCCTGCCTGGATTCAAGAGCCCCGATCAGGACATCGATCCGGGGCAGTTCAGACAGCAGCCGGACAAGCGCTGCCTCATGGTCGCTGATAAAAGACCTTCGCTCAAGCAGGTCAAGCGGTGGATACCCGGAAACTGCAAGTTCCGGAAAAATAACGAGGCTGCAGCCACGTTCGGCGGCTTGATGAGAATAATCGACGATTTTCTTGCAATTACCGGCAAAATCACCAATCACCGGATTTATCTGAGTCAACGCAACCTTCACGACCTGTCTCCACCATTAAACCATGCAAAACACTCGGCAGACCAAAATTGGATCATCCGTACTACACGCACTCATCTGCGACCAGGAAGGCGAGGGGCAGCATCCCAGCGCTGTGCTTCGCCGGTTCTGCCCCTCAAAATCTGCGCAGTATACGTAATCCGGATGAACCCGAAAATTCAACCATAGCAGAAGTAATTAAATTTTCCATCATTTCATTGAGCGGCGTCTCTGCTGCCGCCCCGCTGGTATTTCCGGACCGCTCGGTTATGCTCTCGTAATGATTTGGAAAAGTAATGAGTTCCATCATTTTTCGAGACAAAGTAGAGATAATTTGTCTCGGCGGGAAACAAAACGGCGTGCAGCGCCTGCGCTCCGGGGCTGCAGATCGGTCCTGGCGGAAGGGCCGGAATCGTGTAGGTGTTATACGGTGTTGCGGTTTTCAGATCTGTCCGGGTCAAGGGAGTGTCGAAACGACCTGACCCATAGATAACAGTCGGGTCAGATTGAAGTTTCATCTTTTTTTTCAGCCGGTTCAAAAAAACCGAGGCAATGATCGGTCGCTCCTCGCCGGCACCACTCTCTTTTTCTATTATTGAGGCCAGGGTAAAAACCTGATGCCTGTCCAGGCCGCTGCTGTTATTGCCGGCGAGCCCCTGCCAGATCTGAAGGGCGCGCCTGACAAGCATGGTGATGATCTCTGCTTCGCCTTTTGCTGGCCTAACGAGACGGTAGGTATCGGGAAAAAGATATCCTTCGAGGCTGTCGATGCCTTCGAAGCCGAGTTGCTCGATAAGGTGTGCGTCGTGCGCCATGTCGACAAAGCGTTTCTGATCAACCCAGCCGCCTGCTGAGAAGATTTCGGCAATCCCGACGATAGTGAGGCCCTCGGGAATCGTCACGCTGTGCTCCACCGGGCGGGCATGGGAAAGCTCTTTTATCAGGTCTACAGGACTCTGATTCTTCTTGAGCCGGAACTCTCCGGCCTGAAGATTTGCAGACCTGCCCATCAGCCGAACCAGGAGCAGAAATCTGACATCAGCATAAACGAGCTTTTCTTCAGCGAGCAGAGAGGAAATGTTTTTGGTTGACGTGCCTCGAGGGATAAAGACGATAACAGACGCTTCGTCAACGGAAGGACCGGGACTCAGGGCATAGTGGAGAAACCATGCCCCGAGCAACAGGAAACCGGTGAACAGACCAAGGACCGTCCAGAGGACAATTTTTGGCCGGTTATGACCAGTTCCGGGCTTTTCTTCTTGGCTGCCGGTCACAGATGATTGCTTATCCTTTCAGGTTTCCCGGTTTAATCCCCTTTCCAAAGGCAACCTCAATGACCTCATCCATGTCCTTGACCGGAAAGAACGTCATTTGCTGTCTGATATTTTTTGGAATTTCAACCAGATCCTTCTTGTTCTGATCAGGAATGATCACCTGGTTTATGTGAGCACGCAGGGCCGCCAGCGCTTTTTCCTTGAGACCGCCTATGGGCAGGACCCTGCCCCGCAGCGTCACCTCGCCGGTCATGGCAATTCCCGGTCTGACCTTGTGTCCCGAGATTGCCGAATACAGGGCGGTGGCCATGGTTATTCCGGCAGAAGGGCCATCTTTGGGTATGGCCCCTGCCGGGACATGAATGTGGATATCGGTCTTTTCAAAGTAATCTTCAGCGACACCAAGGTCGGTCGAGCGGCTCCGGCAATAGGTCAAGGCCGCCTGCGCCGATTCTTTCATCACCTCACCGAGCTGCCCGGTCATGATCAGTTTGCCTTTACCCGGCATCAGGTTGACCTCTATCTGCAATATTTCGCCGCCAACCTCCGTCCAGGCCAGCCCGGTCACCAACCCAGGCTGGTCCAGTGTTTCCTGCTCGGATTCCGGTATAATCTTCGGGGGTCCAAGATATTTGTGAAGATTTCTGGCAGATACGGTATAGGGACCTTTACCGCCTTCGGCTATCTTCCGCGCCACTTTGCGGCAGACCTTGCCTATCTCCCGCTCAAGATTTCTCAAACCGGCTTCTCTAGTGTAGTGCGTAATGATCAGATTGATCGTGTCATCTCCCAAGCGGATTTTGGCAGGCTTCAAGCCGTTTTCCCGGATCTGGCGGGGTATGAGATAGCGGTTGGCAATCGCCAGCTTTTCCTCGAGCGTATAGCCGGAGAGGCGGATAACCTCCATCCGGTCCAGGAGCGGTCCCGGAATGGTATCACTCATGTTCGCCGTGGTGATGAACATAACCTTGGAGAGGTCAAACGGTAAATTAAGGTAGTGATCGGAAAATTCAAAGTTCTGCTCCGGATCGAGAACTTCAAGCAGCGCAGAGGACGGGTCACCGCGATAATCAGCACCGACCTTGTCAATCTCGTCCATCATGAATACCGGATTATTGGACTTCACCGTCTTCAGCCCCTGAATGATTCGCCCCGGCATGGCACCAATGTAGGTTCGTCTGTGTCCCCTGATTTCCGCTTCATCCCGCATCCCGCCGAGAGAGATGCGATGAAATTTCCTCCCCATCGCCCGGGCAATTGACTGGCCCAGGGAGGTTTTTCCGACTCCCGGAGGCCCGACAAAACAGAGTATCGGTCCCTTGGTTGACTGGTTCAGCTTACGCACGGCAAGATACTCGAGGATTCTCTCTTTCACCCGTTCAAGCCCATAGTGATCTTCGTCAAGGACCTGCTTTGCCGCCTTCAGTTCAAGCCGGTCTTTTGTCCCTTTTTTCCATGGCACATCGAGAATCCAGTCTATGTAAGTACGGATGATCGTCGCTTCAGAGGAGTCGGGGTGCATCATCTCCATCCGGCTGAGCTGCTTTTTCGTCTCCTTGCGGATCGCCTTGGGCATCTTGGTTTTCTTGATTTTCTGCTCAAGTTCCTCGATCTCCTGGGTGCGCTCGTCGGTATCACCGAGTTCTTTCTGCAGGGCGTGAAGCTGCTCGCGCAGGATGTACTCCCGTTGAGACTTGGACATTTCTTCTTTTGCTTCATTCTGGATTTTGGCCTGGACCGTTGAAACTTCCAGCTCCTTGCTCAACAGGGTACTGACCAGGTGAAGCCGTCTCACCGGGTTCACCTCTTCCAGGATAGACTGGGACTCCGCGATTTTCAGCCGCAGGTTCGAACCGACCAGATCGGCAAGCCTTCCCGGGTCCTCGATATTGTTGATAATCATCATCAGATCGGCGGAAAGGATCCCCCTCAAAGACATGATTTTTTCTGTCTGATCCCTGACCGTGCGCATCAGCGCTTCAACTTCCACGGTAATGTCACCGCACTCTTCATCTTCAACGACCTCAACAGACACCTCATAGGATGGTTCGATTCTGAGATACTCGGTCACCCGGGCCTTGGACATGGCCTGGACGAGAACCTTCAGGCGGCCATCCGGCAGTTTCAGCGTGCGCATGATCATGCAGACCATGCCGACATCGTAGAGATCGTCGGTAGACGGGTTGTCCTTTGTCGCGTCGCGCTGGGTAACCAGCATGAGTAATTTGTTTGAGTTCAATGCTTCATTGACAGCTTCGACAGAACCCGGTCGACCGACAAACAGCGGGATGATCATGTAGTTGAAAATGACGACATCCCTGACCGCCATCATCGGCAGCCGATCCGGTATCTCAAAATCCTCGTTACTGGAAAAATCGTCCATGCCTAAGCTGAGCGAATCATTAAATTCCACTTACACCTCCACAACCCTCAAACGGTTGAAAACTGTCATTAAAATTCAAAGGAATTCCAAAGATCTGCACTGTTCTGCAAATGCCGGAATCAATAGTCGAAAAAACCGTGAAAAACCTAAACATTGAGATTCTTTAAGTCAAGACTCTTCTGGTGGTTTGCAGCTCCGTCCTGAAAATTTCTTGATCAATTGCTGCAATTCAACCATATTGTTTCGTTTAAGGGATAATTGTCCTTTCACCATAAATTTTGACTCAGGATTTCATATGCTGCTCGCTGATTCACTGTTTGGCATGACAACCTACGCGCACAGAGCCATATTTTCCGGTTCTGAACCGGTCTGGTCGGCGCTCGGGCGCCTGAAAGGCTACATGGATTCACACCCCTACCCGACCGGGATACTCGAGCCGATTGCAGATGGAATTCCTCTTGTCGAACCGGTCGTTCTTTTCGAGAATAACCTTATTCCTGCAAAGGAGTGCAAAGTCATCCATGGTTCTATTGGTAAAGGAGAGCTTGTCATTTCTCGAAAAGGCAGCAGACTTGACGGTGCTTCCCTGATCATGGCAGGAGCGGTGTTGACCGGGACGAGAATCGCAATCGGCGCGGCGAGCCTGATTGAAGGGGGGGCAACGGTCAAGGAGCCGGCAGTCATCGGAAACCTGACCGAGATTCGCCAGGGAGCCTACATGCGGGGCTATTGCCTTATCGGTGACCGCTGTGTTGTCGGGCATACGACCGAAGTAAAACATTCCATTTTTCTGGACGATGCCAAGGCCGGCCACTTTGCCTACCTGGGGGATTCAATTCTTGGCAATCATGCCAACCTCGGAGCCGGTACCAAATTTGCCAATCTCAAGTTTATTCCCGGTACTATCAGCATCGTGATAGAAGGGAAACTGCAGGATACCGGCATGAGAAAATTCGGGGCGATTCTTGGCGACCATGCCCAGACCGGCTGCAACTCGGTGACCAGCCCGGGTACAATCATCGGCAAATACGGCATTGTCATGCCCAACGCCACAGCTCCTTCGGGTTACCACCGGGACCGTATCCGCATACGCTGAAAAGAGATAACCACACATCATTTCATCATTAACAACGCACAGACAGGAGAAATCAGCCATGGCAGTCATCAAAACCGAAGATTTCATCAGCTCGATTGCAGACAGCCTGCAATATATCAGCTACTATCACCCGCTTGATTTTGTCGAGGCGATGTACCGGGCCTACCGCAAAGAGGAAAATCAGGCGGCAAAGGATGCCATCGGCCAAATCCTGATAAACTCGCGCATGTGCGCCATCGGCAAGCGCCCGATCTGCCAGGATACCGGTATTATCACAGCCTTCGTAAAACTCGGGATGAAATGCGCTTTTGACAGCGACAAGACAATCCAGGAAATGGTTGACGAAGGTGTCGCCCGGGCCTACAACAGCACGACCAACCCGCTGCGCAAATCAATCGTTTCGCCACCCGCTGGCGATCATCGCCTGAACACGGGGACAAATGCACCGGCAGTCGTTCATGTTGACATGGTGAAAGGAGACCGGGTCGAGGTGAACATTGCGGCAAAAGGCGGCGGTTCCGAAAATAAAAGCAAAATGGCGATGCTTAACCCGGCAGACTCAATTGTCGACTGGGTAAAAAAGACCCTGCCGACCATGGGAGCCGGATGGTGTCCCCCCGGCATCCTCGGCATCGGTATCGGCGGAACCATCGACAAGGCCATGTGTCTTGCCAAGGAATCCCTCATGGAGCCGGTAAATATTCACGAGTTAATTGAACGCGGTCCTTCAGATGAACTCGAAAAGCTGCGACTGGACATATACGAAGCGGCAAATGACCTGGGCATCGGGGCCCAGGGACTCGGAGGCCTTACCACGGTGCTCGATGTCAAGATTCTGGATTTTCCAACCCATGCCGCCTCGCTTCCGGTGGCGATGATTCCAAATTGCGCGGCAACCCGCCATATCCATTTCAGCCTTGACGGCAGCGGTCCGCTGAATCTGGCAGCCCCCGATATCAGTGCCTGGCCGGAAATCCCAATGGCAGCCGGCGAAAATGTCAAGCGGGTTAACCTCGACAACATCACCAGGGAGCAGATCAGTACCTGGAAGGCAGGAGACACCCTGCTGCTCAGCGGCAAAATTCTCACCGGCCGCGATGCCGCGCACAACCGCATCAGGAGCCTGCTGGACGAAGGCAAGCCACTGCCGGACGGGGTCGATTTCAACGGCCGTTTTGTCTATTATGTCGGCCCGGTCGATCCGGTTGGCGATGAAGTTGTCGGCCCTGCAGGCCCCACCACCTCAACGAGAATGGACAAATATTCCGAAATGATGCTTTCCCGGGCTGGGCTCTTCGGCATGATCGGCAAGGCTGAGCGGGGAGATGAAACAGTTGCCCTGATCAAAAAATACCAGGCGGTTTACCTGATGGCAGTCGGCGGTGCAGCCTATCTTGTCTCAAAGGCAATAAAAAAATCCCGGATAATTGCTTTTGCGGATCTCGGCATGGAAGCGATCTATGAATTTGAAGTTGAAGACATGCCGGTAACGGTTGCCGTCGACTCCGGCGGCAATGCCGTTCACAAGACAGGACCGACATTCTGGCAGCAGGAAATCAGCCGTAAGAAATAGACAGGCTTTAAAGCGCTTCAGGCGCAGAAGCATGGCTTTCAGCCGGTTTTCTGCGCCTGAAAATTCCATTTTTTCTAAGCAGTTCCAGGTCTCCGGTCAGCGTCAGCCGCACCCTGTTCCCGGGATTTGCCCGCTGCACTTCGTGGCCGCTCTCGTTTTCCATTTTTTCAACGATGAACCGACTGGTGGCAACAGATTGCTGCATGTAATCGATGCGTTCCCCTGAGACCAGCACATTTCGAGCCTCTACCAGCGGCTGCAGCCCTCTCTCCCGTATTACGGCCACCGGCTCATAGGCCTGCTCAAATCGCGAGGTGTGATAGAGCATCGCGGAGCCTCCCGGGCGATCATCGAAGAAATTTTCTGTACTGTCGCGCGTCCCGGTTCGGGCTATCTCCTGCAGCATTTCTTCCGGTATGCTGATTTTATCCGGGTGTGCCCAGACAGAATGGTCGAGGCTGCCAAGGAAATCCAGGGCAGCCCGGTAAACCCTGATGACCCCGCCGACATAAAAAATCGACTTCATTCTGCCTTCTACTTTGATCGCATGTATCCCGGCCGCAACAAGTTCCGGCAGGCGCCTGAGCAGACAGAGATCCTTTGAGTTGAAGATATAGGTCCCCCGCAGGTCCTCTTCCACATGAAAAAACTCATTTTGCCGCTTTTCCTCGACCAGCTTGTAGCTGTAGCGGCACGGGTGGGCACAGTTGCCCTGGTTTGCATCCCGGCCGGTCATGTAGTTGGAAAGCATGCATCTGCCGGAATAAGAAATGCACAGAGCGCCATGAACAAAGACCTCCAGCTCAGCAGTAACCGTTTCCCTGATCCGGCGAATCTCCGCAAGTGAAAGTTCCCGCGCCAGGTTGAGTCTGGAGACCCCCTGGCCGATCCAGAACGAGGCCGCCAGTGGATTGGTCACATTAGCCTGGGTCGACAGGTGTATCGGCAAACCGGGGACGGTCTTTTTGGCGAGCATTAAAATTCCGGGATCGGATATAATGAGTCCGTCGGCTCCGGCGTCTTCGAGCAGCAGGAGATAGTCTTCAAGACCATCAAAATCATCACCATGGGCGATGATGTTTACCGTCACATAGATTTTCACATCGTGCCGGTGCGCATACACGACCGCTTCACGAATGGACTCGTTGCTGAAATTTCCGGCTCGTGCCCGTAGCCCGTATCTCGAACCACCGAGATAGACCGCATCGGCCCCATAGTGTATTGCCGTGATGAGTTTCTCAAAACTACCGGCAGGGGCAAGAAGTTCGGGAAGAGAGAAAGAGCGTTTACCGCTTTTTTTTTGGTTCATGGTGGATTATTGTGCTTGCTCTGATTTATTTCAGACTTAGGCTGTAGGAGAAAAATGGCACGCAGTTGTCATTCGTGTGCTCCCTTCTTAAATAAAAATGAGTCTTGTTGCAAGAATTTCCCATGACGCGTCAACCTGTCGGTATAGCAATGAGTGGTGGTGTCGATTCAACTGCCGCCGCCCTGATACTGAAAGAAAGATTCGCCGTGGAGGGATTTTTCATGAACCTTGCCCAACCCGACTTCGAGAAGCAGAGAAACAGGGTCGAGCAGCTTGCGGCGACAATGGATATCCCCCTGCACATCATTGATCTGAAGGCAGAATTCAAAAAACGCGTCCTCGATTATTTCACCACCAGTTACTATCGAGGCAAGACGCCGAATCCCTGTATGATCTGTAACCGGGAAATAAAATTCGGCCTGTTCATGGATGCGATTCTCTCTGCTGGAATGACTCGTGTTGCAACAGGTCATTATGCCCGCCTTTGCTGCAGCGAAGGCGAATATTTTCTGCACACCGGAACCGATGCAACAAAAGACCAGTCCTACTTCCTGTCAAGGCTGACCCAGCAGCAGCTTGCCCGGGTGCTGTTTCCACTTGGTTCGATGTCGAAAAAAGATATTTACCGTTTTGTGGCGAGCAACGGCTATACTGACTTCCGGGGAGTTGAAAGCCAGGATGTCTGCTTTCTCAAAGACACACGGCTCAGCGCTTTTCTTGAAAACGGCGAAAAACCGTCCGCGCCCCCCGGCCCGATCATCTCGGTGGACGGGAGAATGCTTGGCAGACACTCTGGTTTGCATCACTATACCATCGGGCAGCGCCGCGGTCTCGGGCTTCCCGATACATCACCCTGGTATGTCTGCTCTCTCGATCACCAGACCAATGTCCTGGTGGTAGGAAAGAACAGAGATCTTTTCTCTTCTTCCCTGATCGCCTGCAATGCCCACTGGATTAACCGGGTTTTACCGCTTGAAAACCACCGCTACACCGCCCGGATCCGTTATGCTCACCCCGGTTCCGCCGCACGCTTCACCAGGATTTCAGATGATTCATTCAAACTGGTTTTTGATGAAGCGCAGCGGGCCGTTGCACCCGGACAATATGCCGTTTTGTATGACGGCGAGCGGGTTATCGGTTCCGGAGAAATCGTTTCAGGTCAGTGACAACACTCCTCTTTTGAACAATTTCCGATGAAAAAAACATTTATTGTCACTCTGGGCTGCAAGGTAAACCAGTTTGAATCAGCCTCCCTGGCAAACAGTTTCGAAAATGCCGGACTGACAGCCGCAGAACAAATGGAAGATGCCGATATCATTGTCATAAACACCTGCGCTGTTACCGGTAAAGCGAGCGGGCAGTCACGCCGGTTCATTCGCAAAGCGGCTCGCAGCAACAAAAATGCCGCCATCGTTGTCACCGGCTGCCACGCCCAGCTTACAGCTGAAGAAATCAAGAATATCAAAGAAATAGCGCCCGATCGTCTCGTCATCATCGGCAATGACCGAAAGGATTTGCTGGTCGAACATGTCCTTGAAGAACACGATCACCAGGATATGATTACCAACAACCTGCGCAACAGCCAGACAAAAATCTGCGAACTGCCGGTGGCCCGCTTTGGTGGCCGCACCAGGGCGTACCTTCGTATACAGGATGGCTGCAACAGTTTCTGCAGCTATTGTATCGTCCCGCATACCCGGGGACGGAGCCGGAGCCTGCCGAAAGAAAAGGTGCTTGAGCAGGCCGGGAAATACCAGGCCGCCGGTCACCTGGAAATAGTCGTGACCGGCATACACGTGGGACAGTACGGGAGGGACCTGGGACAGGGGTATGATATCGTCACGATGATGGAGGAGCTCTGCGCCACGATGCCTGGTGTCAGGTTTCGCCTCTCGTCGATCGAGCCGCTTGAAATAGGCCCGCCCTTGCTTTTACTGATGCGTGAGATGGAAAATTTCATGCCGCACCTGCATATCCCGCTGCAGAGCGGTGACGATGCTATTCTCAAAGATATGAACAGACGCTACTCGCGGCAGCAGTTCCAGACGATTCTTCAGCAATGCAGATCGTACCTGCCCGATGGAGCCATCGGCATAGACGTGCTGGTCGGTTTTCCCGGAGAGTCTGCCGAGCATTTTAACAACACCCGGTCATTGCTGGAGCGCCTCGATTTCAGTTACCTGCATGTTTTCCCCTACTCAAAGAGACCCGGGACAAAAGCGGCGTCCTTTGCCAACCAGGTCCCAAAACATAAAAAAGCTGAACGGGTAGAAATTCTGAGGATTTTGAGTGAGAAAAAACGTTTGGCCTTTTATAATCACCATATCGGCACCAGAAGAAAGGTCCTCATTGAAAATGAACGGGATCGGTCCGGACTGTTGAAAGGATTCACCGACAACTATATCCCGGTTCTCATCGACGGCGATGACAGCCTGAAAAACAGTGTCGCAGCAGCCGAACTCGAGTCCCTCAGCGGTGAATCAGTTAAAGCCAGCCTCTCTGACAAGCAATGAAAGGTGAAATAATTGCAATCGGTGATGAACTCACCTCCGGAAGAATTCTGAACACGACGAGCGGTTTTGCTGCCCGGAAACTCTTCGATGCCGGTTACACCATCCATGCGATGAGCACCATCGGGGATACCCCTGAACTGATCGGCGAGGCCCTGCTGCGGGCGATCGGCCGGGTCGATTTCATTATTGTCACCGGCGGACTCGGCTCGACTGACGATGACCTCACCAATGAGGCCGTATCGCAGGCTCTGAACCGGCCGACAATTCCGAACCTGGAAATGCTTTCCCAGATAAGAACCCACCTCAACAAAGAAAATGTCGCCCCTGACAATCAGCTGGAAAAACTTGCCTGGCTGCCGAGCGGTGCCGAAGCCTTTGCCCCGCAGTCCCGGACAGCCGGTTATCAGCTGATCCATGAAAGCACCCCGATCTATTTCCTGCCAGGCGTTCCGGATGAAATGCAGCAGCTGATGTCCGATGCAGTACTGCCAAGACTTGCCGCCTGGAAAGCAGGGTCACGTCTGAGGACCTGCCAGAAAATTTATAAAATTTTTGGAATCCCGGAAACAGAAGTGAACCGGATCATAAAAACGCTTTCGATTCCTGCTGATGTACTCGTTGGCTATTATCCGGTCTTTCCCGATGTCCACCTCAGTGTTCTGGTGCGCGGCAGAGACAAGGCCGCCTCAAAAAAATCGTTCAAACAGTCCTGTCAGATAATAGAAAGGGTGCTGGGAACGGCAATTTACGGCACCGACCGGGACAGCATGGAATCAACCGTCGGTGCGCTGCTGGCCGGCAAAAAACGCTGTCTCTCCCTTGCAGAGTCCTGCAGCGGCGGACTGATTTCCCACCTGATAACCAGTGTTGCCGGCAGTTCTGCCTATTTCGTCGGAGGCGCCGTCACCTATTCCAATGAATTGAAACAGTGTTTTCTCGGTGTCGAAAAAAAAATGCTTGAAAGCCATGGGGCTGTCAGTGCTGAAGTCGCCCGGGCAATGGCAATTGGAATCAGAGAAAAGACGGCGAGTGACATCGGTCTTTCAGTTACCGGTATCGCCGGTCCAAGCGGCGGGACAGAAGAAAAGCCGGTGGGAACCGTATTCATTGCCATCAGTGACAGAAACCGCTGTGCGGTGGAACAGTATCGTTTTTCTGGAAACAGGCATCGGATTCAGGCCCTGACGGCACATACCGGGCTCAACGATCTGCGGCTCTACCTGCTGGATGAGCACTCTGCTGAATAGCTTTTGAACAGACCAAAAAGGGTGCGGTCTGAGACTAAATCTGTCCTGAGATTGAGCTTCTCGGGGTATAGGCTGTCTGAATTTTGGTTTGCTCCAGCCGGCCAAGGGTCACCGTGAGAGTTTCCTTTCCAGCCTGAGCCGTCTTGAACCAGTTGCCGATTTCCTCCATCAAGAGCTCTTCCCCTACCCCATGATTCAGGTGGCTGCGGGTCACAGAGTTATCAAGCCTGCCCGAATTGATAAACGTCCACTGATTTTCCCTCTGAGAGATGACCCCGGTGTGCCCCCTTTTTTCAGTCGAGAACGACAGGATCTGCCCGTTATCCAGAAGCGGTTCTATCTCTCTGACCAGTGCTGCCGTCTCACTCTGCCAATTACTCACTTCCGAATAATTTCTGGATAAAACCAAGGACCCGGCGGCCTTGATGATGCCTTCGCCATTGAGATAGGCGTTGGGCGCCAGACCCCTGTCAGCAGCCATCCGGGTAAGTTTTGCATACAAACCGTCTTTTCCACCATAGGGGATGTCCATCTGGCGCAAGCCTTTCACGACGAGTTCATAGCAGTTCATCTCATCATAGGATGTTCCCAGATACTGCTGCACCGCCTCGCTGAGATTGGCCGCCGGACGATGCAGGGATATCGTCGGAACAGACTCCGGGTGCTCATTTTTCATCTCTGCCGCGATTCCAGGGCGGGATGCAGGAACAGCGCCGTCGCCTCCATTCCAGCTAATCTCCATGTTTTTTAGGTTGATATTGATTTCGGTGCCGCTCGAAATTCGCTCAAACGGCTTATCTTTATTTATCGTATCTGCCAGAATGCTCCAGGTGTGCGCCTTGAAATGCGGATGATTCTTCAACAGATGGGAGACGGTAGGTTTGCTGCTGTCGATTCTGCCAAGCAGAATTACCTCGCCGTCCGGGGGGGACGAAAGGAGTTTCTCCGCAGGGCTTTTCACCTCTGCTGTTCCGGCGGCAACGGAGCTGCTGACAGATGCCGGATCAGGGGAGTGCGTCTGACGGTGCGACTCCTGCGTTTTTCCGGCCCTCAAAGAGTCGGGAAGAGGATCAGACCAATACAGAGCAGCCGTTTCAGGGTTATAGTAGATGGCTGTCCCCGGTTTTATGTTCGTATAGTCTTTTTCCTTATTCTGCCTCGAATAGACAATATCCCAGGTTGATTGACCAAGTTCTTCATGCTGTTTCAACAGTTCTGAAACCGTTGGAATTTCAGCGCTGATCTTGCCGACAAACATGCCCGGCTCTGGGGAATCCGTTCCCAGCTCACTGGAATCAGAGGCAGCCCGCGCTGCAGCAGCAAGCAGATCTCGAAACGTAGCTGAGGTATTAACCTTGGCCGGCTGCCTGACGGTGATTGTCGCCGAAGGAACTGCTGTTTGAGCATTTATAGTATTCATACATTCATTTCTGAGGAAATAGTCTGAACCCTTTGCCGTCATTTTGCAATAAACGGACCACATGAAAGATCAACCCTCGTTTCCCTGCCTCCGCGTTGCCGCCATGCCGGGGTTCACCTCACATTACGCAGGACGACAAACATGCTGGCAGCTGTCACTGACGTTTCAACGCCACTGCTCTGACAAAATAATGCCACCCCGCAGGTCAAATATTCGACAGCAGAAGACACCAGACCCGGCAGATTGCCACGTGCCTGGGCTCATCCCGCTGATTAACCGCCTGAGTGCTCCTGTAAGACAATCTGTTCAGCACCAGCTGCCTTCCGTTTTTTGCGGTGCTGTTATCTTATCGGCTGCGCGCCTCTATTGCTTAACGGCTGGTCTGCAGGACGCCGCATTATCCTCATTGGCCGGGAGCAGGCGGCGCAGAATTATTAACCGTTTCAGCGGTTGGTGCGGGGCTGCCGTTCTTTGTTTCCTCCAGAGCACCTGCCTGCTTAAGTGATTCAAGATGGTTTTGCTTCTGCTCAAGCAATTCCTGCATGACCTTCTTGTCTCCCGATTCCGAATCTTTGTCCAGAGCGCTCTTCAAGCGCTCAATTTCCTCGACCAGCCGCTCTTTTTCATACTCCATAGCCTCTGCCCGTTCGGCCTTGTCAAAGGCAATCTCTTCGGCGGTAGCCGAGTGATTGTCCGAGGCCTCGACGACCGTGGGACACGGTATCATTTTCTCACCATCACGGAGTTGCCTCTGGCTCATGAAAGATGGCGACATGATCTCGATCCCATTGTTGTGAAGCGTGTCAAGCACGCATCCATAAAGGTTCGAGCGCACAGAAAGAAGAAGCTTGGACTCCTCGAGAAAGCCCGACAATCGATAGGTAACGGAAAAATTGCCCAATTCGAGAATATGGACGAAAGGTTCTTCAAGACCACAGCTTTGTGCCGCCTCCAGGAGCAGAGACTCGATCTCCCTGCGGTCAGCATCATACCCCAATGAGAGCGAGGCGGAGATGATGGTTCCTGAACCGCGAATCGTGGATACCGGATTATTAATGCAGTAGGTGTTGGGCAGCGCGATCAATTCCCGCGTTTCCGTCTGGATTTCCGTATCGAACAAGCCGCGCTCCGACACTCTGCCGAAATGATCACCGACCCGAATAAAATCGCCAACCTTGAAGGGCTTCGTAATTCTCAGCAGTATACCTGCCATGAGGTTGGAAATGATTGTGGTCGAGGAAAATGCCAGAACACCCGATATCACAATTCCAAGCAGTCCAATCAACTGATTGCGCGAACTCTCGTTGATCGGCATGGCAAGAACCGTGACAAGCAGCCCAAAAATTGTCAGCCCGAGCATGATGAGTTGACGCGGAAACATACGCTCGATCCCAAAATCAGGGTTTCGGCCAATGAGCAGCCAATGCGCTGCCCACAGTATTGCGACCACCGCCAGAACAACTCTGGCAAAAGGAGCATATAATGTGAATAGTTCGAGCATATGTACCAGACCCTTAGGAATGTAGATCATCATGCAGATTGATTCCCGCACCAGCGCACGAGAAAAAACTGCCACACGGATAGAAATTTCTGTCACGTAAGAAAAATGTCAGATCACTATTGCATACTAGCGCAACAACCGGGCACTGACAAGTCTGCTGAGACCTATCTCTTTGCTGAACAGAGAATCCTGGACTCTCACGACAAAGGCTGGGGCAGGATATTCATTGCTATGCATGGTCAGCGGTTGCAGCCGCTCTCTGAGCGCGTCCCGGACAAGGTGATGACGCAGCGTTGCCAGCGGCGGCAAGTTACCATGCTCTATTCCGAATCATCATCTTTATAAGAAAGACAGGTTGAACGGGAGGTCACGACATGGTAAAGATAATCGGTCGCGGGACGACAGGATTACTCAATCGAAGCTGGACCAGGCGGCCACATTCCCCACCAGTGAAACCCTGGTGCATGCCAGGTATCGTATGGGAATGATAATACTATAAAGATGCGAAGAACATTCGCTGAACATCTTTTTACATCTTGAACCTACTCAGTCACGTCATGCCAATTAACCCAAAAGAAACAGGAGCAGTATATGCCGACAGCAGACAAGAATAAGATGAGCAGTGTTGATAATGCACTGAACCAGATCCAGCGCCAATTCGGCAAAGGCTCGATCATGCGTCTTGGTTCCCAGGAGGCGGAGAAAATTCCGGCTATTCCGACTGGATCGCTGAGCCTCGATATCGCCCTGGGTGTCGGAGGATTCCCCCGAGGCCGAATGACCGAGATATATGGTCCGGAATCAAGCGGCAAGACGACACTTGCACTCCACGTCATTGCAGAAGCTCAAAAACGTGGCGGGACCGCCGCCTTTATCGATGCGGAACACGCCCTTGACACCGACTACGCTGGTCGTCTTGGTGTTGACATTGACAACCTTCTTGTTTCCCAGCCCGATTTTGGAGAACAGGCACTTGAAATCGCAGAGATTCTCATCCGCTCGGGAGGCGTTGACATCATTGTTATCGATTCCGTTGCCGCCCTGGTACCGCGAGCCGAAATCGACGGCAATGTCGGCGACGCTCATGTCGGTCTGCAGGCACGGTTGATGTCGCAGGCAATGAGGAAGTTTACCGGCGTTCTTAACCGCTCAAACACCGTGCTTGTCTTCATTAACCAGATCAGGATGAAAATCGGCGTCATGTTCGGCAACCCGGAAACCACAACCGGTGGAAATGCCCTTAAATTTTATTCATCCCTGAGGCTCGACATCAGAAGAATCAGCCAGATAAAAGATGGCCAGGAAGTAATAGGCAACCGGACCAAGGTAAAAGTGGTCAAGAACAAGGTTGCACCTCCGTTTAAGATCTGTGAATTCGACATCATCTACGGGCAAGGGATTTCAGCGGAAGGCGATATCCTCGATCTCGCCGTCGAGCAGGAGATCGTTGACAAAAGCGGGGCCTGGTACAGTTATCGTGACGAACGCATTGGCCAGGGCCGCGAGAATGCCAAGAGCTTTCTTGCCGACCATCCCGAAATGCTTCGCGAAATCGAGAACAGCGTGCGGTTGGGATTCGGGTTAAAAAGCGTCCCGGAGGAAGAGAAGGTAGATAAATAGCGGTTCTGCCCTCACCTGCGTTTTAAAGCCCCCCATTCTCTGGCTCTGACGGCTAAAGAATCTGGAATATCTTGTGAAAATTCATCTAAATGATGAACAGGACTGATTGAAAATGAG
Source organism: Desulfocapsaceae bacterium (assembly GCA_963674815.2). GTDB lineage: Bacteria > Desulfobacterota > Desulfobulbia > Desulfobulbales > Desulfocapsaceae > MADRE3. The sequence continues at coordinate 168,193 of CAXXTV010000012.1, forward strand.
CCCCAGGAGTAAAAAGAAAACCTTTGATGTCATTATCGTGGGCGGAGGGCCGGCCGGTCTCTTCGGTGCCTATTACCTTGCTGAATATTCCAACCTTGACGTCCTGGTCATTGACAAAGGCAAGGAGAGCCTGAAACGGAAATGCCCGATGAAGGATAAAGGCTGCATCAAGTGCAGACCGTGCAATATTCTCTGCGGAATTGGCGGAGCCGGTCTTTTCTCTGACGGGAAACTGAATTTTATCCATAAACTGGGGAAAACCGACCTTACCCAGTTTATGGCCGAGAACGAGGCCAGGGCACTTATCGACGAGACCGAAATCATTTTCAATCGTTTCGGCATGGACGGGAAGGTTTTTCCAACCGATCTAAAACAGGCTCACCAGATCAGAAAAGAGGCCCGGAAATGCGGCATAGACCTGCTTGTGATCAAACAAAAGCACCTCGGCAGCGATAACCTTCCCAATCACATCGCCGCCATGGCTGATTATATCAGGGACAAGGGCGTCATCTTCCATCATTCTGAAGAAGTGCTCGACGTCATTGTTGAAAAAGGGCGGGTTGCAGGATTAACGACAAATCGCGGGAACTATTACAGCCCCAATATCATCATGGCACCGGGGCGGGTCGGTGCCGAGTGGGTCGGCACGCTTGCCCGCAAAAATGGAATCGACGTGTCGCAGCGCGGCATCGAAGTCGGGGTCAGGGTGGAGGTGCACAACGAAATTATGCAGGACCTCTGCTCGGTTATCTATGACCCGACTTTCTTTATCAGAACCAACCGCTACGACGACCAGACGCGGACGTTCTGCACGAACTTCGGCGGTTTTGTGGCGCTTGAAAATTATCAAAGCTTTATCTGCGTAAACGGGCATGCCTACATGGACCGGAAAAGCAATAACACAAATTTTGCCTTCCTCTCCAAGGTCGTCCTCACCGACCCGGTTGAGGACAACCAGGCATACGGCGAATCCATCGGCAAACTCGCCACACTGATAGGCGGCGGCAAGCCGACACTGCAGCGCTATGGCGACCTGAAAAGAGGCCGGCGCTCCACCTGGAACAGAGTAAGAAACAGCTATATAGAGCCGACATTAACCGATGTCACCTGTGGCGATATAGCCATGGCCCTGCCTGAGCGAATCCTCACAAACCTTGTCGATGGCCTCGATCAGCTCAACCAGGTGGTCCCTGGAGTCGCCAACGACGAGACGCTGCTCTATGCCCCGGAAATCAAGTTCTTTGCAACTCAGGTCGATACGGATAACAATCTGGAGACTGGCATCAAAGGGCTGTATATGGCAGGCGACGGGCCAGGCGTCGCCGGAAATATTGTTTCGGCAACAGCAACCGCCCTGATCCCGGCAAAAAAGATCATTGCGACCGCTTCGGCAGCTGACGCCAAAGCGCTTAAGAACAAATGAACTGTTTGTTTAAACAAGGTATTTTTTTTATTTTTTTACGATAGCAAAAAGGTATCTGTTGACACTATTTTCAATCTGGTATAATCGTTGCCAGGAAAGAATGATTATTATTACCCCTACCTAAAACCAAGTAAGATGGAGGAAACTATGCAGAAATGGGAATGTCCTTGTGGTTACATTTATGACCCTGCAGAAGGCGATTACGCTAACGGAGTCGATCCGGATACAGCCTGGGAAGACTTGCCCGCCGACTGGGTATGCCCCCTGTGCGGCGCAGAAAAAGATGCGTTCTGGAAGTATGACGAGTAATCAATAGCGTTTTGAAAAGAGCTGCCCGGCTATTTTCTCAGCTGAGGCAGCTCTTCTTCTGCCGCCGATTGACGGACCTTGCGCCTCACCATCGAACTGAACAATTCCCGAAACGGATACACCGCCTGGTTAACTCCCTCAGCAGATAAAAGGATACGGTTTCACAACAGGTGAGCGTGGAAAAAGAGCAGACAGGACCAACGGTACTCATCATCTATTTCAGCCTCAGCGGTCAGAGTCGCGGCCTGGTCAACCTCTTTTCCTCAGGGTTGAGGAATGAGGGTGTTTCAGTAATTATCGAACAGCTGAAAGCGCGCCGGAAGATATCTTTTCCCTTTAAAAACGTGGTGCACACGACGATAATGATGCTCACCACATTTCTGCGCTTTCGAATTCCGATTGAAAAGCTTCATCCCCGGTGTTTTAATGCATACGATCTGGTTGTCCTTTCAGGACCGACCTGGTCGTACAACCCCTGCGGCCCGATACTGAGTCTGCTGGACAGGGATGGTCGGGATCTGTTTGACGGCAAACAGGTCCTGCCGCTTATCTCCTGCCGCGGTTTTTATCGTCTCCACGACTTTTTTCTGCGCAGGAAGCTTTCGCAACTCGGTGCGGTACTCGAGAAAAGCCTTATTTTCTCGCATCCTGTTCCAGAACCCTGGAGTACTATCGGTGTCTTTCTGAAATCCTCGGGTTACTGTCCGGAAAAGATGAAACATCTTGGAGCCTATTTCCCCCACTTCGGTCATACGACTGACCAGCTCCACCAGGCACATACCTGCGGGAGAGAACTCGGCCGCTCACTGATCGCCAGAAAACAACTCAATCGCTCCGTTTAATGCTTTTGCAGTGGCGTGATCTGAAAAAAACCGCACTATTCCGAGAGGCTCCTAATGAGAGAAATTATCATACATTTCCTGATTATAGCCGATGTACAGCGCATTCCCTCTCCGCAGCGCCGGTGCCCTGAGGTTCCCGGTCCGGCCCGTTGCCTTTGTTACCAGTTCTTCTTTTGTGCTGCTGTCGGGTGAATATTTCAGGACTTTTTTTCCACTTGCCACATACACTGTTTCAGCCGCCGAGAGAACTGACCAGACCGCCTCACCACTGATCATGTCTTTTTTGGCATCCTTCTCTTCTTTGACAACCGCTGCTGAGTTTTTTAAAGCCTCCCAGGCTTTTTTACATGAGTTTCAACCCTTACGCATGTATGCCCAATCAATATTCATGCTGTTTCTCCATCTATTGTATTCTGTTGCCTTAACACAAAAAGAACGTGCTACCCTGCTTGATTCCCTCGCCGCTTTATCCGCAGATGCCGGCAATTATTTTTTTTTCTTCTTTTTTTTCCCTGGCGACTGCTTCTCTTTTTCAGCTTTTTTGTCTTTTTTGGTTTTCGACTTCACTTCGCAGTCATCACAATAACTCTTGTCGGATTTACATTTCTTCCTGGTTGTGGTGACAGGGCAACTGCTGCAATGCGTGCCTTTTTTAACGAATTTTCCACAACATTTTTTTTTGACTTTTTTCTCTTTACCCATGCACAGTACCTCAACAAAATGTGAACGGCATCGTCGCCGTATCTGTCGTAAACGTCAATTCACTCGCCTTTCCGCAGGCTTCCTTCAAACAGGACAGTGAAATCCTGAACCGTGTTTCTGGAAATTCAGGAGAAAAATGAATCATTTTTAAATAATTATTATTACTTCTGAAATCAAGACAGGAAACAACCGTCAGGCTGTCGCCGTCGGTAAATCGGGAGCCAGACCACGCACCTGTCTCTAAAATCTCCCGGCTAGAGAACAGACGCTGAAAACAGCCATGATCGAAAACATCAGAGCGTTCAGAGCGATAAAAAGAAATCGGTACGAGGCACGATTTGCAACGCCAAGCTGGTATGCGTAAAAACCAAGAAACATCAGACTGCCAAAACTGATAATCGGTATGACCGGCTGAGGCAGGTCGACCAGGAACAGGATAATGATATGCAGGATCGATACAAGAGCGAGAACCCAGACAATAGAAATACATTTCAGGGAACGGGCCGGCATGATTTTCAGCAGGTTTGGCATATCCCCTGCGTGATAGTCATGTTGATTATCGAGAACCACAAGCCAGAAATGCGGAATCTGCCAGACGACAAAAAGACTCATAACAGCGATGATAACCGTCGAACCATAATAACCGTCGGCCGCAAGCCAGCCGATATATGGTGGCAGCGCTCCGCATAAAGCACCGGGAAAAATCGCCCAGACGCTCCTGTGTTTCAAGGGTGTGTAGATAAAATTGTAGAGGAAAACAGAGATTAAACCGCCAAGCGCCGGTCCCAGGGAAGACAAGCAGGCAAAGAGAACCAGGAAACCGGCAGCAAGCAGAAGGCGTGCCTGCAGCAATCCGCGCTGCCTGGATACCAATCCCTGGGCGAGCGGCCGGTGCCTGGTCCGCCCCATTAATCGATCTGCAGAGCGCTCCTGCACGCTGTTCAGGCTCGCCGCTCCGGTCGCCAGCAGAAAAACTCCGGAACAAACAAAGAACCCCGGTTCAAGGGGCTGAAACGGGACAAGCAGATATCCGAACAATGCAGAAAAGGCGACCAGCAGACAGAGCGGGGCTTTGGCAACCTGGAGGTGGTATCTGATCAGGCCTCCCAGGACCGCAGCAGAAAGAGCAGAAGCAGATTTGCTGATATCATTCACTCCTCTTGTTCAAGCCAGGTATTGTACTCATCCTCGGGAACTATTTTGAGCTTGGCTGTCATGTAGGCGTGATCAACCCCGCAGAACTCTGTGCAGAGGATATCGTACTCGCCAACTTTGTCGGCGTTAAACCAGACATAGGTTTTCAGGCCTCTGACCGCGTCAACCTTGATTCGATAAGACGGGATAGAAAAACTGTGCAGCACATCCCAGGAGGTGATGTTGAGTTTTACTGCCTTGCCCAGAGGGACGACCAATTCATTCTCTGTTTCCTTGTCATTTTCATAGAGGAATATCCACGAGTACATCTGGCCTGCAACCTCAATTTCAAGTGCGTCCTCAGGGACATTCCGCAAACCAAGGTAGGATTGCCAGCCAACATAGAACATGGTGAGAGCAATGACGGTGGGGATAGCGGTCCAGACAACCTCGAGATTAAGATTATCCCTGATGTCAGCAGGTACAGGGTTTTTGCTGCGTCGATATTTGATCGCGAAAACAATCATCACCAGGGTAATCCCGGCAAGCAGGATGCCCGAAAACCCAAGAATGTACCAGAACGCCAGATCTACGCCTTTAACAGGATCCATACCGTTTTACTCACTCCTTATGTCTATCGGAAAGCTACGTCCCAGAAAGTGAAACTTATCATTAAGGCCACAACAAGGACGGTACTGATAAAAGAAACCTTGATGGCCATTCCCTCGTACTTGATATGCATAAAGAACAGCAGCACCAGTGTCGCCTTGGAGGAAGCGACAAACAGGGCTATCGGCACATTCAGAAATCCCCAGTCAACATACGAGACTCCCACCGTTACACCCGTCATGATGATCAGTGCACCGAGTATCAGCCCGAGAAAACGGTAACTCAATTGATGTTCACTTTCATGCTCATTCACGATGATATTCTCCAAGAAAATCTAAAGAACCAGATAAAAAAGCGGGAAGACAAAAATCCAGATGAGATCAACCAGATGCCAGTACAGACCGCTGTTTTCAAGCATCGCATAGCGCTCTGAATCCACCTTGTTCCTGATGACAAGCATTAGACTGATGGCCAGCAGGACCATGCCGATAATGACGTGCACTCCATGCAACCCGGTAATCGTGTAGTACAGGCCAAAAAAAATATTGAGCCCCGGTTCCCCGTCGAGCAGGGTATCAGAGTTCGGGTAGAGCCCGTGGTGAAACTTGGCACTCCATTCAAAATACTTATTGACCAGAAAGATAACTCCACAGGAAAACGAAAAAATCAGCAGGCCGATAGCCTGTGCCTTTTTCTTCCTCTGGATCGCGGTAATCGAGGCGGCCACGGTGAAACTGCTGATCAGCAGCACCAGGGTATTCGCGGTGCCGAAAATACGGTTGAGTTCCTGGCCACCAGCAACAAAACTGTCCGGGTGCTCATAGAAATAGACGGCATAGAGCACAAAAAGGCCGCCGAAAAGGATCAACTCGGAATAGAGGAAAATCCACATTCCGATCTTTACACCAGTTTTATCGATTGTTTTTTCCATTTCCGCGTCCTTATTGACCACTCTTGGCTGCACGTTTTAGCACATCAGAGAAATCGTAGGGGTAGTCTTTTACCTGCGGTTCTTCAATGAAATTCTGCAGCGGTGGCGGGGATGGAATCGACCATTCGAGCGTCGTTGCACCCCATGGGTCATCGGCTGCGGTCGCCCCCTTTCTGAGGCTGACCCAGAGGTTGACAAACATCACCATGATCCCGAACACCATCAGAAAACCGCCGAACCCCGCTAAAAAATTTCCTGTTTCGTACTGCGGCAGGTAATCAAAATAGCGTCTCGGCATCCCCTGCATCCCCAGGATAAACATGGGAATATAGTGGAAGACAAAACCTACTGTGGCAAGCACCGTGCCGATATACGCCGGCCTGAAGCTATACATTACCCCGAACATCTTCGGCCACCAGTAATGCAAGGCCGCAAAAAAGGCAAAACCGGTTCCCCCGAACATGGTGAAATGAAAATGAGCGACGATGAACTGGGTGTCATGAACGTGGATGTCGGTTCCTGCTGCACCGATTACCAACCCTGTCAGTCCGCCCACGGTGAAGAGATAGATAAAGACCAGCGACAGCAGCAGCGGCGGCGTCATCTGAATAGAACCCTTATACATGGTCGAAAGCCAGGAAAACACCTTTACCGCACTGGGGATTGCGACCAGATAGGTCAAAAGGGAGAAAACAAATACCGACACGTCACTCATTCCGCTGGTGTACATATGATGCGCCCACACCAGCGATCCGGCAATAGCAATGGCCATTGAAGAGACAACAATGCCCTTGTAACCAAAGATCGCTTTCCTGGAAAAAACCGGAATGATCTCAGAGATGACACCCATTCCCGGCAGAATCATGATATAGACCGCCGGATGAGAATACATCCAGAACAGATGCTGGTAAAGCAGCGGGTCTCCACCTTTGTCAGGATCAAAGAGACCGATATTAAGCAAACGCTCCAGGACGACAAGGATAAGGGTAATGGAGATGATCGGCGTCGCCAGAATCTGGACCCAGGCGGTGGCATAGAGCGACCAGGTGAAAAGCGGTATCTGCAGCCAGCCCATACCTTTCACCCGCATGCGGTGGACGGTGGTGACAAAATTGAGACCGGTCAGCATCGAGGACATGCCAAGGATAAATGCCGCAGTAACGGTCATGGAAACATTACTTTCCGTACCGACACTGAACGGCACATAAAATGTCCAGCCGGTGTCGGCAAAGCCCTCCCCCCCGAATAGTGAGACAATCGCGAAGAGACCGCCGATCATAAAGAGGTACCAGGAAAAAAGGTTCAGACGCGGAAAAAAGACATCATCCGCTCCGATCTGGATCGGCAGAAAAAAATTACCAAAAATTGCCGGAATCGCCGGAATCATGAACAGAAATATCATGATCACGCCATGCAGGGTAAATGTCGAATTGTAGGTCTGTGCCGACATGATGGTCTCACCGATCCCCATCAGTTCCGTCCGCAGCGCCAGGCCCAGAAAGAGACCAAGAACCACCCAGAAAAATACGGCCCAGAGATACATCAGGCCGAGCCGTTTATGATCGTGGGTGAGCAGCCAGGCCTTTATTCCGGTAAGTCCCGCCGGAGACGGGGTGTCATAAAACGATTGTCGTACTGTCATGTCTCTTATCCATTCAGGGTTTTCCCTTTTCATCAACTTATGCGCTTTTTCGATTGATAAATTTCCTGTAAAAGAGCACTACAAGGGCAGCAAAGATAAGTAATACCACTACTTTTACTACCTCGAAAAGGGTTTTGTTCTTGTCTGGGTCATAATTGAAGCAGAAGTTGAGCAGCCGTTTGACCGAGAGCGCGGGAATTCCAGTCTCTGCCTCCGCCAGCGCCATCTCAACGTCGCCCGGGATAAAATTTCCGTATACATACTTGATCACCATGCCGTTTTTGGCAACGGTGAGCAGCGCGGAGGGGTGGATGAACGTCCCGTCCTCCAGCGGCTTGAAGGTATAGCCGATTTTATCAAGCACTGTGGCTATGTTTTCTTTCGATCCGGTTATAAAATTCCACTGGTCTGCCGGAAACCCTTCATAGAGCAGGTTCAGATAATTTCCTTTTGCATCCCGGGCGTCCTTTGGCGTATCACGCTCGTTGAAGCTCAAGGCGATCGCCCGGTAATCTTTCCCTGCTGCCATCTTCATCCGGTTCATCGCCGCGGCAAGATTGGCAAGATTGGTGCTGCAGCTGTTCGGGCAGTAAAAATAGATCGGCAGCAGGATCGTTGGCTTGTCGATCAGGCTGCCGAGTGTCACTACCTCGCCGTTTTCATCAAGGAAATCGACATCGAGCGGTAACGAGACCCCGGTCTGCTCGTCCACCCATATTTTGCCCTCACTGTCTGCAGTGACGGTTTCTGTTGCCTGCTGCGCGCCCAGATGTACTGGCAGCAGCAGACAACAGAGGATCGTGACGGCGAATAGTTTTTTCCTGATATTCACGTATTGCCTGACGATTATTTAGTGGCGCCGGAGGAGAGGTTTATCGTCATTGTCTTTTTGTACTTGTGTCTGGGTTTCAGGCTGTCCCGGTCAGGACCGTAGGCGAGCAGCAGGATGGTATCACCATCTGCAACCAGGGCGCCATCGAGTTTGTCTCCTGAGTTCATCGGCAGGGTAAATTCAATCGTGGTCACGCCGCCTTCCTCAGTTCCTGCAACCAGGGCCACATCGTCACTGCCGCCTTCCTTGCTGTCGGCATCATGTGCCGTGGCCCTGGTGCCAAAATGATCGGCGATTTCTACTTTTCCATCTTTCACATAGCCAATGATAAAATTGGCATCCTGCATCTTCTTGCTCGGATTAAAGCCGACCCCGAGCCATCCTTCTGTTTTTGCAGACATCTTGGCATGCAGCGTTTCGCCATCCACTTTCCAGTAAAATGTCATGTCGCCTGCTGAGACTTCATGATCATATGAGTTTGCAAACAGCGATGTGGCTGAATAACAGACAAAAAGGCTTATCATTACGGCGATCATTATTTTTTTCATTGAAACAGTCCCTCCTCATTTTAAATTACGGTGATCTTCATCATTTCTTCTAAAACTGGCTTTGTGCTATGACGCACCATGCTTTGGCTTTCAAAATTAACAACCAGATTAATAATCAGAGCAAGAGGTTATTGACACGGACAAAAATACTGTTACTATGGGGTCCAGTAATAATAACCATTACTATCAAGGTCAAGCGTTCATCTTGAATTTGCTGTCTTGATCTTTTAAATTGCTACTATACTCATTAACTCCATACAATTGCCAGAAATTATCTCTCAGACTAGATGTTAATGTATGCAGTGAACCCACAATCATGTTACTATTGCTGAATCTTCAGCTGTACCAATTACCTGCGACGATTTGTTCGCTCACATCAAAACAAGGAGGATAGACGATGGCTGAAAGACTTGAAGTTTATAAATGTAATATCTGCAACAATATCGTGGAAGTTTTAACAGGTGGTGCCGGAGCACTTGTCTGCTGCGGACAGGACATGGTCAACATGAAGGAAAACACTGTTGACGCTGCCCAGGAAAAACACGTTCCGGTCGCAACCAAGGTTGACGGCGGCTGGGAAGTGATCGTTGGCTCCGTTCCCCATCCCATGGAGGAAAAGCACTTCATCGAGTGGATTGAACTCAATGCCAACGGCACCAGCTACAAAGTCTTTTTGAAGCCCGGTCAGGAACCGAAAGCATTTTTTCCTGTCGAAGCCTCAAATGTGGCGGTAAGGGAATACTGCAATCTCCACGGACTCTGGAAGGCCTGATTTTACCGGCTCTGGATTACGAGGCAGGCGGCACTGAGTGTCGCCTGCCTCGTTCGTCCCGGCAGGTCAGTGGTGTCACCACGAAGGCACTGCAAAGCCCCTCAATTTCAAAAACATTACCGTTCCCGTTAGATTTTCTCTATGATCCCGGTTGGTCCGACCATTGGCATCGAGTTCTGGGCTGCTCCTGGCCCCCTGCATGACGCAGAGGCCAATCGAGATGTTTCCAGATGATCAGCGAGCACGTATCCACACATTCCTGCTACAGAAACTCCGCTATTGCTTTCCAGCGCTTCAGTTTTGTTCCGTAACTCAATGATGCCATGGCCGGGCTGGTTGACGGCATTCCCAACAGCTGTTTTGCACCAAGCAGGCCCGCCGTTTCCGGTACAACCCGTTTTTTAAATTCCTGCTCGGCTCTCGTGCCATTGAAGACAATCGCCCTGATCATCGGGTGGTTTATGAAAAATGTATTGAAGTCATTGATGGTAATTGAGGATGATTCTATTTTCGAATCCAGGCTGCCGTACCGCTCACAGCTGTAGAGGACATCCCAGAGGGCGATTCCAGCCTGGGTTAACAGGGATGCCTTTTCCCGATACTCCAGGGTTGGCTCAAAACCGACTATGTCTGCCATGATGTCCCAGAACACATTCCTCGGGTGTGCATAGTATTCCTGTTTCTCGAGTGATGTAACTCCCGGATAGGAACCCAGGATCAGAAGCTGTGCCGACGGCAGGGAGAGCGGCGCAAAACAGTGCGGAGCAGGCGTTGTCTTCTTCATCTGACCAATGTCTCTTTTTCATGGCCTTCTGGGGGCCGCCCGGCTCGACATCTCCGGCAGACCAAAAGCGTCCGGAACCAATCGAGGATTGTCCCTCTTCCATCGCGGTTTCCTGATATTTGTCCACCGTTACCAGGAAAAAGACGAAAAAAGGATTATTCTGTGAGTAGATTATAAAACGATATCAGCAACCCGGCAAAAAGGATAGTGAAAATGGACAGAGAAAATCGAACCGAGCACGACTCCATGGGGCAGGTCATTGTCCCGGCAGCGGCCCTTTATGGCGCACAGACACAGCGGGCAGTCAACAATTTCACCATATCAGCGGAAGTGATGCCGGAATCCTTTATCAGGGCATTGCTGACGATAAAAATTGCCGCCGCCATCACAAACCGCCGTTTACAGCTTCTGCACCCCGAAAAAGCGGACGCAATTATCAAAAGCGCAACAACGCTGCTAGCTGACGGCCTCGGCAGTAATTTCCCGGTTCCTGTGCTGCAGACTGGTTCCGGGACGAGCACCAACATGAACGTCAATGAAGTGCTCAGTACCCTCGCCGCACGGCAAGGCGTCGAGGTTTCAGCAAATGATGATGTCAACATGGGGCAGAGTTCAAACGATGTCATCCCTTCTGCACTGAACATGGCGGTGGCGCTGCTGCTTAAAAACCGAACCATCGTTTCCCTGCAGTCACTCGCCTCACTGATTCGCGTGATGGCCCGAAAACATCAGGCAGTGCTGAAAACCGGCAGAACCCATCTGATGGATGCGCTGCCGATCAGGCTGAGTCATGAACTGGAAAGCTGGGCTGTCATGATTGACGACAGTGTCTCCCGGCTGAAGGAAACACTTTTTCGGCTGAGTCAATTGCCGCTTGGAGGCACTGCCGTGGGAAGCGGCGTAAATTGCCATCCCGATTTCAGCGAACAGGCACTGGCGGAACTGAGCCGGATTCACGACTTTCAGTTTCAGCAGATGAAATCAAAATACAAGGGGATCAGCAGCATCGACACTCCCCTTGAAACATCCGGCCAGTTGAAAACTGCTGCCTGCTGCCTGATGAAAATTGCCAACGATCTGCGCTGGATGAATTCTGGTCCTCTCGCCGGCCTCCATGAAATCATCCTTCCTCCGCTGCAGCCGGGTTCGTCAATTATGCCTGACAAGATAAATCCGGTGATACCGGAGGCTGTCTGCATGGCGGCAGCCCAGGTGATTGGCAACGACACGACAATCACCGTGGCAGCCCAGTCAGGAAACTTCCAGTTAAACACGATGCTGCCGATAACAGCTGCTCGATTGATAGAAAGCGCCGAGCTTGTTGGCGGCTGCGCTGAAAGCCTCGCTGATAAAGCGCTTAAAAATATGCAGGTGAATCGCCGGACAATGGCGTCACCGCTCAGCAAAAATCCGATACTGGTTACCGCTCTTGCCCCGCATGTCGGATATCTGCAGGCCGCCGCAATCGCAAAAAAAGCACGGCGGGAAGGAAAGACAATACTCGCCGTGGCTGCCGAGGAAACGGACATTGCCTATGAAACGCTGGAGAAACTGCTGAATCCAGAAAATCTCGCAGACGGGATTTTCACCAGTTGAGCGAAGCGGTCTCCACCGGTAAGCTATTGGCAGAAACTCCCGTCTCGGTGCGGGTCAGCCTTTCTTCTTGCTGGCGGGCACCGGCCGGTAATCGTAGAGCTGCCGGATAAAAAAACGGGCGACCTCTTGCCCGTCTTTTCTGGCATACAGGGTAAAAATCGGATCTTCCCCCCTGACCCGCTTCTGGAAATAAGGTGATTCAGCTCGAATTCTGCTTGAGGCCACAACAATGATGTTGCGCCCCTGGTAATCTTCGGGCTTCGCCCAGTAAGCATACATCAGCGCGTTCCAGCCGAACAGGTGCCAGCCGATTGTCTCCTCGGCCCCTCTTGCCGGATCTTCTGCAGCCTCCTCAAGCATGTTTCTCGTTCTGTAAAAGGCCAGGCCGCTGCTAATCTGGTAGGGATTCATGCCGATGACAACCGGCCGGTTTCCGGTATCCTGCTCAACCTGATCAACAATCTGCTCGATATCCTTTGACAACGCTTTCCATCCTGTCAAAAATGGGCCGGGAGCATGGGGGACGCCCGGCAAACCAAGTGTTACATAGTGCATCGCTATCGAGAAAACGAGAGCTGTAACGAGAACCGTCGGTACCCACAAACGGTGAACCAGCTGTAACAATGCGACTCCTGCACACCCGCACACCGACATTACGGTGCAGCCCAAAAACGGCAGAAGTGCAAGCCACAGGGGCGCAGTCCAGTTCAGTTTTACCTCCCGGGTAAAACTGAACAGCAGAAAGACAAGCAGCGGAGAGGCGATCATCAGAAGCAGAAACCCGTAGGTTCGGTCAATAGCCCTTTCCTTGAGATTGCCGGACCTGCCGCCTGCGGCGGTAAAAAAACGGTTTCCTCTGAAGAGAAAATGGAACAGCCCAAGCACGCCGACAGGCGTCAGGATAAGCAGGATATAGCCGGCAAGCCGATGCGTTGTAAAAAACGTCCTTCCGGTGACGCGATGCTCACCCTGAAACAGGAAAGAAGCCCACTCGTGCTGGTAATTCCAGATGATCACCGGCAGGAAGATGATCGCGGCAATGAGGATCGCAATATAGGGGGCCGGTCTCAGGAACCAGCCCCGTGCCTTCCGGTCAAAAAGCATAAAGCAGAGGATCGCTGGCCCGAGCAGGACGATGGTATACTTGGAGATCATCCCCAGCCCAAGACTTACCCCGACACCAATCCAGGAACCGTCGTCTCCAGCGATGAGGGCGCGGTAGAGAAAGTACAGCAGTGCTGACCAGGCGGCGAGCAGCGGGGCATCAGGGGTGATGATCAGTCCGGCACCGAAATAAAAAGGCAGCCAGGCGACGAGGACCACAGCACCGATCGCTGCACTGCGGCAAAACAGTTTTGAACTGAGCCGGTAGGAAAAAAAGGCCGTTATAAACCAGCAGAAAAAGCCAGCAATCCGGACACCGAACTCGTTGGTCCCGAACAAAGCTGTGCCAAGCCAGATGAAGGTTGCCGCCATGGGAGGATGGTCAAGATAGCTGAGGTCAAAATGATTTGCATAATTCCAGTAGTACGCCTCCTGTTCCATCAGTTCGGGCAGGCCGAGATAAACCAGGCGAAGCAGCACGGCAAAGCCGATCAGGCCGGCAGCACCGATTCTCAGCCTGACCCTGCTGTCCAGCTGACGGTATCCGGAAAAGACAAAAACAACCAGCAGGCAGATAAACAGGCCCATGCCGGCTAGGGAGGCACAGAAAAAGGCGCCGGCGTCAGGCAAGACAGAGACCCCCCTGAAGACCAAATACATGCCGCCCTGCAGGCTTATCCCCAGGGCCAGGGCGAAGAGTCCGGCACCAAGATGAAACGAGGTGATCGTCCGACTATCGTCTGTTCCTTTCCAGAACCTGAAGAAGGCGTAAAATATCAGCGAGCAGCTCAGCGTCAGCGCGAAAATATTGGCTGCAGCCGGACTCTGATAGGCGCTGGCCAAAAAGTTGAAAGACAGGTTGTCGATCAGCACACCAAGGACCATGAGGGTCAGGAGTCTGGCCGGGGTGAAGAGCGACGTCTGGATGCCGCTTAAATCAACGACCTGGGTGAGGTAGTCAAAGATGACTTTTTTGTTCATCTTCGAAAAACCTTCAAACCGGTCATGAAAGACAATCGGAATTTCCTGGACAGACAGCTGGTCTCCTCCTCGGGCAATGACTTCAAAACCGATCTTGAAACCGGGAACATCGGATCGCAGCGTACTGAGTCTCTGCCTCGTGGTGGCAAAAAATCCTGCCATCGGGTCATTGACATCAGTGAAGAGATAGGCCGGCAGCGACGCCAGCTTCGAGGCGATTTTCCTGGCAACCGGCCACTCGGGAGTTGCCCCGCCCTCGACATAACGGCTGCCGATCACCATATCACACCGGCCGTCAAGCAACGGCTGAATCATCTCAGCTATTTTTTCAGGGGGATGACTCAAGTCAGCATCCATGACCAGGACATATTCGCAGGTTGCCGCTTTCGCGCCGGCAACCACAGCGTTTGCCAATCCCGCCCGGTCTTCCCGGCAGACAAGTGTCACCGGTCTCAGGCCGGCCCATCGAGTGACGCGACTTCTCGTGTCATCCGTGGAACTGTCATCGACAACAACGATTTCCAGAGATACATTTTCAGGCAATCCGGCTGCGAAAATCCGTTCAAAGAGCGGATCAATATTCTCTGCTTCATTAACAGTCGGGATAATAATCGAGACGCCTGCCATAGATCTTTTGCTCCTGATCCGGGTAAAGTAAGTGCTGCGGGCAAACCTGTTTTTTTCATCTTTCAGGTGTCATGAAACAGGTGCATCAGGACAGCTGAAAAAACAAAGAGCTGTTTAGCCCGGAACTCAGCACCCTGAACATAGAACGTAACAGCCTCTGGTTCAATAGCAAAAATCTGCCTATTAATCAAACACTGCTTTGCCAATCTTACATGCCGACACAGCAGCAGGGTTCAATCAACGAAAAGATATCCGCCGCACCTGTAGAAAAAGTCTGTCCCCGGTTCCCTGCTTTCCATTCAAACCCCCGTGGTTAGAACAATGCAGCACGTTTTATCAATACGTCGTTTTCACTGTTAAAAATTGCAGTATCATGCATTTTATATTATCTTGAGTTGACGATTTCAGATGAGGCTGCCCAGGTCCGGCAGCATGCAGTCCCAAATTCAGGGGAGGAGAAGCGATGAAAAAACGATTGATACTGGCAGGGATAACCATCTCGGCCATGCTCATGGCGGGCACTGCACTGGCCCAGGAAGGAGTCAGCTGCGAAAGTTGTCATCAGGAAAAAAATCCGGGAATGTACCTGCAGTGGAAAAATTCCGCACACGGTAAAAATGATGTTGGCTGCATAGACTGCCACGGGGCCGAGAAAGATGATGCGGATGCCTTTGAACATAACGGGGCAACGGTTGCCACCCTCGTTACGCCAAAAGATTGCGGCACCTGTCACGAGCAGCAGGCCCAGGAAACCACTGACTCCTATCACGCCCATGCCGGCGAAATCCTGGAGTCCAACGACGCCTATCTGGCTCATGCCGCGGGCGGGCACCCGATCGCCATCGTCGGCTGCGAGTCGTGCCATGGCGCCAAGGTGAAAATCGATGAAAACGCAGCGAATAAACTTTCTCCTCTAACCTGGCCGAACAGCGGGATCGGGAGACTGAACCCCGATGGCTCAAAAGGAGCCTGTAATGCCTGTCACTCCAGGCATTCCTTCTCCAAGTTCCAGGCCCGCCAGCCTGAAAACTGCGGCAAGTGTCACCTCGGCCCCGATCATCCCCAGAAAGAAATTTATGAAGAGTCAAAACACGGCATCGCCTACTACGGCTACAAGGAAAAGCTGAACCTGGCAAAGGATGAGTGGATCGTCGGTAAAGACTACTACGATGCGCCAACCTGTGCGACCTGCCATATGTCGGCCACCAGCAACCAGCAGGTTACCCATGATGTCGGAGACCGAATTTCCTGGACCCTGAGACCGCCCGTTTCAAAATACAAGGACAACGCCGCCATGAAACGCGATGCAATGCAGGACGTCTGCCTCAACTGTCACCAGCAGGCGTTTGTCGATGGGCACTACTATCAGTACGATGCACTTGTAAAACTGTATAACGACAAGTTCGCCAAACCGGCGACCGAGATCATGATAATGGTCAAGAAGAAGAATCTTCTTGAAAACAAAGCCTCGTTCTCAAATGATATCGAGTGGGAATACTGGGAACTCTGGCATCATGAAGGACGGCGGGCGCGCATGGGCGCTGCCATGATGGGGCCTGACTATGCATGGTGGCATGGAATTTACGATGTCGCCCACAACTTCTATTTCAAATTTATTCCAGAGGCGCGCCACTACAATGATCCGGAGGTAAACGGTTATATTGACAACCTCTTGGCCACTGATCCGATGCACAAATGGTTCAACACGAATACCGACGATATCAAGAGTGCTATAAAAAGCGGCGAATTCCAGAAGATATATTCTGATCTCTTCACCCAGGATATCAAATAGCAATTTTCACCTGTGGTAACGGAAGGGGAGAACAGCAGCACTGTTCTCCCCTTCCCTGCCTTGTGCAGAGCAGCCGCAGCTTCTGTCCCCGCTTCGTGCTTGCCTATTGGCCGGCCCGCTGCAGCCCAATCCCGGCCGCTATGATTTTGGCACGACAACACTTGCCAAACCGGGAAACAATAACGATAGTTGGTCGATCTTTTGTCTGAAAAGATTATGATCCTTCAAATCAGAGGTACAATGTGAGTTCTTATTATAAAGATCCTGACCCACAGGAAACGCTTGACTGGATTGAAGCGCTTGAAGGAGTTATCGAGCATGAAGGCTCTGCCAAGGCAGACCTCCTGCTTCGCAAACTCACTGATCAAGCAAGGCTGCGGGGTGTCCCGACGTCGCCTGGAATTCTGACACCATACACAAATACCATTCCGCCGGAACAAGAAGAAAAGATACCGGGTGACTCCCTTGTTGCCAGAAATGTTGCTGCCTTCGTCCGCTGGAATGCGATGGCGATGGTAGCAAAAGCGAACAAGAGCGGTAAGGGGCTTGGTGGTCACATTGCCACCTACTCGTCAGTTTCAGCCATGTACGAAGTGGGGTTCAACTGGTTCTTTAGAGGACCCGACGCTCCTCATGGAGCCGATATGATTTATTTCCAGGGGCACAGCTCACCGGGTGTTTATGCGCGTGCTTTCGTGGAAGGGAGACTCAAAAAAGAACAACTTGAGAACTTTCGCCAGGAGGTTGACGGGCGGGGCTTATCCTCATACCCGCACCCCTGGCTGATGCCCGATTTCTGGGAATTCCCGACAGTGTCAATGGGTCTGGGGCCGATGGCCGCCATTTACCAGGCCCGCTTCATGAAATACATGGACAGCCGACAACTCAAGGAGGCGGGAGACAGGAAGATATGGGTGTTCATGGGTGACGGCGAATCAGATGAACCGGAATCCCTTGGAGCGCTCTCTCTGGCTGCCCGGGAGAATCTTGACAACCTGATTTTTGTCGTCAACTGCAATCTCCAGCGCCTCGACGGCCCTGTCAGGGGCAATGGAAAAATTATCCAGGAACTTGAAGGCCGATTCCGGGGGGCCGGCTGGCATGTCATCAAACTGCTCTGGGGGACGGAATGGGACAAAATACTCGCCCGAGACAAAGAGGGGCTGCTGATCAGAAAGTTTGGCAGCATGGTGGACGGCGATTTTCAGACCATACGTGCCAGAGGGCCTGAATATCTGCGCGAAAAGGTTTTTGGAGACGATCCAAGGCTGATGGCCCTGGTCGAGGATATCAGCAACAAAGAACTCTGGCAGATGACCCGTGGCGGGCATGATCCCCGCAAGGTCTACGCGGCCTATTCAGCCGCAGCTGCCTACCGTGGCAAGCCCACCGTTATTCTGGTGAAGACCATCAAGGGCTTTGGCATGGGGCAGGTCGGTGAGTCGGTAATGGTCGCCCACAATGTCAAGAAAATGGATACCGAATCACTGAAGATTTTCCGTGATCACTTCCATGTGCCGCTGGCCGATGATCAGCTTGACGCGCTCCCTTTCATCAGACCGGAGGAAGGCAGTCCTGAGGCAACATTTCTTCGCCAGCAGAGACAAGCACTCGGTGGTCCTGTACCATACCGGCAGACAGACACCCCCCTACTCGAGGCGCCGCCGCTGGAGACCTTTAAAGGGCTGCTGGCATCATCCAAGAATCGAGAAATCTCCACAACCATGGCTTTTGTCCGCCTGCTCAGTTCGATCGTCAAGGACAAGAAGATCGGCAAATATATCGTCCCCATCATTCCTGACGAGGCCCGGACCTTCGGCATGGAGGGGTTGTTCAGGCAGCTTGGTATTTATGCCCCCACCGGACAGCTCTATGAGCCGCAGGATTCAGAGACCATCGCCTGGTACAAGGAAGATCCCCAGGGACAGATCCTGGAAGAGGGGATCACCGAGGCCGGGTCGATCTCATCCTGGCTGGCCGCAGGTACGGCCCATGTCAACTATGGCGTACCGATGATTCCGTTCTACACATTCTATTCGATGTTCGGCTTTCAACGCATCGGCGATCAGCTCTGGGCGGCAGGCGACAGCAGAGCACGGGGATTTTTAATGGGGGCAACAGCGGGGCGTACGACGCTCAATGGTGAAGGACTCCAGCACCAGGACGGGCACGGGCTCCTCTTTGCCTCCGCTTACCCTTCCTGTCTTGCCTATGACCCCACGTTCAGTTACGAAGTCGCCGTACTGATTCAGGATGGCATCAAGCGGATGTTTCAGGACGGTGAAGACATTTTCTACTACATTACTCTGCTCAATGAAAACTATACGCATCCTGAAATGCCTGACGGCGTTGAAGAAGGGATAAAACGAGGCATGTATCTCTTCCGGGGGGCTGAATCCGGCAAAGCGCAGGTCCAGCTGATGGGCAGCGGTTCCATACTGCGCGAGGTTATCAGTGCTGCCGACCTGCTCAGGGATGACTTCAAGGTCGAAGCAGATGTCTGGTCCGTTCTGGGCGTCAATCAACTGCACAGGGAAGCTCTGGTCATTGAAGACTGGAACCGGCTGCACCCCGATCAGCCGGGAAAGAAAAGCTATGTGGAAGAGCTGCTGCACGGCCACGAAGGGCCTGCCGTCATCAGTACCGATTATGTGAACGCCTACAGCGAGCAGATTCGGCGACTGATCCCGAACCCGCTGACCGTTCTCGGTACAGACGGGTTCGGCCGATCAGATTCACGATCGGTATTGAGAAAGTTTTTCAAGGTAGATCGATACCATATCGTCATTTCCGCCCTGGAGGCACTGGCGGCTCAGCAGGCGATCCCTCCCGAGACCGTGAAAAAGGCAATGAAACGCTATGATATTGACCCGGAAACACCCCACCCCATTACCAGATAGAGGAGGCGCCCATGGCAATTGAACGAATCACTGTACCCGACTTCGGCGATGTTCAGGAGATTACGGTTCTTGAAGTATACATATCCGCAGGGGATACCGTTGAGGAGGAAGCTCCCCTGGTCTCCTTGGAGAGCGAGAAAGCGGTAATGGACATTCCGAGCCCCCTCTCGGGCACAATTACCGAAGTCCACATGGCCGAGGGTGATACGGTTAAAAGTGATGATCTGATTGCACTCATCGAGACAGCCGCCCAGGACGAGCAGCCGGAAACCGCGCCAGCCAAGGCTGAGTCCCAGGCTGCTGACATAAGCAAAAAAGAGGCAGCGGCAGAAGACAGGGACACGCACCCAGAGCCTGATCCGGGAGCAGCCGCGGAAGAAAAGAAAGAGTCGGCAAGTGCTGCGGATGAGCAGCCCGGACGCTTTCATGCAACCCCTTCGGTACGGGCATACGCCCGAGAGAAAAATGTTGCACTCTCGGAAGTGACAGGAAGCGGCCCAAAGGGGAGAATCCTCAAGGAAGATATCGACGCCAGGGCTGGCCTTCGTCCTGGAGACGGCTCACCGCCGGCAGAAACGGGTGGTCAGCTGCTTACCGTTCCGGAGACTGTGCTTGAAGATTTCAGCAAGTACGGCACAGTCGAAGAGAGCGCGCTAAGCCGTATCAAACGGATTTCAGGACCGCACCTGCACAAAAGCTGGATCACCATTCCCCATGTTACCCATTTTGAGGAGGCGGATGTCACTGACCTTGAAACATTCAGGAAACAGATGAACGAGGAGATGCAGAGGGATGATATCAAATTCAGCCCGCTTGTCTTTATAATCAAGGCAGTGGTTTCTACACTCAAGGAATACCCGCTGTTCAACAGCTCGCTGGTGCCGGGCAGTGGAAACGTGATACTGAAGAAGTATTACAATATCGGTATAGCCGCTGATACCCCGCAGGGCCTTGTTGTCCCGGTTATCAAGAACGCAGACCAAAAGGGCATGCGTGAGATTTCTCTTGAACTCAAAACTCTCAGCTCTCAGGCCCGCGAAGGCAAAATGTCCCCCGCAGACATGCAGGGTGGTTCCTTTACCATTTCAAGTCTTGGTGGAATCGGCGGAACCGGGTTTACCCCGATCATCAACGGCACCCAGGTTGCCATTCTCGGCCTCTGCAGGAATTACCACAAACCGGTCTGGGACGGAGCGACCTTCATTCCCCGCTTGACCCTGCCGTTCTCCCTTTCCTATGATCACCGGGTGATCGACGGTGCCGAGGCGGCACGGTTCTGCAAGTCGCTGAGCAACAGTATCAAGGATCTGCGCAGAGCACTTCTTTAACAAAAGGAGAATTACAAACGATGACAGAGAAAATTTCAGCTGATGTTGCAGTACTCGGAGGCGGGCCGGGAGGCTATACAGCAGCCTTTCGAGCTGCTGACCTTGGCCTTTCAGTCTGCTTGATCGAACAGGCGGACCGGCTTGGCGGGGTCTGCCTCAATGTCGGTTGTATTCCATCAAAAACCCTGCTGCACGCCGCAACAATTATCGAAGACGCACAGGACGCCGCTGACTTTGGCATTTCTTTTGGCCAGCCTGAAATTGATATCGATGCGCTGAAAGCAAAAAAAAATAAGATTATCGGCCAGTTGACCACCGGGCTCGACACTTTATGCAAAAAGCGCGGTATAACGAGAATTGCCGGGAAAGGTGCATTTACAGCAGAAAAGACCCTCACGGTAGACGGTTGTAATGAGCAGTACGAAATCACCTTTCAACACGCAGTCATCGCCACCGGCTCACACCCGTTCAAACTGCCGGGTGCCCCTGAAGATCCAAGGATATGGGATTCGACTGACGCGCTGACCCTCGACACTATCCCCGGGCGCTTGCTGATTATCGGCGGCGGCATTATCGGCCTGGAGATGGCCCAGGTGTATTCCGCTCTTGGCTCGGAGATAACCATTGTAGAAATGGAACCACAGCTCATTCCCCCCGCCGACAAGGACGTCGTGCAGCCGCTTTTTCTCAAACTCAAGAAAAAGTACCAGATCCATCTCAACAGCCGGGTGACAGATATCAAGGCAACATCAGATGCTCTTGAAGTTACCTATGAAAGCGGTGAGGAGCGCACAACGATGGCCTATGATGCGGTACTCGTTGCGGTTGGCCGAAAACCCAACAGCCAGGGGTTCGGGCTGGACAACCTGTCGATCACCTTGTCTGAACGCGGTTTCATCCAGGTCGATGAGCAGTTGAAAACGAACCTGCCCCATATTTTTGCAATTGGAGACGTTGCCGGAGAACCGATGCTCGCTCACAAGGCGACCCACCAGGGGAAAGTCGCCGCCGAAGTAATCGCCGGTCACAATTCAGCGTTCACTCCGCTGACAATACCATCCGTTGCCTATACCAACCCGGAAGTCGCCTGGATGGGAATCACAGAAAAAGAGGCAAAAGAGCAGGGCCGAACATTTCAGAAAGGCAAGTTTTCATGGGGAGCAAGCGGACGTGCGCTCAGTTCCGGAGCCTCGACCGGTGCCAGCAAGGTGTTGTTCGATGACGAAAGCGGCAGGATAATCGGTGCTGCCATCTGCGGTATCAACGCCGGAGAATTAATTCATGAGGCGGTATTGGCCCTGGAGATGGGTGCCGATGCGGAAGATATCAGCAAAACCATACATGCACACCCGACACTTGCGGAAACCTTTGCTTTTGCAGCAGAAATGGTCGACGGATCAATTACCGACGCCCTTCCGCCAAAGAAATAAAAGTTCGGCTGTAAGAACGCATCTCGACTGGTTGCCCGGCATGCTGAAGCGCCGGGCAACCGAATCCGCCCTGCTATATGCAGGCGCTCAGCAATTGTTGCCCCCAGGTATGTGAGACGCTTCTTTTCATGCCCCCATCTATCCCCTCGCGACACTACATTCTCTAAACAATCTAAAATATAGAATTTTAATCTCTTAAAAACATTTTAAAGAGAATTATATTCTTGACATAGATATATGTAGAGAATAATATATCATTATGGATAGAAAAGCACATGGTAGACGGAATGGACAACAAGAATATTGAAATTTTAAAAATTCTCCAGGAAAAAGCCAGAATTCCAAATGTTGAGGTCTCCAGGCTGATCAACCTTGCCCCCTCTGCCGTGCTGGAACGCATCCGGAAAATGGAGCAGCAGGGAGTCATTGACCGTTACGAGGTTCGACTCAACCCAGCCCGCTTCAATTGCCGGCAAATATCGTTTATGCATATCCATATGAAAAGCGGCGCAGATTCTACCGAGGTGGGTAATCTTCTCTCTATGATCAGGGAAGTGCAGGAAGTCCATTTTATTGCCGGAGCGGACTGCTTTCTCGTCAAAATTCGAACAGCAGACACAGCCGAGCTTGACCTGCTGCTCAGAACCAAAATCATTGTGATGCCCGGAGTCAGGAGCACCAGGACATTTCCGGTCTTATCAACCATGAAGGAAACGGCGCAGATACCGATTAAAAACGATTGAGGAATTGCGATTATGCCAATGTCAGAAAATTTTAAAACCAAACTGTTTCCCCTGCTCCCTGAGCTGTCAGCATATTATGGCACCCCATTTCACATTTATGACGAGGCCGGTATCAAAGCAACCTCCCGCCATCTGCTGAACTGTTTTTCCGGAATTGAGCATTTCCGTGAATATTACGCTGTAAAGGCACTCCCCAACCCCGCGATCCTGGCGATCATGAAAGAGATGGGGTTCGGGTTTGATTGCAGCTCCATACCCGAACTTATCCTCTCGCGTCAGGCAGGCGGGTATGGCGAGGAACTGATGTTCACCTCAAACAATACCAGTCCGGAGGAATTCAAGGCGGCAGCAGCCGATGGCGGCTCAATTCTCAATCTCGACGACATCTCCCTGATCGACAAGGTCCCCGAGATGCCGGAGAAAATCTGCTTTCGCTATAATCCCGGGGCGGAGCGCGACGGCAATGCAATCATCGGCAGCCCGCTTGAAGCAAAATACGGCGTGAGCCGCGACCAGATTGTCGACGCCTATCGCCTGGCAGGCGAGCGAGGTGCAAAGATATTCGGACTTCATACCATGCTTGCCTCAAATGAACGCAACTATGAGTACATGGTAACAACGGTGGTCATGCTGCTGGAACTCGTTGAAAAAATCCAGAATGAACTCAACATCACGTTTGAGTTTATCAATATCGGCGGCGGTCTCGGAATCCCTTACAAACCTGGCGATGCACCGCTGGACCTGGAAACGATGGGAACAGAAATCTGCGGATTGTTCCAGCAGTTCAAGGCAAAGCACAATTACATGCCGGCTCTGTATATGGAGAGTGGCAGGTATATAACCGGGCCGCACGGAGCACTTGTGGTCTCAGCCATTAACAGGAAGGAAATTTACCGCACCTACATCGGGGTTGACGCCTGCATGTCGGCCTTGATGAGACCGGCACTCTACGGCGCATATCACCATATCGACGTTGTCTCTGCCGCATCCTCAGGTAAAACCGAGGTAGTAGACGTGGTTGGCTCACTCTGCGAAAACAACGACAAGTTTGCCGTTCAGCGCGAGCTGCCGGCAATCAGCGATGGCGACATCCTGGTCATTCACGATACCGGCGCCCATGGTCACGCCATGGGGTTCAATTACAACTCCAAGCTGCGCCCCCAGGAACTGCTGCTCAAGGAAGATAACACCGTCGCCATGATTCGCCGGGCGGAGACCAACAGTGACTATTTTGCCACCCTCGATTTCCCGGAGAAGCTATTTAAACCAAAACGCTAGCTTCAGCGGACTGCTGTGTCGGCAGGGTTGCCCTCATCGACAGAAAAAAGGATCATCCGGATTGAGCGTACTCTGCAGATTTTGTGGGGGTAGAACCGGCGAAGCACATCGCTTCCGGATGCTGCCCTTCGGCCTTGTCACCGTTCCACCACGGCTGACAGACAGGCCGTCCATGGCCTGCTGTCAGTTGCGGACTTCCTGTCCGCAACCCTTCGGGCCTGATGTGGTGCCCCGGCGGGCCTCCGTGATGCATCCTCCAGCAATGGTCTTCGCCTTCGGTCGCAGGTGAGTAGGCTCAATCCGGATGATCCAGAAAAAAGATACCCGTTACTCGGAGGCCTGTTCTTTTGCCAGCTGTTCAGGAGGCATTGTCCAGAACGGTGTTCCGTCAGCGGTTAACCGGACCTTGAAGCTATAGCCGCTGTCCTTTTTAATTTTTGCGGCGATAAAAACCGTTTCATCACCGATGTCGGCCCAGGCTCCTCTCACCTTGACCCAGTCACCACGCTTGAGTCCGGTCTCCCGTTCTGAAGCGAAAGACTGGGGGCAGACATGAATCAGGACCCTGTCTCCGCCCCCCTCATCGAGAATAAATCCCGTACCGGGTGCCATGCCGGGAAGTGGCTTGATTTTAACAAGTTTAACGATCGTTCCCTTGATAGAATCCTGCTCCTTCGGGTTGTACATTTGATTGTATTCGGAGCCGGCTTCCCAGCCGGTCAAATCACTATCTTTGGCAGAAGACAGCGGAACAGACAGTAGCGTCAGAACGAAAATACAGATCACAGAACTCATACATTTCATTGGCTGGTGCATGATCCCTCCGTTGATAATGATCAACTAATAACGCCTTCTCATTAACCTTATTCTTTTTTTTCAGTAAACAAGTGCTGGCCGCGTAAACAGGGCTGTTTTTTTTACTCTCCGGCAGAGATCATCTCCCTGATACCCCGCTGCACATGCAGTGCCGCTGTATCATAGAGCACAATCCCGGTATCTTCGCTGCGCAGCAGAAGCGAAATTTCGGTACACCCGAGTATAATCGCCTCCGCCCCCCGCCCGGCAAGATGTTCGGCAATCCGCCGGTATTCCGCTCTTGATTTCTCAACGATCCTTCCGAGGCAGAGTTCACTGAAAATAACCTCATGAACGATTCCCCGGTCGGCCTCATTGGGTACCAGTACCGTCAGGCCATAGCGGTTCTCGAGGCGCCGGCGATAAAAATCCTCTTCCATGGTGAAACGGGTTCCCAGTAAACCAACCGTTTTCAAGCCATCGGCAACAATGCATTCTGCTGTCGCATCGGCTATGTGAAGCAACGGCACGCGAATTGAGGCAGCCACCTGGTCGGCCACCTTGTGCATGGTATTGGTACAGATCAACAGGCAATCGGCACCTGCCCGCTCAAGCCGGCAGGCTGCATCTGACAGCAACCGCCCGGCCTCTTCCCACCTCGCTGAAGACTGCAATTCCTCAATTTCCGCAAAGTCAATGCTGTAGAGAAGAATTTTTGCAGAATGAAAACCGCCGTACTTTTCTTTAATTCCCTCGTTTAGAAGGCGGTAATAGGTGGCCGTCGATTCCCAGCTCATCCCGCCGATCAAGCCGATGGTCTTCATATCCTACATCCTGAGCAGAAGGTCCCGAACGCGCTGGCGCGGCATCAACGCCTGCCACTCTTTGCCCAGGCAGTTTTCCCAGAGCGGTGCAAGCCCGAGGGCAACTGTTACCATCTTCTCGATCTGGTCTTCGGTAAGCCCCGCGGTTACGCCCTGCGGGAGCACGATATCGTGTTTTTTCATCATCTCTCTGAACTCGGCAACCCCCTCGGGGTAAAATTCATCGAGATGATTGAAGGCTATACAGCAGCCGATTCCATGATGGATTCCGAGCAGAAAGGACAGCCCGTAGGAGAGCGCGTGGCAGGCACCGACCTGGGAATAGGCGATGCTCATACCGCCGAAGTAGGATGCCATCATCAGCTTATCATCCTTGTCGGGATGATCCTCGAGAAAAACCTGCCGGCAGAGATCGATTGATTTTTCCCCGTAAGCCCTGCTGAATTCGTTGATGTACGTTCCTTCGAGCGACTCAACATCGTGAATGTAGCAGTCCATGCCGGTGTAGAACCACTGATCTTTCGGGACGCCGGCGAGGAGCTCGGGATCGAGCACGATCTGGTCGTAGAGGGTGTAGTCCGAGTTGATTCCAAGTTTCTTTTCCGGCCCGGTCAGTACGGTTGTTCTCGAGATCTCTGCCCCTGTTCCCGACAATGTCGGTATGGCCACCTTGTAGACGGCAGGTTTCTCTATCAGATCCCACCCCTGGTAATCGGTGGCCGAGCCCGGATTGGTCAGCAATAAGGATACGGCTTTTGCTATATCAAGCGTTGAACCGCCGCCAATTCCAATGATTCCTTCGGGCAGATCCTGGCTGGAGGCCCGCAGTTTCTCGACCAGCGTGTCGATATAAGAGGTTTTCGGCTCATCATCGACGTTCACCATGAGAACCAGATCCCTGCCGCGAACGGGAATACGGGTTTCAAGCTTGCTGTCCTGAAACACGTCGTCGATGACAAATACCATGAAACCGCCGGAGGAACGCTTCTGGCTCAAGATGTCATCAAGCTGGTTAAAACACCCTCTGCCGAAGATGATTCGGGGCACGATTGCAAAATTTCTATACATGTGACGATACTCCTTTTTATTGTTTAGCCGTGCTGTTTAATGTTGAGGTTTTGATCACAGTAGACCATTAGCAGAAGCGATATTAAATCTCAAGTGAATTGAGGAACAGAACAACGCTGTTGTTTGTCGTGCACGAAAAGATGAATTCCTCTATACTGAACGTACAGAATAACCCCTCTCATTATATGTATAAAAATCCAGATGTCAGTACTTGATGAAAACAGCGTCTTTACCTCACTAAACCAGAGCGGTCCGCTGGCCGTGCACGACAGCATAAAAACAGGTGACATCTTTACCCCCGAGAACAGGCGGTGGGTAAACGAGTTGAAACAGAACAGGCTCAATGTCACGAAATACCGGGCCTTGAGAAGTCAGCTGTTCGAGTTTCTCAACATCACCAGCTACCGGGGCTTAAAAAAACTTATCTCCAGCCAGAGGGCCAGGGACAAGTGCAGTTCAAGAGGTTACACGCTTCTTACCAAGATGTTCGGCATCAGGGGAGCGGAGCCTGAAATTAAATTCAGGATCAATGAGTATGCCCGGACGGCAGACGCGGTTGTTAACTCGTTAAAAAACAAGATCCTGGCGCCTTATGCCTCCCATGTGGCAATTACCAACGAAGTCGAGATAACAACGGACCCGGTCGACCTGCTGCTGCTGATGTTCGATGACCGGTATCACAAAAAAGCACGATTCGAGGCGCGCCGGAAGCTGTACCTGATGAGTCTCGCCGGCAGTATTGACCAGCGGGAGCGGGAACTGAACATCGAAGAGAAGTTTTCTCTCTTCCTCGATTTTTTAAACGACCACGTCTGGAGCAGGAAACAGAAAATTGGGGAGCATGATATTGTCTACCTGCTTTCACAGCACCACGGGGAGGAATTTTCCTGTTCAGACGTCAGGGTGCTGCCGAAGGAAGCGGCAGCATCGGTCAGCATCGAAAAAGGGGTTAAATTGACGCTTCTCAAACGAAGACGGTTCACCGTCGTCGGCAGGGAGGTGCCGATCTACGTGTCCATCAGGAAAAAACCACCTGAAGCAAAGGTTTTAAAATTACTAAGAAAAAACCAAAAGAATCCGGCGACTGCCGT
This sequence comes from Desulfocapsaceae bacterium, assembly GCA_963674815.2. Classification (GTDB taxonomy): domain Bacteria; phylum Desulfobacterota; class Desulfobulbia; order Desulfobulbales; family Desulfocapsaceae; genus MADRE3. The sequence goes on from CAXXTV010000012.1 coordinate 196,278, forward strand.
TGACGACGAGCTTGGATTGATGGCAGTGCTCAACTCGGCAGCAGATGTAAAAATATTCCAGAACCACCTGACGCAAAGCGCCACCAAGGCCGATTCATTCATGATCCTAGAAGATATCTCCGACACCCTGACCGGCGGCTTCCACAAGGCCACCTCGAGCGGCTCGTGCAGCAAGACACCCATGCTCAAGTTTTTCGCCCGCCTCGGAGGAATGCGGGTGGAATTCATTATCCACACGAACCAATCCTGGGTCAACTACATGTACCAGAGAGATGTTGCTCATGATGAGTATGAGGTGAAGAGAATATTTGATTCAGGGGTCGCAGAACTGCTGTTTCCTCACGACATCTATTTCCTCGATCATCAGACGGTGCGGGATAATATGATCCGACTCTTCCGAAAACATATCGAGGAAGCATGGCTCTGGGAAAAAAACGGCTCCCGTCAATAGTAATTGCCCGATTGGCTGAGAACCCGGGATTCCGAGTCCTGCTGCCCGGTTAAACAAAAGTATCAACATCATTACGATAAGGTCACTATATTAAGATGAACTCACGCCACAAGAAAAAACATCCGACGCTCGAACAATTGCTCATTGAAATCGGAGAAGTCGGCAACTGGCTGGCGCAGATGAATGCCTGTGAGGGTGCTGCCGGAAATATTTCTGTCTGCATGGGCTGGAAGGTTGATGGTTCTGACCAATTTCCCGATTCTCAGCCTATTGAACTGCCTTTCGCCGTTCCCGACATGGCTGGCAAATCGATCCTGATTACTGGATCAGGCAGCCGCCTGAGAGATCTGCTAAAAGAACCGCATGGCAATATGGGACTACTCCATATTCAAGAACAAGGAAAGAGAGCCCTGTTGTTCACCAACCCGCGGCAGAATTTCAAACATTTGACGAGCGAGTTCAATACACACCTGAGCCTTCACCAACGGGCGTTTAGTGAAGGTAAAGCAACCTTCAATGCGGTTGTGCACGCGCAGCCGCTCCATCTCACCTATCTCACCAGCATACCGGAATACCAGGATAGCCTGCAATTTTCACGGGCAATCTGCCGCTGGCAGCCGGAAATGCTCCTCGTCTTTCCGCGAGGCATCGCATTTCTGCCGTTCAGGGTTCCTAACTCCGAATCACTTATGAGAGCAACAAAAGGTGTTGATGGTGATCTCAACCTGATCGTCTGGGCGAAACATGGTGTCATTGCCATCTCCAATCAATCGGTATCCCAGGCGCTTGACCTGATTGAGTATGCTGAAACAGGAGCACGGTATGAATATCTTAACCAGGTCAATCATAATCGTGCTGACGGACTCAGTGATAATGAAATACAAGGAATCTGCGATCATTTTGGTATCAGCAGCAACATGTTTGAGCAAAAAACAACAAAGCCATAAACCATCCCTTTCAGCCTGCGGACTGCAGGTCATTATCACCAGCTTCTGGGAGAAACTTTTACAGATAGCGATACCTATTTTCTGGAGGATTTCCTTATGGAAGCGTATCTTTCGGCTTGACCTCTTGTCTCAAGAACAAGCTACATAAACGATATCCAATTCGAATATTGTTTTACGGATCTTCCACCGGCCCTATCGATAGAATGGAAATAAACAAGCCTGTTGTCACGTTCGCTTCCTTTGTCGCCCTTGGTCTCAACGGCCTGATCTTCTCCTTTATGGGGGTCAGTCTGCCGTCATTGCAGGTGTCTCTAGAACTCAGTATTGAGCAGGCAGGAGTTCTGATTGCTTCGCTTCAGTCCGGTTTCACCATTTGTACGCTGCTTGGGGGAATCCTCTCCGATCATTGTTATCGAGAAAGGATTATCCTCTGCGGCTGTTTCCTGCTCGGCGCAGGTTCACTGCTCTTATGCATTGTGCCGTCATATGCTCAAGGCCTCATCGCGGTCTGCTCCATGGGGTCAGGAATCGGACTCATCCTCAGCGGCACAAACACGCTTCTTGTCATCCTGTATCCAGCCAACAAAGGAACAATCCTGAATATTCACCATGTTTTCTTCAGTATCGGAGCGATCGCCGGTCCGGCACTCATGGGATTTTTAATCACCCACGGGAACCATTGGCGTTTCGGCTATAGCGGTGCAGCAGTCGTTTTGCTGGTGCTCTGCCTTGTTTTTCTTTTCTCCAGAAACGAGGTACCGGTGACCGCCGCTGACAAGGTACGCCTAAACATCGGGATCAGCGGGCTGCTGAGTGACAGCACATTTTTGGTTATTCTTCTGGCAAGCTTTCTCACCATGGGAAGTCAGGTTGTCATCATGCTGTTTGGCGCCGTTTTTCTGATCCAGGCAAAGCATTTTTCCCTGGCCGCAGCAGGTGTTGCCCTATCCGTTTTCTCAATATCCATGGTTATTGGCCGTATGGTGTGCAGCAAACTTACCCTCACACTCAAGCACGCAACCATTGTTCTCATCCTGCTTTGGTTCCAGGTTCTAACCGTGGTGCTTACCTGGCAGGGCAGCGGCTGGCTTGCTCTGGCAGCACTGGCAATCAGCGGCTTTACGTTCTCCGGCACATATCCCACGTTACTCGCTCTCACTAGCATCCTCTTTCCAAAGTGTGAGGGTACCGCTCTGGGTCTGCTGTCTACAACCGGAGGCCTCGGGTCTGTCACGCTCTGCTGGCTGACAGGTTATCTTGCCGGATTGACCAACCTCGAAACTGGTTTTATTGTCATCGTTATGGCCTGCTCTGCAGCACTTGTATTGTTTCAAACAAACCATAACGCCATCTCCAGAAGGGAGTCATGGAACCAGGATGGTGTAAACGGCAGCAGGGTTAAAACCACAATCTGAACGGGCATCTATGCCAGTAATTAAAGGGGAATGCAACATGTCTGATTTACTCAGGGAAATTGAGCAGAGGCGGGCGAAACGTGCCCTCAGCGAAAAAAAGATACCACAGGAAATCATTGACCGCTTGAGCAAGGCAGCAACCTACGCGCCCAGTTGCTTCAACAGCCAGCCATGGCGGTTAATGATCGTCACAGCTGAGCAGAGCCTTGCAAAGCTGCAGGAAGCGCTGTCTGGCGGCAACTACTGGGCAAAAAAAGCTCCGCTCCTGGTTGTTGTAGCCACCAAGCTCGCTTTTGACGCCCGCTTAAGTGACGGCAGGGATTACGCCCTGTTCGGCTGCGGGCTGGCAACTGAAAACCTTCTGCTGCAGGCAGTTGCGGATGGTCTCTACGCGCACCCCATGGCTGGATTCGATCCGCTTATCGTCAAGGAGGCCTTTTCCATTCCTGAAGACTATATTGTTATCACCCTGATAGCGGTCGGCTTTCCCGGAACAACCGACGGGCTCAGTGAAAAACATGTGGCGGCAGAGAGCAGTGAGCGAAGTCGCAAAGCCGAAACAGAGGTAATATGTCATGATACGTGGTCTTTTGAATAGGGTGACGATCCCGTTTTCGATGATTTTCTCCTAACAAAAAATTAACAATTGCCACAACTTTTTAAATGTTATATGTTATCACATATACCTTGTTGTGCATGCAAGCTAATCCTAACTGATCAGTGATGATAATGCGCATATCCCTTTATTTTTCCTTCCTTTTTTGCGCCATATCTGGTTAAAACCCCTCACCGTGTCCTGCCCGGAGAAACGACGAAGGGAGCAATATCTTGTCTGAAATAGTACTGGAAAACCTGATCAAGCGTTATGGAAACGTTACTGTAATCAACGACATAAGTCTGACCATGGAGGACAACGAGTTTACCGTTCTGGTCGGTCCAAGCGGCTGCGGAAAATCAACGACGTTGCGCATGATTGCCGGCCTGGAAACCGTTACTTCCGGGGAAATTTATATCGGCGGTAAACCGGTATCCCACCTGGAACCCAAGGACAGAGACATCGCCATGGTCTTTCAGGACTACGCTTTATATCCTCACATGAATGTGGCGCGGAACATGTCATTTGCACTGCGCCTGGCCCGCCAGTCAAAAGCAGAAATCGAAAAACGGGTTAAGACGGTGGCCGAGATGCTTGGCATTGAGCCGCTGCTCTCAAGGAAACCCGCTCAGCTCTCAGGCGGCCAGCGTCAACGCGTTGCCATGGGCCGGGCCCTGGTGCGGGATGCGAGCACCTTCCTTTTTGATGAACCGCTGTCCAACCTGGATGCCAAACTGCGCACGCAGATGCGTGCCGAGCTGGCCCTGATGAGGCAGCGGCTGGAAAAAAACATGGTCTATGTTACCCATGACCAGGTTGAAGCCATGACGCTGGGCGATCGGATCGTCGTCATGCACCAGGGTATCATCCAGCAGCAGGGTTCCGCTGAAGAGCTCTATAAACGGCCGATAAACAAATTCGTCGCCGGATTTCTCGGATCTCCGCCGATGAATTTTTTCAACGGGCTGCTGAGTGAAAAAGATGACGTCATGACGGTGACCGGCGACGGCTATTGCCTGACAATATCTGAAAAACAGCGGGCGCGCCTGCAAAACCGGCGGACAGAAAAGGTCATAGTCGGCCTGCGGCCTTCAGCTTTTCATTTTATCAGTAAGGGTAACAAGGGGGTACAACTCGACTTGCCGGTAATCCTCTCGGAATACATCGGCAGCCAATCTGTAATTGTCTCCCGCATCGGCGGAGACCAAATCCTTATCGAAGTTGATTCGGATACACCGTTCAGCATGAACGAAATGCTCTCTTTTGAGATTGAGCCGGAAAGTTTGTATCTGTTCGATCCGGAAACAGAAGATGCCCTGTAGCACCAGCGACCCACAACTCGAATCATTACATTGAGGAGGAAACCATGTTTGACCACCTGAAAAAGACACTGACAGCAGCAGCTATTGCAGGAGTAAGTGCGGGGTTGATCTCTAGCGCTGCACTTGCAGCAGATCCGTATGCGCCTTACAAGGGAACGACCCTTGTGGTAAACTTTCCTGCACACCCTCATTATGATGCAGTGATGAAGATCCTGCCGAAATTTACCGAGGAAACCGGCATCAAGGTAGAAGTAGATCAGCTCCAATATATGGCAATGCGTCAGAAACAGGCGCTTGAGCTGACCAAGCCCAAGGGCGATTATGATCTGATCACCTTTGTTGTGTTTTCAAAGGCGGATTATGTTCCCGCCCGCCAGCTTGAAGCCCTCGCCCCGTTTTTCATGAATCCGAAACTCGCGGACCCCAGCTACGATCCCGAGGACCTCGTCACGGGATATGTCCAGAATATCGGTGTAGCCGGCGGGAAAAAAGGATACCTGCCGGGCCCAACCGGAGCGCTGTATGGTGTTCCCTTCGGATCGGAAACCTCGGTCTTTGGGTACCGCAAGGATATTTTCGAAAAACACAACCTGAAAGTTCCAGAAACCTACGACGAAATGCTTGACCTGGCCTGCAAGATTCCGCAACTCGAACCCGGAATGGCCGGTCTTACCTCACGAGGCGCTTCCGGTCATCAGATTTCACATGCGTTCCTGCTCCATCTCGCGCCGCTTGGCGGACGATTCTATGATGACCAGTGGAACCCCATCGTCAATAACGAAGCTGGCGTAGCCGCTGGAGAGGCCCTGAAAAAAATTCTTGAATGCGGCCCGGAAGGTGGTACGTCCTTCGGATACGCCGAAATGAAGAATGCCTTTCTGCAGGGTAACGCTGCAATGTATCTGGATTCTACCTCCGTCGCCGGGGAAATGGAAAATCCGGAACGGTCAAAAGTCGTCGGCAAGGTCGGTTGGGCCCTGCATCCGGAGGGTGTGCGCCGCGGTTCCCAGACTGGTGGCTTCGGTATTGCTATCCCAAGCAACGCCCAGAATAAGGAGGCGGCATTCCTGCTGATGCAGTGGCTGACCTCAAAGCGCATCGATAAACTGATCGCTCTTGAGGGTGGCAATCCGAGCCGTTTTTCGACCCATGAAGACGCGGATGTCAATGCCAAATACCCGCACATGAAAATTTTTGCCGAAGCCCTAAAATACGCCGACCCGGACTGGCGTCCTATCATTCCGACATGGGGAGAGGTCAACGAGGATTTAGGCACATCACTCTCCAAGGCGATGACCGGGGAGATGAGTGTCAAAGAAGCGCTCGACTCTGTGGCCGAACGTGCCAAAGCAGTCCAGGAAAAAGCCGGTTACTACACCTGGCAGTAGTTTGCCAGACAGGATCCACCCTCACCTGCCGGATAGTGCAGCACTACTGTCCGGCAGGCAGCATCTCAGCGAACAGCATCCGGGAGCAGTAAAGCACTGACGATGAAACCGACCCGCATCATGAATCGAGCTACCCCGTACATGTTCCTTGCACCTGCTGCTATTGTGCTGATCTTTGCACTTCTCTATCCCATTGGCTATATGACCTTTGCCAGTTTTTTCGACTGGCGCATGGGAGCTCCATTTTCAAACTCCACATTTGCCGGACTGGGTAATTATATCTGGTTATTGAATGATCCGAATTTTCGCGAGTCTTTCATGGTAACCATGACCTTTGCATTCAGCGTCGTTACCCTTGAGATGTTCATCGGCGTCGGCCTCGCTTTTATGCTTGAACGGCCTATTCGCGGCATGTCGGTGTTTCGCACAATCTTTATCCTGCCAATGATGATTGCCCCGATTGTGGTGGGCTTGATCTGGCGTTACATGTATAATCCTCAATTCGGCATCATCAACAAAACACTGAAGAAATGGGGGCTTAGCTCAATCCCCTGGCTCTCTTCGCCAGACTGGGCCCTGCCCTCGGTGATCATAGCTGATATCTGGCAGTGGACTCCATTCATTTTTATCCTCTCCCTGGCAGCTCTGCAGTCACTGCCAAGGTCATCAATAGAGGCGTCTCGGATAGACGGGGCGTCCGAGTTGCAGCAGATTGTTTACATCAAGCTTCCGCTGATGATGCCGGTTCTTGTCGTGGCTGGCTTGCTACGCATGATCGATGCCTTCAAGGTTCTTGAGGTCATTTTTATCATGACCAACGGCGGGCCCGGGTTATCAACCGAAATTTTATCGCTGCAGATCTACAAGACGGCATTCATCAGCTATGAACTCGGCCGCGCAGCGGCACTCTCGAATATCCTGCTGTTCATTGTGATGATTATAACCATTGCGATGTATATCTACACAAAGCTCAGAGATGCCCGGATGGCCCGGCTCCAGGCTGCTGTAGATAACGAGTGAGGCCTCCTGCACCATGAGAACCTATACGAAAATCAATACTGCCGTTTTTTACACGATTCTTCTCTGTCTGTGCATCATGTCACTGGGGCCGATCATCCTGATGCTCCTGACCTCGCTCAAGTTGAAGGTAGACATCTTTAATGATGTCTCGACCTTCATCTTCGTGCCGACACTGAAAAACTACAACCAGGTGATTTCTGATCCGTCTTTGATGCGCTACCTCTGGAACTCATTGTATGTGGGGTTGATCTCCACCGCATTTACCCTGGTAATGGGCTGCATGGCCGCCTATGCAATTGTCCGTTTTCGTTTTATGGGGAGGGATGTGGTCTCCCTGACCACCCTTCTTATGCGCATGGTGCCTCCAGCAGTCCTGACGGTTCCGGTATTCGGCATCTGGACCTTTCAGTACGGGCTGAGCAACAACCTGCATGGACTGATACTCGTCTATGTTGCCATCAACCTGCCGTTTGTTATCTGGATTCTGCAGAGTTTCATCCAGCAGGTGCCAATTCAGCTGGAAGAAGCCGCTCGGGTAGATGGCGCCAATCCCTTTCAGGTGTTTTTTCTAGTGGTATTACCGGTTATAAAACCGGGAATAGCTGCAGCGGCCATATTTACATTCCGAATTGCCTGGAACGAATTCATCCTAGCCCTGATCCTTACCAATCGTGCCACCCGTACAACTCCGGTGAACATTTCACTGTTTATGACAGAACACAACATTGACTGGGGTCAGATTATGGCAATGGGCATGCTGATTGCCATTCCCCCCATTATTTTCACCTTTGTTGCCTCAAAGCAAATCATTACCGGCATGACGGCAGGCGCTGTAAAAGGATAAAAAGCAGTTTGGGAAAACGACAGAAAAAAAATGATATCAGATGCTATTATCAGACACTAGCTGCGGATATTCAGGGATAAGGAGCGATCAGTTGATTCTTTTTTTGTCCTCGACCTCGAGATGCGGCAATATCCATTCAGCGGCACCGGTGAGATCATCATGCAAGGCTTCTCTGGTTGCCCTGCTGTCTCCATTGATAAAGCCATCAAGCATCCTGCGATGACAGTTCATGGCGCTGCTGAGGTCCCGCCGATGCATTGCGTAGAGATAGATATACGGGTTAACCCGGGCGAGCAGTCGCTGAATCAGGTCAATAAGCAACGGGGAACCAGCATATGTGTAGATTGCTTTATGAAATTCGTCGTTTTTCCTGATGTAGGCTTTATGGTTAGCACCGACATGCTTTTCCATCGCCTTAAAAATTTTTTCAACTTTTGGGATTGCTTTCTGGGGACGAGCCTGGCAGGCCTTGTCGACAGCCTCGGATTCAAGCAGCAGCCTCAGATTGAGCACTTCTTTGAACTCCATGTTGGTTAAATGATTAACCTGTATTCTTTTATTGCTTTCAATGACAAGAATTTTCTCTGACTCAAGTTGCCAGACAGCTTCCCGAACCGGCAGCATGCTGACTCCGAACTTTTCGGCCAGCCCTCTGAGAGAGATGACCTCACCGGGCAGCAGCTCCGCTCCAAGAATCTTGGCACGCAGTTGCTCGTATACCTTTTGCCGCAGTGTGACATTGGTGATTTTTTCGATGACCATAAGTCTTGCCCTTTGTTGTTATATGTGATATCATATCACGCTTTTATCTGCTGATCAAGTTCTATGTCTAAACCATTTAAAAGCCCTGAAAAAAACAGATCGTTCCTGCATATTACTTTTCTCCAGAGGGATGCTTCGCACCAAACATCCGTACAGCTTCACCCTTTGAGCAATTCGTAAGCGTGACGGACAGCGTGATTTTTTTTTTGGGCCTGCAATGTCCTGATGGAGTAACACTGCTGATTGATTATGGAGATGAGTTAAACTGGAATAGATTTAATCCACGGAGATTATTATGAGTAAAATCGATGGAATAACCAGAGAGTCATGGATATTGACTAATTTTCCTGAGTGGGGAACCTGGCTCAATGAAGAGATTATGGAAGAGACCGTGGCACCAGGCTCGGTTGCGATGTGGTGGCTTGGCTGTACAGGCATGTGGGTCAAGACAGAGGGCAATACCAATATCTGCATTGACTACTGGACCAAACACGGAAAAAAGACTAGAAAAAACAAGCGTATGAAAGATCAGCACCAGCATCAGCGGATGATCGGCTGTTTAAAATTGCAGCCAAACCTGCGCAACGTTCCCTGCGTTCTTGATCCATTTGCAATTACCGATGTCAGTGCAATTCTTTCAACCCATCATCATGGCGACCATATTGATGAAAATGTCGCTGCAGCCGTACTGCAGAACTGTTCTGCCGACGTCCCTTTTATCGGACCGCAGGCCTGTGTCGATCTCTGGGTTGGCTGGGGAGTTCCTAAAGAACGCTGCATCGTTGTTAAACCCGGCGATGTCATCAAGGTGGGAGACTGCGAAATCGTCGCTCTCGACTCTTTTGATCGAACCGAACTGGTAACCGCACCGGCAGGTACAACCCTAAAAGGAAAACCCGTTCAGGAGATGGACCTGCTTGCCGTCAACTATCTCATCAAGACCCCTGGGGGCAATCTCTACCACAGCGGAGATTCTCACTATTCAAACTATTATGCCAAACATGGAAATGATCATGACATTGACGTTGCCTTTGGTTCCTTTGGTGAGAATCCGCGCGGTATGACCGACAAAATGACCTCAAGCGATATCCTGAGAATGGCCGAAAGCCTGCGCTGCAAGGTGGTCGTGCCGATCCACCATGATATCTGGACAAACTTTCAGGCCGATCCCATGGAAATAAAATTTCTCTGGCAGCTCCGAAAAGACAGAATGCAGTACACGTTCAAACCATTCATCTGGCAAGTGGGAGGCAAATTCACCTATCCTGACGATAAGGATATGATTGAGTATCACTATCCGCGCGGATTTGAAGATGCTTTTGCCATTGAACCTGACCTGCCCTTTAAATCTTTGCTCTAAATTGTGAGGAACGAGCATGACTAAACCGCTTCTCCAGGTAGCCCTGGACAATCTCGACATACCATCGGCACTTGAGGCGACCAGAACTCTCGCTGATGAAGTCGATGTACTCGAAGTAGGCACCATTCTCCTGTATGCCGAAGGTGCAAAAACGGTCGCGATTCTTCGTGCCCTCTATCCCGAAAAGATCATAGCGGCAGATCTCAAGGCGGCAGATGCCGGTGCGACGGTCGCTGAAATCGTCTTCTCGCGGGGCAGCACCTGGATGACCGTTATCTGCTGTGCCCCTTATGCAACCATGGAAGCCGCGCTCAAGGTTGCAAAAAAATATGCTGGTGATGTGCAGGTTGAACTCTACGGCGACTGGACCTTTGAACAGGCTGAGAAATGGCGTGATATCGGTCTCACCCAGGTCATTTATCACCGGGGCAGGGATGCTGCTTTTGCCGGCCAGCAATGGGGAGAAGAAGACCTCTCCAAGATCAGGAGACTGGTCGACATGGGCTTTGAGGTATCTGTTACCGGGGGCCTCTATGCCAGAGACCTTGGTATCTTCAAAGATATCAAGGTGAAGTGTTTTATTGCCGGCAGAGGGCTTTACGGGGCAGATGATCCAGCCCAGGCAGCCAGAGACTTTAAAACAGCTATCAACAAACACTGGTAACACCTAGGTTGTGCGATCGGTTTACGCTGCCGGGGAGCCTGTATGAGACAAGAAGAGATCAAACTCGGGATTTACGAAAAAGCGCTGCCTTACAACACCAGCTGGCAGGAAAAACTTGGCCTGGCGGAGCGACTGGGCTTCTCTTTCGTCGAGCTATCTGTTGATGAGACTGACGAGAGACTCGCCAGGCTTGACTGGAGCTCTGCTGATCGCAAGTCTTTCTGCAGCACGGTCATCGACAGTCCGCTAACCGTTCCGTCGATGTGTCTCAGCGGACATCGACGTTATCCCCTGGGCAGCCATGATCCCGATATCCGCAGGCAGGCGCTTGCCGTCATGAAGAAGGCCATCCACCTCGCCGTTGACACCGGAATTCGCACCATCCAGCTGGCCGGCTATGATGTTTATTACGAGACTGGTGACACAGAGACGAGGAACTGGTACCTGGAAAACATGAGAAAAAGCCTCGATATGGCTGCACGTGAGCAGGTTATGCTGGCGATGGAGATCATGGATCACCCGTTCATGAATTCAATACACAAATTCATGGATATGAAAAAAATCCTTGATTCCCCATGGTTTGCCGTTTACCCGGATGTCGGCAATCTCAGTGCCTGGAACAATGATGTCATTGCTGAAATAGCAGCAGGGTTTACCCAGATCGTGGCCCTGCATCTCAAAGACACACTCCCTGTTACCAAGGACCACCAGGGAACCTTCAAAGAGGTACCATTCGGCCGCGGCTGTGTCGATTTCCCGCGAATATTTTCGAAATTGAAAGAACTCGCCTACGCGGGTCCCTTTCTCATCGAAATGTGGACGGAGCGCTCGGAAGACCCTGAAGCTGAAATACGTAATGCCAGGCAGTGGCTCTTCCAGCGAATGCGCGAAGGAGGTTTGATAGAATGAACAGGGAAATGAAACAGAACGTCCTGGCGGCCAATCTGATGCTCAAAGAACAGGGGCTGGTGATCTTTACCTGGGGAAATGTCAGTGCAATCGATCGTCAATTGGGGGAAGTGGTTATCAAGCCAAGTGGTGTGCCCTATGAAACAATGGGAGTCGATGACCTGGTCGTGGTAAACATGGAAGGCACCGTACTGGAGGGGGAATACAATCCCAGCTCGGATCTTGCCACTCACCTTGAACTGTATCGCACGTTTACGGATTGTGGCGGCGTCGTTCATACCCACTCCAGGTTTGCCGTCGCCTGGGCGCAGGCAGGGGCAGACCTGCCGGCTTTCGGTACCACCCATGCCGATTATTTCTATGGACCGATTCCCTGCACCAGGACCCTGACCAGTGATGAGATCCGCGGCGCCTACGAACACGAAACCGGGAGTGTCATCGTTGAAACGTTCAGCAAAAGGAATATCGATCCCATGGCAGTTCCCGGGGTGCTGGTGAACGGACATGGCCCTTTCACCTGGGGCAAAGATGCGATGGATGCAGTCCATAATACAGTCGTACTGGAAGAGATTTCTGCCATGGCCCTGTCCTCACTGGCCCTCAACCCTCAACTGCAGGGTATTGACCAGGAGCTCCTCGACAAACATTATCTTCGTAAACACGGCAAGGGCGCTTATTACGGGCAAAACAGGTAGCACCGGGGGCAAGGGGTTGTCTGCAGAGGAATAGCTGTAGCTGAGGGAAATGATGGATGCGATCCTGACTATTGATATCGGCTCTTCAAGCATGCGGACCACGCTTCACGACGACAGTGGTACCACCTTGAATACCTGCCGGAGGAGCACCGTGCCCGATTATAAAGCTGGTGGCATCCGTGTCGAACTTGATGCTGACAGTTTCGTGGCCACCCTGCTTTCACTGCTTAAAGAGTCTCAGGATTACTGCAGGCGAAAAAAAATTTCCCCCGTCGCTCTCAGTGTCACCTCCCAGCGCTCTTCGGTAGTGCCGGTAAATGACCAGGGTAAACCGCTGGCGCCGTTTATCATGTGGCATGACAAACGGACAGTTCCTCTCTGCGTTGCCTTGCAGCACTATGAAGATTATGTCTATCAGGCAAGCGGGCTGCGTATTTCCCCTGTTTTCTCGGCAATAAAGATGACCTGGATACGAAAAGAGCTGCCGGAGGTGTATGCCAAAACCTCAAAAATGCTGGGAATCCACGATCTGGCACTGTTCAGCTTGTGCGGTACATTTATCACTGATCATTCCCTGGCGAGCAACACCAGTCTGCTTAACCTGACATCACGAAAGTGGGACCAGGAGCTTCTGGATATATTTTCGGTAAATCAGTCTCATCTCTGTGAGCTCATCCCTCCCGGCTCGATCTGCGGCACGACCTCAAATGATCTGTTCAGGAAAACAGGGATTGCCGAGGGCACGCCGATAGTAAGCGCCGGGGGTGATCAGCAATGTGCCGCTCTGGGGCTTGGTGTGACCTCCGTTGGCAAAATCAAATGCACCACCGGTACCGGCTCCTATCTGATTGCTCATGCGGATACACCGGTAATCGATACCAAGAAACGATTTCTCTGTAAGATTGGTTCGATTCCGGGCAGCTACAACCTGGAAGCCGGCATGCTTACAACAGGTACGGTGTATCGCTGGTTCGTCGAGCAATTTTATGGTGGAAAATCCGCTGATGCAGATTTTGAAACCGCCAATCGCGAGGTGCTCTGCAGTCCGCCGGGGGCAAACGGGACAGTGCTTCTACCCTATTTTGAAGGCAGTGGTGCGCCATACTGGAACCCAAAGGATACCGGTATATTCTATGGACTGAAATTATCAACGAAACGGGCAGACCTGGCTCGAGCAGTAATCGAGGGGATTGTTCTGGGAATGGAGGAAAATGTCTCCCTGTTCAGAAAAACGCTCGGCACCATCTCGCAAATCTGCGTTGCCGGAGGCATGACGGGATTTAATGCCTATAATCAGCTCCAGGCTGATATCTATGGCTCCGAAGTTGTCCTGTATGCTAACCAGGAATCAACATCTCTTGGCGCCTGGATTTCCGCGGCGGTTGCCTGCGGTCTCCATGATTCCTATGATACTGCTTTTCGCAAGGTGCAGCCGCAGGGCTTGGAGAAATACTTCCTGCCGGATAAGGAAATGAATCAATTCTATCGCACGCTCAACCGAACCAGGCAGCGGCTCTATCAGGCAATGCAGACTGCAGCGGGTGAATCATAGCCCGGCATCTTGTCCCCGGGCGATATTCCCTGCACACGTCTTTACTGTCTGCCAATAAGTTCAAGGAGCAGTGAACAGACCGCTTGAGCAAATAATCTATCGTTAATATGTGCCGCCACCTCAACAACAGCAATATCCTTTCTTAATTTCTCTTTCAAAATCCTGACAAAGGCCATGTCTGAGTCCTGGTCCGCGAGCTGTCCTCCGGCGTGACCCTGGAATGAAAAACCGTGCAGCGGTATTGCAACTATTGTATTTCCCGTGCTCATATTGAGCTTTTCAGCGACGAGATCTGCGACCTCTTTCATTTCATGTGAAGAGACTCTGACATGCGTGAACATGGGGCTGTGCCGATAATGTTTTTTGCGCCGGTCTTCATCGGAAAGCGCTTCGACGGGCCCCCTGCTGATGAAGTCAAGGCCTCCCGGCGCCACAACCTGGGGAATATTCTGTCTGGCAGCCGATTCCAGCCGGTCAGTATAGGGGGGAGAAATGCCATCAAAAAGGAAATTATTGACATCATGTGGTGTCAAGTCGAGAATACCGGTAAAAATGTTTGTCTGTACCCACTCTTCAAATATTTTTCCACCAATGCCGACACCATGAAAAGCGGCAATCTCAAAACCCTTGGCCTCAAGAATCTCTTTGCAGGCGGTCACCAGCGGTGTGGTGACGCCGAGTGCAGTGATACCTATGAGTTTTTTTGCGGGCTCGGGCGGACTATCCAGGGCTACCATGCCGGCCATGGCAGCCGCTGCATTCTGCAAAACCTTCCGCAATATCGGATTCAAACCAAGGATATCCGTCACCGAAGGAACGATCATGATATCCCGTGATCCCAGGTACGGGCGTATATCAAAGGGCAGTGTTGAAATCATGATCTTGGGCAGCCCGAAAGCAAGTCCTCGCATCACCTTCATCCCGATCCAGGTGCCGACGCCGCCGCCTAGGGACATGATTCCTGCAATTTCTCGGGTGCTGATCTTTTCTCCGGCCAGCAGGAGCGCCCCGCGGGCCATGGCGTCCATTGCCTTTAACTTGCCCTCGCTCTGAACAAGAAGAGAACCAATATCAGAGGAGCTCTGCGCTGCGATTTCTTCGCGTCCGATATCGGCAGGAGATGAGGGAGCGGAGCTGATTCCGACATCCATGATCCTGGCTGCAAGGCCATGTGAACGGAGCTGCGAGCACAGATAGGCGACTTCATCCCCTTTGGTATCCATTGTGCCAATGACAAGGATACACCGACTCTCGACAGGCGCCATAGTCTCGCTTAAACTCTGCCGCGAAGATGCCAGGGATGAATCAATGTTTTTTCGTTCAAAGCGATCACTGATTTATACCCCGCTGAAATAAAACGAGGTTCCTGGAACCGTTTTTCGCCTCTCCCGGACCGGCATGCCTTCATAGGGATAGACATCGTGTTCCAGGACCGTTTCGTCATGAGTGGCCAGGATGAAGTCGGATCTTTTATCGATCTCCTCAATACTTTTCCAGCCGTCTACCGAATTAACAAAACGGGCGGGTACCCAGTATCGCCACTTTTCTTCAAGATTCGGCTCCATGTTTTTCAGATTGAATATGGCATCTCCGACGAATACTGCATCTCCTGCCGTTGTTTCGACAACAACGCACTGATGCCCGACCGAGTGGCCGGGGGAAGGAAATACGCTCACGCCCGGTACGATAGTCTGCTCACCCTCGACAAATTCGAAATGGCAACCGACAAAGGGTGCCTCAATCCCAAGGATGGGAGACTCATAGGACCGGTAATAGAGCGGCAGCGGATTATGGGCCATGGTAAACTCGGTCTGGGTGCAGATATAGCGGGCATTTTTAAAAACTTTCATATTATGCACATGGTCCCAGTGCAAGTGGGTAAAAATACAGATATCGATTTCTTCCGGGTCTATTCCAAGCTGTCTGACAAACTCCGGGCTTTCAAGACAGCCGCGCTTCTGGCATTTATGGTGGTAGCGTGTTGCCCGCTCTTCATCAGGGAGCCCGGTATCGATCATGATCTTGTGTTCTCCGGTATCAACGTAAAAGCACAGGGTCGGATGCCAGATCTTTTCTCCGGCCTTGCCTTTCCAGAAGAGATAGGTGCCGACATCGGCCTCAAGCCAGCCGGTATTAATCGGATAAATGCGGGTTTTTTCTCTTGTCATCAGGATTCCTCCGGTATTTGAAAAATAGCGTTTGCTCTTTGGGTTTATGTCTTGGAGCACTATGTATGATTTACCCTGGAAGCGCAACCCTTTCCTGGCTGAATCAGGCCTATCGTCAGCACTGCCGTCCGGTTTTTCTGGAAACGATCCTGATACTGGCAGAGTAAGACGTAAAGACGAGTATCTGGCGTCGAATCACCTCGAAGTGATTATTCTGTTAGAGAGCTTTTTTTTGTGGAATAGTATACGGCTGCCTGAGAAATCGTGCTATAGTATCCCTGCTTGAAAACATTGAGATGGCACAGCAAACTCATAGGAAAACAAAGTGATGAACATACGCACCGCGATAAGAGAGGACATGTTAAAAACCGCCTCCCGGGCCTATCAGATCGGGCTGCAGACAGGCAACGGCGGCAACCTGAGCTGCCGCGTTCCCGGAACGGATACCATCATAATCAAGGGCAGTGGACTTTCTTTCGGGGAGTGCAATCATGATAATTTTGTCGCGGTAACCATGAGCGGCGAAATTCTGGAAGGTGAAGGAAAACCGTCACGGGAGCTGCTTACCCATCTCTCTATTTACCGTCTTCGGCCTGACGTTCTTGGAATTTTTCATACCCATTCCCCCTGGTCGATTGCCTGCGCCGAAGATGTAGACGAAATTCCTCTGCTCACCGGCCACTCCCGGTCCAAGCTCGGTCCTGTCCCGGTTATACGAGAACACCAGCAGGCATCGACGGATTTTGCTGAAACGGTGGAAAAACTGTTATCTGACAAACCTGGGTTATCTGCTTTTGTGCAGAGCGGACATGGCATCTTTGCTCTCGGCAGCACTATAATCGCGGCTGAACACAATGCAGAACTGGTTGAAGAGACTTCAAAAATTGCGCTGCTTATCAGCCTGAAGAAGAAGGTTGCGAGTCTGGTGTAATTAAGGAAATATCGATTATGAAAGAAAATGGAAAAGGATTTTTTGCTGACCGGTCAAAGCTGGACATGGAGGACTATCTTGTTTTCGAGTATCGGTTTGAATCGTTTGTGGACCCGGAAGAGGCGGCGGCACATCTGTGTCAGGAGCAGTCTACGGCACAATGGAAACGAGTCGGAATTGACGAGGATTTTCGCCCCCGGTTCGGGGCAAAGGTCATTGACCTCAAGGTAATTGAACAGCACCAGAAATCAAACCATCCGGAAATGGGGGATGAAAAAGGACCCGCCTATACATGCCTTGTTAAAATTGCCCATCCGCATGCCAACTTTGGCCCCAGGATACCGAACATGCTCACCGCGGCCTGCGGTGAAGGTGCCTTCTACTGTCCGGGAATAGCTGTTATCAGGTTGCAGGACATACTGTTTCCAGACTCGTTTCTCGACCATTTTCAAGGCCCTCAGTTTGGGGTCCAGGGTTTACGGGACATGCTCGAGGTCCATGAGCGGCCCCTCTTCTTTGGTGTGGTAAAACCCAACATCGGCCTGACTCCGGAGTCCTTTACGGAACTCGCCTATCAGAGCTGGCTTGGCGGTCTGGATATCGCCAAGGATGACGAGATGCTCGGCGATGTCGAATGGTCCCCGCTGAGTAAACGTTCTCTGCTCATGGGCAAGGCCATGAGCAGAGCAGAAGCGTGCACCAATGAAAAAAAAATTTACCTGGCGAACATTACCGACGAGGTTGACCGGCTTGTCGAACTGCACGATATGTGCGTAAAAAATGGAGCCAACGCGGTTATGGTCAATACCATGACTGTCGGCTTGAGTGGTGTTCGCATGCTGCGGAAGCACAGTGAAGTGCCGATCGTCGCCCATTTCGATATGATCGCCCCATTCACCAGAGTCCCCTATTACGGAATCGACTCAAACGTCATTATCAAATTACAGCGAATGGTCGGCTTTGACGCAATTATCTTTCCCGGCCTGGGAGCGAGGATGAGGACCTCCGATCACGAGGTCATGGCAAATGTGGACCAATGTTTGAAACCGCTGGGCAAACTCAAGCCCTGCTTGCCTGTTCCGGCAGGAAGCCAGTGGGCTGCGACGACACTTGACATTCACAAGGCCCTGAAGACTATTGATTTCGGCGTTGTTCCCGGGCGCGGCGTTTTCGAGCACCCCATGGGACCAAAGGGTGGTGCAGCCAGCCTCAGGCAGGCCTGGGAAGCCTTTCAGAAAGGTATAACAATCGAAGAGCACAGCGAAACTCATGAAGAATTAAGAGCGGCAATAAAAACCTTCGGTCGCTGATATCCTTCGCCCATCAAACAATGGGTACACCCACAATCAAATGACACTGCACCACCTGCCGCGTGACAGGGCTGGTATTATCAGAGGAGTAGAAACATGAATATTGCAATCGGAGGAGACCCTAATGCCTCCGGCTTGAAAAAGGTTATCATCGATCACCTTGTTGAGCAGGGCCACACCTGTCGTGATTTCGGCAGTGAGGATGTAATCTATGCAAACGTTGCCATCGCCGTCGCTGAAGCGGTCGTTGCCCGAAAATATGAGCGCGGGATACTGGTGTGCGGAACCGGCATCGGTATGTCCATCGCCGCCAACAAGGTCCCCGGCGCTTATGCCGCGACATGCCATGACCCATACTCAACAGAACGTTCCATCAAGAGTAATAATGCTAACATCATGACGCTCGGTGCCTTTGTCATCGGTCATGAACTTGCCAAAAGCCTCGTCGATACCTGGCTGGCTGCTGAATACATCCCCGGTGGCAGTTCAGAACCCAAGGTTCAGCGTATAATTGAATACGCCCGATCGCATGAAAAATAACGAAACCCAGTTTTCGGTGAGACGCTCTTTCCTCTCGCCGCTCCTATCTGACGCCCAGACAGGCTGTAAGGCTGCTGTCTGTCTGGCCGGGTAGCACCTTGAATAATCTGTCCGATCATCTCGCCCAGGACAAAGGGGAAGACCTGCCGCCCCATCGGCGACCGTATCGCTGGCTGATGCTTGCGCTGCTCTGGCTGCTTTACTTCTCTTTCGGGGTGGTGACGAGGTCTCCATCTCCGTTGGTGACCCCGATTATGCGCGATCTCGAGATGTCTTTTGCCCAGATGGGCTTCATTCTCGGATCCTGGCAGATGACCTATATCGTCCTGGCGATTGCTGCAGGGGTCATAATGGATCGCTGGGGCATCCGCAGATCGATCTTTTTCGGGGCTCTGGTCATCGGTCTGTCAGCGGTACTTCGCTCTGCAGCCAGCGGGTTTTATTCGCTGCTGTTCTTTGTGGCCCTGTTTGGGGTCGGCGGACCGATGATCTCAATCGGCTGTCCAAAAACCATCGCCACCTGGTTCCAGGGGCGGGAGCGCGGGACTGCCGTCGGAATTTATACGACCGGCCCATGGATCGGGGGCATGTTCTCGCTGGCGGCCACAAACAGTGTCGTCATGCCGTTGACGGACTATAGCTGGCGCTTGACCTTCGTCTCGTATGGACTGATGACGCTTGTATTTGCGGGACTCTGGTGGGGGCTGGCCCGAGAAACGGGAACCGCGTCCGGGACAGATCGTCTCAGAATTCTGCCCATGCTCGCGGACCTGTTCAAGATTCGAACCGTTCGGCTGATACTGCTGTCAGGTCTTTTCTCTTTCGGCATAATGCATGGTTATTTTGCCTGGCTCCCCAAGATCCTCGAGAATGGAGGCATGTCTCCAGCCGCAGCCGGAGTCGCCTCCGCACTGCCCTTTCTAACCAGCATTCCAGCTGTGCTGATCTTTCCAAGAATCGTAACGCACCAGCAGCGAAGCTGGGCCATCGGCCTGCTGGCTCTGCTGGCAGGGTTTTCCATATCCTGGGTGGTAATCCTGCAATGGCAGGTGATTCCGGGGCTGCTGCTTTTTGGTATTTCCGGGCCCTGCCTCATGCCGCTTCTGGTCCTGAGCCTGATGGACAGCCCGGAGATTGCCCCCAGTTACCTGGGCTCGGCGACGGGAGTGTTTTTTTGCGTGGCCGAAGTCGGCGGTTTTCTGGGGCCGTTTGTGGTTGGCTACTTGCTTGATATTTACGGAACGTTCTTCTCCGGAGGCCTGTTTCTCGCAGCCCTTGGCCTTGTCATCCTCTGGTTCATGTACCTGGTTCAAAGAACCTGAGACGCTCACTGTGAACCACCGGGCAGCTCAATCAAACCGCCGTGACGCTTCGCTGCTCACCAGGCAGCGGCATCGGGCGCCCAGAGTTCTTTGCTCATCATTCATCTTCCCCTGTCTCCGTGGTAGAACAGCAGCTGTTCGGCAAGCCCGCTGCAGCGGTCAATCGTACGGCTGACAATCTGCCCGCAGAGCGAAGCAGGATCTCGTATGATGACCTTCTCTCTTGCCCGGGTAACTGCCGTATAGAGCAGCTCCCGTGAAAGGAGCTGATGATCCTTTTCCGGCAACACCACCATTATCTCCCTGAACTCCGATCCCTGGCTCTTGTGGACGGTCAGTGCCCAGGCGGTCTCATGCGGCGGCAGCCGGACCGGCATGAAGCGGTGGAACAGTCCGGCTTCTTTTTCGAACCAGACAAACAGCGATGCACTGCCGGGAGATTCGGGAAGGCAGATACCGACATCACCATTGTAGAGGCCAAGGCTGTAATCATTTCTGGTAACAATGACAGGGCGCCCCGGATACCACTCGCTCCTGCCGCTCTCAAAACCTCGTACAGACAGGATTCGCTCTATCTTCTCATTAATACCGGCAACACCGGAAGGACCGTTTTTCAGGGTACAGAGAACGCGAAACGAGTTGAACAGCTGAAAAAGCGCGGGCAGTGCGTCTACCGTATCCGCCAGGCGTGCCTGCCTGAGATAGTTTTCATAGCGGTCGGCACAGACTGCGAGCCAGTCATCTTCAGCGCTGACAAGCGATGCTGCCTTCTCATCCTCGATGAGCAGGGTGAGCGCTTTTCCGTCTCCGTCCTTGATGAAGCCGGCAAGCGCAGCTATTTCAGCGTTAAAACGATGGGCGACATGCAATTCGACAACATTTTCGCTCAGTACACGGGTGCATTCGGACAGAACCGCACCCGATTCAACCGAGGCCAGCTGGTCCTTGTCGCCCAGCAGGATCAGCCGTGTATCTTCTGACAGGGCGTCAGCGAGTTTGCTCATCAAGGCCAGATCCACCATGGAGGCCTCGTCAACAATGACCGCATCCCACGGCAATGGCCGTCTACTGCTGTGGCTGAACGAAGGCGAATAGTTTCGAACCCCGAGAAGGCGATGGACGGTCTGCGCCTCACGCGGGATGATCTCCCTAACCGCATTCCCGACAGGCAGCAGCGGAATCTGAGCCGCAACTGATTCCTTGAGCCGCATGGCGGCCTTGCCGGTCGGTGCCACCAGGGCGATGCGGAACGCGGGCCCGTAGTGGGACAGCAGCATGGCGACGATTTTAACGACTGTCGTGGTTTTCCCGGTACCCGGTCCTCCGGAGATAATGCACAACCCCTTGTGTAAAGCAACACGTGCCGCCTCCCGCTGCTGATCCTGTTCTCCTTCGGGCGTGACAAAAAAGTTCCTGAGCAGTACGTCCATATTGGCAATGGAATGAGAAATCGCGGCCAGTCCGGCCATTTTTTCCGACAGCCGTCTTTCATAGGCGAAATAGCGGGCAAGATACAGCCTGCTGTTGAAAAGAACCAGCGGAGCGTCTCCGGTATCCGAAACAAGCGGGCACCGCAGCAGAAGCTTTTCCTGGCTTTGATTTACGCTGAGACAGGTATGCCCGTCCTGCATCCAGCCAATCAGGGACGAGCACAGCTCTTTCAGCTCTTCATTCTCGCCCCCGGTAAAACCTGAGCGCCGGGCGACAAAGGAACCAAAGACCTCGGCAAACGATGAGATCTGAGAAATTGTCTTCATGGCTTTTTCCGAAAACAGAGATCAAGCTCGAGCAACAGCCGCTCGTCTGGTCTGGCGTAGAAGACGCCACTGCCGTCAATTTCGGGTATCATGCCCCTGACAAAAAGGTACATTACCCCGCCGAAGTGCTCAGCATATGAATAGCCGGGCAGCCAAAGCCCCAAGTAGCGATGGACAACCAGGGTATACAGCCAGTACTGCAGCCCGTAATTGTGTTCCCTCATCGCCGCAATGAGTTCATCCCGGCTGTAATCAGTCGACTCAGAACCAAGCTGGTTGGTCTTATAGTCGATGACATAATAGCTGCCGCCGTAGCAGCAGACCAGGTCTATATAACCGTTGAGGAACCCCTCCATTTCCCTGTAGAGCAGCGGGGTGCAGGTTCGCTCGGAGGCAAGCACCCGGTTGATGACGCTGGTCGTCGTCCGATTCATGAAAAGAGAAAATTCAAGCTCTTTTACCTGGTCCTCAGGGCTGACATCGGCAAGTGAAAACGGTGCCTGAAGATCATTGTCTTGAAGAAGGTTGGTGCTCACACAGTTTTTCAAAAGCTGTTGCAGTCCCTGCTGATCAACATCCAGACCATGTCGTCGGCATATCCTGGGCAGCAGTTCTTCCTGGTACCCTCCGCCAGCCAGATCAGCATAATCGATCGTTTCCAACGCCTCGTGGACGATATTCCCAAACCTTACCCCGCCGGGAAGCCGGCTGCTCTCGAGCAGGCGGCTATTGCCGGTTTTCTCGTCAAAGGCGCCTGCCAGGGCATCCTCGCTATGAGCTGAGAAACTTGCCAGCCCTGAGAATGACGTCAGGGTCCTGCTGGTGGCCAGGGACGCCGCGTCAACGTTGAGGGCCTGCAGCTGAGCCGCATCGGCAGCTGGCTGGAGGCGGGGAAGAAACATCTCTTCCGTCCCTGCTATCAGCAGATGGGAGCAACCTGCACCGCTGCCAAGGCGCTGCAGGTGATCATGCTGACTCTGGAATTCGCAGGGCCCGTCCGGAAAGAGTATTTTCCCGAGCGGCGACAGAAAAGAACCGGGACTCGCCCCCCTGCCGCTGATCTCGGCCCAGAAAAGATAACAGCGCAATTGCGCCCGGGTTATCGCCACGTAGGCAAGGCGCAGGTCTTCCTGCACCTCCTCTGCATAGGCCCGCTCCCTATTTTCAGCCTGGTTTTTCGAGCCGAGATCGAGGACCAGCCGGTTGTCCCGGTTATGGCACCTGACCATTGCGCGGTTTTTGGGGACGGGACGGCTGCCGCTGATCAGAAAAGGACAGAAGGTTACCGGAAATTCAAGGCCTTTGGCACCGTGCATGGTAACGATGGAGACCGCATCGCGGTCACTTTCCAGCCGCAGCTCCATCCCGTCAAGGCCAACGGCGGCTTCTGCCATTTTCTGCAGCCAGACGATGGTCTGTTCCATGCTGAGTCCCTGTTCCTGAACGCTGTCCTGGACAAGTTCGCAGAGCTGCTGGATATTGGCTATGCTCCGCTCGCCTCGCTGAATGATCGACAGATTCTCATAGACACCCTCACTGGCCAGCAGCCTGGTGATCATCACCAAAAAGCCCTGCTCCTGCCAGAGCTGGTGATAGTGCTGGCAGCGCTCGAGCCACTGGCCCAGAAGAGTTTCATCACTGTCAAGCAACACGAAATAGTCACCACTCAGGCCGAACCATTCAGAGCTCAGCGCACCTTTCACTACACCGATATCACCTGGAGCGGCAACTGCCCGAAGGACCAGCAGCAGGGTCCGGCACTCCAGCGTTTGAAAAACACTTGTCTTGCTTGCAACCACCGACGGTATTGAAACACGGGACAAGGCGTCGTGATACGCTTCAGCCTGGCTGTTTGCCCGCACCAGAATTGCAATATCAGCAGGGCGAAGCTGGCTTTGAGCAACTGTCCCTCCAGATTCCTGCCGCGCGATCATCACCCTGTTTTTATTATCGATCAGCCGTGCTATCTCCCCAACCGTCCATCTCATCATCTGTTCGTGCGCGGCACCAGCCGTCCAGCCAGGCTGCTCATCGCTCTGCCGGTCGAGCTGGCAATAGACAAAAGTGTTTCGCCCGAGTTCAGCGTCACAAAGCCTGCCGTCTTCCGGCCTCAAGGCCGGCTCGACCCGGCTGTAGGGAATCCCGGAAAAGGAAGTGCTGGCCAGCAGCGTATTGACTGCTTCCATCAGGCCGGGGTGAGACCTGAAATTTCGGTGCAGGGTCACTGTTCTCTGCGCTTTTTGTCTCGCCTGAAAATAGGAGACGATATCGGCGCCGCGAAATCGATAAATTGCCTGCTTCGGATCGCCGATCAGATAGAGTATATGGTGAGGCGTGCTGAACAGCAGCTTGAAGATCTGCCATTGGGCGCTGTCGGTGTCCTGAAACTCATCGATCAGAACCATTTTGTAGCGCTGCCGTATCGTGGCGCGAAGATGGGCTCCGCCAGAACCGGAGAGTGCTGCAGCCAGGCGTATCACCAGGTCATCAAAGGTCATTATCCGCTGCTGCTCGAGCCGCCGGGGAACCGTTCTGCGCAACTCTTCCGCCAGTTCCAGGCGAACCTCCAGGATCATCCTGTCCACAGCTTCAATATAGTGGCGGACCGACTCTCCCGGCAGTATCCACTCCGCGATGAAGGCCTTTTTCTTCTCTGCCCCCCGCAGCCTGTTACCGTGCAAATGACCGAGCAGGTTGTCGACCTGCAGCCATTTGACAAGGTGTGGACCGGGCAGCCCGGATGAAGCGATCTGCTGCTCGATCTCCTGAAACCAGTTCAGATAACTGCTGTTGAGTTCCTTGTTGAGATATCCTCCCCGGGAGGCCTGGTCGAGGTTGTCCAGCAGTGCCAAACCGTGACGCTGCCACCAGCGCTTGAACTCAGCAAAGCTCAGATCGATGAGCCTGCAGCACTGGTCAACTGAACCCCTCTCGGGGATCAGCTCGGCCAGCGGGTCATCCGCACCCGCGATACTGAGAAACAGCGCCTCGGGGTCCGGATAGCATTCGGTAATCAGCGAGCAGAAGCGTTTTTCAAGGCGGTAAAAGGTTGTTCGCCAGAAATCGTTGATCACGTTTCTTCTGACCATTTGAATATCGGCCCGCAATTCAATATCGAAGAACTGACCGCTTTCCAGCGGCTGCTCACTCAACATTCTCTGGCAGAAACCGTGAATGGTAAATATGCCGAGACAGTCAATGTCAAGCAGTGCCAGGTCGAGCAGGGCCACTGCATGCTCCTTGTCCTCTATCCGGGCAGTCCACGTCCTGAGCACATCGTCGTGGGCATCCGCTCTGTCTTTGAGGCCTTTTTTCGCGGCAATCAGCCGAGACCTGACCCGTTCTCTCAATTCCTCCGTTGCGGCAACCGTAAAGGTGACAACAAGTATCTGGTCGACCTTGATTTCAAGCTCGACAATGGCGCGCAGGACATGCATAGAAATAGCGAAGGTCTTGCCGGTACCGGCGCTTGCCTCGACCAGGGTTATGCCCTTTTCTATCGGGGTCGATGCTGAGGACAAAATCCGGCCGGCAGTCATGCCCAGTGCTCCTCGTCCAATATATGGGCGTGCTCCCAGAGCGGCACCATTAAACGCTTGCAGAGTGATTCAAAGTCTTTGTTCAAAACATCCTCAGCATTGAGATTCCGGTACAGAAGGTTCCATTCAGGTACGTGGTAATTTTCAAAAGATTTTAAAAAGAGCTGCCGGGCCGCATCAATCGGTTGTTTCTTTCCCCGTGTTTGATTCAAACGGTGCTGCTGTGCATAGGAAAATGCAGGCTCGACCAGCAGACTGCTGACGTGGCGGCAGCCATCGAGAAAGAGGGACGTCAAAAAATCCAGATCTTCATCCTCTCCCATCTGCACATCGAAGACAACCGTATAATCACGCGAGACAATGGAGGTCGCCAGCTTCTGCCTGCGGATTCTGGCGGCAACGAGGTGGCAGAGCCAGCCGGAGAGCAGGTCCTTTCCTTTCAGCGCTGCATACCGGTAGAGAAGTTGGCCGTTCTGATAACAGTGCGGCAGGTTTCCTTCAATGACCATCCCATCCAGCGCCAGCTCAAAATAAGGGGCGTCAATCTCAGTACCCGGGTTAAACGCTTCTATCCGCTGGACAAAAGATTTGAGTTGCAGGATTTCTTTTTCAAAGGCGATGAGACCCGGTGTTCCGAGCGGCCAGCGCGATTCAGCCTGCAGCCGGTCCAGCAGC
Organism: Desulfocapsaceae bacterium; assembly: GCA_963674815.2. GTDB lineage: Bacteria > Desulfobacterota > Desulfobulbia > Desulfobulbales > Desulfocapsaceae > MADRE3. Next base: position 222,444 of record CAXXTV010000012.1, read on the forward strand.
TGCCGACTGTCGGCACCCTGCATGAGCGCTCCGACAATCTCCTGTTCGGCACCGTATCGGGATAGTCCGTCAAGCTTGAACAACTCGTTGTCATCAGGCAGCAATTCCTCAGCACCAAGGTCGATACCGAGGATATGGCGGACAAAATAAACCTGCGGCTGGGAAACAAACCAAAGAAAATCTTGAAAATCACAGCGTGGCACCTGCCGACTCACCGGGACCGCGGGCAGCCAGGATCTGCCCTTTCCCTCACCGCGTCTTTGGAGGTTCTCGGCAACCCTGCAGAAGTGAGCATCATAGCTGAACAGACCGTCTGTGCCGGTAAAGTACTTCCAGTCGTAGGGCTGGAGTGGATGACGAACGGTCGGATCGTCAACGCCGTAATGGACCTGCAGACAGTCGAGCAGCTCGCTGACAACAACAGACGGCGGGATGTTTTTGTTGGTCCGGATCGACTGGCCGATATAGCTGAGGTAGAGGCGCTCGCGGGCGGCAATGATCGCCTCGAGAAACTGATAACGGTCATCTGCACGATTGGAGCGGTCGCCATGACGATAGTCCCTGGCCGCCAGGTTGAAGGTCGGCTGGTAGTCCTGTTTCGGATACTCTCCGTCATTGAGGCCAAGCAGACAGATTATCCTGAACGGAACCGAGCGCATGGGCAGCATGGAGCAAAAGGAGAGCCTGCCGCTCAGGAAACCTCCGCTTGAACAGGTCTCAACGACTGACTGCAGCCATGCCTCGACGACCTCAAACGAAACGCTGCAGGTGTGTACAGGTGCATACTTTTCTTCCAGTTCCGAAATAATCCGGCCCAGGGCCAGCACATCGGGGTTTTCAGGCTCAGCAAAAAGGGCGGTGCGCAGTGACTGCAGTTCAACCGCCCATTCGGCAAGCGTTTTATCAGCAGCGAAGGACTGGTAACTCTGCTCGACGACATCAACGAACCGGCAGAGCCCGCCGAGCAGTTCACCGTTTCCTCCCTCTATGGCGGTGAAAGGCAGAACCCCCGCTACCGGATTCTCAGAATCGATCATGTAGCCCATCAGCATCCGTTCAAGGCCCGCCTTCCAGGTTCCGGCTTCACTGTCAATGAAATGGTCCAGGGCCCGCTGCTGCGCAGAGAGTCCCCAGCGAATCCCGGCCTTGATCACCCAGTGACGGATACTTTCAAGATCCGCTGCAGAAAGTGAGAATTGCGGAAAAATTTCCGGTCTCTCCAGTATACCGACAAGCTCAGTCCAGCCGTACCTTCCTGACATCAGGGAGAGAAACTGCATGAAGGCATCAAAATAGCGATTTTTTTTCCGCGCCTGACGATCAGCGACAGTGTGCTGAACATCCTCGAAAACGGCGGGAATCAGCAGGGCGTATTCCTGGATATCCGGAGCCATGACAATAATTTCATGGAGTTGGACGCCCTGATCCTCCTGCAGCCAGGAAAGGATCTGATCCCTGAGAACCATGAGTTCCCTCATCCGCGAATGACATGAAACCACCTGGATCGATGTGTCTTTGGGGGCACCTGCGCAGGCGCCTTTTTCCGGTTCACTGCCCATCAGGATATCTGCCTGGAGACGGTGCAAAAGAGACGGGGTGCTCGCCTCTGCAGCCAGTGGGTCCGCAAAGGATGCCTCCCCGTCCTGGTAGGTATCGATGGTGTCGAGCAGCATTTCTTGAAAATGCGCACCCTGCCGGCCATACGCGACCAGCAGCGGATGGTAGGACATATCAGCGGTCGGGATTGCCTGCAGAGATTTCCCCTCGGCAAGCAATCGCCTGCCGCGTGCCCTGCTGCTCTCGATGTCGCCCCAATACAGTTCGCAGGGGGAGAGGAGAAAGAGGTGCACGTCGAGCGTTTCAGAGAGTCTGTTCAGAACCGAGAGAAAAAGCGGGGGCATGGTATGCAGCCCGAAAACAAAAATACGCTCGGGGAGACCGACTCGTACACTGTCAACCCCCTCCAGGTTGGCTATCAGCCTGGTAATCAGCGCTCCACGCTGCGTTGCTCTCGGCGATGCCGCCACTATCCTTTGCCAGAGCTCTTTCTGCCAACCCTCCGAGGCATCATCACTGACACGTCTGTCCGACTCCCAGGCTTCCAGGATATCCATGCGCATGATCTGGTACTGGTCGAAAATATCTGCGAGCTGTCGCGCCAGTTGAAATCGCTTCAGACCGGACCGATCGCCTGACAGGTAATCGGCAAGAGGTCTGAGCGCCACCCCTTCGGTATCACGTAATATTTCTTCGAGCTGCCAGGTGAGCATGTCCCGATTGAAAATCTGCTCTTCGTCCGCCATGGCGGTAAGCTTGCAGAGATAATCAATAAACTGCAGCGGCAGCAGATAGTTGGAGTTGCACCATACCCCGAAATGTTCGGCAAGAGACTGCGAGAGCATGCGCTCCATTCCGCGACTCTGGATTAGGAAGAGCTCTTTTCGGAAAATTGAAGCAGGTGACCGGCGGGAAAGTATAGAAGCAAGGCTGCCGGCAAGACGCTCTGTTCTATTCGAAGTGTGGATGATGAACATGGGACAGGCGGTTTTCAGTAAAAAGTTGTATCGGCGATCCCGATGCCATCAGGAACAGCACCTGAGTACATATTCAATTGACAGCGACACGCCGATTCCTTAGAGTGATGATGGAGTTTAATACGTATCAACCACCGAGATCGACACCGGCATACTCCCAGATTGCATAGATGAGCCCGGCCATGATTCCGATCGCAAAAAAAAGGCGGAGCCGGCGATCCCATGGCAGCTTGCCTCCATCACCCATATATTGGAGGACAGATATGATGAGATAGGTAAAACCGGCGACAAAAGGTGCTGTCTGCAGAATCTGCCAGAACGTCGAGGCCACTGTTTCCTGCAAGCTGCCGCCGATCCGGAGATTAAACAGCAGGTAGACAAACGCTGAAAGACTCAACCTTATCTTGTCTTTGACATTTTGCATATGATCTCATTTGAAACACTTCTCTTCCCAGATACGGACATCTGTAAGGGCCGACTCTATCCTCTTTTCCTGTTCTTTACACCAATACACTACCTGCAAACGGTGGAACCGGATCCCGAAAGCGATCAACGGACTGACAGTGATAGTTTCATGGAACAGGGTTTGTGTCAAGGACATACTCCTGTGCCGCTTGAAAAGAATCGCCGGCGCTTTCTGCATTTGATCAGGGACATCCAGGAGAGAAAAGACGACTATACCGCCCAGCTGGCCTCCTTGACCATGGCGGCCATGTCCGCACCGCCAGCTTCGAAAAGGGGCGAGGCCAGGCATGAAATCATCTCCTCTCTGCTGGCCTCTCAGTCGCTGCCCCCCGCCTCGTCCGCCAGGGATAATGAACTCTGGCAGGCGCGTCTCGTGCTGGCAATTGCCGAGATACTGGAAAAGGACGAAGCCGAACTCCGGGAGAATCTGGACATGCTTGACAGCCGGGAGATGGAGATGTTCCGCTCCCTGCATGGCGATGACAGGGATGAAGAGGACCCGTTCGCAGAGCTTGAGGAGATACGGTCCCGTATTGAAACGCGACGCCCCCAGGCTGAAAAAAACAGGTTCAGCGCCTGGCTGCGAATCATAAGGTATTTCCAGCCGCCGGACGGTCTCTTCTGGCTGGCCTCTTCACAGGACAGTGGTGATCAGATCATCAGCAGGTTTGAGGAAAAAACCGGCAGCATTGCCATCCCGGTGCTCAGCCTGCCGATTCCTGCACGCATCGACATGAGTACGGTGTACCTGCTGAAAGAAATACGCACCTTTCATGAAGCCTCAGAACAGCTTCGTCTGGAAATTGGCAATGAGCTTGAGAATCTTGCCCGGGCGCACGACTATGACCCCAGGTCAACTGAACTGCTCCTGCCGGGCAATGCCGACTGGCCGGCAGCATGGGAGGCACTGCTTGAAGAACGCTTTCCCGCATCAAACCACGGCAGATCGGAAGTAACTATCTACATACTCCCGGCCACACCGATTGCAGACCTGCTCTCACTCAAACAGCAGGGATCCGCTGTATCTTCTTTCACGCACGGCTTACTGGGCGTATTGAAGGACTGACCCCGGCACGGAGCAGATCAGCAGCCCCTGCCCATGTGCTGCCAAAAGGGGCGATTTCAGCGCAGACAAAAAAAAGATACCGCTCATGCCATGGGCAGAACGGTATCGGTCATGCAACGCGGCGCCACCTGCTGAATCATGCAGCCGGAGCCGCTTCTTCAATCCCTTTGCTGTAATCGGTCAAGACGGTAACTGCCCGGCCTCGAAGTTCCCTGTCAAGCTGCATCAGCCCCTGCGGGTTATCACCTATGAGCTTGAGTTGAGCGATAATCTCATTGTCGTTGTCTTCCTCTTCAACCTGCTCAGTCACATACCACTGGAGAAAGATCTGGGTCGCATGGTCTTTTTTGCTGATCGCCAGTTCCATCAGGTCATTGATCGACTTGGTGATATACTGCTCATGTGTCAGTGTCTGGGTAAACATGTCGAGCGCATTCTTGAACGTGTGGGGCGGCTTGGCAATAGCCTCAAGCTTCACCAATTCACCCTGCCGCTGGAGGTATTCGTATATTTTCATGGCATGAAACATTTCCTCGTGATATTGCGCCATAAACCAGTTCGCGAATCCTTTCAAGCCGATATCAGCAGCATAGGACGACATCGACATATACAAGTATGCAGAGTACATTTCTTTATTGATCTGTTCGTTAAGCGCCTGAGCCATTTTTTTGTTAAGCATTTGATTCTCCTTTAAAACGGTGATTATCTTTTCGCCGGTTTCCTCTATCCACCGCACCATACCAGCCAGACAGCAACAAGGCGGGTACCTGCGGTGACATACTGTTGCGATCAAACATTATGGCCGGTCGGCAGGAAGTCAAGCGCAGGACAGTATCTCTTTTGAACCGGGAATCACGTCTCAGATTCCAGTGACAGCAGAACTGGATCGTCCGGATTAAGCCTACTCACCTGCGACACCGAGAAGGCGAAGACCATTGCTGGAGGATGTCTCGCGCAGCTCAGCAGTGATAGAACGGTGAAGAGGCCGAAGGACAGCATCCCAGCGATGTGCTTTGCCGGTTCTACCCCCTCAAAAGCTGCAGGGTACGCGCACCCCGGACAGTCCCAAGAACTGTTACCGTCTTCTCCATGGCTCCGACAAAAAGGATTAGCAGACCGTTGTGACGCAGGCGGACAATCAATCGTCCCACGTACAGCAGGTATAGGGGTTGATCGTTGTCACCGGGCAGAGAGCGGCACGAACAATCTTGTCGGCAACGCTGCCGAACATGATTTTCTCAAGTCCCTTGTAGCCATGGGTGCCCATGACAATCATGTCGGCCTGTAAATCGGTGGCATATTCAACAATCTGCTCGCCGACATCACCCATAAGGACCTTGGTGTGTATATCCGCTACCCCAAGCTTATTGTACTCTTCCCGAGACTCGTCGATAAAGGAGAGCATCCTCGCTTCGGCGCCTGTCAGCAGTTCATCCTCGAGATTGGGCATGTGCATCTGGGGAACAAAGAAACCGGAATAATCTTCAAAGTTCTGAACAACAAAGATCAGATGCAGAGAAGCACCAAATTTTCCCGCCAGAAATGCCGCTGAATCAGCAATCAGTTTTGAATTATCGGAAAAGTCTATCGGAGTTACAATTTTTTGGATGTTTCGAATATGCTTCATGGCTCCCCCTTTCAGTAGATGTTCAACCAATCCGTGAAAACTACTCTTCGAACTCCCCTATAATATAGTGCAGAGACTTGAAATTGCAAGCATTTAGCAACACGGCGAGCGCCTGTCGGCAGCCCTGCCCCAACCGTGATTATTTCAGCAACTCATTGATTTTCTGCCTGTATTTCTTCTCAATCACATGCCGTTTCTTCTTAAAGGTGTTGGTCAGCTCTTCACCGTGGGTCAGCCCCTTTTCCAGAAAGGTGATACCGTGCAGTTTTTCGTAAGGTTTGAAACCTTTTTTGGGCTTCAGCAGCCGATTCATCTCTTTTCTGATCTGGTCAAGGATCGTGTTGTCGGTCAGGAGCTCAGCCCCTTCCTTTTTGATATTGACAGACGTCCTGGCAACCCAGATTTTCAGCTCTTCGAGATTGGGGACAAGCAGGGCACCGAGGCCTTTCTTGTCCTGGCCGACGAGGATTGCGTCATCAATGAACGGGAACATTGTAATGGTGCTTTCAATTCTGCTTGGATCGATATTCTCACCACTGGCAAGGACAATGATATCCTTGGCTCTGCCGGTGATCACCAGTTCCCGTTTTATGGTCAGTCTCCCGAGGTCACCGGTTCTGAAGAAACCATCTTCGGTGAATGCTTTTTGGTTTTCCTCCTCGTTATTAAAATACCCTGCCGTGACCTGCGGGCCTCGGACCTCGATCAGTCCTTCCTCACCGACCGCCACTTCCCGGCCGTCCTCAGAAACAACACGCAGCTCTGTCTCGGGAACGGCAGGGCCCAGGGTCCCATAGGTTCTGCAGGAGAGCCCCCGACCGGCGATTGCCGGGGAACATTCAGTCATCCCGTAGGCATTTACGATCCGTATGTTCACCGCATCGATCCAATCCTCGAGAAATCCCGCCAGAGTCCCCCCGCCACTCACGGCCAGTCGCAGCCTGCCGCCAAAGCGCTGCCTGACCATGCCAAGCTTCTTCTGGGCAAACAGGTAGAAAGGAGCCAGCACGGCGCAGACCGCTGCCGCCTTGAGCTTTCCGAAGAGCTTGAAAATGGCTGGTTCGCGGCCGAAGCACGGCAGGTTTCCGCGGATCAGCCGCCTGTTTTTCCGATATCTGGTCGAGATCCAGATCATCATTGTAAAAAGCAGATAGGCGGTTTTCCCTTTTTTCTTAACCGCCATCTGAACCCTGCCAAAAAGAGATTCCCAGACCCGTGGAACCGTCGCCACCACGGTTGGCCGGTATGTCTCGAGATCCTGGGCAAAACGCTTCACCGAGGAATAGACCAGACAACAGCCGGCCGACAGTGCCACATATTCGGCCGTTCGCTCAAAAATATGCCAGCTGGGGAGAATCGAGAGCCAGCGGTCGGCAGAAGTTAATTCTATCAGCCCCGGTATACAGCCGACATTATGCATGATGTTAGCGTGAGTCAGGCTTACCCCTTTCGGCATTCCCGTCGTTCCGGAGGTATAAATAATAGTCAGTTGATCTGAAGGGGTAAGCGCATTTCCCCGAGCCACAAAGCGGCGGACATCATCTTTGCTGTAGGATTTATCTTGTAATATGTCGCGGTATGAAAATATGTGCCCGAACAGGGAGTGACGCGGGGGGCCGGTCATCACAAAGGTATTTTTCAGCAGCTTGATTGATTTCAGATACGCATCGTGATAGTCAAGCAGTTCAGGTGTCTCTACGACAAGATGTGAGCAGCCGCTGTTTCTGATAATAAAATCAAGTTCCTGCGACGGGGTGTCGGAACCTCGCGGCACCGTGATCGCCCCAAGTGACATGATGGCAAGATCGGTTACCATCCAGCCATAGCGGTTATCCGAAAGAAACATGACCCGGTCGCCGGTGCGGATACCTTTTTCGCCAAATGCCCTGCTGAGCAGCAGGACATCTTCAAAGAGCTTTGCATACGTGACCCGGATTTCTTCAGCACCAGCCTGGTAGATATAGGCATTCCTTGCCGCATAGCGCTCACAGCTGATCTGCAGAACCTGAAAAAGCGTTTTCAGCTCCGGGGAATGTCCTTTTTCTCCTGCCATTGGTTCTGTCATCTATTTCATCCCCCAGTGAATAGCGATTGTTCCCAGCATGAATGTCCGGTAATCAACACTGTTGAATCCTGCACACCTGAAAAGCTCGGCCAGTTCCTCAGCTTCATGAAAATCCATCGTTGATCCGGTAAGGTAAGAATATGCAGCCTGATCACGGGCAATCATCTTGCCCAGCAACGGTATGCCATAGCGAAGATAGCACTGGATAAACGGATAGAATATCGTTCTTGCAGGCGGGGTGGTATCGAGGCAGACCACCGTTCCGCCGGCGGCCATGACCCGGTAAACCTCTTTGAGCACTCCGAGACTGTCGTCTACGTTTCTCAGCAGGTAGCCAAACGTGACCGCCTTGAACAGATTATCCCTGTAGGGGAGCCGGTTGGCATCACAGACGTGCCAGGAAATTCCCGAGTCCGGGAATCTGCGAGCCGCCTCCGCCAGCATGTTTCTGGAAAAATCTGCACCGATAACCCTGCTCCCCGGAAAAAACCGACGAATCAGCGCCCCGATGTCCCCGGTACCGGTTGCCAAATCAAGAGCCCACTCATTTTCCAGGTTTCCGGCCCGTTCGACGACAAAGCGCCGCCAGCGCTGATCCTGTCCACAGGTCATCACCCTGTTCATCAGATCATACCGTCCGGCAATATCGTCAAACATTCTCTGAACGCCGGGTCCTTTACCCATAGACCTCCTCCGGCGGCAGGAGCTGCTGCCTTCCGCCTCCTAGCAAGGCGCAGAACCAGGAGTACGGGGAAAGGCAATAACATCCCTGATATTGGCCATTCCTGTGACAAACTGGACCAGACGCTCAAAGCCGAGCCCAAAGCCGGAATGAGGCGTCGTTCCATATTTTCTCAGGTCGAGATACCACTGATAATCATCCGTATCGATGCCGGCGTTCTGCATGCGGCCGAGAAGGATGTCGTAGCGTTCCTCACGCTGGCTCCCGCCGACAATTTCCCCGATACCGGGAACGAGGATATCCATTGCTGCAACCGTTGTTCCATCGTCACTGACCCGCATGTAAAAGGGTTTGATGGACGCCGGGTAGTCGGTAACGACCAGCGGCAGGCGGTAGACATCCTCTGTCAGATAGCGCTCATGCTCCGACTGCAGGTCAACTCCCCAGCTGATCGGATAATGAAAGGATTTTCCAGCTTTTTGCAGCTGTTCAACCGCCTCGGTATAGGTTATGTGGACAAATTCTTCCTCAATGACACGCTTGAGCTTGTCAATAACACCTTTTTCAATGAACGCATCAAAAAGCGCCATGTCCTCAGCGCACTGGTCAAGTACGTCTGACAACAGGTATTTGAGCATAGCCTCGGCTATCTCTATATTACAGGAAAGATCGCAAAAGGCCATCTCCGGCTCCAGCATCCAGAACTCTGAAAGGTGCCGTGAGGTGTGCGAATTCTCCGCCCTGAATGTCGGTCCGAAGGTATAAACCGAGCCAAGCGCCTGGGCATAGACTTCCGCCTGAAGCTGTCCGCTCACGGTCAGGCCTGCCCTGCGGCCAAAAAATTCCTTTCCGCCCGAACCATCCGTATCTCCGCCGCCCTCTCTGCCGGTGATGACCTGAAACATCTCACCTGCACCTTCACAGTCGCTGGTCGTTATGACCGGGGTGTGAACATGGACAAAGCCGCGTTCCTGGAAAAACTGGTGAGCGGCAAAGGTAAGCCTGGAACGGATTCGACTGACGGCTCCCAGTGCGTTTGTCCTGGGGCGCAGATGAGCAATATCCCGGAGAAATTCAAACGAGTGCCGCTTTTTCTGAAGCGGATAATGCTCAGGATCAGCCCAGCCGACAATGCGTATTTCCTCTACCTGCAACTCGACGCTTTGTCCCTTGGCTGGGGACTCGGTGAGTACTCCCCGGACGGTAACGCTGCAGCCCGCTGTCAATCTGACGATTTCTCGCTCATAATTGGCAAGTTTTTTGTCGGCTATGAGTTGAAGATTGGCCAGGCACGAGCCATCGTTGATTTCCACAAAGGAAAAGCTCCCCGTATCCCGTCTGGTTCTGACCCATCCGCCAACACAGACCTCTCGGCCTGTTGGTTTTTCTCCGAGAAGGGTGTCAATCCGTTCAATTCTCATACATTCACCTGTCCGTGATGATGCTGAAACTGCCCTGTTCTGAGGCAACAATAATAACGATCGGCAATTAGTCATCAGCCGTCTCTGGGCGGCTCACCTGAACCTGCCTTGAGGGGCAGCAGATAATCGCCTCTGACGTTGCCAAGCGCTGAAAAAAGGGAGCCTCTGGCACCGGGTATCTCCTTATCTATGGTTTCCAGTAGTGCTCTGACACGGTCCCTGCGGGTATTTCCTGACAGCGGGCAGAGATTTTTGACCGGCCGGAGGCCAACCTTCTCGGCGATAGAGATAATCTCGTCTTTTTCAATATAGGCGAGGACTCTGATGAGGCTCAAGTTTCCGCCAAACAGATCCTGGCGCGGCACCATCGTTGAAATATTGCCGCTGTACAGAATATTGATGAGAAATGTCTCTATCAGATCATTTTTATGGTGTCCGAAGGCGAGTTTCCTGCAGCCTTTGCGGCGGGCCAGGTCAAACAGCTGTGTCCGCCGGTTTCGCGCACAGACAAAGCAGTTCCGCTCCTCCCCCTCCCTCTCCGGCCAGGCCTTGACAACGGTAAGCGGAATTGAAAAGCGTTCCAGCTGCTCCCGGATGCACGCGGCAGGGTCAGGTTCACCCGCTGCACCCCCATGAAAACCGTGATCAACATACACCCCCTCGACACTGTAGGTGATGGGGGCCTTCCGACGCCACATCTGCAGTACCCAGGCGTTCACGAGACTGTCAACACCGCCCGAGACGGCGACCAGCACCTTGTCGCCATCACTGAGCATACCAAAATCATGCAACGCCTGGCCAATTTTGCGATTGACATGTTTCGGCAGCTGCAAACTACCCATCGTGCGACGTCCTGACAAAACAGAGACGCCCGGCTGCCATATGGCAGTCGGGCGCGGTTTCAAACGCTGTTCCGGTTCTGGTCACAGGTACGGGCATTCTTCTATTTTTTCAACGAGACCCTGCCGAACAAGATTCTCAACCGTGATCCACTTGAACCCCCTGCTTTCAGCCTTGCTGAATGACAACAGGTTGCTCATCAGTGACTGCTGAGTTTCCTTGAACATCGACTGCCAGATAACACGCCCGTCCCTCGTGTTAACAAGCTTCATGGTGAAGGCGGCTGATGCCGGGCTTTCAGCACCATAGCTTCCCCCCTGGCGCTGCCGGTAGTCGAAAAGCGACGTGATCAGCACCGCGCCGCACTTCAGCTCAGAACCGATGTTTTTGATTAACGTTAATTGAGAAGCTGAATCACGGGGAATCAGGGAGGTAAGCTGCCGCTCTGAAATTACCCGGACATTCTTTCTGCCGACCAGCTCCTCGGCAAGAACAGAATCCATGAATTCTGCGCCACTCTCAAGGACAGCTGCATCCGGATAGCTCATGGAGACATCTTTGTTGACCGTTGTTTCAACCGGCAGGACGATAATACAGGGAACTTTAACCTGGGCTTCCTGGCGCTCCTGCTCGGTCGGCAGCAGCTGTTTCAGGCCACAGGCAGAGAGCAGTGTTGTGATAGCGCAGATTACCAGCAGCTGCAGAAATTTCGAATAACCCTTCACCATGTACCTCTTCTCTTTTTTTTCTGAGATTACAGGCATCCTTTTGAAGAAAGCACTGTCTTCATCCCGGAAATTCTCGTGGTTGCATCATTGACTGACCTACCGAGCGCCTTGAAAACAGCCTCAATGATATGGTGGCTGTTTTCTCCGTGAAGCAGGTCCACGTGGAGTGTCAACCCCGCATGCTGACTGAATGCGCGCATGAACTCCTGAGCCAGACAGGTGTCAAAACTACCGACTTTCTTGTCAGGCACGTGCGCCTGGTAATGCAGGTACGGCCGGTTGGACACATCGACGACCACACGGACAAGCGCTTCATCCATCGGCAGATAGCTGATGCCGTAACGCTTGATGCCAACTTTGTCACCAAGGGCCGATGCCAGTGCCTGGCCCAAACATATTCCGACGTCTTCAACCGTGTGATGATAATCAACATCAATGTCACCACGGGCTGAGATATCGAGATCAAAGAATCCGTGCACGCCGAACAGGGTCAGCATATGGTCAAAGAAAGCGACTCCAGTAGCGACGCTTGTCTCTCCCGCGCCGTCGAGCGTAAATGTAACATTGATGTCGGTTTCACGTGTCTTACGCTTTACCAGCCCCCGCCTCACCGTGGTACCTGCTCCCATGACAGCCCCTATTCTTTTGAAAATGCAGGAAATATGGAATCCATCGAATTTCCTCGCAACCTACCTGAACCTATTTATCACATAACAACAGAACAAAACCATCTTTTTTTATCTCTCTTCCCGTTTTACCAAAAGTTGTCTACTCAGAACAGCTGGTTGTTTTTTTTATTGACATGATGTATGAGTATTGTATATGTAATGCTGTTTTGATTTAAACACAGAGCGGGAATAACTCAGTGGTAGAGTGTAACCTTGCCAAGGTTGAAGTCGCGAGTTCGAATCTCGTTTCCCGCTCCAAATCGACTATGAAAGGTTCGGCACTGCGCGAACCTTTTTTTAATTAAATGTCTGAGCACAGAGGAATGAAATGAAAACCTATCTTGCTCCTGTCAACGAGATTGAGAGGAAATGGTATGTGGTTGATGCCGAGGACAAGATTCTGGGTCGACTTGCAACTGAAATTGCCTCACGTCTGCGCGGGAAGCATAAACCGACCTTCTCTCCATTTATCGACAACGGTGATTTCATCATAGTCACCAACGCCGAGAAAATCCAGCTCACCGGTAAAAAGTGGGATGACAAAAAATACTACCGCCACACTGGCTATATGGGCGGAATCAAAGAAACAACCGCAAAGGACCTGCTCGAGAAACACCCGACGGATCTGGTGTTCAAGGCGGTCAAGGGAATGCTTCCCAAAAACAAACTTGGCAGGGCTCAGCTGAAAAAGCTGAAAGTCTACACTGGCGCTGATCACCCGCACAAAGCACAGCAACCGGCTGAGCTTGTAATTTAACTATCTCATGGAGAAATTGGCCATGGCCGATGAACGTTTTTACGCTACCGGAAAAAGAAAAAAAGCAGTTGCCCGTGTCTGGTTAATGCCCGGAACAGGGAAGGTAACGGTCAACAAGATGACGGTAGATGACTATTTCGGCGGTACGTTTCAGGCTCACAAGCTGGAAAAACCGTTCAAGGTAACCGAAACCGAACAACAGTTCGATATCCTGGCCACCCTCAAAGGCGGCGGTAAATCATCTCAAGTCGACGCACTGACCCACGGTATTTCACGAGCGCTGCTCGCAACCGACGAAACACTTAGGCCGGCGTTGAAAAAATCAGGTCTGCTCACGCGTGACCCGCGTAACAAAGAAAGAAAAAAATACGGACAGAAAGGCGCCCGCGCCAAATTCCAGTTCTCCAAGCGTTAATCATCTCTTTCTTGACGGCGGCGACTTTGGTTTATCCTCGGACGCTGCCGGAACCGTTCCAGCAAAGGGGGTAGCAGACATTCTGCTACCCCCTTTTTTTATAACTCCAGCATGCTGGTTGTCCGATATCAGCGGGAGATGATCATGGTACGAGTCGCAATCGTCGGCAGTTCCGGTTACACCGGTGTGGAACTTGCCAGAATTTTGAGCCGCCACCCTTCTGTGGAAATTACTGCTGCAACCTCGCGCCAGTATGACGGTATACAGCTCTCAGAGGTATTCCCAAACCTCCGGGGATGCACGGAGATCGTCTGCAGGAATCATACGGTGGAAGAGATTATCTCCTGTGCCGACCTGGTATTCTGCGCCGTTCCCCATAAGACAGCGATGGCCATTGTTCCACAATTTCTGGATGCGGGAAAAAAAGTTGTCGATCTCTCTGCCGACTACCGGTTGAAAAACCTGTCTACCTACGAACATTGGTACCAGGAACACAGTTCTCCGGGACTGATCCCGGAGGCGGTCTACGGGCTGCCTGAGCTGTATCGTGAATCGGTTCGCCAGGCCCGGCTCGTTGCCAATCCCGGCTGCTACCCCACGTCTGTTATACTCGCTCTTGCTCCCGCACTGAAGGCAGGTATTGTTGATCCGGCCTCAATTATTGCCGACTCCAAATCAGGAACGAGCGGAGCCGGACGCGCAGCCGCCGTGTCGACGCTTTATTGCGAGGTGACCGATGGTTTCCGCGCCTACAAGGTCGGCGGAACACATCGGCATACGCCGGAGATCGAGCAGGAGCTGTCCATCCTCGCCGGCCAATCACTCATTATTTCTTTTACGCCTCATCTGCTTCCCGTATCGCGAGGAATTCTCAGCACGGTCTATGCCGGTCTGGCTGAGGGGTGGGAGGAGGAAGAAATCAGAGCCCTGTACCAGGACATGTACAAGAAAGACTCTTTTGTCCGTCTGCTGCCCCCGGGACAGCAGCCCGCCACACAGTACGTCAGGGGATCGAATTACTGCGATATCGGCCTGACTGTCGACAGGCGGGCCGGGCGGCTCGTGGTTACCGCCGCCATAGACAACATTGTCAAGGGGGCCTCGGGGCAGGCCGTCCAGAACATGAACCTGATGTGCGGTTTTCCCGAAACAAGCGGCTTGGCTCAGGTACCGCTGTTCCCCTGAAAGCGCTCCGCCGGGCTCAGCAATGCGAACCATACAACTGCTCATAGCCTATGATGGGACAGGCTATTGCGGCTGGCAGCGGCAGCGCAGCGGGCCGACAGTACAGGCGGATATTGAGCAGGCGCTCTCCACCATCTGCAACATTCCGACAGCGCTCCACGGCGCCGGCAGGACCGATGCCGGAGTCCACGCGCTGGGTATGAGCGCACACTTTTGCACCACGAGTACCATACCCTGCGAGAAGCTGGTAAAAGGGCTCAATGCGCTGCTCTCCCGGCAAATACGCATCCTTCAGGCAGATGAGCGCGATAACGGTTTCCACGCCCGCTTTCAGGCAACCGGCAAGACCTACCGGTACAGTTTTTTTACCGGCAGCATACAGAGCCCCATGCAGAGAATCTTTGTCTCCCATTATCCGGGCACTGTTTCTTCACCTGCCATTGAGTCATGTCTTAAGATAATTACCGGAACTCATGATTTTTCCAGCTTCGAGACCTCAGGGACACGGGACAAGCATGCCACCTGCGGCAGGGGAGCCGTCAGGACAATTTTCAGCGCCCGCCTGACCCGCTCCGAACCGGAACTGTATCATCTTTTTTTTGCAGGGGATGGTTTTCTCAGGCACATGATCAGAAATCTGGCAGGAACGATAATCGAAGTCGGACAGGCTAAGCGCACGCCGGAGGCATTTGCCCAGATACTTGCCAGCAGGAACCGGCAGCAGGCTGGACCGACAGCACCCGCCTGCGGGCTGACCCTTGTCTCTGTTGCTTATGATGACGGCCGAGATCAACCGGCAGCGAAGGGCTAGCGTTTTTTGCCGCTGGAATGCCTGGCCAGCAGGGACTGCAGCTTCCAGGGTGATGACAGGCAGACATTTTCTTCCTCACAGGAGCTCATCACATCACAAAATGTTATAAACTCGGCAAGCGCCTCGGTCATCTGCATATCTTTTCTGCTGATCACATAGAGCTGCCGTTTCATGTCGACATCTGAAACCTTGAGGCTTTTCAGCCAGCCGTTCTCTACCTCGCGGCAAATGGTCAGGGCAGACAGGCAGGCAATTCCTACACCGGACTCAACAGCTCTCTTGACCGCTTCAGGATGCCCCATCTCCATGACGACATTTACATCGTCAAGATAGTCCTTCATCTTTTCACGGAAAATGGCCGCTGTCCCTGAGCCTTTTTCCCTCATGATCCAGCGGCTGTTTTTCATGTCTTCCGCCACATCAAAAACATCCTTGTTGGCAAGCGGATCAGACGGTGCCGCCAGCACCACCAGTTCGTCCTTGAACCACGGCCTTGCCTGGATGGCATCGGCAGTGATCCTTCCCTCCACAAAACCGAGATCAGACGAGCCTTCCAGCACCATGCTTTCTGCTATTTTGGTATTATAGACCAGCATATTGATCAGAACCTTCGGGTGGGCTTTTTTGAAGGCGCCAATCAGGTACGGGAGAATATAATTTCCGAGCGCTGAACTGGCGACAATGGTAATCCGTCCAACGAGGGTATCATTACGCTCAGACATTATTGTCTCTATACTGCTTACCTGGGTCGTTATATCCTTGGCAAGCGGCAACAGATATCGGCCTCTGGCATTGAGCAGTAAACTTCTGCCGTGCCGGTCAAATAGAGAGCCTCCGAGCTGGTTCTCCAGCTCGGCAAGAGCCATGCTCACAGCCGACTGGGTCACAAAAAGCTTCTTGCTCGCCTTTGTCACCTGCGCCGTCTCAGCAACAGCAATAAAAATCTCAAGTTGTCTTAGCGTAATGGACATGGTGCATCCTGTATTCAATTTTCCTGATAGATTACATCTTTTTTATTTACGTCGCACCTGGAAATCTTCAATTTCTCAAACAGATGCTTGGCAGCAACACTACAATGAAACATTTTTGATCATAAAAACCAACCTTTATCTAAGCTGCCCTGGAAAATCTAGAGAATAATAAAATTTCCTGCTAACAAAAACTATTTTACAAATCATGCCTGTTGGGGCATGTTAGATGCTCATCTTGTTTTCATTCATCAGCAAGGAAAAAGCAGCATGGATTTTTCATTATTTCTCTATCGTGATGACATTCTCTGGATCACGGCATTCACGCTGGGTGGTCTCGGTTTTGCCCTCGGGCCGATTCTCGTCGTATACCTGTTCATGCCTCTGAAAACACGCCAGGTCAGTGACAGAAGAGATCAGTTCATAGAATGCGGCATGGAGCCGATTGGTGACAGCTGGATACGTTACGGCGTCGTATTTTATCTCTATGCCCTGATCTTTCTTGCTTTCGATGTCGATGTTCTTTTTCTGTTTCCGGTGGCACTTGCCTATAATGATCCGATGTTTGTCATCCGTGACTTTATCGAAATACTCATTTTCGTCGGAATTTTGTCGCTTGCTGTGGTTTATGCCTGGATTAAAGGAGTTTTCAAGTGGGAACGCAAAATATATCGCCATCACTAGACACGATCCCCTCATCTTTTGTACAGTTTGCCGCTGCCGATGTACTGATCAACCTCTGCCGTGCCAACTCCCTATGGCCGCTGACCTTCGGCATCGCCTGTTGCGCCATAGAGATGATGTCCACCGGTGCCGCACGCTTCGATCTCTCGCGGTTTGGAGCTGAAGTTTTCAGGCCTTCTGCACGACAGAGCGATCTGATGATCGTTGCCGGCACGATCTCTCACAAGATGGCTCCGGGAATCAAAACCCTCTATGACCAGATGCCCGAACCGAAGTGGGTTATCGCCCTCGGAAACTGCGCTATTTCCGGCGGTCCATTTGTCTATGAAGGCCAGTACGGTATTGTCGAAGGTGCCGACAAGATCATCCCGGTTGATGTCTTCGTCCCCGGCTGCCCGCCCCGTCCGGAGGGTCTGATTGAAGGCATCATCGAGCTTGAGCATAAAATCACCGGCTGGCGCAGGTGGCCGAAAGTAAAACCCGAGTGGCAGGACCCTCCTCAATCACCTGTGTGACCATACTGAAACGGGATACGGATGACTATTCAGGATACGACAAAGCAGGCGCTCTCCGAGCTTTTTGCAGGCGCGGCTGGAGATACGCGGGAAGCTGATTCCGACGCTGCCCCGGCACCGGCAGGCGATGAACAGGAAACGGCGATTCGTCAGCCAGGCATCAGCGAACAGAGTTATGCCCGGAGGGGTTTTCACCTGGATGTGCTGATCACGGCGGAACAGCTGGTACGTGCAGCCGAGATACTGTTCGCTCTCGGCTACTACCTGGAATCTATCACCGGCGTGGACTGGATAAAAGAGGATCGGCTTGAAGCCGTATACGATTTCAGCCGCTACGATTTTGATCTCTGCCGCGTCGTCATCAGGATTTTCGCTCCGCGCCTCGACCCTCATCTTCCAACCATTACCGGGATATACACCGGTGCCAGCTGGCACGAGCGTGAGACCCATGATTTCTTCGGTATTGTCTTTGACGGCCATCCCCACCTTATTCCGCTGCTGCTTCCGGAGGATGCCGATTTTCACCCGCTGCTCAAGGATTTCAAAGCATGAACGAGCCTATCGATCTGCAGAAGGACGAGACCTTTGTACTGAATGTGGGACCGCAGCATCCGGCAACCCATGGAGTGCTCAGGGTCAAGATGACCATGGACGGGGAATATATCTACAATTCCGAAACCGTGTTGGGCTATATCCATCGCATGCACGAAAAAATGGCCGAGAACAGGACGTACCCGCAATTCATGCCCAACATGGGACGGCTGGATTATCTTTCAGCCATGGCCTTCAACCACGGGTATGCACTGCTGATCGAACGAGCCGCAGCGATCGAGGTACCTGAACGCGCCGAGTATATTCGCGTCATCACCGTGGAGCTGAACCGGATTTCTTCGCACCTGGTATGGCTTGGAGCATTTGTGCTTGATCTTGGCGGCTTTACCCCATTGATGTACTGCTTTGACGACCGGGAACGGATCCTCGACCTTCTCGAATCCGTTACCGGGTCCCGACTCACCTACTGCTACTTCCGCTTTGGCGGCCTCTACAATGATATCGACGACGCTTTTATCGCCGGCACGCAGTCGTTCATCAAGCATATGCGCAAAGAACTGAAAATGTACGCGAAGCTGGTTACCGGCAACATCATCCTGATGAAACGGCTGAAAGGACATGGCGCAGTAGACCAAAACATGTGCCAGCGCTATGGCGCCACGGGGCCGGTCGCACGCGGTTCCGGCATCAATTACGACGTGCGCCGGAATGAACCGTACTCGGTCTACCCTGATCTTGATTTTGAGGTGCCGGTCTATCATGACGGCGACTCATACGCCCGCTATCTGGTCCGCATGGATGAGATGGAACAGTCGCTCCGCATAGTAGAACAAGCACTGGAGAAATTGCCTGACGGGCCGGTCAACCCCGAAAAGAAACCCAAGATTATCAAGCCGCCGCCGGGAGATTATTATGCGGCGGTTGAGACGGCCCGCGGCAACTTCGGTATCCGGCTGGTGAGCGACGGCACAAAAAACGCCTACCGGCTGAAACTGAGATCCCCAACCTACTCCAACATGCACCTTTTCGATGAAGCCTGCAGGGGGATGCTGCTCGCCGATGCGCTTGCCTTCATGGGCAGCCTTGACCTGGTGATTCCCGAGATGGATCGATAAGGGAGGACATCATGAGCCTGACGCTTCTCAATATTCTTATCGCCGTTTTCGCTGCCATCTGCTTTGTCGGCCTCAATGCCGCCTATCTTGTCTGGTGTGAGCGTAAAGGGGCAGGTTTTTACCAGCGTCGGCCCGGGCCGATGGAAAATGGGCCATGGGGACTGCTGCAGCCTCCGATCGACGGGGTAAAGCTGATGACCAAGCAGCTCCTGATTCCAGGCGGCGTTGACAAGGCGATTTTCATGGTAGCGCCGGTGCTCGCCATGTTCCCTGCCCTGGTAAGCTTTGTCACGATCCCGTTCAGCGAGACGATCATTGCGCACCCGATCAACGTCGGCGTGCTGATGATTTTCGCCGCCGCCGCACTCGGCGGGATGTCCCTGCTCGTTGCCGGCTGGGGTTCGCGCAACAAATACTCAATGATATCGTCAGTCCGCGCAGTATCCCAGACCGTCGCCTATGAAATACCGCTGCTGATCACGACGATCACCGTTGTCTTGATCAGCGGCTCACTCAACCTCTCGGATATCGTTCATCAGCAGCTCGGCGGTATCTGGACCTGGAATGTCTGGCCGTTTCAGAAATCGGTGGGCTACAACCTCCTGATGCCGGTTTCTTTCCTGATCATGTTCGTCTGCGCCGTTGCCGAAACCAACCGGGCACCGTTTGACCTTGGCGAGGCTGAAAGCGAACTGGTCGCCGGTTTTCACACGGAATACTCGAGTATGGGCTTCGGGCTGTTTTTCATGGGAGAATATGCCAATATCGTCATCGGGTCCTGCCTGATAACAATTCTCTTCCTCGGCGGCTGGTCCTGTCCGATTGGCGATAGAGGCTTTTTCCCCTTTACCGACAATGTCGGCTGGTTCCTGCTCAAGATATACCTGATCATCTTCGTATTCATCTGGATTCGCTGGACGTTCCCGAGAACCACCATTTACGGTCTGCTGAACCTGTCATGGAAGTATCTCATTCCCATATCCCTGTTCAACCTGCTGCTGACGGCAGGGCTGCTGAAGGTATTTTGATCATGGGCGGCTATTTTACTGAACTGTTCACCGGTACCTGGAGCCTGCTGGAAGGCATGTGGGTTACCCTGAAGGAATTTCCCAAGAAACCTGTCACGCTCAGCTATCCCCATGAATCGGTAAAAATGTGTCAGCGCTTCCGGGGCCACATTGAGCTGATCGGGGACAAGGAGGGAATACCAAACTGCATCGTCTGCGGAATGTGCCAGCGCGCCTGTCCCTCCAACTGCATCTCCCTGGAAGGCGAAAAACCGGAAGGAAGCAAGAAGAAGGTGGTCACCAGCTACGTCCTTGACTTTACCACCTGCTCGCTCTGCGGATCGTGTGTGGAATCGTGCAACTTTAATGCACTGCGGTTTTCAAACGAGTACAACCTTGCCAGCACCAGGAAAGAGGACTTTGTCATCGACCTTATAAAGCGACTTGAGGAGCAGCATCAATGAACGGTCCAGACGCTTTTGCCCATTCTCCCAGTTTACTCTCAGCAGACGGGCTGGTCGGCCTCGTTTTCCTGGTAATGATCGCAGTTACCCTGGCGGGAGCCTATATTGCCGCAACATCGGAACGGCTGGTGCGGGCAGTTGCCGGACTGGTCGTCTGTTTTACCGGGGTGGGCGGCATCTACTATTTCCTGAATTCGCCTTTTGTGGCAATGATGCAGATTCTGATCTACGTCGGGGCAGTCTGCGTCACCATTTCATTTGCCATAATGCTCGCCGCCCCAGAGCACAAAAAAAAGACCGGACCTTCCAACCTGCTCTCCGGGCCGCTCGCTTTCATGGTGGCAACCCTTGTCTTCGGGGGGATGGCAGCGCTCGCCCTGCGCACTGAATGGGAACCGTTTGCCAAAACGTCGATGGGGACGGTGAGGGACATAGGCATCCAGTTGCTCACCGTCTATTCGATGGTCTTTGAATTGATCTCAATCATACTACTGATCGCCATAATCGGCGCAATCGTCATTGCCCGTGGCGGGAGGAACTGACCATGCCCCTGCTCGTCATACACCAGTACCTGCCCACCTACCTGGTTTTCGGTGCCATGCTTTTCGGCTTCGGAATCTATGGCCTGATCACCAGGCGAACGCTGATTGGTATGCTGATCGCCTCAGAGCTGATGCTCGCTGGTGTTTCGGTCAACTTCATGGCATTTAACCGATTTCTGGCACCCGACCCTTCGGTCGGCCAGATATTCACCCTCTTTATCATGGCAATTGCTGCAGCTGAGGCTGCCATAGGGCTCAGCATCGTTGTTGCCGTCTACCGGCACTACAAAACAGTCGATGCCGAAGACCTGGTCAATCTCAAAGGTTAGGAGAAAAGAGTCGATATGGATGCCCACATAATCGT
Source organism: Desulfocapsaceae bacterium (assembly GCA_963674815.2). Classification (GTDB taxonomy): domain Bacteria; phylum Desulfobacterota; class Desulfobulbia; order Desulfobulbales; family Desulfocapsaceae; genus MADRE3. The sequence goes on from CAXXTV010000012.1 coordinate 243,919, forward strand.
TACCTCCGCATTGCTCTTTGCTCTTCTCACGCCACTGATCGGTGCTATCGGCGTCATGCTCAAAGGAGAAAACGAAAATCTCAGGGAAACGATCTCTTCTGTTTCTTCCCTTGTTCTTCTCGGCATAGTCTGCTCGATGATCCCCGATATTCTGGACGGCAAGACCCTTTATTACCGGCTTTTCACGATTCTGCCCAATGTCACGGTAACGCTGCGTGCCGACGCGATGTCGATGATCTTTGCCCTCGTCGCCTCATCGCTCTGGACGATTGCCGTCTTCTACTCGATGGGCTACATGCGCGGACTGCGGGAGCATGCCCAGACCAGGTTCAATGCCTGTTTCGCGCTGGCGATTTTTGGTGCGATCGGTGTCGCCTTTGCCGATAATCTTTTCACCATGTATCTCTTCTACGAGATTGTCTCGGTCTGCACCTATCCGCTCGTTGCCCACCATCAGGACCAGGAAGGGTATGACGGCGGACGAAAGTACCTTGTCTACCTGACGGCGACAGCCAAAACCTTTCTGCTGCCGGCAATGATCCTGATCTATGTTCTCACCGGCACGCTGGATTTCAGCTCAGATATCTTCTCAGGAATTTTCCCGCCGGAGGTCAGTAGACCGCTCGTTATCATGCTGTATATTTTCTGCATTTTCGGTTTTGCCAAAAACGGCATCATGCCCTTTCATCACTGGCTCCCCGGCGCGATGGTTGCCCCGACGCCTGTATCTGCGCTGCTTCATGCGGTGGCGGTGGTCAAGGTGGGGGTCTTCTGTACCACCAGGGTAATGCTCTATGTGTTCGGCGTTGACACCATGGCGGCGCTCAACCTCGGGATTCCCACGGCCTATTTTGTCGGCTTCACGATTATTGCGGCTTCCGTCATCGCCTTGTCAAAAGATAATTTGAAAGCCCGGCTCGCTTACTCTACCGTCAGCCAGCTCAGTTACATCATCATGGGCGTCGCCCTGCTGACGGTTCCCGGAATCCAGGGGGGGCTGATCCATATCGTGAACCACGGATTCGCTAAAATCACCCTGTTTTTCTGCGCAGGGGCCATCTATGTCGCCGCCCACAAGAAAAATATATCGGAAATGGAGGGGCTGGGAAAGGCAATGCCATTTACGTTCGGAGCCTTTGCCATCGCTTCCCTGTCCATGATCGGAGCCCCCCCGGTTGCCGGATTCATAACCAAATGGAATCTTCTGATCGGTTCGCTTGAGGCTCACCAGATCGGTATACTGCTGATCCTGCTGACCTCAACCCTGCTTAATGCCGCCTACTTTCTGCCGGTTACCTATCGTGCCTTCTTCTGCAAATCGCCGGCAGGCCAGGTATATACAGGAATCAGGGAAGCACCCCTGGCCATGCTGATCCCCATTCTGATAGCCTGTGCCATATCGGTTGTTATCGGTATCTGGCCGCAATTCATGATGCAATTTGTCAAGGCGGTGACGGGATGACACGAATAATCGATTTCATAGCGAAAAGACATAAGCTGGCAACAGCGGTTCTGGTTGTGGTGATGATCACCATATTTCTCTGGAGTCTCACGGTTGATACCTCGCACGCCCACACCTGGGCTGAAAAGTACATACCCGGATTCTGGTCGCTGTTCGGTATCGTCTCCTGCATCGTGCTTATCTTTGTTGCCCGCTGGTTCAGCAGTGCCGGCATAGCGAAGGGAGAGGATTACTATGATAACTAGCTTATTCTTCCATCCCTCGCTGATCCTTATTTTCGGCGCAATTCTGCTGCCCTTTATCCGTGGCCCGTTCAAACAGCCGTACCTGATGCTGGTGCCAGTCGCGGCTTTTATCCAGGTGGTCTCTGTTGGTTTCAGCCCGGGCATCTACGGCCAGGTCTCTTTTCTTGAATGGCAGCTGATTTTTGGGCGCATCGACGCACTGTCCAGCGTCTTTGCCTTCATCATGGCGCTCATGGCAATCATTGGAACCCTATACGGGCTGCACGTCAAAAATGAATGGCAGCACGTTGCCGCCTGGTTTTATGTTGCCGGCTCCCTCGGTGCCATTTACAGCGGCGACTACCTGAGCCTTTTCCTGTTCTGGGAGATGATGGCATTCGCCTCGACGTTTTTGGTATGGTTCAACAAGGAGGATCCGGGCGCCCCTGCAGCCGGCTTTCGTTATCTGCTCGTTCATACCTTCGGGGGATTGCTCCTGCTGATGGGCTTTGTCCTGCGCTACCAGGTAACCGGCAGTATCGCCTTCGAGCTGCTCGATTATGAAAACAGCAGGCTCTATACCTGGCTTATCATGTCAGGGCTCATGCTCAACGCGGCGGTTGTGCCGCTTCACTCCTGGCTGCCGGACGCCTACAGCAGGGCCACGGTCACCGGCTCCGTATTCATGTGCGCATTCACCACGAAGACCGCAATTTATGCGCTGGCCAGGGCCTGCGCAGGATTTGATATCCTGATCTATCTTGGCGTGGCGATGGCGATCTACGGGATCATCTACGCCATTATTGAAAACGATGTCCGTCGGCTGCTTGGCTGGGAGATCATCAGCCAGGTCGGTTATATGGTTGCCGGAATCGGTATCGGAACCGCCCTCGCAATCAACGGCACCACTGCTCATGCCTTTGCCCACATCCTCTACAAGGGGCTCCTGTTTATGGGGGCAGGGGCAATCATCCAGGCAACCGGAAAAAGCAAATTCACGGAACTGGGCGGGCTCTACAAAAAAATGCCGATGACCATGCTCTTCATGATTATCGGCGGTCTTTCGGTATCAGCTTTTCCATTCTTTTCAGGCTTTGTCAGCAAATCAATAATCATCGCGGCAAGTTTCCAGGAACACCTACCGGCAGTGGGATTCCTGCTAACGATGGTCTCGGCGGGAACCTTTCTTGTTGCCGGACTGCGGCTGCCTTATCTGCTTTTTTTCAGTGAAAAGTGCAGCGATCAGGCAACCCTTGACAAGGCAGCCGATCCGCCCTGGAATATGATGCTGGCGATGATTGCAGCCGGGGGGCTCTGCCTCATGATCGGTTCCTATCTGCCGTTTCTCTATACCATGCTGCCCTACCAGGACATTCCAGCCTTTACCCCTTATGACAGTTATCATCTCAGCGAAACCCTGCAGATTCTTGCTTTCACCGGACTTGGGTTCATGCTTTTCAAAGACCGGATCGGCGCCAGGGCGTCAACAAACCTCGATCTCGACTGGTTCTACCGGCGGGCAGGCCTGGTATTTCTGTGGCTGGCCGAAAACCCGATCCAATGGTTCGATACCGTTTGGGGTAAAGCCTATCGCGTCGTCGGTCTCTACTCCCTGATGACCACTGCCCGGTTCTGGGCCTGGTTTGACTGGCACGGGATCGACGGGTTCGTTGACGGCTCCGCCAGGGGGATCCGGATACTGGGACGACGCCTCTCGCAGATCATGCAGCGGGGAAATATACAGATGACCATCTGTTACACAGTCTCATTTACAGCACTCGTCATGATTGCCTTTATCTGGCTCTAATATCTGCTTCAAGGAATTGTTGAGATGGATCAACTTCTGCTAAATGATGGTTTTCCGCTGCTGAGCACACTTATTTTCCTGCCCCTCTGCGGCGGACTCCTTCTGCTCTTTATCAACAGTGACCAAGCCTGCAGATATAGTGCTCTGCTGTTCACCGGTATCAGTGCGCTGCTGTCGCTCATTCTGGTCTTCGGCTTTGACCGGCATACCCCGCTTTTTCAGTTCGCTGAACACCATTCCTGGATTCCCGGGCTGAACGTCCATTATACAATCGGCGTTGACGGTATCTCAATCCTGCTGATTGTGATGACCGCCCTGATCATGCCTTTTTGCGTTCTCGCCTCGTGGTCATATATCAAAACTCGGGTAAAACCGTTCATGATCTGCCTGCTGGTAATGGAGACGGCAATGATCGGTGTCTTTGCCGCCCTTGATTTCGTGCTTTTTTATATCCTCTGGGAGGCAATGCTGATACCAATGTACCTGATCATCGGTATCTGGGGTGGACCACGAAAGATATACGCGTCAATTAAATTCTTTCTCTACACGCTTGCCGGCTCCATCCTGCTTCTGGTCGCCATTATCTGGCTTTACAAGACAAACGACTACTCCTTTTTCATCCCGGACATGATGTGGCAGGACTATGAACTCAACGCCCAGATCCTCCTGTTTATCGCCTTCTTCCTCGCTTTTGCCATCAAGGTTCCGATGTTCCCCTTCCACACATGGCTGCCTGCAGCCCATGTTGAAGCCCCAACCGCCGGATCCGTAATCCTTGCCTCTATCCTGCTCAAAATGGGCACCTACGGGTTCCTTCGCTTCGCCCTTCCAATCGTTCCGGACGCGACAGTGCTGCTGATGCAGCCGGTCTTGTGGCTTTCTATCGCCGGTATCATCTATGGTGGCTTCACGGCTCTTGCGCAGCAGGACATGAAAAAACTGATCGCCTACTCGTCGGTTGGTCACATGGGCTTCGTTACCCTCGGTATTTTCGTCCTCAACAAGCAGGGAATCGAAGGTGCACTGCTGCAGATGATCAACCATGGTGTGACCACCGGAGCGCTCTTTCTCTGCGTCGGCATGATCTATGAACGCACCCACAGCCGCGAGCTCGACGAGGCTGCCGGAGTCGGCAGATTCATGCCGGTATTCGTCACCTTTCTGGCTTTTTTCTCACTGTCGTCTTTCGGTTTTCCCGGCACCAACAGCTTCGTCGGTGAATTCATGATCCTGGCCGGCAGCTTCGAGTACAGCATTGTCCTCGCTCTTGCCGCCATACCGGGCGCCGTCCTTGCCGCGGCCTACATGCTCAGGATGCTCCAGAAAATTATCTGGGGAGGAACAAACAATCCTGACCAGTCGTGGATCAGGGATATCAACAAACGTGAAATTGTAATACTGGCGCCCTTTCTTTTCTTCGTTCTCTGGATAGGACTCGGTCCCGCTCCCTTTATAAACATGATGGATGCGAGCGTAAGCGAACTGCTTGACCAGCTTTCAGCCTACCAGTCCCAGGCTGTTGCCGGCGTTGGAAATTGACTTGTGCAGGTGTGATGAAACATTCTCCATTTAACCAAGGTACGCTGATATGCTCTTTCTGCCTGAACTGACCCTCCTGATAACAGGTCTTGTTATTTTCCTGGTTAGTCTCGGAAAACCAGGAGACAGCAGTTTGAAAAGCCTGGTGCGCGGCCTGATGTTTCTTGTTTTAGCAGCCGCCGTACTGTCTGTCAGACAGGATGGTATCATATTCTTTGAGTCATACCAGATAAACCTCTTCAGCCAGGTGTTCAAGGTTCTCATCGCCGCAGCAACGCTTGCGGTGCTGCTATTTGCCGGCAATGCTCCCGGCATAAAAAAAGAGGTAAAAGCAGAATATTATCTCTTTCTTTTTATGGCCGTACTCGGATTGATGATGCTCGTCTCCAGCATTGAACTGCTGGCCGTTTTCATTTCACTGGAGCTTTCCAGTTTTGCTGTTTACATTCTCGTCCCCATGCGCCGGACAAATGACGGCAGCGTCTTTCAGATGGAGGCGGCGATCAAGTACCTGCTGTTCGGTGTCATGGCTACCGGTTTTATGCTGTTTGGCATGAGTTACCTCTTCGGGCTCACCGGTTCAACCTATCTATCCGCCATTGTGCCTGCGATTGGGAACTTGTCTCATGAACCGGCCGCCATAGTCGCTACAATCATGGTACTGGCCGGTTTTTTCTATAAACTGGCAATTTTTCCTTTTCATTTCTGGGTCCCTGATGTCTACGAAGGAGCTGCAAACGAAACGACTGCGTTTATCGCAGCCATCCCGAAAATTGCCGCCGCCGCTGTATTAATCCGTCTGCTCTCCATCGCCGGCGGCGAAGGAGAAACCATAAAGACACTTCTTCTCGTCTGTTCGATCGGTTCCATGTTCTATGGCAATCTCTGTGCTCTTGTCCAGACAGACATCAAACGAATGCTTGGCTATTCCGGCATCTCCCATGCCGGGTTTGTGCTTTTTGGACTTCTCACCCTGCAGGCAGACGGCTATTCCACCGCGATGTATTATGTCGTCGGCTATGCGGTTATGAACCTTGCCTGCTTTCTGGTCATCTGCACTGTTGCCGGCTCTGGGGAAAATCTGCAAATCAACGATTTTTCCGGGTTGCACAAGCGTGCTCCGCTGCTCGCAGTCACCCTGGCGACCGGCCTCTTTGCCCTCGCGGGAATTCCCCCATTTGTCGGCTTTACCGGAAAATTCATGCTCCTGGTAAACGCCTTTAAACAGGGATATACCCTTGCTGTCGTTCTTGCCGCTTTGAATACGGCTATTGCCATATACTACTATCTCTCTGTTGTACGGGTTGCCTATTGCAGTGACCCGGAAACAGCGGACCGCCCCGTCCCTGCCCAGAACATGCTGCTCACCAACGCTGCCTCGATATTCCTGCTGGCACTTATTGTGATCATGGGAATAGCTCCCGCCGGTTTTTTGAAAATCGCTTCGGCAACGGTGCACTCAATTTTATGATGAACTCCCGGCTGCCTGCCGGTCCCTGGTTTCCACCTGGGGCCGGGGACTGACGAAAGATTACCGGCAGGGCATCCTCCTGGATACGCTTGTCTCTTTTTCATCATGTATTATATGTAGTGACAATTACGTTCTTTAGTACTTAACAGCAGGTGTTTTATGACCTTTTGGCTGGTATTCGTTCTGGCAGTTATTGTTCTCCACTACCTCCTTGATGTCACCGTCTCGGTCCTGAACCTCAAGGCCCTGTCAGAGGAGCTGCCTGAAGAGTTCCAGGATCTGTTTGACACCAGGAAATACAGAGAGTCTCAACAATACACGACGGCTACCACCTACCTTTCACTCTTTGAAAAAAGTGTATCAACGCTGCTCACCATAGGCTTTCTGCTGCTGGGTGGTTTCAATTACGTCGATCAGTTTGCCCGCTCTTTTTTGTTCGATGAAATTACCACCGGCCTCATATTTACCTTCACGCTTCTCCTGCTGTCCTTTATTTTCGGCCTGCCTTTCTCCCTGTACTCAACCTTCAGGATCGAGGCCAGATTCGGCTTTAACAGAACAACACCTGCAACCTTTTTAACCGATATCGTTAAAGGTTTATTCCTTGCAGTGGCACTCGGGGCTCCTGTCCTTGCCCTTATCCTCTGGTTTTTTGAAAACAGCGGATCCTATGGCTGGCTGTTCTGCTGGATCGGGGTCATTTGTTTCGGGATTGTTCTGCAGTTTCTCGCTCCGATTCTGATCATGCCGCTGTTCAACAAGTTCACGCCGCTTGAGGATAATGAACTGAAAATGAAAATAATGGCGTATGCTGACCGCGAAAAATTTCAGTTGAAAGGCATCTTCACCATGGACGGATCAAAACGCTCCTCAAAACTCAACGCCTTCTTTACCGGTTTTGGTAGATTCAGAAAAATCGTCTTCTTCGACACCCTGGTGGACAAGCTCTCCATTGATGAGATCATCGCGGTTCTCGCCCACGAAATGGGGCATTTCAAGAAAAGACACATCTGGAAAATGCTTGCTGCAAGCGTTCTGCAAACCGGGCTGATGTTTTACCTTCTCTCTTTCTTCATTAACAATACAGGACTTTTCCAAGCCTTCCGGATGGAAGAGCTTTCCGTCTATGCAAGCCTTGTCTTTTTTGCCTTTATTTATTCACCGTTGAACACCATCATCTCGATTTTCTTCAACTATCTTTCCCGTATTCATGAGTTTGAGGCAGACCGTTATGCCGCGGAAACAACCGGCAAACCTGAGATGCTGATAGAAGGATTAAAAAAATTGAGCAGGGAGAACCTTGCCAACCTGACCCCACATCCGCTCATGGTTTTTTTCAGTTACAGCCATCCACCGGTCCTGAGCCGCATCAGGACCCTCAATGGGATGATCGACGGACAAAAGTGACAGGAATGATTCCTTACACCTTGACACCGTTAGGATTTAGGTGTTGATTAATCGGTATGACTCAGGGGAATGAAGGCATGACGATGGTACTGTGTCCCGGTGCCATAAACCATTGAAGGCAGAGGAGACCCTTATGAACCGAAACGATTTCCGCAATCCGCTTATCCAGTCAGGAATACTGCTTCTTGTTGTTTTTATCTTTATTTCCATTGTTGCAAGTGCACCCGCAGATGGATTCATCGCCGGCATTTACGCCCTTGTGTCAGGACTCATCAAGGGACTGTTGTTTGTCATTGCCCTCAGTATCGCTCTGCTCGTCTCTATTGCTGTTCTCATCGGCATATTCCTGCTGGCCGCCTCTTTTCATTCTGTTGACAAAGCCCGGGCCATGTGGGAACACCTGAAGGAATCACTTGACTCTCTTTACCGCAATGGCAAAGATTTCAGCACTGCCATATGGGCAAAATATAAAAAATCACCTGCTGGAGACCACCAGGCTCCGCAGTCTGCAATGGCTGCTCCTGCAGTTAAGGAAGGTGGTACTCAAAAACAGGATACGCTCAGGATAGAAGAAAAACTCAACACGCTTGGAGGGCAGCTCAGCCGGCTCCAAACCTCTTTTCAAGCCGCTGAAGAGCAGCTCGCCACGATGCAAACCCGTCTCCAGACAGAGCTGGCGTCTGTGACCGAGTTTGAGAAAAGACTCGGTGAGCTGGAGGTCTCATCTGCAGACCTGGCGTCCGCCGTGGCGTCGCAAGCGGAAAAAATTGTCGCAGCACAGACAGAATTCTCAACGTTTGCAGACTCCATAAAACCTTCGATCGATTCACTCAGCAGCGAAATTGCAGTGCTTCACCAGAAGACCTCGGTACCGGAGGTGGTAAGCGGAATACTCTCCTATATCGATGCACAGGAAGATCGCGAGACGTTAACTGAAAAAGCCGAGGAGGCTGTGTCGCGGGGAATGACCTACGCACAAACGGATGAATTTTTCAAAAAATCCCTGCCGGCAAAGGTGTACAAAGCACTCTCCGAACACCCGCGGCTGACAAAAGATTTTATCCGCTCGATCAAGAAGAAATTTGAATAAAACTGGTGAGGCGCAGCGTGGTGACAGCTATTTCAGGTACCCCTGCTGCTGCAGATAGAGCAGGATTTCCTGGACCGCCTCCATCGGCGTCACGCTGCTTGTATCGATTGTGATGTCAGGATTTTTCGGGCAATGATAGGGATCGGTTATACCGGTGACGCCCTTTACCTTGCCGGATCTGGCCTTCGCGTAGAGCCCCTTGCGATCGCGCTGTTCACACACCTCAAGCGGTGTCGAGACATGGACCTCGACATAGCCGCCGTAGCGGGCAATCAGCGCCCGATTGGCCTGCCGGGGCTCCTCGTAGGGAGCGATCGGTGCACAGAGTGCAATTCCCCCGTTTTTCGTAATTTCACTGGCAACAAAGCCGATCCGGGTGACGTTGAGATCCCTGTGACTGCGGGAAAAGTTGAGTTCCGAGGAAAGATTCTTCCTGACAATATCGCCATCAAGCAGGGTGACCGGCCGATCCCTCATCTCCATGAACTTGACGAGAAGCACCTTGGCGATCGTTGATTTTCCGGAACCTGAAAGTCCCGTCATAAAGACAGTGAACCCCTGCTTGCTTCTCGGGGGAAACGCGTACTGCAGCTCACGCACCATATCGGGCCAGGTGAACCATTCGGGAATTTCCTCGTTCTCAATCATTCGCCGCTGCAGCTCTGTAGAGGTGATCTTTTCAAGATTTTCCGCCGCTCCCGAGGCCAGCTGAAAGTATTTACCGGTTGATTGCTGATAGCCGTACTCGAGCTGGGGAACCATCTTGATTCCCGTTTTTTCTGAATAGGAATCAACCAGGTGCTGCGCCGCTCCTTTTTCATAGAATAATTCTGAGCCGTTGTTCAGCCGGGCAAAAGGATCGCCGTGGTCTGCCGAGACCATAAAGTGACTGCAGCCGAAATTTTTTCGCATTATCGCCTGGTGCAGGGCCTCGCGGGGGCCAGCCAGACGACCGGCAAATGGAGACAGGCCAAGCATGATCATGTTGGGAGGGAATTTTTCGGTAAAGACCTGATAACAGCGGATATGGGTGTAAAAATCCACGTCTCCCGGATGATTGAGGCCGACAACGGGTTGCAGAAATACGGCGGCACCGACTTTTTGCGCGGTGTCGAGCACCATTTCACGGTGGGCGCAGTGCAGATACTGCTCGCTGTGAAAACCGAGGACACGCCTCCAGCCGTTCATTGTAAAGCGCCGCACTGTTTCAGTTGGGGTGAGGCGGAGCTGCAGAAAATCATAATGTATCGGCAGACTGATCCCTTCGATGCTTCCGCCGACATACCATGGCTTCACCTCGTCGTAGAGGACTCTTACACCCGGATGACGGGACTGGTCTGTCGTGCCATATACCTGGAGAGCCTCTTCTTTCTTATCCGGTTGCCAGATATCGGAAATACTCAGAATCGCCAGCAGAAACCCCTCCTGGTCATTCAGCGCAACTTTCTGGCCGGGCACAAGTTTTCCTGCCTGCGCTTCATCCAGATCAAGGCAGATCGGTATCGGCCAGACCGAGCCGTCCGGCAGCGCCAGCGAATGCACGACAGACTCGTAGGCATCCCTGCCCATGAAACCGGTGAGCGGGTAGAAACCACGGTTGAGAATAAGCTCGAGGTCGAACAACTGCCGCTCGTTGAGGTCAATGGAGACGAGATCGAGGGCTTCACGGCGTAAAACTTCAGCCCGTCTGAAATGAACCACCAGTGATTCTGAATAGTCTTCGCTTCTCATAAATTAGGGAATCCAATTAAAAGAGTACAATGGTAGTAATAACCGGTTTTAAGAAAATCAGACATACCGGGAGGTTCACCTGCCGTCATTGGGCACAGTACCAGTCATATGTTGCCTGCAGACCTTCCTGCAAACCAAATGAGGGGCGCCAGCCAACCCCGCTGATCCTCGTCGTGTCGAGCAGCTTGCGCGGGGTTCCGTCCGGCTGCTCACTATTGTAACAGGTTTCCCCAGCAAACCCGACGATTTCCCGTATCATCCCGGCAACCTCACTGATGGTGCAATCCCGTCCGCTGCCGATATTGAAAAAACTGGGGATGCTGAGCTCAGCAGTGCTGAGCTCCGATTCGATAGGCTCTGAGGGGTGTCCCAGCGCCTGGACATAAGCATCGCGGGAGAGGTTCATCACATGGACACAGGCCGACGCCATGTCGTCGACATGGAGAAATTCCCGGCGGGCACGGCCGCTCCCCCAGAGCTGAACCACTGGGGGCTTACCCCGGTGACTGCCGGTAATACCGAGCATCTCGCCTATCTCAGGCGGTATCGGGCCGAAGGTCTGCTGATCTTTTCCGATTGCTGCAAAATCTTCGCTCATTGCGCACTTTGCCAGGTGATACTTGCGCATCACAGCCGGGATGACATGACTGTTTTCAAGATGAAAATTATCACCTGGCCCGTACAGATTGGTCGGCATGACAGCGCGATAATCGGTACCATACTGACGGTTATAGGATTCACACATTTTTATGCCGCTGATTTTGGCGATCGCATACGGCTCGTTCGTCATCTCGAGGATACCGGTGAGCAGGTACTCCTCTTTCATCGGTTGTGGCGCAAATTTAGGATAAATGCAGGAACTGCCGAGAAACAGCAGACGGCGGACTCCAGCCAGACAGGCCTGATGAATGACATTGTTCTGGATCATCTGGTTGGCGTAAATAAACTCGGCCGGATAGTGAAAATTGGCATATATTCCCCCAACCCGTGCCGCGGCAAGGACCACCTGGTCAATCGCTTCGGCCTGAAAAAAAGACCGGACCGCCTGCTGGTCCGTCAGATCGAGTTCGGCGGAGGTACGGGTGATTATGTTTTCAAACCCCTTGGCCCTCAGAAGCCGGTGGATGGCAGATCCGACCATACCCCGGTGTCCGGCAATGAAAATCCTGTTTGCAGGTGCCAGGAGTTCGTGGTGATGATTCATCGGCTTGGGCATGAGACTGTCAGGCACCGTTACTCCTGTTACTCGTGATAATTATAGGTATTGAAGCCTTCGCCCCGGCACAGCGAGTCACGTTTCGCCTCCTCGAGATCCGCCTGCACCATCTCGGCAACCATCTGTTGAAATGTCGTTTTTGGTGACCAGCCGAGCTTTTCTTTTGCTTTTCCAGCATTTCCGAGCAATGACTCAACCTCGGTGGGCCTGAAATAGCGTGGATCAACCCGGACAATTTCCTGGCCCTGGACTATGTTCGACTCCTCTGCCGCGGTGCCGAGTGTTTCAACAATACCGACTTCCGTAACACCCTCTCCCTCCCATCTCAGCGTGAATCCGAGCTCACGGGCAGCGAGATCAATAAAAGCCCTGACGGAATGCTGTTCGCCGGTCGCTATGACATAATCCTCAGGCTGGTCCTGCTGCAACATGAGCCACTGCATCTCCACATAGTCGCGAGCATGTCCCCAGTCACGCTTTGCGTTAAGGTTTCCCAGGTAAAGCGTGTCCTGCAGCCCAAGCGCAATTCGGGCAAGGGCGCGGGTGATCTTCCTGGTGACAAAGGTCTCGCCACGGCGAGGAGACTCGTGGTTAAAGAGGATGCCGTTGCAGGCATACATATTGTATGCCTCTCGGTAATTGACGACAATCCAGTAGGAATAAAGTTTGGCCACTGCATAGGGGGATCGCGGATAAAACGGTGTACGTTCTGTCTGCGGCATTTCCTGAACCAGTCCGTAAAGCTCAGACGTGGAGGCCTGGTAAAATTTCGTCGTCCCGGTCAGGCCGAGTATGCGGATCGCCTCAAGTATCCTCAGGGTGCCGAGGGCATCGGAATTGGCGGTGTATTCAGGCTCTTCGAAGGATACGGCAACATGGGACTGAGCAGCCAGATTGTAAACTTCATCCGGCTTGACTTTTTCGATGACATGGATCAGGCTCGAAGAATCCGTCAGGTCTCCGTGGTGGAGGATAAAACGCCTGTCCGATTCATGCGGACCCTGGTAGAGATGATCGATCCTGCCGGTATTGAAAAGGGACGTTCTCCGTTTAATTCCATGTACCTCATAGCCTTTGTTCAGCAGAAACTCAACCAGGTATGAGCCATCCTGCCCGGTTACCCCTGTTATCAGCGCTTTCTTTCCCATAGCCCTTTTATTGTTTTATTTCAGTTAACTGGCGTTTCTTCTGTTATAGCACACAACAACTGTTTTTGATGCCTCTTTTTCATCGGGGACACATCGATCTGCCCGCCCCCAGCTCTCGCGCCTAGCATCGATTTTCCGGCATCGTCAGACACAGCGATTGAGGCTGCTGAGCAGCGCCTTTACCGAGGCGATAATGATATCGGTATCGATTCCAGCCCCCCAGAACCTGGCGCCGTCGGCACGTTCGACCTCGATATAGGCGATAGCCTGGGCACTGGAACCGGTGTTTATCGCATGCTCATGATAGCTGCAGAGGGTAAAATCACCGGTGACACCCGCCTTGAGCGCGGTGGAAAAGGCATCGAGCGGACCGTTTCCCGACCCACTGACCAGGCACTCTGCTCCCTCGACACCAATCACCGCCTCAACTTCGGCAAAGGAACGTTTTTCCAGCTTGTCGGAATGACGCTTCATGACATGGAAGGACTGGAGGTCATAGGGGTGATGAATCTCGAGATAGGTCTGTTCAAATGTCTGGTAGATCTCATCTGATTTCAGCTCACGTCCCTGCCTGTCGGTTACTTCCTGGATAATTCCACCGAATTCCGGGTGCATGTTTTTCGGCATTTTAATGCCAAACTCATGATCCAGCACATAGGCCACTCCGCCTTTGCCGGACTGGCTGTTGATCCTGATGATCGATTCATAGGTCCGTCCGACATCAGCAGGATCGATCGGCAGATACGGCACCGCCCATTGACTGCTGCCGTTTGCTTCGTATTCCGTCATACCTTTGTTTATGGCATCCTGATGGGAACCGGAAAATGCCGTATAGACAAGTTCGCCGGCATAGGGGTGCCTGATCGGAACAGGTATCCTGTTCACCCGTTCGAAAACATCTATAATGTGGTTGATATCATGAATGTCGAGACCGGGATCGACCCCTTGAGTAAACATGTTCAGGGCAAGTGTTATCAAATCCACATTCCCGGTGCGCTCACCGTTGCCGAAGAGCGTACCCTCTACCCGGTCAGCGCCTGCCATCAGGGCCAGTTCGGTCGCGGCGACGGCGCAGCCCCGGTCATTATGGGTGTGAAGGCTGATAATGGCGGCTTCCCGATTCTTCATGTGCGAGCAGAACCATTCGATCTGATCAGCATAGATATTGGGTGTCGACATTTCGACGGTTGCCGGAAGATTAATGATTACGCGATGCTCTCTGCTCGGTTTCCAGACATCCATCACCGCTTCACAGACTTCAAGGGCGAAGTCGACCTCGGTACCGGTGAAGCTTTCCGGGGAATATTCATAGCGAAAAATTGTTTCCGGATACTTTTCTGCTTCCCGGAGTATCAGCCGGGCGCCATTTACCGCCAGGTGGATAATCTCCTTCTTATCCATCTTAAAGACAACGTCTCGCTGCAGTGTTGAGGTTGAGTTGTACAGATGAACGATTACCTCCCGGGCCCCTTTTATCGATTCAAAGGTTTTTTTAATCAGATGCTCACGAGCCTGGGTCAGCACCTGGATAGAGACGCCTTCGGGTATCAGGTTGTCCTCGATCAGTTTTCTGGTAAACCCGAACTCAACCTGTGAAGCCGAAGGAAATCCGACTTCAATCTCCTTGAATCCGATTTCCAGCAGGAGTTCAAACATCTCGAGCTTTTTGGCCAGACTCATCGGTTGAATCAAAGCCTGGTTGCCATCGCGAAGATCGACACTGCACCAGGCAGGCGCCTTATTGATAGTCCTGTCCGGCCAGGTCCTGTTTGGCAAATGAATTGAAGGGTATGGTCGATATTTCTGCATCAGTTCCTGATTCATGACATTTCTCCAGCACATCTTTTAAAAAGCTTTTTCACCCTGCAACAAAAAAGGCCGCGGTAAGAAACCGCGGCCTTTTTTGTTGCAGGGATCAAACTGAATTCAAAAAATTCCGACCCGTGCCGCGGCTTTCCGGGGCAATCCTAGAAGGAGTAGAGACAGGTCCTCATTTATTTGATTCATTTCCATCGTCTGTTTTACATTAGGTATCAGTTAGAAGTTTAAGGTAATCCTGCATGCAAGTCCTTGTCAAGTCAATTTTTATTTCTGTTAGTAACAAGTAATATGTCCGGAGTTGTAGCACATAATGTGTCCGGTTTCTATAAAAGCCAAGGAGGTGGCTTTTATGAGACGGACCGAAGTGCTACAGGAGTACCGGAAGATGAGATTTGAACAAGTATATACCGGATGGAAATCAAGAGAACTAACCCAGGAGCAGGCGGCACGTATCCTTGGGATAAGCGATCGGACATTCCGTCGATTAATTCCCCGCTACCAGGAGGGTGGTATTGCAGGGCTATTGGACAAGAGACTGAATCAGGCATCTCACCGGCGTGCTCCGCTGGATGAAGTATTGTCGGTCTGTGAGTTGTACAAAGAGCGCTACAGCGACTTTAATGTAAAGCATTTTTACAAGTGGTATATCCGTCATCATGAAGGCCAACGCAGTTATACCTGGGTCAAGAATACGTTGCAGAGTAAGGGGCTGGTAAGAAAAGCAAGAAAACGCGGTCAGCACCGAAAACGTCGAGCCAGGGCACCGTATTCAGGGATGATGCTGCACCAGGATGGTTCAACCCATGAGTGGGTGCCAGGTAAGAAGTGGGATTTGATCGTAACCATGGATGATGCGACTAATGAGCATTATTCGATGTTCTTTGTCAACGAGGAAGGAACCTTCAGCAGTTTTCGAGGAGTTCGTGATGTGATTGAATCTAAGGGGGTCTTTTCCTCGTTGTACACGGATCGGGGTAGTCATTACTGGTATACGCCCGAAGCTGGTGGCAAGGTTGATAAAACAAATCCAACGCAATTTGGCAAAGCTCTGCAGCGGCTCGGTATAGAAATGATAGCAGCCTATTCCCCGGAAGCACGTGGTAGAAGTGAACGGGCATTTGGCACTCATCAGGATCGCCTGGTCAAGGAGCTGGCTCTGGCCGGCATCACTGAGATGGAAGCAGCCAATCGGTATCTTGCGGATGAGTATCTTCCTGCCTTCAATGAAGAATTTTCATCGCCGCCTCCCGGCGGGAAGAGCGTGTTTGTCCCGTGGTGCGGAAATGATCTGGACGATATCTTGTGTGAACAACATGAGCGCATCGTGAACAATGATAACTGTATCAGTTATAAAGCCTTGATACTGCAGATCCCCGAGGATGGCTACCGTTACCATTATGTGAAGACGAAAGTGCGTGTATTGCGTCATATTGATGGCACGCTGTCACTGTTGCATGGTCCTCGAAAACTTGCCAGTTATGATGCCGAAGGAGTGTTGTTGGTGGAGGCACAGAAGAAAGTAGCGTAGGGGGTGCAGCGCTCTCAGACCTGGCTTTCGCTACGCTTCAGCCAGGTCTGAGAGAGCAAGGAAAAAGTGGACAACTCATTTGCTACAAAACCGGACAAAACTATTTGTTGCTAACAGTCAATTTTTATTTCCTGCAGCGCTTTGCCATAGGCGCCACGAATTCTGAAACGTCAAAGAATGATGAATGATGGTTGACATCTTTATCCGAGAAATTTATATTTTAAGGTTCGTTCTGAAAACAATGAAATTATGGACAATCAATTATTTCAGTAACTCTCTGATGATATCGAGGAACAGATGAAAGAACTCACCGGTGCCCAGGCAGTGGTTCAATGCTTGAGGGAAGAAGGAGTAAAGACAATTTTCGGGTATCCCGGTGGTGCAGTGATCGACCTCTACGACGAGTTGATGAACTCGGATGATCTGCAGCACATTCTCGTCAGGCATGAACAGGCAGCAGTTCATGCCGCCGACGGGTATGCACGGGTTACCGGTGAAGTCGGTGTGGCCCTCCTCACCTCCGGACCGGGGGCCACGAATGGCGTTACCGGGATTGCCACGGCATATCTCGATTCCATTCCAATCGTTATTCTCACCGGGCAGGTGCCGACGCCACTGATCGGCAATGATGCCTTTCAGGAAGTCGACATCGTCGGTATCACCAGACCATGCACCAAACATAACTTCCTGGTTAACCGCAAGGAGGAACTCGTCCAGGTCATACGGGAAGCGTTCCATATTGCCCGTTCCGGACGACCCGGACCGGTGCTCGTTGACCTCCCGAAGGACCTGATTAAAAGCCTGGTGCCGTTTGCAGAAAAAAAAGCGATTAAAATGCATAATTACCAGCCGACCTATGCGCCTCACCCGGTCCAGGTTGACAAAGCCTGCAGGCTGATCATGAAGGCACGTAAACCGGTGCTCTATGTCGGGGGCGGAGTAATCCTCTCAAACGCCTCGGAAGAACTCCGGGCACTCGCACTGAAGCTGGATATCCCGGTCACAATGACCCTGATGGGGCTCGGTTCCTTTCCGGGGACCCATGAGTTGTCCATGGGAATGCTCGGAATGCACGGCACCTACACTGCCAATATGGCCGTATCCCAGTGCGATCTGCTGATTTCCGTCGGGGCCCGCTTTGACGATCGGGTAACGGGTACACTGGATACCTTTGCCCCGAATGCTGAAATCATTCATATCGACATAGACCCCACTTCAATCAGCAAAAATGTCAAAGTCGATGTCCCCATCGTTTCAGACTGCAGGATGGCACTCGAGGCAATGGCATCCTGGTTTGACAACGAACCGGACGTCTCCGTCCGCTATGAAAAGCGTAAACACCAGGAGTGGTTTGCCCAGATCAGAACATGGATGGAAGAACATCCGCTCACCTACGTTAACGATGACACGGACATCATCAAACCGCAATATGTTGTGGAAATGCTCGACCGACTGACCAATGGCGAAGCCATCGTAACAACAGAAGTCGGCCAGCACCAGATGTGGGCGGCACAGTTTTACCGATTCAATCATCCCCGCCATTTCCTCACCTCCGGGGGACTGGGAACGATGGGCTACGGATTTCCTGCGGCAATCGGTGCAAAAATGGCCAGGCCTGAAAAAACGGTTATTGACATCGCCGGTGATGCCTCGATCCAGATGAATATACAGGAACTTGCCACCGCTCGGCAGTACAACTGCCCGGTCAAGATTGCGATACTCAACAATCAGTTTCTCGGTATGGTACGCCAGTGGCAGGAACTGTTTTATGACAAACGCTATGCCTCGACGGTCATGGATGTCGCCCCCGACTTTGTCAAACTCGCCGAGGCCTACGATGCCGTCGGCCTCCGAGCCACAAAAAAGAGCGAAGTGGAAGGAGTCATCAAAGAGGCGCTGGCGACAGATAACACCGTGGTTATGGATTTCAGGATATCACGGGAGGAAGGAGTGTTCCCAATGGTGCCGGCGGGGAAATCCACCACTGAGATGCTGCTGGTTTAAGGCGCTTATTTCTCTCCAGAGGGGTGTATGAAACACACGCTATCCGTTCTGCTTCAGAATAAACCAGGTGTATTGTCCCGGGTAACGGGCCTTTTCAGCGGCCGGGGGTTCAACATCAAAAGTATCTGTGCCGCTGAGACGATCGATGAACATGTTTCCTGCCTGACCCTGGTGACAGAAGGCGACGAAAACATCGTTGAACAGATTTCCAAACAGCTGCACAAACTCATCGATGTCATCAAGGTTTACGATATCAGTGAGGGGGATTTCGTCGAACGGGAAATGGTGTTGATCCGGGTCAAGGCAGAATCCCACACCCGCGCCGAGGTTCTCAGGGTTATTGACATTTTCAGGGGTAAAGTCATTGACGTCAGTGCCAAAAGCTATGCTGTTGAAGTGACTGGTTCAGCTTCAAAAATCCAGGCGGTAATAGACATTCTCAGGCCGATCGGCATCAAGGAAATCATCCGCACCGGAACGATTGCCATCAGCCGGGCGGGAAAAAACAAATAGCGGACGCTCCTCATGCTCGAAACAAAAATACCCGTGGCCGAAGAAGGCTATCCGTTCATCTTCTACGCGGCTTTTCTCTCCCTTGTCTGCGCAATTCTCGGCTATCCTGTCCTGACCATTGCGCTGCTTTGTGCAACGACGTTTGTCCTGATGTTCTTCAGGGACCCTGAACGAATAATCCCGACCGGTGATGAAACGGTTCTGTCCCCGGCCGACGGCAAGGTGATTGTCTCCGAGACCGTAACGGATGTGCGCTTTTCGGATCAGGAACGTCTGAAAATCTCCATTTTCATGAATGTCTTCAATGTGCATGTCAATCGGAACCCGGTATCAGGCATCGTCAGGCGGGTGGCCTATGTTCCGGGAGCGTTCCTGGCTGCCGACAATCAGAACGCCCATCTTAAAAATGAATATTGCGCGGTAACCGTGACCGATCATAAGGACAACGAGATTACCTTCGTCCAGATTGCGGGATTGATCGCCCGCCGCATCGTCTGCCGTCTTGAACCCGGAGATTCGATCACCCGGGGCCACCGGTTTGGCCTTATCCGCTTTGGCTCACGGGTTGATGTCTATCTCCCGGCAGATTCTCAGCCTATGGTCAGCCTCGGCGATAAGGTAAAGGCCGGAGAAACAGTTCTCGCGAGCCTGGTATAGCTATCGATGTGCTTTTGTGTATACCCCGGCCCGTATAAGCTGAGGCGGTGTAAATCGTTGAGGTAAACAAACATTCACGGCGGCTGGTTGAGAATACTTCAGGCGGCGGGATTGCTGTGTTGCCTGCTGGCAAACCGGCGCCGCAAGACAACCTTTACCTCCCTGCCCTCTGAAGTGGATAGAGATGAGAATAATCAGCGGCCTGGCAAGAGGGCGGAAGCTTTTTACCCCGCCCACCCGGAGCAGGGAGATACGTCCCACTGCAGACCGCGCTCGGGAAGCACTGTTTTCCATCATCGGTTCAAAGGTCAGAAACAGTGAGGTTCTTGATCTTTTTGCAGGAACCGGAGCACTCGGCTGCGAAGCATTGAGCCGAGGTGCCCGGTCAGTCACCTTTGTTGATGCCAGCAGACAGGCGCTCGCCCTGATACAGAAGAACATTGGCCTTGTCCCCGATGGCAGACAGCGCAGCAGGATAATCCAACATGACATGAGACGCTCTCTGCCGTTCAGCAACAAGCAATCTTTCGCCAGGCCGTTCAACCTGATATTCGCCGATCCGCCTTATCAGCGGGGCTTCTCGGAAAAAATACTGTTTTTGCTTGATAACAGTACAGTTCTTGCACAAAAGGTATTAATAATAATCGAGGAAGAAAAAGGCGTGGACCTCGACCTAACCCTAAACAACGTGTTCCTTGAAAGCTGCCGATGTTACGGGGACAGTTGTTTTCATTTTTTCATGCGAAAATCGCTATCAACACCTGAACCTTCGGAACAGAACACATGACTTCTCCATCAGCCTTAAACGGCAAATCTCTTGCCATCTACCCCGGAACATTTGATCCCATTACCAACGGTCATATTGACATCATCGATCGCGGTTTGAGCCTCTTTAACAAGATCATCATCGCCATTGCAGTCAATCCAGGGAAGGAGCCCCTGTTCAGCCTGGCTGAAAGGGTAGCCATGATCGAACAATGCTTTGAAGACAGAAACTCAAGGATTGAAGTCGACACAGTTGACGGCCTGCTGGTTGAATACGCAGCAGAAAGAGGAGCCCGCGCAATCATACGAGGACTCAGGGCAGTTTCCGATTTTGACTATGAATTTCAGCTGGCGCTGATGAACCGGAAACTCGAACGCTCCGTTGAATCCGTGTTTCTGATGCCCGGATTCCGCTGGATCTACATCAGCTCGTCTATTGTCAAGGCTGCTGCCCAGCATGGCGGCGATGTTGCAGACATGGTCCCTGCTCATGTTCACCAGATGATGATCGAAAAATACCGCCGGAAGTGATCATTTTATCGTTTTTCCCAACCAATGACAAAACGCAACGCCAAGCCCACACTGACCCGCCGACTGGTCATCATTGCCGGCTCCATTCTGCTGCTTTACCCCTTCATTCGCTTCATAGGTCACAGGGTACCCCGTAAGCCGGTGACCGTAAAAGTCTCCGAACCTTTGAAACAGGATCATTTCCTGGCTCTGGAGGATTTCTTTATTTTTGCTGAAGAAGAGCGCGTCTGGGCGGTTTCCAGAAAGTGCACCCATCTCGGCTGCCGTCTGCACTACAAGGAGAAAGAAGATATCCTTGAATGTCCCTGCCACCAGAGCAGGTTTACCACCGCCGGCGCGGTTATCAACGGGCCTTCGCAGAAACAGCTGCAACGCTACCTGGTCGAGAGAACAGCAGACCCTCCAGCATTTATTGTGACCACCTGACTGCCATGGGGTGCCCGTGAACTGGACAGCCTCATCTGTACAGCTGAAGAAATCACCGTTCGCTCAACTGCTCGGCAGCATAGAATGGGGGGCCTGGAGTCTTGTCTGTCTTTATATCTCGCTACTCTCCGGTATCGTAGTCGGCCTGCAGTACGATCTCTCGGAACCGTTCTACTCGACAGCGGCCCTTGACGTCCTTATCCCGTATGGAAAATACTTCCGCTCACTGCATTTTTATTCAAGCCAGTTTTTCTTTCTGTTTGCTGTTTTCCACTACGTACTCGTCCTGAAAAAAACGGTTACCTATACCCACAGCCGCAGAATCCTGCTTGTTTTAACGCTTCCGGTTATCCTGCTGCTGCTGTTCACCGGATATGTTCTGCGCAGCGACAGTACCGGCGCTTCAGCGGGAATGATTGCAGAAAACATCCTTCTTGCCATACCCGTTTTCGGTTCGATTCTCAATGAACTGCTGTTCTCCATTACTGATAACGGTATGCAGCGCGTCTATCTGCATCACGTCATATCATTGGATTTTCTCCTGCTGATACTGGCGTGGGATCACCTGCGCAGGTACCCGGTCAGGATTTCCGGCTATCTCCTGCTTATCGCCGCCATCCTATCCTTCAGCATCTTTATCGAGGCTCCGATGGACCCGGAAGAGCTCGGCCGATTCTACATAACCGGCCCATGGTTTTTCCTGGGACTCCAAGAGTTGCTCAGGTATTTGCCACCCGTAATTGCCGGTGTATTGCTACCCGGTTTTTTTATTCTCCTCCTTACCATGCTGCCCGGCCCGCAGCGGTGGTTCCTGCTGCTGCTCTCCGGCGTCGGCCTCTTGCTCCTGGCCTACCTGCTGCTGTCAATAACTGCCCTGGTGACCCACGGATGACCCTGCCGATCCATCCAGGCGACAGGGTTTCGCAGCGTTTGTTCGCAGGAATGGTCTGCCAGCGCAACAGATTGTAAAAGCTGTTTGCCGGCCCGGCGAGTTCAGGATCGGCAGGTCTGCCCCGCTGACGCCAGGGTCATGAGGCTAATCGTATTTTTCTGGATTTTCCGGATAGCGGTAAGCTGAAACAGCAATGACAACGAAAAAGATCGCGGCGAAGCGTCTCGATTGAGACATCCATCGCCACGATCTCGTGATCGGGGAGCGTGATGAAAGGTCAAATCAGCGAATTGGATGAGCGCTGCCGTCCCTGATATGAATTCGCCTGGGATTGAAAGTACTAATCCTTGTCCCTGAACTTGTCTTTGAGCGACTTTAACTCTGTCTGCAGAAGATCTTTAAGCGATTTCATTTCTCTTTTGACTATCCCGGACAACAGGACTGAAAGCCCTTTAATATCGAGTTTGCTTTCTGCTCTGCTGCTTACCACCAGCTTATCCGTATCGCCGGCGGCCTCCCCGCCTGCCTGAGAATCATCCCTGCTTAACGCATCTCCGAGTTCCTGCTCGATTCCTTCCTGGGTCGCCTCAATTTCTTCTACAGCAGCAAAGTCCTCTTCATCAACCGGCTCGAAAACGGCACTGAAGTCCTGTTCGGAATCTCCATGAGGCTCAGGGACAGGCGCTGCCTGCGTTTCATATTCATCAGCCGCCAGCTCTTTTTCCACCTCGGGCATTCTGCTACTGACCGAATTGACAAAGCTCAGTTCATCTTTGTTTTTAACCACCTGCCGATCAAGCATTTTCTGCTGCCAGAGAAGGACCTTACAGGTTTCTGTCAGGAGTGCTTCCTGAGATTGTTCCTGGCTGACGCTATCTTTCTGAGACAATTCAAGCTTATCAAAAACAGAGAGCATGAGGGTATGAGCCTCGGAGCTCGATTCATACTTATAGTGGCCGATATGCTGGACAATGGTTGACAGCAGCTGCAGGAAGGTCTTCTCAACCGGCCTGGAAACCATTCGCTGCCGTACCTGGTTAATTTCTGTCAAGAGCCCGTCAACGATACGCTCGTTGATCTCAACCCCGAGAGAGGCAACCCCTGCCCTGAGCCCTGAAAGTTCATCATCAAGAGCAAACGGCTGAGCCTCGAGTTCGTCTCCCGGCTCTTCGACGAGCGTCTCCTGCGGCGCGGTTGCATTCGCCTGGTCAAGTTCCTGGACGAGATCGCCATCCCCTTCTTCATCATGATCCGTTACCAACTCACTCTCGACGGCATCACTTTCTGCCAGCAGTTCAATCTGAATCTCACCAGGTTCGTCGATGCGGTTGTCGATTGCCGCAAAGAAGGCCTCTTCCTCGGAGTCAGAGCCAAAACTTGAAGCCGCCAGACCAATGGGGTCAGTAATCTGTGAATCCTGGACATTTTCATCCTCAGCCGCTGTCTGCTCAAGGCTTGGAATTTCTTCAGGAGTCCATCTGTCTTTTTCATCTTCCTCAAACGCCGTATCAAAAGACCGAGCTCCGTCCTCATCAGCAAAGGATTCAGCACCGATGCCTTCATCCCAGAACGCTTCTTCACTTTCGATCTGCTCTTCTGCTCCATCCTCGGCAACGGTCTCAAAACCTGGCTGCGCGTCGACCTGAGCCTCGATATCAGGTTCATCATCCAGCAGGCCAAGCGGTATCTCTTCTGCTGCGTCTACAAATGCTTCTTCACCAACTGCTTCAAAATGTAATTCCTCCTCCCCTCCAGCGAGGGAAACTTCAGAATCAGCGGGAGGCTCAACCGCTGACACCCCGTCTTCCGGCAGGTCATCCCAGGAACCGTCATCGACAAGGCTTATCTGGTCCTCGGGTTCCTCGACCTCGATCGGCAGTTCATCTTCCCTTCCTTCATCTGCAGAAACCTCGACGCCTTCGACACCGTCTCGCGCAGGTTCTGAGAAAATTTCAAAAGGTGTGGATGAAGCGCTCGTTTCTTCAGGTTCAGCAAAGAACGTGTCAATACCTGCCTG
Source organism: Desulfocapsaceae bacterium (assembly GCA_963674815.2). Taxonomy (GTDB): domain Bacteria; phylum Desulfobacterota; class Desulfobulbia; order Desulfobulbales; family Desulfocapsaceae; genus MADRE3. The sequence continues at coordinate 268,168 of CAXXTV010000012.1, forward strand.
CACATCTTTCGGCGCTGCATCATGGGATTCAGAAATCTCGGCAAAGTCATCTGCAGGCTCTTCTTCCGCGGCCTGATCAAACGGCGTTTCAGGGATGCTGTCCTCTCCGGCATCGACCACCCCGTCATCCGCAGGCTCTTCTTCCGCGGCCTGATCAAATGGCGTTTCAGGGATGCTGTCCTCTCCGGCATCGACCACCCCGTCATCCGCAGGCTCTTCTTCCGCGGCCTGATCAAATGGCGTTTCAGGGATGCTGTCCTCTCCGGCATCGACCACCTCGTCATCCCCGACATCACCAAAAAATGTTTCTATTTGGGCGTCGATTTCAGACACTTCATCTTCAGCCCCAATGTCTTCCGGAATCTCAAAAACCGCATCATCCAGAGCAAGTGCAGGTGCAATGTCGTCCTCTTCTGTCGGCAGCGGCTGCTCATCGCTGTCGTCATCAGCATCGGTCTCGACATTGACACCCTGGAGAGCTGCCGCCTGGCTTACCGTTTCTTGGGCAGGATCGTCTGCGAAGATATCACCGAGACTTTCGTCCACCTCGGCGGCAGAATAGAGTGATTCTTCCCCGCCTGCATCTGGATTGAAACCATGCGGCTCGCTATCGCCAGAATCTGCAAGAGCCGGAGCAAGCAAGCCGTCTCCCCGAGTCGGCAGCGCTTCCTCATCAGAATCATCATCCGCATCGGTCTCAACATCTACACCCTTCAGGGCATCCTCCGGGCTAATGGAGGACAAGGATAAGGCGTCGTTTGCCAGATCGTCACCAAAGAAGGAGTCGATCTTCTCGATAGCTTCAGGCGGCAAAGCGCTCTCTTTTTCACCAGCGTCTGATGATTCTTCTCCTGCCAAAAAAGTGTCAAGGCGGTCTTCGACATCACTTGAAGCGCCAAGCGTGGCAGCCTCCTCCTCGGCCTGAAAGCCGTGGATTTCTTCCGGCATATCAGAAAAAGCAGGTGCAACAGCGTCGACGCTCTCATCTTCACCGCTGACCGAGGACTCTTCATCAACGATCTTTCCGGCGATGGCTTCCGGGGTGATGGTTGCGGCGATGACCTGTTTGAAATCTTCAAATTTTTCTACTTCAGGAAGGAGGATTTCTTTAATTGCCTCCTTCGACAGATTGGGATTGACAACGATTTTCTCAAGACCTTCATAGAGCGAATAGAGTAGTCTGAAGGCATCGGCATGGGCGTCGCTCTTCTTGAGTTTTATATATCCGCCAAGTGCAGCAATGCCCTGCAGCAGGATCAGCTGGGGTTTCCTGCCGGCGAACTCCTTTTCGAGACGCGTGACCTCATTACCAAGATCAGCCAGTTCACGTTCGGTTATCTCCCAGTCCATCCCCAGAATGCAGGCCTTCAGGTTAAAGAGGACCGGGCGCTGCTCTACCTGCTCAGCAGCATGAGCAGCGGAGGCGGCTTCGTCCTCGGATCCTGGCTTGCCTGAGGCCGGCGCAATGCCGATCTTCTGTTTTAACTGTTCAAACTTTTTTACATCGCCGCGCAGGATGTCTTTTACCTCAGCATCGCTCAAGGTTGTTTCGAGTACGATTTTTTCAAGATTATAATAAAACGTCAGCAGCAGTTTAATCGCATTTGGATGAGCATCGGCCTTGAACTGATAGATGTATTTGCTGATTTTTTCAAGGGCCTGCACGTAGACCAGCTTTACCTGATCGTTTTTCCAGACATCCTTGAGTACCAGCAGTTCGTCGTTAAACTGGGTGAGGATTTCATTATTAATTTCCCAATCGATAGAAAGGACAATGGTTTTAAGCCTTGAGATAGGCGAGCCATTGCTACTCGAATGCTCAAATAAATCAACGAATCCGGTGTCGAGAAAATCTTCTGCTTCCTCCATCCCAACAGTGAGATCATCATCATATTGGCTGAGTGTGTTCTGTTCCACCGTGTCTTCTCTCTAGAGTAGTTTTTTCTGTATCGAAATAACGGTTGAAGATATAATTTTCTTCAATGTCAGTGCCACATTATAGCCGGTTATAGCACTCGCCTCGTAATATGGAACTTTTAATCTGCTGTTTAAATCTTTCTGCAATACCTCGGTCGGCAGAATCGGTATTCCATGTTCCTTCAAGTCAACCTTGTTGTATTGCATAACCAGAGGAATCCTGAATATACTCTCTTTGTAGGACTGCAGATTCTCGTGCAACTGGTTGAGAGACCTGATATTTTTTTCGCGCTGCTTGGCCATCGCATCGGCAACAAAAACAATGCCGTCGACACCTCTTAAAACCAGTTTCCTTGTTGCATTGTATTTCACCTGTCCCGGGACGGTGTAGAGTTGTATCTTGATGTCATAGCCCTTGATTTTGCCCATGTCAAAGGGCAGAAAATCAAAAAACAAGGTTCGATCACCATGAGTTTTGAGACTCACCATTTCCGAGACGATCTGCTTGCGATAGGTTTTGTTTATATACTCCAGGTTTGTCGTCTTACCGCAGCGGCCGGGACCGTAATAGACGATTTTAACCTGAACAACCTTATCTTTTAAGTTGATAAAACTCAACTCACTCCCCCCATAAAAACGTATTTGTTGCGCAGACTATGCAACTCACCAGTGATACAGTATTTTATTTCTTGTTCCACAATTGACGTATTTTTTCGATGACATCAACCACATTCAAGCGCAGAAAACCAAGAGATATCTCCTTGCCGAACATGGAGATAAGAAGCAGTTCATCATCAATTTTACTGAAATGAATATTTGAATCCTGCCCCTTATGAAAGAGCAGGGAGAACTCCTGTTCGCCGACGAGTTTCGCCATCGCATCAACGGTGGCAAAGTTTCCTGCAGCCAGGGCGGCAAAAGAATAAACATCATATTTACTCGTGCCGTTATCTTTTGCCGTGATGATATTTCCAGCCATATCGATAATGATGACACAGTCAACACCGAGCTTTATCAACTTTTCAGAAAGAATCCTATCGATCTGCTCAAGTTGCTCCTGACTGACAATTCCGTAATTCATGCCTTTTCCCTCATCTTGGTTATGAACCGCTTCACCGGTTCAGCGTAAAGCCGCGCCAACATTTGACAGCGTTATTGGACCGTTCGTTCCCTCTCTTTTCTTCTGGTGAAACTTGTTCAGATCCAGGCACAATAGTGATTAGACAGTTGCTGTTTGATAAACCGTTTTTTCCTTGCATTTCACGGCTTACTGGACAATAACGGTATCTACTCCAGTTACTCACCTATAACTATACGATAATATTTTTATGAGTTGAAGGGGTTTTTTGATTTTATTATTAAAAATCAGATGCATAAAGAAGGAACATGCTACAGGACCGTCATATTCCCAGCACAAATACCAGATGATTACAAGATGTTAGCGATAAAACAAAGGTGAAATTTCAATATCGTAACCCCCGCTCAAACGGCCCCCGATATACACAATTATCTTTTTGCCGTATTCATAATCTTTCAAACATTTTATTACCGCTCATCTGGAGAAACGATTCCCTGTCGAAAATTGTCAAATAGGGGATTGCAGACTGCCCGGGAATTTGCTAAGAAAGCTGCCTGGAGGTATTCAATGACCCAAAAAAGTCCACCACCCCTGCCTGGCCTCAGAGCACCCTCTTATCTGATAGACTCCCATTGTCATCTGGATATGAATGTCTACCAGGATGATCTTGAACTGGTTTTACAGCGAGCTGCAGACCATCGGGTCCTCGGCATCGTCACGATTGGCACCGATTTGGCCAGCTCGCTTCGTGCACTGCATCTTGCCGAAACACATACCATGCTGCGTGTAGCTATTGGCGTGCATCCTCACGACGCCAGGCACGTCCAGGAAGATGATCTTTCAAAGCTTGCGTTACTTGCAGAAAAACATAAAGATATGATAGTTGGTTATGGAGAGATCGGTTTGGATTATGCAAAAAAATACTCGCCGCCCGAGGTCCAGCGCACCCTATTCCGGCAGCAGCTTCGCCTTGCCAGGGAACTGCAACTGCCTGTCATAATTCATGACAGAGATGCTCACGAAGACTGCCTGAAGATCATTAGAGATGAGGGCCCCTTTGATCATGGCGGCATCATGCACTGTTTTTCAGGAAATCTTGATTTTGCCGAGAAGATTATTGATTGCAATCTGCTGATCTCCATTCCCGGCATTGTAACCTATAAAAATGCCCAGAGTCTGCGCGAGGTTGCCGCCCGGGCACCGATTGACCGGGTGCTGGTGGAAACAGACGGTCCGTTTCTCGCCCCGGTCCCCTGTCGTGGAAAAAGAAATGAGCCGGCCTATACCCTTTATATAGCTGAGGCAATCGCACAGATACGAGGAACATCGCTGGAAGATATTGCCGACAGGACAAGTGCCAATGCCTGTCGATTATTCAAAACCTCTTTTTCCACCAACAACTGATCATCCAAGCTGGCAATTACCCATGATAAAAGACAATCTGGCAGCAATCCAGGATAACGTCACCCGCACCGCTCTTGCCTGCGGCAGAGATCCGAAGCAGGTAAAAATCGTCGCCGTCTCCAAAAGATTTCCGGTAGAGGCAATCATTGAAGCCCGTGACTGCGGCCAGCTCCTTTTCGGTGAGAATTACCTCCAGGAGGCTGCTGAAAAAAAAGAGCTGCTCAAAGATCGCGTCAAGTTTCATTTCATCGGCCACCTGCAGAGCAACAAGGCCCGCGTGGCAGCAGAAATTTTTGACATGATCGAAACCGTAGATCGGCTGAAAATAGCCTCGGCGCTCAACCGTCATCTCCAGCAGCTCAACAAGAAACTTGATGTTCTCATTCAGGTTAACATCGGCTACGATACTGTAAAATCCGGTGTTTTGCCCGAAGAGACCGAAACCCTGGTCAAGGAAATCAACGGCTTGAAAAACCTGCGGCCAAAAGGACTGATGACCATGCCGCCCTTTACCGAAAACCCGGCTAAGACAAGAGGCTATTTCAGGGATCTCAGATGCCTTGCTGAGCAGCTGCAGGCAAAGGAGCTTCTCCCCGAAACGTTTGTCGAGCTGTCGATGGGTATGTCCGCTGATTACCGGCTGGCCATCGAGGAAGGGGCAACACTCATCCGTATCGGAACCGCCATCTTTGGCCGGCGTCCGCACCAATAAAAGAGCCCGGACAAAAAGGAGCTTGAACAATGAAAATCACGATGATTGGAACCGGATATGTTGGACTGGTTACCGGAACCTGTTTTGCCGAATTCGGCCATCACGTTGTCTGCGTCGACAAGATCAGGGAAAAGATAGAGAAACTGAAGCAGGGGATTATTCCTATCTACGAACCCGGACTCGAAGCGCTCGTCAGCAAAAATGTCGAGAACGGGCATCTCTGTTTTACAACCGATCTGGCAGAGGCGGTTGCATCTGCAGAGGCAGTGTTTCTTGCCGTTGGCACCCCGAGCAGCAGGCGAGGTGACGGCTATGCCGATCTCAGCTATATCTACGAGGCAACCAGGGAAGTTGCCGCCTACCTGAAAAATTACACGATCATTGTTGACAAGAGTACCGTCCCCGTCGGCACTGCCAGGCAAGTCGCCCGCATTATCAGCGAGGTAAACCCGGAGGCAGATTTCGATGTTGCCTCAAACCCCGAATTTCTCCGGGAAGGAGCTGCCATAAGTGATTTTATGCGGCCTGACCGGGTTGTAATCGGGGTTGAGTCCGAGCGGGCGGAGAAGGTGCTGAGAGCCATATACCAGCCACTTTACCTTCAGGAGACACCGATTGTCAAAACCGACATCGAAACGGCTGAACTGACCAAATATGCCGCCAATGCGTTTCTTGCCACTAAAATCAGTTTTATCAATGAGATATCGCAGCTTTGTGATGTAATTGGTGCCGATGTCGTGGCACTCGCCCGCGGTATCGGTATGGACGGCCGGATCGGTTCAAAATTTCTCCATCCGGGTCCGGGGTACGGGGGATCGTGTTTTCCCAAAGATACGCTGGCCTTGATGAGGATCGCCCAGGAAAACGGCCAGAGCCTGCGAATCGTCGAGGCAGCCGTTGAAGCAAACGCGGCCCAGAAGGCAAAGATGGTAAAGAAAATAAGGGACATCATGGGCGGTTCAGAAGCAGGAAAAACAGTGGCCGTACTCGGCCTGACGTTCAAACCGGAAACTGATGACATGAGAGATTCACCGTCGATCACCATCATCCCGGCCCTGATGGAAAAAGGGGCCAGGATCAGGGCCCATGACCCGCAGGGGGTTGAAGAAGCGAAAAAAGTCCTGCCGCCCGGCATCGAGTATGCCGAGAATGCCTATGACGCCTGCAGCGGAGCTGACGCGGTGATCCTGATGACGGAATGGAACCAGTATCGGGCACTTGACTTTGACAGGCTGAAGTCTGTTATGAAAGAAACCGTTTTTATCGACCTGCGGAATGTATATGCTCCCGCAGCCCTCAAGGAAAAAGGGTTCACCTATGCCGGAGTCGGCAGGTCCTGAGCTAAAAACGAACAAAAAACAAAGGCCTCACCCCCGTTCCTGACAGGGATAGAGGCCTTTATGTTTAAGCCAGTCAGCAGTTTTACCGCCTGCTTATTTCTTTGATTTCGAAGCTCGTTTTGCGGCCTTGAGTGGGTTTATACGCACGTTGGCAACAATAATTTCCGGTTTCTGGTGTGTTGCAAAATTGCAGATCCCCAGCTTCCATTTGGCCTCAGGATTTACAAAAGTCCGGCAAAACCGTGTTCCCGACTCCTCTACAATTCTTTCACAATTTTCACACTTCTCGACAATCGGCTTGAAATTACCGTTACTATACTTTAAAGCAGCCTCCTGCATGACATCCTCCTCATCGGTACATCAAACGTACAAATAGTTTCTTTGCAATGATTAGTGTTCATGAAACGAACTAACCGCAGCTAACCGCGGGTCAGTTAATCTAACAAATATTTATTGCTTCAGCAAGGATATTCTATCATTTTTATCTGGTTTGGAGTCTTCAGAGAAACCGATTACCTTATCGTAATTAACTAATTTACTTCATTATTTACGTACACTTAAAAAACGTTACTGAAGAAAAATCAAATCTCGCCAGAGCTCCCTTGTATTCTACAAACTCATGGAATATAATAAGATTTGTGATAATTCAAACATTCAACGTCACCCCGTCATCCAGACAACTGGAATTGAACTTTTTGTGAACTTTGGAGATTGTCATGCCTGTCTATATCTGGAAAGGTAAAAACTCTTATGGAGAAAAACGCAAGGGAGAAGTGGAGGCGCCTGACCAGGCATCCGCCCTTGCCCATGTGAAACGCATGCGGATCACCTCTCCTGTTGTAAAGGAAAAGCCAAAAGATCTCTTTGAAAATATATCATTTTTTCAACCCAAAGTTACCGGAAAAGACATCGTCATCTTTACCCGGCAGCTCTCAACGATGATCGACGCCGGGTTGCCGCTTGTTCAGTGCCTTGAGATTCTCAGCAAGCAGCAGGAAAATTCCACCTTTAGAAAAACGCTCTCGACGATTCAGCGGGATGTAGAATCGGGTACCACCTTTGCCGATTCAATGCGCAAGCATTCCAAGGTGTTCGACAATCTCTATTCCAACATGATCGAGGCCGGCGAAACGGGCGGTATCCTCGACACGATTCTCAGCAGACTCGCTATCTTCATGGAAAAGGCCATGGCGCTGAAAAAAAAGGTCAAGGGTGCGATGACCTATCCTGCCATCTGTCTGGCAATTTCGCTGCTGATCCTGGTTGTCATTCTCGTCTTCGTCATCCCCGTTTTCGAGGAGATGTTCTCCCAGATGGATGCGACATTGCCTGTACCCACGCTGGTCGTTGTGGCAATAAGCAATGCCTTCAAAGAAAACCTCATCTGGATCATCCTTCCATTTATCGCCATTATCTATGGTTTCAGAAAGGTATACTCCACTGAAAAGGGCCGCTTGCGCATCGATCAGACCTTTCTGCGTCTGCCGGTCGTCGGCATGCTGATCAGAAAGGTGGCGGTAGCCAAATTCACCAGGACGCTCAGCACCATGCTGCAAAGTGGTGTGCCAATCCTCGAGGCGCTCCAGGTTGTCGCCAGAACGTCAGGAAACAAGGTTATCGAAAGGGCGGTATTTCGTGTTGCCGATTCCATCGCAGAAGGACGACCGATCGCTGAGCCGCTCGAGGAAAGCGGAGTATTTCCCAATATGGTCGTGCAGATGATAAATGTCGGCGAATCGGTGGGCGCTCTTGACACGATGCTTGAAAAAATAGCCGACTTTTACGATGAAGAGGTTGATCAGGCAGTCTCTAACCTGACGGCGATGATTGAACCCTTCATGATGGTTTTTCTCGGAGGCATGATCGGCACCCTGGTCGTCGCCATGTATCTTCCAATCTTTCAGATGGCCGGAAACATATAAACGGGAATGGTTGGCTGCCGAAAAACAAAAATAATCACCTGATACTATTGACTTTCTTTGCCGTAAGTATATCATTGTAGCTGAGCGTACAGAAAAACAACTTCTTCTGGAGGAGAATATGACACTGACAAAAGCTGATCTCGTACAACAGGTTTACAAGAATCACGAGAGCCTGACCAAGGCTCAGGCAACCGATTCAGTTGAAGCGTTTTTGCGGCTGTCGAAAGAGTCACTCATAAATGGTTCAGATCTGCTCCTCAGCGGTTTCGGCAAATTTAACGTCAAGGACAAAAACTCCCGCAGGGGCAGGAATCCCCAGACGGGAGAAGAACTGACACTTGATGCCCGTCGGGTCGTCACCTTTAAGCCATCCGGTATTCTGCGAGACAAGATCAACAAATAAATGCAATCACCTTGATCCCGTAGACCAAAACCGCCCTATTCTCCTGTAATTTTCAAGCTGTTTTATCACGCTGCCCCTTGTGGTAAAACAGCTTTGTCGTTCCCCTCCCAATGAAAATAGATTCCATCCAGAGCCTCTCCCTGAAGACACTGCTTGATTCTGATATTGATCGATTCACGCTTCACCGAGACCTGAGCGACAGCCTGTCTCCTGATTTTCTCCTCTCCATAAAGCGGTTCGGCCTCCTGCACCCGCCGATCGTCATGAAGGAGCATGAGGGGTATCAGCTGGTCTGTGGAAACAGAAGAATTCGGGCCCTGCAGGCAATCAACAGCGACCGGGATGTGCTCTGCAGAGTGGTCGCCCCTGCTGAAACGGTTGAACTCCTGGCGATCATACTGGAGGAGCAGCGCCTAAGCGGGCCGCTCTGTGCCATTATGACCGCGCGCTTTCTGAAGCTGGTTGAATCCCTGGTTCCCGGGGAATCACGCGATGAGGTCATGGAGCGGTTGAACATCGATTCCTACCGTAAGCTGCGGCGCTTCCTGCCGCTGCTCATGCTCGAACAGCCGATACGGGATGCAATTCATCGTCAGGCCATTTCAGACAAGACCGGGCTGACACTCTGCTCCATTGTACCCGAGGACCGGATTTTTCTCTGTGATCTCTTCCTGGCGCTTGGCCTGAACAAGAACAAACAGAAACGACTCATTGACATGTGCCAGGTTATTGCCACCCGCCAGGGAGGTACCATCAAAAACCTTTTCCATTGTGGTTATAGGGATTTTCTGCCGGAGAACCTGCCCGCCAACCGTCCCCAGGCTGCTGCCAGCCTGATGAATGCCCTCCATGAAGCGAGCCATCCCCTGAGCAGCAAGGCAGAAAAACAGTTTCGCGAGCTGCAAAAAGGTCTTGGGCTGCCGGCTAACTGCAGCCTCTCCCACAGCCCCTCATTTGAAAAAGATCAGGTAACCATTTCAATCACTTTTAACGGTTTCGATGAGATGAGCAACGCTTGGGAAAGAATTAAAAACCTTCTTGAACAGGACCGAACCAGCGCTTAGACCTGACCGTTTTCAATCCGGGTAAACGACATCGCCGTGCACCAGCCAGTCGCTACCATACCGCCTGCCCGCCACATCAACGAGTTTTATAGCCTGCTCTTTTCCACCATGAACCTGCAGGCCTGAAACAAAGGGGACGCCGCCATCTCCTGCAAAGATCGGTGCATAAAAGAGATAGGCGTAGTCAACCAGGCGCTGGAGGAGGAACGCGCCGTGAACCGTTGCCCCCCCCTTCCACCATCACCGAGGTGAGTCCCCGGGCCGCGACACGCTTCAGCACCTCGTCAAGGTCAACCCGGCCAGCGTTGTTCCGGGCAACGCCAGACACCATTATTCCGCACTCCCGCAACCGCGTCATCTTGTCGGAATCTGCTGTTTCCAGGCAGAAAATCCATGTCCGAGCAGCCGATTCAACTTTCAGAATCCGGGCGCTTTCATCGATCTGCAGTTTTGAATCAAGAACAATACGGAGAGGGTCTTTGCCCCGCCCACGCTGAAGCCGTGTGGTCAAGGACGGGTTGTCTGCCCTGATGGTTCCGATCCCTACCAGAATAGCGTCGATCGTATGCCGGAGGCGATGGACTTTTCTGAAACTCTCCGGGCCGGTAATCTCACCACCTGCTCCCGGACGGTAGCTCAGTCGGCCATCGAGGCTCAGGCCGGCTTTCATGACGACCCAGGGCCGAGCCGTCAGGATATATTTCAGGAACGCTTTATTGAGGTCCCGACACTGTTTTTCGAGCACGCCGCAGTCGACTTCAATACCTCTGCTGCGCAGGTAATCGATCCCAGAGCCATTGACGAGCGGATTGGGATCGCGCATGCCGACGACAACTTTTTTGATGCCGGCTGCGACAACCGCGTGACTGCAGGGACCAGTGCGCCCATGGTGGTTGCAGGGCTCAAGGGTCACATACAAATCGGCACCGACGGCGTTGTCGCCGGCCATTTGCAGCGCATGTATCTCTGCGTGAGGGGTTCCCGCCCGGCGATGATAGCCGCTGGCAACAACCCTGTCATCTTTAACGATCACGGCGCCCACGCAAGGATTCGGCGATGTTCTGCCCAACCCTTTTCTGGCCTCCTTCAGGGCCAGCCGCATAAAATGTTCAGCTCGCTTGTCAGACATACGCTGTACCCGGAGCAGGCTCAGTCAGCCTGATCCCGATCTTCTAACAGTGTCTTCAGTTCATCCATGAATTCATTAACATCCTTGAACTGTCGATAGACGGAGGCGAAACGGACATACGCGACTTCATCAAGGTCAGAGAGATTTTCCATAACCCACTCGCCGATAACCGATGACGGGACCTCTTTGGACCCCATGTCCTGGAGATTGTGTTCAATCTGGTCAACAAATGCGTCGATCGCATCCCTGCTGACCGGCCTTTTCTCACAGGCTTTTTCCAACCCCATGACAATTTTCTTTCGATCCCACGTTTCCCGTCTCCCATCCTTTTTCACCAGAACAGGCATCATCACCTCAAGCCTCTCGTAGGTAGTGAAACGCTGATCACAGGACAGACAGGATCGCCTTCTCCTGGTGATTGTTGCCTCTTTGTTCAATCGTGAATCAATAACTTTATTGTCCAGATGACCGCAGTATGGGCATTTCATTCTGTTCTCCAGGCTCTAGATAATCTCTTCTTGATGTCTGTGTGTCCTCACCCTCTCTTACGAGATGAGGACACTGCATTTTCGTAATCGAGCGAGCGGAATACAACCAGCGGAAAAACAAAAAGCCGATCCTGCTCAAAGGCTAGGTCGGCTTTTTGCTTGGGCATCTCGCATACATCACCTGCTGTATTTATCAACGCGCCTCTGATGCCTCCCTCCCGTAAAGGAACTACGGAGCCAGATATCAACGATTGCTGCAGCAAGACCTTTGCCGACAACCCGTGCTCCGAGACAGAGAACGTTGGCATCATTATGTTCGCGACTCATCCGCGCACTATACTCATCATGGCAGAGCGCGGCGCGGATTTCATAATTCCTGTTTGCCGCAATGGACATGCCGACGCCGGTTCCGCAGATAAGAATTCCAAGCGAATCCGGCCGCTCTTTAACCTTTTTGCAGACCTGGTCGGCAAAATCGGGATAGTCAACGGAGTCCGGGGAATACGTACCGACATCATCAACCTGGTATCCATGCTCTTGAAGCCGTGAAAGGAGAAACGTTTTCAGGCCGTAGCCGCCGTGATCTGAACCTATCACCACATTCATCACTCCTCTCCAGTTAGGGAATCATTCTTCAAAACGTTTCATGGCGACAACCGCATTGGTGCCGCCGAAGCCAAAGGAGTTGGAAATTGCTGCCCGTATCTCCATTTTCCTCGCAGTAAGCGGGACATAATCAAGGTCACACTCCGGGCTTGGATTATGGAGATTAATGGTCGGAGGGGCAATCTGATCACGGATGCTCAGCGCGGTAAAGACCGACTCAATTCCACCCGCTGCGCCAAGCATGTGGCCGGTCATTGACTTGGTGGAGCTTATTGCAAGTTTTTTTGCCGCTTCACCGAAAACGGCTTTAATTGCAGTAGTCTCACAGCGGTCATTGAGAGGCGTTGAGGTTCCGTGGGCGTTTATATAGTCAATATCCTCCGGCCTGAAACCTGCATCATCCAGAGCCATCTGCATACAGCGGACCGCACCCTCACCGTCCTCAGGTGGGGCGGCAATGTGGTAGGAATCGCTGCTCAGCCCATAGCCTGCGATCTCAGCTATGATCGTGGCACCCCTGGCCCGGGCATGCTCATATTCCTCGAGCACGAGAATGCCGGCACCTTCCGACATCACAAAGCCATCACGGTCAGCATCAAAGGGCCTGGAAGCCTCTGCAGGGCTGTCATTTCTGGTTGACAATGCTTTCATTGCCGAAAAACCGTTAATACCGAGCGGACAGAGCACCGCTTCAGCACCTCCGGTAATCATCACATCGCACTGCCCGTATTTGATATGCCGAAACGCTTCGCCTACCGCATGGGTACCTGCGGCACAGGCTGTTGTCAGCGTTAAGTTTGGCCCCTTGGAACCGATGTCCATGGAAATATGGCCGGACCCCATGTTGGGTATCACCATCGGAATAAAAAAGGGAGTCAACCGCCGGTAGCCTTTCTCGAGTGCCGCTTCATGGTGCAGGGTAATTGTCGGCAGCCCGCCCATACCGCAGCCGGTAATGACACCGATTTTCCCGCAGTTCTTTTCATCGATCTCAAGACCGCTTTCGGCAACCGCCATCCGTGTTGCCACGACTGCGTACTGAACAAAGAGATCGAGGTGTTTTATCGCCTTTTTGTCAAAATGATCCTCAGCATTGAAATCTCTGACCTCGGCCGCGATCTGAACTGCATAGTCACTGGCATCGAACCGGGTAATCCTGCTTATTCCGCTTGTTCCGGAGCAGATATTTTTCCACGCCTTGGCCACACCGGTTCCAAGAGGAGTAACCAGACCGGTTCCTGTGACCACCACCCTGCGGTTTACCATCCGTTATCCTCCAAAATAGTCTGAAAGAGTGGTACCTGAGAGGTGAGAAATTACTTTAGATTATTCACGTAATCGACTGCATTCTGGACAGTAACGATTTTCTCTGCGTCCTCGTCAGGAATCTCGATATCAAATGCTTCCTCCATCGCCATGATCAATTCAACGAGATCCAGAGAATCCGCACCAAGGTCATCAACAAATGATGCGTTAGGTACGACTTTATCTTTTTCGACGCTCAACTGTTCTACAATTATGTCAACCATTTCCTGATCTATTGCCATTGTACTGTCTCCTTGTTTATTTTTCTCACGAACTCGCAGATTACCTGCTACCACAGCAGTATTAACGAAGACTCCTGGAGTCAACCACTTTTGAACAAATTCGTATTATTTGCAACTACTAATTTTCACCATCAGCACCAGAGACGAATCCCCTGCGCTACATATACATCCCGCCATTGACGTGGATCGTCTGACCGGTCACATACCCGGCCTCATCACCGATCAGATAGAGCACTGCCGCGGCCACATCATCGGCTGAACCGAGTGTTCCCATGGGAATCTCAGCGAGCATCTTCTGCTGGACATCTTCACCAAGTCTCTCGGTCATCTCAGTGACGATGTACCCCGGCGCCACACAATTAACGGTGATCTTTCGCGAAGCAAACTCCCGGGCCATTGCTTTCGTCAGCCCAACCATCCCCGCTTTTGCCGCTGCATAATTTACCTGGCCTGCGTTCCCTGAAAACCCGACGACTGAACTGATATTGACAATTCGTCCCTGTCGTTTTTTCATCATCCCCCTGATAACCGCCTTACAGCAGTTGAAGGTCCCTTTCAGGTTGGTATCGAGTACGTCATTCCAGTCCGCTTCTTTCATCAGCGGCACAAGTCCGTCCCGGGTAATGCCGGCGTTGTTTACCAGGATGTCGACAGCTCCCGACTCGGAACTGATTTTCTTAAAGGCCTCCTGGGCCTGAGCAAAATCGGCAACATCAAACTGCACAAGCGCTCCCTTGCCGCCGAGCTCAACACATTGTGCAAGCGTCTCTTCAGCTGCATCAGGCCTGTTGACATAGGTGATATAGACAAAGGCACCCAGTTCTGCCAGCCTGAGGCTGATGGTTCTGCCAATCCCCCTGCTTCCACCGGTCACGACAGCTATTTTTCCATCAAGGTTCATGATCCCCGTTTCTCCTCGATTTTTGCAATGAGTTTAGGAATAACCTCGTTGAGGTCTCCAACAATTCCAAAATCCGCGACGTTGAAAATTGGTGCTTCGGCATCCCTGTTTATGGCAACAATGGTCTCAGATGACTGCATTCCGGCAACATGCTGAATAGCTCCAGAAATTCCGCAGGCAACATAGAGTTTCGGGGCGACCGTTTTTCCCGTCTGCCCAACCTGGTGAGGGTACGGTATCCAGCCGGCATCAACAACCGCACGCGACGCCGAGACATTCCCCCCGAGTGCTTCTGCAAGGCGGGCAATGAGCGCAAAGCCTTTTTCACTGTCCAGGCCACGGCCCCCTGAAACCAGGATATCGGACTCCTGGATGTTGACATTGGATTGCGTCGCGGTTACCGACTCGAGAACCGTGATTCTGCTGGTCAACTGCCTGGCGGATGGAGTTATATCGATGATCTGTCCCTTCCTTTCAGTATCAAAAGAGAGTTCTTTCATTACCTTGGGCCTGACGGTTGCCATCTGGGGACGGGTGTGGGTACAGACGATGGTTGCCATGATATTGCCGCCGAATGCCGGCCTCGTCTGCAGCAGCACGCCATCTTCCTCCCGTATCGCCAGTTTGGTGCAGTCTGCGGTCAAGCCTGCATCCACAGTCGTGGCGACGCCAGGAATAAACGAACGTCCGATAGCCGTTGCCCCGGCCAGTACAATCTCAGGTTTATGCTCGAGGATGAGATCTGAGAGGATCTTTTCGAACATATCATCGGTGAACAGTTCAAGGCTTGGGTTATCGACACGGTAGACAATATCGGCACCATGGCCGATCAATCTGTCGGCAGAGTCCCCGGTCATATGTCCGAGAAGTATCGCGCTGAGCGCCACCCCTCGCTTGTCAGCAAGTGTCCGGCCGATACCGAGCAGCTCAGTGGAAACAGGGGCGAGCTGGCCGTGAGCAAATTCACAGAACACCCAGACACCGGACCAGCTCTCCAGGTCATCAGGAACGGCTTTGCCGCCATTGTCGATCGACAACGCCTCAACTTCACACACTTCGACACAGGCGCCGCAGAGCGTACAGCTGTCACCGACCACCGCGATATTGTCAACGATCGTAATAGATCCAAACGGGCATTGATCTTCACATATTCCACAGCCGATACAGAGCTTTTCATCAATCTTCAACATTACAGTTCTCCGCCCTAAACAAGATACGGTCTGAGCTTTTCAACGAGTTGTTCCACCTGCTCATCGAGATCACCAGTCAGTATCGCCCGCGTTCCCCTCGGCTCAGGAGGAAAGACTTTGACGACCTGGGTCGGGGAGCCCGGAAGTCCTATACAGGAAGGGTCTGCCGCTATATCTTCGGCATTGAGGACCTTTATTTCAGCCTTCTTGGCTTTCATCTTTCCCCTCAGGGACGGCACTCTGGGTTCATTGATGTCCTTGACGACCGTGATAAGCAGCGGGTAGCCGGACTGCAGGACGTCATAACCGTCATCCATCATGCGTTCAAAGACGATCGACTCTGCGTCGGCAGTACGAATTTTCTGAATACAGGTGGCATACGGAATACCAAGTCTCATTGCAAGACCCGGCCCTACCTGGGCGGTATCTCCGTCAATGGCCTGCTTGCCGCAAATAATCAGATCATATGCGCCAATATGGGCAACCGCCTTGGCAAGGGTGTAGGAAGTCGCCCAGGTATCTGCACCTGCAAAGCTCCTGTCGGAGACGAGCAGCGCCTCATCAGCGCCGCATGAAATGGCCTGGCGCAATACCGCTTCGGCCTGTGGCGGCCCCATGCTCAACACGGTAACCTCTCCTCCGCAACGCTCCTTTAATGAGACGCCGGCCTCGAGTGCGTGCTGGTCATACGGGTTCATTATGGATTCAACACCTTCCCGCGCCAGTGTGTTTGTCTCCGGGTCAAGCCGGACATCTTTGGTATCGGGAACCTGTTTAATACAGACAATAATCTTCATGCAAAACCTGCCTTCTGAAATAACAGAACAAGCGAGCCGGGAAACGCATCAGCTCTTGCGGAAATCAGCGGTTGTATTCTTTGTTGAGTTCCTGGCCAATGACATTGCGCTGCACCTGATTCGTTCCTTCGTAAATCTGGAGAATCTTGGCATCGCGCATCATTTTCTCGGCCGGATATTCACACATGTATCCGTAGCCGCCCATCACCTGAACAGCGTCGGTGGTAACTTTCATGGCGGTATCGGTTGCAAACACCTTGCACATGGATGAAACCTTCGACATATCCTTGGGATGTGCATCTATATGACGCGCAGCGGCGTAGGTCAACGCCCGCGCAGCCTCGAGTTCAGTCGCCATATCGGCAAGCATGTGCTGAACCGCCTGGAAGCCGATGATCGGTCTGCCGAACTGCTCGCGCTGTTTGGCATAGACCGCCGCCATATCTAGAGCACCCTGGGCAAGTCCAACAGCAAGGGCGGCAATCCCCGGCCTGCTGGAATCCAATGTCTTCATGACGGTTATAAATCCAGTTCCGCGCCTGCCGATCAGTCTGTCTTTCGGTATCCGGCAGTCCTTGAAAATGAGTTCGGTGGTCGAGGAGGCACGAATTCCCATTTTGATCTCTTTTGGTCCACATGAAAAACCGGAATCACCCTCTTCGACAACAAACATTGACGCGCCACGCGCCCCCTTGTGCTTATCCGTCATAGCCACGATAGTGTATACCTGCGCCTCACCGCCATTGGTAATCCACTGCTTGGTACCGTTGAGTACCCACTCTTCCCCATCGAGAACGGCAGTGGTCTGGATCCCGGAAGCATCAGAGCCGGCATTTGCCTCTGTCAGTCCAAAGGCGGCAAATTTACTGCCGCTGGCAATATCTGGAAGATAGTTCTCTTTCATCTCGTCACTACCGCTGATAAGGATCGGGTAGATGCCCAGAGAGCTGGCGGCAAAAGCAGTTCCTACACCGATGCAGCCCCTGCCCAGTTCCTCAAGAGCCAGAACAATATCCAGGCAGCCGCCGCCAAATCCGCCGTAGGCCTCTGGAATCGGGATAGCAAACATATCTGCTTGAGCCATGTCTTCAAGAATGGCACGCGGGAATTCATGCTTTTTATCAAGTTCAGCACGTTGCGGAATAATTCTCTCGTCGGTGATCTGCCTTGCAATATCGACGATCATCTGCTGTTCTTCTGTCAAAAAATGCTCCATCGCATACTCCTCTCTTTACCACCTCAGCAGGGTTGATCCCCAGGTAAAACCGCCACCAAAAGAACAAAACAATACTGTGTCATTCTTGCGGATTCGGCCAGATCTGTTCGTCTCGTCAAGCGCCAGGGGAATCGATGCTGCGGAAGTGTTGCCATATCTCATAACATTCAAAACCACTTTTTCCTGGGGTAATTTGAGCCGCTCCATTAATTTATTGAGGATTCTGATGTTTGCCTGGTGGGGAATAATAATGTCCAGGTCGTCAACACAGACGCCCGTTTTAGCCAGAAGGGTGTTCACGGAATCTTCCATGGCCTTGACCGCGTGTTTAAAAACCTCTCTGCCTTCCATCATGATGTGGACGCCGGGATTGTCGGCCACGATCAGCTCAGGATTCAGGCTCGGAGCATTGTGCATGTAAAGCAGCTCCCAGAGCCCGCCGTCTGAGCGGTGATTGCTGCCCAGGATGTCGCGACTCCCGTCAGCGCTGTGTCCGACCACAGCAGCTCCCGCCCCGTCCCCGAAAAGAATACAGGTATTTCTATCATTCCAGTTTAAGCGCGATGACAATGTTTCCGCACCGATAACAAGGACTTTGGCATTTGCGTCGGCTCGAACATGCTTGTCCGCAATATCGAGTCCATATAAAAACCCCGAACAGGCGGCATTGACATCGTAAGCAAAGGCATTTGCGGCGCCGATCTCCTTCTGCACAAAACATGCGCAGGAGGGCATGAGCATGTGAGAACTTATGGTGCCGACAATGAGCAGGTCAATCTCCTGCGCAGTGACATCTGCCATCTCCAGAGCCTTTCGGGCAGCAGCGGAGGCAAGCTGATATGTTTTTTCTCCTGGTCCGCCGATCCTTCTGCTCTCGATTCCGGTTCTCGTTCGTATCCATTCATCGCTGGTATCAACGACCATTTCCAGATCACTGTTTGTCATCTCCCGGGCAGGTACGCTCGACCCGGTGCCAAGTATCACCGTTCCCATCACACAGCCCCGGTCATAGCACTGATTCCGTCATGAAGGTCACGCGTAATGATTTCATTGATTCCCAGTTTTTCCATCTCAACAGCCTCAAGGATGGCATTCTTGATCGCGTGAGCACTGGATTTGCCATGACAGACGATCCCTGTCCCGCGGATACCGAGGAGTGGTGCGCCGCCATACTCGGCATAATCCACTCGCTTCTTAAAGTTGCGAAAGGCAGGACGGGCAAGCAGGTACCCAAGCTTGGCCCTGTATGACTTAACAATCTCGTCTTTCAGCATTACCATGGCAGCCTCTGCCAGACCCTCGCTGATCTTCAGACAGATATTGCCGACAAAACCATCGCAGACAATGACATCCACGTCTCCCTGAAAAACGTCTCTGCCCTCGACATTACCGATAAAATTCAAGTGGCTTCTCTTCAGCAGCGCATGGGTCTCTTTCACCAGGCTGTTTCCCTTGCTGGCTTCTTCACCGATAGTGAGGAGGCCAACACGCGGACGCTCCACGTTGTAGAGCCTTGAGAAGGCGGAGGCCATGACAGCAAACTGATAAAGATGAATGGGCCGGCATTCAACATTCGCTCCGACATCCATCATAACCACGGGCCCTTTCAGGGTTGGGAAAATGGAGGCAAGCCCCGGCCTTGCGACATTCTTCAGCCGGCCCAGCTTACGTACACCGGCAGCAAGCGTCGCCCCGGAATTGCCGGCGCTCACCGCCGCGGAGGCAACTTCGGTTTTAACCAGATCAAAAGCCACCATGATCGATGAGTCCTTCTTTTTACGGATGGCATCGACCGGGTTCTCGTCCATACCGACAACAGTAGGAGCATGAAAAACCTTCAGGCGCGAAAGTCCGTCTTTACCGCCAGGCAGAGCAGCGAGATGCCTGTTCAGGAGAATTTCATCCCCAACCAGGCATACCGCAATCTCACCCTGTTCTGCAGCAAGCAAGGCGCCTGCAATCAACTCCTGAGGGCCATAATCTCCACCCATCGCGTCCAGAGCTATCTGCACAAGTCATCCCTGCTAGATTTCATCATCAAGGATATAGACAGACCGTTTTTTGTATTTTCCGCAGCTGCCGCACAGACGATGAGGCTCCTTCGGTTCCCCGCAATCCTGGCAAACGCTGAGATTCGGTGCCTTCAGAGCATCGTGTGAGCGTCGTAGTCGTGTTCTTGATCTTGAGTGTCTTCTTTTTGGCAATGCCATAGTGTCCTCCGCTACCTCGTAATACCCGTCATTTCGCTATCTGCCCTTTATTTTCTGCAATACGGAAAAAGGTGAAGACAACGCGTTATCGCTACAGGCACAGATTCCAGCGTTGAGATCCTTTCCGCAATACATGCACAGCCCCTTGCAGGATTCTTTGCACAATGTACGCATCGGCATAGCCAACAGGATCTGTTCCCTGATCAACGCACCTGCATTGATGACCGGTTCTTCCAAATAAAGTTTATTTACGTCTTCTTCTCCAAACTCAACTTCCTGTTGAGCAGGCGATTCTTCTCTGCCGACAATACAATCATAAGCGAACTCAACAGACAGAGAGAGCTGGGTCGATTGACCGCAGCGGTCACACGGAACTTCTACCCCCGCCGAAACCTCACCGGTAACAACGACCTCGGTCTCGCTTGTCCGGGAAACGGTAATGACACCGCTTACCGGAGAGCTCAAGCCCATCTCTTCATGCGGAAACCAGCCGTCATCCTTAATCAGATAATGGCCTTCCCCACCATAAAGCTCACTTACGTTAATGATCATGAATCGTTACAAGCCTCCTATTACAAATCGAGGAGACAAAAAAATCAAAAATAATCAATTTTTAAACTTATAGCCAGAAAAAAAAGTGAAAAGAAAAAAACAGGACGAAAGCGCCAGCCAGACACAGTGGGTGAAATCACCATGAAAGAAATCTCTCAGGCGGTTCAGAGGATGCGGGAAAGCCTTTCAGAGCATTTCTCAAGTCTTCTGGAGTTCTTGACAAGAAGATGCTTCAATAATCGTATGGCCAACTGTGGCTGCTCAACCTGCAGTTTGTTAAAAGACTCCCTTGATAATACAGCGACCCTGGTGTTTTTTACGGCCGTGACGGTTACCGTTCTGACGAGCGGTTCGATGATCCCCCGTTCTCCGAGCGGAGCATAGGGATAGAGTAAAGCAATGACCTGACTTTTAACCCCCAGCCCTCCCACCATTTTAATGGCCAGGCACCCTTCCAGGATTACGTAGCACGATTCTGCCGTATTCCCGGGCACGTATAAACTCTTTCCCTCGACCACGTCTTCCAGCGCCATATGCTCAGAAAGGCTGACCACCTCGTCGGCGGACAGAAAGGGTAACGCGGCCGCCAGGTGACTCTGTAGGAAAGATGCGGAGCTAGGAAGCATCGTTTTGCGCAAAAGAAAGATTCTTGTCCTCGATGATCTTGATCAATCCTTCATAATCGTTCTGCCTCAATATTGACCGAAACTGTTCCATATAGTTGCGGATCAGGCTCACTCCTTCAATGTTGATATCGTAGACCATCCACTTGCTGCCGGTCTTCTGCATGATGTAATGAACGGGGAGTTTCACGCCCTCGTTTTCGATCAGCGTCGTTACCTGTGCCCGGTTGCCTTTGATCCGTTCTTCTACAAACTCAATCGTCTGCCCGGTATAGGACTCCAGCTTGCCGACATAGACATTTTCCAGCAGTTTCGTCATCTGTGAGACAAAGTAATCCTGCTGCTCAGAGGTTATGGTGTGCCATGTCCTCCCCAGGACCCTCTGTGACATCTCCCGGAAATCAAAACCGTTGCTGATCTCCTTCATGATCATGCTTCTTCGTTCGCTTTTTTTGGCATCACCCTTCAGAGCTTCATTTTCAAGTATCTCTATCAGGCTGTCGAGTGAAGGCCTCAACTGTTCTGTCGGGCCATCAGGCTCCGCCCCCTGTGACCAGCTCCCGGTCATGAAGATAACACCTGCAAGCAAGAAAATTCGAATTGCTTTCATATCTACTGATCTACCTCTATTGATTATCCATTCACGTGGCGTTCTATTGTGTCATGATGACGGACTGCCGATATTCATAATACGCTTGCCTTGAGGCCACGTAAGGGTCCAGAGACACGCGCTTCAACTCGTCATAGACGCTCGGGTTCAACGATATCGTGTTTACCCGGTCAACAGCCGTATAGGTCAGATCCTTTGCCCAGTCCTGAGAGATATAGGGATAGGGATGAAGATACAGATCTCCGGCAAAACCGACTGTATCTCTCAAGGTGGACGGCCCGAGCCCGGGCAGACAGAGATAGATACCTGCCTTTATACCCCATTTGCCAAGCGTCTGACCGAAATCGGCCTCCCGCTGGTCAAGATTAAAATCTCTGTATGCAGGATCACCCAGCCCAAAAACCCCAGCCGTACTGTTTATCAGAAAACGGGCGAGAACAACCCCGGCATCCTCCACCTCTCCCTGCAGGAGGTTGTTCACAAGCTTGATCGGTGCGGCCATGTTGGTAAAAAAGTTGCTCAAACACTGCCTGATATCGAGCGGAAGAATGGCAGCGTAGCCTCTTGATACCGGCTTGAGCACCCAGAAATAGATCCTGTCATTGAATTCAAAGAACACTCTATTCAGCGGTTCCAGCGGGTCTCTGACGACAAATACCGGCGGGTTGAAACTGAAATCATCCTCAAAGATTGGATCATTGAGAACCTGCTCGGGCTCCAGGATGTAGGGTTCTTTCTCCAGCAAATCCATAGTGCCGCCTTCATCTCTCAAAAGATCGGGGTACATGCCGCTCCCCGGATTAATCAGATCTGCGGACCACGACATGCTCGGGATCAACAGGAGAAAACAAATGATGACAAGACAGTTATTCATGAATTCACCGGCAGGTAATCTCGGCTAGCGGGCACTGCCGAAAGCAAATTTACTGATAAGCGATTCAATATCCACCGCCGATTCCGTGTCGACAATCAGGCCATATTCCTCGAATTTTTCCAGATCCCCTCCGAGCGAAATCTGGATATATTTATCACCGATGATCCCCTGGGACTTGACCGAGGCGATTGAATCAAGCGGGATATCGACACCCTTGTCGAGTTTAAATGTCAGTTGAGCGTTGCGGTCCTCGTTAAGCCTGACTCCGCTCACCTCACCGACGACAACGCCGGCTATCTGAACGGTTGCACCCTTTTTGATCCCAGAGATATTATCAAACTCAGCTTCCAGAAAATAGGTGGAGCCCCGATCCAGAAAAGATACTTCACCAAGATTCAAGGCGAGATAAACAAGCGCTGCAAAACCTAAAACCATGAACAGGCCAACGACCATTTCCAGTGTGTGTTTCTTCATTGCTCATTCCATGAGATTGCTCTGATAGACTTCGCCCATCGTTGTCTTGACGAAGGCTTTAATGTGTTCTTTTTCTGACCATTGTATTTCATCAGGGCTGCCGAATATATCCATCTTGCCGTCTTGCAAAATGATGACCTGATCTGCGAGGTTAAATATTTTGGGTATATCATGGCTCACGATAATGGACGTGTATCCCATTTTCTTTTGAGTCCTGGCAAAAAGATCATAGATTTCATGGGTCATCACCGGATCCAGGCCGGTGGTCGGCTCATCGAACAGCATGATATCGGGTTCAAGCTGCAGGGCGCGCGCAAGCCCGACCCGTTTTTGCATGCCGCCGCTCAACTGAGCCGGGTATTTGTTTTCATGCCCGACAAGATCAAGTTCAGCAAGGGTCTCCTGCACCTTCTCGAATATTTCCGTTTCAGTTTTTGAACTCCGCTCCCGCAGCGGCAGCGCCACATTTTCATACACGCTCAAGGAGTCAAACAGCGCAGCCCCCTGGAACAGCACGCCGAAGCGGGCTCGCAATTTTTCAAGCCGACGTCCCCGGGCATGGGTTATATCATCACTGCCAACCATGATCTTGCCCTGGTCTGCGTCGAGCAGACGGAGTATGAGCTTCAGGGTGACACTTTTACCCTGGCCGCTGCCGCCGGCAATAATCGTGGTCTTGCCAGCCGGTATTGAGAAATCAACCTGGTCAAGAATCATCTGGCGGCGTCCATCGCGCCGGGCAAATGATTTGGAAACCTGGGAGAATGTCACGCTGCTTTTCATCACAATAATACCGCAGTCAGCAGATAGTCAAAAATAAGCACTGATATTGAGGAAATCACCACTGCCTGGGTGGTAACCTTGCTGACACTTTCAGCGCCGAAACCTGCTCCTCTTATTTCCCGCACAAAATACCCCCTGCCGCTGCAGACCGACACCACGATAAGGGCAAAGGCAAAGGACTTGATGATTCCGAGATTAATATCGTGGTTGGTGACACTTGAACGCATGCCCTCAAGGTAGCTGCCGGGGCTCACTCCCATGAGCGTCACTCCGGAGATGTATCCCCCGGCGATACCGACAACATCAAAAATTGCCGTCAGCAGCGGTATGGAAACAAGGGCGGCGAGAAATTTCGGGGTGATAAAATAGCGGAAGGGATCGATCCCCATACACTCCAGTGCATCTATCTGCTCGGAGATTCTCATGATGCCGATCTCGGCGCACATCGCAGAACCTGCCCTGCCGGTAACCATAAGTGCGGTCAGAACCGGGCCAAGCTCCATAATCAGGGTCAGCGAAACCGCTGATCCGAGCATCCCCTCTGCACCGAATTTATGCAGCGAATAATATCCCTGCAGCCCGAGCACCATCCCAGTCGAGATGGCGGTAAAGAAAATAACAAGCAGCGACCCGGCGCCAATAAAATTGAGCTGCTTCAGGAATTCACGAAAACGAAACGGCCGGCGAAACACACTGCGGAAGGCATTGATCGTGAAAAGTGCCATTCTGCCCAGATCTGTTAGAACATACAATCCTGTATCACCGAGTCGGGCGAGCATGTTTTGCGGCACGGACATTCTCCAACTAGAAGCGTTTCGATACTGTATACAAACGACGGCTGGCTGAAATCAGTACTATTTCAGGGCCGCTTTTGATTCTGGAAACAGACCAGCCAATAGTAAGACATCCCCTGACAATGTCAACAATTTCAACCATTATAACACTCAAAGCCGAGCAATGCCAATGTCTCTGAATTACGACAGATTCGGCCGCGTATTGCGAGTATCGATCTAGCGTTTTCTGGGGTCAAACGTCTCCCGCAGCCCTTCGCCGATAAATATCAGCAAAATTAGTGTCCCCACGAGAACAAGAAAGGTTGAAAGAGAAAGCCACCAGGCATCGATGTTGGCTTTACCCTGAGCAAGCAGCTCTCCGAGGCTGGGCGTCGACGGGGGCACCCCGAGACCGAGGAAATCTAGGCTGGTCAGCGCCAGTATCGAGGCCGACATTCGAAAGGGAAGAAAGGTTATCACCGGTGTCAGGCCGTTGGGAAGCAGGTGTCGATACATGATCACCGGATTGCTGACACCCAGCGCCCGTGCGGCCTTCACGTACTCCATGTTGCGCCCTCTGAGGAACTCCGCCCTGACATAATCGGAAAGGCCCATCCAGCTGAAAAGCGACAGGAGTATCAGCAATAACATGATATTTGGTTGAAAAATTGAGGCGAAAATAATCAGCAGGTAGAGTTCTGGCATCGAGCCCCATATCTCAATAAACCGCTGGAAGATGAGATCGGTTCTGCCGCCCAGAAACCCCTGTATGCTTCCAGCCAGTATGCCGATCAGTGTTCCGACAGCAGTTAAGGCCAGGCCGAACAGGACACTGATTCGAAAACCGTAAAGCAGGCGGGCGAAGACATCTCTCCCCCGATCATCGGTTCCCAGTATGTTGTCGCTGGTCGGAGGCGAGGGAACCGGCCCGTCTATCGAGTAGTTGATGGTGTTGTAGTCGTGCCTGATCGGCGGATAGATTGCCCAGTTGCCACCCCTGGCCATGGTTTCCAGAAAAAACGGATCCCTATAATCAGTTTCTGTTTCAAAAACGCCCCCGAACAGGGTTTCCGGATACGATTTCAACAAAGGAACGTAATAGGAGTCCTGGTAGTGAACGAGCAGGGGTTTGTCGTTGCAGATTATTTCTGCGCCGAAGCTGAATATGAGCACCGAGAGAAAGATTACAAGGCTGTAGTACCCGCGCTTATTGCGCCTGAACCTCAACCATCTGCTTCTCATCGGGGTTATTTCCCGAGCAGCTCTGCTCGTCATAACTCAATCACTCAAGGCCCGTAAAGCTGATTCTCGGGTCGACGACCACATAGCTCAGGTCAGAAAGCAGTCTGCTGAGAAGGCCGATCATGGTGAAAAAATAAAGTGTCCCCAGCACCACCGGATAATCCCTGTTGAGCACGGACTGATAGGCAAGAAGCCCCATACCGTCCAGGGAAAAAATCGTTTCGATAAGCAGGCTGCCGGTAAAGAAGGCAGCGATAAAATAACCGGGAAAGCCAGTTATAATGGGGATAATCGCATTTCTGAAAACATGCTTGTAGAGTACCGTTTTCTCGTCCAGCCCCTTGGCGCGGGCAGTCAGAACGTACTGTTTGCCGATCTCCTCAAGAAACGAATTCTTGGTCAGCATCGTCATCACGGCAAGGCTGCCGACAGCCGTGGAGACTATCGGCAAGACCATATGCCAGAGATAATCAGTCACTTTGGCCAGAAGGCTCAAATCCTGCCAGTTATCAGATACGAGGCCCCGCAGCGGGAAAATACTGAAGAAACTTCCACCGCCAAAGAGAACGATCAGTACAATTCCCAGGACAAAACCCGGTATTGCATACCCGATTAGAATAATCGTCGTGCTCAGCAGGTCAAAGGTCGAGCCGTCACGCACCGCTTTCATGATTCCAAGCGGTATACAGACCCCATAAACAATCATAAAACTCCACAAACCGAGCGACATCGAGACCGGCAGGCGTGAGACAACCAGCTCAACAACCCGCTGCTGATAATAATACGAGGTACCGAAATCAAAAAAGAGATAGTTCTTCATCATGATCAGAAAGCGCTGGGCCGGCGGCTTGTCAAATCCGTACAGTTCCTGGATCCTGGCTAGCTTCTCCTGGTCAAGCCCTTCACCACCGCGGTAGAGTGAACTCGCAGACGGAGCTTCCCCACCCCCCTGCCCCAGTCCTTCCATCTCGGCAACGAGCTTTTCAACCGGTCCGCCGGGAACGAACTGTGTGACCACGAAGGTGATCAGCATAACCCCGAACAGGGTAGGAATCATCAGCAGAATCCTTTTCAGTATATAGTAGAACATTGCAGATCATCAGTTATTTTGAGGGGGAGGGAGGTCGGTACCTGCTGGGTAACAATAATATCATATTTCATTTTTTTCACCTTAATCTGAAACTGACCAGCCTGAGTGGGTCTTTTTGCAACATGCATCGGCTTGAAGCGGATGCTCAAAGGCCTGTTGATCATCGTCAAGAACAGTAAAGAAAGTATTGAATTTATATTCGTTTTTTATTACAGATTTAATCCTGGATGAGAGTTGTATCTGTTAAAAAAAACGTTTTCTCTTTTCCTCATGTCAGGCGCAATAGATTTTCTTTTCAGGCAGGATATTCATTTATGATCAGCACAGCAAAAGAATTAAACGAACTCATCGCCCGAGCCCAGGCCGTCAAAAGTGTTGCCCTTGACACCGAATTCTTCTGGGAGCGCACGTACTACCCCCGACTGGGACTTATTCAGCTTGCCCTCTCAGACGAGGACTGCCACCTGATTGACCCGCTGGCAATAGAAGACCTGTCACCGCTTGGAGCACTGCTGAGCAATAAGAATGTTATCAAGATTTTTCACGATGCACCGCAGGATCTGGCAATTTTAAGCAGGGTCACCCGCTCTATTCCGGTCAACATCTTTGACACCAGGCTGGCTGCAGGGTTCTCCGGGCTTCCTTCCACAATTTCGCTGGCAAACCTCAGCAACGTGCTGCTCGATATCGAATTATCCAAGTCCCAGACACGGACAGACTGGCTCCACCGTCCACTTGACCAGAAACAGGTTTCCTATGCACTTGACGATGTACGGTACCTGCGGGCATTGAGAGTTATACTGCTGACCCGCATCATCGTCCCGGAGATCAGGACGTGGCTCCAGGCTGAACTCGATCTCCTCAGTGATCCCCAGTTCTATTCCGGCATATCAGACTTCGAACGCTACAAAAAGATCAGCGGTGCCAGTTCTCTGAACGGAAGAAACCGTGCTGTCCTCCGGGAACTGGCAGCCTGGAGAGAGCAGGAGGCCCGGCACCTTGACCGGCCCCGGGGGCATGTTATAACCGACAAAGCACTCCTGCAGATAGCCAGAGAGGCACCGGCAGATCTTGACACCCTGGAGCAAACAGGCCTTATCTCGAGTAAAAAATTGAACAAATTCGGAAAAGCTCTCATCAAGGCCGTGGCACGGGGAAGAGATGTCCGTGAAGCAGACTATCCCGACAGTCCTGGGTCTGTCCGGCTGAAGGCAAGCGACAAGAAGGTCTTCGAGCGCTTAAACAACTTTATCCAGCTGAAATGTGAAATGCAGGACATCGACCCGCAACTCATTGCGACGACCTCCGAATTGAAACTGCTTTGCCAGAACCTCAACAATTCCGGAGGCCACCTCCCCCCGCGCCTCACCTCGGGCTGGCGGAGGAGTTTCCTCGATGAGTTTTTTCGTCGGCGCTTCTAGGAGCCGAGCAATGTCTCGATTTTTGAGACGAGCTGCGATTCCGGCGGCGCTCCGATCAACTGATCAACGACACTGCCATTCTTGAAAAACAGCAACGAAGGTACTCCGCGTATCTGGTAATGGGCCGCGGTCCCTGGGTGTTCGCCGGTATCCAGTTTGGCGACGATCAGCCTGCCTGCGTAGCGGCCGGCCAGCCGGGAAATCAATGGTGCGATAGCCTGACATGGTCCGCATGTCGGGGCAAAAAAATCCACCATAACGGGTATGCCGGCGCTCTTTATAAACTGCTGAAAATCTCCATCGCCCAAAGTAACCGGAACAGCATGTGCCCCAACGACGATCCTCCGACCGCATTTACCGCACAGAGGGCCGAGATGCTGCTTTTTCTCCGGAATTCGGTTTTTCGCCCCGCACGCTGCACAGGGAATTATTACTCCGCCCATCAGTTGCCTCCTGACTCTATCATCAAACGCCGCGCGTTACCCGCACTGACCTGTTGAACTGCCGGTGTTATATCGTGTTCTTATGATAAGTTCGTTTCAGGCCTCAGGCAAGCAGGTCAATCGGCCTCATGTCTGTCGATTTGAACAGCGGCGGGACCGGTTCGCCGTTATTCCGAAAAAAAAACGCTGCTCTTTTCCACCATCGCTCATCTCCTTTCTTGACTTATTCCAGATTCCGAAGTATTTTAGACCTCTTTTGATCCCGATATTTTTATATAGTGCTGTAAAACCAGACTGATATCGGCTCAAGACGAAAAACCACCCTGTCGACGCATTGTTGCGCCGATCGGGCATCGTTAGTTAACAGAGATTCGTGTATAATCATGTTCGAAAACCTGACTGACCGGCTTGAAGGAGTCTTCAAAAAACTCCGCGGCCATGGAATCCTTACAGAGGACAACATCAAGGAGGCGATGCGCGAAGTGCGCCTGGGACTGCTTGAAGCTGATGTCAACTATAAGGTTGCCGGAGATTTTGTCGACAGTGTCACCGCCAAAGCAATCGGCCGGGAAGTTTCGCAGAAACTCTCTCCAGGCCAGCAGGTCATAAAAATAGTCCACGAGGAGCTGGTTGAACTCCTCGGAGGCAACACGGAGCCGATCAGACTTGATGGGCAGCAACCCGTCATCATCATGATGGCTGGGCTGCAGGGCTCAGGTAAAACAACGACCGCAGGCAAACTTGCCTCACTTTTCAAGTCAAAGGGTCGGAAACCGTATCTCGTCCCTGCAGACATCTATCGCCCGGCGGCGATCGAACAGCTCCAGGTTCTCGGTGAGCGGCTGGAGGTCCCGGTACATCCGTCTACGACCGCTTCAAAACCGGTTGACATATGCACGCAGGCGGTTGCTGCAGCCAGGGAGCATGGCTACGACACCCTGATACTTGATACCGCCGGCCGGCTTCACGTCGACGAGATGCTGATGGGAGAACTGAAAGAAATTCAGGCCTCGGTCACGCTCTCTGAAATACTGTTTGTCGCCGATGCGATGACCGGGCAGGATGCGGTCACTGTCGCTGAAAAATTCAACCGCGATCTGGAGATTTCCGGGGTCGTCTTGACCAAGATGGAAGGTGATGCCCGGGGCGGTGCTGCCCTGTCCATCAAGAGTGTTACCGGAAAGCCGATCAAACTCGTTGGTACCGGTGAAGCTCTCGACGCCCTTGAGGTCTTTCATCCGGACCGCGTCGCCTCAAGAATTCTTGGCATGGGCGACGTTCTGACTCTCATTGAGAAAGCAGAAGCGGTGGTTGACAAGAAGAAAGCCGAAAAACTTGCCAAGAAACTGCAGAAGAATCTTTTTACTCTTGAGGATTTTCTTGATCAGATCCAGCAAATCAAGAAAATGGGCTCGCTTGAACAGATTCTCGGCATGGTCCCGGGGATCAATAAACTCCGACAGCTCAAGGACGCCCCGGAACCGGATGAAAAAGAGCTGAGCAAGACCGAGGCGATTATTCGCTCGATGACGATCAAAGAGCGGCGCAATCACCGGATCATTGATTCAAGCCGCAGGCAGCGCATAGCGGCAGGGTCCGGCACCTCTGTCGCTGATGTCAACAGAGTGCTGAAAAGTTATTCCGCCATGCTGAAAATGATGAAGAAAATGCGTGGCAAACCGGGTGTCATGTCCGGGAAAAAACGAAGAAAAGTTCCAAAAGGAATGAGACGATAACAGCCGGGGTGCAACAGACCCGCGACATGGGTGAAGACAATTTTGCCCGCTACTACAACAGGAGGACATACCAGGAATGGCAGTTCGTATACGCTTAACAAGACTTGGCCGAAAGAAAAAGCCATTTTATCGAATTATCGTCGCTGACAGCGAACGAGCAAGGGACGGTAAATTTCTCGATATTCTGGGAACGTACGATCCAATCAAAGATCCTGCGGCAATCACTATCGACAACGAAAAACTGCAGGATTGGCTCGGTAAGGGTGCATTACCGTCTACCACCGTTAAAAGCCTGATTAAAAAGGCTGTGCAGGAGTAGCCGACCATGAAGGAGCTGGTTGCCCACATCGCCCGGGCACTGGTAGACAAGCCGGACCAAGTGCTTGTGAATCAGACAGGAAATGATGACACAGTCGCCATTGAGCTGACCGTCGCCCAGGAAGATCTGGGAAAAGTCATCGGTAAACAGGGCCGTACAGCGCGGGCTATGCGTTCACTGCTGGCGGCAGCAGCGGCACGGGAAAATAAAAAATCGCGACTCGACATCCTGGAGTAAGCCCTTCAGCCATCATGTCAGAGCAGTTTTCTTTTCCTGCCGATACATACCTCCTGGTTGGTAAAATAATCAGGGCTCATGGTTTGAAAGGAGATCTGAAAATGGTGCCGTTTTCAGATTTTCCGGAACATTTTATTAGCCAAAGCCGCTTTGCACTCGCTGCAGAAGACGGCCGGATGACAGGGCTCCTCAGGTCCGAGCGAGCCAGGGCACAGGGAAAACTGATCATCCTGAAACTTGAGACCATTGACACAAGAGACGAAGCCGAGCTGACAATCGGCATGGGCGTGCTGCTCTACAGGGACGATTTGCCCGATTCTGCCGGGGATCGCCTTGATTCTCAACGGCTGCAGGGTCTTGCGGTTCGCGTCAAGGCAACCGCCGAAATCCTGGGAAGCATCGAGTCCTTTTTCAGCAATGGTGCGCACCTTATTATCGTTGTTCGTGACGGCAGGCAGGAGTACCTGATTCCACTGGTGGATGATATCGTTGTCGGGTGTGACGATCGAGAGATGATTATCGACCCTCCACCGGGGCTGCTCGAAATTAATAAGGCTGCAGGCCGCTAGCGCTCCATGGAACCCATGCTCTTTTCTGTATTGACGATTTTTCCGGAATTCCTCTCCTCTCCGCTTTGCGAAGGCATTATTCGTAAAGCTCAGGATGAAGAAAAGATTCGCATTGAGATCAGCAATATCCGCGAATTTGCCCGGGACAGGCAGGCAACGACTGATGATCGGCCCTATGGCGGCGGTGAAGGGATGGTGATGAAACCGGAACCGCTGGCTGCGGCGGTTCAGCGGGTGCATAGAGATCATCCGGGAAATAAACGGGTCATATTGCTGAGTCCGCAGGGAACGATGTTCAACCAGTCGGTTGCCGAAAGGCTCAGCAGGGAACACCACCTGGTGCTGGTCTGCGGCCGCTATGAAGGTGTGGACGAACGATTCCGGTCCAATTATGTGGAAGAAGAAATCTCTATTGGAGATTTCATCCTGACCGGCGGAGAACTCGCGGCAATGGTCGTTATTGATTCCGTCACCCGGCTCATACCTGGCGTACTCGGGTGTTCTGATTCAGCGACCAAGGATTCTCTCAGCAGGAATCTGTTAAAGCATCCCCAGTTCACCAGGCCGCGGACCTTTGAAAACCTGGAAGTCCCAGCAGACCTGCTGAGCGGAGATCACAAGAGAATCGACCAGTTTCGTTTTCTCGCCTCCGTAAGGAGAACACTGCACAGGCGACCTGATCTGATTCGCTCCTCAACCTTCAGCGACGCGGAAATGAAACTATTGAGGAAATACGGGCTTGACAGAGAAATCCTGGCCATACGCAACAAAGACGGACGACCATGAAAGAGCAGAGAGCAGACCTTGACATCGTGCTTTTGCATCATCCGGTGACAAATAAAACAGGAGAAACAATCGGCTCGGCAGTCACAAACCTCGACCTTCATGACATTGCCAGGGTCGCCAGAACCTACGACGTATGTAATTATTACGTGGCCACCCCGTATGAGGATCAGCACGAACTGATCAACGAGATTACCGCGCACTGGCTTAAGGGGCATGGAGCGGCATACAATCCTGCCCGCAAAGAAGCCCTGGGCCTCGTTAAACCGGCCTATAACCTCGATGCGGTGATTGACGAGATTAATGAAAGGAACGGAGCTTCGCCGCTTGTTGTCACGACCAGTGCCAAAAAGCAGAAAAATGAGGTACAATACGAGGACCTCAGGTATCATCTCCGGAATAATATTTCGCCCGTACTTCTGCTTTTCGGGACAGCCCACGGGATAGCCGATGAAGTAATGGAAAAAGCGGACGCAGCGTTACCACCAATTCGTGGTAATTCAACATATAACCATTTATCAGTACGGTCAGCGGTATCGATCATCCTTGATCGCCTGCTGGGAAGGTAAAACAGAGACAAAGTAAGGAATTAACCAGCCAACTGATTCAGGACAAGAGAATAACATGAGTACAATTATTGATAAGATTGATCAGGAACAGATGCGAATGGATCACCCCGTATTCCGTCCGGGAGACACAGTAAGTGTTCATATCCGCATTATTGAGGGAAGCAAAGAGCGTGTTCAGATTTTCCAGGGTGTGGTCATCAAGCGAAAACGCGGGGCCATGGATGCCTCCTATACGGTCCGCAAGATTTCTCATGGTGTCGGCGTTGAGAAGACCTTTGCCCTGCACAACCCGAGAATTGAGAAAATAGAACTGGTGACACGCGGACGGGTAAGACGTTCCCGCCTCTATTATCTTCGCGATCGACGCGGCAAGGCGGCTCGTATTCGCGAACGCGGCATTCGCTAGCATTTTTCCAGCAGATCTCAGGAGCACCTGCTGACCCGTCACCGCTCACCGGGGCCGGGTCAGCATCTGTTCACGGGTGACTTATATTCTCCCCGACGCATCTCTGATAGCTGACAATTTTCAGTTCGAGAGAATGCTCAAAAGACGAGGCTTTACCCGGATTGCCGGCACTGACGAAGTTGGCAGGGGTCCGCTCGCCGGTCCTGTCGTCGCGGCCTGCGTTATTCTTCCCGAATCCTGTAATCCCGCGCTCTTCAGGGACTCAAAGACGACAACTGAAAAACAGCGCTACGAACTCAGGGACCAACTTCTTTTGGCCGGCACGCCGATCGGTATCGGGATTGTCTCCTCTCGAACCATCGACCGAATCAATATTCTCCAGGCATCGCTGCTGGCCATGAAGGAGAGTATCCTCGAACTCTCCCCAAAAAACACACTCCCCGATTTCGTTCTTGTTGACGGCACCTTTGGCGTGCCGCTTGAAATTGCGCAGGAATCACTGACCAGGGGCGACAGCCGCAGCGCGACCATCAGTGCTGCATCGATAATCGCCAAGATTACCCGAGATGAGATCATGAAAACACTTCATGATCGCTACCCGCATTATAATTTCAAGTCCAACAAGGGGTATCCGACACGGGAGCACAGAGAGGCGATAGCCGTGCACGGTCCCTGCCCTGAACACCGGTACAGTTTCAAAGGAGTCAAGGATTTTGTCAAAACTGCGGATTAATCTCGGGAAAGAAGGGGAAGCTCTAGCGGCAAACTACCTTCGGGAGAAAGGATTTAAAATCATTGCCAGGAATTACAGGGACAAATTCGGTGAAATTGATATAATTGCCAGAGACAGGAGAACATGGGTCTTTGTCGAAGTAAAAACCAGGCATTCAATTCGTTTTGGTTCACCCGAAGAAGCCGTTACCATGGCCAAGCAACAACAGATTATCCGGGTGGCGAGCAACTATCTTGTCCGGCAACAGCTGCTCGATGAACCGGTCCGCTTTGACGTTATTGCAATCGTGATGAAACCAGGTAATTCCGAGATAACTCACCTGGTCTCCGCATTTGAAACATGATGACAAAACACTATCGAACATAACCAGATAATCGTGAACAAAGAGCGCGGTACATCACTGCCGATCGGCATTACCATGGGCTGTCCTGCCGGAATCGGGCCCGAGATCATTCTCAAATACTACAGCTCCGAAACCGGTCATGACCGACCCCTGTCTATTGTCATCGGTGACAAACACATCCTGGCGGAAACAGGCAGGGCCCTTCATCTCCCGGCTCCTCTTCATTCCTGGCTTCCCGGCACTCCTCCCGTTGCAGATGGCATCAATGTCCTTGACCTTCAAACACCAGCCCTCACCGGGGTTATAGCGGGACAGCCGGACAGGACAACGGGGGCGGCGATGATGTCTTACCTGGAACGGGCGGTACAGCTCTGCAACAGAAAAATGCTGGCCGGCATCAC
Organism: Desulfocapsaceae bacterium; assembly: GCA_963674815.2. Taxonomy (GTDB): domain Bacteria; phylum Desulfobacterota; class Desulfobulbia; order Desulfobulbales; family Desulfocapsaceae; genus MADRE3. The sequence goes on from CAXXTV010000012.1 coordinate 303,073, forward strand.
CACCTGTCCCATTTCCAAGACAACGATGAATGCGGCCGGTTACGATTTTCCGGGACACACCGAATTTCTGGCCCAGCGCACAGGCAGTGAACAGGTAATCATGATGATGGCGGGCAGCAGATTGAGAACGGTGCTCGCAACCATCCACTGTGCACTTGAATCAGTACCGTCGTCACTGACACAGCAGAAACTCCGGACCCTGATTGAACAGGTCCATCGGGCCCTGCAGGTGGATTTCAACATCTGCCGACCCAGAATCGCTGTCGCCGGGCTTAACCCGCATGCCGGAGAAAATTGCCTCTTCGGAACTGAAGAAAAAGAGATTATAGCACCGGCCGTCGAGCAGGCACGCCAGGCTGCCATCGAGGTAAGCGGGCCATATCCTCCAGATACAGTGTTTTACCGGGCAGCATCAGGTGCCTTTGATGTGGTGCTCTGCATGTATCACGACCAGGGTCTGATCCCCTTCAAACTCCTCCATTTCAGCGACGGTGTTAATGTCACGCTCGGCCTGCCGCTGGTCAGGACCTCCGTTGACCACGGTACCGCCTATGACATTGCCGGCCAGGGCCGGGCCGATCACCGCAGTCTCAAGGCCGCCGTCGAAATGGCTGCCTTGATTGCCGCAAATAGAAAAAACAATGCCGAGGGGTGCCGGGGGCCACAATCGGCCGCTGAACAATAAAGGTCTTATGGTTACAAAAGAACGCGGTGTCCTCATTGTTTTTGAAGGGATCGACGGTACCGGAAAATCGACCCAGATCAGCCTGCTTGAAAAATTTCTCAGGCAGGGTGGCTGGCAGGTGAGCGCAACGCGCGAGCCAACCGCAGGATATTTTGGCCAGCGCATACGAGATCTATACAGGAACCGTCATAACGTCACACCCGAGGAAGAATGTGAGCTTTTTCTCTCTGATCGTCGCGAGCATGTCGACAAATGTATCAACCCGGCTCTGGCGAGTGGCAAAATCGTTCTCTGTGATCGATATTTTCTCTCTACAGCTGCCTACCAAGGGGCTGCCGGTCTTGACCCGCAGATGATCATCGAGCGCAATCAGTTTGCCCCAGAACCGGACCTGGCGTTTATCTTCGAAATAAGTGCAGAGGAATCCATCAGGAGAATCACCCACTCCAGGGGCGAACAGCCAAATGATTTTGAACAGCTGGATTCACTGAAAGAAGTTGACAAACTATTCAGGAGTTTCAACCTTCCTTACATCAGAAGAATCGACGGAACCCAGGCAATTGAGCAGGTAAGCAAACAAATACTATTTCACACCGTTCGTCTGCTGGATGAACGATACGGCACGGGGCCGCAATGACAGACACTGCAAAAACAGGAATAGTGTACCGAAGCCTCGTCGCTCCGCTGCTTTTTTTCACCCTGATATCGTGCACGCCGCTTGCCAGTGATTCCTCTCTCGGTGCAGCCGAAGCAGAAAGCCGCGATACATCCTGCTCATACTTTTATTTTCTCTGGGGAACGCGCGAGGAATATTATCAGCGCTACGAAGCAGCGCTGGAAGCATACCAGAAAGCCCTTGTCTGTGATCCCGAGGCTGCCTACGTCGAAAAGAAACTGCCGATACTCCATCTGAAGATGAATTCTGCTGAAAAAGCCGTCAATCTGCTACTGGCAAACCTGAAAAAGACACCAGGCGATTCCGCTCAGAGATCACTGCTGGCACGCATCTATATCCAGCAGAAAAAAGAGGCGGAAGCGATTGAACAGTACCAGAAAATCATTTCTGACGAGCCGGAAAACGGTCAGGCCTTGCTGAGAATGGGAATTCTGTTAACCCAGACAGGAGAGCTGGAACGCGCAGGCGACTATTTCAACAAATTACTGACGCTTAACCAGGAAACCTATTTTTCCAGGCTCTACCTCGCCCGTATCGCCGATCGTCTTGGCCAGGGCAGTGAGGCGGAAAAACAGTACAGGGCAGCGCTTGATCTCAATTACTCCGCTGATCTCGTTTATGAATTTGCCGAATTTCTACTCAAGCAAAAGCACTATGAGAACGTCATTGCAATCATGAGAGAGCTGCTCCTTCAGGATGACACCGACGAAAGAGCCCGCTTTACGATTGTTCAGGCACTGCTCGCACTCGACAGGGAGGAAGAAGCGGTTGCGGAGCTGGGTTTAGCAAAAGAGGTCAGCAGCAATCCCGAAAAAATCTCTCTGCTGCTCAGTCGCCTCCACATGCGCAATGGAGACAACGGCAAGGCTATCGAAAACCTGAAGTCAGTGCTGGAAGTCAAAGAAAATCCGGAAGCCAGGTACCTGCTGGCTGCACTCCATATGGAAGCAGAGCAATGGACGGATGCCCTGGAAATGCTGGCGGCGATAAGGCCAGCCGATGAAGAGTTTGAAGACGGTGTGGTCCTGCAGACAAGAATTTATCACCAGATCAGTGAGATTGAAAAGGGGCTTGAACTCCTGATCAGCTACCTTGAGATCCCGGAAACGCAAAGAGAACTGTTCTACATCCTCGCCTCATCTCTCTACCAGGAAAATAATCAGCCTGAGCGTGCCACTGAAATTCTGGCCACCGGTATCAGGAAGTTTCCCGAAAGTGAGAACCTTTTATTCGAGTATGGTCTGCAGCTCGAACGGACTGACCAGCTGGAAGCTGCAATCAAGGCGATGGAGCTCATTGTTGAGATCAACCCAGATCACGCTGAAGCCCTCAACTTTATCGGCTACAGCTGGGCCGACACTGACCGCCATCTCGAGAAGGCCCTGGCCTATATTGAGCGGGCCATGGAACTCACCCCCGGCAACGGTTATATCCAGGACAGTCTCGGCTGGGTACATTTCAAGCTGGGCAACCTGGAAATCGCCAGAGACGAGCTGGCAGCTGCGCTTGAGCTGGTGCCCGATGATCCGCACATATACGATCACCTTGGCGATGTTTACCGTTCCCTGGACATGGTTGACAAGGCTCTTGAGGCCTATAGGACAGCTCTTCAGTATTTCAAGGACGAGAATAAAAAAGCTGCGGTAAGTAAGAAAATTGAAACGCTTCTCGCACCATAACAGCATTCGGGCAGGAAGGTGGTCATGGCTTCTGCTCTTCTGCTTCATCCTGCCCGCAGGATGTGCCCAAAAAACGTTTGGCCCGCCAATCGAAGGAGACGACTCTTCACGGCTGAAACAGCGCTACCGCAGCTACCTGGAAAGCTATGAATATTGCGGGCAAGGCTTTGACGGCGAGGTCTCCGTCTTCTGGAGCCACGCCCTCGACAAGATCTCCTTCTCAGGGTATTTCAAAACCCTGTTGCCGGTCTCGGTGCTGTTCACGGCACTCAGTCCGCTGGACCAGCCGATCTTTGCTCTGTCAAGCAACGGGAGCTGGTTTCAGTCCCTTGATATCTCAAAAAGAATATTCAGGAAAGGAAGCCTTCGCGCACTTGCAATCAGGCATGAAATTCCTGAAACGTTTGTCACCGGGGAATGGGGATCATGGCTGACCGGCAGGCCGCTGTCGACAGCGCCCGTTGTCATCGGCATCGCCGATGACAACGATAATCGTGGCATCTGGTTCAGTGTTGCAGCAAAACCCGAAGCCAAAAACCCGCAGGAACACACCCTCGTCGACCTGGGGCAACGGAAAGTTATTGAACGGGCCATTGTGGATGATCAGGGGAAAATCACTGCCGTAATCAGCTACGAGGACTGGCAGACCGAGAAGAGCTGCCCGCAGCCAATGAGCATTCGAATTTCGGGGCTCTCCTTCGGGGCAGAGGCGGAACTGCGTTTTTCAGATGTGCAGGAATCAGACCTGGGCGAAGCCATGTTTGATCTGCCGATCCCCGCTGGTTACCTGCGGCAATTCCTTCCCTGAGAGGCTATTGCTTGTCAGTCTCAGGTACCGTTTTCAGTGGCTTGACCGATTCCTTTTCAAACTCACTGATGATAATAACAAAAAGATTATCTTCCTTGAAGAAAACCTGCTGCAGGTCGTAATTTTTATTAGGAACAAGATCGAGAACAACCCGGACCTTCTCTGGGCTTGGATGTCGGGCAGTCCTTATTTTTCTGACAAAAAAACCATCTGTCTCGATGACCGGCGGAATGTCGACGGCAAGCAGCGTGTCCAGGAAGTCACAGACAACCCGTGGATTTCCTTTCTCTATGCCAAAAACGATGGGGGGATAGAAATCGTTTAACTTGAACAGCACCATCTCGCTGTCATTCGCGGTACTCTCGAAGCTGACATCAAGCAGGATCGGGTCGGCGGCAGCAGGTTTGGGATCATTGATGTTGGCGATGATCTGGTTCACCCGCTCCTCTGCAGGCAGAGATTCGCTCTCTTTTCCCTGTTCCGGGGAGGATTCCAGCTGGTCGGGCTCCTCCTTGACCTCTTTCTCTTCAACAACGCTGGCCGCAGTTTCTTGTTCAGGCAGAGACCCTGTTTCCGGCTCGATCACCTGTGCAGGACCATTTTGTTCTCCAGCGGACGGCGCATCAATCTCCTGCTGCACGGATTCTTTCACCTGAAGGGGCAGCGCCACAGGTTTCTGGACCTCTGCAGTCTCACCACTTGCTGCCGGCTGTCCTGCAGGTTCAGCTTGATCCTCCTGGAAGGACAAGGTGACGACGAGTTGTTTTGATTGCTCTTCAGGCCTGACCTCAAAATCATACTCCCGGTCAGTCTTCAAATCGACAACCACGCGGGTTTTAGGCGGATCCCTGTGCGCACCAATCCGTACGCTCCTGATCAACCGTCCACCTGGGTCATCGACGTTCTTTACTGAAGGCGAGGCTGCAGTATCAAAAAAATCAATGACGAGCCGGGGCTTTTCCCCTTTTATTTTAAATATTTTCGGTATAAGAACACTATTCAGTTTGAAGAACAGCGATTCGCTGCTGCCAGCTGCTGCGTAGGATATTTCCTCAAGAAGCACCCCTGTCTTGGTCAGCGGTTGCGTGTCGGCAGACGCTGCTATCACCCCGAAAGGTATCATCAAGAACACAAACGATAGTGCCAGGTGCTTCATTAGGAAATCTGGTCTCGTAAACTGTTATTTTTGTTGAAACTAATATACCAGGACTTTTATTACCTTATCCGCTCTGGAAAAGTCAACCTATTTTCAGTAAATCAAAGGGCGCAATTTCGGCTAAAATCCTATAGTATCGTGGTCTACCGGATGAGTCCGAAAAAGACCGCCCATTACACACTGACCGTTTAAACACTATGAAAGATCGCGATTTTTTACCGTTCGTCAATAAACCGGGACGCTATATCGGCCGGGAATATAACAGTACCCTGCCAGCAGCGAAAGCGTTCGATCTCCACTGCGCACTTGTTTTTCCGGATCTTTACGAGATCGGCATGTCACACCAGGGTCTGCAGATACTCTATCATATTCTCAATGACAGGGATAACATAGCAGCCGAGCGCTGCTATTGCCCGGATAAAGACGCCGAAACCAGGCTGCGGGCAAAGAGCATGCCGCTTGTCACCCTGGAATCCGGGCGTCCGCTGAACCAGTTTGATTTCATTGGCATCACGCTTCCCCACGAACTCTGCTATACCAATATCTTAACCGTTCTTGACAGAGCGCAGATTCCTTTTTACGCCGCAGAGCGCGATGAATCTCATCCGCTCGTCATCGGCGGTGGCACCTGTGCCCTGAATCCTGAACCGGTAGCCGATTTTTTTGATGCCATTCTCCTTGGCGACGGTGAAGAGGCAATCGTCGAGATTGCCGAGGCTCTGCTTGAGGCCCGCCACAAAGGAATCAGGCGCAACCTCCGGATTGAGCGTCTGGCAAAAATCGACGGCGTGTACGTACCCCGCCTCTACCAGCCGGCCTATGATGATCAGGGCGGCATAGAAGAAATAAGACACAAGCCGACCGTTCCAGCCACCATTGGGCGGCGCGTCCTGGCAAACCTTGACCGACTCGATCACCTCTACCAGCCTATTGTCCCCAACTCGCGCATCGTTCACGACAGGCTTGGAATCGAGGTAGCGCGGGGGTGTACGAGAGGATGCCGGTTCTGCCAGGCTGGTATCACCTATCGTCCGGTACGCGAACGTTCGGTTGCACAGATTATGCAACTGGCTGAAAAAGGGATCAAAAACTCCGGTTTTGAGGAGCTTGCCCTTCTCTCACTCTCCACGGGAGATTACAGCTGCCTCCGGGAACTGCTGCCGAAGCTGATGGATACGTGCAGCCGGGACTTTGTCTCGGTTTCATTACCTTCAATGAGGGTCGGGACCTTGACGCCGGAGCTGATGGATGAGATCAAACGGGTCCGCAAGACAGGCTTTACGCTTGCCCCCGAGGCAGGCAGCGAACGCTTGAGAATGGCAATCAACAAGGGGATTTCCGAAAATGACTTGGTGGAGTCAGCGCGCAACGCCTTCAATCTCGGCTGGAACCTGATCAAGCTTTATTTCATGATTGGCTTACCGACCGAAACAGCAGAAGACATCGATGCCATTATCGATCTTGCCAAAAAGACCGCCGACGCCGGTAACGTCAATGGTCATGGCAGAAAAAGGGTAACGCTCAGTGTGGGGACCTTTGTTCCCAAACCCCACACGCCCTTCCAGTGGGAGGCGCAACTGTCCATTCAGCAGAGCCGGGAAAAGATTCAACGGCTGAGAGACAAAACGCCTCGCAGAGGGTTTAACCTCAAGTGGCACGACCCGAAACAGAGTTACCTGGAAGGGGTCTTCTCTCGAGGAGACAGAAGACTTGCGCCCCTGATTGTCATGGCGTGGGAAAAGGGGGCACGGCTGGACAGCTGGAGCGATCATTTCGATCTTCAGCGCTGGCTTGAGTGCGCCAGGATCTGCGCTATCGATCTCGACTTCTATCTCCGGCAGAGAACGGTGGAGGAAATACTCCCGTGGAGCCATCTCAGCAGCGGGGTTGAAGAGCGCTTCCTCCTCGACGAGAAAAACAAGACCGAAAGCGGCGAATATACCCCGGACTGCAGATACCACGGCTGCCAGGAATGCGGTCTCTGTGACTTCGATACGATCGCCCCCGTTGTCCACAGTGAAAATCTGGGTGAATCAGTGACACCCGTTACACTTCATGGCGCCGGCACAGGACAGCAAACAGACCAGGAAGGAAACTATCGATACCGTGTTTCTTACTCGCGCAACGGTGCCATCTGCTACCTCGGACACCTCGAGTTTCTGCAGATTATCTTCCGGGCTCTGCGCCGGGCGCAGATCAGAACCAAATTTTCGAAAGGCTTTAACCCTTCGCCAAAGGTATCCTTCAGCCCGGCATTGCCTGTGGGGACCCTGAGTTCCTGCGAATCGTTTATCATGGAACTTCCAGCCCCGCTTGAAAACTGCCGAAAAGTCGCCGAAATGCTGAGTGCAGCAATGCCCGACGGCATAAGCATCAACGAAATCGTGCCATTTCAGGGAAAGCCCCCCCAAAATCTGAAAACAGTCTATACGGTTGTCCTCGAAGAGGCCCTGACCAGCGAAGAAGAAAACAGCATCACCTCATTTCTGGCAGCGCCTGCCTTTCTTGTCGCCAGGATAAGAAAAGGAAAAGAGAAACAGCTGGACATCAGAACGATGATTGAAGCGATACAGATCAACTCATCCACAGAAATCTCCATTACCATCATCAGCAGAAGCGGAACACCCGGTATCAAGCCCCTGAAAGCGCTGGAACATATCCTGAAGCGACAACAGGAAACACTGCTCAGCAGCCTGGTTCGCAAAACCTCCTCTGAGATCCTTGAGAAATAATCCAACTTGCCGGAAACACTTCGACTGTGTTAAAAAATACATCCTGGCAGCTGGAACATAAAACCTGTGCTCGAGCGCGCCAATACACGGTAATTACAGAAAAGGAGAAACCATGATCAAAAAGATTGTCTTACGCGATGATGAGCTGCCGACCCAATGGTATAATGTGGCCCCGGACATGCCAAATGGCCTGCAGCCACCGCTTGACCCGCAAACCAAGCAGCCCATGGGCCCTGAAAAGCTGGCTCCTTTATTCCCGATGGGACTCCTGGAACAGGAAATGTCTGCCGAACGGTTCATCGACATTCCGCAGGAAGTGCTTGAAGTATTAAAAATATGGCGTCCCTCGCCACTGGTAAGAGCCACAAGTCTTGAAAAAGCGCTCAAAACCAAAGCAAAGATTTTCTTTAAAAATGAAGGGGTCTCCCCCGTTGGTTCACACAAGACGAACACCGCGATCGCCCAGGCCTACTACAATAAGCGGGAAGGTGTTAAAAGGCTGGCAACAGAGACCGGCGCCGGTCAATGGGGCAGCGCCCTCTCCTTTGCTACCAACAAGATGGGTCTGGAATGCAAGGTTTACATGGTGCGTGTATCGTTTAACCAGAAACCCTACCGCAAGTCGATCATGCAGACCTTTGGCGCAGAAGTCATTGCCAGCCCCAGTAACGAAACCGCTATCGGCAGATCAATCCTGGAGCAGATGCCCGATACTCCCGGGTCGCTGGGTATAGCGATTTCAGAGGCAATAGAAGATGCCGCCAGCAGGGACGACACCAAATACTCTCTTGGTTCAGTGCTTAACCATGTTGTCCTGCACCAGTCAATCATCGGACTCGAGGCCAAAAAACAGATGGAAATCGCCGGAGAATACCCGGATGTCATCATTGGCTGCTGCGGCGGTGGTTCGAACTTTGCAGGCCTGGCAGTCCCCTATGTACCCGATTTCCTGGAAGGTAAAAAAATCCGCTTCATCGGTACCGAACCTGCATCCTGCCCGACACTGACCGGCGGAAAACTTGCCTATGACTTTGGCGATGTTGCCCGCACAACACCGCTGCTCTACATGTATACGCTTGGCCATGACTTTATTCCGCCGGGCATTCATGCCGGCGGATTGCGCTACCACGGCATGGCACCAATCGTTTCGGCAATGGTTCGGGAGAAGATGATCGAACCAGTCAAGCTGCAGCAGCTCGAGTGCTTCGAAGCGGGCGTCCTTTTTGCCAAAACAGAGGGGATCATCCCGGCACCGGAGACCTGTCACGCCATCAGGGGCGCTATCATAGAGGCAACAAAGGATCCTGAAGAACCAAAGACCATCCTTTTTAACTTCTCCGGACACGGGCTCATAGATATGGGTTCCTATGACCGGTATTTTGCAGGAGAGCTCCATGATTACGACTATCCGGCGGAGGAAATAGCAAAATCTATAGCAAACCTGCCGACAATTTAGGACTGAGCCGGTTACCGTTTCATGAGTCCGAATAAAGCCGGGTCCTGTACACTGATTTTTTGTCTCTGTTTATGGACCTGGCTTGTTCCATTCAGGAGTGCTCATGGTGCGGAGAGTGAGCAATCAGTTGATGCGCTCGTTGAAAACGGAGGTTTCCTGTTCACCTCCGGCGGCTCAATTGCCGGCCGGCTCAACAGCACGCATTCTTTTATTCCAGCCTCGATCATCAAGATTGCAACGGCACTTGCGGCCCTTGAAGTCCTTGGGCCAAACTACCGCTACAAGACCGAATTTTACATCCGAGACGAGACGACACTTTACATCAAGGGATACGGTGATCCTTTTCTGACTTCCGAATACATCGCAGATATTGCCAGAACACTCAAGGATCAGGGGATCAGCCGGATTGACAAGATCGTTATGGACGGCTCATGGTTTTCCGTGCCGGCAACTGCAGACGGCACAGGGAGAAGCGACAACCCGTATGATGTGCCCAACGGCGCGCTGGCCGTCAACTTCAACACCCTCTCGATTCAGGTAAACAGGGATCGCTCCGTATCCTCGGGAGAACCCCAAACACCCGTATTGCCGCTGACACGGATGATCGGCGGACAGCTCGAACCGGGACGCCATCGTGTCAACGTCAGCAGTTTTGCTTCCCGTTCAAGCATTGACAACAGCCAGCGTTACGCGGCAGAACTGTTTGCTGCCTTTCTGCACAGGGCAGGTGTGGCCGTCGGCACTGCTTTCGAGTCCGGGCAGGTCGATACCAGCTGCATTCTGGTCCACACCTTCATCAGTCCCAGGAACATGACCGAGCTCGTCCGCGACTGTCTGCACTATTCAAACAATTTCATTGCCAACCAGCTCTATCTCAGCTGCGGCAATGCGCTGTTCGACCACCCGGCAACATGGGACAAAGGCAGACGGGCGCTGCATCAGGTGCTGACGGAGCGCTTCTTTCTGAATTATCGTGAATTTGACATTCATGAAGGCTCAGGGTTATCCCGCCAGACCAGGGTGACGCCGCTTTTCATGCTCGCTCTGCTTGAAGCTTTCACCCCTTATCGTCAGCTCCTTCCGGAACAGAACGGCATATTGCTCAAGTCAGGCACCTTGACCGGTGTTTACTGTTATGCCGGTTACTTCATCACCGGACGATCTTCCGACCCCTTTGTCATCATGCTCAATCAGCGCCAAAATACCAGACAGAGCATCCTCGAAGCGCTCCACAGCGCTTACCTGCGAACCCAAAAAGCCAACCCCTGAAAGAAAGCCCAATGCGAACAAAAAGGCCAATCAGGATCCTCCATGTCATCAGCCAGCGCCCCGACTCGACCGGCAGCGGCATCTACCTGCAGGCAATTCTCAGGCAATCAGCCCGCAGGGGATATGACAACGCGCTTGTTGCCGCTATCCAGGACGGCTGGAGGCCCGCCCTGTCTGGTGTAAAGGTGGAAAACTGCCATCTTGTCGAATGTACCGTCGGCAGCTGTCCTGAGACGATTGTAGGGATGAGTGACGTGATGCCCTACCCGAGCAGGAGATTTCGGGACCTCGACCCAGAAGCACTAAGACAGTACCTCGAAATGTTTGCAGCCTCCTTATCAAGTGCCGTTTCAGCTCACCAACCCGACATCATCCACAGCCATCATCTCTGGCTTCTCTCCTCGATCATAAAGAAGCACTTTCCCGACATCCCGCTGGTCACCAGCTGTCACGGGTCGGATCTCAGACAGTTCAGGCTCTGCACCCACCTCAGGGACAGAGTGCGCGAGGGATGCTCCCGCATTGACAGGATACTTGCCCTGAGTGCTGAGCAGAAAGAGGAAATCATGGCAAGGTACCAGTTGCCCGGGAATAAAATTGACATCGCAGGTGCCGGATATGACACGGACATTTTCCATCGTGACGACAGCTCTGCGGAGCCGGAAACACCCGCTATCCTCTATGCCGGCAAACTCAGCCGGGCAAAGGGAGTTCCCTGGCTGTTGAGGGCGGTGGGTGACATTGAACGGCACCGCTGCCATCTGCATCTGGTCGGCGGCGGTTCAGGAGCCGAGTTCGAGGAGTGCACTGCCGCCGCTGCCGAACTCACCTCCGGCTGTTCCCTTCACGGCATGATTTCCCAGCATGAACTGTCCTCCCTGATGCGCCGCTCGTCAATCTTCGTCCTCCCGTCTCTTCATGAGGGGCTCCCCCTCGTGGTGCTGGAAGCTCTGGCCTGCGGCTGCACCGTCATTGCCACAGATCTCCCGGGAACAAGGGAAATCCAAAAGCAGCTCAACACCAGGCAGCTGCTCCTGATCAAAAAACCGACCGTTGTCGATACTGTGGCAACCCGTCTGGCTGATGAGAACCATTTTGTGGCCTCGCTCCGCTCCTCGATAGAACAGGCTCTTGACCGTCAGAAAAGCGCTGATTCCAGGCCAAGCGACTTATCCCCTTTCAGTTGGGAATCGGTCTTCAGCAGGGTCGAAAAAACCTGGCTCAAAATCCTTGACTGAGCAAACAATTTCTCGATATAACAAAGCATTGCAAATTCCTGCTGCGTTCGATAGAGTGCGCTTCAACCATCGTTTCATTCTCATGATGATAACAAACCCACACCGTATTATTTTCAAAAGGAGACCCCCATGCCCACCATCAAGAACTGTTTGCTGTCGCTGTTCCTGCTCATTACGACAGCCCTCGTTCTCTTCGCATGTTCACCACCGGAAGGCAGCGCAGATGATGGAAAACGCTGGTACATGATGAACAATTGTTACGCCTGTCATGGCCTGTACGGCAACGACGGCAAAGCCCCGGATATTGACATCGGTGATCTGAGTTTCAGAAGTTTTTTGGCGACCATCAGAAACGCAAAATCACCCATCATGCCCAGGTTTCCAGAAGAAAAGGTCTCCAGGCAGGATGCGGCTGACATCTATGCCTGGCTCAGCACCGTTCAATAGGTTGCATGCCAGACACGGGTTTCATCCGGTCGCCAGGCCGAATTCGCTTTTTACCTCTTTTCCTTTTTGAGCAAAGCGACCGCTATAAATGCGGAACGGGGCTTTATCTCTTATTGTTAATGATTACTAGTATTGTCGAGTTGTTGGAGCAAAGCTGGAAAATGTTTGCTGATGCGGCAACAAAGACAAGTTCGTGAATGGAGATCGCGCCCTTGTCTCCCCGACAGGTACTATCCCTATCAAAGCAGGCGGAGGAAATCCATGATAGAAAGCTTCTATGCGTTTTTAGAGACCATTGGCCTGACCCACCCAATTCATCCGATCGTCGTCCATGCCCCGATGGGACTGGTAATCGGTGCCGTTGTCTTTTCTTTGGCGCAGTTTAAATGGCCTGATAAACACCTCGGTGAATCGGCTTACCACTGTATTGTCCTGGCGCTGGTGTCAATTGTGCCGGTGTACATTGCCGGTTTGCTGGACTGGCAATACGTGTTTGCCGGCGACGTCAGCAAATGGATCGTCATCAAACTGATCCTCGGCGTTGTCCTGGCGCTTCTTCTCGCCTATGGCGTTATCCAGAAGAACAGGGGCGCCTCCCACAAAAAAATGCTGATTATTTATTTTCTCAGCCTGGGGGTGTGCGGCGGCCTTGGCTTCTCCGGCGGCGAACTGCTGTACGGAGGCTGATCAACAACGCATGACACCGCTGACCGTCAGCGCTTCCGAGGTCATAGAGGCCCTGGTTCTCTCCATAGAGCAATTGCCACCTCACTCGCCCGCACTGCACTTACCGGCAGCGAAGGGTCAACGCCGGAGACTTGATGCGCCTTGCGATCCTGTCCGATATACACGGAAATTATCGTGCCCTTGAGTCCGTGCTTGAAGATATCGGCAAACAGCACATTGATGCTATCGTTGCCCTCGGTGACAACATCGGCTATGGGCCGGAACCGGAGCAGGTAGTCCGTGAACTGATCAACAGAGACATCCCTTCGGTCATGGGAAATCACGAACTGGCCTTGATCACCCCGAATTATTACGCCCGGCTCAATTTCCTGGCCCAGCATTCCCTTGACATCAGCAGGTCCCTGTTGTCTGCTGAAAGCCTCTCATGGCTCGCAGACCTTCAACCGGTGCTCGTCAGAAACAAGATGCGCTTCTGTCACGGTTGCCCGCCGAGTTCAATAACCAGCTACCTCCACGCTCCATCGACAATCAGGCTGACGAGAATATTCCAGAGTTATCCGGAGACATTGTGTTTTACAGGCCATACCCACATGCTCGATCTTTTTGAGCAGCAGAGCAGCGGGAACATCATGAAAAGGAAGCTGAATCTGGAACCGGTTGCCCTTGACCCGTTCAGCAGATACCTGATGATCGTCGGCAGCGTCGGCCAGCCGCGTGACGCACTCAGCGACAAAGCCAAGTATGGTGTCTGGGACAGCTCCGCCGCCGTTTTTCAGATCCGGGAGGTGGCCTATGACGTCGAGGCGACAATCAGGCTTCTGAAGTTTCACCATTTTCCTCTCAACAATGCAAAAAGATTGAAATGGTCAAAAAAGAACTCCTGGTAGGCAAATACACCCTGCTCAAGCGCCTCGGAAAAGGCGGCATGGGCACGGTATACAAGGCATTGTCTCCGTGCATCGACAAGGTAGTCGCGTTAAAATTGCTGCAACCATCGGAGGCTCTGGAGATAACCCTTGGCTACGAGCAGCTGCAGGAAATTTTCCTCTCGGAGGCGCGCACCCTGGCCGCCCTCAATCATCATAACCTGACAACGGTCTGGGATTTCGATATCGACGAACAGGGCCGCTCATTTTTTGTGATGGAATATTATTGCAACAACCTTGGAATCATGATCGGTGAGCGTTTCCACCTGGAAGAGCCTTCCCGGCGGATCCGGCCGGAAAAAGTAATTCACTATGGAAGTCAGATCCTCGAGGCCCTTGAATATCTCCATCACAACCGTGTGATTCACCGCGATATCAAACCGCACAATATCCTTGTGACCGACGGCGACCACGTCAAGATCTGTGATTTTGGCATGGCGCTCGTGGACGGCTTGTCGTTCTCGGGTCCCGCCAACATGCAGATCGGCTCTCCCTGCTATGCTCCGCCGGAACAGAAGAAAGACCCACACCAGGTCGACGGAAGAGCTGACTGTTACAGTGCCGGCGTACTGCTCTACCGCATGCTTACCGGCACCCTTCCCGGCATGCAGAGCTTTCCGCTTTCAATGATCAATCCAGCCTATGATCAGAGCTGGGATGATTTTTTTCACAAAGCCCTGAACTGGGATCCCGACCAGCGCTTCCAGAGTGCGGCAGAGATGAAATACTCCCTTGAAGAGCTTCAGTTCGACAGGCTCAAGGCTGCTGGAGGAGCGGACAGTGCATCCCCGCCCAAAAAAAGGATCAGGTCCAGCGCGGAAAACCGGTGCGGAAAACGTGCGCTGCTGGCCTTTCAACTGAACGAACTGCAGCGTCCGCGCCATTATACCGTCAACGACTTCGAAATCAAGACAGATGTCGTTGTTGACCGGGCCACGAAAAGAACCTGGCAAAAAGCGGGAAGTGCCTATCCGCTGAGCTGGCTGCAGGCTCATGACTACATCAACGCTCTGAACAATTCCGGTTTTGCCGGCCTGACGTCGTGGCGGCTGCCGACGGTCGATGAGCTGCTCAGCCTGCTGAACGAACCCGCAGATCAGGAAGGCAGCGCCTTTGACAGCAAGAGAAAATGGTTATGGAGCTGCGATCTGCACGGCAAAACAGAGCGCTGGTTCATAAATCTTGATATGGGATACGCGGCCAGCCAGGACATGGACTGCCCGAATTTTGTCAAAGCGGTGAGCAGCGCATGTGTTTAAGGCGGCTGCCAAATGCCTGCCGGAGAATTGCGGTTTTTCCCGGATCAGACCAGTGCGGGAAATAGAAGCGGTCCCATCTGCCTGCGCTTGCGAGCATCGATTTGCTGCCAATGATGCGGGGATGGCAGATAAGGGATTCCCCGACAGACTCAGAGCTCATGCAAAAAGATGTTCTCTCTTGTCGGCAGGCTATTTGCCAGTTCAACAACGCGGCGGTGATGGGTAAACAGCAAAACCTGGGTAGAGGCTGAAAGTTCCGCCAGGACGTCAAGGCACGCCCTCGTTCGACTGTCATCAAAGGCAATAAGGATGTCATCGACGATGAAGGGCAACGGTTCCCCTTTTTTCAGGTGCATCTCGAGGGTTGCCAGCCGCAGTGACAGGTAGAGCTGATCCCTGGTCCCATCGCTCATCCCGGCAATGGTGACTTCGGCAGCATCCGGCCGGACACCCAGCAGGACCGGCCTGCCGCTGTCATCCAGTTCATCCCGAAGGTGCGCGTAGGAGCCAAGTGTCAGTTCAGAGAAAAAATGGGCCGCCCTGGCCAGGACCGGCGCCTGGTTTTGCCGTCGATACTTCTCAATCTGCTGTTCGAGGATCAGGGCTGCAATCCTGAACCGCAGGTACTGCTCGGTACCCGATAGTATCTGGGCCCGCTGCTCTTCCATCTCCTCCGAAGCTTCGGCGGCCCGGGCATTTCCATCTTTGGACTGAATTTCGTTTTGCAGCGTCTGGCGCTGGTCTCGCAGATTATCCCTTTCTGCGTGCAGTTCCTCCAGTTCAACAGTAATTCTCTGCTGTTCGCCGTCCAGCGCATCAAAATCCAACTCCCCCGCCTCATATTCCAACTCTGCAATGCTAAGACCGTCGCCATTGCGAATGAGTTCCTGTTCGAGCATCTCGTATTTTGAGAGCAGCGCTCTCTTTCTGATCGAACGCTCGCAGACCACCACGAGTTCATCATCGGTTTCAGCACCGGCCTGCGTCCTCAGCAGTGTCAGCTGCTCTCCTGTCTGCCTGATAGTTATATCTGTTTCTTCGATTTCCATAGCCAGCTCGTTGCGCTGTATCTCGTTCTTTATCAGACTGGCCCGTAATTCCCGGGTCTCGTTCAGGCTCTGGTGCAGCTGGGCGGCAATTGAGCTCGCCTCCTGCCCTTCCCGGCCGAAGCCAATCGTATCGGTGAACTCATGGACCCGATTGATAAAATCTTGTTCAACCTGGTCCATTCCATAAATGCGTCTGCGCAGCGCTTCTGACCTGTCCAGGGCATCAAAAAACGATTCCAGCTGGCCGATTGCCCCGACCGCGCGTTCCGGATGGGCATCAGGCTCCAGTCCCAGTCCCTCGCTGGCCTGAGTCCACTCCTGCAGCCACAGCTCCTTGTCGCGTCTGACGATCTCGAGGTTTTCGGCTGTTCGTTTCAAACGAATTTCTGCCCGTTCAATTTCGTGCTCTAACCGGTACCTGCGTTCACGCCGCTCCTCTTCCTGCGCCACAAATTGTTCACAACGGCTTATCATGGCCTCAAGAGACAGCTTCCTGAGGTTCGGGGCGTCTAGGAAGGTTTCGAGTTGAGGCAGGATCAGTTCATGCAGTGCTCTCTGCTCCGCGGCAAGTCTTTCCTCGTCAATTGCAGCATTGCGTGCAGTTTGAAGCTGAGCGAGGAGTTTTTCTACCCGGACAAGCCACTGTTTCATTTCTCTTGGTTTGCCAGCCTCAACACCCAGGGAACGCCATACAGCTTCCCATTTCCTGTTGATTTCCTGCAACTCTGCAGCAGACGCATCAAGATCACGATCAAGTGTTTCCAGGCGGGATTTCAGGCCTGTGATCGCCGCCTCCAGATCCGCACGTTTGACGACCTGGTCGGCAGCAACACGAAGCTGGTCGGAGAGATAATCTGCTGATTTCACCCTCTCTTCAAAGGTCAAGACGAGGTCCGAACCTGGAAGAGTATAGGCGGCGATCTCCCTGTCGACCGGGCGCTGTTCAATGAACCTGGCTTTAATAAGGTGCCATCCCCTGTCCCGCAGCAGGCGCAATTCCTGCAGCTCTGATACAGCAGGAACAGCGCCGGTCAATAACAGTGCATGCAGCTGCTGCTCTGCCCGGGCCAGCTCTTCTGAACTCTCCTGGCGATTGCGTTCCAGCTCTTTCTGTTTTTCCAACCAGCCATCCATCTGTCGTTCAAACGAGTCAACGGTTTCAGACAGGGGCAGGGCCATTGTCGAGAGGTTTTCGACAGTTCCGCGATATCTTCCAAGCCGCGCTCGTTCGCTTGCGCAGCGCTCCTGTTCTTCAGCTGATCTCTTCTGCAATTCCAGCAGGCGCCGCTCAATATCACCGGACTTGCGGGCGGTTGAAACAGCTGATTTTATTTCCCCGAGATTCACCGCCGAGCGGTGCTGTTCACTCACCTGTTTGAGCAAGGATTTCTGCTCATCCTGGACTGCTTTCATCCCGTCTTCCAGATCTTTCTGTTTCTGGTTCAGCAGCACGTATTGCTGCGCCAGGCTTGAAATCCATTTTTTATTGTTGAGCAGCGGCCGAAGCTGATCCGCCTCACCCAGATCGAGGTCAGGGCGTACCCCTTTGAGCAGAATCGCTGCTTCACTTCTCAACAGGCGCCGCTTGCCATCCTGCTGAGGACGGTCCTGAATTGTCTTCTCAACGGCACCCAGCTCTTTGAACAGGCGCCTGATCTCCTCTTCGTTGTCCAGCAATTCCTGGCGAATTTTTATAGAATCTGAGTCCTCCGCCAGCCGCTGTAATTTTACCTGTGCTTTTTCTTTGGTCTCTGTTGCTGTTTGATACCTGCTCAGAGCAGCTTTTCTCTTGTCGTCAAAGTCCTCAGGCAAAACCAGTGCGTCCCCAAGTTCTTCCAGGCTGGCCAGCACGGAGCGTCGCTCGGCCAGAGCCCCCTTGACCCGGGAAACCCGGGCAAGCTGGGATTTCTCCCTGTTGCTGGCAACGATGCTAATCTCAATTTTTTCTATCCCGAAAAGGGTTCCGGCAAGCTCTGCCTGGAGCCGTTTCCATTCTGAAACGGGAAGACTCGATTCCCGCACCTGCTTTTGAGCGCTCCTGAAAGCGGCTACCGCCTGGTTGATAACCTTGGTTGACGCCTGCGGCTTAAAGAGTGCATCCGCACTGTCCTGCAGTTCAAGCAGGATGTCGCGCAGCCCTTCGCTGCCGACCGCGGCACTGAAAAGTGCCTGGCCGATATCTCCGGACTGGCTCAGCAGCTCCTGACCTCCGGCGACCAGCCGGGAATGGTTGATGCCATAGAGCTGCTTAAAGAGGTTTTCATCAATTCCAGACGTCAGGAACGGCGCCAGAGCGGCATCCTCGAGGACCGCAGAGGTTCGCTGATCGAGAAGCGTTCCCTTCCTTCCTTTTCTGCGCACAAATTCAATTGCCCGCCCGTTTGAAAGTCGAAGTTTGCCGCCGATCCGAAGCTTTTGGTTCCTATGCAGGAAATTGTCCTCGGTACGGACAGGGATACCGAACAACAGGGCGGTAAGCGCCCTCAATGAAGTTGACTTACCCGCTTCGTTGTCGCCGTAGACAAGGTGCAGTCCAGCCTCGCCATCGCTAAGATCCAGCGTCTTGTCAGTGAATTGACCGTAGGCGAGCAGGTCCAGCCGATCGATTCTCATCTTCGGCCTCCCGCTGTCAGCAGCCTGCCGGTCAACATCTGCTTGGCCTCATCGACCAAACGCTCGAGCAGCCGCGGGTCATCCAGGTGAAGAATACCATCGGCAGCAAAGACATCGGGTGGTATTTTCTGCCTCAGGGTTTCAATCACTTCCGCGAGCTTTTCAATGTCATCAGGGTTTCCCGGTACAGCACCAATTTCTTCAAGCAATTGTGCCAGACCACTGTCTTCCACCAAAACCGAACTTAACTCGCGTTTTCCAACGACTGAATTCTCGACCCGTTCAATCCAGAGATCACTACCGCCAATTTCGGCACCAATCGCCCTGAGCTGCTGTTCGAATCGTTCCGGATAGGCCGCTATTGCTTCTGGTTTTTCTGTTGCCCCTTCAAGACGGATTCGTATCGCCGCGAACCGACCGTCTGCCTCAAGCTGCGCTTTCTCGACTGCCTTTCGGGTGCGAGCCAGAATTCCCTGCAGATCCGAGGTATCCGAGACATCAACACGGCAGTCGACCCAGCGAAGCACATCAAGGTTCCTTGTTTCAACCTCCCTGACAAAACCATCCTCTACGTGAACAAGCATGCAGCCTTTCGGCCCTGCTTCCCGGATATGGCGTCCCTGAATACACCCCGGGAAGACGACCCAGGGATCCTCCGTCACGATTTCCTGCCGGTGCACGTGGCCCAAGGCCCAGTACTGATAGCCTTTGGCCAGAAGATCATCTAAAACACATGGCGCATAGACCGCATGACCTTGACGACCATCGAGGCTTGTATGAAGCATTCCAATATTGAAAAGCCCTTTTATCGCGGTACTGTATCCCGCTGCCAGGTTTTTCTCAACGTGCTGTTTGTCGAAACTTTGACCGTGAATTGCAACCGCTGCATCCGGCAGGATGACGGACTCGGTCTTGCGTGAAGAGAAAATCTTCATGTTGTCAGGAGTTTCCAGCGATTTTGTCATTGTATTGGCGGCATCGTGATTTCCTGCCACGGCGTATACCATTATATTGTGCCGGCTCAAACGGCCGACCTGGTGGCTCAGGTATATACCGGTGCTGTAATCCTTCCAGTTTCCATCATAGAGGTCTCCAGCCAGAAGGACAAAAGCAACTTTTTCGGCAATGGCCAGGTCGACAAGATTCTCAAAAGCTTTCCGGCAGGCACCACGCACAGCGTCTGCCGGGGCAGACTCGTAGCGGGAGAGACCGCGCAGCGGACTGTCAAGATGAACATCGGCTGCGTGTATGAATGTAAACATTTTGTCACCGTTTCCTGAGATAGATCCAGCAGCGCAGGTAACGCTGCCGGGCGGGCATCCTGTCTGCTCAAAAATATAGTAGGCTCCGAAAATAGTAAAGCAGAACCTTGCCGCTGTTTTTGAAAGCCGAGCCAACGAATGACGATCCTGATCAAGATCGCGAAGCAGCCACGCGAGCCTCCGGACCGCCGCGGAACAGCGAAACGGGAGACTGATTGCCTGGCCCGAAGCGCGAAGAACAGGTTTTCAGTATCTAAAAACCTGTTACCATCTGGTAAATACGACCTCATTCAAGTAAACTATTCATGAGGGGGGAAACAAATCAGCAGCTGGTGCATCTTTACCCCGCCATCATTCAGCTAAACCACCGGTGCCTGCCGGTCGATAAGGAGGCAACGGTTCTTTTTACAGGAGACTGCCATCTATGGTCACAACCGCACATCAACCGGCGGCAATACTTGACATCAGTAAGCTTCCAAGTCTGCCGCAGACGTTGATAGAGCTGATTGATAAATGCAACAGCAAAGATCGGAATCTGCGCGAAATCGGAACTATCGTCGCTCGGGACGCCTCCATCAGTGCCCGTATTCTGCAGCTGGCAAATTCCGCCTTCATCGGCACTCGCAACAAATTTACCGATATTGAACAGGCAGTGATCTACCTGGGAATTGACACGGTCAGAAACCTGGCCATTTCCGTTTCCGTTTACGAAACATTCGGCAATGCAGATACTTCCGGGACGCTCAATATGGCGGGTTTCTGGTACCATTCGTTCCTGACGGCGGTACTGGCCAAGACCCTCAGCCAGGCCATACACTACCCGGATCCTTCCGAGGCCTACCTGACAGGGCTTCTCCACGATGTCGGCAAGCTTTTGCTGTATACCGCTTTTCCTGGCAGTTACCCGTCACTGCTCGAAGAACATTGCAGCGGCGACCTGCTGCCGGTCCTGGAGCGCGAAACACTTAAAGTCACTCATGCCGAAGCCAGCAGCCTGCTTGTCTCACAATGGAACCTGGAGCAAGTCATCACCGACGCCGTATACAATCATCATGAAGGCGAAAACGCTATTGCAGGATGCGGCACGCTTTCCAGGCTTCTCTATACCGCCAACCGTTATTGCAATTACCTGATTTCAGAACAATCCATTCCTGAGGAGCTGGGAGAAAAACTTTTCGGTCTTCAGCCAAATAAACTGCCTGAGATCATCAGCCAGGCAAAAGAAGAAGTTGACCAGATAACCTCAGGAATGGGAATCAGTACGAAGGCGGCTCCGCTGGTCAGCAGGAAACGGTCAAAACAGGCTGAAACCAACAGATTCAATCTTGCCAGAAAAGTACAGGCCATTTCCACAATCGGCGGTGTTGTCGATAATTTGTTAAAGGCTGACAACCTCAATCGCATCGTTCGCATCATCGAAGAGAGTTTTCATATACTTTTTAACATTCCCCACTGCCTCCTCATGCTTCCCGATGCCGACTCGAAGACCATGAGAATCCATGTCTCCACGAATAATCAGCATCACGGCCATGACAAATTGTCAATCCCGGTCAATATAGGAATGAGCGGGCTCCTCTATGAATGTCTGCTGAATGGCACCGTCCGCTATACGGCTGTAGACGACAACCTGACGGTTGGGAAAATTGAAGCTCAATGTCTCAAACTGCTCGATGCCACAGGTCTGGTTGCCATTCCTGTTCCACTTGAGGATTCGGCTGTGGGAATCCTGGTTGCCGGGGTCGAACAGGCAGAATCGGCAGCAATTCTGAGCCAAAAAGAAACCCTGTCGCTGCTTGCCGGCCAGGTCGGCATGCGAATTCGTCTCGACCGGCTGCAGCAGAAAGCGGCAGCAGACCAGATAACTGCCCTTACCAGAATCACCCGCCAGATTGCTCATGAAATCAACAATCCTGTGGCGACCCTGCAAAATTACCTGGTCACCCTGGGAATGAAGCTTGAGGATCGTCAGGATCTGCACAGCGACCTGCAGGTAATCAGCAGTGAGATCAAACACATCGCGAGGATCACCGACCAGTTGAATGATCTTTCCTCGTCGAAAGAAAAAGAAAAGCATGAGGATGTAAATGTCAATTCGGTCGTCAAGAAAGCCGCAGACTTCTACCGTCAGACCCTGCTGCCTGAAAACAGGATCAGTATCCGGCTTGATCTGGATGAAAAGATCCCGACCATCAGGACAAGTGCGGTGGGCGTCAGGCAGATAACCGGAAACCTGATTAAAAATGGAATTGAAGCATTAAACGAATCAGGAGAATTGATCATCAGAACGAGCATCTCCGATCAGGCCGGAAAAGCAGCTGGATCAATCCTGATAAGTGTGGAAGACAATGGACCGGGCACACCGCCGGAACTTGCAGAAAATATTTTTACAGCCGGCGTCACCACCAAGGGAGTCGGGCATGTCGGCCTTGGTCTGGCAATTTCCCGAAAACTGGTGCATGACCTGGGAGGGACGATCTCCTACTCTTCAGGGAAAAATGTCGGTACAAAGTTCACCGTTTCCCTGCCCAATTCAAACAGTCCGGCAGCCGCTTCGGATGTTCAGTAAATCCATGGAATCAAATCAGCAAAAAAACGGCAGTTGTATTTGTTCGGGTCATTCCAGCAAACAGTGCTGCCGGATTTTAAACAGCATGGTGCAAGAGAGAAATTTTGAATCATTACCATACAGGGGTACAAGGGTATGACAAAGTCCATACTTATTGTCGATGATGATCAAAACTTTCTCCTGAGTTTCAAATATATACTGGAGAAAAACAACTATACGGTCGTCCACACCCAGTCAGGTACACAGGCGCTCAAGCTGCTGCAGCACCAGTACTTTGACGCCGCTCTGGTCGATCTCCATTTGCCCGATGCTGTAGGCACTGAAATCGCAGATTATATCAACACCTATTTCAGCCACATTGCCGTCATCATTCTTACCGGACAGGCAACACTCGACAGCGCCCTGCATGTTCTGAGGAGCGGTGTTTCGGACTACCTCTGTAAGCCGACTCCACCTGAAATCATTCTCAGCACATTGAGCCGCTGTATTGAAAACAGCAGGCTCAAACAGGAGTTGTCAAGAAGCGAGCAGCGATTCCGGCAGCTTGCCGAACTAACCTCCGAGGGTGTCGTTCTCATTCGAAATAACACCATTGATCTTGTCAATCGTCAGCTCTCGGAGTTGTTCGACTACACAGAAGAAGAACTTAAAAAAATGCAGATTGACGATCTGCTGCCCGATTGGCACTTGTCACTCATCTCACTGCAGAACCTCAGGCAGTCGATGACGATTCCCTCCATTGAAACCATCGGAAGACATCGCAGCGGTTCCGTCTTTCCGGTGGAAATCCGGTTGCAGCAACTCGAGAATCGAGAACCCGCCGTATTTGCTGTCGGTATCATGGACATCAGTTTACGCAAGAAAAATGAGCAGATGCTTCTGGATTTTCAGGACAGGCTGGCGAAATCTCAACGGATGGAATCGCTTGGCCTGATGGCAAGCCGTGTTGCCCATGATCTTAACAATATCCTCAGCGGTCTTGTCAGTTATCCGGATCTGCTTCTCCAGAAAATGGGGGAGGAAACCAAGCTCAGGGAAGAAATCGAACTGATAAGAAAATCCGGCAGACAGGCCGGCGAACTGGTCAGCGACCTGCTCACGGTAGCTCGCGGCGCCAAATCCAGAAAAGAAGACAATCACCTTAACACTCTCGTTAACAGCTACAGAAACTCAATCGAGAACCGACAGCTGCATCAGGACTTTCCGGAACTGCAAATCGATTTAGAGCTTGACCCGACAATCCCTGTCATCTCATCCTCTGCTATAAATATCACCCAGGCCCTTATAAATCTGGTGATAAACGGGGTGGAGGCCTGTACGGAAGGAGTGCCGAGGATACGTATTCGAACAACCTTTCAACTCCTGGAAGAAACATTGCGTGGGTTCGAGACGATACCGCCCGGCCCCTATGTCATTCTCTCTGTGACCGACAACGGTATCGGGATCGGTGCCCAGAGTAGAAATCATATTTTCGAACCATTCTACTCCGAAAAGGAACTCGGCAAGAGCGGGACCGGGCTCGGGCTTACCATTATCTGGAATACCATGCGGGATCACAATGGTTATATCAATCTTGCCACAAGTAAAAAGGGAACCCGCTTTGATCTTTACTTCCCGATTCCTGCGGAACGGAAATTCCGACCTCTCTCCCAGCAGATGATGAAAGAACTGACCGGAAACGGGGAGCGAATCCTGGTTGTCGACGACGAATCTTTTCAGCGCGACATTGCCAGAGCGACACTGCAGCAGCTCGGTTACACCGTCTATACCGTGGACAGCGGTGAACAGGCGCTTGAGTTTGTTCGTTCGGAATCATTCGACCTGCTCGTGCTCGATATGGTCCTTGAAACCGGGATGAATGGTGTCGACACCTTTGCTGCAATCAAGGCGATAGAACCAGGCCAGAAAGCGCTGGTCACCTCCGGATTTTTTGATCCCGCCGAGCGGCTGCGCATAGCCTCACTCGGCGTCAAACAATATCTTCACAAACCATACAGTATTGCCAGCCTGGGCAGAGCGATTTGTCAGGCGTTGCACACCAGCTGAGTCTGTACGACGCTAATCGTAGACCTCCGCGTCCCTCAGAAAAACGGCTTCAGCATCTTTTTCGGACAGTGCCGGCCTCTCTATCTGCGGCCAGACAATCCCTATGTCGGGGTCGTTCCACCTGATTGTCCGCTCATGTTCGGGGGCATAAAAATCCGTTGCTTTGTAGAGGAAATCTGCCCGTTCCGACAAAACAAGAAAGCCATGGGCAAAGCCGGGCGGAACCCAGAACATTCTTCTGTTCGTCTCGCTCAACTGAACTCCAACCCATCCCCCAAATGTCGGCGAGGAACGCCTGAGGTCAACGGCGACATCAAATACCTCGCCGGCCGTGACCCTGACGAGTTTTCCCTGGGGCTGGCGTATCTGGTAATGAAGGCCCCTGAGCACACCTCTTGATGAGCGCGAATGGTTATCCTGAACGAACTCCAGCCCGACACCGGTCGCCTCAAGCCATGTTTTCCGATTATAGCTTTCCATGAAAAAACCGCGTTCATCACCAAATACGTCCGGCTCCAGGATAAGTACTTCCGGGATTCGTGTCGGTCTGACCTTCATTTCTCGTCGAGCTCCCTGAACAACGTCATGCGCCGTACATTCTCAGATAATAATCCTGGTAAGAGCCATCTGCGACATCTCTCACCCACTGCTGGTTTTCGAGGTACCAGTCAACCGTCAACTCGAGTCCCTGTTCAAAGCTTACGGACGGCTGCCAGCCGATTTCATCCCTGATCCGGGAAGCATCAATGGCATAGCGGCGATCATGCCCCTGTCGATCCTTGACGAAGGTGATGAGCGAGCGGCGAGGCCGGTCCTGCTGATCGCGCCCGACTTTTCTGTCAAGAATGTCACATATCTGGGTCACCACCTCGATATTTTGTTTCTCGTTGTTCCCTCCTATGTTGTAACTCCTTCCCGGCCTTCCGCCTTGCAGCACCGCCACGATCGCCCGGCAGTGATCGACGACGTAGAGCCAGTCCCTGACATTTCTGCCGTCACCGTAAACTGGAACCTTTTTCCCGTTCATCGCATTGTGAAAAACCAGGGGTATCAACTTTTCTGGGAACTGATACGGGCCGTAGTTGTTGGAGCAGTTTGTGATAATCACCGGAAGCCCATAGGTATGAGAATACGCTGAGGCGAGATGGTCTGAAGAAGCCTTTGAGGCGGAATAAGGCGATCGTGGATCAAAGGGAGTCGTCTCCGAGAAAAAACCGGTTTCTCCGAGTGATCCGTACACCTCGTCGGTGCTGACATGCAGAAACAGCTTCTCTCTGCTGTCAGCCTTGTCTGGATTCCAGGAATTACGTGCCGCTTCAAGCAGCACGAAGGTGCCGACGATATTGGTTTGTATAAACGGTGCCGGTCCGGTTATGGAGCGATCGACATGTGACTCCGCCGCAAAGTGGACGACCGTATCGAACTGCTCTTCTGCAAACAGCTGTCCGACAAGAGTCGCATCACAGATATCACCCTTTACAAACCGGTAGCCGCGATTCTCCTCTATTCCTTCGAGATTTGCCAGATTTCCGGCATAGGTCAGTTTATCAAGGTTTACCACGCGCCACTGCGGCCGGGTTTCGTGCAGCAGTCGTACAAAATTGGCCCCGATGAAACCGCAACCGCCTGTAACCAGTACCACTTTTTCATCAACCATGTTTTTCTGTGTCTTTTCAGTTGTATTCTTTGTAAAAGAGCCTATTATTTTCTGTTTTTTCAGTGCATGTTTATACCCAGTCGACCAGAATAAGCAAAGGACATTTTAAAATCATGAGCAGTAACCTAGAAAAAGAAGTTGCCAGGCGCCGGACATTCGGCATCATCAGTCACCCTGACGCCGGCAAGACCACCCTTACCGAAAAATTACTGCTCTTTGGGGGTGCGATAAACATGGCTGGCGCCGTCAAGTCGCGCAAGGCCGAACGGCATGCAACCAGCGACTGGATGGCAATTGAACGGGAACGAGGGATTTCGGTCACCACTTCGGTAATGAAATTCGCCTACAGGGGATACGAGATCAACCTCCTGGATACTCCCGGTCACCAGGATTTCTCGGAGGATACCTACCGGGTTCTCACCGCTGTAGACTCCGCTGTAATGGTCATCGACAGTGCCAAGGGAGTGGAGACCCAGACGGAAAAACTGATGGAGGTCTGCCGGATGCGAAACACCCCGCTGATAACCTTCATCAACAAGCTCGACCGTGAGGGCAGGTCTCCGCTTGAACTGCTCGACGAGATCGAAGATAAACTCCAGATCGAGTGCACACCGCTCTCCTGGCCAATCGGCATGGGAAAGCGCTTCAGGGGAGTTTACAATATATTCCGCAGTGAACTCCAGCTTTTCACCCCGGGAGCCGAAACTCGGGAGCAGAAAAGAATCACCATCCATGACCTGGCAGATCCGCAGCTCGATGACCTGCTCGGCAGGCAGGCTGATGAACTGCGCGAGGACATCGAGCTGCTGGAGGGGGCGGCCAACCCGCTGGAGCTTAATCACTACCTCAACGGCGGCCAGACACCTGTTTTTTTTGGAAGTGCCATAAACAATTTCGGCGTGCGCGAGATGCTCGACACATTCGTTGAAATGGCTCCGCCGCCCGGCAGCCGCAAAGCACTCTCCAGGACAGTCGAGCCATCGGAAAAAGATTTTTCGGGTTTTGTCTTCAAAATCCAGGCGAATATGAACCCGGCCCACCGGGACCGGATCGCTTTTTTAAGAATCTGCTCCGGCACCTTTACAAAAGGGATGAAGGTAAGACATCACCGCATCGGCAAAGATATAAACCTAGCCAACGCGACCATATTCATGGCCCAGGACAGGGCAAATGTCGAAGAGGCCTGGCCGGGTGACATAATTGGCCTTCACAACCATGGCACGATAAAAATCGGGGACACCTTCTCCCCGAAAGAACCATTGAAATTCACCGGAATACCAAACTTTGCACCAGAACATTTCCGCAGGGTGATCCTTAAAAATCCGCTGAAAATGAAGCAGCTGCAAAAGGGTTTGGTCCAGCTCGCCGAAGAAGGGGCCATACAGGTTTTCCGTCCAATGATCGGAGCTGATTACATCATGGGGGCCGTCGGCGTGCTCCAGTTTGAAGTGACAATGGCGCGGTTAAAAAATGAATACAACGTTGACGCCGTTTATGAACCGGTCAACTTTCAGGCGGCACGCTGGGTCCGTTCGCCGGATAAAAAGAAGATGGCAGAGTTCGAGCGCGCGAACCAGGCTGCGCTTGCCCATGATTCAGAGGGATTCCTTACCTACCTGGCTGAAAATGAGTGGATGCTCAAATATTTTATGGAGAAATGGCCGACGGTTGATTTTCACAAGACCAGAGAAACGATATGAGCGGTTTATGAGCGTGTCCTGCTCTTTTATCGATCCTGCTTCAGCGTCCACTGTCAATGAAGACAAGCGCCTGCCCTTCGCTGAGCGCCTGGGCCGTCTTCTTCCGCGCCCCGGTAATAATACGCTGAATCGTTCCCCGGGAGACTCCCATCTTTAATCCCGCCTCTTCCTGGGTCAAACCGATGAAATCACAAAGCCTGAGCGCCTCAAGCTCGTCCCGGTGCAGCTCAACCTGCTCCAGCTCCGTCAGCGGTGTGCCGGTCGGCTTAAAGGCTCTTCCACAAAATTTTCCTTCGCAACGTCTCAGCTTTTTAGGTCGAGGTGTCATGTTTTCCCTGCAGGTAGTGCGGTTTTAAAATGAGGCCCGGTTCAGACCGGTAAAAATCATTAGTCTCTATATACAGAGAGACGGTTAAAAAATCAATCAGATCAGCGATGATAACCGCCAGGCCGCGAACCCTGCAATCCATAACAAGCAATAGACATGCCATTTATTATCAGGTACATTAACCATGTCAACGCGGTTAACCGCCGTGTGCACCAGACACTTTTTACATGGTCCGATTCAAGCCTGGCAGCCGTGCATCATCGGGATTCAATGAGAGTATTTTCAAGGTATGCGTTTACGATTTCATCACCTTCTTTTTTGTATCATTCTTTCTTTCGCAGCCGCACAGACGGTACTCTGTCAAGATACGGAAATGTCCAGACCACTCGTTACCGACATTATCGTCACCACCTCCGACACCCACCTGCTGCTCTTCGGAGAGTTGCGCAACAGCCTGACCAAAGAGATGGTGGATGGGCTGCACAGCGGCATACCGATTACCTTCACCTTCTTTGTTGAACTCGAGAAAAAGGAACCAAACTGGCTGGATGAGCAGCTTGCCGCGCTTTCTTTCTCGCACAGTCTCAGCTTTGATACGCTCAAAAATTTGTATGTGGTGGAAGCCGAAGAAAACAAAAATAAAAAAAGGAGCACCGCTTCTCTCGATGAGGCAGCGGCGATACTCAACGAAATCAATGGCCTGAAAATAATCGAGTTGAGCAGGCTCGAACCCGAAGGTGCATACAGAATACGGGTAAAGGCGGATCTTTTTAAAAAAAACCTGCCCATGAGCCTCCACACGTTCATCCCCTTCATCTCCTGGTGGGATCTCAGCACCGACTGGTACACCGTCGAATTCACCTATTGATAATCAGCACCAATGGCAGATAAACCCACACTCCAGGAAACGTCCGGCTCTTCAGGGTTTCTTCCGCAAAATCAGTCGATAACAGAGACCCAGCGACAGGAGAAAAAGAAACTGATCAGGCGGGTAATCATTTTCTGCCTCTGCCTTATCCCGCTGTTCGCCTGGATCCAGGGAAGACTCTTCAAACAGAATCTCGAGTTGCCGGTAAACAGCAACATCCTCATATTCGCCCTGATCAACATTAATGTCATCCTGCTGCTCATCGTCCTCTTCCTGATCCTGAGGAATCTTGCTGAACTCCTTTTTGAACGCAAACTGAATCTGCTCGGCAGCCGGCTTCGCACCAAACTGGTCATATCCTTCCTGTCACTGTCGCTGATACCGACCATTCTGCTTTTCTTTGTGGCTCTTCAATTTATCTCGTCCAGCGTTGATTACTGGTTTAACGCCAGCATTGAAGAGTCTCTTCAGGAGTCTCTGGTAATCGCCCAGGATATCATTGAAGATTACCGTAAACAGGCGGAAATAACCGGCAATGACATCAGTATTCGTTTATCGCAGGAGCCAGACGGTACGCTTGATGCTGAAGCATTGTCGGCCTTTTTAAAAGAAATGACGGCGCGCACTCCTTCGGGAATGCAGGCGGGATTCACGGTAATTGCGGAACTCGGGAATCTTGAAATATACGAATCCACGCCCGGACTGCAGTCGATCCTGCTGCCCAGGATTCCGGTTGATCTCATGCAGCAGGTAAAAACAGAGGACGCCAGCAAATCGCTCATCCAGGAGACATCACGAGGTGATCTTGTCCGTGATATCAGGAAGATAAACATCGGACCGGGAGACAGCAATCCTGCTGTCCTGATAACGTCTCTGCTGATCAGCCAGGAAAAGCTGGAGAGGATGACCAGGATTTCAAAAGGGATCGAAGACTACCGGCAGCTGAAATATTTAAAAGGACCTTTCAAGTTCTGGATTCTGCTCATCCTGTTTATCGTGACCCTGCTGATCATTTTCGCTGCTATCTGGTTCGGCATCCGCATCGCCCGGAGCATCACCGAACCGGTCGATAAACTCGCCGGAGCAACGAGAAGAGTGGCCCAGGGAGAATTCGATTTTACCCTGGACAACGAAGCCTCAAATGATGAAATCGGTGTTCTGGTAAATTCCTTCAATACGATGACGGCAAACATCAACAGCTCCAATCAGAAACTTGCCGAAACCCACAAGGCTCTGGAAGAGAGCTCTGTTGAAGCTGATCGAAGACGCCGTTACACGGAAATAATACTGCAAAACGTCTCCGCCGGTGTCATATCCCTGGATGATCACGGCCGGATAACAACCATCAACCGGTTTGCCGAAAAGCTGCTGCGCATCAACAGATCTCAATACATCGGGATGAGTTACCGCCAGGCTCTTCCCCTGCAATACACGCTCATTCTCGACCGTTTTATGGAGGAACTCTATATTACGAAAAAGACCTCGGTGGAGCAGCACCTCAAGGTGACCATCAACCGCAACACCCTGTCATTGCTGGTGAACTTCACCCGGCTTGAAGACGATGATGGCACGCCGATCGGCTTTGTCCTGGTTTTCGACAACCTGACCAAACTTGAAAAAATGCAGAGAATGGCCGCCTGGCGCGAAGTCGCCAAACGCATCGCCCATGAAATCAAAAACCCGTTGACCCCTATCCAGCTTTCTGCCCAGCGGCTGCGCAGACGATACCCGGAAATCCTCGAAGAAGATGATTCTGTCTTTGACCGCTGCACCAAAACAATCATCAGCCAGGTTGAGGAATTAAAAAGGCTGGTCAGCGAATTTTCGCAATTTGCCCGGATGCCGAAAATCAGCAAAAACCCTGCTGACCTCGTCAGCCTGACTGAAGATACCCTTGTCCTTTACCAGCAAGCGCACAAACACATTTCATTCACCTGCAGGACCAGCACGGAAATACCGCCTTTTAATTTTGATGCAGAACAGATTAAACGCTCGCTCATCAACCTGCTGGACAATGCGGTTGCAGTTTTGTCAGACAACGGTAAGATACTAGTTGATCTGTCGGTCCGGCCCGAATCATCTCATGTGGTGATAAAAGTTGCCGATAACGGCCCCGGTATTTCAAAAGAAAACAAGCTGAAACTGTTCGAACCATATTTCTCGACCAAAAAAAGCGGTACCGGCCTCGGACTTGCCATCGTCTCAACCATTGTCTCAGATCATGGCGGCTATATCAGGGTTGTTGACAATGATCCCCATGGATCTGTTTTCGTGATAGAGCTTCCCATCTCAAGTGACGATCACAGCCATGACCACAGCCACAGCGGATACTGATATACCTATGGGAAGCGGTTTGCAGCGAAATGAGTAAACAGATACTGATCATCGATGATGAGGCGAGCATCAGGGAGTCTCTTGCAGAAATACTCGAAGATGAAGGTTTTTCTGCCAGCATGGCCCCATCCGCCGAGAAGGGTCTCGAGCTTCTCGAGGCCGGCAAAACAGATCTCGTGCTGCTTGATATCTGGCTTGGGGATGGGATGGACGGACTGACGGCGCTTGGCAGGATCAAGGAACTTCATGACATTCCGGTCATCATGATCTCCGGGCACGGGACCATCGAGACGGCAGTCCAGGCGACCCACAGTGGTGCCTATGATTTTATAGAAAAGCCGCTCTCATACGACAAGATTGTCCTGTCAATCACCAACGGCCTGCGCTTTGCCCAGCTCGAACTTGAAAATCGACTTCTGCGGGAACACACCGGACGCAAAGCAACCATTACCGGAACATCGAAAGCTATTTCCGCCCTGCAGGAACAGATTGAAATGGTCGCACCGACCGATGCCTGGGTGCTGATACGCGGCGACCACGGTACCGGCAAAGAACTGGTCGCCCAATCGATTCACCAGTTGTCGGCCAGTGCCGCGCAACCGATGATTGAAGTCAACTGCGCGGCGATACCGGAAGAATTGATCGAATCAGAGCTCTTCGGTCATGAAAAAGGCTCTTTTACCGGCGCCCATGCAAACAAGCGCGGCAAATTCGACCAGGCCGACGGCGGCATCCTGTTTCTCGACGAGATCGGCGACATGAGCATGAAAACCCAGGCCAAAATTCTTCGCATTCTCCAGGAGCAGAAATTTGAACGGGTGGGGGGTAACAAAACCATATCGGTTAATGTCAGGGTGCTTGCCGCGACAAACAAGAACCTGGAAGAGGAAATTGAAAACGGCAATTTCAGGGCCGATCTCTTCTGGCGCCTCAATGTCGTTCCAATCCATGTGCCGAACCTGCGTGATCGGCTCGAGGATATTCCGCTGCTCGTTGACGATCTGATGGAATCGCTCGTCACCAAAGGACTGAAAAAGAAAGTTTTCAGCCGGGACGCGCTGGAGGAGTTAATGTCTCATTCCTGGCCGGGAAATGTCCGGGAACTGAGAAATTTCGTTGAGAGGCTGGCCATCATGTGCCCGGAACAGGAAATTACCGCCCGGCAGATCAGGGCATTTCTGCCGCAGAACACCACTCTCCAGGCAGAACCGGAAAAAGGCACCCTCGCACCCTATCAGGCCGACGATTTCAAGGAGGCACGCAAACGCTTTGAAAAAGAATTTCTGCAGTTCAAACTGACAGAACAAGATGGAAACATTTCCCGGACAGCAGAAAAGGTAGGACTGGAACGCAGCCATCTCCACAAGAAACTGAAAAGCCTGGGAATCATTTCCTGAGCACACCAGTATTTTTTGAAACTCACACCCCAACAGGAGCACGACTATGGTTTTTCCGGAATATCGTCCCCGGCGTCTACGAAAAAATGAAGCACTGAGGTCACTGGTCAGGGAGACGCACCTGAGTCCGGCGCAGCTTGTCTATCCACTTTTTATCATGCCGGGTAAAAATGTCAGGCAGGAAATCCCCTCAATGCCCGGCGTCTATAGAATCAGTGTCGATCAGCTTGGCGGCGAGGCAGCAGAACTGCTGCAGCTCGGCATAAACAGCGTCATTCTCTTCGGTCTGCCCGAGAAAAAGGACAGTATGGGTTCCGGGGCCCATGCCCGGGATGGGATTATCCAGAGAGCGATCAAGGAAATGAAAAACAAAGCACCATCGATGACAGTCATTACCGATGTCTGCCTCTGCGAATACACCGATCACGGTCATTGCGGCTGCCTGATAAACAAAGAGGTTGATAATGATGCCACGCTTGAAATTCTTGCAAAAACTGCTCTTTCCCATGCTCAGGCCGGTGCCGATATCGTCGCCCCGTCGGATATGATGGACGGCAGGGTGGCGGAAATCAGGGCAGCACTTGATGAAAACAATTTCGATATGATTCCCATCATGTCATATGCGGTTAAATACGCCTCCGCCTTTTACGGTCCGTTTCGCGATGCAGCCGACTGCGCGCCGCAGTTCGGAGACCGCAGGAGCTACCAGATGGATCCGGCAAACAGCAGAGAGGCGCTGAGGGAAGCAACCCTGGATGTGGATGAAGGGGCAGACTTCCTGATGGTCAAACCGGCAGTTGCCTATCTCGACATCATCTCAAAACTCCGGGACGAATTTGATCTGCCGATCGCCGCCTATCATGTCAGTGGAGAGTACGCGATGATCAAGGCCGCGGAGGCACGGGGATGGATCGACGGTGAACGGGTCATGCAGGAGACGTTGATCTCTATCAGGCGTGCCGGCGCCGACATCATCCTCACCTATTTTGCCAAAGATATGGCCCGGCTGCTGCTGGCGGGCTGAGAATGGTACTTCTCTCACCTTAAGGGCTTCCTGCATGTCCTGTCCTGTTCATCCACAGCCAGAACATGCAGGTCAGCACGGCACCACTGACGTCTGCAACAATATCCGCAAGGCTCGGATAGCGTCCCGGGATGAACGACTGATGGAATTCATCACTTATGCCGTAAAGCAGACAGAGCAGCAGCGACATAGCGACAACCATTTTCCTTGCAGAAAAGCGGAAGCGTGCCGGAAATACACAGATCAAAGTGGCACAGAGCGCTGCATAAATGACCAGGTGGGCCAGTTTGTCAGCCCAGCGGAACAGGTAGGGATCGAAACGATCTCCCGGCTGGTGCGACAACAGAAAGATAACCCCCATTACAGCAATTGCCGGGATGAGCCGGATTACCGTAAACCCCACAACATCCTAACCCTTGTCGGGAGGGTTGATATGGATCTCCTTGAGCAACTCCGGAGGTATCTTCTTTTTGATCCGCCTGATGGCTGCCGAGAGCTCTTTGACCGGACAATCCGACAATGTTTCGGTACGACGGTCACGATAGCCTGTCAGCAGAACTTCTCTATTGACAATCTCAAAGGTATGACTCCATTCAATCTCGATAGTCTGGCTGTCCTCGTTAATTGGTGCCGATAGCACCTCTTTATCTCTGACCAGCTGCACACAGTCGGATTGCGTAACTTCAAAGAGCCAGCTGTTGCCGGCAGCACTTGCAAACAGGACAAAGACACCAAGTTCCTTCAATGCCGGTTTTCCCTGGCGCGCTGCCATGGAAATGGATTCAACGGCAGACATCAGGGATATCTTCATCTGCTCCTCCGGCGTGGCTAAACGCTCCTGGGCCAGAGGATTTGCGGCACAGCAATGTTTATATTTTCTGCCGCTGCCGCATGGACATGTTTCATTTCTGCCGATTTTAGCCATTATCGTTCTCCCAGCCCTGCATTTTCACTAGAGCAGCTTATGAGCACTTGCTGTACCCACAACTTTTACACGTCTCACAGCCCTCTTCAAACACCAGCTGTCCAGAACATTCCGGACAGGTCGAGGCGAAGCCGTATTGGGTACCCGCCATGAACGACTTGAACAGTTTACTTAATTGAGCAGGCAGGTCAAGCATGTGCCCGCTTGAACGATCCAGCTGCTTGATGATTTCACCCATCGGAACGTTGAAGCGAAGCGCCAGAGACACCAGACGACAGGTAGTCGTCCACATGGTCGATTTATCCTTGAGGTCAATTCGGTTATCAAAAGGAAATTTTGCAAAAACCTCCATCGGTTTCTCATCTTCGTCAAAGCAGACAATGATGTAGACGGACTTCCTGTCCTGATCCTTGACCCGGTAGCGCTTGGCGTTGAGCATGTCGGGCAGGTTGCGCTTGAGGCTGCCGCCTTCACCGACTACCGCTGTTCGCCCGGATTTTTCCGAGTGCTCTTTGGTGTTGAGAACCTGTGAGTCCCTGGAACCGTCGCGGTAAACGGTCAGCCCCTTGCAACCGAGATTGTAGCCGAGGATATAGGCAAATTTTACATCGTCGCGGGTGGCATTGTTCGGCAGGTTTATCGTTTTTGATATCGAGCTGTCAACACCGCTCTGCTGCAGTATTCCCTGCATCTTGATATGGTCTTCCGGGCTGATATCCTGGGCGGTCCGGAACACCTCCTGCCATTTTTCGGGAATCTCACCATGCCCGATTACCGTGCCGCTGTCGGCCACCTTGCTCATCAGTTCTTCTGAATAGAACCCTTCCGACTTGGCAACTTCCTCGAAATACTTGTTGATCAGGATGAGCCGGTCACCGTCCATGACATGCTTGATCATCACGATCGAGAAGTACGGCTCACACCCGGAGGCGCAGTCAGCGATCATTGAAACGGTCCCGGTTGGCTGGATCGACGTGAGTGCCGCATTGCGCCGGGGTTTGTAATTACTGATTTCGGCGTCATAGGCTGGAAACGGTCCCTTCTCCTCGGCGAGTCGTTCAGATTCCGTCCTGGCGGCCTGATGAATAAAGTTCATGATGTCGGACGCCAGCTGCCGTCCTTCATCGCTCGCATATGGTGTCTCGAGTTGAATCAGCAGATCGTGCATCCCCATAATCCCCAGTCCTATTTTACGGGTTTTCAGGGTCATCTCACCGATCTCGGGAATTGGAAAACGGTTGCAGTCAATAACATTATCCAGAAAGACCGTGGCCGTTTGCACGGTCTTTTCCAGGCGCGGATAATCAACCGAGCCGTTCTTTACGTAATTTGCCAGATTAATGGAGCCCAGGTTGCAGCTCTCGTAGGGAAGCAGCCATTGTTCCCCGCAGGGGTTGGTAGCCTCAAACAGACCGAGATTGGGCGTCGGGTTATCCCTGTTGGCGGCATCGATAAAGAGCACGCCGGGTTCACCATTATGCCAGGCAAGATCGACTATTTTCTCAAACACCTCGCGGGCATTCAAACTGTTGACCACAATTTTGGTGGATGGTTCGAGCAAGTCATAGTCACGATCCTCTTCAAGGGCGTTCATGAAAGCATCGGTAACTGCCACACTGAAGTTAAAATTATTGAATTTTTCCTGATCCTGCTTGGCGGAAATAAAATCCATGATATCGGGATGATCAACACGCAGTACCCCCATGTTGGCACCGCGTCGTTTTCCCCCCTGCTTGATGGTTTCTGTGGCGGCATCAAACACGGCGGCAAAGGACAGGGGGCCTGAAGCCACCCCCTGGGTAGAGCGGACAGAGGCGTTTTTGGAGCGCAGCCGCGAAAATGAATAGCCGGTGCCGCCGCCGGTTTTATGGACAAGGGCTCCATTCCTGATAGCTGTGAAAATACCGTCCATCGAATCTTCGACCGGAAGTACGAAACAGGCAGAAAGCTGACCGAGATCAGTACCGGCGTTCATCAGGCACGGAGAGTTGGGCAAAAAATCCATATGGTAAATCATCTCAAAGAACCGGTCCCGGAGTTCGTGGTAATTATCCGGCATGCCCTGGCCTTTGGCAACCGCATCTGCGACCCGGCGGCAAAGAGATTCCCAGGTTTCAAGCGGTTGGCCTTCGGCGTCTTTCAGATAGTAGCGTCTTTTCAATACGGTTTCGGCGGTATCGGTCAATTCCTGTTTTTTTACGTCAGGTGTCATGAGATGGTTCTTCCTCTGTGTAAATAGGTGCTCTTTATGTCCCTGCCCAAAAGCACGATTGATGTAGTGGATCATTGCCTGGAATACACGCTCCTCCGGCCTCTCATTAGGCCAAGGGGACACAAGAGCTTATACACTACATTTACGACACCGACAACTATTAACTACAACATATGGTATAAAAATATAAATAATCGCAGTAAATCAGGATGATAAATTACACGAGGAAATTCAAGGCAGTCTTTCGCTGAGAATCCTTACAGGAATCGAGCGGAAAGAGGGTTGAGAAAATGGTAATAAACCATAAAACGGATCAGCCGAGCAGGATATCAACTACCTGGAATTGTTATGAATTACAGAACTGAAAATTGTCTTCCTGCTCACATTATTGGGCCTGCAGCGGCAGCAGGAACAATTGCTGAGATAATCCTGGCAAATACAGACTACTGATTCCTCATCAATTTCTTCACATGATCAATATTTTCACGGGCAATCTGGACGAGGGATATATCAACGCCTTGATAGCCTTCCGGGCTTCTGGCGATCTCGTTCGTGCCGCTGTCAATGACCCGCTGATACATCTGGATGGCCTGCGGATAGGCTTTTTCCTTTTCATAGACGACACCGAGATTAATCAGGGCAAACGGGTTGTCAGGACTGATTGACAGCGCTTGCTGGAAGTACTGCTTTGCCTCCTGGTCCCTGCCGCTGGTCAGCAGCTCGTAGCCGATATCGGCAAGTTTCACCGAGTTTTCGGGATTGGTCTTCTGGTGAAGCTGCTCACTGACCTGGGGCATAACATTGCCGAGTTGGTCCTCCTTGGTCAAGGTGACCCGGGCAATGTCGGCCGGGTTTCGAATGATGTGCGGGGTGACAAAGATGAACATGTTGGTTTTCTTACTTTCCATTGCCTGGGTCTTGAAAAGCCAGCCGAGAATCGGAATATCTCCAAGAAGCGGGACTTTATATTCACCTTCAGTGACGTCGTGACCGATAATACCGCCAATGACGATGGTATCTGAATCATTGACCAGGACCGTTGTCGTCGCGGTCCGCTTGAACGTCGTCGGGGTTAGCGAAGTGGTCGTTCCTTTCAGCTTGACCACCTCCGTTTCGATTTCGAGTCTCAGCGTATCCGCCTGGTTTATGTGCGGGGTAATACTGAGCTTCGTGGCCACATCCTTGTACTCGTAATTGGTGTAATCCTGTTCACTCGCCGTCGTATTCTGGCTGGTAATGTAGGGAACATTCTCGCCAACTGAGATCTCGGCCTTCTTGTTGTCGGTGGTCAGGATCTGCGGGGTTGAGATGATATTGATATCCGAATCGGACTTGTACGCCCTGAGAATTGCCGCCACATTGGGAAAAGTAATCCCCCCGATTTCAATCCCCTCCTTGAGGACACCGAGGGAGAAACCGCTGGCAAGACCCGGGTCAGCGGTGTTGGTTATTCCCTCGATCAGGTTATACCCCGATTCTCCGCTGAAACCGCTAATCACTTGCCCGGTTTCGTCAGCAAAGACCCCCCCGGCAATCCACTGCACGCCGACATCAAAGGTCTTATCGG
Source organism: Desulfocapsaceae bacterium (assembly GCA_963674815.2). GTDB lineage: Bacteria > Desulfobacterota > Desulfobulbia > Desulfobulbales > Desulfocapsaceae > MADRE3. The sequence continues at coordinate 341,639 of CAXXTV010000012.1, forward strand.
TATCGACCTCCATGATCAGGGCCTCGAGATACACCATGCGGCGGGGGATATCGAGCTTTTTAATAACATCTTCCATTACCGCATATTCTGAGCGCGAAGCGGTAATAATCAGGGCGTTGGTCTCCTCATCGGCCATGATATTGACATTTTTGGATATGGCCGGCGCCTTGCCGTCGGTCTGCTCCTCTTCCGCCTGCTGCTCGGGCAGCGCGTTGAGGACTTTGGCCAGCTCACTGGCGGTTGCATTCTGCAGGTAAAAAACGTGAATGTTGCCTTCACCGCGTTCAGCCTCGGTGTCAAGTTTATCCACCAGCCGCTTCACCCTGCCGACCTCAGCTGATTCCGCCAGGACAATCAGTGCATTGATGCGCTCATAGGGCACAACTTTTATTGACGCCGCATCCGCCGCCCCTTTGGCGCCGGCGGCTGCGGCGGCCTTTTGGAAGATCGTGTTGAGAATGGTGGAAATCTTTTCTGCGTTGGCATAGTTCAGCGGGATAACCGCCACCTCCTCCCGGGAATACTCCACATCAAGAGTCTCGACAATCGACAGGAGGCGTTTAATATTGGAGAGTGTTTCGGTTATGATGAGCATGCCGGACTGGGTATGCGGAATCACCACCGAGGTCTTGGAGACCAGGGGCTGCAGGACTTTCTGCATCTCCACCGGGGTTGTATATCGCAGAGGAACGAGCTGGGTGACCACCCGGTCTTCGGGCTGGGTGACGGTTCCTGCCCTGATCGTGTCAATGGAGCGCGACCTGGCCTCAGCAGAGGGGAGTATTTTGATCACCGAGCCTGAGGGGACGGTTGTAAAACCGTGAATTTCAAGAACCGATTCAAAAACCCGGTAGGCGTCATCTTCTGAAATCCTGGTTGGTGAAATAATGGTCACATTGCCCCTGACAGCGGGATCGACGATAAAATTCTTGCCTGTCAGTTCACTGATATATTTGATCAGCAGGTTGATTTCCACATTGTCGAAATCGATGGTTATATATCGCTCGTTGGATGGTTTTTGATCGGCAGGCTGACCGAAGGCTGCGGGAAGTTCACCTGCGCAAATGAGCAAACCTGCACACAGAAAAAAAAGCAACCAATCCATTGCATAACGAAACGCACGTCTCATACCGCTCTATTCCCCCTGATTATTGCGGAGTAGCTGACTTATCCCTGACAATCACTCCTCCCCTGTAAGAGCGCAACTGCCTGGGTTGATTCATCTGCGCATCCCTTTGTGCATCGATTTGTGCATCAATTTGTGCATCGATTTGTTCATCGGCTTGTTCATCGGTTTGTTCATCTGTTTGCATATCCTCGAGCTGAACATCGGCAGGCAGGTTGTTCTCGATTGTGCCACCGCTGTTGTTCACCGGCTGTCCGACGGGCCGGCCGATGACTCTTCTGGTCTGGACGACCGGGCTGATCTTCGCCACCTGCGGAACTGCTACGTTGCGGGCCTCGCTGATATCGAGCATCTCATCCTTGCCGTTAAGATTCAAGATCACCTTGCCCCGCAGTATCTGTTTTATAATCGCCTGCTGTATGTAATCGCCAACCTGGAACAAATCCTGTTTCTTGTCTTTCTTGTCGTAGATAACGGCTCTTTCTCCGCCTCCTGCACCGGAAACGGTGCCCATTAGCACCACTTCCATCGAGGACTGTTCCAGCGTGGTCAATGGTTCAACCTGCTGATTCTTTATACCAGCATCTTTTCGAGAGGCAAAAAGATTTCGTCTGGTTATTACCGAATAATCGGCTGGTTTTTTTATATCTTTTATGATTTGCTCCCTGTCGGCAACAGAAACTGAGGCCGGTGGCGGTTTGGAGCTGCTATCACGTGTCTGCAGGTATTTTTCACCAAAAAAGTAAAAACCCTCGACAACTGAAATACAGAAAATCGTAATCAGCAGGATCGGGATAATAACTGTTTTGATAAAGGATGACATGGTCAAACGTCCTGCAGCGCGACGGCTATGGGTGCACTGTCCTATGATGATCGGTTTGTTTCAAATGTCTTGATACTTAAAACAGTGTCAAGAAGACCATCTTCCTGGCCATTTTCCTGGATCGATATCCTCTGCACAGAAACAATTTTTTCTTCTGATTCTATCTTTAACAGAAATGACACGAGTTGGTCCAGTGTCACTTTTTCTATCTTCATCTCGACGATCGATTCGTTAAAGCCTTCATCAATCTCATTTGCCGTGGGTTTCATATAGGTGACCCGGTCCTTGACGTTCGTCGCCGCAGCCTGTTCCTCGAGAAAACTGAAGAGACTGAAACCCGGTGTCCGGTTGACGAGCCTTTTCTCGATATCACCCTGCCTGGATTTTAATTCAAGATATTCCGTCCTGAGCAGCTCTATATCGGCCAACTCACTCTCGTTCCTCGACAATGATCGCTTCAGGGTATTTCGCGCCTCCATGTAGGGCATCAACATGGTCTGGAAAACAACAAATCCGGTTACAAAGAAAACGCCGAACAGCAGGATAAACCGTTCCCGTTTTTCGAGCCGGTCAATGCCGAGTTTTTTCCTCAGCGCACCAATCTTTTTTTTCAGATTAACTCGCTTCACATCCACCTCTACAATTGAAGCTTGAGCTCAAATCTCACCCCGTCATCCTTGGCAGCCACATTGGCCGATACGATTGCAACCTCGCTGAAGTAGGGAGATTTGTCTAGAGAACGCTTCATCTGGTCAACCGTATTGAAATTATCCGTCAGCCCGTTGATTCGTATCGTCTTCCGATCATAGATATAGCGCTGAAAGGTCACTTTGTAAGACTCTGGAAGCCTTTCTGAAATATCACTGAGAAGGATGACGGTATTGAGCGTTGGGTCATCCGAGACCCCAGTCGAGGTCACATTCTTCAGCTCGTTGACCTTCACCTGCAGCTGCTGCAGGGGGTTTACAATCCTGCCGCTTCCCGCAATTGTCTCTTTGTAAACGGCAACAACCTCCGCTGCCAGGCGATCCCGCTCTTTCTTCATCTGCTGATAGTCAAAAGCCAGTCCTGAAACTGCCAGTAAAGCAGCGATGAGCAGGGAAGCGGAGCCGATTCGGACAATTTTACGCAACCGTTTTCTGTCATACCTGCGGGCAAACTCATCTTTTCTGAAATTAATCTGCTGAAGGTCCCTGCTAGGACAGCTTGCCAGCGCCAAAACATCGTCAAAAATACCAGCCGGCCAGAGTGCCAGAAATTCCTCTGGACGTTCGATTGCAGAATATGGCTTTCTGTCCTGAATCGTATCGCCCAAGGTGAGATTTTTTCGTATCTCAGCGCTGACGTTCGGGTCGCTTCCCATCACTCCGCTGATATGCCAGGAAATGTCCATCGTTTCACGGGTCTCCCCGCGCAGGGCAACAACGGTATTCTGAACGCTGCGGCAGAGATCCCGCAAAACGGCATTGACCTGCCCGGGGGAGCGGGCGGCCAGAGCGGGGTTCTCGTCGTCAAGGTAAAAATCTGCTTGCCGGCCCGGGTCCACCGGGAGAGAGCGTATCAGGCTTATAGTGCCTCTTTTCATCAGGTAGATGGCCGCGTTCCGTGTGCCGATATTGAGCAGGTAACCGCTCTCAACCTCCTCTTCATTTTTCCGAAAGACGCTGTAGCAGGACGGAATTCCTGAGACGGTTATAATTTCCGGATCAAGATCATAACTGCCCAGTACCGTCAGCAGGCTGTGGATAATATCCTTTTTGCAAAGGACAGCAAGCAGCTGGGTACCGCCGCTACTGGTATCAGTGACGAGATAATCGAAAATGTATTCATCTTCTCGAAGGGAAACATTGTCCTGTATTTCAAAAGGGAGAATACTGGCAATCTGTTTTTTGTCAGAAAACGGCAGGTGAATTGAGCGAAAGAAAAAAAACTCAGGACCCAGCGCCACCCGGCAGGCAGGCGATGAAACTGCGCAATTTTCAAGAACTGTGGCGACGCATTCCGGAAAATCACTGCTCTTTTCAAAACCAGCGGTATCGCCGACATTGATTTTCAGATCGCGTTTTTCAGCAATGAACTTCGCTGCGCTTACCCGGTTATCGGCGATGACAATGGAAACAAGTGATTCAGCCATAAGTTAATTGACTCTTCGGTAAAGTATTTCCATTTTTTCTTTGCCTGAGCGATGTACGTAAACGCTCATTGTCAACTCGTCATTATCGAGTGCCGCCGCTGCCCTGATCATGAAATAATTGCTCGCTGTAACCGTAACTGCACCGTCCAGCTGTATATCTCCCGGCCAGCCCGAAACATCCAGATACCACGACGGTTCGCTGAGCGCTTCCAGGTTGTTTTCATCTTCTCTGTATTCCACCAGCAGTGCTGCCGCCTCAGCATCAATCCTGTCGTCCAGGGACTGAATAAGAAGTGCGCCTGCCGTATTGATATTAATCGTTTTGTCGTTCCCCAGAACAGTAATATAATCCACCAGCGCTTCTTTTTCATCATTACCATATAATAACTCCGGCGTAACCCCTTTGATTGCCGACAATTCATTGGGCAGCATCATGAGATTGTTCCGCGGAGCATAGGGTGGATCGAGTGATTCGTAGTACCCCTCCTCGGCGCCGTATGTCGATTCATCGCTGTCGCTATCCAGCCAGTCAACGATTGAATCAACAATTTCATCAGCCTGCAGGTCATTTTCAATAGCAAACGCTCCAGAGAGGAGCAGGCGGCGAAAGATGTCTCTGGCCTGCTCCGGGACAAGCCCGGATTCAGCCCCCTGACCGGTCCCTTCTGCTGTACTGTTCACCATGCTGTTCAGCGGAAAGCGACCGGACAGATCCGTTACCGTGAGGCGTAATTGGGCGCCCCGGTCAAAAAGCTCTATTGGTTCATCAGCGATTACCGACCAGGAGTCGTAGAGACTGTCATAGTCGTTGTCACTGCCGTCTGCATGGAGAACGGCAAGAGCCAGTTCAATGCCGGAAAAAGCGATCGCAGACAGCTGCTGACGTTCCCTGAACGACCACGATTCCTCAAGATTCAGCCGCATGTTCCTGTTAAACTGAAGTATGATAACGGTCAGAAGGCTGACGACGGAAACCACGAGCAGCAGCGCCACACCTCTGTTGCCCGGCGGACAGAACTGAGATGAAGACATCACTGCCCTCCTTCAAACTCGATCAGATCAGCGGCTATTGACACACTTGTCCGATAGCGCGTCGATGCTTGCTGCTCATCGCCATCGGTCCCAAGACGCAGGAGGATGGTATAACCTTTTGGATAGCGTTCATGAACATCCTGTTCTGCATCGAAATCGTCAACAGAGTTCCACGCTTCATATTCTTCACCATCATGGCCGATATAACTGATTTTCAGTTCCACTACCTCAGCAGAGAGCAGGTGCTGCTGCTGCTCCCCTGAAAAGCTTCTCTCAAGATCGCTCACCACCGGCGTATCAGAGCGCAGCAGGCTGAATGTTTCTGAATCACGCTGCTCTCTGAGATAGTAGCGGACAAGGGTCACATCAACGGGAAGGGCCTTCGGGTTCAAGCGCAGATGCGCTGTTGAGGTCACGGTAAGAACCGGTTCCTCCCCGCTGAAACTGCCCATCTCGCCACCGGCGACATATCCCTGCTCCCCCATGTAGACCCCGGTCAGGTCTTCGGAAAGACGGTCCAGGATTATTTTTGCCGACACATCCCGACTGGCCTGCTGTTCAACCGCTGCTACAATCGAAGTCACCGAACCATAGAGGACATAAACGAGCGAGACAGCAAGGCCGAATATGGTTATGGCCACCACCACTTCAAGCAGGGTAAAGCCACCTTTTGTCTCGGGAGCCGGTTGTTCTGCCATCACTTGGTACCGACCAGCTTGAATCTTCTGACATTGAGCGCCTGCTGCTCACCCTCGGTAAACACCTTCAGGTCGATCTGCTGAATAAACTGTGCAGCCCCAGCCAGAACCGGGTAGTCCTCAAAGTCTGGGGATTCGACTGCAAGCGTCCAGAAATAACCAGGATAATCGTCTCCGAAATCTCCCTCCGTAGTGAAAAGCTCTTCCCCTGAAAGCGCTAACTCAGCAAATTTTTCTTTTATCAGCAGGGATGCGGTGAAAGCGAATCTGCTCTCTTCGGCAAGACGCAGGCTCTGCCCCTGATTGCCGAGCAGAACGGTCAGGGCAATGGCAAGAATCGAGATTGCAACCATCACCTCGAGGAGTGTAAAGCCGTCGTGTCTTTTTCTCATCACCATGATATGCGCTGCCGCAAAGCTCCATCAGCGGGTTGTACAGATCCTCTAGTCCTGTTCAAGCTCAGCCGGGCTCACTGCCTTATCCTCCAGCCTTATCTCAGCAACGAACACCGAACTGATGAGCGCCAGCTCCTTCTCACCATCTGTGAGATTTATGATCAGCCGGTCCATCTGGCCATTCTGGTTAACCCAGAGAGAAACAGTCCCGGAAGCAACCGAGTTGTCATCGCCGCTCCAGAGAGAAGAGACCCTGACCGCAGGTCCCAGCTTTACAGCGGGCGCCGGCGTATCTTCGGACGACTGTAAATCTTCGCCCTGGGCGGGCGGTTGCGGGCAGGTATAGCTGAGCTGATTTTCACCCAGATCAATATCAAGATAACAACCACTCCTGCTTCCCGTAGCAGCCTGGCGCACTTCATGTAATATCCCGATAATGGATCTGGCACTTTGCCGTAGCTGATCGGTAAAGAGAGACGTTCGAAAGGCAGGGACGCTGAGAGCAAGCATGATCGCTATCAGCGTTAGAACCACCAGCAGTTCCAGAAGGGTGAACCCCCTTTCAGAGATCACCAGGCCCGTTGACCGGGTGCGGAGATGAATCGTGCTTTGAGGCAACGGCGATCACTCAATTTCCCAGTTGTTGACATCAGCATCCTCGCCGGTCCCGCCTGATTCCCCATCCGGGCCATACGAGCTGAGATCGAAATCACCGTGCACTCCCGGACTGAGATACACAAAGTCATACCCCCACGGATCTTTCGGTAGTTTACTGTTTTCCAGGTAGCCGCCGTCTCGCCACCTGGGGGGCAGTTTGCCGGTGGCCGGGGGTTCAATCAATGCCTGAAGGCCCTGTTCCGTTGAAGGGTACACACCATTGTCCAGCTTATAAAGCTTCAGCGCCGTCTCGATTCCGCTGATCTGCAGGGTGGCCTTTGTCCTTCTTGCCTCTTCCGGGCGTCCCATGATCCTGGGACCGATGTAACCGGCAAGGATACCGATAATAATCAAGACGACCAGCAGTTCTATGAGGGTAAAACCGCGTTGCTGAGAGTATGAACGAACAGCTATCGGGAAATGTTTTTCCAGTTGGTTCCTAGGCATGGACAATCCAATATTTTTTTTTATGAAAAGCGATGAAACACCAGGTCAGCGGCGCCGCGACGATCAGGGCGCATTTCATCAGCACCGTGGTGTAAAGCAGAAAAACGGCTCCGGCCACGGCAGGGGTCAGCAGCAGAATGATCAGCAGCCGCAGAAAGAAAGACTGCTCAATAAGGTCTGCTATCGTCGGCGACACGAGATAGTATGTATTGACAATAGACTGTCCCCACTCATATGGAATCAGGTAGTGATCCCTGAAATCCCGGAGCGCTTTGACGGCAAACATATCGATCGAGCCAAAGGCTGCTGTGGCGATAAAGCAGGAGTCTTCTGTCCTGAAACGGTACTGGTTACCGTAGATGATCGAGCCATCGGAAAGCAGTCCATAGGCCCTGACATAGTAGATTGTCTGGGGATTGATTCCTTCAATTTCGCTGGTGTAGGTACCGACTCCCGAACCATCTTCGGTCTGTCCTTTCTTGACGAAATAGTCGCTTACGTCGAAAAACGCACCAAAGTCTATTGAATCGGTTTCGTCTGAGTCGCTGGTATCGTCAACTGTAGAAGTATTCACATCGCTGTCGATTCCAGTATCATCGTTAGTACTCTCCGTGGTGCCTTCATACTCCGGATTCGGTTCGATCGAGTAGACGACTCCCCGCCCGATGACCTCAGGTATCTGACAGCTTTCCTCGCACTCGCTTACACAGGCTGCAACGTCTTCTGCATCCTGACAGGATTCTTCACAGCCTTCGGTGCATTCGGTGCTGTCAAGCCCACCTTTTAAAACGACGTTGCCGCCGCTCATGGCGCTCACCCTGGTGACGCCGGTGACCGGCATGGTTCCAATCCGGTAGTACTCGGTAACCGCCGCCGCACCTGAATCGACCGAAGTACCTTCACCGACCAGTCCCGAATAGCGGGCAACGATAAAAGAGCTGTTCTCATCATCTCCTGAATATCCGGCCGTATAGATGGTTCCGTCTTCAGTCATCAGGATCGCGTTGCTGACTTCGTCACTTCCGGCCAGTTCCGTGGTGATCAGGTCAGCTTCATAATTCCGCGCAGCCGGGGTTCCAACAGGAATATTCATCGACCCTTCAACAATGCTCAGGGTGGAAATACTGATTGTCTCGACCGGCTCATCTCCGGACACGCTGGTCTCTGTCAGCTGCTCCAGGGATTCAGTCATCGTCTCTCCCGCTACCGGGGGAAGATAGCGGATGATCACCATATCCTTGCCGGTTGATAAGGCCTGGAAACCGGCGGCAATAATTGTCGTATCCGGGTTGACGACCAGACTCTGAACACCGCTGTCCAGGCCGGTATCGTGAACCAGGATGCCATTTTCACCAAAACCGGAATCCGGCTTTCCGTCTTTTCCGTATCGAGCCAACATGATGCGAGTCTGGCCGCTGGCCATTTCCACCTGGCCTGCCAGGATTATTTTTTCATCCGGGGACAGGGCGATGTCATGCACAAGAATCTGTTCAACGTCGTCAAACCAGACCGCCCGCCCGTTATCTCCGAACCCAGTGTCCAGCTCGCCATTTTCCAGAAATTGGCCGAGGTAAAGCCCTTTCCAGCTGTCATCATAGACACAGTAGCCGCCGACAATCACTGAGCCGTCAGCTGCTTCGGCAAGCCCTGTCGCCCTTCCCTCGATGTGATCGTCAACAAAAACGCCCGTTTCATTGAATAACAGGTCGGCATCCCCACTCTCGTTGAAACGCGCAACCAGGGGGCTTTCTCTGGTCCCGTCATCAACAAAACCGCTGACAATAATCCGACCGTTTTTATCAATAGCCAAATCCCGGATCTCCGATTCGACAGCGCCGGCGTCGATATAGCTGATACCGTTTGTACCGAAATTCACGTCAAGCTGGCCCTGGGGGAGTAATGAAACAACAGCGCCTTGCCGAACACCGTCAACCGTCAGCGTGCCGCCAAGCAAAATAGAACCATCAGCTTCAAGAGCAAGCGCATGCACCGCGTCATCGGCATGGACAGAGCCGAGGGAGCCGCCCATCGAAAAGGAGAATTCATGATCGACGGTACCGTCGGGGAGATAGCGGAGAACCGCCATTTTACTTCCCAGGCCGTTGTCGCTTGAGCCGGCAACGACAATCCTGCCGTCATCCGTAACAGCAATTGCGGTGGCCTCATCGACGCTTGATCCAAGTTTGGTGGTCACCACCCCCTCATTGCCAAAGGAGATGTCGAGCGCAACTTCCTCTGCAGCAAGACACGGCGCTGCGCTGAAGAACAGACTGAAAAGTAGAGCTGTTAACCGCTTATACATGGCGATTTTCCTCTTGATCGACCTGCAGGTGACATCCATCTTTATATTCCGTTTTTTCAACAAGCATGTACTATACCAGATATTACTTTTTTCGGAGAGACCCTTTTTCAGCCGATCATCTGATTCATCTCAAAAATCGGCAGTAATATTGACAGGACAATCATGCCGACCACAAGCCCCATTGAGACAATCATCACCGGTTCAATCAGGGAGGTCATGCCAAGGACCGCGGACTCGACATCCCTCTCACTCGAAATCGTAACCTTGGCGAGCATCTCCTCGAGCTGGCCGCTGCTCTCACCAACGGCAACCATCTGCACGAACATCGGGGGGAACCATCGTGATCCCGAAAAAGCGCTCGCCATGCTTTTCCCTTTATTGATATGCTCAATAGCCTCGTCAATCACTCTGGAGATATGAACGTTATCAATGATTCGCTTGACGATCTCAAGTGAATCGATAATCTCCACACCGCTGCCAAGCAGGCTTTCCAGCGTCGATGAAAAACGGGCAAGCATCGCCTTGCGCACAACGCCGCCGATCACGGGGGTCCGCAATTTCACCAGATCCCAGGCATATCTACCCGCTTTCTGCCGTATCAGCAGGCGGCCGGCAACGACGAACACGCCGATGGCGAGCAGCAGCAGCCACCAGTAATGACGGAGAAAACTGCTGGTATTTATCAGGATGATGGTCGGCAGGGGCAGCGCTTTTTCCATATCCCCGAATACCTGGACAATATTGGGGACGATATAGGTGATGAGAATAAACAGGATGCCGGTACCGACAACTGCCATGAAAATGGGATACACGAGCGCCGCCCGCAACCGGGCCTTCAGGGCCTCATGCTTCTCACCGAAGTCCGCCAGTCGCGACAGCACCTTATCGAGGGATCCAGAGGCCTCACCGGCTCGCACCATGTTAGTGTACATATTGGGGAACAAGCGGTGATACCTGCGCAATGCCTGACTGAGCGGCTCGCCCTCGCTGATCGATTCTTTGAGCTGGGCGGTCATTTTTTTCAAGGCGGGATTCTCACTCTGGTCAACAATGCTCGAAAGTGCACTGTCAAGCGGTATCCCCGCTCCCAGCAGGGTGGCGAGCTGTCGGGTGACGATGTTGATTTCCTCGCTGCTGACCCGCTCGAAAAGCGAGATACGGTTGAGCCCCGATGAGCCGGCCGTATGTGACTTTTCCCTTGAAAGGCGTATCTTGACCGGATACTTAGCCGCCGAGCGCAAACGGGTCCTGGCAGCAGACTCGCTCTCTGCATCCATTACCCCGGACTCTTTCTTTCCACTGCTCAGCAGCGCTTCATATTCGTAAACCGGCATTTCAAATCCTGTCGAGTAACAATCGCCTCTATTTGCGTTGAGGGAATGGCAAAGAGAATATACTCATCGTTTTCCTGTTTCGCTCCAGAAAGTGTCGGCAACATAGCGGTAGAGAAGTCGGTCAAAAGCAATCAGCTCCTGGAGCGGGTTCTCTGCCGAACAGTTCAGGCTGTCAAAGAGCTGATAGTGATCGGCAATGTTTGCCCGCTGCAACTCAGCCTGGGGCGGCAACTTGAGATCCCGGCAAAACCGGTTGACGAATCGCTCATACTGCTCGGTGAGTCCGATCAGGGAGAAACTGCTGATGTTTTCCCGGGCATTCTGATAATCTTCCGGCCCCACCCGTTCAGGCCGGTAGTCAAGGAAGTAGCGAGTCTGGATATTATCAAAAAAATCCAGCTCATAACCGGCGAGACCAGCGACGAGGTCCCTTGTCTGCCCGTCATTTCTGAAATCAACCTGCGCCAGTTTTTCAGCCAGAACCCGTATTGCCTCGTTGTGCTGATAGTCATAATGGGCGTAATCTCCGCCATCGGTGAAGATCCGTCTGACATAGTTGAGGTGGGAATGGAGATGGCGGTAGGGCTCCCTGATGATCGAATAGAGACGGCAGGATTTTGTCTTCAGTAGCGTTTGCATCCTGTACCAGGGCAGATGACCTGATATGCAGCGGCTTGTTTTGATAATCGATTCAAGGGCTTCGGCGGGCATACGTTCCAGATGAGAAACATACAGGTCCCGGGGATAGCAGCGCCTGAGAAAGGCATTGAAAGAAGACCCCGCCGTCTTGGGGATATGCATAAAACAAATGTTCTGAGCAGGGTCTGGAACCAGTGTTTCCACTTCAGTGCCCGGGATGGCAAACAGCGGCGCATCGAGGCCGGTGACGAATATTTCAAGCTTCTGGAAGCGCTCGGCGGCAAAGTCGGAAGGAAAGCTGTAGTCGAACCCGCACAGACCGGTGGCGTGCAGTCCCTGTTTTTTCAAATCCTTCCTGAATTCGCCGGTTTTTGTCGTACCGATGAGCCGGCCGTCACCGACAAAGCTGAGCGTCAAGCGTTTGCGCTTGTAGAGCCGATGATAGCACCAGCCGTTGGCAAATCGTCCATTAAAGGTGTCAATCGAATATCGATATAGTTTGGCTGAGATCATTGCCCTTCTGGATATGCATGATGCCCTGTCCTGCAAGAGCTGAAATGCTACAATAATTGATACTGCCGTTTCATTTCCTCATACACGATCGTCGACACCTTCCTGATCACGTTTCCTCTGGTAAGCATCCAGTTGCCGTAATCCTGGGGCCGGGAGCTTCTCTCGATTATCCCGACAAGGGCGTATGGGTAACGCCGTCCCTGTTTGTCGCGCGGCACCAGTATTCCCATGTCGCCGCAGAGATGGGCTGTTGATCCGGTCTTGTTGTAGACCAGTGTGCCCTGCGGTATCGGCGTGCCGTTATACAGACGGTCCCGCCCCGGCAGAGACATCAGGCGACGCATCTCCTTTCCATAGGGCAATTCATCATTCCAGAGGGCTTGGAGGAACCTGACATAATCTGAAGGAATTGCACTGTTCCTGTAGGTTTTGCCGCCGGCAGGTATATATTCAACGATTTTTGTGTCTTTAAAGATATGGCTGTAATGGAGCCTCAGGATCTCTTCACATTTTTCCGGCCCGCCGGCAACACGCATGACCCAGTTTGTCGCATCGTTGTCACTTCTTTGAATCATCTGCTCCATTTTCGAACGGCTTTTCGGTCCATAGACGAACTTGCCCTCTTTGGCCTGGTGAAAAAAAGCCAGGGCAACGAACGGTTTTATCATGCTCGCTGCCTGGAAGACCTGATCGGCATTGATATCGACCACGCTTTCACCCTTGGTCAGGTCAAAAACCATCCAGCCGGTCGATTCATCGCTCGACAGCACTCCTTTTCTCCTGAGCGTCTGGATATACGCTTCTATATCTCTTTCGATACTGCTGCTCCGGGCATGCACGATTTTTGACTTGACCGGTGCAGTGGCCGGCACCTTGGCGACAACAACTGGTTGTTCCTCGGCTACGGGTGCCGAGGTTTCCGGCGAATCTGCAGCAGCCTGGTCGGCAACTTCCGGTTGTTTCCCGGGAGCAGGTGCTGAGACGTCCTCACTGACTGCAGCCACCTCGGCGACAACGTCCGGTTGATCCCCGGGTTCAGGTACTGAAGCCTCCGCTGTGTCTGCAACAACGGCATCAGGCTCAGACTGGACGCCGCCATCGAGAAAACTGGATTCACCATAAATAACCGGGTTGTTGTTTTCCGGCGTTATCGAGGTATGTATTTTTCGGCGTTGCAGGAGCTTTCTGTGCTTCCTGGCAACATCATAGGTCGAGACCCGGTCACCACGGCGACGGTAGATAAGCGTATAGTTGTCTGAATCGGTCTTCTCGATAAAAAGGTTCTTGCCGACCTCCTGCCCAAGATAACTGTAGATTCTGGCATACCGTTTCTTCAGGTCTTCGAGGTTCGGCCCCAGTCCGTAGCTGACATTAAAGAGCCGGAAATAGCCCTGGTCCGCAACGGCAAAACACTCCGCAAGCCCGGCCTTTCTTAATATTTCACTGTGCCGCACCATCTCCTGAGCAGAAGACAACGCGTCGCCATCGAGATCGTAGACAATACCGTAGGTGCCGTCCTTTCTGCCGACTATCCGCAGTTTTCTGCTCTGTTCCGGTTCAAAAAGGGCTTCAAGCTCCTGCTGATAATCAAGAACGAGGTCCAGACTCTTATCCCAAATGTAGGCAATGTCGTATTTTTCTGCTTTTGCCGCGAGTATTCCGGGTACAAGAGAGAAAAGAAAGACAAGTGCTAAAACTTTTTTCATATCGTTAAAATGCTCTGGTTACATGCTTTTAGGCACTTCTGTCATTGATCAAAATCCGTAACCGGAATACTATAACAAATGAGCCGGACGATCTCTTTAAAAAAATTTGCCAATGACTGTTTCAGCTGATCAAAAGCTCTCAAAGCGAGGCCCAAGAGAGAACCTTATCACCAGATAACCGTGATAATTGCGAACAGAGCCTTGCTCCTGACTGTTGAGTCTGTTATCACTACGTACCGGATAATCCAGCTTCAGAAACGCGGCCCTGGCCGCACCTTGAGAAGAGAAAAAGAATAGAGCATGAATCACTATCTCATAAAAACAGTGTGTATCGTCTCCTGTCTGGCACTGCTTCCCGCAAACGGCTGGAGCACGCAATTAGACGCAGTGGAAAGTCAGCAGGAGCAATCACCCGCCGACAACGAAAGTGAAGAGACAATAACCATAGACGGCGAACACTACCCGGTGCCTGCCCCCTGGAAAGGCAACAGGGTCCGGGCACCGAAATTATCCTATGAAGACTTCAGGCAGATCCCGCCCCGGTTCTGCAAGGATGGGGGAAAGATCTACGTCACTGTGGAAACCCGGGAACACCTGGTGGAGATGCTTACGAAGGCCGAGGAAGATGGTTTGCTGATCCAGGCTGAATCAGGCTACCGCTCCGCAGGCTACCAGAAAAGGATCTATAAAAAAATGTTTCAGGAGGGACGCGAATTCGATGACATTGTCCGCTATGTCGCCCCCCCGGGTTATTCAAACCACATGCTGGGAACGGCAGTAGATTTCTCCCCCAGCAACTGGCGGTTTGCCGACACGGAGCAGTATCTCTGGCTGCAGGAGCATGGCGCCTCGTTCGGCTTTGAGGAAACCTATTCAGAGAGCAACGAGATGAAAATGCCCTGGGAGTCCTGGCACTGGCAATATGTCGGTTCTCCGGAATCAGATGAGCTGGCAAAAACCCAGTAGAGAAATGCGGGGTTGGTTATGAAACGTCTGCTGCTACAATCAGCGTACCTGGTTGTCTTTATCCTTTCCCTGCACTTCGCCCCTCAGGCGCAGGCCGTGCATCCGGTAATTGAGGCTGACGGCTTTACTGATATCATCGGCAGGAGTAAGCCGGCAATTGTCTATATCCAGGTAACAACAAGGGTGAGCAGCCGGGGTTCATCCGCTCACGACAAGATCCTCAAGGACCTTTTCGGAGAGAGTGCCGTCAAAGAAAACGATGAACCGTTTCTCAGCACCAATACCGGCTACAGTTTTGGTTCCGGCTTCATCATCAACCCGGATGGTTACATCCTGACCAACTATCACGTGCTCAAGGACGCAACGGCGGTAACGGTAACCACCGCGGACAAACAAAAACTCAAGGGCACCATCATTGGCACCGATCCGAAAACCGATATCGGCCTGCTCAAGATTGACGGAAAAGATTTCCCCGCCATCCAGCTCGGTGATTCCGACACCATAAAGACGGGGCAATGGGTGCTCGCCTTCGGCTCTCCCTACGAGTTCATTCAGTCGGTAACGGCAGGGATTATCAGCGCCACCGGAAGGCACACCCTCGGTATCAGCGATTACGAGGATTATATCCAGACAGATGCCGCGATAAACCCCGGTAACTCAGGGGGGCCACTGGTGAATACGAGCGGCGAGGCGATCGGCATAAACACCGCTTTTCTCACCCAGACCGGTGGCTATATGGGGATCGGCTTTGCGATCCCGATCAACATTGCCCGGACGATCAGCGAGCAGCTCCTGGAAAAGGGCAACGTAACGCGCGCTTGGCTCGGCATTGCCATGGAGGATGCCGCAAGCGACCAGTTGAGCGCACAGAATCTGCCGCCTGCTACCCAGGCAGCAACCATTCTGGAAGTAAAGAAGGGTTCTCCCGCCGAAGGTGCCGGACTGCAGGAAGGAGATATGATCGTGACAATCTCAGGGATTCCTATCAGGGGTGCCGCGGATCTGAGAAATCGAGTCGCGCTGAGTGCTCCGGATGAGGAGGTTACTCTGGAATTCTACAGGAATGGGCAAAAACAATCGGTGCGCGTGCTCCTCGCCCGGTTGAAATAGCCCACTACTGGACCACTTCCAGAAGAATTTTTATCTCCAGGGGAGAAAATGGTATCCTGACGTCATCGCCAACCGTATAAAATCGTTCACCGCTGTAATACTCCTGCCACTCACCAGGGGATTCACCAGGTATCACAATATCTGCATCTGTGTAGGTGGCGATCGTGTTGGCACAGAGCAGCATTTTGGTGCCGTGCAGGGTTTTTGATGCACAGTGCACCGCTGGCCTACCCTCCGGGTCAAAACGATAGCGCGACACCATCTCGACTGTAAGCGGTTCGGCGTCATTTTTCTGCTGCAGCCATGAGCGCAGGCTGTTCAACCGCCTGATAACCGACTCAAAATCCTCTTTGCTCTTCTGTGTCGAAATAATCTCGGGCCAGGTATAAAAATAAAGCCCGCGACTTCCGTGAATCACCGATAAAAAAGCCAGGTTATTCATTTCAGCAAATGTCGGCAGGCGCGGCCAGCCGGAATGAGCAAATCTGCCTCCCCCAAACGCCTGGATCACCGACTGCAGCCTGTTTCGACCGACAAAACCGGCCGCCTCATCCATTGACTCCGAGAGCCAGGTGACCGGCATATTCGGTACCGGGTATTGATCGAGCATGAAATAATCAGCACTCCCCTGGTAAGCGGGAATAACCCGGGGACGGACAATAGCCATGTGCGTGGCCCTCCCAGGGTAGCGGCTTTTAAGAATTCGTTGAATATCCTCGGCCTTCCAGACAGGAAACGAATGGATTCCCGGTTCATCGTTGACATAAAACGAGAACCGTGCCTGCTGCAGAAGAGGTTCCAGCCGATCCAAAGCACCCTGATCAAACGCTCGGGATCCCTCGGCTACAGAAAAGGCGCAATGGATGTCAGCTGCGCTGCATGCCGCAATGTTTTTCTCATCAAGCCCGACAACGGCACTGTTTAAACCGCTGCCCTTTAGCTGGCCGAGGTTATCTGCCGATCCGCCGTACACACCGACCGGAAAAAAACCATCGGCTGGAGGTACCTGCCCGCTACGCTGATTTCTGCTCACTTTTTTCAGGGTTGGCCTGCGCATCCAGAAGCGTGTCGAGGGATAACGGTTTGTGAAGAGCAAAGCGCCTCTCCTGCTCGCCAACTGCTTCCGGGCATACAATATCAGCATGCAGTGTTTGAAAACTTCCGGCGCTTCTATGGGTATCGAGGCGATACGTTGTTCCCCAGATGGTGACCTCCGGGTAGGCTCTTCCATCTTCTAGGTCTTCCCTGTAAAACTCGGCGCTGAAACGATACTGCTCTCCAGGCTTGCATCCTGGCAAATCAGTACCAAGGCTCCCCTGCCTATCCTTTCCACCGATGATGCCGACACTGTTGAGTCCCGGATCAGCAAAAGATTGCAACTGAAACCGACTATCACGAATCACACCCCCTTCGCCGGCCGTCCAACCCGGTGGAACCTGTTCGACCAACTTCTTTTTATCGGTACCCTGTCGATCACCTTCAAGATCAAAGGCGGAATAGGCAATGATGTTCACAGCTGGCGAGAACAGACGTAAAGGATCCCAGTGCTCAGGCCTTATCGCCGAATAGTTATAGACAAGCAGTCGTTCTGCCCCAGCGTCTGCAGCCGCTGCAACGGTGCGCTCCAGTTCTTCCGCCGGGACATCCTCGACCTGAATAATCGGCCAGACCCCGGCTTCCGTCATATCATTGTAATAAGCAGTGATCTCCCCTACCCACTCAACCGGCTGGCCCACCATCCGGTGATAGACCATCGGGGAGTAAACATCAACATACGGTTTGAACAGCTCTGGGTCCTGCGCCAGTTGAAATGAGAGCGCCCCGTCGAAATCCGACTTTCTCCAGGGAACAAGAAACACGCCGAGCTTCACCTTTTTCTCTTCACGGTGTTGATCCAGCACCTCCCTGGCATCGCGCGCAAACGAAGCGATCGTCTCTTTTTTCCACTCCATCCACTGCAGACCCGCATGCTGCTTGATCCAGGCAGCTTTTTCCCTAACAGCAACCAATTCTACAGGTACAGCGACCCCAGTTGCAGACTGAAAAAGAGCAAGGCACCGCTGACAATAGCAGCTGTCGACGATCGCAGGGTCAGACCGCTCCCATCTGCCTGGGTAGCGCAGGAAATCAAGCCACACCCCTGAGATACCATTCTCCCCTACATAGTCGTTCAGCCAGCCGGCAAGCAGCGCCAGGCGATTCGCACGCCATGCACCATGCGTCGGGCAGACGCCTCCATAATCACCAGTGAGTTTCTGTCCATCGCTCAGAACCGGTATTGAATCCGGGAAGTCTTTCCATGGCTCGGTGCCGCCAAAAACATTGAGGGAAAGAAAAACCTCCATGCCGGCAGCGGACTGCAGATGTATGAGCTCCCGGTTCGGCGGGGTAAACACCGTATCAATTCGATGCTGGGATAGCTCAGGATGTCCCTGATTGACCCCATAGATGCCGACCGGGTGCGCCAGGGATACATGAACAGGGTAAAACAGCACAACAGCCAGGGGCAATAACGCAGCTATTGCAGTTTTATACGATACCATAACACTCCATTGAAGACTGAATTGTAAAGTGGTCTGCTTTTAGACTGCAGCCATAAGAAGTGTCACCATTTGAGGACACTTCTTTTCTTTGTTATTTCCTAGCTCATATCTGTCGCAGAAATTGCCTACCTTGAGCGATCCTGCAAACTCGATGAAAGCTACCAGAAATAGAGGAAATAAGCCATCCAAGGGATCCGTAACAGGCAACAGATTTCTGCTCCTTCCCCTCAATACCGGGAATCAATATTGCAGCAACCTTGTTAACACATTATCGCTTTTTGCCGTATCCAATACATATCTGAGCCTTAAACGGTAGCAGATAGCATACCTAACAGACAGATATCAAACCACTTTGATGTAAAAAACGTTATTCTCCAGAAAAAATAAAATTACTATTGCACTGCAAACTTAGTAGTCATGATTTCTATTTATATGCAGCCTGATCTGCTCTATTTTCAGGCATTTATAACGATATTAGTCTGACCCTGAATAGATACAAGTACCAAGCGACGCCGAAAGTGACTATCACCAATTTAACTTTTACTATTTAATAACAGTACACTTAAAAGGCATGACAGTCGTTATATGCAGACAGCACTTCTGTTCACTATTTGACAAATGATCGCCGACAAGTTGCCCGGCTTATAGAGAAAGCAAAATTTGATTTCCGGACATGCACCCTTCGCTTCACGAACTTCAGCCAAAGCGATCTCAGCGACATTATGCAGGCACATATTCTTACGTCACAAAGTCGGCTTGACACAAACAATTATCAACCGTATTATCTTTAAACTATCGATAAGATTTATATATCTCTCAAGTAATAGGTATGATTTCAAGTTTGCAGGGCACAAAGTGATAAATGCCAAACAAAAAACAACGTTTTTTCTGATTCCATGCGGTATCCTTCTTTTGCTTTTCTGTAGTTCAGCCAGCGCAAATGATGCCAGGCTGAGCTTTGTCGCTGAAGACCCGGCAAAGCTCCCTGAGACTGTCACTCGTCATTGATCGTGCAGAAAAAATTGCCGGTATAAAAGTGGTCATTGCTTTTGACAAAGATTCTCTTGTCCTGAAGCAGGCAGATAAATCAAAGGAAACTTCATCATTTCTGCATGTTGTAAATGATAAAATTCCCTGGCCAGATAATTTTTGTCATGGCCAGCGCCAAGGGAATTTCAGGGGAAAACATTCCCCTCTGCCACTTTGAGTTCCAAAACTCGAAAGTAATCAGCCATTACACAATGCAATCAGATTTCAGTTACAGACATACAGATCATGACTGAAGACCTGGTCTGAAATTAAAGGAAATTTTCCTGTTTACTACCTCTAGTAAGCACCCTTCGCTCAAACAGACACTCACGCACTCACCTCCTGTCTAACTAACTGCGACATCATTTCTGCGAGATTCTGCTCTGAGCATTCACATTACCAGGGCTCTCGTCTTACTATCTATCGCATCCAGGATTTATCTGGAATCATATCAGATATTCCAACATCACCCTAGGACCTCAGATCAGAACCTCATAGAATTGGTATAATTATTGCAAACTGCTGTCAAGATTAAAAGCCAAGCGATATCTGTTTCTGAAATTCAGGATGATTCTTTAAATGAACAATTGGGCATCAAAAATACTCACTTTAACGATACTGGGGGTCTTCACGCTTTCCCTCATATCGCTCGAGTGTTTTCATCCCCAAAAAACAAAGAGCCCTGAAAGATCTGATTGTTACAGTGCAGGAACTTGAAAAATCAACCAATGACAGCACTTCTGATTTTCAAATAGTTTTCAGCAATGTCATCTCAACCCTGCAGAAACACTGCAAGTACATACACGTCTTTAGTCACAAGCCGGAATCATCCGCGATAACAGCAAACCTGAAACTGTCAGAATTATCGTAAAAACAAGAACTCCATATCTGTTAAGTTATTACGAACCTGATCAGAGAAAATCGAATGCTTATCAGATAATACTGCCTTCCAGAACAGATTTCACTCTATCAATCACATCCAGCAATAGCTCCCTGAAATACCCCCTCCGCTCTTTTCCTAGATTTTCCCAGTTAGTAACAATAAATACGTAGCAGTAAAAACTGTTTTTAAGATCTTCTACCAAGAGCAACCAGAAGTCACGACTACAACCTGATTACGTGAGTTTCTGATAGACCTCTGAGCGGAGTTATCATGAAATACACCAACAACTATTTACACTATCTATTTCCTATCCTTGTTTGCCACCGCAGGATTGGCTGTTGCAGACACATCACTTACCGTTGAAAATTCGAGCGGTGCGGTTGGTGAACAAATCGATGTACCAATTACAGTGAGTAACCCGGCAAATATAGCCGGAGCATCATTCACGGTCACATACGATACTTCAGCGCTGCAACTTGACTCAGATAAACAGCGAGTTTTTCCCTTTCTTTTCAGAGATGGGAATTCAAGACGCTGAATCCAGTTGTTGTAGATGGAGAAGAGTACTATCGAGCCATGGCTGGAAATGTTAGTTTCTCAGGGTGCCATGATAGCAGCGGCTCGAACGACAACGGGTGAGACAAATGACGACTCTCTTTATTTTACGATTTACCATATTATCAGGCGCGACAGCACCATCATATGAAATAGGGATCGAACCTTCCGTGATCTCCAACACTTCTGCCGGTTATGATAGTGGTGGTGAAGAAATACCGATGTTGATCACCATTAACGGGGACGAGTATCCTGTAGAACCGGTTACGGGAATATCTGCGGGTACTGTAACCGTTAATGATAGCGGAAGCTGCATGACACAGATGGAGATGGAATTCCTGATCAATGGGAACGAGACAATGCCCCTGCTGGAACTGATCCTCTTATTGCACTTGATATCTTCACGGCAACTGGAGATTATGACCGAGATGGATATTCTGATGTAGAAGAGTACAGAAAAGATGGTTTGAATGATTTGGCCGGAAAGCCATACAGTCCAACCGTTATGAATGTACCCGGAGATACTGGATACGACGGAGCGACCGACAGGCGCTTATCCATGGACTTCGACGGAGACGGCCACTCTGACTGGTTACTTCGCCATACAGGCGGTAACCTTGTAACATGGATGATGGCTGATAGCGGGCTTGAGATCGAAGGAGGAAGTGTTATTGGAAGCCTTACTGCTGAATGGATTCTCCAGGGTACTGGCGATTTCGACGGCGATGGCCAGACGGATCTATTGTATAGACATACAAATGGAAATATTGTCGTCTGGTTGGTTGGGCAGTATGGCTCTTATATTAAAAGTGGTGCTGTTGTTGCCTCTCTTCCTGCAGAGTGGGTTATTGAAGGAGTTGGTGATTTAGACGGTGACGGACATTCAGATTTGTTACTTCGACATACAAACGGAAACCTCGTTACATGGATGATTTCCGACAGCGGTCTGCAAATCGAGGGTGGATATGTTATTGGAAATCTTCCACTAGATTGGTCAATAAATGGCTTGGCAGATTTTGATGGTGACGGTCAGTCCGACCTAGTAACTCGTCACACAAATGGAAACATCGTCGTGTTTCTAACCGGCGAATCAGCCTCTTATGTCAAGAGTGCCTGCACTTGCAGCTTCCTTACCCGATGAGTGGGCGCTTGCAGGCTTAGGTGATTTTGATGGAGATGGTCACTCGGATTGGTTGCTACGTCATACGGGAGGTAATATCTGGTTACCTGGATGATGGCTGATAACGGACTGAGCAATTGAAGGAGGAGGCGTAATTGGAGCGCTCTCTGCTGATTGGACCATTGAAGGCTCAAATGATTTTGACGGAGATGGCCAAACTGACATACTGAGTTAGACATTCATCTAACGGTAATATTGCAGTATTACTTAATTGGTGAATATGGAACTTATGTCAAAAAAAGTGCAATAGTTTATGCGCTGCCTAATGAATGGCAGTTTGATAAAGCTGAGTAAAGAAACTCACAGCTGTAACCTCAAATATCTGACCCAGAATGCCTTTCCTGGTCTCCAGGAAAGGCATTCTGGATTATATGTTTTATGCATTAAAAAACTGTTATTTACGCGCAGCACCTTGGCTGGTTAATGATTTTCTTTGTGTCAATTATTGTCTTTGCATCTGGATAATATTACATACTAAAATCAGAACAGTAAAGGTGTTACTATTGAAGTCATCAATGCCACCCAACAACAAACCCTAAGTGAAATACAAAAACAAACAGGTGTAGAGTTTAAATTCGATCCTGCTCTTCTAAAAAAAGATTCTCTATCTGTTAAAATCAGTTCATCTAACCTTGAATCAGCAATACTAAAGCTTCTTCATGGATATAACACGCTTGTAACATATGATAATTCGGGAAAAATAAGAATAGTTGATATTGTCGCTGATTCACAAGGAGGTAGCACCAGCGAGAACGTTAGGACCGTTAGAACACATGCCAAAGAACCAATGAACTGGACAATAATAATGATTCTGTTCCAGAATGGAATCAAAAAGCGGTAGAAAATTCAAATATGCCTGTAATTGCTTCTCCTTCAGATCAAAATTTCGATCTTGGAGGATGTACTAGGGCATCCAGATGACAATATGCCTGACAATTATTCCTGCGCAAAAGCTCGATCCACAGGATTTTTTTGGAGAGATAAACAAAGCGGAAGTACCGTAAGCATTCTAATATATTTCTTCTCCAAACTTTACTCGCTCCTATTGATCAATCAGTCATAGGGCCAACAGTTTCTGACAATCTTAATTACTCTATTCTGCTCATCTTCTGTCATGTTTGTTCCAGAAGGCAGACAAAGACCATTTATGGAATAATCTTCCTGGCTACGCTTACCCCCTAGTGATTGACATCCTCTGAACAATGGTTGCATATGCATGGGCTTCCATGTCGGACGAGACTCTATATTACTTTCTTCCAAACGCCGAATAATTATATTTCGATTTGTTTTCGCTATCGAGTGGATCAATCGTCAGACAAGTAAGCCATCTACTAGAGCGCCCGAAATTAGGCTCAGGCATGAATTCCAGTCCAGGTAATTCTGCCAGCCTATCCTTGATAGCGGTGAAAGATTTCCCTTTTCCTCCTTGATTCTGTCAGGCAAGACCATTAACTGCCCACGCCCTATCGCAGCAAGTACATTACTCATACGATAGTTGTACCCCACTTCCGAATGTTCATAGTGTAACTCTTTATTTCGAGATTGGGTGGCCCAAAACCTTATTTTCTCAACCAATTCAATATCATCTGAGACAACCATCCCACCACTGGAAGTGGTGATTATTTTATTGCCGTTAAAAGAATAAAATCCCGCCATACCAAATGTTCCCACAGCCTTTCCCTGATAGAGCGCACCCAGCGCTTCAGCAGCATCTTCAATAAGAGGAATGTTGTACCTGTCACACATTCTCTTTATTGGATCAATATCAGCAGATTGGCCATAAAGGTGGACTAAAACTCACTGCTTTGGGTAAACAATTATCATTTGCTCGTTTTGCTATCTCGTCAGCAAACAAGAGTTGGATCCATGTTCCAACTAGTTTCATCAGAATCTACAAAAACTGGTGTTCCGTTCATATATTTTATTGGATTGACACTTGCAACAAAAGTCAAAGTAGAACAAAACACTTCATCCCCTTCCCCAACACCAACATAGCGCAAGAGAAGGTGTAATGCAGCAGTACCAGAGGCACACGGCCACCGCATATTTTGCTCCAACCTGACGAGCAAAATCTTTTTCAAATAACTCTAATTGAACGCCAACCGGAGCAATATAATTAGATTTAAAAACTTCATGAACGAAACCTAATTCTTGACCTCCCATATGGGGAGGAGAGAGGAAAATACGTGAACTCATGGGGTATTAGAACAAAATATCTTGATTTTTTACATCAATCTTGCAGGATTACCGACGACAGTGCTGCCCGCCTTAACATTTTTAGTCACAACCGCTCCCATTCCAATAACTGAATTCGTTCCTATTATTATAGGGTTCCTGAGGTAGGCCCTGCTTAATTACAGCTCCGGCGCCAATGAATACTTTATCCTCAATTATAACATTTCCATTGCACTTGACACTAGGAGCGAAGGTTACGTAATCACCTATCTGACAATCATGCGCAACATAGCTGTAAATATTAGCATGAAAGCACTTACCTATTTTGATATTTGACGTTAGACAAACAAAAGCACATAGTACTGCGCCTGAGTCTAACGTCAACATGATCCAGGACTACTATATTATCCGCGGCGATTTGCCATAATGATGTGTATTTTGTGAACTTAATCTTCTCAGCTATCCTTTTTCTCAGATCACAAGCAGCAATTGCAATTGCAATATTATATTTTTCAGCTTCTATAGCCATGAATTCTGCAGTAAGATAGTACACCTGGTGGCCATTAATTTCATCAAACTTTGGATTATCGTCAATGAATACGAGCAGGTCACCAGATTTACCTTCCCGGTGAAGCTGATTTCTTGCCAGCGGCATTACTTCTCGGCCAAAGCCACTCGCACCATATACAGCATAAATGTTCTTTTCTCATTAATAATAAGCCATTATGGTTATTGGTATGCCAGGGTTTCTGCTCAACCTAATAAGCTGGAGTCGACTACCGTTCTGTCTACAACGTCCAGTTTGATAATCAATCTCTTTATCTCTTTCCAGAAATCTGCCGCAAATATATCAGCTATATCAGGCAAATGCCGGTGAACATACTCGACATTCAAGAACCTAGGTATTATACTTAACTGGATACTATTTTAATTATTTTTGAAGCGCGGCATTGTCGCTTCTCCATCTGCATTAACCCCTTCCCTTTTTAAAATCTTGTATAATCGTTATGATTAATATCTTTATATCAAGGCAAATGGATTGATGGTCGACATACCAAACATCCAACGTGAATTTCTCTTCCCATGACAGAGAATTCCTTCCATTTATCTGGGCCCATCCGGTAATTCCAGGACGAACCATCATGACGCCGTGCCTGCTCTGGAGTATAAAGGTGGAGATACTCAACAAGCAAAGGCCTAGGAC
This sequence comes from Desulfocapsaceae bacterium, assembly GCA_963674815.2. Classification (GTDB taxonomy): domain Bacteria; phylum Desulfobacterota; class Desulfobulbia; order Desulfobulbales; family Desulfocapsaceae; genus MADRE3. The sequence continues at coordinate 367,090 of CAXXTV010000012.1, forward strand.
CAACCATACTCATATCTCCCTTGAGCACGTTTATTAATTCGGGTAACTCATCAAGGCTTGTACTACGTAGCATTCTGCCAAAAGGTACATGAGGCGATCGACATCCTGCAGCAGGTTCCCCTGCTGCATCTTTTTTTTCGTTCATCGTGCGAAATTTATAAATATCGAACACTTTACCATTTAAACCAGGCCTCTTCTGTTTAAAGAAAACAGGAGTTCCTAAGTTTAATCAATACCAGAATGACAACTAGGGTAATGACAGGAGACGGTAATTATCAGACAGAGGGTAGCAATTATGCAATCAAATAACTCGCTTTGTCATGGCCACATACTTCCTTGCAGGAATATTCATTACAAAGATTCATTTTACCTAAAATAACTTTATTTACCTGATGGACATCAAATTTCTTTTCAGCAATTTTCCGACTCTCATTTCCCATCGAGGTGGCAAGCGTCTTGATTCAGAATGAACTTTTCCATAGCGTGTGCAAGTGCTACTGAGTTCTTTGGGAGGAACCAGGAAACCATTTGTACCATCTATCACGGTTTCACGACACCCAGGAACATCTGTTGTAATGACAGGCCTGCCCATTGCCATTGCCTCAAGAACTGTCCTCGGAGTACCCTCCCTGTAAGAGGGCAGAACGTATACAGACGAGGCAGCTAATACTCATTCGCACATCACTTACTCTTCCACTATACTGAATGAGACCGTCCTGCTGCCACTTTTGTAAATCGCTAATATGGATTGCCGCAGGAGATGAGTCAATCCAACCAACTAGAGCGAATTTAATTTCAGGATACTGCTTTCTGATAATGCGTGCGGCCTCGGCATATTCATAAATACCCTTTTCTTTGATCAATCGAGCAATCAATAAAAACGAGGGTACTGAAGGTAACGGCGTGACCTGAAAATGATCCAGGTCAACGCCAGACCCATTGATCAGAATAGCCTGTGCTTTTTTGACAAGGCGGAGTTTTAAAAAAAGATTTATATCATCTGGATTTTGAAAGAAGACAAACCTACACCCTTTCAACGCTGCCCTATAAAGGAGTTGTACAAACCGACTCAAAAGTTTTCGATATATTGTGTCTCCGAAAAACGTATACCCTAGCCCGGTAATCATCGCATACGTTTCAGGCACTCTAGCATAACGGGAAACGAGTGAGCCATAGATAACCGGCTTAATTGTGTAGCCTAACAACACATCAGGTTTTTCTTTGACAATTATTTTTTTTAAGGCAGCAAGGGTTTTCCAGTCCTTTAAAGGATTTACCCCTGTCCGTTGCATTGACAGGGAATGCCCGGTAACGTTTATTTGAGAAAGTTTCTTTTCAATATCAATGCTGATATCAGGTGCACAAGCAACAACCTTATGCCCTTTTAGGGTTAGGGCCTTCATCAACGGGCCCCTGAAGTTCAGCAGCGAAGGAGCATAACTTGCAAGTATCATTACTTTAGCCATGGAGGATTTCTGACATGTTAGACATAAAGGCTCCCCGTAAGAATATCTGCAGTGGCAACAGCTCTTTCCTACAGATATTTAGGAGAAAACCATGAACCAATTTAAAGAATCCCACAATAGCCTTATTACCTTAAGGTCGGATAATATCAATTAACATTAGAGCTATTCACTGGTTTGATTCCTGATTTCATAATTCAAAGGGTTAACTTTATCAGATTATAATTTGTCGCCTATAAATTTCGCCGCCAGGTGCTTTTTTCAGCCCAAAACAGAAAACCCATGTTGGCAACATTTTCAGATTCTATTTCAGCTCTGAACCCATCAAGTTTTTTTATTGCTTCATGCAAGGGAGAAATATTTCCAGTCTTTTTATATGCTAGAAACTTTTCTTGTGCCGCAAGGGTAAGCTCGGTATTGCGCAAGCCTTTATGAAGGAATTTGCATTCTCCTTGTTATAAACGGGTCGTCATCTGCAATTTCCTGAGCCGCTTTCAACATATCAAATCCTTTTTGGATGACATCTCTTGTGTAAATATGAATCGACTGACGGTAAAAATGAGCCCAATAGAGATCCTTTGCTTTCTCTTTAATTGAGTGATTAATCTTTTCCCAGTACGTAAAATATTTTCTCACAATATCACTGGCTTTTCCAAAAGCTGAGAAATACTCCATCAATACATTTTCCACCGGCTTTTCAGGATCGGAGTGTAACCTAGCCAGCATATATAAATTAGGCCCTTGTGTTCCATATTGGCCGGTTAACGAATCAAAGTCTGTACCAATCATTCCTCTGCTCGCAAAATAACGAAAGTCATCACCTAACTCACGGGCAAACATCACGGGCATATTATGCCCCTCTAACATCCAGTTTGGTCGCAACAACAAGCGAGCACCAGTGGCTCGCCAGCCATCCCATTGGGTCCGGTTTTTCCGACTTTGCTCGATGGTCCAAGGAATTCTGACTGTAGGTACAACCCCAATTATGATCTTATCATTCAAAGTAGTATGAATGGGTGCCTCCAGATAATTTAAATAAGCAAGTCCCATCACCACTGTTTCCGGAAATTCACCTTCAGCCAGTTTCTGAATACTAAGAAAAAATTTCGCGTAACGGTCAGATAGAGAACCAAGATGCTGATACCATTTCTCATCTCCCTTTTGAAAGGCTTCATTGGCCGCTACTTTCCTAAGTTCATTTATGGTCGCTCCAGGGAAGTCATCCCACATCAAGCATTCAGTGCAAGTACATTTACCGGGAGTATCATTTTCGCTCACATCGATATGCAATTCTATGATTTTTGAATTTTCTATTTCTCTTTTCCATTTTTCAATTACCATTCTATGCAGAATAGGATTTGACACGCACATTGATACAAAGCGGGAATCACCAGTATTACTGCCAAGAGGGTCAGGGCGACGAGTATTGTCAGGAAGGAGGTTGAAAATCTCCTTTCTGTTCAGATGATATGTTGGCCACCATTCAGAAAACGAATGTTTCATATCAAGATTTATCCCCATTGCGAACCTATGCCGTCTCAGCCACCTACTCTGTTCCTCAAAAAATTTATCCCGAGCTTTAGGAGATACCCATCCTGCTTTTCCATTGATTACCCAACCACCGTCACGCCAGCGTGTGTGAATAAATATTGGTGTGCCATGAACGTCACATGCTTCAATTGAAACATTCATCCTGTGCGGTACTACCTCACCTATTTCACCAGGCCATAACCATAAAATTCCCAATTGTTTTTCTAAAAATTCATAAACAGCAAACAATGTTCCAACACGCGTACGATTATTGTGTAATATCCCAAATGGTGGCCCAGCACTATCATCACCAAAAAGGTATAAATTATTATTCAGAGTCTTGATACGAAACTCATTTGGCAAAAAATTCGACGGACTAATGCCAGCTTGTAACGTTGCCTGACAATTTCCTAAGTATATTTTTGAAATTCCTGCTGGAGCTTCTTTCTCATGAAAAATCTTAATATCTGCATCTGTCGATGATTTAATATATTTTTGTAATTCAAGAGCAGACTCATTGACCACTTGTAACGGATTTTCTGGCAGTATAATAGCTGCGTTGGGGAGACCGTTCTTCACAATAACAACGCTTTCTGATGCCTCCGGAGCAGTAGTGATGAAAATAATGACTGATATGAATAAAATCTTTTTTAGACAAGTGGGCCCAAGCATGATAATCAAATGTAAAATCATTGGATCAATCCTGATTCAAGCAATCTGATCAGTTTTTTTTTGTTTATATCAAGGGAATATTTTTTTTCCACTAAATGCCTCCCATTATTACCCATTACTCTTCTCAATTTACTATCCTCTACCAACCTTGCAAGCGCACGTGACCATTCCTCTGTTGTCGTGGCCAGATAACCGTTCCAACCATCAGAAATTATTTTTGAGTTAATGCCGACCGGAGAGCCAACAGTAGGTATTCCGCAGGCCATATATTGGATAATCTTATATCCGCACTTTCCTCGAGTCCAGGGGGTATCAGGCAGTGGCATTATGCCTAAATCGAACGACTGTATTAGGCTAACCTCACGCTCTTCAGACCATTCAACGCTATTAAACGCAACTCCCTTTAAATTCACGTTTCCTGCTCCTACAATGTCTATATCTACGTTCTTATAAATCATGCAAATCTCTTGCAGGGCTCCAACAATAAGAGTTAAATATTTTGCAGTAGTTGGTGATCCTATCCATCCTATTTTAATATGGTTTTTAGGTTTTTGAAATCCAGGTGTGTAGCTGCCAGTATCGACAACTGTTGGTAAAATCTCAACCCTCGTAGCACCAGACATATGTGCTCTTTCTGCCAAATATTCATTTCCAGCAACAACAAGAACCGAGTTGCGCATAACCTTATTAATTTTATCTCCCAGCAGCAGGCGAACAATTCGATGCTTGTGTAAATCATAATTATGAAAGATTGCATCGTCGTAATCTACAATATACGGGATCTTAGCCACCCCAAATAATTGCTCAATCAGTGCCGGCATCCAGGGGAACAGTTCTCCCTGCAGCCAAATAAGGTCAAATTTTTTAACCTTTATCAGTTGAAAGAGCCGTTTGAAATATGACCCTATCATTGAGAACTTATTTCTTCCCCGATTGTCGTATAATGTTTTCAAGTACTCATCATCAAATAGTGAAATAACTTTGACCTCAATATTATGGTCTCTCAGATACGGAAGATACTGGAACATCCGTAGTCGACTGCTAGCACCCATCCGACTATAACGGCTAAGCAAAAGAACCTTCATTTTTTTGTATAGGTTTCTCTTTTCTCGAGGATCAGCGTAACTGAAGAAACATATTTCAAAAGGGTAATCGCCCACCAATCGACAAAACTTCTTCTGTTGTGTTTATTATATTTATATTTGGCCTTAAGATTTAACAATGATCTTAACTTGCTAGAATAAAACTCTCCGGTATATCTAAACGAGGCGCGGAAAGAATGTTTCTTAACCATTTTAAATAATTCCCGAACAGAGAGATAATTTGTAAAAAAAATCATATAATCGGCATGCTTTTCTGAGTATTTCTCTATAGAGATAGCTGTGGATTTATGATGCGCTCTAAACTTACCCAGACCGATGAGGCTCAAAGACCTGATATATGAAACCATAAAATCATGGTTCATTATTTTATGTACTAGAGGAAGCTTTAAGTGACCTTCGAAGAGACAATGCCTCAGCGGAAAAAGATGGACGGAGATGCCTCCGAGGCAGAGTGTTCGATAAAGCTCTGAAAAAAACAGATCAAAATCGTGCACGTGTTCGAGTACTTGATTGGAAATAATTATATCAAAATACTCATTCTGATACGGCCAAAGATCTTGCCTTGATATAAGGTGAAGTCTTTTCTCCCACATGGTGTCGGGAAAATGTTGAGAAAGCAATCTTATTGTATCTTTTAAATATCCCTCCATCTGCACACCATGATCATTCACATCAAATCCAAAAATCTCAAAATCAATAGTTGGATAAATAGTATTGAAGGTTGACAATAAATAGTGAATTAGATAGCCATTACCGCATCCAACATCCAAGATCCGAACTTTTTTCCTTTCCGAACGAGCTTCCAGCTCTGTATTCAGAATGCTCAGCAAATGTTGGTGAGTAATGCTTCTGGGACGTACAATCATGATATATGCCTATTCCTTAGTTTTCAGCCGATCCATGTATTTAATTCCTCCCTTTAGTCAGTTTGAACGTTTGTAAAGAATGTCCGGCAAATCACGATATAACAGGGAGTAGCCTTTCCAGGTATCTATTGCATCCATTCGTGAGTGTTTGAATAATGATAAAATTACACGGTTTAGAGGTTCAACGAACAACACGATAAAAAGCAATAACCAAGCCTTCCATGGGGAAAAATGTTTGAAGGAGTAAAATATACGACTGCGTACCGAATAAAAAAGTCGCATAGCCTTAACCTTATCTGAAGTACCACCCCCCAAGTGAAAAGCTTGCGCATCCTTCAAATAAACGGTTTTCCAACCTGCCTGCTTAGCGCGCAAGGAAAAATCGACATCCTCGAGATACACAAAAAACTTTTCATCAAATCCATTTAGTGATTCAAAAACGCTACGACGTGTAAAGTAAAAGGCTCCAATTACATGGTCAACCATCTTGGTAGATAAATGATCCCAATCAACCATATGAACACCTGTCCCTCCAAACCTTTGTATTCTGTTTAGCCCAAAAGCTTGACTTACAAATCGTAATAATGTAGGAAATCTTGCACATGTTCTCGCAACACGTCCCTTTTCATCTACCAATTGTATTCCACAAATACCGACATCTGCCGATTGGGGAGCAGCTAAAAATTCTGCTACTGTTGTTAGTGAATTTTCAAACAATAAGGTGTCCGGGTTCAGAAACAACAGATACTCGCTATTTGCAAGCTTTGCGCCTTGATTACACGCAAAGGCAAATCCGAGATTTACTTTGTTAGTAACAATCTTGAGATCAAAGGGGCGACATTCAGAGATATTGATAAGCCCCATTGAGTTGTCTGCTGAGGCGTTATCTACAACAATAACGGAGGAAATCAGATCGTGATGATTGCGTTTAATACTGTCAAGGACAGCTGTCAATTGAAACGCAGAATTCCAGTTGACTATAATTATGCTGATTTCTTTTTTCAATATACCTTTATCAAAAGTTGATTTTCATTGAGAAGTACTTCTCGAAGAAATGAATATCATCGGCAACATCAAGGTAAAAAGCCAACCTGATGTTTGTAAGTATGAGTTAGTTCCAGACTGCATAATCATACACAAAGCAGAAAGACGTAAGGCTCGTACCTGCCATTGTAACGAACTGTATGCATGAGAAAAAAAGGTCAGATATGCATATATAGCTACGTAGAAGAAAAAGAATATTCCAATTTCTGATAATAATTTTCCATATAAAAATTCATAACCATATGGAGAAACAATAGTTCCAGGCCTATATTCACTTAGCAATCCTGTTACTAAATCATATATAACTATCTCTGTACTACTTAAACCATGGCCAATAAACGGCTCTTGAATGAATGAATTAAGCCAAAAAACAATTTGTTTATACCTTACATCTTCCCCGTTAATAATATTAATCCATTTCAAATCATAAATTGCAACAGCCGCCTCATATCCAATTCCAAGTTTTAACAATACAAAACCTACAGAAAACAGAAATATTAAAAAGGCATATATAAAGAATTTCTTTCTTTTAGTTGCATAGCAATAATAACAAAATGAAATAAATATTATCAACCATATAATTGATCTCAATGATAAGACACCTGTTAAGACCACAAGAAACATCATAAGTGTTTCCATTCTCGACAGTCCGCTTGGACTTTTTGCTGCCTTGTAAGCAAAATAAGGCACAATGTACCCGATCTGAGGAACATGAGATGTTGAGTATGCAAAAAATCCACGATAATCAATTCCAAAATATGCCTGGTAACCAGGGAAAGAAATAGGTTCAGTTATAACACCAAGCAGGAAGGAAATTATAAAGAACAAATTTCCAAATCCAACAATAATACCAGAAATAAATATGCTATTATGCACTAGTGGCGCGGGATCGCCAACAGATCGAAACAAGGTTATAATTAGGAACCATACAATATACCCTGCGATCCAATAGGTCCATTGGTGATAGTCGTCAAACAGAATTATATTTATAAAAATCAAACATGAGCCAAGAATTACGAAACAAACAAAACCAAGTATAAGCGGTATGTTCATGCCTCCATATCGTTTATGAGGGTGAGCAATCAGAGATGTAGCAAAGCCGAAACAAATAAACGGAAGGGCCCAAGAAAAAAGACTCGGGAAAATGATAATCCAAACAAGAACAACACAAATATAGACATTCATGACAGCACTTGAATCCATTTATCAATTACACTGTCAGAAGAATAGTGTTTTGCACGTCGAGAGCCTGCCAGTTTAAACTTCAGACTCATATCGCTGTCATTGATCAAGGAACAGATGTAATCAGCAGCTTGCGAGATTGAACGTTCGTAAATTAATATTCCATATTTACTATTCCCCAATATTTCCTTAGGACCTGTAGGACAATCAAAGGCAACTACTGGAGCATTGCATATCATCGATTCAACTATGACATTAGGGAATCCCTCATATCGAGACGTCAACACAAGTACTGAGGCTCTTGCCATATAACGATAAGGATTGACATCAAAATCGATAAATAACACCTTGTCTGAAACGCCTAGTCTCTGAGCTTGAATTTTTAATTGAGTTTGCAGGTTACCTCGTCCCAGAATGACCAAATACAAATCGCAGCACCGTTTCAGTACTTCGGCAAATAGAATCAGAAGATCATCCTGACCTTTTTGATAACACAATGAGCCAACATTCAGTAGAAATTTACGCTTGTCAAGATGAGTGTAAACTGGAGGCAAAGATACCTGCGCTTGCGTAGAAATGTCTTCTGTATGGTACAGATTAGGTATTACCAGAACCTTGTCCATACTCCCCACAACGTGTTGCATCCGCCGCCCAAGTTCCTCGGAAACAGCTATAAGTTTATCAGCAAATGGATATAGAATATTTACGAGAATACGATATGTACCTGAATAGAAATCATTACCCGTAAGCGATTCATCCAAGGCAACTCTGGCGGATATAATTTTCTTTGCTGTGTGGCAACATAGAATATTGTAGATATTTGCACTTTCTCCGAAACTAACCACCACATCAATCTTATTATCTTTGACAAAACTGCGAAGAGCTTTAAGTCGATACCAACCGGTCTGCAATTTACTGAACAAACCATTTCCTTTTGGATTGAGATCAAAATCATGCAGTTTGGCATTATATGTAAAATCAGGATCTTCAGTGCCAAAGTATCCAACATACTGAATAAAACTATCCGGTAGCGCCAGGGATATATTGCTGACGGCTCGTTGCATTCCACCTTTGTGAAAATGAGTAAACAGGAATAAAAGCCGTCGCATCCCTTTACTGCCATTTAATGATTCATGAATTCCAGAAAACATAGGATTCCCCAGAGTTGATCGGTATGTACTCGACGCCCTGTCAGGTGCTCGGTCCAAAGTTGAAGGATCACGCTTTTATCCAAATAGGTGTGATCCTCCGGAAGCTGATTTAACATATGTTCAACCCACGCCCTCAATTCATTTTTCAACCACTCACCTAGCGGAATAGAAAAACTCATCTTAGGTCTATTGACCATTCCTTCTGGCACATATCTATAGAGGATTTCACGCAGGACCTTCTTTCCAACTCCACCTGAAAACTTGAATTCAGGCGGCAAGCAATAAACGAACTCAACAATTCTGTGATCAAGCAAAGGGGCCCTTGTTTCCAGGCTATTTGCCATTGCTGCAATATCAACCTTTACCAGTATATCGTCTGGTAAATATGTGCCTACATCCCATAAACCCGCGGTCGTTGCAGCGTCAGGTAATACAGGAAATTCAAGAGTTGCAGGCTTGCCAACGCCTAATATCGGCATCCTGTCTTGTCTATACTTATCCATCCAGTACTTGTTTAATGCTGGCACATTAGGTTGACGCCAGGCATTAACAATTGATCTCGACCGTCTTAGTAAAATTTCGAATTTTCGATATTTTTCCAACGGTTTTAAGATGTTAAAAGCTATATCCCATGGCATTTTCTCAAGAAATCGAAAGTCCCATATTTTATCATAAAACGCGTACTGCGGATAACCTAAAAATAACTCATCTCCACCATCACCAGAAAGTGCAACAGTGACTTCCTTTTTAGCAAGCTGACTCACCAGATAAGTTGGGATTTGTGAACTATCAGCAAATGGTTCGTCCCAAATATTAGGTAATTTTGTAATGATATCAATTGCTTCATCGGAACTCACGACGTGTTCGACATGATTGGTGTGCAAATATCTAGCGACTTCTGCCGCATAGCTCGACTCATCCATCGTATGGTCAGGCATACCGATAGTAAAGGTAGTCACTCTTGAAGTGGTTGCCGCTTGCATTAACGCAACAACAGTCGAAGAATCGACTCCTCCAGAAAGGAACGCACCGACCGGCACATCAGCAACAGATTGTAGTAGAACCGATTGACGTACCAACTTTTCAAGCTCATCTACAGCATCGTTTAAAGTACCACTAAATGGGTTGAGCAGCCCGTCTTCTGCTACAGTATCGAGCGACCAATAAGGAATTAGCGGTGGCAGAGTTCTATGCTTGATGTCGTTTTGAGTTAATTGGAAAAATGTGCCTGGTACCAGCTTAAATATTTCACAATATATGCTTGATGGCGCAGGAATATAATTATGTCTGAAAAACATCCCAGCAGCATCCCAATCAATTCTGCCTTCAAACGCCGGGTGAACTCTTAGTGATTTAAGTTCAGATCCAAAGAGGAAAGTGCCTTTCTGCCATCCATAATAGATTGGTTTTTCTCCAATGCGGTCACGGGCAATTGTCAGTGAATTCTGTGTTTTATCCCATAGTGCAAAAGCAAACATACCAACAGATGATTGCAGAGTTTTTTTTACCCCCCATGACTCCAAACAGGCAAGAAATGTTTCGGTATCAGAATGTCCCAGCCATCCAGCAGATGGAGCTTGGTTATTTCTCTCGAGTTTTTCTCTTAATTCTAAATGGTTATAAATTTCTCCATTGAATCCAATAACAAAATTCCCACTCCTGCTCTTCATCGGTTGATGGCCGTTATGTGAAAGATCGAGAATAGAAAGACGACAATGCCCGATCGCAACGCCTAATTGATCATCCACCCATATTCCATGGTCGTCGGGCCCCCGATGCCTGAGGGTATCGAGCATGACCTCGACTCTCGATTGTGTTTCATCACAATTACCATCAGGGTATATAAAACCTGCAAGACCACACATCAATTGCCTACCAGAATCAGTTTTTTTGAAAGACTGCTATCAAATGTGGCATTCTAGGGTCTTCCCGTAATAGCCGTTTAGCAGATTGCTTCAGCTTGAGTAACACACTGCGTATAGTCAAGTCTTCTGCAGCAAAATTCAACGTTTTAATCATACGCAATTTGAAACCATATTGTTTCAATCGAGATGCGAGACTTTCTTTGCTCCAACTTCGCAGGTGCTGCCATTCGTGGAAAATGGCACCACATTCGGGACAGAATTTCTGGGCTTTGGTAAGATCTTCATTATTTGGAGTTGTTATCAGGAGAACGCCCCCTTGTTTCAGCAGACGTGCCGCTTCTACAAGTGTTTTATCCAAGTTGTATTCATTGAGATGTTCAACAATTTCAATAAGAAGAAGAATATCAAAATGAGCTTCAGGGAATTCAACCGGTAACGATTCAACATGAACTGCGCTTTTAAAATTCTTATATCCGGAAGTCTTCTCTTTCACCTTCATTATCGAGTCATATGAAAAATCTAAAGCACTATACTGCCAGTTTGCCCCTAGTTGGACAAGGTGGTCCCAAATAAATCCGGGGCCACATCCAAAATCAAGCACATCTAGTTTATCTTTTATCGGCAATCCACTTTGATGTAGTATTTGACGTCCAAAAGCCTTAGAAAAGTATGCATTTAAATAGATCGGCGTCCGGGAATAATAATTCCAGAGTCGTGAGATTTTATTATCATCCCAGAAGATTTGGTGCTCCTCACACTCTCCAGGCCTTTTAAACTGCATATTCTTTTCTCCAATACTGAAACCCTGTATATAATACGAAAAGTTGAGATATTACCAAAGCAAACAACCAACCGGCACCTCCCCATAAAATTACGGATGGTATCCCGATAGTTATAGACAAAACGAGTACTTTTAGAGTCAATGGCCAGACTTTATCGCTTTGCCCGCTGACGGTCAGATATCCCGTGAGAGCTGTACCGAAGATACCAAGTACCAGCCACCCCAACCCAAAAATCAATAACCACCTGTATTCACTAGTCTGTTCCATACCAAACAAGAACAACATTAATGAATCGTGGAAAACCAACGCAAGTATAGAAATTAATAGCGTTATTAACAAGTAAGCCAGAAGTATAAGCTTCATTGTTTTCCAGTAACTAATTCGATTGTTTTTGTAAGCTGATGCAAGTCGGGGGTAAGCTGCAGTATGTGTAAGCAGAGCAGCTGACATAATTGCATTTATTACCCGCTCAGTTACGCTATAGGCCCCAGCAGTTTTCGCATCAATCAAGGCACTAATAACTATTGGCCCGGATGACGAGTAGATCATAGATACAAATTGAGAAAAGAAGAGATGCCAACCTTCTTGTAAGACATTTATTATCCGAATCAAGTCCCATCGCCAAAATGTCTTCTCTATTGAGCCAAAAGCTAAAATCATGGTGCCGCCACCTGTAAAGAGGGCTGCGAACACGCTTGTAATGACGGCGAAGTCAATAGCATGACCCATACCATGCTCAATCAACGTAAACCCGATCAACAAGGTGAATAATGCCCCGACACTAGCCAGAACGCACACGGGTAAAAACCTGCCTACCGATTGTAAAAACCACACACTATTCAGGCATGCCGCGGCAGGAAGGACAAACAGTATAATGTAAGCATATGGGCTGGATGATCTTAATGGGGCAAGAAAATAAACAATACCTGCCATAATCAAATGTACAAGCAAGAGCAAAATTAGTTTCGCGCAGGTAATGTCAATAAAAATGCTTCCTGCCGACTCTCCATTAACTCGGTAAACAATCCGTCTAGGGCCAGTCAGATGAAATGCATATTGTACAATAACAGCTCCATAACCGCCCACTGCAATCAAAACAGCCAGATGTCCATATTCGGTTAGACCAATTACTCGGACAATATGAGGAATAAGCAATAATGGAACTAAGCTGCCAACTGTATATTGTATCAGCAGGATAATGTTTGCTTGAATAATCTGGTGAACCAAACAATCACCTTCCAGTATATTTCTAATTATTTAGAAAATGCTCCTTTACCGAGAAATCTTATACTGGTTTCGACCTACATAAATCGCAGGACTAATATAACCTCGATACTGGACCAAGGAAATTGGCTCTGGTAATGAATTAATATTATATGATATTTTACTGACCAGGATCAATATTGTATTAATGTAGTTCTTGGATCCACGGCACATTATTTGGTATATCTTCAAAATAGGTGATCTTTGTTGGTGACTTCTAAGAGATCGGGCGCCTTTCGTTATGGGCTGCCTGGTATTATAGCGTTATCGAACTGTCTTTGTTCTCTCTTTGTGTTGGTCGCAAATACATTTTTACCTGAAAAATGAAGTATAATCTTTCAGATTTTAAAATTTTGCCGGATATTGTCAGAATACTATATCGTTTCCAGGGATCGACTAATCACCTAAAAGCACACACGGTATCTTTAAACACATCATTATGCACCACTGAGCGAACGATATTATCTGGCTGATATTCGGGAATAATTTTACATAAGGTTGCCTTGATTGCTTGACCACTATATGTATTGGCATCAGCAATCAACTGTTCAATATGTCTATTCAGTGTGTTACTTTGTATAAATTCACTCCCTCGAAGCACCATGATTTTATCGTGATGAGTCTCAACAATTCCTTCTCCTTCAGTTATAAGTTCCTCGTAGAGCTTTTCTCCCTCTCGTAAGCCGATATATTCAATTCCAATCTCTGTCTCTGCTTCCTTTCCTGCTAATCTGATCAGATCACGAGCCATGCGGTCGATTTTAATTGGTTCACCCATTTTCAAGATGAAGATTTCTCCACCTTTCTCCCCCATTGCACCAGCTTGAAGAATCAGCTGTGCGGCCTCCTCAATTGACATGAAATAACGGGTTATTTCTGGGTGGGCTACTGTTACAGGACCACCTTTCTCAATTTGACGTTTAAATAATGGAATAACCGAGCCAGAAGAGCCAATCACATTACCGAAACGGACAGCCATAAGGCGAGTGGAATGATTTTCAAGCGTTTCATTAGCCAGTGAATTATATTCTGTTTGTTGATAAGATTTCAGCCATAACCTACTAAAGCTCCCATTCCAATTATTTTTTTGATAAGTGAGCATTAACAACTCTGTAACTCGCTTGGACGCACCCATGACATTGGTGGGTCTAACGGCCTTATCTGTTGAAACCAACACAAATCGTTCAACCTTGTAGGTAATAGAAGCTTCAATTAACAATTGAGTTGCCACGATGTTGTTATAAACAGCCTGCCAAGGGTTTCGTTCAATCAGCGGAACGTGTTTGTAAGCGGCAGCATGTAGTACTACACCTGGCTGATATTTTGAGAAAACTAACCTGAGCAGCCCTGCATCCTGAATTCTTCCAAGAACGGTAATAACAGCTGCAGTATTATGCTCATGCTGTAATTCCATTTGAATTGAATAAATATTTTCCTCACTGCTATCCAAAAGGACTAACTTACCAGGAGAGAAACGTAAAATTTGTCGACAGAGTTCTGAACCTATAGACCCTCCAGCGCCAGTAATTAGAATTGTTTCGCCAGTGATGTAGTCCCCAATTTTCTCATGTTCGATTACAACTTCTTCCCTGCCAAGAAGATCCTTGTAGGAAATGTCTCTTATAGCTTTGATAGACACCTTTCCATCAATTAACTCACCAAGGCCCGGTAGAACCTTAAATGGGATTTGTGAATTCTGGCAAATACCAATAATTCTTTTCATTTCTGCACCGCTTGCAGATGAAATTGAAATAAGAATTTCATCTGCCCGAGTCAGTTCGACCTGCTCTTGTAAATCAGCGATGCATCCTAGTACCGGGACACCATGGATGTTCAAACCACTTTTATTAGCATCATCGTCGAGAAGGCCTACTGGGTAATATGGCAAGGCATGATTTTCTCGAAGTTCACGTAAGACCTTTTCTGCAGCATCGCCTGCACCTATGAGTAGAAGTGCTTTTTTGGTATTGGTAGTTTTTAAAAACTCCTGACGATCATGATTGATTTTGTTATAGATGGACCGAATCGTAATGCGATGAGCGGTAATGAAGAAGAGACTAAAAAATGAATCAAGAATGAAAACAGAGCGCGACGTTCCTACGAATCTGTTTAAATAGAGAATGGCTGCTACTATTAGAATTGCGGCAATAAATGTTGCTTTGATGATATTGGCTAAATCCACCATACTGGTATATCGCCACATACCTCTATACAGGCCAAAGACGTAAAAAGTAGGTATTTTAATAACTAATATTAGTGGAATAAAAGAGAAAAATTGAGAAATAAGCCCTTCACTTAATCGGTTCTCGAACCTAATAAAGTATGAAAAGAAAAGAGCAGCTATAAGTAAAAAAATATCGATACTAATTATTATCCAAAAATTTCGATTCTTTCGTAAGTTGTTAACTACTAAATATGCCTTTTTAAGGCTGACCCAAGAGACAATATGTTAACAAAATTCATCATAAAATGTTTATAATTAAATAAAACTTGTTTATTTTTTTATTTGCTAATCGATTTATACATCAAACTATTAATATGATTATTTTATGTATAACCTTAATTTTTTAGTTAAATTTATAAGAGAGATTTTGTATTGTTAATTGATTTTCTCGATCGACAAGTATAAATATAATTGGCCCTGACCCTGATACCTTACGATTATCTTTATACTGTAGAAAAACTTCAAAAATCCCTTCTACAACGATGTTCTCTTCTTCTTGGTGGAGCTCTCTATCATTTATCTGGAGAGTTACGGCTTTTGTTGCCTCAAATAGTTCATCGTATACAGGCTGCATTTTCTGAAATGGTTTACCATTCTCCACTGCGTTATCATTAAAATAGTTTGTAAAAATACGAATATTTCTCTGATTGTAGGCATCAATATAACCAAGAAAAAACTGATCAACCCGTTGCTGAAGGTTTTTCGGGCTGGCTTGATCATTTAGTGCTTGAGGAAGGGGTGTCGGCTTATCCTGTATACTTACGGCTAAGTTATTCTCCTCTTCAACAGCAATCGTTTTCGACTCTGACTCTTCCCGACCCAAAATAGCGTTTTCATCCCTTGGCATTTTTGGCGTTATATCTGCTGTATTTGCCCGATTTATAACTGATACGTTTTGCTGATCAGTTAAATCGTGAATACTACCACCTTGCAACTGTTTACCCTCGTGCTTCTCAGCTACCTGCTGCGTTTGTATCTGACTGTTCGGCACTGGCAGCTCATCCTGCCTAATCGCTTGGTCTTTAGACGTTCCACTATCAATTTCGCCTTCTGGGTTCGAAGCAACTTTAGGTTGGAGCATTTCGTCCCCTGCCTGGACTGACTCCTGATTATTAGGTTCTACCAGACGCTTAAGATTTTTGTTTTGCGTGAGGGTTACTATTTTTTCATCTATCCTGATTTCGGCATCATTGCTTTGAGCAAGATCGGTCCCACTACTCGACGATTCATTCTGTTTCTCTGGATGCTGCTCGAAACCGGCTATATCGGACCTCTTTGCCTGAGGTTCCTCTGCATTTTTTGTTGTCAAAACATTGTTATCATAATTAAAATTTGCGTTATTAACTTTTGGGTGGGATTCACTACCATCCCTGTACCTTTGAGTTTTTTTCCACCTGCGAACTTGCATCCCCGTTAGAGTTTGTATTTCTGCTATCATTAAGCAGATACTGATTATTATCTCGTCCTTCTATGAGATAAGGAGCAGATAAAGATACCGTCCTCTTTGCCTTTGGCGGAATAAAAGCACCCTGGCTATTCTGCAGACCTGCGAGCATGGTCTTTTTTCGATAGTTTATTGCAAACAGCAGCGTGACAACAAGAAGTACAATAAGGATTCCGGTGATCCATAGGAAAACCTTCTTTCGCTGCCTAACCGATACACTCCGCCTTCTTTCCTGCTTCCAGACTGGCTTTGGTCGCCTTGAGGTAAGCTGATCGCTGTTCTGACCAGGGTTAATTAGTGCATGGTACGCCTGGGTAATTTGGATAAATTTGTCAGGATTATAGTCCGTTGATTGGTCTGCAGTATCTGGATGATGTGCCAGACTCAGCTGCCTGTAGGCACGCTTTATTTCCTCCCGGCTGGCATCAGCGGAAACACCCAGTACTGTAAAAGGTTCTTCCATGGGCTGGCCTGGAGTGAAGAGTCTTACAATATCTTCAATTATTTTTAAAAATATATGCTCAGAAATTCCAATATCCTGGCATTTCGATGTCAGCCATTGCTCGATATCCGGAGTTCCCACATCGTATTTTTCCACTATTTCCCGACACGCTCCAAGCATGCCATTACTCTCGGCAACAAAGCTGAGCAGAGACGATGTGTTTCGGTTTCTTGAACACTCCTTTATTAGAAGAGTTATCTGTTTTTTCTGTTTTTCGTTCATGGTGATAATGGCTCAACCAAGACAGCATGTCTTTCTTCTATCTCGGAGATAGCAATATTTCTCACCCAGAGTTTACCAGAGATCTTGTTGTCCAGGTGTCGGCTCTCAACACGGCGCAGTCGAACAACCATGGCCGAGCAGGTCCGGGGGACTTCAAATTCTATAAAATAATTTGACCAGTTCTGCTCAGCCATCACCATTTGCGTATTCGCGTGAGGAGCATCACATTTATAACCGTAAACTTCAATAAATGGCCGCTGATCTGTCGTCAGTTTTTTCGATTTCATTTCAGCGGAAAGTCTATACATTTTGCCGCCCTGGAGAGGAACGAGCTGCGTTAAGAGATGAAAATCAGTATTATCCCAACCTTTGAAAAGAAATTCAGCACTAATTTTATCGCTCTTTTTCCCATCAGGAACCAAGCGCAAGGAAAAACCTTTGTCCTCAGTTTTCCTCCAGCCAAAAGCCCTTTGCATGATTTTTTTACTGAAGTCACCATTATAAATGAGCTCTTCAGAATTAAAATGTGTACGCCATACCGTTGCAGCCTTGTCAATCCTACCAGCATTCAGAAGTATTTCAAGAAAACCAAGAGCTTCCGACTCCCTCCATTGCACTCGGTTTTCTTCGATTTTCTGCCAGTAATACAATGCCTGTTCCGAGAGTTTTTGTTGAACGCTGTAATTAAAAAGATGAATAATGTTCTGACTTCCCACGTTCTGCAGAATCGTTTCCGGATTCTTCCAGAGCGTAAAGGCGAGCTGCAGGGCATCCTGTCTGCTTTTCCCCGGTATTTCGTAGATGATATAGCTCAACTCTCCAGGAAGCATTTCGATCCTGCCGGTTTGATAGGCAACGAGGGCTTTATCCCATCGCCACCGCTTGATTCCCTGAGTCAATATATCAACGTAATCTAAAACTTTGCCGGCACGATCTTTCTCGCCCCGGTCGTTATATAACTCGACAAGGCTGAGCCATGCCGGTACATAGACGGAATTCACCTTCAGGGCATTCTGCAGAAGGATTTCTGCGCCGTTCAGATCCGCTTCAAACAGGTGCTTTTGTTTTGCCTGGTAGGTGAGAATACGGGCATTGCGAATCGGACGAGATGTAACAAGTGTATCGTCCTCGCTGCGAGCCAGCTGCTCCTGGAAAGCGAAGTGCATCTGCCAGATCGCAACTATCACGAGCATCAGAAACCAGAGGCACCTTATAAGTCTGTTGATAACCATCTATTCCGGTCGGAAGACTCAGCTTTCTTCCTGATTGCCGTAATCGTAGTTGTACGAGTAATACTTGTAGCCGCTGTAAGAGCTATACCCCTTTTTCCGCCCCGTCTTGTTGATGATGGTGCCAAGGATCCGTCCGCCGACATTTGTTATGGATCGCCTGAAATGCTTGACGCCTTCCCGTGGCGTATCGCCTTCCACGGAAATCAGGATGACACCATCCACCATATTGGAAAGCACGAGAATCTCCGCAAATCCCTGGTATGGAGGACCGTCCAGGATAACCCGGTCGTAATTCTTTGCGGCAACCTCAAGCAATTGGCGCATTCTTTTGGAGGAAAGCAGTTCAGCAGGGTTTGGCGGCAGCGGTCCGCTGCTGATAAAATCCAGACCGGGATATTCCGTGCTGGTAATTACCTCGGATAGTTTTGCCATTCCGCTGAGAACTGAAGAAAGCCCTCTTCCCCTCATACCGTCTTTGAATATCTGGTGCAGGCTCGGTTTCCTGAGATCGGCATCAATGAGCAGGCAGCGTTCCTCCTCGGCAAGGTACGACAGGCATGAGTTGCTGGAAAGTGAGCTCTTCCCGGCACCGGGCAGGACACTTGTAAAAAGCATGGTTTTAGGCGGGTTGTCGGCAACAGAGAGCCGTACCGAGGTCATCGTCGTCCGGAATGCTTCTGCAACTGGAGAACGCGGCTCGGCGAAAAACTTGAGGGCCATATTCTTTCGATCATCGACCGCTTCCTTGTCAAAGGGAATCAGGCCGAGAACCGGGAATCCCGAAGCGATCAATCATCTCGTCAGGATTTTTGATGGTGTTGTCGAAATATTCAAAGAGAAACGCCATGCCGATACCGCCGACTACCCCGATGACAAGCCCGAGCGCCAGATTCAGAGCCACACGGGGCTTGAATGGGTAAAGCGGCGGCCGGGCATAGTCGATAATCTGGACATTGGTGACGGCGGCACCCGACGGTTGCTTCAATTTCCTTGGACCTCTCGAGCAGGCTCTGGTAAATAGCCTTGTTGGTTTCCACCTCCGTTCGAGGATCTTGTACTGGGTCGCTTTTTCTTCAAGATCCATGGCGCGCAGTTTCTGCTCTTCGGTACGGGTTGCCAGGTATTCTTCGGTTTTCAGCGCTGTTTCGTAGTCGTTTTTTACCGAGTCGATAATTGCCGCCTGCTCAAGCCGCATCTGCTCCTCAACCTTGTCCAGGCGGGCTTTGAGTTGCTGCATTTTGGGGTATGCCGGTTTAAACGTTTTCCCCATTTCCTGGTATTCGGCCAGCAGGGTTGCGTGCTGGTTTTTTTAAACTCTGGATCAGTTCGTTCTCTACCATCTGGTTCAGATTTACCGAATCACTCAAAACGGTCTGCTGGTATTTGGCCTCCAGGGCAATACGGCTGGATCGGGCTTTTGCCAGGGCATCGTTCAACTCTTCGAGCTGACGCATGGTCAGGTTCAGCTTCGGGTTCAGCGAGACAATGCCGATCTTCCTGGCGAACTCCTGCAGCCCCATCTCGGACTGCTCCAGCTTGATCTGCGCCGCCTCGATCTGCTTTTGCAGAAATTTGGAGGCATCCTGGGAACTTTTGAGCTTTGTATCCATGAGCATGTTGATAAACTCATCCATGGCGGTGTTGGCAACTTCTGCCGAGAGTACCGGGGAGCTTGCAGCAAATGCTATCTCAATCAGCTCGCTGTTGCGTACCGCGCTGACACTGAACTGTTTGGCAAATCGCGTAAGAGCCTGATCGACGATTATCTGGCTCTGGGCATCTTCGGTCAGCATGTTGAAGGTGTCGCTGTTTTCCTCAGGACGAATAAACGACTTGATGGTGTCAAAGAGCCCCTTCGCATGTGCATCACCGGAAGATGAAGAACTGCTTCGGCTAAATTCATCGTTGTTGGTCAGATCCATCCGGTCGATAACCCTGGAGCAAGCTGTTCGCTCTGCATCAGCTTCACCTGGGTCTGCTGGAACTCCATGGTTTTCAGGGCTGAGCTTTCGATATTCTCAAATTTTGTCAGGTTGTTGGATTGGGATGATACCCGCATGACCCCTTTGGCCTTGAAAAGAGGCGTCACGGTAAATGTATAGATAGCCACCGCAGAAAAGCACAGGAGCAGACAGGCAAGTACCACCGATTTTCTTCTGATAATCGTATCAAGAAGATCTTTCAGGTCAATTTCGTCCTTAAATTCCGGTACGACCTCACGCACCTCGGTGCTCGGCAGATAGCGGGTACCTGACTCCCTGACCATTAACTGCTGATCCATTTCTTTATTTATGCTCTGCTGTTCCTTTTTCATGCCGCTCTGCCAGTGTCAAAAGTTTTCAGTTGGGCGAGTAAAATCATATACGGTCGGCCAGCTCCCTGTTATTCCGGGAACAAAACGCCAGAAGCTGTTCCCCATCGGCAAGATTCCGAAGACTTTCCCATTGAGTGTCGGTCAAGGGTGCCCGTATCCTATGATCATGGCATCGCTGGCCATGTAGTGAAGCAACCTGTCATCCCAGAGATCCAGCGCAAAGGCTCTACAGGCATTGCCGAAATAGCCGAGCAGGCTGCCGGTATTCACCTGGGTACGCGCCCCTGCCAGGACCAGTTTCTTGATCAGATCCGCCGCTGCTGGAACATTCCAACCCGCTCAGGGTGCGCAATAATCAGTTTTATTTCATGCTCGAGCAGATACATCAGGCTCTCGTAGAGGTCATCCACCACTTCGTAGAAAGGCGGCTCAACAAGCAAATAGCCGCTGTCGCCGAGTGACTGGAGCTGACCGGTAAACACCCGCTCCACCAGCTTCGTATGGTAAGCAATTTCCATTCCCGGCAGTATCTGCAAATCGATGCGCTCTTATCAAGGGCTGCCTGCACCTCAGCAACGAGGCGCAGGACTGTTTCTCTATCGGCCGACCAGGCTGTTCCCGGCAGAAAATGGGGTGTGGCAAACAGCTTGCTGATGCCCGCACGCCCATAGCGCGCGGGCGAGTTCAAGGCTTTCGGCCATGTCTTTCGGGCCATCATCAATACCGGGAAGGATATGCGTGTGAATATCAATAAAATCACGGAGCAGCGCCGGCATATCAACTATCCCATAGCCTGGCGGATCTCGCCGGTTGCAGTAGAACAATCTGGGCTTGAATCTTTTCTTTCATTCGATTCAAGGCTTGCAACGCAGAGTGCCAGAAGGGTCATCGCAAAAAACACATTTGCTGGTAATCGCCAGCCAAAATCAATGACACCATGGGCCAGAAAACCGATAATGGCGCAAAAAGAAGCGGTTGCCATAATCGCCTTTGCTATCTGAGCTTCACCCTGTGGCCGCATAGCCAGAATACGGCAAGCAGTTTCCAGATGCCCCACGCCAGCCAGCAGAAAAGCAGCGACGCAACAGGTATGCCGAGTTCTATCAGGAGCTCCAGGTATTCGCTGTGTGCCCTGTCAATATGCAGGTTTTCTGCAAACCCTTTGAGATAGACCGGGGACAACAGGGTGTACGAACTAAGCCCGATACCGTCAGCCAGTGATCAACGAGCATCGGCAATGAGGCGACATAGATATCCAGCCGTGCCCCCCTTGGACGCTCCAAGCGTATCAAAGCGCGAGATGATGGTGTCAAACCCCATCAGCGAAGCATATGCAGCTGTCAACAGGATAAAACCCAATAGGGCGAGAAGCTTCGATTTCATCGTAAATGGCATCAGAATGATCAGGCAGAAGCCAACGAGAATCATCGACAGGATTCCTCCCCTGGAAAGAGAGAACAGGACCGCCAGGACTATCGCTGTTGACAGGGCGGTAAGGAGCAAAGCCTGCGGCCTGGTTGCTGATACCCTATAAAAGATATCCCGGGAGTTTTTCCTGCCCTCACCCTGTCGACGCTTTCCCTGCCTTCCGCTGAAAAACATCGCAGCACCGCCAATCGCAAGAGGCCAGATCATGTTGAGCATCGAGGCATACTGGTTTTTATAGATTATCGTCCCATAGGCCGCTCTGCCGCTCGTCACCTTAAGCCACAATATACCGATACCGGGATTGACAAACTGGAGAAGCCCATAGAGAGCCTCGATCACTCCGACAATCATCAGACAGTAGAAAAGCAGCGAATAGGCACGCTCATCTGTGCTGATCACCTTTTTCAGACTGTAATAGTACACAAGCAATGCCAGAATGAAGAGAGCTTTAAACATGCCGGCGGTACCATTTTCGCTCAAGGATACAGAGTGCTGCCCGACACCGGCCAGCTCATTGACCATGGTTACCCGTTCCGCCCGCGCCGGCGATAGGATGTCAACCAGCGCCAGTGGCAACGGGAGGGACTGAAGAAAAAGGTAACCAACGAGCAAAAACGGGTACAATGTGCAGTAGAGACAAATTCTTAAAAAGCTCACTGCTGTTAAGCAGCAGCCAGCCACCAAGGCAGACCAGGATGACAAAGACATAACAACCCTGCACAACAGGGTGGACTGCCCCGAAAATGAGTGGAACAGATACCACAATACCATATATGAGCCATGACGCCGGCTTATGCAATAATAATGGAGAATTCTCCACGGACGCATCTAATGAAAAGACAGCGGGATCACAATTATTGTTCCGGATTTCTGAAATTAATTCCAGTGCCCATGAAACCAAGCGTAAATCCGGCTCCAGAAAAGAACTTGCCGGAGGAGCTTGATTCGGCAAAAATAATGTCCTGGTCCTGCAGCTCGAGGCTATCGCCCAGGCCTGCCTGCAGGTCGGCGTAGCATGAGGCTTACCACCTGCCTCTCCGAGCCGCGCCCCATGAAACGGATGAGCTTGATTTTGTCATCGTCTGCCCAGCCGGCAAGTCCGCCTGCAAGCGTGATAGCTTCCGTGATTGTCATATTGCCGGACAATGGGTAGCTTCCCGGTTTCCTGACTGCACCATCGGACAAAAACAGTAACCGGACTCGGGGATAAAGATGACATCGCCCCCCAGGATCGGATGATTATAGGCCATGTTCCCGTTCTTGATCAGATCCTCGAGATCAACAACATAATTGGCCATTTCTCCGGTTTTAGGATCGCTCCTGGTTATGTACGCCACGGTGCCGGCGTCATCGGCCAGGCCGGTCTCCAAGTGCCAGCACATCGAGCAGATTCCTGCGGTTAATATAATCATAGGTCCCCCGGTTCCTGGACTGCACCGACGATGGTGATCTGCTTGCTCATGTGTTCCTTGATATACACAGATACATGCGGGTCATGAAGAAAGTCCTTCCGGTACATATCCTCTATCTTCTGTTCAGCCTCTGCGGCGGTGAGATTAAGGACATTCAGGTCATTAAGGAGCGGCAGGTTGATATTGCCCCGCGATGACACCCGAACCTCGGCCTGCAGATCTTCTGATTCAAACACCTTGACCACGATCAGGTCACCCGGCCCGAGCAGGTAATCACTCCCCTCCACACCGATCTCCTGCGTGGTTGGCATGGGGGTATAGGTTCTTTGGGTCAGTTTCCGGTTTGCTTTGTCTGCATGTAATTCCTGGAATTGTTCAATGGTGGTCGTCTGCTTGAAGCGCTCCTCCTCTGCACAACCGATAAGGACAAAAAGACTGAGGAGAACGGCAAGAAACAGGAACACCCGTGAAGAGTACTGGTATTTCATAGGTACACAACAGCAAGGTCGATTGAAAAAACGAAAAGGGTTATCTTGACCTTACAAGATAACCCTTTTTAAACTGCAAGAGAAGTTTATTAATTATTGGGGCTTGTATCTTTGATAGTTTTGTCTCGGTCAGCAAAAGATAATTCCATCAGAGGCAGGGTCGCTCCTCCTACGGTAAGCAGCGTCGGTACCAACGAACCTCCAAACATGCCTGCTGACCCTGTAACCACCTGGGCAAGAACGATTGTATGATTAGCATCAACTGTTTTCATACCCTCATCGCTTGCAAAAACCATGCGGCCTTCCGTGACACTGATCTCGGTGGCGCCGTCGCTGCCAACAGTTACTCTGCCTTTGACGACAGGTGAACTGGAAGCGTTGTACACCACTTCAGCGACGGTATAGCTTCCCTGGGGAGTGTAGAAGGCAATTTTCCTGGCGTTACTGTTGATCACAAAGTCTGCGACACCTTCCTTTATGTAAAGCCTGAAGGTATCGGTCTCATTTTTGACGGCGAGTTGGGATTTGTCTGCAGCGATTACGGAAATTCCCTCGGACTTCAGCATGCATTTTCCATCACAGACGAGCAAGGCACCATCTTCTATCGGATTCTGGCCGGACAATTTGCCGACAAGCGTGTTGTCCTTGAATACAGAGATATTTCCATGACCGATACTGCCGCCGGCAAACGCCATATTCATCGTCACTAATGAGAGTGCTGCTGCCAATGCAACGGTTTTTAACAGGGTATTTTTCATTCTCACTCCTCACTCCTCACTCTTTGTTAACATTATGCGACTAAAACAATTATCACGATATTATAACACACATCTCGATCTATATCCATCCCCTCTTTAAATAGACACGTTTTTCATGCAATTTTAGTTCCACAATCAAATTGTCCCCTTATTTGCTCTGAGGAAAACGACTCGAGGAGCATCCTATTATTGCCTGTCAGACCATGCCACCCTGAGCTCGAAAAGGTTCGGCCAGAATTTTCCGGTTACAAAGAGCCGGTCAGCTTCCTCATCATACATGATTCCATTGAGCTCCAGGCCATTATGTTCTGCAGCCATACGCGTTCTCAGTTCTGACAGATCAAGCCAGTTCTCCACCACACCATTTTCCGGATTAATAATCGCAACCTTGTCCGATTTATAGACATTGGCAAACACCTTACCCTTTACATACTCCAGATCATTGAGGTTTCGTACTGGTTGAAGAGCATCCTTAACCGTGACCCGTCTCCTCTCGGCAAGCGTCTGTGGATCAAGGAAATAGAGGGTTGCCGAGCCATCACTGGCGATCAGCTGGCTGCCGTCATTGGTGAGACCCCAGCCTTCACGGCTGTATTCATGGGACTGCAGCAGGGAAAAATCATCCTTGCGGTAAACAAAAACAATATTGTTTTGCCAGCTCAGCTGGTAAATTGTGTCACCAAAAACCGTCACACTCTCGGCAAAGATATCTTCTGGGTAATCAACCTGCAGCGCCACCTTTCCCGTTTTGTAATCGACCCGCCGCAGCGACGAGGAACCGTTGAGGCCGGTCCCCTTCATAGACCGTCCCCCTGTCCCACTCCAAACCCTGGGTGAAGGCGGCCGGGTCATGAGGATAGCTGCGTATGACCTCGTAGGAGAGGTTTCCAGGATAATCATTCGCCGCGTGGAGACACCCCCCGGGCACACCCAGGAGGAAAACGCCTATTATTGAGTAATACAGAAGGGTTAACGGTGTCTGCTTTGCTTGTCCCATGGTCTTAACACGACACAGAAAGAGAAATTCACTGCGACTGTAAGCGTTAACGACGAAACCGACAATCCTGAAACCTGGATAAAAAAAGCGCTGGAGACTACTGCACTTTTTCTTCCTCTTTGCCGCCGTCAAGCAGCCTGTTCACCAGTGATTTTATATAGGTCAGGTGCTCCTCCATGCGCTGCCTGGCCAGTTGAGGGTCCTTGCTCTTGATTGCCTCAACAATTTTGCAGTGCTGCCTGAAGATATTCTCGGCTTCATCATTGTAGTAGCACAGACCGACCGTCTCCTTGAGCAGGTCATAGATGGAAAACATCAGGTGTGTCTGTATCTTGTTATGAGTCGCCTCGGCGATCGTCAGGTGAAAATTGGCATCCTCGGTGTTGACCGTATCATCTTCCTGCAGCTTGATTCTCATCCTCTCAATACAGTCTTCCAACCGTGCGAGGTCTTCTTCACCTGCCCGCTCGGCGGCAAGCTCCGCATTGGCGGTCTCGATAATCGCCCGGGCATCGATCAGCTCCAGCGACGTCTTGATATCCTCTTTGAGAAGATGGCGCAACGGCTCGGTGATGTTGCTCGGCACCAGTGATTTCACTCGCGTTCTCTGGCGCTGGGAAACCTGGATAAAACCCATTATCGACAGCATGTTCAGCGCTTCCCGGAGAGTCGGCCTGCTGACGTTGAAAACCTTCATCAGCTCACGCTCTGGAGGGAGCGTATCTCCTGGCTTGAGTTTTCCACTGGCAATCAGGGTCTTTACCTGCTCGACGATCTGGGATGATACTTTTTTTTGTTCGATCGCTCGAAAAACATGATCTTCCATAGGCACGTGCAAACTACGTTGAATTTTGGCCCGGCAGTTCTGACCTGCAGGCCACACCCCCTCGAGGGAGTTCCCATCTCCTTCATGAATACGCTTCATACCGACCCGGCAGCAAACGCCGGGCCGGTATGAAAACGGGTATCGGTCCGCTGGAAGGATCCAGTCGAAACCTTACTGCTTACACGCCAATGCCGTGTTCAGCCATTTTCTTCAGGAGCTGATAACGATCATTGACCTCCTCCTCGATCTTCGCCCTGAGCCGTTTCGACTCTTCGGGATTGCTCTTCTCCAGCGAGGCAAAACGGTTCTCGGAGGAGAGGAATTCCTGCAGGCTGCCATCCGGTTCCTTGCTGTCGAGGACAAAAGGATTTTTACCCTCTGCAATCAGTGCAGGGTTGTAACGGAATGTTGACCAGAAGCCGCTGTCAACCGCGAGCTTGGCCTCAAGCTGGGTTTTGCCCATGCCCTTGCGGATACCGTGCGCGATACATGGCGCATAGCAGATAATCAGGGATGGTCCGGGATATTTCTCGGCTTCGGTGAACGCCTTGAGAACCTGCTGTTTGCTTGCGCCCATGGAAATCGAGGCCACATAGGCATGCCCGTAGGTTATTATCATGCGGGCAAGGTCTTTCTTGGTAATCTTCTTGCCAGAGGCCGCGTACTTGGCGATCGCCCCGGTGGGAGTGGCCTTGGAAGACTGTCCGCCGGTGTTGGAGTAGACCTCTGTATCCATGACGAGGATATTGATGTCGTCACCGGAGGCCATGACATGGTCGAGTCCGCTGTAGCCGATGTCGTATGCCCAGCCGTCGCCGCCAACAATCCAGTGGGATTTTTTGGTAAACAGTTCCGGACAGCGGGCAATATCCTTGAGCAGTTCGTTGTTGCCGCCATCCTTCAGCAGCGCCTTGATTTTGTCGCCGGCCTCCTTTGATTTGTCTGCGTCATGCATGCCGCCAAGCCAGGCGGTAAAGGCTTCCTTCAGCTCCGCAGAGATATTTGCTTCCAGTGCCTTGTGTACTTTTGTTGCAAGTGCGTTTCGCCTGGTGTTATAGGCGAGCATCATGCCGTAGCCATACTCGGCGGCGTCCTCAAACAGCGAACTTGCCCAGCCGGGGCCATGCCCGTCTTTATTGGCAGCGTATGGCGAAGATGGCGCGGAACCGCCCCAGATCGAACTGCAGCCGGTGGCATTGGCAATTGTCATTCTCTCGCCAAAGAGCTGGGTGAGGACCTTGACGTAGGGGGTCTCGCCGCAGCCGGCGCAGGCGCCCGAGAACTCGAGCAGCGGCTGATAAAGCTGGCTTCCTTTAACTGACTCGCGTGACATGAGGTCGGTTTTGAAGGGAACACTCAGCGAGAACTCATGGTTCGGCACCTCGCGCTCCAGTTGCGAGGCGGTCGGTTTCATGACCAGGGCCTTGTTCTTGGCCGGACAGATATCCTCGCAGTTGCCGCATCCCTGGCAGTCAAGCGCGTTGACCTGCATTCTGAACTGATAGCCTTTCAGTGCCTTGCCGACGGCCGGAATGGTCTCGAATGTCGCCGGGGCGCCGGCCAGTTCGTCTTCAGTTGCCAGGATCGGGATAATAGCGGCATGCGGGCAGACAAAGGAACACTGGTTGCACTGGATACACTCGGAAGCGATCCATTCCGGAACATTCACGGCAACCCCGCGCTTTTCATAACGGGCCGTAGACGTCGGGAAGGTGCCGTCTACCGAAAACGCACTTACCGGCAGTTCATCGCCTTTCAGCGCCTGGATCGGCCGCATCACGTTATCAACATAATCGGTTGTTTTGGCTTTTACCGGAATGCCCCCTTTCGCCGTTCCCCAGGACTGAGGAACTTTAATTTCGACGAGATTGTCCAGGGTGTTATTCACCGCGTTGATATTCATCTTAACGATGTGGTCACCTTTCTTGCCGTAGGTCTTCTTGATGTCGGCTTTGAGCAACTCGATGGCCTTTTCAAACGGGAGAACATTGGCAAGTTTGAAAAAGCAGGTCTGCATGATCATGTTGATCCTGGTGCCAAGGCCGACATCTGCGGCAATCTTGATAGCGTCCACAGTGAAGAATTTGAGCTTCTTGTCGTGAATGGTCTTGCGCATGTCACCGGGGAGTTTCTCGTCCATCTCGGCTGCCGTCCACGGTGAGTTGAGCAGGAAGGTGCCGCCCTCCCTGATGCCTTCAAGAACGTCATAAATGTTTACATAGGTCGGGTTGTGGCAGGCGACAAAATCAGCCTCGTTAATCAGATAGGTGGATTTAATGGGCACATCGCCAAAGCGCAGATGAGAGATGGTAATTCCGCCGGACTTCTTCGAGTCGTAGGCAAAGTAGCCCTGGGCGAATTTGTCGGTATTATCGCCGATAATCTTTATTGCACTCTGGTTAGCGCCAACCGTGCCGTCGGAGCCAAGCCCCCAGAACTTCGCCCGGACATTGCCCTTCGGCTCGCTTCTGAATCCCGGTTTGACTTCAAGCGAAGTGTTTGTGACATCGTCGGTTATACCGACGGTAAAATGGTTTTTCGGCTGAGCAGCAGTCATGTTGTCGAAAACTGCCTTGACCATCGGCGGATTGAATTCCTTGGAACTGAGTCCGTAGCGGCCGCCCAGCATGCGCGGAGGTGCAATGCCTTTATCGATATAGGCGGCACAGACATCGGTATAGAGCGGTTCACCGACAGACCCCGGCTCTTTGGTCCGGTCAAGGACGGTGAGAAATTTTGTACTCTTGGGAACGGCAGCCAGAAAAGCCTCCGTGGCAAACGGCCTGTAGAGTCTGACCTTGACGAGGCCTACTTTCTCACCCTTGGCCGTCAAAGCTTCGACAGTTTCCTCGATAGCCTCACAACCCGAACCCATGGCGACAATGACTTTTTCTGCCTGCGGATCGCCGACATAGTCAAAAAGATTGTAGTGACGCCCGGTCAGCTCACCCACTTTTTTCATGTTTTTTACCACAATGGCGGGAGCGGCCAGGTAGTACTTGTTGCCTGCTTCACGGTTCTGGAAGTAGATATCGGGGTTTTGCGCGGTTCCCCTGGTATTTGGTTTCTCCGGATTAATCGCCAGCTTCTTGAATTCATGATAGGCATCCCAGTTATAAAGAGACGCCATGTCATCATAGCTGATAACCTCGATTTTCTGGATCTCATGCGAGGTCCTGAAACCATCATAGAAATGGAGGAACGGGACTCGGGCTTCAATCGTTGACAGGTGAGCGACAAGGGCCAGATCCATGGTTTCCTGAACCGAATTTGAGGCAAGAAGCGCAAAACCGGTCTGCCTGGTGGCCATAACGTCAGCCTGGTCACCGAAAATCGACAGGGCATGGGCAGACAGGGAACGAGCCGTTACATGAAAGACACAGGGCAGCAATTCGCCTGCAATTTTATACATGTTCGGGATCTTCAGCAGCAGTCCCTGGGAGGCGGTAAAGGTTGAGGTAACCGCACCGCCCACGAGTGAACCGTGAACCGCACCGGCGGCTCCCGCCTCCGATTGCATCTGCTTTATGTTCAGAAGTTCGCCGTGAATATTTTTTCTTCCAGCAACCGCCCACGAATCAGCGATTTCTCCGAGCGGGCTTGACGGAGTAATCGGATAGATGGTGGCGACTTCACTCATGCCGTAAGCGACATGGGTAGCAGCGGTATTACCATCAATTGTCTGCATTGTACTCTTCATGAATTCACCTCAAAAAAATGGTTGTGTTTCCTTAGCCTGGCTAAACAGCACACTGAGCTTTTCGGGATTTCTGCCTGTTCGCTCCTGATGAACAAAAAAATCCGTACAAGCAGCAGAATTCAAACGCCCTGTTCCGCACGCTAGGCAACGTTACAATTACCCAAAAAAACCGAATTATGATCTTTTGCCGTCTCTGCACTGCAATCGACAGCCATGTTTTTTCCTCAATTTATCGGAGACTTAAAAGGAAAACATGAGTCCTTCATCGCCTCGTATCCGGCAGGAGCACCATAAAATCCAGCACCTGGACTGACCATGCGACCACTAGGTATATTCAATAATGGGCAATTGATCAAGCTCGTTGAATCCTGTCAACTGCGTAAAAAATTGATCATAAGTATCAGGTGACTTGAAAAACTGCTATTCCAGTATGTTACCATTTTTCCCCTGCGGCTGTCAGTACATCATGGTCCGGCCCTGGGCGGCAGGAGTCGGGCCATGGCTATACAGGCTCTGCCTCAAGCTTGTCTCCCGTCTTCATGGTTGTGCGCAATAATCTCTGAAATATGAAACACCCTCGTTTTCAGGCCATGCCGCCTGATGCCAAATGCCAGCTGGATCATACAGGCGGGGCAGGATGTTACGAGGATATCGGCATTAGTCTTCTCGAGGTTTTTCATTTTCCTGTCAAGCACTTTCTGCGACAGTTCATAGTGGGTAAGCGCGTAGGATCCCGCTCCGCCGCAGCACCAGTCAGCCTCGGCCATTTCCACGAATTCAACGTTTGCCATCTTTTTCAGGATTTCCCGGCCTTCACTCTTTATCCCCTGGCCACGGACCGCATGACAGGGATCATGATAGGTCATGATAACCGGTTTTTCCGAAGCAGTTCCGGCAGCAGCTGGCTTTTTCTGTTTACCTGCGCCATGGGGGTCATAGTAGGCCCCGACAGCCTCTCCTTCGCCCCCTGCCGTGCCCTTTTCTTCCCCGCGGGTTGCCAGGAATTCAACGACATCCCTGAAAAGAGGTCTTATTTTTTCAACAACCGCAAGGTTTTCCGGGTCATCCTTGAATACCTTTTTGTACTCTTTCAAAAAAGAGGCACAACTCGAGCAATCGGTTACAATCACGTCGACATCCGCCTCGCTGAAAATCTTGAGATTCTTCAGAGCCAGTTTTCTGGTGTTCTCAAGGTCTCCGTAGGACCATGGGGGCAAACCGCAGCAGCAGTTATTCAGAACGGATACCGATGCACCGATTTTTTTCAGCTCCTCAAAGGTTGCTTTACCGGCCTTCACCTGGATCACGTCAACGCCGCAGCCGACAAAATAGCCGATCTTCAGATCCTTTCCCAGGCCCTGGTAGACGCCCGGCTTAATTGTTCCCCGGAATGATTCCATCGGCAGTTTCTCAACAATACCCTCTGCTTTGGGCAGATCTCGGCCAAAAATTCTCAACAGGCCCATGGCGTTGGCGAGTTTCGAGGCACCGGAGTTCTTGCCTAGCGCAGCTGCCCGCGCCGCCAGGTGCAGCCGTTTCGGATAGGGCAGGAGATGCTCGAAGAGCAGCCGGTGGGCAGGTTTCTTGCCGACATTTTCAAAATATTCGGCGCGCGCATTGAGCACCAGGTCGGCCGTCGGTACGGCACCGAAACAGTTTGTCGTGCAGGCCCCGCACCCCAGGCAGGTAAAAAGCGGATCTTCCAGCTCTTTGCTCCACTCCACCCGCTTCTCGATTATTCCCCTGAGCAGCGCTAACCGGCCCCGAGCCACTCCGGACTCGTGCCCGGTCGCCCTAAAAATCGGGCAGGCAACATGGCAGAATCCACACTTATTGCATTTTGCTATCGCATCATAATTAGCTGACACAGTCATAATCTCAAACCTCATATTTGTTTTCGCTCGCAGAGCTTTATTCGTTCAACAGCTTGTCGGCGTTCCCCTTACACTCTTCCCGGCAGTGCTCCCGGGGAAAACAGACCGCTTGGATCAAGAACCGCTTTAATCTTATGACTGAGCTTCCATTCTGCCCTTTCTGAGCCGAACACATCATGTTTTGCTCGAAAGTCCGCAGGAGCCTTGACCAGCTTGCCGTGTCCCTTTCGTTTCAGGAGCTGAGCATCAATTTTATTCCACTGTGCGGCGTCAAGGTTTGTAAAAGCGCAAATGATCCGCCCACAGGCAAAGTCGATCAGGCTGGCAGATGGTTCTGCAATTTCAGCGATATCTTCAGACAATGACTTGACGCTGGCAATGGCAGTATCTGCATCGAAGACATAAGGCGCTTGCCAGATTCGCTCGAAGAGATCCTTGAAGGGCCCTTCGATAACTGGATAATCAGCTCTGCTGAAATCGGCAAGACCATTGGCTTTCATCTTCTCGTTACAGCGGTCAATCTGGTGATCTACCACCTCGCCGATCCCTTCGAAACCGACCAGCAGTTTCCAGGCGCCGTTCTCCGGAACCGCAGTGACAAAAACCGGCAGAAGGTTCGAGTTGATGACAGACAGGGCTGCGGCAGAGCAGCTTTCAAGACTGCCGACCGCCGAGGTGAACCTGCAGGCCTCGGGTCTGGTCGCCACTCTCCAGCTCGCCTCGGTAATAAAGCCCAGTGTTCCGGCGGAACCGGTCAGCAATCGTGTCATGTCGTAGCCGGCCACATTTTTGACCACTTTGCCCCCGGCGGAAACCATGCTTCCGCGGCTGTCAATGTACTGGAGTCCCAGCAGATAATCGCGCGGAGCACCGAGCGCTACCCGCTCAGGGCCAACCGCAGCCATTGCGATCATGGACCCGGTGGTCGAGTTGTCCTTGAAAAAAGGCGGCCGTATCGGCAGCCACTGGTTGTTTTCACCAAGTTTTGCCTGCAGGTCGGCAAGGCTCATCCCGGAGCCGACGGTTATGAACTGGTTGTCAGGGTCATACTCGATTATCTCGTTCATTTTCAGGCTGTCTACAACCACGGTTTTCACTTTTTCAGTGTTGCCGACGCCATTGAAGGTGCCGCTGCCTGCGGGCCTGACTGGTTTTTTCTCTTCAGCGGCCTTCCTGATCGCGGCCATTGCCTCACTGACGCCGGATGCAGCAGCACCGCCGGCGCGTTGGAGAATCGTGGGTTTGCTGTCCGGAAGGCGTGTCTGCCCCTTCGGAGGCACCGGAATAACCTTGCCGGGATTCATCAGGTTTTTGGGGTCCAGGGCCAGCTTGACATCCTGCTGGGTATTGAGATCATGCCCGGAGAAAACCATTGACATTGCCTCCTGCTTCTCGTGACCAATGCCGTGTTCACCGGAGATCGTCCCGCCAAGTTCAGCACATACGGCCATGATGTCCCAGCCGGCCTTGTGCACCTGGACGACTTCCTCTTCATTACGGGAATCAAACATCAGCAGCGGGTGCAGGTTGCCGTCGCCGGCGTGAAAGACGTTGCCGACCGGGCAGCCGTATTTATCTGAAATCGCTTTAACTTTCTCAAGAGCTTCGGGTAGCCGTGTCCGTGGCACGCAGCCGTCATTAACCAGATAATTTGGCGACAGGTTGCAGATGGCCCCGAAGGCTCCCCGGCGTCCCTTCCAGAGGAGATTGCGCTCGTCCTGGTTTTTCGCAATCCGCACTTCACGACAGCCGGTTTCCATACATATTTTCTCTATTATTTCAGCCTGTTCCTTAAGACCGACAAGCATGCCTTCCACTTCAATGATCAAGACCGCCGCCGCATCAGTCGGGTAACCGCAGGAGCCGCCTTTTTCAACCGCCTGAATTATGGTATTATCCATCATTTCCAGGGTGTTCGGCACAATGCCGGTACTGATTATTTCTTTAACCGTGTTGGCGGCATCGGGAATATTGTCGTAGATGGCGAGCATGGTTATGACCGATTCGGTCATTGGTGTCACCCGTACGGTAATCTCGGTAACAATGCCGATGCACCCCTCGCTGCCGACAACGAGACCACGCAGGTCATAGCCGGGGGGGTCAAGCGCCGGACCGCCGATCTGGACAACTTCCCCGTCAGCCATGACCATCTGCAGACCGAGGATGTGGTTGGAGGTCACGCCGTATTTCAGACAGCGGGGACCGCCTGAATTCTCACCAACATTTCCGCCGATGGTGGAAACTTTCTGGCTGGCGGGATCAGGCGCGTAAAAAGCCCCGAGCGGCGCCAGCGCTTCCTGCAGCTCAAGATTGGTGACACCGGTCTGCACGATGGCATACCTGCTTTCCGGGTAAATTCCAAGAATCTTGTCAAGCCGGGAAAGGCTGACAACCAGGCCCTCGCTGATGATCGTTCCCCCGGAAAGATTTGTGGCAAATCCGCGGGCTACAGAAGGCACACCGACTTCGTGCGCCGCCTTGAGCACCCTGGAGACCTCTTCGGTGTTCGCCGGGAAGACGATAAGACCTGGCCGGCCGGTGACCAGTGAGGCATCATAGGAATACAGCTCTATGTCTGCCCCCGTCTTCGTGACATAGGAAGGACCGACGATCTCTTCCATCTTCTTTACAAAATTTTCTGTAATCATGTGGCTCCTCCAACAACTCTTGGACTTGGTTATTTAATCATCCTGTGCCGTTACTTTTTTCCAGTTAAAAATCAATTTTTAAAATGGCTCTGTACTCTCGGCAAGCGCGCTATAATTTACTGTTTTATCCAGGAGACGGCGACAAAAGCGCCGGTATCTTTCATATCTTTGCGTCCCTGTTCTTCAATTTTTTTGGCTATCACTGGGTCGTCATCTTTTTGAAAATGAATCGCTGTTTTGTAAACCGAGCCCTCCGGGGCAATACGGAGCAGTTCGGCTGGCGAGCGGAAGGTCATTGATTGGAAGAGTTCATGACCGTGTTCACCCTTCTTTTTTCTCCGCTCAGCCCAGGGGCTGAGACTATTTAGGGTGGAAAGGACTATTTTTGCGCCGCGTCGGGCTACACGATTGAGTTCGTTTACCGCCTGCTGTGCATCGGCGACAAATTCAATCGCGGTCATCGAGTAAACCTTGTCAAAGGAATTGTCCACGAAGGGCAGTGAGGTCATGTTACCGGCAAGTGCGGTAAAGGGTAGTCCGGCCAGTTTTTTGGCTGCCTGCTGCAGCATCGGGATGGATATATCCAGGCCAACGATGATCGCTCCATGGTCAAGGGCGTCTTGCGTAAATACACCTGTTCCGCAGCCAACATCAAGGATTCGTTCTTCTTTACGGGGTTGGAGCATCTCCAGAAGCAGGTCGCTCTCATATTTTTTCACAAGCGAGCCAATCGGCGTGGTAAACCAGCTGTCGTAGCGCTCAGGCCACTGATCAAAAAGTTCCTTTTCAGCTTTGAGCTCACCCATTATTCTCGGTCTCTGTGGCGCTGCATTGGCAGATCGGGTTCATTCTGACTGGCGAAGGTGACCCGCAGCCCATCTCGTTGTCAACGGCTGCTGACCGAGTCTATTTTGCCGGCAAGCGTGGCGTTTTTGTCTCTTCGGTCATCAACTTTCAACTCGATCAAGACACGCTGAGCACCCTCTTCGATCTGGGCATCTCGAATTTTTGTTACCAGATCAAATAATTCCTGAAGGTCGGGCACCTCGATGGCGGTCGACAGGCCGCCAACCTGGTAAGTATAACCCGAGTCCTCAATAATCTTGACGCCTTTTTTTACATGACGGCCAAGGCTGACACCTTCGCCTATCGGATACACAGACAATTGGGCAAGAATCATAATTTCTCCATCAGACAAAAGCACAAAACGGGATCACCAGCCTCAGAGGGCTGCCGGTGGTCCCGTTCCTGTCATCAGATTACTTTGTTCGCTCTTCTACTGCTTTGATTTCAGCCATGGTTCTGAGAATCTGCATGGCATTCTCATAGACAGGGGTGTCAACCATTTTTCCAAGATAGGTTACCGCTGCACTTCCCTTGGCAATGCCTTCTTCTTCGAAGACTTTTTTCACGCCCTCGGCCCACTCGACACTTGCCGCTGACGGCGTGTAAATTTCATGAGACGGCACGATCTGGCCTGGATGGATGAGCATTCTTCCCTCGTAGCCCATCTGCCGGCCTTCCAGGGTGCTCTTCTTGTAGCCTTCCTCATCCTTGAAGGCAACAAACGGACAGTCAATAGCGACACAGCCGGCAGCACGTGCGGCAACCGCCGTGTGGTAGCGGGCATAGAGCTGCTCGACACCCTCGGAGGTAAGCTCAACCCGCATGTCTTTGGTGTAATCAACGGCACCAAAGATAAGGGAATTAACACGCGGGCTCGCAGTTGCTGCCTCGTAGGCATTGATCACGCCCTTGGCGGTTTCGATCAGCAGCTGAATGGCAACACTGCCTACTTTCATGCCGCGACGCTGCTCGAGCTCTTCAAGTTTCCAGTCGAGTCTCTGAACATTTGCAGCACTGCCGCATTTGGCAAGGCAGACGCCGTCAAGTCCAGGATGAACGATCGCTTCCAGATCGTCGTTGGTCATCTCGGTTTCCCAGTTATTGATCCTGACGTACAGGTACGGCGCGGTCTGACCGGCACGGTCTTTCTTCAGATACTCCTGGATTTTCTTGCGACCGGTCTCTTTTTCCGCCGGCGGTACTGAATCTTCCAGGTCAAGGGTGACAACATCTGCGGCAATTGTCGGCGCCTTGCCGACCATCTTCTCGTTATTGCTCGGTACGTAGAATACTGATCTCATTACAGCCATGATACATCCTCCTGATTTAGTTAATTCCGATAAGTTCTTTGATTTTTGGTGCTATTTCTTCCGGACTGTCAACCACGTAGGCTCCGGCGTCCGTCAGGGCCTTCATTTTTCCCTGAGCCGTGCCGCGCCCTTTCTCAACAATACTGCTGGCATGGGAAAATCTCATGCCCTCAGGTGCCCAGGCACCTGCAATAAATACCACCAGCGGTTTGGTAAACTCTTTGTTGGCGACACATTCAGCTGCCTCTTCCTCGAGCGTCCCGCCGATTTCACCAAAGACTGCAACTGCTTTTGTCTGTTCGTCCTGCTCAAATTTCTTCAGCACATCGGCCATGGTCATCCCAAGGACAGGCTCGGTACCGATATGCAGGGCGGTGCTGATGCCAAGACCGGCAACTTTCAGCGCCCAGGGAACGGTTCCTGACTGTCCGCCGCTTCGTGAGATAACACCGATCGGACCCGGCTCAAAAAGCATGCTCGCCCAGTCAACACTGCCGCCGAGCCAGCCCACAACCGCCTTGCCCGGGCTGATCATGCCAAGGCTTCCCGGCCCCAGGAGTTTGACATCATGTTTCCTGGCATAGGACACCATGTCGATGACGTCATGAATGGGAATCCGCTCAACCGGAGAGCAGACAAACTTGATCCCGGCATCAATTGCCTCATAAACCGCACCTTTCAAGGCAGGGCCGGGAATGAAGGTGACGGACGCGTCAATCATTCCGTGCTGCCTGATCGCCTGCTTTACCGTGTCATAGACCGGAATACCGTGAACCTCGGTTCCGCCTTTGCCCGGCGTTACGCCGGCAACCACCTTTGTTCCATAGTCCTGCATGTACTTGGTGCGAAGAGAGCCTTCCCGCCCGGTCATGCCCTGGACAACCACCGTTGTATTTTCATCAAGTATAATAGACATATCTTCCCCTATCAGTCTGTACCATGCTTTGCTCTGTATTCCGCCAATCCCTTTATAGGGGCCTCAATCGTGATCGCTGAATTTCCCTTGAACCAGCAGGCATATTCACAGGCGAGGCATTCGGTTCCCTTTCTGGCCAGTTCCTCTGCGGTCCCCTCGACAGCTGGTTTGCCGTCTTTCAGGATCAGGATTCCTCTGCTGTAAGTCTTGCAGGCTTCAACACAGGCATGCGTTTCACAGCCTTCACATTTTTCTTCATCAATGATGATTTTTATCGTTCTTTCAGAAAATTCCATCTGTATCTCCCCTCTAGGCTGCCGCCTGATCTTTACGATACTCTTCCACCAAGGTCTTGACTCTGCCACCAATGAATTTGGCATCGTAAACATGTTCTCGGTCGTATATCTCCACCCGGGCTCCCATATCGGCAAGACCCTGTTTCAGGATTTCCTGCGACTCTTTTTCCTTGTTGCCGCAGAGCAGCAGGACTACGGGAAATCCCGGTCGTTTCGGAAGCTCTTCCCTGAGCGCCTTGACAATCCCATGGGCGTGATGCCACTGTTCCTGGTTCGCCATCATGAAACCGGAAAGAAAATAGCCTTCGATACCGGGCTGGGACATGATCAGCTTGACGGTGCGATAGACTTTTGATGCCGTCGGGTTGCCGCTGGTATCGGCATAATCGGCAACTTTCAGGCCGACCTTGTTCAGGGCGTCCATGCCAAGCATCGCAGCTCCGCCGCCGATGCCGTGATAGCCAACGTAGCCGCCCTTGGCAACTTCCGCGGGAGAAGCCATTTCGGCGATATAGCTTGTTCCCCTGAAGTCACTGGCCTCAAAAGACCAGCCGATCAGGTCAAGATCTGTAGGCTCCTTGAGAAACTCCCGGCCGATCTTGATATTGAACTCAGGATGCCTGAAGACCGCCTGGTCATCGGCCTCCATTCTGCAGTCAGCGGCATACACTTTTCCGTCTTTGGTAAGAACGAGCGGATTGATCTCCAGCGCCCGGCAGTCTTTTGCCCTGAAGACATTGTAGAGCTTCAGAACGACATCAGCGAGCGGCCTGATGGCAGCGCCCTTTACTCCCATGGAGACAACCATGTCGAGTGTATCGTGCATCATCAGACCCTTGATCACATCCACATTGAGCGTTGCAATCCTGTCCTCTGGTACTGACTCGATATCCATTCCACCCTCGGGGCTGAACATCAAAACCGGACCCCGTACCTCCTGGGCGGAATTGATGATCAGTCCTGCATAAAATTCCTGGGCGATGTCAAGCTGCTCCTCGACAAGCACCTGCTTGACCAGCAGCCCCTTGATCTCCATCCCCAAAATCTGTTTTGCCGCCTCTTTGGCTTCTTCGGGTGTTGCCGCCAGCTTGACACCACCGGCTTTTCCCCGACCGCCTGCCAGTACCTGCGCCTTAACGACAACCGGCTTGGCGATTGTCCTGGCTGCTTTCTCGGCCTCTTCAGGTGTACTGACCACAGCACCTTCCGGGACCGGGATGGCGGCTTGTTTGAAGAACTCTTTTCCGCGGTACTCTAGAAATTTTGCCATCTTTCCTCCGTCATCAATAATCTGTAATTAGAAGTCGGCACCCGTCATGTCCTGAACCCGGAGTGAAAAGCGGGCAGGACAGGTGCCTTTTGTTTTCAGACCAAACTATTTCCTGGTAAGACCAGTTTAAAATGTCACGGAGAAGGGTTATTGTCAAGGAATTTCAGCCCGGTCTTTTCTTTTTTTCAATCAAGCATATGCACATAGTGAAAAACCCAGGGGCTCAGAGGGGCCACGCCCCAAAACCAAATCAT
This sequence comes from Desulfocapsaceae bacterium, assembly GCA_963674815.2. Lineage (GTDB taxonomy): Bacteria > Desulfobacterota > Desulfobulbia > Desulfobulbales > Desulfocapsaceae > MADRE3. The sequence goes on from CAXXTV010000012.1 coordinate 406,972, forward strand.
TTACAAAACAGTAAGGCTAACCCGCTGGAAATTACCACCGCCGGCTGACAGAGGTTTCACCCATCAACGGAAAAGACTCAGTAATTATTGGCTTTCAGCAATAGTCTCTCAACAGTATGATATGCCGTTGCACCATTGTCCCAACCAGCAGAGGGCTCATACGACAACTGGAATTCACCCTGTTTCTTGAGAAAATGTACTGAATTGCTACCGCGTTCCGCAAGGAACGGAACCCGCACGTACATCGAAAAATGATTGACAGCCGACGGTAAAAGTTTTAATTAGAAGCACTCTGGTTTGACCAGAAAAACAGGTTGCCTGTTAGCCGAGTCTCTTACTGCTCCTGTTTGCCGTATAAACCTGCTGGCTCAGATGATGCTAGACTATAGATGTATTGAGGCGCAACGTTCTCTGAAATTGTTTTGAAGTTTTAATTATTGCAGGTCGTTTTATCTGGACGGGTGTCTGCAGCCAGGGCCTCTTCCACAATTGTCCGGAGTTTCACCAAACAGCCTGATCAGTCGAGCCGATGATCGAGTTGTTGAAAATCACCAACCCCTTAGTAAAGGAGTGAAATTATGCAGGAACAAGGACGTAAAAAAGACGAAGTCAAAGAAGTGTCAAAAGGCAATGGTCGCCGCAAGTTTTTGAAAACCGCCGCAGCAGCCGGCGCTGCAGTCGCCGCAAGCTCCGCTGTCGGTCCGTTTATCAAGACTTCCAGTGCCGCAACGGTCTGGAAACTTCAGTCAACATGGGATGCGGGAACAAGCGGATATACGCTGTTTGAGAGCTGGTGTAACAGTTTCAAAGAGAAATCAGGCGGTGAGCTCGATATTAAACCGTTTCCCGCAAAATCGGTAGCTGCAGACAACAATGCCCTGTTTGAGGCAGTAAAGACCGGTGTTCTCCAGGGAATGAACGCATTTACACTGTATTGGGCAGGAAAGATCCCCGCTTCGGTTTTCCTCTCATCATATCCCATGGGGCCGGATCAGCCAGCCCAGTGGGACATCATGTTCGACGCACTCGGCATGAAGGAGCTGGCACGAAAAATTTATGCCCAGCATGGCCTGTTTTATGTCGGCCATGTCCATCACGATGCCAATATCATCCACTCCAAGAAGCCGGTTACCTCTTTAGCTGACTTCCAGGGTCATGAAACTCCGTGTACCTGGGCGGCATGGTTGCCGAGGTGTTCCAGTCTTTTGGTGCCTCAACGGTCTCCCTGCCCGGCTCCGATATCTTCCCGGCACTTGAGAAAGGTACCATAGATGCCGCCGATTATGTTGGACCGGCAGTTAACTGGGACCTTGGCTTTGCCCAGGTTACCAAATACATCCTGTTTGGCCCTCCAGGCCTTATGTCAGTTTATCAACCGGTTGACCTGATGGAAATTACCGTAAACGCAGGCGCCTGGAAGAGACTTTCTCCGGAGATGCAAACACTGGTTGAAGAGCAAGTCAAAGTGTTCTCATATGAACATTATATTGGCATCCAGAAACGCAATGTTGAGGCGCTTGCCAAATTCAAGGAAGCCGGCTGTATTGTCAATCGTATGACCCCGGAAGATGCGGCTCAGTTCAGAAGAAATGCCATTCCGATCTGGTTCGAATGGGCCAAGAAAAGTCCGGACGCAGCCGAAGTACTCAAGCTGCAGCTCGATTTCATGCTCAATGACCTGATGGGATATCTCACTGAGGAAGATATCAAGGGGTATACCCTGTAACCTGTCGATCCGACAGTTGCAACATTTTCTGATAAAAACGGAGGCTTTGCGGCCTCCGTTTTTTATACCTGATCATCGGAAGGGAGTTTTTCTACAATGAACACGGAACAGATAGATTTTGGTTTTGTACTGCCCCACTGGTTCTACTGGAGTTGGCTGGCGCTGATGCCCATATTCATGATAATGATTTGCTATTATCTGGAAAGAAAACAATTTGAAAAAGACGGGACATTGCCTGACAGCAGTGAACAGGATGGTGCTGTAGAAGTCTCGAGCAACCCTGTAATAAAAATCTTCGACTGGATATCTGAGCACACTGGGCAGTTTGTCGCTTTCTGGACGATAACGGCCGTCTTTTTTTACGCTTTTGAGGTCATATGCCGATATATCTTCAACAAACCTACCATATGGGTGCATGAATCATCCTTTCTGCTCTTCGGCATGCAGTACCTGCTCGCTGGCGCCTATGCCTATCTGCACGGCTCGCATGTTGCCGTCGATATCATTTACAATAAGTTTCCCAAGCGCGGCCAGCATGGACTTGATATTTTCACCTCCGTTTTTTCCTTTGTTTTTTTTCTCGTCCTGATGGGCACCTCCTACGGATTCATGATGGACTCCATCGGCATGCGGGAGCGCACCATGGAAACCTGGCAGATCCAGTACTATCCGGTCAAGGCCATGATGCTTGTCGGCGGCATACTGATTACCCTGGCAGCCATATCAAAGCTGTATAAAGACATCAAACGTTTCAATCAACTTGGCAGGAGTGCGTAATCATGGATGCTGCAATTAAAACCAATACCAAAAAGAGACCGTACAAAAAAGGAGGCCTGTTCTGGAGTGTCGTTGTCTATGGCGCAACTCTGATCCTGGGCTTTGCCGTTCTGGTCGAGATGATCAACATTTTCTTTTATGATCCCTACGGAGACAGCTATTTTCTCTTCAGGACCGCCGGCATCCTTTCTGGATACGAAATCTCCACCCTGACCTGGTACATGTTCGGCAGCCTCGTCATCTTCCTGATGGCAGGGCTCCCGCTGGCTTTTGTTACCGGCGGGCTCGGCTGTGTCTTCATCTATCTGGTCGGCGACCAGGCTATGCTCAACATCCTGCCGAGCCGCATCTTTCCAATGATGACGAACTCCGACCTGTCCGCCATCCCGCTGTTCATCTTTATGGCAGCCATGCTTGAGCGGGCCGGCATCATCGAGGAGATGTTTTCGGTCGTCTATCGCTGGATGGGAGGACTGCGCGGCGGTCTGGCGGCAGCAACCATTGTCGCCTCGACCATCCTCGCTGCCATGGTCGGCGTAATCGGCGCAGCCGTTGTCACCATGGGAATCCTGGCACTGCCGGCAATGCTGAGCAGAAACTATGACGAAAAGATTGCCCTTGGCTCGATTATGGCGGGCGGTACCCTGGGCATCCTGATTCCGCCGTCAATTCTCGCCATTCTCTATGCCGTTGTCGCCCAGCAGTCGGTTGGCGAGCTCTATATGGGTTCATTCATTCCCGGCCTGATGCTTTCCGGCATGTACGTTACCTACGTTCTTGTCCGCTCCTATCTCAATCCCAGCCTGTGCCCGGCGCTGCCGAAAGAGGAGTTGATCAGCTGGTGGGAAAAAATCAAACTGCTCAAGGGACTGATCGCCCCGCTTTTCCTGGTTTTCCTGGTACTGGGCCTGCTCTTCGGCGGCATCGCCACGCCGGTTGAGGCAGCCGGAATCGGTTCCTGCGGCTCGGTTATCGTCGCCCTTATCCAGAGGAAATTCAGCCTGCTGGTCCTCAAGGAAGCAAGCCTTACAACCCTGCGGGCCTCGACAATGGTGCTCTGGATCATGTTCGGCGCCTCGGTGTTCGTCGGCTTTTATATCCTCCAGGGCGGACAGGCCTTTATCACCGACACCATGCTCGGTCTTGGTCTTGGCCCCTACGGGATTCTCTTCCTGATGATGTTCCTGCTGGTTCTTCTCGGCATGTTTCTTGACTGGGTCGGCATCCTGCTGCTGGCGGTACCGATCTTTGTCCCGATCATCAAATCACTGACCTTTCCGGGCCTGTTCGGCTTACCCGGTCCAGCTCCCGAAGATGTCGCACTGTGGTTCGGCGTACTCTATATCATCAATATGCAGATGTCGTTCTTGAGCCCGCCGTTTGGCTATGCGCTGTTCTATATCCGCGGTGTTACCCCACCGCATATCAAGATGGCGACAATCTTCCAGGCAGCCATTGTGTTTTTGATCATGCAGTGTATCGGCCTGGCGATCTGTGTACTGTTCCCTTCAATCATCACCTTCTTCCCGAACATGATTTACGGGTAAAGGCTGATTGAAGCGGTCACTGATCCGGCCCACTGCGGATCGCTGCCATGATGACACAAACAAGCCCTGGTTGTATAGTGCACCAGGGCTTGTTGTTTTTTTACACCTCGACAACGATTACCATCCTTCTTACTCAGTCATACTGACAAGGGAGCAAAGCGATGCGGATAATTTTTATCGGACAGGCGCCGTTTGGCGCGGAAGCGCTTCAGAAACTGATAACCCAGGATGAAGAGATCGTCGGTGTCATCACCATAGAGGATACACCGGCCCAGAGACAGCCAAACCCGGTAAAGCAGTGTGCCCAAGAGCACCGGCTGCCGCTCCTGCAGACCCGGCTGCTGAAGAGCCCCGTAGCTGTTTCCTGGGTAAAGGAACTGAGCCCCGATCTTCTCGTCCTTGCCTTTGTCACCTCATTCGTTCCCCAGGAAATGATTGCTCTCGCGCCATTTGGAGGCATCAACTATCATCCGTCGCTGCTGCCAAAATATCGGGGCGGCTCGGCGATCAATTGGGCGATAATCAACGGCGAGACGGAAACCGGCGTGACTATTCATTATATCGATGCAGGTGTCGATACGGGCCCAATCCTGCTGCAGGAAAAGGTAGCGATTGAGCCGGACGACACGGTGAAGAGTGTGTACTTTGAAAAACTGTTTCCGCTCGGCATCAGGATGATTGCTGAAGCGGTGCAGGCCATAAAAGATGGCACGGTTCGAGCGGTGAACCAGGACGAGAGCCGCGCCTCGTTCCAGCCGGTGATTACCCCGCAGGATACGGTTATCGACTGGCATAAGCCGACTGCCGAGATATACAATCTGATCCGGGGATCAAATCCGGCGCCCGGTGCCTCGACGACATGTAAGGACAGGCAATGCAGGCTGTTTGACACCTCCAGGGGAACCGGCAGAGGCAATCCAGGAGAGGTTGTCGATATCACCGATGCTGCCATAGAAATAGCCGCCGGCGACGGCAGTTTATTGATCCACGTACTGCAGCCCGCCGGCAGCGGAAAAATTCCGGCAACTGAATTTGTTCAGACCTTCGAACTCAAGGTCGGGGATCGTTTCAACGCATAATCACACGAGATAAAGCCAATCACAATGTTTACAACACTGCTCATATACGGCCTGCTCGGCAGCTTTGTCGGCGTACTTGCCGGTTTGCTGGGAGTCGGGGGCGGACTGGTGATCGTACCAATCCTCGTCATTGCCTTTAACCTTCAGCAGATCCCTCACGAAATCACCATGCATCTGGCCCTGGGAACCTCCCTGGCCAGTATCATCTTCACTTCGATCTCGAGTTTTATGGCGCACCACAAGCGCGGTGCCGTTGACTGGCAGACCGTGAGAAGAATCGTTATCGGCATATTGACCGGAACGTTCATCGGCTCATGTTTCGTGGCCATCCTCTCAACGAACATCCTCAAACTCTTTTTCGTCTGCTTTATCTATTTTGTCGCCTACCAGTTCCTGACCAACAAGAAACCGAAGCCATCCAGGGAACTACCCGGAATTTTCGGCATGTTTCTGGCCGGGAACACCATTGGTTTTATCTCAAGCCTTGTCGGCATCGGCGGCGGCGCGGTTTCCGTACCCTACATGACCTGGTGCAATGTTGCTGTCCATCGCGCCATCGGCACCTCTGCGGCTATCGGCCTGCCGATCGCCATTTCCGGAACGATCGGCTTCGTGTTCAACGGCTGGAATAACCCCATTCTTCCTGACTATTCAATCGGCTATGTTTACCTGCCGGCCCTTGCTGGGATTGCAGCAATCAGTGTGTTGACGGCGCCGCTCGGAGTCAGGCTCGCGCACAGCCTGCCGGTCGGCAAGCTGAAAAAGATTTTCTCGCTGCTGCTCATTGTTGTCGGCACCAAAATGCTGCTGGATATCATTTGAAACCAGGCGAGCAGCTGGTGAACTAACCCTCGCCAGCTCTCACGCCACCGGCCAGACGATAGTGCGCCTCGGCAGTTCTCTCTGCTGAGACTCATCCGCTGTTTTCTACTTGTTCGAAAGCACAAAGCAAGCCAAGCCCATCAGAGCAGTTGCTTATGATCATAGCGGCTGAAAGAACACAGGGTCAGGTGTTGCCTATGAAAGACAAAACCGTCTCCGGCAACTGGATTGACGGCAAGCCTTTTACGATGCTGCCTTAACATTGTTTGTAATACCAATGGATAATGTGGCAAAACGGCAAACGGCACACAACTTGCTCAATGTCGTAGTGGAAGACAAAGCAGCACCACTGCTACCGGATACACCAAAAAATGCTGGTCAATACGGAGCGGGAGGCTGATACCCGGTATAAGAGCCAGAAATCATGGGGAATGCAGCCCAGGTATAAAAATTGCCACAGAGTGGTAATTACAGACGTGGTGACTGGCTCTTTCAGATTCGATGATTTTGGTGGACCTGCACAGCTGTTCAGGCCTTGCACTGTTTCTCATTATTGCGACACGACGTTTTGGAACAGAGCCTGTTGGTTTATTTCTTTGAGGATTGGAGGAAACATGAAACAAATTGGTATTGCCGTAAGCCTGGTACTGTTGATGTGCAGCGGAGGTTATACAGCCGATCATTCGATAAGCACGGTATCAACCCCTGAAGTGGCGGTTACCGGCGAACCCGTTCTTTTACAATGCATCGCCGATGAGAGTTTCCGGCAACGACTCAGCCGGGCGAACATCGAAATCAGGGACGCCCTGGACACAAGAGTCGTCAGGCGGGACAGCATGGAAATCTCCGGGCGTACCGCACGCTACGATTTTATGATCCCCTCCGACAGTCCTCCGGGGAACTGGACCTTTACCTGTACAATCAGCGATCGTACAACTCGGGCAAGGGAAACCGCCGCATTTTCAGTCACCCTTCCGGCCGCCGGGGATGATCCACCTGTGGTCGAGGATCCACCTGTTGTTGAATACGAACAGAGTGCCATTGGTGCTCACAATACCATCACTGAATACAGCGGTCCTGTGACATGCATAACATGTCACGCCGGACAAGCGGCAGATATGCTCGACAGCCTCCATATGAAATGGGCGGGCCCGACAACGGAGCTGATTAATACGAATGGTGAAGAACTTGGAAAAGGGATTGGCGGCATAAATACCTTCTGCACCTATGCGGTCTCGTCAAAAGGCGCCTGCTATTCCTGCCATGTGAGGGCTGACGGCAACGCTCCGCATCCTCCGGAGGCAACCGATGTGGATTGCCTGATGTGTCACAGCGACAGGTATGAAAGAAAATTTGTTTCCGATCCTGCCAACACCGAGGAGGTCGTCAACATCCTGGGAGAACGTAAAACCTATGTGTTTGGCAAAGTGGACGAACAGGGCAACTATGTTACCGAACCGGATCTCGCCAGAATGGAGCACGGCATAAGCATGGTAAATGTGGCACGAACCGTTCATCTGCCAACAAGCGCATCGTGCCTGCGATGTCATGCCAAAGCGGGCGGTGGCGACTGGACAAAACGTGGCGACATGGGCCTCAGTTCAGCCAGCCCGGCGGTCGATGAAGATTTTCATCTGTCTCCCGACGGAGCTGGCCTGAGTTGTGTTAATTGCCACGCTGCTCCGGGACACAAGATAGCCGGGCGCGGCATTGATCTGCGCCAGACGGAGGCGGAGTCACCGCGCTGCCAGTCCTGTCATAGAGAACCCCCGCACGACAGCCCTGTATTGAATAGACATGCCGAGGGGCAGGTCAGCTGTCAAGTCTGCCATATCCGTGAATACGCCAAGGGCGGCCCGACCGAGATGGCCAGGGACTGGACAAAACCCGTCTGGAACCAGGCCTTCTGTTCAGGGCAGGGAGGGTTCGTTGGGGAGGAGGACAAACAGCAGTTTGTGAAACCTGAGTATGTCTGGTTTGACCGGACCTCATATGTCTATAACATCGGTGAGACGATAGAGCCTGACGAGCGCGACGTTTATCCAATGGCCAGAGCCCATGGAAACCCGTTTGACGGGTACTCCTCGATTGTTCCGATAAAACGGCATTATACTGTCATGCCGCTGCATGAGTCCGGGCAAATCGTACCGCCCGCCATCATGTGGATGTTCATGACCGGTGATTTTGATGTCGCCGTTCAAAAGGGTATGGAAGAGCAGGGGCTGGAGGGAAATTACAAACTGGTTGAAGCCGATGCTGAAATGCTCATCACCCACGGGGTTGACCCGAAGGAAAAAGCCCCCTCATGTGTCGAATGCCATGACGGCTCCGGCATGACTCCCGATGGCGCCGGCATGCTGCCTCTTAATGCCTTGGGCTATCATACCATTGCCGCAGAGGTCCAATCATGTACGCTCTGCCACGAACAGAAATCACTTGACTGGCAGGCAATGCATCAGACGCACCGGGCCGATGACATAGCATGTGCCAGCTGCCATTCCGGAGAACCGACAGGGTTCATCGAGCCGCAGACCCAGCTGTGCAGCAGCTGCCATGAGAATAAATCCTGGAGAGGAGATGAAGGCCACAAGAAACATCTGGAAAAAAATCTCGCCTGTGTGAGCTGCCACACATTTATTTAACCGTCAGCAGTATGAGGTTCAACCTGGTCTGGCAGTGACTGGATGATGAGCGGTGTCTCCGCCAGATAAGGGTCGTTGCCGAAACGCAGGATAGCCACTGACTTCCTGAGGCTTGTTTCTGCGGTCAAAATGATAGCTTGACAACGCAACAAGGGCTGAAGAGGTGTCCTGTGTTCAGCCCTTGTTGCCTCAGGCTGGATTACCGGGTTTCTCAGACGACGACCCGCTCCTTGCCATAGGCCATTGCCAGCAGTTTCAGCGGATGACAGGACTCCCGCGCAGTGCCCTGGAAAATCTGCATGCCGCAGGCTCCGCAGCCGGTTACGACCTGGTCGACATCGGCTGCATTAATTTCAGCGAAAAGCCGCTCCCCGATCTTCATGGACAGCTCGTAATTATTTGCCTTCAAGCCGTAGGTGCCGCCCATTCCACAGCATTTATCAGAAAACGGTTTCACGCTGACACCGGGAATCAGTTCCATCAGCTCGATCGGCTCACGGGTCACACCGACACTCTTGAGATGACAGGGCGCGTGGTAACCGACCGTCATGTCCAGCCGTTTGAAATCAGTCTTCAGGCGGCCCTCCTTATGGAGCATCATCAGGTACTCGTGGATGTCATAACAGTGCTCAGCGACGAGCCGGGCGTCTGGTGAATCAACAATCCGCGGATATTCCATTTTTACTGCCAGCTCACAGCTCGGTTCACTGAAAATGATCGGCACGCCGCGTGAGGCGTACTCGGCCAGCAGGTTGATATTGAAGGTGATATCGTCAATGATCTGGTGCTGGGCCCCCGCACTTATCCTGGCAATCCCGCAGCACTTGAATTCCGGCATGATAACCTTCAGGCCGTTGTGCTCGAGCACATCGACCACGGTCAGCCCCTCACCTTCCGGGTCATTATAATTTGCATAACAGCCAAGAAAAAACAAAACTTCCCGGGACGAAAACAACGGCGGCTGTTTTCTCTTCTTCAGCAGTTTGCGCAGCGTCTGGTTGCGAAACTCGGGCAGGTGCCGTTTTGCCTCCATACCGATAACTTTCTGCAAACCCCAGCGGATCGGGGCCAGGGATGTGGCAAAATTGGCGACAGGGGCGAACAGGCTGCCCTGGCTGCACAGGGTTTTGGTATCAGTCAGGACCCGGTTGGTGAAGCTCTCTCCTTTGCGTTCCACATATTCATGCCGGCCGACGATGGCCAGCCAGGGAACATCCACCCCGGACGGGCACTCGGTCAGACAGCGCTTGCAGTTGATGCAGGAGTCGACAATCTCCTTGAACTCAGGATCTTCGAGAATTGCCGGATCGAGCTTTCCGGAAATAAGCTCCCGGTACAGGGTTATCTTGCCCCTTCCCTTTGTCCACTCTTCCAGCTTATTGCTGGCAATGGGGCAATAGGAACGGCATTTTGCACACCCCGAGCAGTTCTCTATCTGCCCCTGTAGGATTTCACTGTCAAATGGGCTGCCGGTGCGGGCAAGGTGAAATTCCGGACCATACTTGAGATCTCTTCCCAGTGAATTGTCCTCATCGGAGATAATCACCCCGGGATTCATCAAACCGTCGGGATCAAATAGTGCCTTTATTTCCCTCATGGCATGATAGAGATGCGGGTACTGCCGCTCGATATAGTGGGTGCGCAGCCGGCCGTCGGCGTGCTCTCCGCTGACCGTGCCCTTCAGGTCAAGGACAAGGTCGCAGACCGCCTCGGACAAGCTCAGCATCTTCTTGACATCTTCCTGCTGGCGCAGGTCCAATATGGCCATCGTATGCAGATTGCCGTCTCCGGCATGCCCATAGATGGCAGCTTTCACATCAAATTTTTCAAACAATGCGCGCAGGCCGCTGATGTATTGCGGTAGTCTGCTGACGTGAACGGCGGCATCCTCGATGAAGGCTATCGGCCGTTTCGGCCCCTTCATGCGGTTGAGAATGGGACCGGAGATGCCGCGAACCATGGTAAAGGTTTTCATGTCTTCAGCATTTCGCGCCTGCACGACGGCAACGGCAAGCTGCTTGTCTTCCATGAGACGCTTTCTGACTCTGCCAAATTTGTCGAGAAGCGCCTGGTCGCTGTCTTCCTGGAACTCTATAAAGAGTGAGGCTTCGGTGTTTTCGGGAAAATATTCAGCGAGCTCGGGCCGCTGCTCGCGGGCAAGATCGAGAATATGTTTTTCCATGATTTCAATCATCGAGGGCCCTTCTTCAAGTATCTCCTGGGTCGCCTCACCGACCTTACCAAGATCGTCCAGATACACAAATCCGCTGAGGACCTTTGGGGGTATCGGGGAGAGCTTCAGCGTGGTCTCCGAAACCAGGGCGAGCGTGCCCTCCGAACCGACGAGCATCGGGGTCAGATCAACCGAACCACCTTCGAGCAGGTCCCAGACATGGTACCCGCAGGAGTTTTTGCTGGTGAACGGGCGTTCCTCTTCGAGATAATCTTCGTACTTCTGCAGGATAGCCGGAATCTCCCGGTACAGTGCAGCACCGAGATTACCTTTTTTTTCGGCACCCTGGGCCGGCCGCATGGAGCCCGTGGCGAGGATTTCGCCATTTGTCAGTACCAGTTCCAGGCCTTGCACATGGGCTCTTGTCGTGCCGTATTTGACCGCGTGGGGGCCGCTTGAATTGTTGGCGACCATGCCGCCAATGGTAGCCGAGTCAATCGTCGAGGGATCTATCGGGAAATAGAGGTTATGGGGTTTGAGCAGCTTGTTGAGCTCCGCCAGGACAATACCCGGTTGTACTTTTACCCATTTCTCTTCGACATTGAGCTCAATCATCTTGTTCAGGTATTTGCTGAAATCGATCAGGATGCCCCGGCCCAGTTCATTTCCGGCCCGGCTCGTTCCACCGCCGCGAGCTGTTATCGGAATCTTATGCTCGCTGGCAAATTTCATCGTGGTTATCAGGTCCTGCGTTGATTTGGCCTGGACGATTGCCAGCGGTTTTATCCTGAACAGTGACGCTCCGCTGCTGTAGAGGGAACGGCTCAACTCGCTGTGCAGAACGTCTCCTTCGAGCCGCTGCTGCAATGAATCAAAAAGTCTATCGGTATCCTGCATAACAGCCTCTATTGCTTGTAATCTCTAGTGCCTGGCTCAATCCCGAGTTATCCACTCTCTGGCACATGATGAAAATCGTCATACCTGTCCCGGTCCGTCACCTTCAGGGACCACCAAATAACACTGCCATGATTACACGGTAATCATGGCAGCACCAATCACTTACAATAATTCTTCTCACCTAACCACAAAAATACACTGGCAGCGCCAGTCTGATCAGGCAGCCGCCACCTCTGCCAAATAGTGCATCGCTTCGGCGACACCGCCCTTGTTATGTTTGACATTTGCCAGTTCCAGGCCCATCTCAACACCGGCAAGTGTGCCGATAAGGGTCAGGTCGTTGAGGTCGCCGAGATGTCCGATGCGAAACACCTTGTCGGCAATTTTGCCGAGGCCATTGCCAAGCGACATGTCGAATGATTCGAGGATAACCTTCCTGAGGTTGTCAGCACCACTGCCCTCAGGCATCATCACCGCGGTAAGAACGCTGCTGTACTCTTCGGGATTTTCACAAAGAATTTCCAAGCCCCAGGTTCTCACCGCACGCCGGGTTGCCTCCGCAAAGCGGTCATGACGGGCAAATACATTCTCCAATCCTTCCTCTTCAAGCATCTTGATAGATTCCCGCAAACCAAACAGGAGATTGGTGCACGGCGTGGAGGGATAGAAAAAATTCTCATTTGCCTTCAGCATGTCATTCCAGTCCCAGAAATGGCGTTTAAAACTGTTTTTTGCCGAGGCTTTCAGGGCCTTCTCGCTTACGGCGTTGAAACCAAGGCCGGGAGGGAGCATCAGACCCTTCTGGGAGCAGCCGACGGTAACATCGACCTGCCACTCCTCGTGGCGGTAATCGATTGAGCCAAGCGATGAAATCGTATCGACCATAAAGAGCGCCGGATGTCCGGCACGATCGATAGCCTGGCGGATTTCGGCGATCCTGCTGGCCACACCGGTGGATGTCTCGTTGTGTACGACGTTGACCGATTTGATCTTGTGGTCCTTGTCAGCGCCCAGTTTTTCCTCGACAATGGCAGGATCGACGCCATGACGCCAGTTCGTCGGCACAAAGTCAACCTCAAGGCCGAATTTTTTGGCCATATTGTACCACAGTGTTGCAAAATGTCCGGTCTCAAACATCAGTACCTTGTCACCGGGATTGAGGGTATTCAGCAATGATGCTTCCCAGGCTCCGGTTCCCGAGGTCGGAAAAATGATCACGGGACCGGAGGTCTTGAAAATTCGTCTCGAACCAATGAGCACCTCCTCAGACAGCGCTTTGAACTGAGGACCGCGATGATCAATTGTCGGGTGCCCGATGGCATGAAGTATTCTGTCAGGAACATTGCTCGGTCCTGGAATTTGCAAAAAATGTCGTCCGCTCATGTAAGTCATCGTTGATTACTCCTTTTTCTGAATAGTATTTGGATTAGCACACTCTGTATGTTTATCTTCAAGGGTTGCTCAGCAACAACCTAATCAGGCTCTGTGATTTTTCCATTGACCGCCGAGCAGGCTACGGTCAGTGGCGAAGCCAGATAGATCCGGGCACCGCTGGCCCCAATCCGGCCGGGATTGCTGCGTATCGTCGTGGTTATCGCGGTGTCACTGTCGCATAACAGACCGAAGTGTTTCCCGGGGCAGGGACCGCATCCCGGCGGCATTATCACCGCACCGGCATTTCTCATCAGTGATGAAATCTTCAGTTTGTCCATCGCTTCCATCACATTTCTCGACCCGGGCGTTATGATAAAGGTGACATCCGGATGCACCTCATTTTTTACCAGGACATCAGCAATTACCTGCATGTCGTCCAGCCTGCCTGAAGAACAGCCGCCGGCAATTGCCACGGTTATTTTTTCCGCCGGCAGCGCTGCCACCCTGCTGAAGACGGGCGGCTCTCCGGGAACTGCCGCCATCGGCGCGATTGCTTTTGAATCCAAGACAATGTCCGGTTTGTATTCTTCTCCCTGCGGGAGAACCAGGGCGGTGGCGACTCCTGCTTCAGGCAAAAAGTTGCAGATGGACATTTTTTCACTGATAGTCAGTTTCTCGATCAGAGAACCGGTGAGCAGCACCGCCTTATTCCTGATTTGGTCACCGTAACAGCTCATCAGATACATGCCGATGTCCCGTGCCAATACAAAGTGAGCAGGCTCACCAGTAAGGGCGATAATCACCTGCTCCGGCACCACGACCGAATGAAAGCCGCTGCATATGGTGCTGACGAACTCTGCCGGAGAAACAGAGAAGGCGATGCCGCCGAAGGCGCCGGCAGTGGCAACATGGCCGTCAGCGCCGACGACAATCATACCCGGCCAGAGAGACTCTTCCTCAACGACCACCTGGTGGAGGACTCCTTCACCGTTTTTATAGAGGTGTATGTTGTGTTGCCGGGCAAAATCCGATATCTCACGCTGAAACTCGCGGTCCTTGATCGTCGGAGCCGGAAAACAGTGATCAAGGGTAACAAGTATCCTGCAGCGGCTGTTTATATCACGCCTGTTTTTCTTCAATATTTCTAATATTTCCGGACCACTGCCATCATGTGCAAGAGCCAGGTCAACGTTCAGGCGAATGTCCTGACCCACCGCCACCTTTTCCTGCAGAGATGCTTTGGCAAGCTGCCGATAAAAAAAACCACTCATTCGTCACCTCGAAGGTGGGCGCAGATAAGCGGCTGACGTATTCTATTGGTTCCCATTCGCTATCGATTTTCGCCTGGTTACGGTCTGAGTAGTACCTTTATCGCCGCAGGGTCATTGTTTGCCGTCTCCATGGCTTTATCAATCTCAGCCAGCGGGAACGTATGGGTGATCAGTGGCGCGATGTCCAGTTGACCGAGCAACACCGGCCGAAGAGCCATCGGTACCCAGATATGCCGCTGCTGCACGCCATGGTGAACCAGTCCCGTATTGACGATTTCCAGCGAATTGTTGTGCCAGCGCGAAATGTTCAGGTTGATGTTCTGGGTAATCCAGCTGTAAAAGACCAGAACGCCGTTATGACTGACCGCGTCATTGCATAACTGAACCGCCTCACCGGTGCCGGCAACCTCGACCACAACATCGGCTCCCTTGCCGTTTGTCAGGTCAAGTATGGCCTCCAGTGGATCGGTTTCAGAGCTGTTGACCGCCTGGTCCAGCCCAAGGCCTTTTGCCAGTTCAAGCTTGCCGGCAACAACATCTACCCCAATAACCTGATAGGCACCTTTTTTCCGAGCCACCTGGGCGATTACCTGGCCGGCAAAACCCATGCCGATAACCGCGACCGTGTCTCCAAGCTGCACCTTGGAGCACAATCCGGAAAAGACGGCGCAGCCGATTGGCTCACCGAGTGAAACCAGATCAAGATCAAGGCCGTCCGGAGCTGGTTCCAGATCGTCTTCGCCGGCCTTGAAATAATCGGAGTAGGTTTCAACCCAGGCAAAGGCGATCACCCTGTCACCTGGCTTATATCTGCGAACATTCCGGCCAACCTCAACGACGATTCCTCCCGCTTCATGGCCAAAATAATACGGGTAACCGAAAACATTTCTCATTTCGGTGTTCAGCCCTCCTGAAGGGGGGATGACACCGTTGAACAGATTTTTGTCCTGACCACAGATTCCAGCAGCGTGGGTCTTGACCAATATCTCGTCATCGGCGATCAGCAGCTCCCGTTCCCGGACTTCTATTTTTCTGACTCCCGTCAGGCATGCACTCTTAACGATCATAGTTACAAATTCTCTGTGTCTGTTAGTATTACGGGTAATCTAGGCCGGTAGCGTATCACTCATTTTTATCCGCAGACATCCCCTCCGGTCTGGTTATCTCGCCGGCCAGGATATTGGGTTTTCTGCTGAACCTGCTGTAGAGAGTGTAGAGAAGGGTCAAGACGGCTACCGCCAGACATGGTGCCGCTGATCGGGCGGGCGAGAAAACTTACCAGATCATAGTCTTCCATCCGCATTCCCCGTCTCAGCGATTCCTCGGCAAGGCCGCCAAGAACCAGGGCAATGATCAGCGGGGCTACCGAGAAGCTGAACTTCTTCATTACGTAACCGAGCAGACCGAAGGCAAACATGATCCAGACATCAGACATGGAGTTACTGATGCCAAACGCCCCGACTGTGGCAAAAACGAAGATGCACGGCCCGAGAATCGAGTAACGAAGCTTCCTGAAATTGGAGAAAAGCTTGGCCACGATAATTCCTGAAAAGAGCATGAACACGTTGGCGACGTACATTGCCAGAAATATCGAGTACATCAGGTCCGGCTGATTGAGGAACAGCAACCGGTCCGGGCTGCAGGCCGTGGACCATGAAGCCACCAATGATCACCGCAGTCGTGGCACTCCCCGGAATGCCGAGCGTCAGCAGCGGCACCATGGCACCGCCCGTGGCGGCATTATTGGCGGTCTCCGGGGCCGGCGATACCTTCGGGCACGCCGGTGCCGAATTTTTCCGGGTGCTTCGACCAGCGAACCGCTTCCGAATAACCGATGAACGAAGCCGTTGTCGCACCGACACCGGGAAGTATGCCAATCATCGTGCCGAGCACCGCGGAGCGCAAAATCGTCCAGCGAAGCTTCAGCAGTTCCAACAAAGAGGGCAGTTTGGTTGAGACCTTGACATCTCCCTCTCCACCGATCGAGGAGCCGCTCTCGGCAGTCAGCAGGATCTCGCCAACGGCAAAAGCTCCAATCAGCGCGACAATAAAATTGACGCCACCGATCAGGCCGCTCCAGCCGAAGGTGAAGCGCTCGACGCCGGCCATCGGGTCAATACCGATGGTGGCGATGAGCAGGCCAACGAAGCCGATCAGAAATGACTTGGTCATCTGCTTGCCACCCAGGGTGGCGATCAGCGTCAAGGCGGCAAACGCGAGGGCGAAATATTCCGGGTCGGAAAAGGTCAACGCCACTTCGGCGAGCAGCGGAGAGACCAAATTCATGACCACAACGCTGAACAGGCCGCCGATGGTGCTGCACATGATGGCGATACCGAGCGCCCTGCCCGCCTGGCCGGCCTTGGCCATCGGATAACCGTCAAACCCGGTTACAGACGCCTCCGGCGACCCGGGAACATTGAACAAAATGGCTGATATCGAGCCGCCGAACGTACCGCCGCAATAGACCGCCGTGAGCAGCAGCAAGCCGGTGGTGGAATCCATCGCGTAGGTGAACGGGATGAGCAGGGCGGTGCCCATGGTCGAATTGAGACCGGGAATCGCTCCGAGCATGACGCCCATCATGACTCCGCCAAAAATAAAGAGCAGGGGCATCGGAGAAAAAACGTTATAAAATGCCGCTAACCAGATTTCCATAATTCAGGCTCCTTTGCCGATCAATACACTAAATGGCTGATATCGAGGAATATCCCCACTCCTCTCGGCAGGGGAACATACATGGCCTTGGTAAAAAGCAGGACAATACCGAATGTCATTGCGAACGGAAGCGAGAAAATCCAGACCTTTTGCCGTTCACCGAGCAGATACATAAAAGCGATCATCTGCAGCGGTGTCAGAACGAGAAAACCGACATACGGCAGCAGGATCAGGTAGACGGCGATAATTGCTACGGCTGCAAGAAACCGGGCATTGGCTACGGTAAAATGAAAAGGCTTCACTCCGGCAATCGTTCCTTTCAACACTCCAGTGACCGAGATAGCGGCTAAACCAGCACTGAGCACCATCAGCGAAACCAGGATGAACTTGGGCCAGTACGCCGGTCCGAGCTCTCCGTAGACATCGCCTGAATCAACCTTCTTTATTTCAAAAAAAAGGAACGCCGAGATGATAAAAACAATCACGCTGATAACAACATCTGCTTTCAATAACGCTTTCAACACGAACTTCTCCTTGATAATACAACATTTTTGAGCACCGACGGCGCAGCATCTGTTAGAAATGAAGGCGAACACTCATGCCTCCCCACACCTGCCACACTTGGGTGGCAGGTGTGGGGGGAAGCTTGAGGCCCATCTGCTGATACGTTATTATTTTACATATCCCAGAGAGGTCAGGATATCTTTGTAAGCCTGGTATTCTTCTTCCCAGAACGTGCCGAATTCAGCCGGGTCTTTCCAACCCGGACGCTGATCGAGCAGTGAGGTCTTCTGGTACTCGCTGAACATTGGCGTTTCGTAGGCTTTCTTCAACTCTGCAGCAAGATAGTCTATGATCGGCTGGGGGGTGCCTTTCTTGACGGCAAGCCCGCGCCAGCGGCCACTGGTGATGTTGATTCCAAGCTCTACGGAACAGGGCACCTCAGGGAATTTTTCCAGGCGCTTGTCGTTGAAGACGATGATCGGTTTCAGCTTTCCTGCCTCGATAAGCGGCAGGACAACGCCCGGCTCTTCGTGCAGCACATCAAGATGCCCGCCAAGAACGGCGGCATGGGTCTGCGGAGCTTTATCATAGGGCACGTACTTGATGTCGATACCCGCGGCCTTGGCAAAGCGCATGATGATGATTTCATCGGGGCTGGTCGGGGTGGTACCGGTGAACTGTACCTTGCCGGGGTTCGCTTTGGCATAGGCGATCAACTCCTCGACCGTCTGGAAATTCTTGTTATCCGGATTGACGTAGAATATGCTGATGTCCTGCTGAACCTGAACGAGCGGGGCAAATTCCTCGCTGTAATTCTCTCGTCCGAGAACGGTATTGATCAGCTGCTCCGGGCTGAAATTATAAATCGTGTAACCGTCAGCCGGTTGCCCCAGAACGTATTTTGAGGCCTTTACGCCAGCGCCGCCGGTCATGTTGGTCACATTAATCGTTCTTCACCGAGGATTTTTGCGGCCGGTGTCATCAGGTTACGCACAAAGTTGTCGCTGCCTTCCGCCGGCGCCATACTGGACGACGACCTCGATGGGGCGCTCCGGGTAGCCGTCCGGTCCGCTGCCGGCCTGGACCGAAAATGTTGTAAGGGCAGATATGAGAAGTACCAGCAATACGTGAATACAGTGCTTCCTGTTAAACATGTTTACACCTCTTTTATTTGTTATTTATCAGCGAAAATGCTCCACAAGCATTCACCAACCGAGCTCAGAATTAAATTACCGTTCAGATGGGTACGTTTTGTTTTGCCTCACCTCCTATGCCGTATGGCCATGATCCGATGATCCGGGTTTGATCATCAGAAAATCCTGACTGCTGTTGAAACATCCCTGTCCAGTCTTTATCCGGTAAGCAACGACTTTTCTCGGAAATATTTTTTGCCGCCATTGACCCATTACTGTGGTTGTTCGACATCACGTTGCAAGCAACACACCGGGGTACTATCTTTGCAAATGATGGACCACATGGACCGTCGCCTCTCTGGTAAACCGCTGTCCGCAGGTTTTCATTTCAGGTGGTTGAAATATGGTGTTTTTTTCAACCTCTCAGATGATTCGGTTCGAGCCGAAAGTGTTGCAGGCCGTTTTGCGTTTCATTTTTTGAAACGCAAAACGGAACGGTATGTTTCAAAAAAGAGACAAATTTCTTGCAGATTTGGAACGTCTCGTCATTCATTGGAGTTTTCTCCACAGAGTGGTCCGGCTGATTCCCAGCCGGCTTGCGGCTCTGCCCTTGCTGCCGTTACACTCTTCCAGGACCTTGAGTATCAGCTGCTTTTCATAGCTTGCTTTCACCTGGCAAAGCCCCCTGCTCTCTGGTGCTGCTGAGTGAATCGGAGGTCTCGGCAATCGCCTCGGGTCGATGGCCAAGCGGTTGGGTTCTCGTTTCAGAGCGGTGCACGTGGTCCGGGGCATGCTCTGGTATCTGCAGGGCCTGCCTCACCTCAGGCGCGCCAATGAGCCCTCCCGCGGTCATCACCGACAAGCGCTCCATAACGTTGCGAAGCTGTCTGATATTGCCCGGCCAGTCATAATCAAGCAGAAGCTGCGCTGACTCGCTTGAGAAAACCCCATAGGACTTGCCCTGCATATCATAAAATTCCCGCAGGAATTTGTCCGCAATGATCAGGACATCACTCTCCCGCTCTTTCAGGGTAGGGACAGACAGCGACAACACATTCAACCGGTAATAGAGATCTTCCCGGAACAGTTGCCTCGACACGAGGTCTCTCAAATCCCGGTGAGTGGCCGCTACCAGCCGCACATTCACCGGCAGGATTCGGCTGTCACCCAGACGCATTATCTCTCTTTGCTCGATGACCCGTAAGAATCGCGCCTGCAGCACCAGAGACATTTCCCCGACCTCATCGAGCAGCAGCGTTCCGCCGTGCGCCATTTCAAAGACCCCGGCTTTTCCTCCCTTCCGGGCACCGGTAAAGGCTCCCTCAACATAGCCGAAGAGCTCGCTCTCCAGTATGCTTTCAGGCAATGCCGCGCAGCTTATCGCCACAAACGGCTCGTTTTTACGCCTGCTGGCGTTGTGAATTGCCTGGGCAAATATTTCCTTGCCGGTTCCGGTCCGGCCGTAGATCATTACCGTTGAATCAATGGCGGCATATTCTTTTGCCAGTGCAACGGTGCTGCGCAGGACGCTGCTTTTCCCGAGAATGTCTATAAAGCTGTGCCGTGCGGTCAGCCCCTTGGCGGAGAGCTTTCGTCTCACCTGGCTCTCTATCTTCTGCAGGACATCGAGCTTCTGAAAGGTGGTAACAACGCCCTCTATCTGGTTATCGACAATAACCGGTACCCGGTTTCCGACCACCTTGACATTGTTGATCTCGAATACGGCGCCGAGCTCGGGCCTGCCCGATTTCAGCAGATGATGACAGCCGGCAGCCGGTATCACCTCGGTGACATTGCGGTTAATTGCATTTTCGGCGCTCCAGCCGGATAGTTCCTCCGCGACCTTGTTGAAGACGATTATTTTGCCATCCTTGTCCAGGGCGATGATGCCGTCGTAGGTAAAATTGAGCATCGCCTTGAGCTGTTCTGCTTTTCTTTTTTCCTGTTTCCTGACCTTGTTGACCCTTCTTGCCTCGAGAATGCTCATTCTCACCGCTTCACTGTCTGTCGTGATGATCACCGCCTCCATCTCCTTGGCTCTGGCTTCCCGAGCCATGGCAATCTTGCCGATAACGACATCAACCCCAGAGGCTTTGAGATAATCAATACCCTTCACAACATCATCAAGGTCATTTTCACAGGTATACTTGACCAGCCGGTCGTCGATTATCTTTTCCAGGCTGGAGAGGCCCATTATGACGTCCTCAACATCAACGATGCCGACCTTGTTGCCGATCTTTTTGGCGTCGTTGTAAGCCCTGAGGATTTCATAGCCGCCAATGCCGATATCGATCACCGGCAGCTCGATACCGGACTGTTTTATTTTTGAAGCGGTCAACCCGCGGCTGACGATGACCTGATACCCCTGTCGCTCCGCCTGGCGGGCAAGGGTCACCGCCTCATCCATCCGGGTAACCTTGATATCCACATCGTCTTCCATGCCAACCACCTTCAAGGCGATTTCAGCAAGTTCCAGATATGGAGAGATGAAGAGAATCTCGCCCATCGATTTTCCTCAGGCCGCTCTTTTTATTTTTTTCATCGGTTTTTCCAAGTTATCAACGCGGTGTGGGTCAATCCTCTCACTACCGCCTCCGGTTTCAGCGCCACGGTGGCTGAGCTGATTCAGCTATTGTCCTGTTCCCGGACCAGGGCCCGCTTTAAAATCCTGACAACGTGGTGGGCTTCTCTTTGCGTGCCATGTTCGATCTGGTGCCGGCATGACACGCCGTCTGCGACAATCAACGTATCCTCGGAGGCCTTGCGCACTGCCGGAAAAATCGACAGCTCACCCATCTGCATCGAGGTGTCATAGGTTTCAGCGCCGTAACCGAAGACCCCGGCCATACCGCAGCAGCTAGAGGCAACAACCTCCACCTCGAGCCCCGGGATCAGCCCCAGAACTGTCTCGACCGAGTCAACAACATTGAATGCCTTCTGGTGGCAATGGCCGTGAACGAGGGCTTTCCGTGCAACCGGTTTGAGATTGAGATGCAGTTTCTCTGTGACGCAGAATTCTTCAAAGAGCAGTGCCTGCTGCGCAACGAGTGCACTCTTGTCCCCGGGAATCAGTGAGGGGATTTCATCCCTGAGACAGAGCAGGCAGCTCGGCTCAAGACCGACGATGGGAACACCCCTTCTGGCAAACGGATAATAGGTTTCAACCAGCCTGCCCGCCTCTTTTCGGGCCTGTTCGATCTTCCCTGCCGTCAGATACGTTCGCCCGCAGCACAGCGGCCTGCTGCCCCCGGAGACCGGTCGGGGCGTCAGCACACGGTATCCCGCCGCAATCATGATATCCCGGGCATCATGCAGGTTTTCACTTTCAAAATAGGTGTTGAAGGTGTCACCGAAGAGGATCACCTCGGCGCCATCGGCTGGTCCTTCCTGTTCCTGCGGACGGTAGATATCCCGGCGCCATCGGGGCAGAGGTCTCCGCGAGGTGAATCCATCAATTTTTTCCGACATCCTGGCGATCAGCCCAACACTGTTCCGGAGATTGGGCAGCCAGGGGACCCGGCAGAGAATGGGGGCATAGAGCGGCATCCAGGCAAGCAAATGATCATGCAGTGAAAATCCTCTCTCCTTCTTCCGGGCGGCGGTAACCTCGATTTTCATCTTTGCCATATCCACGCCGGTGGGACACTCACGCCTGCACGCCTTGCAGGAGACGCAGAGCTTCAGGGTCTCGGCCATTTCATCAGACGTCAGCGCACCCGGGCCGAGTTGCCCTGAAATCGCCAGCCTGAGGGTGTTGGCCCGACCTCGTGTGGAATCCCTTTCATTGCGGGTCACCCGATAGGACGGACACATGGATCCTTCGAGCATTTTCCTGCAGGCCCCGTTATTGTTGCACATCTCAACGGCACCCTGGAAGCCGCTGCCGTTGCCCGGCCATTGGGACCAGTCAAAAACCGTTGCCATCTCCACGGCCTGATAACCAGGGCCATACCGGAACAGGCGGCGATCATCCATCCTGGGAGGATTGACGATCTTACCGGGATTAAGCAGCCCCGAGGGGTCAAAAAGATGCTTTACCTCCTGGAAATTCTCAACCATGCGGCTGCCGAACATCCGCTCGTGAAACTCCGACCTGACAATGCCGTCGCCATGTTCACCGGAGTGAGACCCCTTGTATTCCTGCACCATGTCAAGTGTTTCCTCAACTATGGCACGCATGGTCTTGACATCCTGGTCCTGCTTCAGGTTGAGGACGGGGCGGACATGGAGGCAGCCGACGGAAGCGTGGGCATACCAGGTTCCGGTCGTGTTGTATTTGCTGAAGATATCGGTAAGGCGGGCGGTGTAGTCAGCCAGGTCCTCAAGCTCAACGGCGCAATCCTCAACAAAAGAGACTGGTTTTCTTGCCTCCTTCATGGACATCATGATGTTGAGGCCGGATTTGCGGACTTCGAAAATCGATTTCTGGAAGGCGGGGTCGATTGCCTCGACGACACAGCCGACTTGGGCGCCTTTTTCAAGCCATGAATAGCCCAGATCCGCCATGCATTGAGAGAGCCGCGCCAGGCGGTCCAGGTTTTCCCGCTGATCATCTTCAGCAAATTCCACCAGAAGCAGCGCCTCCGGCGTGCCGCGTACAAATCTCTCGACGATCGACCGATAGATCGGGATATCACGTGACAGCTCAATCATCGTTCGATCAATCAGTTCGACCGCCGTCGGCTGCAGTTTAACGAGGTGCTGGGCGGAATCCATCGCCGCATAAAAAGAGGGAAAATGACAGACGCCAAGAACCCGGTTCTGCGGGAGGTGCGCCAGCTTTAATTCAAGCTGGTGAAAACAGCCCAGTGTTCCCTCCGAGCCGACGAGAAGATGGGAGAGATTTATCGGCCGGCTGCCGGGCACGAGCGCATCGAGATTGTAGCCCCCGACCCTGCGCAGGAGACGCGGAAAACGTCTGGTAATTTCTTCAGTTTCCCGCTCTCCCAGGGCTATCAATTTGTCAGCGAGCGCACCTGTTTTCTGCTGCTCTCCGGAATTGCCGCCAAAGACAGAAAAGGTCATATCCGAGCCGTCAGCGAGAAGGGCATCAATGGCAATGACATTATCGCGCATCATGCCGTATTTGATGGAGCGGCTTCCCGCTGAGTTGTTCCCGGCCATCCCCCCGATCGTCGCCCGCGAGGAGGTAGAGACATCAACAGGGAACCACAGTCCTTCCGTCTTCAGGCGGGCGTTGAGTTCATCAAGGACAATACCCGGCTCCACCCTGCAGCGCTGCGCTTCTGCATCGAAATCCAGTAGCCGGTTCAGGTATTTCGAATAATCTACTACCAGTGCCTCATTAACGGTCTGACCACATTGTGACGAACCGCCGCCGCGGGACAGGACCGGTACCCCGAGCGCACGGCAGTGCTCAAGCGCCGCCCTGACATCATTTAGGGAGCGCGGCACAAGAACGCCAGCGGGAAACATCTGGTAATGCGAGGCATCCGTTGCGTACCGCCCGCGGGTGAACCGGTCAAAATAGAGTTCTCCCGCTCTATCGGCACGCAACCTGCGCTCAAGTTCTTTCAGTATTTCAGCCATTTCCTGCTCCCCAGCACATTCATTAGCGTTCTTGTCAATCCTTGTGGAGCTCCTCCGACCGATCCGTTGCCGGTACCGGGGTCGGCGCTATCTTACAGAGATCCGCATACAGCTCCGCAGTCATCGAAATATCAGCGGCAGCAAGTGAATCTTCCAGCTGCTCTACATTCCGTGCTCCAATAATCGGCGCAGTTATCCCGGGATGCGCGGCAACCCAGGCCACCGCCAGGCTGACCGGGTTATAGCCGTTGTCCCGCGCATAGGAAACATAGTCGAGCGCAGCCTTCAGCATCCACTCGTCACCGTAACGCTTCCGGTACATTTTATTGCTGCCCAGCCGACTCGACGATTCCTCGATATTTTTTCCGTACTTGCCAGTCAACAGCCCGCCGCCAAGCGGGTTGTAGCTGATGACCGCAACATTCTCAGATTCGGCAAAGGGCAGAATTTCCACCTCCGCCTGGCGTTTTACGAGGTTGTACATCGGCTGAACGCACTTCAGGGACGGCCAGTCATGCTGCGCTGCCAGCCCCAGCGCCTTTGCCATCTGCCAGGCGGCAAAGTTGCTCGCCCCGATGTAGCGTACCTTACCCTGAGTTACCAGGTCGCCCAATGCTGCCAGTGTTTCCTCGAGCGGTGTGTGCGGGTCGAACCTGTGCAACAGGTAGATATCTATGTAGGATGTCTTCAGTCGTTTCAGGCTTGCCTCGGCAGCGGCAAAGATATGTCTGCGCGAGCAGCCCTGGCTGTTGATATCATCCCCCATCTGTCCCCAGACCTTGGTCGTAATGACCAGATCATCGCGGACTCCTTGGCTGAGCTCGCCCAATATTTCCTCAGCTCTTCCCTGGCTATAGACATTCGCGCAGTCAAAAAAGTTGATTCCCGCCTCCCGGCAGCGTTTAAACATTGCCGCAGATTCATCCTTGCCGGCCTCGTCACCGAAGGTCATGGTTCCCATACACAAACGTGAAACCTGGACACCACTATTGCCTAAAAATGTGTACTCCATACTCCCTCCCTTCTGGTATCTGTAGTCACCACTTCGGCGGCAGGACCGCACGACGCTGCTCACCACGGTTATATGTTTGTTGCGGTTCTGCCGATGAAGCAGCTGACAGTGTGCAGGCTGTATCCGCCTCAGCTTCAGATATGTGCGCCCGCATCACCTGTTCGCAGAGTGCGGGATCTTTAAGATCCAAGGCCAGCAGAATTTTCTTGTGACCTAAAATACTTCTCTTGGCGGCCCGAAAAGTGCCAAGCGTATTTTTTCTATAGCGAAGAATATAATCACGCATATCTTCGATCAAATTAAAAAGGCGTGGCCTCTTTTTCCCGACCAGTTGATAGATCAAATCATGAAATTCTGTGTTGTTTTCAAAGACAAGGTCGAGCTTATTTTCCAGAACTCCGCGCTCCGCCCTGGCTATACATTCGCTCAACCGCCGGACGTCATCCCCTGATATCGTCCGGCAGAGACAGGACAGCGCATACCCTTCAAGTACAGCCCGGATCTCAAAGAGTTCAGACATTTCCTCTGCGGTTTTCTCCGGAACACAGAACCCCCGCGCGCCTTTTTGCCTGACGAGACCTTCAAGCTCCAGCTTGTGAAGTGCCTCACGGACCGGGGTACGGCTGACACCAAGCAGTCCGGCCAGCGATTCTTCCACCAGTCGCTCTTCTGGCGGAAAATGGCCGTTGAGTATCTTTTTCTTGAGAAGACGATAGGTCTGTTCTCTTACCGATAACCGACCAGTATTTTTTCTGGTAGTTGGTGCTGCCATTTTGTATCCAAAAAATCAGAAATTGCAAAATAACCATCAGCACCCCACGGTGCTCGCTGAAAGGCCCTAAATGATCTAGCACCATACCATTATCAAAGATAATATTCTGCAGATTTTTGTTTTTTTTTTATTTCAAGATGATGAATTATTGCTATTACCGCATATTTTGGATACATTCTCTGCGTGTTTATCGGTAGACAATGATGACAGACAAACAGTTCACAGGAAAACAAATCATGAAAATCCTCAAAGAAAAATGCGTCGGCTGCGCCAACTGTGTCCCGGTTTGCCCGGTAGGAGCGATCTTCATCGCTGATGACGGCTTATCCGAGATCAATACTGAAACCTGTGTGGAGTGCCACAACTGCTACCGCAGTCTCAGTTTTGAGCACCTGCCGCCGGGCCTCACCAGGACAATCCGTAAAATTCTCAAAACTATCAGCCTCAGGTTTCAGCCCGACCCTGATGTCTGCCCGACCGAGGCCATTGCTCCGGACGATCTCGAGTGGCCGCGAATTATTCGCCGGGCTTTCAGTGACCCGATGGTCACCCATGAATCGACGGGTGTCCACGGGCGGGGCACCGAAGAAGTCAAGACCAATGATGTCAGCAACCGAATCAAACAGGGCGAAGTCGGCCTGGTGGTGGAATTCGGACGACCGGGAATCGGCGCGTATTTTCGAGAGGTCCAGGCCGTTACCCGGATTCTTGCTACTTCCGGGGCAGTCTTCGAATCAGGCAACCCGATTACCCAGATGATGACCAACACCGAAACCGGAGATATCAGGGAAGACATACTCGATGAAAAAGTACTGTCCTGCATTGTTGAACTGACCGCCAAGCTCAGCGATACGAAGCGCCTGCTCTCCCTGGTAAAGGAGCTCTGCAAAAACGTTGAAACGGTAATCAGTATCGGTTTATCCACGGTCTGTGATGAAAACGGTGATGATGCCATAAAAGATATCTTGCTTGAAGAGGGGTTCGAAATCGGCTGGGCCAAGTTGAATCTTGGGCTCGGGCGGGCAACAGACAGCGCTGCAGCTGCCCAGGAGGTTGGACAATGACAAATACACTGCACAGATACGGTGAAAAAGATAACCTGCGGGACGATTTTATCGTTTTCGCCATGGCTGCCAAGGGGTTCAACGAGCAGGGAGCTCTGGAGAAAGCCCGGACATTTCTGCGGGCGGCAATTAAATACGAACCGATAAACATGGGCAATGCCCTGGTGAATTCACTGTACCGACCGGAGAAGGATCTCACCTTCATCAAGCTCTATTTCATCGGCCGGCAGGAGAAAACAACCTACGAAACCCTGATCGCGGAAATGCCAGGACCCGGTTCTGCTGCCGTAGTTTTTGACAGACGGGACCGGGCCACAGACTTTGTCCGGGACGTGAAAAAACTCGATCTGGGGCTGTCAATCAACATCAGTGCGCTAATCGACGACACCAGGGATATCTGTGGAGAGGTTGAGATAACGCCTCATGCCGTGGAATATACGCTTGGCTTTCACGGAGCCACGGAGAAGCTTCCCGACCAGCGGACACTGTCAATCTCGACCATGTGCGGGCACGGCATGGTCTCCTCTCATTTTGCCAGAAAAATGATGGACCGGGTCAAGGAAGGAAGAATGACGCCCAAAGCAGCCGCCTGCTGTATGGCCAAGTTCTGCGTGTGCGGCGTGTTCAACACCTCAAGGGCAATGAAGATCTTGAACACCGTCAGGAAAGGTCAGTAATCGCCGGCCGACATGGTGCATTGGTTATCCGCAGATAACCCGGGCACCATCACTCTTCAGCCAGTCTGCAATAGGACTCCCTGGTGAACAGCACCATGACCACTGACAGGGAGGTGCAGACAAAAAGCCAGCTGAAGGCAGACGAATAGGCGTTGCTGCTGTAGATGCGCACCCCTTCAACAAGCGTTCCGTCCCACTGCCGGTCAAGGATCATGCCGAGCAGCGGCTGCATGATCGCTGCAAAACCAAGGACCGACATGTTGACGACGCCGCCGACCGCGCCGGACGCACCGGGGTGATTGACCTCTCGGGCAAAGGCAAAACCAATGATCAGGGCTCCGGACATGAAACCGATCAGCGCCAGCACCGGATAAAAAAAGATATAGGGCAGATCGATAAAGAGAAAAACACCCCAGAAAAAAGCAGCAAGCAAAGTTGCTCCCAGGTAGGGCGACTTGCGCCTGCCGATCCTGTCAGACAGTGCACCAAGCACCGGTCCTCCGAGAGCCCAGGCAATGAGCATGGTAGAGGTGATCGTTGCCGCATGTGTCCGCTCGAGGCCATGGACCTGGGTCAGGTAGGGAACACCCCACAAGCCGGCAAATACCAGCACCGGTGCGGCGGAAAGCCCGCCGGCAAGAAACAGCAGCCAGGTGTCTTTGCGAAAGACAACCGATTTCAAGGCGACACCCGCCGAGAGACTGCCGTTTTTACGAACCGAGGCATGGGCATGACTTTCATACCCATATTCACCAGGGTCATCACGAACGACAAGCCAGATCACCAGTGCGACGGCAAGGGTTACCACTCCCGAGCCGGCCATTGCCGCCCGCCAGCCAAGCCAGGAAACGATCTCCGCAAGCGGAACTCCGGCCATGACGCCGCCGACATTACCAAAAAGCAGGGCAATCCCGGTAACCGAGGCAAAACGATTGGAGGGGAACCAGTTTCCGGCAAGTTTCATGCAGGAAACCCAGGCAACGGCGACAGAGCAGCCGATAAGCAGTCTTCCCAGATAGGCAAACCACAGGTTCGGCCCCCAGGCAAATATCATAATACCGACAGCGGCACCAGAGCAGCCCCAGGCACTTACTTTTCGGGGACCGACACTGTCAACGAGAAGACCGCTTGGAATCTGCATCAGTGCATAGGAATAAAAATACGCTGCAGAGAGGTTGCCGAGTACCGCACCGCCGATGCTGAAATCCCGCATCAGCTCATCGACCATGACTGCCGGGGCCATACGCTGAAAAAAACCGATCAGGTACAGTGCCGCCACCAGGCCCCACATCAGCCATGCCAATCCCCTCGGAGAATGCCCCTTCATCCTGTTTCCTTTAGAAAAATCATTACTTCATAGACGCGCTAGAAGTCAGCGACCGCCCGAACCATGCCGTCGGTTTTCAGCCGACCGATATGATGGTATGTTCCACCGAGCAACCGGGACAGTGTGCGCATGGTTTCTTTCGGCTCGTGCAGCGGCCTGGTATCAATAACTATCGAAGAAACATTATCGCGGCTCATTCTTTCCGCTATCAGGAACAGCTCCGGCATCACTTCCGTCAGGCGGAGGCTGGGATCATACGGTACGTTTGCTTCGCCATCCGAGAGAATGACCAGCAGCGGCCTGACACCCGGATCTTTCAGACGTTCTGTCTTTACCAGCTGCCAGGCCTTCATCAGGCCATCACCAAATGGTGTCGCTCCTCCGGTCGGCAGCGCTCTCAGCTGCTGCCGGGCGAGCGGCAGGCTTGAAGTCGGCTGCAGAACAACGTCCGCACGCTCATCACGAAAGGCGACCATGCCCACCCGGTGACGCTTTTGATACGCCTTCGCCAGGATCGCCAGCACGGCGCCTTTGGCCGATTTAATGCGGGCGTAGGCGCCCTCCCCCATGGAATCCGAAGCGTCAACGACAAAAATAATCAATGTTTTCCGAGGTCGCTTGTAAACCTTTTTTCTCAGGTCGCTCTCGACCACGTTAAACCGTACCCCGCCTGGCGAGGTGCCCTGTCTGAGAAGGGCCGCACGCAGCGTCGCATCCAGGGCAAGGTCAAAATCACCTTCACCCTCGCGCACCGGTTCTGCCCTGATGAATCTGCCGGAGGCTGCTGTCGCCCGTGGCGTTCGCTTCCTGCCTGCCCGGCTGCCGGAAACCTGCAGGGTTTCCAGGTCGATTTCCTCAACACAGATCAATTCATCGGCATCGAAAACCGCTTTTTTTTTCTTCGAGAAAGGAAAAGAGCATATCGACGTTTGAAGCGGCAGTGGCCCCGGGAACCTGGTCAGAAAACTCATCCAGGGCTCATATGATTGCTCAAACAAGGTGTCGGGCTTTGCAGGCTTCTCCCTGTCGAGAACTCCGGCAAGGATTTCCTCCAGTTTCTCTTCGAGCATCCCGGCAGTTGCCAGCGGCATGCTCGTGATGCGGTGAAGGAGTGCAAAGCGGGCGGCTTCGGCGATATGCTGCCGCTCAACCTGCTTATTCTCGAGAAAGGCCGCCAGGGCACGCGCCGTTTTGATAATGGCGATATCAGCCCGATGTCCCTGGGCCTTAACCTCAACGGAAAGCTGCACGGCAAGCTCGATCATTTCCTCCGGAATGTTCACCACCGGCAACAGATCGCGGGCGACTCGTACCTGCTCGGCGATAATGGCTTCTTCGCGTGCATTGTCTGCGACAAATGATCGGGGATCATTGTCAAAAGCAATTCTCCGGGAAACGATCCGGGCACGAAGTCGGGGATCCCTGACACTGTCGACACTGAGACTGAGGCCAAAACGATCGAGAAACTGGGGACGCAGTTCCCCCTCCTCCGGATTCATTGTGCCGATCAGCATGAAGCGGGCGGGATGGACAAAAGAGATGCCCTCCCTTTCAATCACATTTATTCCCGAGGCTGCAGCATCGAGCAGGATATCAACAAGATGGTCGTCAAGCAGATTAACCTCGTCCACATAGAGTATTCCCCGATTGGCGGCAGCCAGTAGACCGGGTTCAAAATTCCGCGTCCCTGTTTTCAGGGTCTGTTCCAGGTGCAGGGTGCCGACAACACGGTCCTCGGTAGCACTCAAGGGCAGCTCGACAAGCGGCATCGGGCGGATCTCGGTCGGCAGTTCGGTGCCGCCCTGATGGCTTTCAGCGCAACTGCTGCACATCAGGGAAGGATCATCGGCCCCACAGTGATACGGGCAGCCTTTGACAACTTCTATGCGCGGCAGTATTTCGGCAAGGGCACGCACCGCGGTCGATTTTCCCGTCCCTTTATGGCCGCTGATCAGAACCCCACCGATGGAAGGATCAATGGCGTTGAGCAGGAGCCCGGACTTCATTTTTTCCTGGCCGATGAGCGCCGCGAACGGGTAGGTGTGTCGTTTTTGCATAATAACAGTAATTCCACCGTAATGTAACTGGTCATACCAGTCTAAGCCCAAAGTAATACAACGATTTTTCACGGCAAACATAATCAATTATCCTGGATTTTCCAACAGAAAAAGTTATAATTCTCGGCACTCTGTGATGACTTTGCCTCACGATTCGTTTATTCATCAGATTGAGCAAGGGAGGATAGCATGAAGGTAATTGTCGACCTGACAGTATCACCGTTTGGCGTTGGGCTCTCCGTGTCAAAATATATCGCCGCCTGTCACCGGATAATCGACAAGGCGGGGTTGAAATCAAACCTGCACGCCTACGGAACAAATATTGAAGGGGACTGGGATACCGTTTTCAAGGCGGTAAAAGAATGCCACCAGACCCTTCACGAGATGGGGGTGCCGCGCATCACCAGTTCCATCAAGGTCGGCACCAGGACCGACAAGTCCCAGTCCATGCACGATAAAATTGCCAGCGTCAGAGACAAGCTGGAATAATCCGTTTCACGGGACAGTCTCTGAGCTGGTTCAGCCTCTTAAGAATCCGGCCAGCAGGCGGATCTTTCCCCCGGCAGTCGCCCAGGCCGCCAACGCCCCTTTCGTTTGCCTTTGCCGGCGGCAGCAGAGCATTCTGCTGCGCGTCACAACTTATATCAGACATATTCCCAAACGAGCCATTGTCTCCACCCCTCTTTGGACTTATATTATCAGTGTGTTCAGTAATTTGTGATGTGCGTTAAAGCGCTTGCTTTTCATCTCATCTCAAGGAGGTTCTCATGCAATTCACTCATATCCTGCTTCCCGTCGATGGTTCATCATACGCCGATCACGCCACCGAATATGCGCTCTACCTGGCCAAGCAGAGCGGCGCTAAAATCACTGCGGTCAGTTGTTATGAATGGCTCGGGAATATGCCGGAAATCGGCGGGGCGCTTGTCGAGGAGTTGAAAAACAGGATTGCCCGGCAGGCAGCAGAGGTCCTCAATAAAACGTCCCACATTCTCACCAAGGCCGGTGTAGAACATGATACCGAGATACTTTCGGGGGAACCGGGAAAGCTGCTGACAAACCTGGCAAAATCAAAAAAATTTGATCTTATCGTCATGGGCTCACACGGTCATTCAGATATTTCCGGACTCTTTCTCGGCAGCGTCACTCACAAGGTGCTCAATAAAATTTACTGTCCGGTCCTGGTCGTCCCCTGATCAGCAGGCAGGAAAAATCAAGCCGGTGAAGGGGCATAGCTTCACCTCTTCATCAGCCAGAGAGAAAAAGATCTGTTTCAAGGATCATCAGGGTTAAGGCACTTTGCAGATTTTGAGGGGGTGGAACCGGCGAAGCACATCGCTTGCAGATGCTGCCCTTCTGCCTCTCTCCCTTTTGTTTTACCAGAGTGGTTCACTGGGTACCAGCCTCAAACCTCAGAACCCCCGCCATCAAGAAACGACAGTACTGCCTGCTGCCCACCAATTATTCTCTGCATCAGCAAGACACACGTACTGGGTGAAGTATACAATACAGTGGACGCGACAATGTGCCCATATAAATGAAACAACTCTATTGACAACTGGTCTTACCAGGATTAACATACCGTTTCGATATGTTTTTTACAATTATTCTGGTATGTCCAGATATTTTTCTATTGGAATAGTCCGTGCGCATTGCAGGCAGTATAAAGGGAGAGAATCGATGGCCAGAGATATCTATACAGAATCGCTTGAGTATCACCGGAGCGGCCGAAAAGGCAAGATTGAAGTTATCGTCACAAAACCGTTTTCTACCCAGAAGGATCTTTCCCTGGCATACAGCCCGGGAGTGGCCCGTCCCTGCGAAGAAATCGCCGCCAACAAAGAAGATGCCTATGAATACACCGCCAAGGGCAACCTGGTGGCGGTTATATCCAACGGAACCGCGGTGCTGGGACTCGGCAATATAGGAGCGGTTGCCGGAAAACCGGTGATGGAGGGAAAAGGCGCACTGTTTAAGAAGTTTGCCGATATTGATGTCTTTGATATCGAGGTAGATACTGAGGATCCCGACGAATTTATCAGGACCTGCGAATTGATAGCTCCGACATTCGGCGGCATCAATCTTGAAGACATCAAGGCTCCGGAATGCTTCTATATAGAGGAGACATTGAAAGGCAAGGTCGACATACCGGTATTCCATGACGACCAGCACGGCACGGCGATCATCACCGCCGCAGCCTTTCTTAACGCCCTTGAAATCACCGGTAAAGATATCTCCTCGGTAAAGGCGGTTTTTAACGGTGCCGGAGCCGCCGGGCTGGCCTGTGCCCAAATGTTTGTCGATCTCGGGCTGGACAAAAAGAACCTGACGCTCTGCGACTCAAAAGGGGTGATATACCGTGGCAGAACCGTATCCATGAATCCCTATAAAGAGCGGTTTGCCATTGATACAGCCAAGCGAACACTGGCGGAAGCGCTCGAAGGAGCGGACCTGTTCTGCGGGGTAAGTGTCGCCGGTGCCCTGACTGCCGATATGGTGAAATCGATGGCAGACAAGCCGATTATTTTTGCCCTTGCCAATCCGGAACCGGAAATTTCCTACCCGGAAGCGAAAAAGGCGAGACCCGACTGCATTATGGCAACCGGCCGCAGCGACTATCCGAACCAGGTCAACAATGTTCTCTGTTTCCCGTTTCTTTTCAGGGGAGCACTCGATGTCAGGGCCACGGCCATTAACACCGAGATGAAGATTGCGGCGGTAAGGGCGATCGCCGCTCTCACCAAAGAAGAGGTTCCAGATCAGGTGCTCAGGGCCTATGGTGCCGAACATTTTGAATTTGGTCCGGAGTACCTGATCCCGACGCCCTTCGATCCCCGCGCCCTGCTGCGCATTGCTCCAGCGGTCGCCCAGGCGGCAATCGACAGCAACATTGCCAGAAAACCTTTTGCTGACCTGCGCGAATACACCGACCATCTTGAATCCACACTTGGCATATCCAAAGCAATCCTGCGATACGTCACCAACCGGGTAAAAACGAGCCAGGTGCGCGTCGTCTATCCCGAGGGCAACAACAAGAATATTATCCGTGCCGCCATCCGGGTAATGGACGAGAACCTGGCAACACCGGTGCTTCTCGGGAACAAAGCGGAGATAGAAGGCCTGCTCCACAAATACGGTGCCGTCGAACACTCGATGGAGATTATCGACCCTGCCAATGAACCTGCTCTCGTCAAGAAATACGCCTTTGCCTATCATTTGCGGAAACAGCGCAAAGGAATCACCTTGCCGTATGCCTCCGACATGATGCGGCGCGATGCCGGTTATTTTGGTGCGATGATGCTGAGCAGCGGCGACGTGGACTGTATGATTTACGGCCAGGCCCTGCCCTATCCCTATGCCGTCCGGCGCGTGCTCTCATGCATCAGGAGAAGTGAAAGGAAGACCGTCGCCAGTGTCTACATGATGGTTTTTAAAAATCGAACGCTCTTTTTTGCGGACACGGCCATAAACATTTCACCAAATGAACAGCAGCTTGCGGAAATAGCCGTCTCCGTTGCAGAATTTGTCAGGGAATTCGACATCACCCCGAAGGTGGCAATGCTCTCCTACTCGAATTTTGGTTCATCCGACACACCGAGTGCGGCTGCTGTTGCCCGGGCAACGGCAATCGCCAAGGAGATGGCGCCTGATCTTGAGATAGAGGGCGAAATTCAGGCAAACCTTGCTTTTAACACCGAGCTGCGGGATGAGATTTTTCCGTTCTCCGCCCTGAAAGGCGAACCGAATGTTTTGATTTTCCCTGACCTCAATGCGGCAAATATCGCCTACAAGCTCTTCATGCGGCTTGGCGAAGTCGATGCCATCGGGCCGATCCTTGTCGGTCTTGAAAAGTCGGCTCACATTATCGAGCGGGGCTCCAAGGCCGATAATATTTTCAATCTTACCACGCTTGCCGCCCTGAAAGCGCGCCAGAACGTGAGCGGAAGCGCCATACGGCTGTAAGGCCAACAAGCCTGTATCAGCGGATCATCCTTTCGGAGCTCCGCTGATAGAGGCTGCCTTGGCTAATTGCCGGGAATCGTTTCCTCATCGCCAGTTATCCTGCCAGGCCCCGGCAGACATCCTTGTCTCCATACCCCAACGATGCAGTTGCACGGGGCCTGAGAATCACGTGCGCTGCTTGTTATCATTGGAGAAACCAGTGTCGATATGGTAAGAAACAGTACCTTTATGAATCTTTGCCAGCCCTTC
This sequence comes from Desulfocapsaceae bacterium, assembly GCA_963674815.2. Lineage (GTDB taxonomy): Bacteria > Desulfobacterota > Desulfobulbia > Desulfobulbales > Desulfocapsaceae > MADRE3. Next base: position 442,246 of record CAXXTV010000012.1, read on the forward strand.
AGCAATGAAAGACACCTTCGGATCAACCAACAGTCTCAAGGGGATAGCGATTTGCGCGGTCCTGATAAATCATTTTTTGAATTTAAACGTTACCGGCGATTATCTCTGGTTTGCGAGCCTCATTGTCGGCCTGTTCTTCATCGTCAGCGGCTACGGTATCTCCGCCTCGCTTGAACGTTCACATACCGCCGGTTCCTTTCAAGCAAGCGGCCTGGCAGATTTTTATTTCAGCAGACTTATTCGAATTTATCCGCTCTTCATAGCAGCCTACCTGATTCAGTGCCATGTCTTTGCTGAGCCGGTTGTATCGTGGACAGTTTTTGCTCTGCACGGGCTTGGCCACTTTTGGTTCATACCGGCCATTATCCAGTGTTACCTGCTTGCGCCACTGCTCTTTTTGTTGGGCAAACGCTATCGTTTGCTCTCGCTCACCGCTATCGTTTTCGGGTTTCTCGCGGCAAATCTGCTGTTGCATGGCGACATGTTGCCGGCTGCCGTCGGCAACAGTTTGAGGTTTGTGCATTTGTACTGGAGAGACGTCTATTTTCTCTACCTGTTGCTTTTTGCTCTTGCCATGTACCTTCCCCACTATCTCGATTCCTGGGAAGCGATTCCCGCCTATGAAAAGAAATGTTGTTTCATCCTGCTGCTGGCCGTCGTGCTGACAATCATGATTGTCTTCAAGTATCAGGCTCCGGCAAGCTACCTCTTTACGCTGCTGGCACAGACGGTCTGCCGCTGATCATACTATCTGTCGCAGCCGTTTATCTGCTGGCCAACAGGCTGCAATTCCCACTGCTGAGCTGGATTGGCAAAGCCTCCTATCCCATTTATCTCTTCCATGTCAGCATGTACCGTCTCATCGATGAGCTTTTTGGATTCGGCAGGAACTCGGTGCCGGAATTGCTGATCGTTGTCGCCATGCTCCCGTTCTTTTTCTATCTCTGCTCGCTGGTTGAGAAGTTGAACACCAAAATCACCGCAGCCGTCAGATCGAAATACACCGGGCCGGGAAGCAAACAACCCGTCTAAGCAGAAGGGGAAGAATCATGATCCTGTGCATTTGTGCGCAGCTCCTCCTCAATATAGCGCTGCACATATCTGCGCCCGTTGATCATGGAGTTGACCGCCCAGACAATGATGATAACAGCCAGACAGGCGATAGCCGGCATGAAGCGGGGAAACAGCGCCAGGGCCAGCAAGAGGACAGCCAGCACCACAGCCAGGAATTTGAGGGTACGATTTTTTGATCGTGCAATGACATCCTGGGCTGCCTGGATTGTGTTGATGCCGCCTCGCTGCATCGCCTCGCGCATCATTTGATATGCTGCCTGATGTTTTTTTTCCAGGCGTCCGAAAGGGTCGTTCAGTTTCATGGTAGCTCCTCTTTATTCTGGTCCGGAGTAAACTCATCGTTCAAGAGTTCGACAATACCACATTTACGCCAATCGAGAACAGGAAATAGTCCGGCGCGTCTGCGGGAGGATGCCCGCAGAATCTGAAGAGCTGACGTGCAGTCGCATGGCATTTTAGCAATCTGTGATTAACGTTGTTGAAAATAATACCACAATGCAGCACATAAGGAGGATGGTGTCAGCAATGCTAAAAACAAAGATATCCACACTGGGGTTCGCCCTTCTCATCACGGTGTGCCCGTTGTTCACCCTGCCGTCTGGACATGCCGGTGATCTCTTCGAAGAGGTTTCAACGGATAAAACAGTGTATGTCAGGGGTCTTATCAGCAGCGTCGATGATGAGAAAATGCAGATATCAGTTCGCCCCCTCAAAGGAAAGCGCGTGGTCATTTCCATTGGTCCGGACACCCTGCTCGAGGGAGTATCGCGACTCGATGAACTGGAAAAGAAGCAGCAGGTCAAGGTGTGGTATTCAGTAGAAGACGATGGCAATAAGGCGCTGAAAATAAAAAAAATGATGGATCTTGGCTGCTGAAAGGAGCTCGCATCCCATGAAAAATTGCAAGACAAATTGGCTCACCTTGATTGTTTCGACTCTCTTTCTGCTGACAGCTGCCGCATCTTCGGCGGCCCAGGCTATCTATGATAACGACAGCGCCCTGAAAAATGTTCTCCAGGCAAATGTCTATTTCGATGTCAATCTTGATGATTCTCAAAAACTACTCCTGCGCATGAACCTGCTGCAGAAAACTGTCCAGCAATTGAGAGATGCCGGCCTGGACAAATCCATCGTTATCGGTTTCCGGGGCGGCGCCAGCCGTTTCATAACCAAGGGTGACCACTATGTTCTCGATGAGGAGATCGAAGACAAACAGAAGATCCAGACCCTCATCAGCAGGTTTTCAGACGAGGGCTTAACAATTGAACAGTGCAGTATCGCCGCTGATCTTCTGGATATCATTCATGAAGATTTTCTACCCGGGGTACGGATTGTCGCCAACGGCTATATTTCTCTGATCGGCTACCAGACTCAGGGATATGCCGTTGTCTCGATGGATTAAAGAAGAATCTGCCTGATAACATGTATCATCCGGAGGTATTTCGCCCGGATCGCTGCCTATTTCGCTGGCCGCATCAAATCTGCGACCCGCCAGCCCATGCTCTAGGCAACCCTGCTCTGGGCGGCCGCGCATCTGGTCTGCAGTGGATCATTGCCTAACGTCATCCTGTTCGGTTCCTTTCTTAGCTGGGCAGCGATTGTTATTCTCTCCCTGCAGCATCGTCAACTGAGACCGATTCCCGCAGCCCTGCCCTGTGACGGCCAATGGATAGCAATGAGCCATTCATGCCCCTTTTTGATCATTATTCCCGGCGAAACCCGAGAAAATAATTATTGTAAGCACAGTACGAAACTTCACTGACATTCGGTACATTCACATCAAGCAACAACCAGCCACCGCAAAGGAGAGAATCATGAAAACCTCTGTTATTTTTTGCCTCCTGTTACTCCCCGTTAGCGTGTTTGCCCAAAACTACGGAAACATGAACAAAGGCGATATGCAAAAGATGATGCAGGCGATGCAGGAGGTCCAGAAATGTATGGCAGGTATCGATGAGGCAACGCTTAACGAGCTCAAAAAGAGTTCGGAACAGACAAAGCAGGAAATCGACACCCTGTGCGCTCAGGGCGAGCGGAACAAAGCCCAGCAGCAGGCGATGGCCTTTGGCAAAAAAATGGCCTCTGATCCGATCATAGAACAGATGCGTAAATGCGGAGAAATCGCCAAGGGGGCAATGCCGATGACAGGCATGGCCGATATCTACACAGAAAAGGATTACTCCAACAGACACGTCTGTGACAATTGAGCCGTGCAGCCAGCCCCAGAAATCCCCCACTGAGACAGGTGCAGGAGTTCCGGGGACAGTATACGTATCTTATAATCAAGCGACTGTTCCTTTTCCACATCGAATGTTTAACTCAATCGGCGAGTCTGTTATAGTGGGCTGCCGTTACGGCAGTAATGCGGCGTTTTACCGACCGTAAAGCACTGTGAAACGAGAAATCAAGAAAATCAAGGGGGGTAGCCAGCAATGCAGGATGAATTGTTCGAAAAAGGGTTAAAGGTCAGAAGGGAGGTTCTCGGCGCCGATCACGTGGACAACTCGATTAAAAACGCCGATGCATTCAATCTACCCATGCAGGAATTGGTTACCCGCTACTGCTGGGGTGAAATTTGGAACCGACCAACGTTTGATCGACGGACCCGCAGCATTATCAACCTTGCCATGCTGACCGCCCTGAACCGTCCCCATGAGGTTAAGCTGCACATACGAGGCGCGATCAACAACGGGCTGTCAAAAGAAGAGATAAGTGAAGTCTTCCTGCAGACAGCAATCTACTGCGGCGTTCCTGCAGCCATTGACAGTTTCCGCATCGCCAAAGAAGTCTTCAAAGAAATGGGGATTTGACATTCATGACATCGGTTAGTGAGAATAACCGCATCGCTTTTATTGGCCTGGGGATGATGGGCTATCCGATGGCTGGAAGACTTGCCGCTGCCGGCTATCAGCTGGCGGTTTACGACATCAACTCGGACACGACCAACCGGTTTGCCCGGGAATTTGCCTGCCTTGGCGGTTCCTCCGCTGCTCAATCTGCCCGGAACGCTGACATGGTCATCACCATGTTGCCGAGCTCGGATGATGTCTTTTTATCGGTGCTTGGAGAAGGGTCTCAACCAGGCATTCTGGCTGCCTTGAGAGCTGGCACCACTCTTATCGACATGAGCTCCAGTGATCCTTTGCGCTCTAGAGAGCTAGCAGAAATTCTTTCAGGACATCAGGTAACAATGGTTGATGCACCCGTTTCAGGGGGTGTCAGGAGAGCACAGCAGGGCAAACTCGCCATCATGTTTGGTGGTCCGAAAGAATCTTTGGAGCGGTGCAGACCTGTTCTCGAAGTTCTCGGCTCAGCTGTTTACCACACGGGTGAAACCGGCACCGGCCATGCGCTGAAAGCGCTCAATAATTACGTTTCAGCCGCCAGCCTGGTCGCTACTGTCGAGGCACTCCACACCGGCAGGAAATTCGGCATAGATGAGCACGTTATCACCCAGGTTCTCAACAGTTCAACCGGTAAAAATAATACATCCGAAAATAAAGTCATACCGTTCATGCTCTCGGGAACATTTGATTCCGGCTTTGCCCTTCATCTCATGACCAAGGACATTACCACCGCCGTCAATCTCGCTGATAATCTGCAGATCCCGGCAAAACTGGGCCATGCCTGTCTCGATATCTGGCGCCGGGCTGCCGCCAGTTCTGAAAGAGGTACAGACCACACGGAAATGTATCGAATATTGGACAGCAGTTCTGGGGACAGTATACCTAGCAGTTCTGGGGACAGTATACCTATCTACAAAGATAGATAGGTATACTGTCCCCAGAACTACCCAGAACTGCCTGTTTTACGTTACTTTTCAAAATAGGTATAGCCCCGCAATCCCTCCTCAAATTTTTTCAGGATTGATTTTCGTTCGCCGGGGGCGATATAGCCGTTCTGAATGGCATCCTCCGCCAGGCCTTTCAGCCGTGCCCTCATGGAAGGCATATCGTATTCCACATAAGAGAGCACGTCGGAGACGGAATCGCCCTCTAATTCGAGCATGAATTTGTAGCTGCCATCATCGTTTACATGAATTGAAACAACATTGGTGTCGCCGAAAAGGTTATGCAAATCACCAAGGGTCTCCTGGTACGCACCGACAAGGAACACGCCCATGTAGTAATCCTCGTCATCCTTGAGGGGGTGGAGCATAATGGTACTTTTTCCCTCAAAAACATCAGGGAAGTTGTCTATTTTACCATCGCAGTCGCAGGTTATATCTGAGATGATTGCCTGCCGCGTTGGTGTTTCGAGGTGCCGGTGCAGCGGCATAGTCGGCAGGATCTGGTCAATTGCCCAGACATCCGGCAGCGACTGGAAAAGACTGAAGTTGCCATAATAGATGTCGTAGATCAGCTGGTTCATCTTCTGCACATCTTTGGGAATGTGAGTAAGCTCACGGGAGAGTTCGGATATCTTTATATGGATATGCTGGGCAAGATTTTCCGCCAGCGCCCTTTCGCGTATTGAAATCTGGCCGTGCTTGAACAGTTGCCTGGCCTGGTTGCGGTAGAAAATGGCATCATTGCAGCACTCCTGGATGTTTTTTGCTGAAATCATATTGTAGGTTGCCATCAGGTTTTCGAGCAGGTCACTGTCGACATTCGGCATTTTGTTCAGCAATGGGGGCGGCTCAAAAGAGCTGACGTCAAGAACATTGAACACCAGAACGGAGTAGTAGGCGACAACCGCCCTGCCCGATTCAGTAATGATGGTCGGGTGCGGGATATCGTTTTTATCGAGTACGGATATAATTGATTCGACAACGTCGCAGCAATATTCCTCCAGCGAGTAGTTCCGGCTCGAGTGGGAATCCGAATTTGAGCCATCATAATCCACGGCAAGCCCTCCGCCAAGATCGAGGTAGCCCATAGGGGCCCCCTCCCTGACGAGTTCTTCATAGAGTCGGCACGCCTCCATGACCCCTGCGCGAATGTCACTGATATTGGGAATCTGGGAGCCGATATGGTAATGCAGGAGTTGCAGGCAGTCGAGCATGTCCTCCTGCTTGAGCCGGTCTATGACGTTGATGATATGGTTCATAGAGAGCCCGAAAACAGAGCTGTCACCGCCTGATCGGTTCCATTGCCCACTCGCCTGGGTTGACAGCTTGATACGCAGGCCAACGGCGGGGATTACCCGGTGGTGTTTTGCCCGTTCGATGATGAGATCCACCTCTCCCGGCACCTCAATGACGAAAAAGACCCGGTAACCCATTTTTACTGCAAACAGGCCAAGGTCAATGAACTCCTCATCTTTGTAGCCATTACAGATAAGACAGGCATCCCGATTCTTGAGCATCGAAATTGCAGCGATGAGTTCAGGTTTGCTTCCTGCTTCCAGGCCGTGGTTATACTCCTTTCCAAACTGGCTGATCGCCTCGATAACCTGTTCCTGCTGGTTTACCTTGATTGGAAAAACCCCTTTATAGACGCCTCTGTAGTTATTCTCGCGGATTACCTTGCGGAACGTTTCATTGAGAAGCTTGATCTGGCTGCCGAGGATATTTTCAATCCGCAGCAGCACCGGCATGGAAAACCCTCGGGTCTCGATCTCTTTGACGACAGCATGAAGGCTGAGGCTCGGGCCGTTGTCAGCCCCAGCCGGGGTGACCACCACGTCTCCGGCATCGTTAATCGAAAAATAACCGGCACCCCACTTATCAATGCGAAATTGTTTCGTAGCCTGCTCGACTGACCAGTTTTTCATCAAAGATATGTCGTTTGCCATCTGAGAGGATCCGGGTAGTTAAACGTAGGTTTTTCCATATGGCCAGGCAACCGCCGGAGGCCACGACCAATGTGAGACTGCCATATTAAATGTATCCTGACGAAAGTCAAAGGTAATTGTTTTGGCCGCACAGGCAAAGGAGAGGACCGAACGTCAGAAACTGATGAGTTGATAGTTTTGCGTGCCAAATTGCAGTTCTCTGGCATAGTCTAACTGGAAACGGTACGGGATGTCGTAGGCCAGCTGTGCCATGGTCTTTCCAGCCCGCTGTTCCAGGACATCCAGAGAAGCCGCGTCCAGTGCCACCGGATCACCGGATACCATGATGCCGATATCCGGGACCATCTTTTCGAAGGTATGCCCCATGCAGTCGCAATCCTTTGATATTCTAGTCAGAACATTGATATACAGAGCCTTGCCCTGAAACAGCGATGAAATTCCCAGCGCATGCTCAACAACCTTTTTCTGCAGCTCTTCATAGGTCGCACCCCAATTATATTTAACCGCATCGAAGCGGCACATGGCCAGACATTCACCGCAACCGATACATCTTCCGGAATCGATCAGCGCCAGATCATCTGCACTCATTGTCAGCGCATCCTGCGGACACCACTGGATACAGGTCCCACAACCGGTGCATTTCTTTTTGATGATTTTTGGTTTGGCCGTGGAGTGCTGAGCCATCTTTCCCTTGCGGCTGGCACATCCCATGCCGAGATTTTTCAGCGCAGCACCGAAACCCGCGATGAGATGGCCGGTAAAATGCGACACCAGAATGAGCGCATTACATTTGCCAAAAAGTGCCGCTATGTGAACGGAATTATAGACTTTGCCATTGATCGGCACGATGTGCTCCTCATCACCGAACAGACCGTCTGCCATAATGATCGGCATACCCGTTGCCTCGTAGTCGAATCCCTGGTCCTGGGCGTGGGCGATATGCCTGAGCGCGTCGCTGCGATTTCCTTTGTACAGCGTTGATGTCTCGGTGAGAAAGGGAACTCCCCCCTGGCGTTTTACACATTCTCCGAGCATTCTCAGGTAGACCGGTCGGACATACCCAAGTTTTTTGGATTCCCCGAAATGCGTTTTAACTGCGGTTATATCTTTATCACAAATACAGCCGAGAAGATTCTCAGACTGAATGACATGCTTTAATCTCTTACACAGAATCTCATCATCTTCGTTGTCCGCCGCCTCGATGAAATAGACCTTTTCGCTCATGAAATCTCCGTTTGACAGTGCACTGATATATCAGGTTCGGAATGGGAAACAACCTTTCTCGCGAACTATTGAACAAACTCGGAAACAAGTCAACGAAAATTCAGGCGAGAGCAATCGCAGGCAATCCACTCCTCAGCGGATTGCCCGCGATTACAAAACATCGGCGGGGACGCTGGAGAGGATACGATCAGGCTGCTTTGCGGTAGCGAAGTGACGGCTGCGGCTGATTTCCCTGTCCATTTGCCTGGAAATCGATGTCAATGACCGTTCCGCCCGTTTCCTTGGCTCGATAATCTGCCAGATGCTTACGAACGTTCAGCAGCATATAGATACCGACTGCCAGGGCCAGAACCAGAGCACTGTAGCCAACCTCAATCAGGCTTGGGTAAAACTGGAACAAGGATTGAAGAACATTGACAGCCCCCATGATCAGCATGCCAATAGCCAAGGGCAAATACACGTTGGCGACAAGGCCTTCTCCGGCCCAGCTAGGGCGGACTGGATTCCTGCACCCAATTAAAAGCACGACAAATGAGAGAACTGCTACAGACAGAAGTGACACACCATAGAGAAGATACATGGCAAACCTCCATAGACAATAGCGGATAAGCCCGCAAGCGGCCGAAAGGGTCGGCTCACCCCAGGTATGGGGGTGGTTAAGGCTCACGCCGCGCCATACTTCCCATGACACATCGTTGACTGCAATAATATGTATGAAAATCTAAAATATCAAGAGGATTTTAAGCCGGCAAACTCGTTTGAAACAACTATTTTGCAAGACCTGCCAAAGCCATCCCGGGTGCTGAATTTCAAGCCGGCAAAACCCTGAAAAAACAGGGCCAGCCACGCTCAGCCGGTCAGCATACATGACCAGAAGAAAGCGTTGGGCTGTGGATCATCGTAGCACCACAAAGTACTGTTTGCATGTTAGGCACCAGCGCGTAGATTTTGGGGTAGTTTTACCTATCTGGAACACGTTACAGCAATACATAAACTCCTGTGCATCTATTACCATACCTAGACTCACCACAGGCACCACAGAAAAGTGTATCGATTGCCATAACCTAATCAAAGAAAAATGTGATTTGCTATTACATGACAGAAGAGCCAAGCGTTAAAAACCGGGTGTAGGGGCTGAACACTCCTGAAGATTGTTTATCACCCTTCTGCCCCATTCTGCTATTGCCATTTACAATCACACTCTGAGCCATGGGAAAGAGATCGCATTTTCCGATCAGACGTTTACAATGAGCCGTACCTGTTCTAAAAGCCAGCTCCTTCACAGCCGCGAAAATAAAAGGCACGGCAGCAAATCTATCTTGATCGAATCGGGAAATTCGCGGCACTCAAGCAGATCCGACAAACATAAAAAAATGAGGGGACGATGTTCAAGAAAGAAAACTGGATAAAAAAACAATTATTGAACAGCTGTAATATCAAGGCGATGTGGAGTCAGACCGGTTGCGCAACCCTAGCAGAACTGGCTGTGTACTCCGGCTGGCCGGTCATATTGATCGACAACGAACACGGCTATACCGGCCTGGAAACGACCCTTCACCTCATCAGGGCGGTGAAGGGTGCGGGGGGGCATGTCATTGTACGTGTACCCTGGAACGACCATGTCTACCTGAAACGGATCCTTGACATCGGGGTACAGTCGCTGAGTGATACCGATGATTACCGATAAAAAAGCGGCGCAAGAGGCCGTTGCCGCCTGCAGGTATCCTCCCCTTGGTATACGCGGCTATGCCGCACCCATGGTCCGCGCCTCCGGATATGGCGCTGACCCGACGTACGGGAAAAACGCCAACGATCAACTCCTGCTGATTGCCCAGATCGAACATGTGGAAAGTTGCGACAATATCGCTGAAATAGCGGCCGTTGACGGAATTGATATGCTTTTCATAGGTCCTTTTGATCTGGCCGGATCAATGGGGTGCTTTGAAAATATTGAGAACAGCACGGTCACGGCCATGATCGAGAGGATTGAAAATCGCATCCGCGTTTCAGGCAAAATGCTTGGAGGGTTTCCGCTTCCGGGCAAAACGAATCAGGAACTGGAGGGCAGCGGTTACCGGCTGATTGCCGGCCAATCCGATATCCTGCTTTTCAGAAATGCTGCAACAACTGCTGCAAGAGATCTATAGGACAGGGCGCCGGGGCGACACTCAGCCGCCAAGGCACGTTATTCCAAGCTCACGCTACGGCCTTCTTCGGCGGAAACATAGGCCGAATAGATGAGATTGACGCAATCCACGGCAAGATCGATGCCCGCCCGAGGCTCGCGGTCGTCCCGAATGGCATGCGCGAAATCCTCGATCTCCTGCGAGAATCCGCGAAACCAGTCTTCATCACAACTCGGACGATTCCACCCTGCTTTGGTTTCAAGTTTTTCCGTAAAGTACTCGTCGTTGAATGTCGCCGCATCCACGGCGTACGTTTCTATCGCATCATTGGCGGTCATGTTGGCCCTGATAACACCGTCGGTCATGAAACGCGGTCATCCGCGTATTCAGTCCGCCGAGCCCCACATCGCTGATGAGCACGATGGCACGTGAACCGTCTTCGAAGCGAATGGTCACGTTTGCCCAATCTTCGACGTCGATGGGATTTGAACTGATCCATTGGTGTGCGTTTGCCTTCCTCGCACGCTCGGAGGCAGAGGTGTGAATCAGGTCGGGCGGGTGTCAGCCATGACCGAGACGGGGCGGATACCCCGGCCGATGCGGCACTCGCCCTCCCATTGTTTGAGGTGTAGACAAGCGCCGACCGAGTGCACCCCCATGCGCAGCAGGGCACCGCCACCTGTCGATTTCCACTCGCGGGAAAAAACCGAGTTTGACCCTGAGTGATTCTCCTCAGCGCGCAGTTCCAAAATTGAGCCTTTGGAAACAGCAACGAGGTTGCGCATCTTCACGATGGGCGGGCGCGTAAACCCAGTTCTCCGCATAGCAGAAGCGCACAACCGTTGCGGCGTACGGCCTCACGTACCGCTTCGGCATTGCGGCGGGCGCCCTCGCGCATTCGAGCGCGGGGCACATGGTGGCCGATTGGTTCACGGTCGCCGGGTTCACCAAAGTAACCGGTAAGCGGTTTTTCCATGATGATGTGTTTGCCCGCCCCGGCGGCCCGGATGGCCAGCTCGTGGTGAGACCGCCGGCGGTGTGCAGATGTCTATCACGTCAATGTCCTGCCGCGCAAGAAGCGCCTCAAAGTCGTCCTGTCGCAAAAACTACCCCGGCATCACGCGCAAAAGTTTCCGCGCTTTCCCGGGTAAGAGCGCAGACGCCCCGCAGCTCGACCAACCCTGGAGGTAGGGTCTTATAGTTTGCCAGATGCATGCGCGCCCCCCAGCGCGCCCCGACCATTCCGATACCAAGTTTTTTCATAGCAATTATTCACAACCGTTGGTGACCGTGTCCACTATCGTGCCATCCGGAAACCTTATGGCCTGTCGGAAAAATTCCTTATTCTCCGACAGGCTCTTAGGTGCGCAATCATGCTGATCTGCCGCAGCATTGTGGAGCAAGAGGACAACAATCAGAAAGAGACATGCGGGGCCAGCCGCTCAGTGAGAATAAATAGTGCCGGATGGCCCCGATAAAACAGCCAGGGTATGTGCGCCCTGTTAGAAGTGAAATCTCAAACCAGCACCAACGCGGCCATAGAGATCGAAGTCACTCATTTCATCAACTGCCGAACGAAACTCGACAAAACCTGAAAGCTTGAAGGAGTCAGGTTTTTCATAGAACCGGTAGCCGATATCAAGAATGATATCGAGGTCGTTATCTTCGGTGTCAAGGTCACTGTCACCGCCGGTCAGCCATGCGCCCAAACCGATCCCGGCATACATTTTGGACCAGTTGTAATTCAGCATCAAATCGGCGACGAAAGCGGTTTTCCCGTCGATGCCCTCTATTTGAGGCGCTACGCCAACCATGCCAAGCAGGGAAAGATTATCGGCGAGGGTATACTCGACGCCACCCCCTGAACAGCAGGTAGTGTGCCGGATCGGCCTGATAGAGGTAGCCGGCATCAGCGATAAAGGCAAAGGGCTGAGCGGCTGCTACGGGAACCGGTGCAGGAGCTGGTTCTGGAGCTGGCTGCGGTTGAGGGGCTGGAGCAGGAGGGGCGACTGGTACCACCGGGGCCGGGATGGGACCGACACCCATGAGAGCAAGGTTTCCGCAGACAAGCGGTACGACAAACGTATACCGCTGTTCCTTATAATCGACAAAGAACTGATAGCCGGTAAACGGAGTATCCGATTCCCAGACCACCCCCTTGTCTACCATTACCGGCCCCTGCCCCTTGCGGCGATAGAACATCCATTCCAGTTCCTGGCCTTTCTGATACTCGACGGTAACCACCTCGGCACTCGGCAGTTGAGCCATCAGGGGCTCATACAGTTCGCCGACACCGGCTTTCTGCAAGCCTTTCTGTACATCACTCTTGTGTTCCATGAACATGTTCTTCATCTGCTCGACGGAGCTCAGGGGCGGCTGGTAGAAAGGATTATCACCAAACCTGGTGATAGCCCCTGCGGTGGTTGCCAGGCCAGCCAGCAGAAACAGAAGAACAACTGAAAATAGAACGGGTCTCATATTCATCACACGCACTCCTCGAAATGGTTTTTAACAATAAGCGGCCCAGACGGCCTTAAGCCTGCATCTATACTACATTCATAACAATTTGTATAGTCTAATTCTTCTTTCGACTGCTTCTAACCTAACAAAAAACGTGCCAATCACTAAGCCCCTTCCACTGCACCCTGCGCTCTTGATTTGTCTGAGGATTCTCTCAGGGGCATCGCAGCAGCTCTTTGAACACAAGGCACTCGGCAACAATCCTCAAACAGGCCAGCAGAACACAGATTTGTATTCTGCTGACAAGCTTTTCTGCTCTGAGCATGGTATGATCTATGGACCAATGGGGCGAGACTACATGGTCTGAGCTTCGTAAGGAGACAGTTTCAGGTAAATCGGTGTAACCGATGCACGTACCGGCTGCGTGAGTTCAAGCACTGCAGCTTTCCAAAACCCTTAGCCAAGGAGGAATTTCCATGTCTCAGAGCGTTTACAAAATTATCGAAATGGTTGGTTCAAGTCCGACATCCTGGGAAGATGCTGCACAGAATGCGGTTAAAGCAGCAGGTTTGAGCCTGCGGGATCTGCGCATTGCTGAGATCGTCAAGCTGGATTTGGTTGTTGATGATGGCAAAGCCGCCATTTATCGGGCCCGTGTAAATTTATCTTTCAAGGTGCTTTCCGACTAATGCATCAGCTGGTAATGATGAC